>CAWADG010000005.1:0-394926 GCA_963780815.1 uncultured Solirubrobacterales bacterium | reverse complement strand
CGGCCTCGACGGGCCGGCGCTCAGCAGTCGCTCCCAGGACGTGGTGAACCAGATCCGCGACCTGCCGCCGCCGGGTGCGGCCGCGGTCCTCGTCTCGGGCAACACCGCCGGATTCCTCGACCTCAAGGCGAGCCTGGTCGAACACGCGCCGCTGGTCGTCGGGATCGTCGCCCTGACGACCCTGGTGATCCTCTTCCTCCTGACCGGCTCGGTGCTGCTGCCGGTGAAGACGCTGGTGATGAACACCCTGACCCTGAGCGCGACGCTCGGGATCCTCGTCCTCGCCTTCCAGGAAGGCTGGCTCGACGGGGTCATGAACTACACCGGGCCGGCGGCGATCGAGACGGTCAGCCTCGTCTTCCTCTTCGCGGTCCTGTTCGGGCTCGCAACGGACTACGCGGTGCTGGTGATGGCCAGGATCAAGGAACGCCACGACCTCGGCGACAGCAACGAGGACGCCGTCGCGACCGGAATCGCCCGCACCGGCCGCGTGATCACCGCCGCGGCGGTGGCGATCGCGATCGTCTTCTTCGCCTTCAGCGTCAGCTCGGTCTTCTTCGTCAAGCAGATCGCGATCGGGATGGCGGTCGGGGTCCTGATCGACGCGACGATCGTCCGCGCCCTCCTCGTCCCCTCGCTGATGCGCCTGTTCGGCGAGTGGAACTGGTGGGCGCCGTCGCCGTTGCGCCGGGTCCAGGAGAGGTTCGGCATCTCCGAGGCCGAAGCCGAGGCCTGAGGCAAGCACCTTCGACTCGGGCGGCCCCCTCATCGAGTTGACCGGGAAATGGACGGTCAATTTGATTGGACATGACTGAAGCGCTGTCCGAGCGGACCGATGGCAAGGTCCCTGAGTGCGATCGGTCACATTACCGCTATATAAATTTATAGTCGGGTAACGTACACGGCGATGGCGGCGTCGCCGACACCCCGCACCCGGCTCTCGCGGGCCGACCGGATGGAGCAGACCCTCGAGGTCGCCCACGACCTGTTCGCCGCACGCGGCTACGCGGCGGTGACGATGGACGACATCGCCGCCGCCGTCGGGGTCACCAAGCCGCTCCTCTACAACTACTTCGGCAACAAGGAGAGACTCTACGTCGCCTGCATGGAACGGGCGGGCGAGGCGTTGGTCGCGACGATCCAAGAGACGGTCCGCCCCAGCTCCAACCCCGGCGACCTCCTCAACGACGGGCTGCGGGCCTTCTTCGCGTTCCTCGACGCCGACCGCGCCGCCTGGGCGGTCCTCTTCGACGAGACCCTGCCGCACAGCGGAGTCGTCGCCGACCGCGTCGCCGACTACCGCGGCCGCGTCCTCGAGCTCGTCGCCGAATCACTCCTCGCCCAGCTTCCGCCGCGCCGGCGCGATGCCGCCAGCACCGAGGTCGAGGCCCTCTCGACCGCGCTGATGGGCGCCGCCGAGGCGCTCGCCCGCTGGTGGCTGCGGACCGAGGCCGTCTCCGCCCAGGAGGCGGCCGAGCTCCTGATCTCGACGATCGAGCCCGGGCTGCGGCAGCGCTCGGCGCCGGCCACCCGAGGTTCGAAATCGAAATCGAAAGGTGATCGCAGTTGATCGACAAACCCCGCAGGGTCGCCGTCCTCGGCGGCAACCGGATTCCTTTCGCGCGCTCTGACTCCGCCTACGCGCACGCGTCCAACCAGGACATGCTCACCGCCGCCCTCGACGGCCTGATCGACCGCTACGGCCTCGAGGGCGAGACGCTCGGCGAGGTCGCGGGCGGCGCCGTCCTCAAGCACTCCCACGATCGCGACCTGACCCGCGAGAGCGTGCTCGGCACCCGGCTCGCGCCGGAGACGCCCGCCTACGACGTCCAGCAGGCGTGCGGGACCGGGCTCGAGACGACGATCCTCGTCGCCAACAAGATCGCCCTCGGCCAGATCGACGCCGGGATCGCCTGCGGCGCCGACACCACCTCCGACGCCCCGATCGGCCTCAACGAGCAGCTTCGCGAGACGCTGCTCGAGGCGAACCGTCAGCGCTCGACCACCGGCAAGCTGAGGGCGCTAACCCGGGTCCGGCCCGGCCACGTCGTCCCGGCGATCCCCCGCAACGAGGAGCCGCGCACCGGCCTCTCGATGGGAGAGCACTGCGCGATCATGGCGGCCGATTGGGACATCGGCCGCGCCGAGCAGGACGAGCTCGCGGTCGCCAGCCACCGCGCCCTCGCCGCCGCCTACGATCGGGGCTTCCTCGAGGACCTCACCACCCCCTACCTCGGGCTCGAGCGCGACCAGAACCTGCGCCCCGACTCCGACCCCGAGAAATTGGCGAAGCTGAAGCCCGTGTTCGGCGGCCCGGAGGGGACGATGACCGCCGCCAACTCGACGCCGCTCAGCGACGGCGGCTCCGCCGTCCTGCTCGCCTCCGAGGATTGGGCGGCCGCCCACGACCTGCCCGTCCTCGCCTACATCACCGAGGCGCAGACGGCAGCGGTCGACCACGTCCACAAGCGCGAGGGGCTGCTGATGGCGCCGGCCTACGCGATGCCGCGGATGCTCGACCGCGCCGGCGTCGGCCTCGCCGAGTTCGACTACTACGAGATCCACGAGGCGTTCGCGGCCCAGGTCCTCTGCACGCTGAAGGCCTGGGAGGACCCCGAGTTCTGCCGCGAGCGGCTGGGGCGCGAGGAGCCGCTCGGCTCGGTCGACCGCGCCAAGCTCAACGTCAACGGCGGCTCGCTCGCGGCGGGCCACCCGTTCGCCGCGACCGGCGGCCGGATCGTCGCCGGGCTCGCCAAGCAGCTGAGCGCGAACGGCGGCGGCAGTGGCGTGATCAGCATCTGCGCCGCCGGCGGCCAGGGCGTCGTCGCGATCCTCGAAGGGGCGGAAGAATGAGCGACCGCTACGCGCAGCTCGTCAACGCCCCAGTCGCCTCGACGCTGGCGAAGCAGCTCGGGCTGCCGCAGCCAGTCGAGCTCGAGCGATTCCGGCCGGGCGCGCCGGTGATCTCGGGCCAGGTGCTCTCCGGCTCGGCTCCCGAGGGCCGGCTGCTCAAGCACGCCCGAGCGGTCCTCGACCGGATCGGGGTCGAACGCGGCGGCGCCGAGGGGAGGGTCAAGGCCCTCGTCTTCGACGCCTCGGGAATCTCCGACTCGACCGAGCTGGTCGAGCTCCAGCGCTTCTTCTACCCCGCCGTCGGCCGGCTCGAGCGCTGCGGCCGGGTCGTCGTCCTCGGCACCGAGCCGAACGAGGCGGGCTCGGCCCGGGCCCACACCGCCCAGCGGGCGCTCGAGGGCTTCACCCGGTCGCTGGCGAAGGAGATCGGCGGCCGCGGCTCGACCGCGCAGCTGGTCCTCGTCTCCCCGGGTGGCGAGGAGCAGCTTGCCTCGACCCTGCGCTTCCTGCTCTCGCCGCGGTCGGCCTACGTCTCGGGCCAGGTCGTCCGGGTCGGCCCCGGCGTCGCCGACGCCCCACACCTCGATTGGGACAGGCCGCTGCATGGCCGGCGGGCACTGGTCACCGGCGCCTCGCGCGGGATCGGCGCCGCGATCGCCGAGGTTCTCGCCCGCGACGGCGCCCACGTGATCGGCCTCGACATCCCGCCCGCGGCCGAGGAGCTCCGTCGGCTGACCGACGAGCTCGGAGGCGACGCGATCAACCTCGACATCACCGCCGAGGACGCCCCGGATCGGATCGCCGACGGCGTCGACGAGGGCCTCGATGTCCTCGTCCACAACGCCGGCGTCACCCTCGACCGGACGATCGCGAAGATGCCGGAGGAGCGCTGGACGAAATTGATGGAGATCAATCTCTCCAGCGAGGAGCGGATCAACGACACCCTCCTCGACCGCGGCCTGCTGCGGCCCAACGGGCGGATCGTCTGCGTCTCCTCGATGTCGGGGATCGCCGGCAACTCGGGCCAGACCAACTACGCGACCTCGAAGGCGGGCGTGATCGGGATGGTCGAGGCGATGGCCCCCGAGCTCGCCGGGCGCGGAGCGACGATCAACGCCGTCGCGCCGGGCTTCATCGAGACGCAGATGACCGCGGCGATGCCGTTCGGCCCGCGCGAAGCGGGGCGGCGGCTCAGCAGCCTGTCCCAGGGCGGGCTGCCGGTCGATGTCGCCGAGACGATCGCCTGGTTCGCGAGCCCCGGCTCGACCGGGGTCAACGGCAATGCCGTCCGCGTCTGCGGCCAGAACCTGCTGGGGGCGTGATGAGCGCGGAGCGAGCAAGCGTCCATCTCTGGTTCTCCGCGCAGCGAGCGAAGCGCGAGGATTTGTGATGGCGACGCGATCCCTCGAGAGCCCGCCGAGCATCCTGCCGCTCTATGCCCGGGCGGCGGCGCCGATGATCCCCGGCGCCTCGCTGCTGCCCGGCATCCCGGGCGGCGGCGGCGAGATTCCCGAGCTCGAGCTCGAGCTCAGCGGGGTGACGGCCGACGCGGCGCAGGTCGCCGCCTACGCAAAGGTCTGCGGGTTCGCGCTCCGCGACCACCTCCCCCCCACCTATCCGCACATCCTCGCCTTCCCGCTGCAGATGGCGGTCATGGCCGACGGCAGCTTCCCGTTCGGCGCCGTCGGCCTGGTCCACATCGAGAACACGATCACCCAGCACCGGCGGATCGGGATCGACGAGGAGCTGCGGCTGACCGTCCGCCCGACCGGACTCGAGCCGCACCCGAGCGGCCGCACCTTCAGCCTCGTGACCGAGGCCTGGGCTGGCCGCCAGAAGGCCTGGGAGGAGGTCAGCACGATGCTCCGCCGCGGCGGCGGCGAGAAGTCCGCGGCGAAGGGCCCGCGCGAGAAGGCCGGCCCTGACCTCGCCGTGAGCGCCGAGTGGCGCCTCGGCGGCGATCTCGGCCGGCGCTACGCGGCCGTCTCCGGCGACCGCAACCCGATCCACATGCATGCCTGGTCCGCGAAGCCACTCGGCTTCAGGCAGGCGATCGCGCACGGTATGTGGACCAAGGCGCGCTGCCTGGCCGCGGTCGAGAGCCGCCTCCCCGACGCCTTCCGCGTCGATGCCAGGTTCCGCAAGCCGATCTTCCTGCCCGGCCGGGTCGAGTTCCTGGTCGATGCCGAGGGCGACGAGGAGATCGCCTTCGCGGTGCGTGACGCAAGGAAAGAGACCCCCCACCTCGACGGCCGCGCGAAGCGGGTCGAGGCCAAGACCAGAAGCGAGAGGAAGCAGCGCCAGTGAACGAAAACGGCAACAGCGCCAGCGCCGGCGACCGCGGGATGGGAGTCGCCCTGCGGACGCTCAACAAGCTGGCCGGATCGAGCCTGCTCGACCGGATCGGCATCCGCAAGCAGTTCGAGCGAATGGTCTTCACCTCGACCAAGGGTGGTTTCCGCTCGGCGACGGCCGCCGCGCGGACCTTCAAGGCCGCGCAGAAGCTCGGCAAACCGGCGCGCCAGCGCAGCGGCAAGTCAAGCGACCTCTTCGACCTCACTCCCGGCGATGAGCAGCAGATGTTCGAGGAGGCGGTGCGCGACTTCGCCGCCGAGCGGGTCCGCCCCGCCGCCCAGGGGGCGGACGCCGACCGCGCGACACCGCCGGAGCTGCTGGCCCAGGCGAACGAGCTCGGCATCAACATGCTCGGAGTCCCCTCCGAGCTCGAAGGGGTGATGGAGGAGCAGTCCGCCGTCGCCGGAGTCCTGATCGGCGAGGCCCTCGCCCACGGCGACATGGGGGTCGCGTACGCCGCCCTCGCCCCCGGCGCGGTCGCGACCGCGATCGGCCGCTGGGGCACCGCCGATCAGGAGTCGGCCTACCTGCCCGCCTTCACTGGCGAGGACACGCCCGCCGCGGCGCTCGCGATCCTCGAGCCGCAGCCGATCTTCAACCCGCTCGAGCTCGGGACGAAGGCGCGACGCGACGGCGGCGACTGGGTCATCGACGGAACCAAGTCGCTGCTGGCCAGGGCCAAGGAATGTGAATTGTTCGTCGTCGCCGCCGACGCCGAGGAGATCGGGCCGGCGCTGTTCGTCGTCGAGTCCGGCGGCGAGGGTCTCACGATCGAGGATGAGCCGGCAATGGGGCTGCGCCCGGCGGCCACCGGGCGGCTGCTGCTCGACGGCGCCCGCGTCCCCGCTGGCGCGCTGATGGCCGAGGGCGAGCCCGGCGCCTACGCCGAGTGCGTGCAGCGGGCCCGGATCGCCTGGTGCGCGCTCGCGGTCGGCGCCTCGCAGGCGGTGCTCGACTACGTGATCCCGTACGTCAACGAGCGCACGGCCTTCGGCGAACCGATCTCCAACCGCCAGGCGGTCGCCTTCGCGGTCTCCAACATCGGGATCGAGTCCGACGCGATGCGGCTGGTGACCTACCGGGCCGCGAGCCGCGCCGACCAGGGCAAGGAGTTCGGCCACGAGGCCGCCCTGGCGCGGCGGCTGAGCGCCGCCAAGGGAATGCAGATCGGGTCCGACGGGGTACAGCTCCTCGGCGGCCACGGCTTCGTCAAGGAGCACCCGGTAGAGCGCTGGTACCGAGACCTCCGCGCGGCGGGCGTGATGGAGGGCGCCCTGCTCGTCTAGGTCGGCAGAGAGCGAAAGGCAAGACGATGATCAATCTCGAGACACCGAAGAAGTTCAAGCCCCTCGTCAGCCAGGCGCACCAGGTCGCGACCGAGGTCCTGCGTCCGATCTCACGCAAGTACGACGCCGAAGAGCACGCCTACCCGAAGGAGCTCGACATGCTCGCCGCCGTCATCGAGGGCGTCAACGAGGGCGGCGAACTCGGCGGCGCCGGCGCCGGCGGGGTCAAGCGCGACTCCGAGAACGGCGCCGAGCAGGGGAACCGCAACGGCTCCAACCTGGCGACCGTCCTCAGCATCATGGAGATGTGCTGGGGCGATGTCGGCCTCACCCTGACCCTGCCGAACCAGGGGCTCGGCAACTCGGCGATCGTCTCGGTCGCAAACGAGGAGCAGCTCGAGCTCTACGGCGGCAAGTGGGCGGCGATGGCGATCACCGAGCCCGAGGCGGGCTCCGACTCGGCCGCGATCCGCACCACCGCCGAGCTCGACGGTGACGAATACGTCCTCAACGGCGAGAAGATCTTCGTCACCTCGGGGGACCGGGCCGACCTGATCGTCGTCTGGGCCTCGCTCGACCGCTCGCAGGGACGGGCGGCGATCAAGTCGTTCATCGTCGAGCGCGACAACCCGGGGCTGAAGCTCGACCGGCTCGAGCACAAGCTCGGGATCCGGGCGTCGGACACCGCCAACTTCATCCTCCAGGACTGCCGTGTGCCGAAGGAGGCGCTGCTCGGCAGCCCCGAGATCGACACCAAGCGCGGCTTCGGCGGCGTCATGCAGACGTTCGACAACACCCGGCCGCTGGTCGGGGCGATGGCGGTCGGGGTGACCCGCGCCGCGCTCGAGGAGACGCAGCGGCTGCTGACCGAGGCCGGGGTCGAGTTCGACGACACGGCGCCGGCCCTCTCGCAGTCAGCCGCGGCGGCCCGCTTCGGAGAGATGGAGGCCGACTACGAGGCGGCCCGCCTGCTGACCCTGCAGGCCGCCTGGATGGCGGACAACTCGAAGCCGAACTCGCTGCAGGCCTCGATGGCGAAGGCGAAGGCGGGGCGCACCTGCGTCGACGTCACCCTCGGCTGCGTCGAGCTCTGCGGCAGCATCGGCTACGGCGAGAGCGCTCTGCTCGAGAAGTGGGCGCGCGACGCCAAGATCCTCGACCTGTTCGAGGGGACGCAGCAGATCCAGCTGCTGATCGTCGCCCGCCAGCTGCTCGGCAAGACCTCGGCGGAACTGCGCTAGCGGCGGGCGTTGCGGCAGACTGCCGCGCGTGAACTTCATCGAGGAAGTCGTCGAAGCGTTCCCGGCCGCGCGCCGGGCGCTGATCGAGGTCGACGCCGGCGGCGAGGTCCACGTTCACCACTTCGGCGAGCTGTTCGCGCGCTCGGCCGGGCTCTCGGGCGCCTTCGCGGCGCGAGGAGTCGAGCGCGGCGACGTCGTGATGACCCTCGTCGGCAGCCGGGTCGAGTGGGTGCTGGCGATGCTCGCGTGCTGGCGGATGGGCGCGGTGGCGCTCCCCTGCAACCCACAGCTTCGCCGCAAGGACCTCGATCTGCGGGCGGCCGCCGCAAACCCGAAGCTGGCGGTCGGCGAGGAGAGCTACCTCGGGGAGCTGCCGGACGGCATCCCCCACATGGACATGGACGACATCGCCCGGGTCCTCGACGAGGACCTCGACCAGGAGACGCCGACGGAGGTCGCCGACCTCGCCGCCGCCGACCCGGCGGCGATCGTCTTCACCTCGGGCACGACTGGGACGCCACGCGGGGTCGTCTACCCGCAGCGCTACCTGCGCGGCCAGAGGACCCAGGCCGAGCACTGGTTCGGCTCCCGCGAGGGCGAGATCGCCTGGTGCACGGCGGCCCCCGGCTGGTCCAAGTCGACCCGTAACGCATTCGTCGCTCCCTGGCTGACCGGCGCCGTCGCCGTCCTCCACGATGGGCGGTTCGACCCTGACGAGCGGCTCCGCCTCTGCGCCGAGCTCGGCGTCAACGTCCTCTGCCAGGCCCCGACCGAGTACCGGATGCTGGCCAAGCGGGCAGAGCTCGCCCCGATTCCCTCCCTGCGCCGCCTTCTCTCCGCCGGCGAGCCGATCGAGCCTGAGGCGATCCGCCTCTTCCGCGGGCGGATGGGCCTGCCGATCGGCGACGGCTACGGCCAGACCGAGACCGGGGCGATCGCCGGGATGTCGCCCGACGAGGACGACCCGGCGCGCGACGGCTCGATGGGCCGGCCGCTGCCGGGACTGGAGACCAGGGTCGTCGACGGGGAGCTCCAGCTCCGCGCCTCGAGCTCTGAAACGTTCTTCGACCACTACCTCGATGGCGAGCGCTTCGAGGGCGAGTGGTGGGCCACCGGCGACCTCGTCCGCGAGGGGGAGGACGGCTACCTCTGGTTCGAGGGCCGCAACGACGACCTGATCCTCTCCTCCGGCTACCGGATCGGGCCGTTCGAGGTCGAGTCCGCGCTCGTCTCCCACCCGGCGGTGACCGAGGCGGCGGCGGTCGCCGATCCCGACCCCGAGCGCGGCTCGGTGGTCCGGGCGATCGTCGTCCTCGCCGCCGGCAGCGAGCCCTCCGAGGAGCTCGCCCGCGAGCTCCAGGACCACGTCAAAGACCAGACTGCGCCCTACAAGTACCCGCGGATCGTCGAGTTCGCGGAGGAGCTGCCGAAGACGCCGAGCGGCAAGATCAGGCGGGCCGAGCTGCGTCGCAGCTAGGCTGCCCGAATGTCAACGATCGACCGCAAGCGCATCGCCGAGCTGACCGAGGCCGAGCAGGAGCGCTACCGCAATCGCACCGGCACCTCGGCCAGGACCTACGAGCGGGCCGTCAAATCGATGCCGAACGGGGTCCCGTCCTCGTTCCAGGCGAACGACCCGTGGCCCGTCTACATCGACCGCGGCCACGGCAGCCGCGTCTGGGACGTCGACGGCAACGAGTACGTCGACTTCCACAACGGGTTCGGAGTGATGTGCATCGGCCACGCCAACCCGACGGTCGGCGAGGCGGTCAAGGCCCAGGTCGACCGCGGCACCCACTTCGCCGCCCCTACCGACGGCTCGATCGCCGTCGCCGAGGAGCTGCAGCGCCGCTTCGGCCTGCCGCAGTGGCGGTTCACGAACTCCGGCACCGAGTCGACGATGGACGCCGTCCACCTCGCCCGCGGCGCCACCGGCCGCGACACGCTGCTCAAGATCGAGGGCTCCTACCACGGCCACCACGACGCGGTGATGGTCTCGGTCTACCCGCCGCTGGAGGCGCTCGGGGACCGCGACGACCCGATCAGCGTCCCCTACGGCGCCGGCCTGCCGAAGGCGGTCACCGACCTGACCCGCTCGGTCCCATTCAACGACGCCGACGCGCTCGCCTCGGTCCTCGAGAAGATCGGCGAGGAGGTCGCCGGGCTGATCATGGAGCCGGCGATGATGAACATCAACATCATCCCCCCGCGCGAGGGATACCTCGAGCGGGTCCGCGAGCTGACCGCCGAGCACGGTGTGAAGCTGATCTTCGACGAGGTCAAGACCGGGTGCACGATCGCGGCCGGAGGGGCGACCGAGCGATTCGGCGTCACCCCCGACATCGTCACCCTCGCCAAGGCGAGCTGCGGCGGCTACCCGGGCGGCGCGATCGGGATGACCGAGGAGCTCGCGGCGCTGGTCGCCGACGGGACCGTCAACCAGTACGGGACCTTCAACGGCAACCCGCTGGTTATGGCCGCCGCCGAGGCGACGCTGACCCGGGTGCTGACCGACGACGTCTACGCGCACCTCGAGGCGACCAACCGGCGCCTGCTCGACTCCTGCCAGGAGATCATCGACTCCCGCGGCCTCCCCGCCTACACGGAGGGGCTCGGCGCGAAGGGGTGCGTGATCTTCTCCCCGGAACGGATGTACGAGTACCGCGACTACCTGACCAAGGTCGACGACGAGCTCTCGACCCTCGCCTGGCTCTACCACATGAACCACGGCGTCTTCATGACGCCGGGCGTCGAGGAGGAGTGGACGCTCTCGATCGCCCACACCGAGGACGACCTCCAGACCTACGTCGACGCCTTCGACGCCTTCGCCCGCGACGTCACCGCCTAGGGCGTCCTAACCCCGAGATGTGACGACAACTCGGTCTCATCGCGCGCTCGCCATCTTGCGGGCGCCGAAGACGATATCCGCCGGCACCCTTCCCTTCGTCAGCCGGCCGGTGTGGGCCCTGTCTCGGTTGTAGTAGCGCAGGTACTCCTCGAGGTCGCGGCGTAGGGCGGTGACCCGCGGCGCCAAAGAGCGCGAGAAGGCCGGCCGCCAGCACTCCTCGAGGATCGTCAGCTGGGCCCGCTCGACGCAGCCGTTTGAGTTCGGTCGCCCGGCCTTGATCTTGCGTTGGGTGACGCTGTTGGCGGCGAGGGCGTCGGAGAAGCCCGCGGCGCGGAACTCCGAGCCGTTGTCGGTGGTGACCTCGCCCAGCCTCCAGCCCGCCGCCCCCAGCTCGGCGGCGACCAGGTGGGCGAGCTCGGCGGTGTGGCGGGCGGAGGGGTTGTGCTCGCTCTGGCGCAGGAATGCCCAGGTGTAGGCGGAGGCGACGTCGATCGCCGTGTATTGCCAGACGACCCCCTTCGATCCGGCCAGGCGGCCGACGTAGAAGCAGTCCATCTGGACCTTCTCGCCGGGCTCTGAGCGTCGATGTGCAGCTCCTTTGGCGACGGCTCGGGCCGGCGCTCGTAGGGATCGGCGTGGCGGGCGATCAGCGCCAGGCGCTTTTGGCGGGTGTTGAGCCCGGCGAAGCAACTTCGCCTGCCTAGGGACCGCGGCGATGGCGACCGAGACGGCACGAAGCGAACCCGCCGCGGTCGCCGCCGCCTACTTCGACGCCGTCGCGGCCCGCGACCTCGACGCGATGGCCGCGGTCTGGGAGCCGGGAGGGATCGACGTCCTCCACGGGATGGCGGAGCTGACGGTCCCGGAGGGACTTCGGAAGTGGTTCGGCAACCTCTTCGCCGCCTTCCCCGACTGGCGCTTCGAGGTCATCGACCAGGTGACCGAGGGCGACCTCTCAGCCGTCCGCTGGCGGGCGACGGGAACCTTCACCGGCCCGGCGCCCTTCGAGGGCCTGGTCCCGACCGGCGCCTCGATCGACATCACCGGCTTCGATCTCGTCACCGTCCGCGACGGCAGGATCCAGCGCAACGACGCCTACGTCAACGCGACCCACCTGGCCCAGCAACTGGGCGCGATGCCCCCCTCCGGCTCGGGCCAGGAGCGGGCGATGATCGGCGCGGCGAACCTGAAGACGCGGATCTCAGCCCTGCTGCGACGCGACCGGGTCTAGGCGGCGAGCGCCTCGGCAATGTCGACGGGGCGCCCCAGGTGGAAGCCCTGGGCCATGTCGACGCCGTAATCCCGAAGCATTTCGGCCGTGAGGTCGTCCTGGACGAACTCGGCGATCGTGGTCTTCCCCAGCCCGCGGGCGATCTGGACGATCGCCTGGACCGTGAGCTGGTCGGCGTCGCTGCGGGGCATGTCGCGGACGAACTCGCCGTCGATCTTGATCAGGTCGAACGGCAGCTGCTTCAGGTGGTGGAACGGGCTGAAGCCCGCGCCGTAATCGTCGATCGCGACCTGGCAGCCGAGCTCGGTCAGACGGTCGGCGAACCCGAGCGCGGTGTCGTAGTCATCGATCGGCGTCGAGCGCGTGATCTCGAACGTGCAGCGGGCGGGGTCGGCGCCCCCTTCGTCGACCTTGCGTTCGATGTACTCGAGGACCGAGAGGTCGGTCATCGACACGCCCGAGAGGTTGACGTGGAGAGAGACGGGGTGGCCCTCGCGTTCGCGCGCGGCCACCAGCTCGAGGGCCCGGGCGACGACCCAGCGGTCGAGCTCCTGGACCATCCCGGAGCGCTCCGCGGCCTCGATGAAGGAGGCGGCAGGCAACAGCGACCCGTTCTCCGCCGCCATCCGCAGCAGCAGCTCGTAGCGCTCGATGCCGCCCGAGGCGAGGCTTCGGATCGGCTGGGAGTGAAGGGCGAGCCCGTTGTGGGTGAGGGCGTCCCGGATCCGCGCCGTCGTCGACTTGATCCGCTCCGGAGACTTCTGCGTTTCGCTCGGGTCGCGGAAGAGGGCGATCCGGTCGCGGCCGCCCTGCTTTGCGGTGTACATCGCCTGGTCGGCGGCGACGAGAACGCCCTCCGAGCTGCCGCGCGGCTTGCGGCCGAACATCGCGATCCCGACGCTGATCGTCGCGCACTCAGCCTCGAGCGCGGGGCGCGCGGTCTCTGCCACCTGGGTCCGAAGTTCTTCTGCGAGGGTCATCGCGCCGGTGATGTCGGTCTGCGGCATCAGCACCGCGAACTCGTCCCCCGATAGACGGGCGACGATGTCGGTCGTTCGAACCCGCTCGCGCAGGATCGCCGCGATCTGGCGGATCAGGTTGTCACCGGCCTGGTGGCCGTAGGAGTCGTTGATCGTCTTGAGGCCGTCGATGTCGATGATCATCACCGCGCCCAGCCCGCCGTAGCGGGCGCTGAAGGAGACGAACTGGTCGAGTTCGGCGCGGAACCGGCGCCGGTCGAGGAGTCCGGTCAGGGAGTCGTGGTCGGCCAGATAGCGGAGCTCCGTCTCGGTGCGCTCGGCACGCTCGAGGGCGGCGACGACGACCTCGCGATCGTCATCGTTGAGCTTGTCGAGCACCGCCCGGATCGCCGGCTCGCTCTGACCCAGCAGTGGTTCGATCGGCACCCGACAGAAGGTAGTCCCACCGGCACCCTGCTTCACCAAAGTAAAGGGGTTCTGGACGAAAATAATTTAGTTTTGCCTACCCGCGGGTGGCCAATAGTTAGCCAACCGGCTTCCGAGGGTAAGCTCGGACGATGGCGAACCGCCTGGCGGAGGAGACCAGTCCGTACCTGCTCCAGCACAAAGACAACCCGGTCGACTGGCATCCCTGGGGGCCGGATGCACTGGGGCTCGCTCGGGAGCTCGACCGTCCGATCCTGCTCTCGGTCGGGTACTCGGCCTGCCACTGGTGCCATGTCATGGAGCGCGAGTCGTTCGAGGACCCTGTCACGGCCGCCTACATGAACGAGAACTTCGTCAACGTCAAGGTCGACCGCGAGGAGCGGCCCGACATCGACGCCCTCTACATGGAGGCGGTGCAGGCGATCAGCGGCCAGGGCGGCTGGCCGATGACGGTCTTCTGCGAACCCGACGGGGTCCCGTTCTACGGCGGCACCTACTTCCCTCCCGACGACAGCCGCGGGATGCCGAGCTTCCAGATGGTGATGGAAGCCGTCCTCGATGCCTTCGAGAACCGCCGCGATGACCTCCGCGCACAGGCGCCCCGCACCCGTGACAGGTTGGCCGCGATCGCGTCCCTGGAGCCATCGGAGGGTCGCCCCGACGCCGCCGTCCTCGAGCTGGCCCTCGATGGCCTGCGAGAGCGTGCCGACACCGAGCACGGGGGCTTCGGCGGCGCACCCAAGTTCCCGCCGTCCTCGGCGCTCGAGTTGCTGCTGGCCAGGGGCGAGACCGGCCACGTCGAGCGGACGCTCGACGCGATGATGGCCGGCGGCATCTACGACCAGCTCGGCGGAGGCTTCTCCCGCTACTCGGTCGACGGGCGCTGGCTCGTCCCCCATTTCGAGAAGATGCTCTACGACAACGCCCAGCTGGCAGCGGCCTACCTGCACGGATGGCAGGCGCTCGAGCACGACCGCTTCCGGCGAATCTGCGAGGAGACCCTGGACTGGATGCTGCGCGAGATGCGCGGCCCCGAGGGCGGCTTCTACTCGGCGCTAGACGCCGACTCCGAGGGTGAGGAGGGCCTGTTCTACGTCTGGACCCCGGACCAGATCCGCGCCGTCCTCGGGCCCGATGCCGAGGAGGCGATCGAGTTCTACGGGGTCACGGTGAAAGGCAACTTCGAGGGCCGCAGTGTCCTCCACCTGGCAGGTGGCGCGACCGCCGAGCGCAGCTCGACCCTGCTCGAGGCGCGCCGGGCCCTGCTCGAGGCACGCGCGTCCCGCGTCCGCCCCGGGCTCGATGACAAGCGCCTCGCGTCCTGGAACGCGCTCGCGATCGGCGCCCTGGCCGAGGCCGGTGCGGCGCTCGGGCGCGCCGATTACCTCGACGCGGCCCGCTCCTGCGCCGAGTTCGTGCTCGTGTCCCTGCGCGATCCGGAAGGGCGCCTGCTCCGCACCTACCGCGACGGCGAGGCCCGGCTCAACGCCTATCTCGAGGACCATGCGTTCCTGATCGAGGCCCTCCTGACCCTCTACGAATCGAGCTTCGAGCAGCGCTGGTACGAGGAGGCGCGCGGGCTCGCCGACTCGATGATCGAGCGCTTCGGCGACCCCGAGCGCGGCGCCTTCTTCTCGACCTCCGCCGATCACGAGGAGCTGATCGCGCGCCGCAAGGAGATCGGCGACCACCCGATCCCGTCCGGTAACTCCTCGGCCGCGCTGGGGCTGCTGAGGCTGGCGGCCCTCAGCGGCGATCGAACCTATGGGGACCAAGCGGTTGGCGTGCTGACCCTCTACGCGAAGCTCGCGCCACGCCAGCCCGACGCCTTCGCGCACCTACTGCGCGCGCTCGACCTCCACCTTGCCACGGTCAAGGAGGTTGCGCTGATCGGCGACGATCTCGCGACGATGGCGGCGGTCGTCCGCGAGGAGTACCGGCCACACCTCGTGCTCGCCGGCGGGCCGGAGGGCACGGCGTCGCCCGAGCTCCTCCGCGACCGCGACGCAGTCGACGGCGCCGCGACCGCCTACGTCTGCGAGAACTTCGCCTGCCAGGCGCCTGTTGTCGATCCCAGTGCACTCGCCGGGATGATTTGAGAGGATCGGGATCAGTGCGAGGCTCATGGTTCACCTTAGCCGCCGGCCGTCGTGCGAAGTGGCTCGTCTTTGCGGTCTGGATTGCGGTGATCTTCGTCTCCTCCGCGGCCAACCTGCCGGGCAAGTTCGCCGACGCCGAAAACAACGAGGCGACCTCCTACCTCCCCGAAAGCGCCGAGTCGACCCACGCGCTGACGGCGACCGAAGAACTCCAGAAGGGGGAAATCGCCCCGGCGGTGATCATCTACCGCAACGAATCCGGCCTCACCGCCGCCGATCGCAAGACGATCCTCGAAGACGTCGAACAGATGACGCAGAAGCGGTTCCCGGGCGTCATCCCCGACGGTGCGACAGCAGCCTCGGGCGGCAAGGAACTGGGCGGCGGGAAGGCTTCCGCGGTCGCGCCGAACGGGTGCGGCGGTCCGACGACGACGATCCCCGGCCAGCCCGCCGACTACGCGCCGTTCGTGGGCCCGATCTGCTCCTCCGACGGCAAGGCGGCGTTCCTCACCGCCTACATCAACGCCGAAGGCGAGGGCGAAACGATCCTCGACCCGGTCAAGTACTGGCGCGAAGCGATCGCCGATCCCCCCAGCGGGCTCGAGGTCAAGGTCACCGGCGGCGCCGGCTTCTCGGCCGACGGGATCGAAGTCTTCGAAAGCCTCAACGGCACCCTGCTGCTCGCCGCGGTCAGCCTCGTGATCTTCCTCCTGATCCTGATCTACCGCTCGCCGATGTTCTTCCTGATCCCGCTGGCGTCGGTGCTGTTCGCGGAGTACCTCTCGCGCTCGATCGGGTTCGGGGTCTCCGAACTCGGGGTCACGATCAACGGCCAGTCGAGCTCGATCATGTCGGTCCTTGTCTTAGGGGCGGGGACCGACTACGCGCTGCTGCTCGTCGCCCGTTATCGCGAGGAGCTGCACACCGAGACCGATCGCCATGTGGCGATGCGGACCGCGCTGGAATCGGCCGGGCCGGCGATCTTCGCCTCGGCGCTGACGGTGATCGCGGCGCTGCTGTGCCTGACGATCGCGAAGGTGAACGGAACCGCGGGGCTGGGCCCGATCGCGGCGATCGGGATCTTCTGCGCCGCGCTCTCGATGCTGACGCTGCTGCCGGCGATGCTGACGATCTTCGGCCGCCGCGCCTTCTGGCCATACGTCCCCCACACCCCCGAGACCGCCCCCAGCGCCGACGAACTCTCGGCCCGCGCCCAGCGGGACTGCGTCGAAGGATCCGCCCTCAGGTCGCTGCTGCAGGTGATCGGCGCCTCCCTGCTGGTGATCGTGCTGCTGCCGCTCGTCCTGATCAACTGGCTGCTGCGGATCATCTCCCGCAGACGGATCCCGTCGCTGATCGTCGGCCCGCTCGACCGAGCGGTGTTCAAGCCCTACGAGGTGCGGCGCTATCAGCGCGAGGCGGCCGTCGACGCGACCCACGGCTTCTGGAAACGGGTCGGCGACCGGGTCGCGAAGAGCCCGCTTCGGGTCACCGGCGCAGCCCTCACCGTGCTGCTGGTGTTCTGCTGCGGATTCGTTTTCTTCTCGACCGAACTGACCAGCGAAGACGCCTACAAATCCGAACCCGAATCGGTCGAAGGCCAGAAGCTGCTGAGCAAGAGCTTCCCGTCGGGCGAAACGGCGCTGACCGACGTCGTCGTCAGCAACCCCGCCGACGTACCGGCGGTGAAACGGGCGGTCGAGGGCACCGAAGGCGTCGACGCGGTCTCGGGGCCGGTCGCCGAAGGCCCGCCCGGCGTCCTCCTCCACGCGACCCTGGGGCCGGAACCGTACTCGACCGAGGCCTACGACCTGATCGAACCGATCCGTGAAGCGGCCCAGTCGGTCGCGCCGAGCACCCTCGTCGGCGGCCCGACCGCGGTCGAATTCGACGTCCGCGATGCGGCCGGCTGGGACTCGATCGTGATCCCGCCGATCATCCTCGTCGTCGTCTTCCTGATCTTGGTCGGCCTGCTGCGGGCACTGGTCGCGCCGCTGGTCCTGATCGGGACCGTGATCCTCAGCTTCCTGGCGGCGCTCGGGGTCGGGTACTTCGTCTTCGACGTGTTCCTCGGCTACCCGGGGTCCGACCCCTCGCTGCCCTTATTCGCCTTCGTCTTCCTCGTCGCGCTCGGCGTCGACTACAACATCTTCCTGATCTCCCGTGCCCGCGAGGAGACGGCCAAGCACGGCTCCGAACAGGGGATCCTGCGGGCATTGGCGGTGACCGGCGGTGTGATCACGAGCGCCGGCATCGTTCTCGCCGGGACCTTCCTCGTCCTCGCCAGCCTCCCCCTCGTCTTCCTGACCGAGATCGGGTTCGTCGTCGCCTTCGGCGTCCTCCTCGACACCTTCCTCGTCCGCAGCATCCTCGTCCCCTCGATCGCCCTCGACCTCGGCGACAAGTTCTGGTGGCCCTCGGCTCTCAGCCGCGGTGGGATCGGGGATGTCCGGCCGGCCGCTGCCGCCACTCCCGCGGGTGGCGGGGGTGGAGGGGGGTCGAGGACGCCCTCGCCCACAGCACCCCCCTCCACCCGCGACAGGACCCGCGGGCCGGAGCGTTAGAGAACGGGCAAGAAGTTCTCGATCTCGTACGGGGTCACCTGGACCCTGTACTCGTCCCACTCCTGCCGCTTGATCTCGACGAAGCGGCGGAAGGTGTGCTCGCCGAGCGTGCGCAGGACCAGCTCGGAGTCGGCGGTGACCTCGATCGCCTCGCCGAGGGTCTCGGGCAGTTGCTCGATCCCGCGCTGCGCCCGCTCCTCGGGCGAGAGGTGGTAGAGGTTCTGCTCCATCGGCTCCGGCAGCTCGTAGCCTTTCTCGACGCCCTCGAGCCCAGCCTGGAGCATCCCGGCGAAGCAGAGGTAGGGGTTGCAGGCGGGATCCGGGCAGCGGAGCTCGGCCCGGGTCGCCCCCTCCTTGCCGGGGTGGTAGAGCGGGACCCGGATCAGCGCCGAGCGATTGCGGCGCGACCAGGCGAGGTAGACGGGCGCCTCGAAGCCCGGCACCAGCCGCTTGTAGGAGTTGACCCACTGGGCGAACAAAGAGGAGATCTCACGCGCATGCTTGAGCTGACCGGCGATGAACGCCTTCGCCGTCGCCGAGAGGTAGTACTGGTCGTCGCCGTCGAAGAAGGCGTTCTGGCCGTCCTTGCCGAGCGACTGGTGGACGTGCATCCCGGACCCGTTCTCGCCGAACAGGGGCTTCGGCATGAAGGTCGCATGCCAGCCGTACTTCATCGCGTACTCCTTGACGACGATGCGGTAGGTCATGCAATCGTCGGCCATCTCGAGCGCGTTCTTGTAGCGCATGTCGACCTCGTGCTGGGAGGGGCCGACCTCGTGGTGGGTGTACTCGACGTGGATCCCCATCTTCTCCAGCGCGAGGACGGTGTCGCGACGAACGTCGGAGCCGGCGTCGAGGGTCGTCAGGTCGAAGTAGCCGCCCTCGTCGAGGACCTCCGGCCTGCCGTCGCCCGGTTTCGCCGAGCGGAAGTAGAAGTACTCGAGCTCGGGCCCGATGTTGTAGGCGTCGAACCCGAGGTCCTCAGCGCGTTTCATCGCCCGTCGCAGGATCCAGCGGGGGTCGCCCTCATAAGGGTCGCCGCCGGGGACACGGATGTCGCAGAACATCCGCGCGACCGCGTTCTCCACCTCCGGCCGCCACGGGATCAGCGCGAACGTCGACGGATCGGGCATCGCGATCATGTCCGACTCCTCGATCGGGTTGAAGCCGGTGATCGAGGAGCCGTCGAAGCCCATCCCGCCGTCGAAGGCGTCCTCGAGCTCGGCGGCGTTGATGGAGAAGCTCTTCAGCTGGCCGAGAACGTCGGTGAACCAGAGCCGCACGAAGCGCACGCCGCTCTCCTCGACGATCGCCTGCACATCGGCGGCACTCTTCGGTCTGTCTGCCATCCGGGCCTCCTTGGCTCTCGCCCTCGTTGGACTGGCAAAGATAGGCGAACTGAACCGAGGAGGTGCGAAAGCGCGTAATCCGGGTAGGAGACGCACGACCGCGGGGCTTGCGGGAGGCGTCAAGACCAGGTATAACTTACTTCAGGTAAGTAATCGGCCTAAAGTAAAGTAAAGGCAAGGTAAAGGCTCTGTAAAGCGGAATTCGCGCTTTTTGAGAGCCGAAAGTCGAGAAGCGCGTGACAGTAAAGACAGCAGTAAGCAGATTCCAGATCCACGACGAGTTGACGGCCCCCGACGAGAGCGCTCCCCTGCTCAAGAGCATCCAGGCGGCCGGCGGCGCAGTGACCAAGTTCGTCGGCGTCCTCGCCGGCGCCCCCTCGGTCCTGCGGGCCTACACCCGGATGCGCTCAGAGCTTCGCAGCGGCGTCCTGCCGCGCCCGACCCGGGAGCGGATCGCGCTCGCGGTCGCCGAGCACCGTCACGACTCCTACAGCATCGCCCAGCACGCGAAGTCGGCGAAACGCGCCGGCCTCGGTCTCGATGAGGTGACGAGGGCCCGCAACTTCACCTCGAACGACCCGAAGGAGGCGGCGCTGCTCGCCTTCCTCAAGGCAACGCTCGAGGCGGACGGCTACCCCCCGCACCACCTCCAGGAGGAGGCGCGGGAGATCGGCTGGAACGACGAGGAGATCCTCGAGGCGGTCGCGCACCTGGCGCTCAACGAGTTCCAGAGCCTGATCGCGAGCGCGGCGGCGCTGCCGAAAGATCAGGCGACGCCGGCCGTCCTTCCCTCGGCGGCCTGAGGCGGCCCAACCCGGGCTAGGGCATCACCACGGTGGCTGTGTAGAGCAGCCGTGCCGTGGCGTAGCGGCAGCCGTAGGTGGCGCGTCGACCGACGCGCTGCTGCGGTTCGCCCTGGCGGACGGCCGTCGTGTCGGTGCATTTGCCCGGCAGGCGGCTGGCCCGCCACGAGTTCTTCGACGAGAGGCCCTGCGCGAACGCGGGTGCCCAGGTCGGCACCGTGAGCCCGACGATGTCGCCCTTCTGGACCGGCAGCGAGGCGCCGAACTTCACCGTCCGCCCAAGGAACGGGCTGAGGACACGCATAGAGCCCTGCCTGCGGAGATTGAATCGCGGCGGACTCGTTTCCGGCACCCGGCGCAGGATCGCGAGCCTCGCCTCCGGCGGCGTTCCGAAGAAGCCGTTGAAGAACGAGCGCTGCTGGTTGGTCGGCTGGGCCAGTGTCAGGCTCCAGGACTTGACCTTTCCGTCGCGCGGAACCCTGAACGGGAGGCTGGTCTGATCGGTGCTGATCTGAAATCCGGTAACGCTGCCGACTGCCTGGCAGGGCGAATCGGGGCAGGACGGATCCGGCACCGTGCTCGTCTGGCCGAGAACGACGGTCGTGCTCGAGCTGGTCGCCGCGCCGGCGCCACCGACCGAGGCGATCACCAGCACGGCCAGGCACACCATCAGGAGGGTTGCAACGACGCCGCGCTTGGAAAGATTCGGCATTCGACGGCGAAGGGTAACCGCAGGGACGGCGGTTTCGCGGCGTGGTGCGCTATCCGTCCGCCGGGCGCCCGATCGCGTACCGAACCTGGTTCGCGCCTTCGAAACCAAGGGCGAGGCGGGCGCCGTTGGTCAGGTCCCAGGAGTTGCCAAAGGAGTAGGGACCGCGGTCGATCACCCGGGCGACGATCGAGCGGCCGCGGTAGAGGAACTTGACGGCGGTGCCGCAGGGAAGGGTCTTGTGGGCGACACCGATCGTGTTCGGGCGGAGGGTCAGCCCGCAGGCGGTGTGGCGGCCATAGAGGCCGGGCCCGTACCAGGTGGCTCCGGCCGAGCGCATCGCGGTGAAGACGAAGGCTTCTTCGGCGAGCGCGCTTTCGGTGGCGGCGCCGCTCGGGTAGGGGGAGGCGCCGCCGGTCATCGCCTCTGCCGGGGCGGCCCCGAGGATCAGGGCCGCGAGCGCAAGAAGGCCCGCCAACGGCGCTCGGCGCAGCCGTGCCGATCGTGATTGATCTTTCCGCCCAGGGCGGTTCCTGCCTACGTTCATCGTCTCTTCCGGACGCTTACGGGGTTAGCTGACGGGCTCGCGCTGAAAGAGCTGCGCTACGCGGCAGATGCCTGCGATTCGCCCCAACCAATTTGGGTCCCCCGCTCTCCGTGGTATGTGACGGAGATTCAGCGGAAGTTGGCGGCACGTTAGCAAACGCTAAGACGGAATGGGAAAGACCCCTCGCGGGGCCTTTCCTTTAGCGGGCCTGTAAGCCGGATCCTGTCGGGAGCGATCATCTGTCTCCTCCGGGCATCGAGCCCAGGGGGGCCACCGTGGTGGCCTGCGGCCTACCTGGACCTCGCCGGGCCGGGTCGACGGTCCTGTTTGGCCTTGCACCGGGCGGGGTTTGCCTGGCCGCCGCGTCGCCGCGACGCCGGTGCGCTCTTACCGCACCATTTCACCTTTGCCTGTACGCGACTCACGTGTGGCCGCGCCATCGGCCGTGTCATTTCTGTGGCACTTTCCCGCGGGTTTCCCCGGGTGGGCGTCACCCACCACCTTGCCCTTCGGTGTCCGGACTTTCCTCGAGGGGTTTTCTCTCCCCGCGATCGCTCAGCCCGCCCATCAAGGGTAGCGCCGCCGATGGGGTCCCGCCAGGAGTGCCCTAGATCTTGCGAAGGACGCCGATCACGCGGCCGAGCACCGTCGCGTCGGAGGTCCTGATCGGCTCCATCGCCTTGTTCTCGGGCTGGAGCCGGATGTGATCGTCCTCTTGGAAGAAGCGCTTGACGGTCGCCTCCTCGCCGATCAGAGCGACTACGATCTCGCCGTCGTCGGCGGCCTCGGCGGGCCGGACCACGGCATAGTCGCCGTCGAAGATCCCGGCTTCCTTCATGCTTTCGCCGCGGACGCGAAGGATGTAGTCGCCTTCCTCGCCGCCGATCACGTCCGGGATCTCGATGTACTCCTCGACGTTCTCTTCGGCGACGATCGGCTCGCCGGCGGCGACGCTGCCGACCAGCGGAATGCCGGACTCACCCGGCAGGATCGTCTTCTTGGCGCGATCGAAGAGGAGCTCGATCGCCCGCGGTTTCGATGGGTCCCGTTTCAGCAACCCGATCTTCTCGAGGTTGGCAAGGTGGGCGTGGACCGTGGAGGAGGAATGGAGGCCGACCGCTTTGCCGATCTCGCGGACGGTCGGCGGATAACCGGTCTTCGCCGCATAGCGGCGAATGAAGTCGAAGATCTCCTTCTGGCGTTTGGTCAGATCGAGGTCCATCGGCCCCTGTCTTGCATCGCGCGCGCCCACGCTTGTCTCAGACGTTCGAACACGTGTTCGCAGGGTACCGGTTCGCTCGGACCTCCGCAACAGGCGGGCGCTCTCGCCCACCGCCGCCGGCCGGTTCCGACTTATCTAGAATCGACCGCCCGCAGGCGGCTGTGGCGGAACTGGTAGACGCGCAAGGTTGAGGGCCTTGTGGGTGGCAACACCCGTGATGGTTCGACTCCATTCAGCCGCATGGTCGAGGCCCCGCTCCGGCGGGGCCTCTTGACGAACGGATCGCAAGACCGTTAGCGGACGATCCCGGCGGACGGGAATGCGCAACGATCCCGCGGGATGATCGAGATCAACGGCGTCGCCCACGTCATCCTCAGGGCGAATCGAATCGAGGAGTGCATCGCGTTCTACGACGAGGTGATGCCGTTCCTCGGCCTCGAGCCCGTCGAGCCCCGGTCAGACGAGTTCGTCTACTACG
Organism: uncultured Solirubrobacterales bacterium; assembly: GCA_963780815.1. Taxonomy (GTDB): domain Bacteria; phylum Actinomycetota; class Thermoleophilia; order Solirubrobacterales; family 70-9; genus VRUE01. The sequence goes on along the minus strand of CAWADG010000005.1, from coordinate 371,935 downwards.
TCGGTGGCCGGACGGCGCTCGGGATCCGCCGCGCCGACCCCGAGCACGCCGACGTCCCCCACAACGAGACCGGGCCGGGCATCGATCACCTCTGCTTCCGGGCACGGAGCCGGGAGGACGTCGACGCGGCGCACGAGTTCCTGCGCGGGATCGGCGCCGACATAGTCCGGGCGCCGGAGGAGGGCCCGTGGGCGCCGGGCTACTACTCGCTCTCGTTCCGCGACCCCGAGGGGATCAGGCTCGAGCTGAACCATGTACCCGGCAGGGGACTCCTTGCCGAGGGCGCATCGTTCGAACCGGCGCCGGACCACCCGATCACCGGCCGCCCCGATCCGGGCGGAGCCCCCCGCTAGATCGGTGGCTCAGACGAGCCGGCGGTAGATCAGGTCGAAGTCGATCTCGTACTCATTGCCGTCCTCGGCGATCTCCCAGCGGCCGACGATCGTCGCGCCGCCATCCTCGAAGGAGGCGGTGAACCTCTGGGCGAAGGGCTCCCCCTCGCGCCAGAGCCGCCATTCGCCGTCGCCGATGCTCATCCGGTAGACGCGGCAGACACCCCGCTCATCCGAGTAGAGCTGGTAGTAGGACCCGCTCGCCGCGTCGCAGCCGATGATCGATATCGAGTCCGGCGCCTCCGGCATCTCGATCGTCGAGCGCCCGACCAGGTGGGCGCGCGAATCATGCCATTCGAAGGCGGCTCGCGCATCTCCGGGCCAGGGCTCCCCGCTCGGGGGGATCGCCTCCATCCTCCACTCCCCGACCAGTGGCTCGAGCTCCTTCAGCGCCTGCTCCGCCGTCGGCTGGTCCATCGTCATCTCCTCGGTTCGGGTTGGCGCATGTCGACCGATCTCCTACCCGTTTTGCAAAAACTGGCCAGCCAGCCAGTAGGATGCCCGCCAACACCGCGACGAGGGAGGGCGAGTTGGCTGAAAACGGAGACCTGAGGGACGCCCTCCTGATCGAGCGCGAGCACTGGGTCGACGGCCCACCCCACGACCTCTTCAAGCAGATGCGAGAGGGGTGCCCGGTCCACTGGACATCGCGCGTGAGCGAGTTTCCGGCGGCAAAGGGCTTCTGGTCGGTGACGAGAGCCGACGACGTCCACGCCGTCAGCCGCGACTGGGAGACCTACTCCTCCGAACGGGGAGGGGTGGTGGCGATCGACGAGGTATTCCCGATCGAGCTCGCGCGGGCGATGTTCATCGGGATGGACCCGCCCAAGCACGACCGAATCAAGGCGCTCTTCCAGGCGGGCTTCACGCCGAAGCGGATCGCCGCCCACGAGGATGAGATCCGCGCGATCGTGGTCCGCGTGCTTGACCGCCTCGACGGGCGCGAGGCCTGCGACCTCGTGACCGACGTCGCCCAGCCCGCCGTCTCGCGTGTGATCGGCAGCTTCATGGGAATTCCCGAGGAGGACGACGCGGCCTGGGCGGAGCTGATGAACATGGCGCTTGCGGCCAGCGACCCCGACTACAGCGAGTCGGTCGACAACGTGGAAGAGACGATCCAGGCCGCGATCGAGCAGGTCTTCGCGCGCTGCAGCAAGATGATCGCCGAGCGGCGCGAGAATCCGACCGACGACCTGACCAGCGTCCTCGTCCACGCCGAGATCGAGGGCGAGAGGCTCGAGGAGCACGAGATCGTGATGGGGTTCTTCCTCCTGGTCGCCGCCGGCAACGACAGCACCCGGTCGACATACGCCAGCGGGATGAGGGCGCTGCTCGAAGACCGGGCACAGATGCAGGAGGTGATCGACGACCCGGCGCTGATCCCGGGAGTGGTCGAGGAGGCGCTGCGGATGTTCCCCGCCTTCGCCCACTTCCGCCGCACCGCGACCAAGGACACGGTGCTCAACGGGCAGGAGATCAAGCAGGGAGAGAAGGTGGTGATGTGGTACGCGTCGTCCAACCGCGACGAGACCCGCTACGAGGATCCTGAAACCTTCGACATCCACCGCAACCCTGAGCACCAGGCGTTCGGGGCCGGGGGGCGCCACTTCTGCCTCGGCACAGCGCTGGCGCGGCTCGAGCTGAAGATCCTGCTCGAGGAGACGCTGGCCCGCTATCCGAACATGGAGCTGGCAGGCCAGCCCACCTTCGTCGAGTCGGCCTTCCTCAACCAGCTGAAAACGTTGCCGGTCAGGCTCTCCGCCTAGTTCTCGGCGACGTCCATGCGGACGATAAGACCGTCATCGAACTCGTAGCGGTGCTGGACCCGGCTGTCGCCGAGGAGCTCGCCGCTGCGCGGGTCGTGGACGACCTGGTGGACGTCGACGACGACGGCGCCGTCCTCATCCTCGGCGAAGCCGGCCGGCTCGACCCGGCTCGAGATCTGCTCGAATTGCCGCTCCCAGTAGGCCCGCACGGCGTCGCGGCCGTGCACCCGGCCGCCCTCCCAGGCGTTGGGCCCATCGACATCGGGGTGCATCCGCGCGAGGACAGCGTCGACGTCGCGCCGGTTGAACGCGGCGTATAGATCGGTCAGCAGCTGCTCAGACCCGCTCATCGGATGAAATTCAAGCAGGCTGCTCGAAGCCGGCGTCCTTGTAGCGGAGCGAGCCCGGGGTGGTCAGCTCCTCGCCGGTCTCGAGCAGGGTCTTGAGCCCGGAGAGGATCATCGGCCAGCCGCCGAACAGTTCGTCGTTGGCGTCCTCATTGAGTTGGTCGTGGATCACCGTCAGCCGGCACGAGTCCTCGACCGGCTCGATCTCCCAGGTGACCCTCGAGGTCCCTTCGGCTTTGACCTGGTCGCTCCAGAGGGCGACCATGGTCTGGACCAGGCGGCGCGGCGGGTCGACCTCGAGGTTCTCGCCCTCGGAGACCGCGAACCCGGCCCCCGGGTGGACCGCCTCGTAGCGGGACCCGGGCGCCCAGTCGGAACTGATCCCGACGCCGAAGTTGTAGCGCTGCCTGATCCCGCCGTCGGTGATCGCCTCCCAGAGGCGCTCCGGCGAGGTCTTGATGTAGATCTCGAACACCTTCTCCATCTCTCTCACTCCTCGATTTCTCGCTTTAGCCCGGTCAGGGCCGCGGCCCAGGGCTCTGCGTATTTGCTCACCCAGCGCTCGTGGATGAGTTGGATCGGGACGGCGTTGAGGAAGTGGAGCTTCTCGCGACCGCGACGGCGCGTGGTCACCAGGCCCGCCTCCTCCAACACCCTGAGGTGCTTCATGACGCCGAAGCGCGTCATCGGCAGCCCCTGTTCGAGGGAGCTGAGCGACTGCCCGTCATCCTCGCGGAGGGCGTCGAGCAGGCTGCGCCTGGTCGGGTCCGCGAGAGCCTTGAACACCTCGTCCATGGCTCGGAGTATAGGTGACTAATTAGTCACATGTCAACCGATAGCGTCCAGCCCGATGAGGGCGCTGGTCCAGCGGGTGAGCCAGGCGGCGGTCGATGTCGAGGGGGACCGCGTGGCCCAGATCGGGCCCGGCCTGGTGGTCCTGCTAGGGGTTCGCGGCGGCGACTCGGCCGAGAACGCCGACCGGCTCGCCGACAAGGTGCGGGCGCTGCGGGTCTTCGACGACCCGGAGGGGCGGATGAACGAGCCGCTCGGTGACCGCGAGATCCTCTGCGTGAGCCAGTTCACGCTCTACGGCGACACCCGCCGCGGCAACCGGCCCAGCTACACCGACGCCGCCCCGGCCGAGGACGCCGAGCCCCTCTACGACCGATTCTGCGAGCGCCTCGGCGCGAAGAGGGGCGTGTTCGGCGCCTGCATGGGCGTCGCCCTCGTCAACGACGGCCCGGTGACGCTGATGCTCGAGACATGACCGGCACCCCCGCCTACAACCTGATGGGAATCGAGTACGCCGAGGTCCGCCGCGCCGATCCGCGGATCGAGGCCGTGATCCACGCGGCCCTCGGCGACGCCCGCAGCGTGCTCAACGTCGGAGCCGGCGCCGGTTCCTACGAGCCGGCCGACCGCGAGGTGATCGCGGTCGAGCCCTCGCCGGTGATGATCGCGCAGCGCCCGCCTGGGGCCGCGCCGGCGATCGAAGCGGTGGTCGAGGACCTGCCGCTCGCCGATGACAGCGTCGACGCGGTGATGGGCGTCTTCACGATGCAGCACTGGTCTGACGTCGATCGCGGCCTCGCCGAGGTCGCCCGGGTCGGGCGCGAACGGGCGGTGTTCGTCACGCTCGACATGGATGTGACCGCTTCGATGTGGCTCGGCGCCGAGTACCTGCCGGAGATGGTCGAGTCCGACCGCCGCGATTTCCCGTCGATCGCCCGCCTCGCCGCCGCATTCCCCGGGCTCGAGGTCGAGGCGATACCGGTGCCGAGCGATTGCACCGACGGGTTCTGCGTCGCGCTCTGGAGCCGTCCCGAGGCCCACCTCGACCCACGGGTCCGACAGGCGTCCTCGACCTGGCACCGGTTGCCGGCGACGGCGATCGAGCGGGCGCTCGCCGAGCTGGCGGCCGACCTCCGGAGCGGCGCGTGGGACAGGCGCCACGGCCACCTCCGCGAGCTCGACGAGCTCGACGTCGGCCTGCGGCTGGTCCATGCCGAGCTCTGAGCGAGGGGCCCGGAACGAGTCGAGCCGGGCCCGAGGGCCCGGCTCGCTTTCACCTCCCAGCCCCGCGCGCTTCAGGTGCCGCGCGGGTGAGGTGTGTGTCCCCCGATATGAAGGCTCTCGAGCATCCTCGGGATGTAGATGAGGCCGGCGACTCCGACGATGACATAGACGATGTCGGTGAGCGTCCCGCCCCCGAACACGTCCGAGATCACGTTGGTGTCGAACAACCCGACCATCCCCCAGTTGAGAGCGCCGAGCACCAAGACCACAAGGGCGATGGGCTCCAATCGTCTGATCATCTCCATCTTCTTCCTCCTGGAAGATAATGCGGATAGTTACGAAGTCAAGTAACCGCCCGCCGACCTTCGGTTACGCCGCGGCCTCGATACTTCCAGTGGCCGTGAGTCTGGAGATAAGAGAAGCGAGGGAGAGCGAGGGGCGCGATATCGCGAACCTCTGGACCGAGGCGTACGTGACCAACGGCGTCGGCGGCAGGTCCGATCCGTACTCCGAGGCCGATTTCGCCTCCTCGGCCCGGCACGGCAAGGTCCTCGTCGCCGAGGGCGATGATGGAATCGCCGGCGTCGTGGTCCTGTACGGCCCCGAAGCGCCGTTACGGGTGGTCGCGGTCGACGGCGAGGCCGAGCTCTCGCGGCTCGCGGTCGCCGACGCGGAGCGCGGTCGCGGGATCGGCCGGGCCCTGGTCGCCCGCTGCGAGCGGCGGGCCCGGTCCGAGGGTTGGCCTGCAATCGCCCTCTGGAGCAGGGCCGGCCAGGTCGAGGCGCACCGCCTCTACGAGTCGATGGGCTACCGACGGGTCGCCGAGCGCGACTCTGTCGACGCGACCGGCCTCGACCGCCTCGCCTTCCGGCTCGAGCTCGACCGAGCCGGAACCTTGCCTCGGTGACCGCCATCCGGCAGTCACTCACCTCGCGCCTCGAGGGGACGATCGTCACCCTCGAGCCACTTGCCTCGGAGCACGCGGAGGGACTCTGGGAGGCGGCGCAGCCGCCCGAGATCTGGGCTTGGCTGACGAACATCGGCGCTGACCGAGAGCGCTTCGAGCGCTGGATGAGAGCGGCGCTCGACGCCGCCGCCTCCGGCGCCGAGGGGCCGTTCGCGATCCGCAGCCGTGGCGAGGGCGCGCCGCTGATCGGCAGCAGCCGCTACCTCAACGTGCGCCGGCCCGACCGTGTCGTCGAGGTCGGGTGGACGTGGCTGACGCCGAGTGCCTGGCGGACCGGCGCCAACGTCGAGGCAAAACTGCTGATGCTCGGGCACGCGTTCGGGGCGCTCGACTGCGTGCGGGTCGAGTTCAAGACCGACTCGCGCAACGAGCGCTCGCGTGCGGCGATCGCCGCCCTTCCCGCGCAGTTCGAGGGCGTCATGCGCAACCACATGATCGTCCCCGACATCGGCTGCCGCGACTCGGCCTACTTCAGCGTCATCGAGGAGGAGTGGCCTGCGGTCCGCGCCAACCTCGAGCGGCGGCTCGCCCGCGGAGTAGGCTAGGCCCGATGCACGACTACGTGATCGTCGGCGCCGGCTCGGCCGGCTGTGTGCTCGCGGCGCGGCTCTCGGAGGACCCGGACACCAGCGTCTTGCTGATCGAGGCGGGGCCGCCCGACACCAACGACAACATCCACGTTCCCCTCGGCTATCTGAAACTCGCCGGGACCGAGGTCGACTGGCACTACTGGAGCGCACCGGAGCCCGAGTGCGACGAACGCAGTCTGCCTCTGCCGCGCGGCAGGGTGCTGGGCGGCTCCTCCTCGGTCAACGCGATGGTCTACATCCGCGGCAACCACCGCGACTACGACGAATGGGGAGCGCCGGGCTGGTCATGGGACGACCTCTTCCCCTACTTCCTGCGATCCGAGGACAACGAGCGCGGCGAGTCGGAGTGGCACGCGGTCGGCGGGCCGCTTCCGGTCAGCGATCAGCGCTCCGGGATCGCGATCCCGCCCGCATTCGTCGAGGCGGCGGCCGATGCGGGGCTCGCCCGCAACGAGGACTTCAACGGCGCCGAACAGGACGGGGTCGGGATGTACCAGGTGACTCAGCGCGGCGGGATGCGCGCGAGCGCATCGGTCGCCTACCTCCACCCGGCGATGGAGCGGCCGAACCTGACCGTTCTGCCGAACACCCAGGTCCACCGCGTCCTCTTCGAGGGCAATCGCGCGGTCGGGGTCGCGGCGGCGCAGCTCGGCGAGGTCACCGAGCACCGCGCCGAGCGCGAGGTGATCCTCTGCGGCGGCGCCTACAACTCGCCGCAGCTGCTGATGCTGTCCGGGGTCGGACCGGCCGAGCACCTGACGATGCGCGAAGTCGAGGTCGTTCTCGACCAGCCGGCGGTCGGCGCCAACCTCAGCGACCACCCCGCCACCTACGCGGTCTGGACGACGCCGGAGCCGGAGAGCCTGCTGCAGGCGCTCGAGCCGGCGGCGCTCGAGCAGTTCGAAGCCTCCCAGACCGGCCCGTTCACCTCGAACCTGGCCGAGTCGGGCGGTTTCGCTCGTGTCGGCAGCGGCGCCCCCGCCCCTGACGTCCAGTTCCACGTCGCCGGGCTGCAGATCGTCGAAGCCGGCTACGGGGACCCCGAGGCGCACGGGGTCTGGGGTTCTCCCTGCCTGCTGACGCCCGAGGGCCGCGGCTCGGTGGCCCTCGCCTCGAACGACCCGACAGCCCACCCCGTCGTCCGCAACCGGTTCTACACCGAGCCGGCCGACATGGCGAGGATGGTCGACGCGCTGCGGTTGATGGAGGAGATCTGCGCCCAGCCGTCGTTCCGGCCTTATGCCGCGGAGCGCTACAACGCGCCCGACGGCGACTCCGACGAAGCGCTCCGGAAGCACGCGGCGCGAACCACGTTCCCGATCTACCACCCGGTCGGGACCTGCGCGATCGGGTCGGTCGTCGACGCCGAGCTTCGCGTCGAGGGACTCGAGGGGATCCGCATCGTCGACGCCTCGGTGATGCCGACGGTCCCGCGCGGCAATACCAACGCGCCGACGATCGCGGTCGCCGAGCGCGCCTCGGACCTGATCAGGGGCGAGGAGCCGCTGCGGTCGGAGGCGGGAGCCGAGCAGCCGGCCGGCGCCTAGAGTTTCGTCACTAGCATTTTGATGGCGCGGGACTTCTACGCATCTCCGTTCGGGATCGCCTACGCCGCCTACATGGAGCGGCCACGGATCGTGCGCCGGGTCGCGCGGACGGTGTGGGCCGGAGACACGAGGCCCTACTACGAGAGCATGGGCGCGGTGGCCGAAGTGCCCGACGGTGGCACGGTCGTCGACTGCCCCTGCGGGGCGGGGCCGGCGCTGCGCGCGCTCGCCCCCGACCGCCGCGTCCGCTACGTCGGGGCCGACCTCTCGCCCTCGATGCTGCGGCGAATCCGCGGGCGCGCCGCCGCCCGCGGGTTCGCCGGCCTCGAGCTTCACCACGCCGACGCCACCGACCTTCCGATCGAGGACGACACCGCCGACCTCTTTCTCTCCTACTGGGGCCTGCACTGCTTCGAGGAACCGGCGTCGGCGCTGGTCGAGGCAGCGCGGGTGACGAAGCCGGGCGGGCGCCTCGTCGGCGCCTCGTTCGTCCGCGGCAGCGACACCCTGCGGCAACGGTTCCTGATCCGCCCCGGGCTCGGCGACTTCGGCCCGATGGGGGACGAGGAGGAGATCCGGGGCTGGCTCGAGGCCGCGGGTCTGCGGCCGACCTCGTGGCGGCGCCGCGGATCGATGCTCTACTTCGATGCCCGGCTCGAGGCGGCCTGAGCGGGGCGGGGCGGGGCTCAGGCCCGCGCGCCGAGCGCCTCGTCGATGAACGGTCCGAGCAGCTCGCGGGCGGCTGCCGCCGTCGCCTCGGTCGAGGCGGTGGGGACGGTGATGTAGCTGATCGCGAGCCGGACCAGGGATTCGGCCAGCAGTTGGGTCTTCTCGACTGGGGCCTGCGGCCATCCCTCCTGGATCACGCCCGATAGTCGGGCCGTCGCCCACTGCACGACGGGCATCCCCTGGGTGGTGACGAACGGCAGCATCCCCCCCGTCCCGTCGTCGCTCAGCATCATCCGCACCAGCGGGTCGTCGCCGGCGTTGCGGAGGAAGGTGTCGAGCGCGGCGCCGACCGCCGCGTGGGGGTCGTCGAGGTGCTCGCGGACCGCCGCCTCGACGACGTCGAGGAAGCGTTCGCCCTCGTGGATCACGAACGCCTGTGCGAACTCGTCCCGGCTTCCGAACTCCTTGTAGAGGGTCTGGCGGCTGACGCCGGCAGCGGCGGCGACTTCGGCCATCGTGACCTCCGACCAGGCGCGTTGCTGCAGCTCGTCGCGGGCGGCCCCGAAGAGGGTCTCGCGCAGCAGCCGGCGCGCCGCGACGGCGTAGGGCGCGCGCTCCGGTGCGGTCGACATCGCCGCCATCGTGTCAGTCGCTCTCGACGAGCTCGAAGTCGACCTTGTCGCGGACGCCGCAGTCCGGGCAGGCCCAGTCGTCGGGAACATCGGACCACGGAGTGCCGGGCGGAAACCCCTCGCGGGGGTGGCCCGCCTCCTCGTCGTAGACGTAGCCGCAGCTCGGGCAGCGCCAGGCGGACATCAGAGTTCGCGCCTCATGCTTGCGCCGCCCCGTAGCGAGCGATGACGCGCCGGCGGGCCCGCGGCTGGATGTTGGCGCGGCTGACATCGCCCCCGTAGTGCTCGACCAGGATCGGGTCCATCACCCGGCGCCAGAGCGGCGGGATCCAGGCGAGAACGATCATCCCGGCGTACCCGGTCGGTAGCTGCGGGGCTTCGTCGACGTGGCGGAGGGCCTGGTAGCGCCTGGTCGGGTTGGCGTGGTGATCGCTGTGGCGCTGGAGGTGGTAGAGGAGGACGTTGGAGGCGACGTTGTTGCTGTTCCAGCTGTGCTCCGCGCGGCAGCGCTCGAAGCGACCGTCCTCCCTGCGCTGGCGCAGCAGGCCGTAGTGCTCGAGATAGTTGACGACCTCGAGCAGCGAGAAGCCGAGCACCGCCTGGATCAGGAGGTAGGGCAGGACGACGGGACCGAAGACGATCGCCAGCCCCGCGAACAGGCCGACGGTCATCGCCCAGGCACCGAGGATGTCGTTGCGAAGCGTCCAGTGCGACTTGCCCATCCGGTCGAGGCGGGCGCACTCGATCCCCCAGGCCGAGCGGAGGCTGCCGACGACGGTGCGAGGCAGGAACGCCCAGAAGCTCTCCCCCAGCCGCGAGCTGGCCGGGTCCTCGGGCGTCGCGACGCGAACGTGATGGCCGCGGTTGTGCTCGATGAAGAAGTGGCCGTAGCCGGTCTGCGCCAGCGCCACGCGGCTCAGCCAGCGCTCGAGGCTGGCGCGCTTGTGGCCGAGCTCGTGAGCGGTGTTGATCGCGATCCCGCCGACGACCCCCATCGTCAGCGCCAGGCCCAGGCTCTCCGGGATCGAGAGGCCGCCGCTGGACCACAGGTGGCAGGCGAAGACGAGGCCGGCGTACTGGATCGGGATGAAGACGTAGGTGCACCAGCGGTAGTAGCGATCCTGTTCGAGCCACTTGATGATGCTGTCGGGCGGGTTCGACGCGTCCATCCCGACGACGATGTCGAGAAGCGGGAAGACGATGAAGACTAGAAGCGGGCCGAAGAACCAGAAGGCACCCCAACCGGTGAGCTCGACATAGCCCCAGGCGATGAACGGGGCGAGGGGGATGATCAGGCCCAGCAGCCACGCGTAGCGCTTGCCGTCGCGCCACGTGGCGGGGCTCAGCTCGATGTCGCCGTGGTGGTGATGGTGATGCTCGTGTTCGTGGACGCCTGCCTCCATCGAGTTCCTCCTTGTCAAATTGCCATTAGACGTCCCTGTTATTTACACCGTACCGAGATTTGTAAACCAGCGCAACATCGCCTCGCCAGTTGTCCACTGCCCCTATCCACCATCAGCGCTGCCAGGCAGCCTCCATCCCGGATGTCGCACATTCCTCCAGGAGGGGAGGGAACTGCGACATCCCGGGCTGGGGCTAGATCTTCAGCAGGACGAAAGTGTTGACAGCGAAAAGAACCGCGAAGAAGACCGTGGCCCGGTCGAGGTTGCGCTCGACCATCGAGCCGCCGCCGAAGGAGCTGCCGCCGCCGCCGATGCCGAAGGCGCCGGAGAGGCCCGCGTCTTTGCCCGAGTGCAGCAGGATCAGGAAGATCAGGACGACGGCGATGATCACCTGGAGGACTCCGAAGACGGCAAACATGGGGACGGAAGTCTAGCTGGGCGTGAGCTTCTCGGGCCGGCTGCCATTGCCGTTCTCGAGGATCTCGACCGCTTCGCTGCGCAGCTCGGCGTCGAGTAGGGCGAAGTCCTCGTCGGAGAGCTTGCCCGCGGCGTGGTCGAGCTCGGCGTCGCGGATCTCGCGGTACTTGGCCTCCTTGAGGGCCTCGAGGTCGGTCGCGACCGCCGGCCGCCGCCGCGCTCCGCGCGCCGGCCAGATCGCGATCAGCGCCCCCGCCAGGGCGATCAGGCCGCCGATCCACATCCAGGTGACGAGCGGGTCGATGATCACCCGGAAGGTCACCGGTGCCGAATCGTCGATGTAGCTGCGGGCGAGGCGCTTGGCGATCGCTTCCTGCAGCGCCTCGATCTGGGCCGCGGCCACCGGCGCCAACTGCGGCCGCGCCACGGCGGCCCGCATCAGCCGCGAGACGGCCCGGCACTGGGGCGGGGATCCCGGCGCCCCGCGAACGCATTCGCGGAAGCCGCGATCGGACTCCGCGGCCCGGTGCTGGATCGCGGTGATGTTCGGCTGTGGCGCCGCCCAGAAGTCGCTGAGGGCCCCGGCACGCAGGCCGACCTCGCTGGTCGCCTCGCCGTCGAAGAAGCTCTTGATCGTCCCCCCCTGCACCCCGGTCGGCCGGAAGTAACGCCGGCTAGGTTCGACGGTGAAGGCCCCGCCGTCCTTCTCGACCCGCAGCACGGCGCCGAACCCGAGCGCCTCCTTGGTGACGCTGACCGTCGGCCGCACGTAGGTCACCTTCCGCCCGTCGATCACGGTGCTTTCGCCAGGCCGCAAGGTCACGTCGCGTTTGGTCTGGAAGCTGGAGGAGGCGGCGATCCCGATCAGCAGCACGACCACGCCGGCGTGGACGATGTAGCCGCCGTAGCGGCGCCGGTTGCGCGATACGACGCCGACGAGTGCGGCGGGCATCGTGCCACCGGCCAGCGTCCGGCGGCCCACCGCTCCGCGCCAGAACTCCTGCGCCAACCCAGTGATGGCAAAGGCCGCGAAGGCGAAGAGCGCCAGCGCCCAGGGCCGCTCCCCCGCGTCGGTGGCGAGGAGCAGGACCAGACCGGTCAGGGCGCCCGCCAGGACCGGCCAGAGGAAGACCCGTCTTGCCGAGGCCCAGCTGACGCGGCGCCAGGCGAGCAGCGGGCCGATCCCGGTGAACAGCACCAGGACCACCGCGAGCGGGGTCGTGTAGCGATCGAACCAGGGCGCCGCGAGCGAGGACTTCTCGCCGGTGAAGAGCTCGGAGATCAGTGGGAAGAAGGTCCCCCAGAAGATCGCGACGCAGAGCGCGATGAGCAGCAGGTTGTTGATCAGGAAGACGGCCTCGCGAGAGATCAGCGAGTCGATCCGGCGCTCTGAGCGGAGATCGTCGAGCCGGGAGACGATCAGCGCCGCAGAGCCGATCGCGACGACGGCGATCAGGCCGAGGATGTAGGGGCCGACGGTGCTGTCGCCGAAGGCGTGGATGGACTGCAGGACGCCGGAGCGGACCAGGAACGTCCCGAGCAGCGCCAGCGAGAAGGTGGCGACGATCAGGCTCGCGTTCCAGACTTTCAGCATCCCCCGCCGCTCCTGGACCATGATCGAGTGCAGGAACGCGGTCCCGGCCAGCCACGGCATCAGCGCCGCGTTCTCGACCGGGTCCCAGGCCCAGTACCCGCCCCACCCGAGCTCGGTGTAGGACCAGCGGGCGCCGAGCAGTAGGCCGAGGCCGAGGAAGGCCCAGGCGATCAGCGCGAAGCGGCGCGTGGCGCGGATCCAGGCGGCATCGAGCCGGCGGGTGACGAGGGCGCCGATCGCGAACGCGAACGGGATCGTGAACGCGACATAGCCCGAATAGAGCATCGGCGGGTGGATCATCATGCTCGGGTGCTGGAGCAGCGGGTTGAGGCCGACCCCGTCGACCGGGACGGGGCTGACGGTCGAGAACGGGTTGACGCCACCGGCGAACAGCATCAGTCCGGTGAAGAAGGCGGCCACACCCGCCATCACGGCGGTCGCGTAGGGGACGATCTCACGCAACTTGCCGCGGGTCGCGAACAGCGCCGCCGAGGCGGCGATCGAGAGGACCCAGGCCCAGAGCAGCAGCGATCCTTCCTGGCTCGACCACATCGCCGCCAGCTTGTAGAAGGTCGGGGTGTCGATCGAGGAGTGCTGCTGGACGACTTTGAGCGAGAAGTCGTCGCGGAGGAAGGCGAGCTCGATCAGGACCACACAGAGGGTGAGGAGCGCGCAGAGCCCGTAGACGGCGCGGCGCGAGAGGTCGACCCAGCGCTGCTCGCCGCCACGGCCGACCAGCGCCACGATCGCAGCCGCGATCGCAGTGATGAAGGCGAGGGCGAGGGCGGCCCCGCCGAGGCTAGCTGTCATTCGATTCTTCGGCGGTGTACTTCGACGGGCACTTGGTGACGAGGGTGTCGGGTTCGCCGACGAAGATCCCGTTCCTCTCGACCGAGCCGGTGAGGACGATCTCGCGCCCGCCGCGGAACGGGTCCGGGACGGTGCCCGTGTAGGTGACGGGGATGCTCTCGCTTTCGTTGTCGCGGTCGGCGACGCGGAAGCGGAGCTCGGACCCGTCGTGCCTGACCGACCCTGTGACGACTTTCCCGGTCAGGTCGTAGCTCTTGCCGGGCGGCGCATTCAGGAGCTGCGAGGGCTCCTTCGCCTCGGTCGAGGCGCTGAACGAGGTGTAGATCAGGGCGACGGCGAGCAGCACCGCGGTGCCGAGTGCCACCACGAGCCGGATCTTGCGCTTGCGGCTGGGATCCACGGCAGCGGATTATCGCAAGGCGCGCCTCTGCGAGAATGCCGGCGAATGCCAGACGGGACCTCCAACGACCCCGTCCTGCTGATCACCGGGGCGAGCAGCGGGATCGGCGCCGCGACCGCCCGCGCCGCCGCCGACACCCATCGTCTGGTGCTGGCGGCGCGGCGCGAGGATCCGCTGCAGGAGATCGTCTCCGACGTCGGCGGGCCCGAGCGCGCCGTCGCCGTCCGCTGCGACGTGACCGAGTGGGACCAGGTCGAGGCGATGGCGGGCGCGGGGACCGAGGCCTTCGGCCGGATCGACGCCGTCTTCGCCAACGCCGGCTTCGGCGCCAAGCGCGGATTCCTCGAGGAGTCGGTCGAGCACTGGCGCTCGATGGTCCTGACCAACGTCTATGGGGTCGCGCTGACGATCCGCGCCACCCTCCCCCACCTCCTCGAGCGCGGCGACGGCCACTACGTGATCACGAGCTCGGTCGCGGGGCGGCGGGCGCTTCCCGGCTCGCTCTACTCGGCGACCAAGTGGGCGACGACGGCGATCGGCGAGGCGCTGCGGGCCGAGCTCCGCCAGATGCACGAGAACCACGCGATCCGGGTGACGCTGATCGAGCCGGGGATGACAGACACCCCGTTCTTCGACAACAGCCCGGGCGAGTGGGCGCTCCGCGACGACGACATCGCCAACGCGGTGCTCTACGCGCTCGGACAGCCGCCGCAGGTCGACGTCAACGAGATCCTGATCCGCCCGGCGTCCCAGCCGACCTAGGGCCGGGAACTTACTTCCGCTTCTTCTTCGTCTTGCCGCAGGGCGTCTTGACCTTGAGGTGCTTGTTGCTCGCCTTCTTCCCGTTCTGCGCGAACAGCTTCACCGATGCTCGGAGAGTCTTCGGCTTCTTGCCCTTCTTCTTCGGGCAGATGTTGAGGCTGTTGGTCAGGATCCCCTTCTTGCCGCCGCTGACGGTGAGTTCGAACCTCGAGACCGGGACGTCGGGGACGGTGTCGAACGAGTTCCGGATCCTGCCGTTGGAGGTGTCGATCTTGCCGGCGAGGTCGATGTCGATCTGGCCATGGAGGGACGCGACCAGGTCGGGCAGAAGATTGTCGGAGGACCGCAGCCGCACCGGCCCTTCGAGCGGCTTGTCGAGCAGCGGGGTGAAGGCGCGGGCAAACCCGTAGCGCGAGTTGTCCGGGCAAGCGTTCGCCGCGAACTGCGTCCGGGTGCAGACTTTGGCGATGTTGGCCTGGTCGAGGATCAGGCCCTTCGGCAGGGTGACGACGGCGCGGCCGATGTTGGCGTCTCCTTCGCGGGCGTTGAGGACGCCCTTCAACTTCGGGTTCTTCGCCCGCCTCGTCGCGCCGAGCATCTGCAGCGAGAGCTTCGGTTTGAAGGGCAGCCCATCGCACCCGTTCCAGTGGTAGGGGACCGTCGCGGGGAAGGCGGTGAACGTCGCCGCGTCGTCCGGGTTTGCGCCGCCTCCCCGGAGGGTCGCGCCGACCGCCATCGGCGCGCAGTCGGTCCCGTCCAGCGAGAAATCCTTGCGGTCGAGATTGACGTCGACCGAGCTGATGTCGAGCAGAGCGCCGCCGAAGATGTGCGGGATCGGGTCGGAGACCGCGTGGACCTGGGCCGTTTCGCGATCGACGATCAGGGCCACCCGCAGCACGACCGAGCCGAGATCGAAAGGCCCGGCCGTGGCTGGGGTGACTACCGCCAGGGACAGGGGGGCCCCAGCGTGTGGGCCGGCAAGGAAGACCTTGCCGCCGATTTGGAGCGGCTCGCCGCTGCCGGTGTGGACAGTGGCGGTGCCGACAAAGCTCGAGCTCGGGCAGCTGGACACGGCGGCCTCGGTCTTGCCGGGGTTTGTGGCCGCCGCAGCGAGGGCCGACTCCGGGCAGTACTTGAGACCGGCGAGCTTGGCGGTGAGGCCCGGCGGCAGGTCGACCGTCGCGCCTTTCAGCTCCTGCTCGCCGGCGGCCCGTGTCATGTGGATGCGGAACGGGCTGTAGGAGCCGCCCTTCGGGTTGTCGGTCGTCGCTTTGAAGCCGGGCGCGAACGGACGCGCCGCCATCGATGCGGCGCAGGCTCCGCCGGCCGGGGCCGAGCTGAGTGTGAAGTCGTCGGACGGGGTCGCAGGCGGGTTGCCGGTCCAGGGCGTCAACGAGGTCGTGGCCTCGTGCGGCCCGCAGGTCGGCGGACTCGTCAGAGGCGCCCGCTGCCCATCGTTGAAATCGAGCTTGAATGAGGTGAACGGGACCTCGGGCAGGCCCGGCAGCGGCGCCCGGCCGAACTTCCCGTCATCGAATACCGCCGTCAGCCGTCCGGTCTGGGGGTCGGCCTTGACGTTGCCGATCAGGCGCGCCGAGATCCCGTAACGGCTCGAGCCGGCGACGACGAAGAGGCGGTAGAGGTCGCCGGAGTCGGGGTCGGTGCTCTTCGGCTGGCCGACGTACACGTCCCCCGTCAGCGAGCCCGGTGGAAGCGGCGGGCTCTCGATCGAGACTGTCCCGATCTTCGAATCCGGCGGGCATGCGACCGGGTTCCTGGTGCCCTTGCCGAACTGTTCATCGGTGCAGGCGACGAGGCCGTTGGCGGCCGAGGGGTCGATGCCCATCCCGACCGGCAGCGTCACCTCGGCGCGCCTGGTCTGCGAGCTCTCGCGTTCGCCACCGCCTGTGATGTGGGGGACCTGGACGTCGGTCACCGCCCCCGCCGGGGAGTCGGTCGCCGCCTGGCCGGGGTCGACTTCGAGCGACGGTTCGTAGGGGACGCCCTCGCAATCGATCGGCTTTTTCCCTTCCGGCAGCGGCGATTCGAACTGCGGCGCGGCGCTCTGTGGGAACGAGTATCCCCCCGAAGCCAGTTCTTCCTTCGAGGTCGCCAGCAGCCAGGTCGAGTAGATCCCTTCGAACCCCGCCTGTTCAGGGTCGAGGCAGGTGCTCGGAGTCGTGATGAAGGTGCCGTCCCCAGACCGCCCGTCGAAGGTGAGCCGGTTGGTCAGGACTCTGGCGCCGAGGGGCGGTTCGGGGACGTCGATCGTGAATCCCTCGTGGTAATCGCCGTCCCAGGCGACGTCCGCTTTCAGGTAGACGGCGTTGCCGGCGAGGCTGAGCCCGAACAGCGCCGGCTGGCCTTCTTCGGGGACGAGGTTGTAGACGGGGACTTTGGTCACCCCTTCGACCGGCGGCGTGACGACCCCGGCCACCGAGAGGGTGACGGCGCTGACGCCGACCTGCGACAGCGGCGCGCTGGTGGCGCATTTCGACGGGTCGGCGTTTTCTTCGCACTGCGGCGTCGCCTGCGGGTTGACGGTGAGCCCGACGGGCAGGTCGACCCGAACTTTGCCGAGCACGCCGACCGGGGTTTTCATCCCCGGCAGTGGGCCTTCGGTGTACTTGACGGTGAACTGGGTGAACCCCGCCTGTGGATGAGCGGCGGCTTCTTCGAAGAACTGGCCCGGCGTGGCGACCGAGCATTCAGGCAGGTCGCTCGTGCAGGTCCCGGCCTGCCAGCCGTCAGCCGGGGTGTGCGGATGATTCTGCGGGGCGATGATGTCGCTGGTCGCCGCCAGCGCCGAGGAACCTGGAAGCGCTGCAAGCCCGAGCAACCCAAGGGCGGCGGCGATCGGGGCCAGCCGTCGGCGTATGCTCCGCGGCGTCCCTTCTGTTTTCCCTCCTCCGGACATCGCGTCGGCACGATACTTGCTATTCGCGGAAGCACTCATTATTTTTGGGTAGTGAGTTCGGCGACGATCCGGGTAAAGACTTTCCAATGACCTCATTGATGAAGCAAAACGGAAACGTAGAAGCACTCGATTGGCAGCGCCTGGCACGGGCAAATACCCACGCCCTCCGTATCTCAATCCTCGAAGTGCTGACCATTGACGGCGGGCGGACCCTCTCCCCCAAGGACCTGAGCATCGAGCTGCAGGCTCCGCTCAGCACCGTCAACTACCACGTGACGGAGCTCGCGCGAACTGACCTGCTCGAGCTGACCGGCGAAAGGCAGGTGCGGGGGGCGGTCGAGCACTTCTATCGCCCGGCGAGCAATGGGGTGAGGGCTTCCAGCTAGCCGGCCGAGGGAGTGGGTCCGCCTGCTCAGCCGCCGCCGTAGGCGACGACCAGATCGGTGGCCACGCCGACGAAGAAGCCGGCGGAGAGCAGCCAGAGGCCGAGCTCGCGGTGACCGAGTCTGCGCATCCCGGTCCAGACCTCTCCGATCACGTAGAGGACCGCGCCTCCGGCCAGGGCGTAGAAGGCGAGTTCGAGCAGTTCGGAGCTGACGCTGTAGCCGACCATCGAGCCGAGCAGAGTCGGGCCGCCCGCGAGGAGGCCGGCGAGCCCGAGCCATCGCCAGGACGGGCGGACGTCGCCCAGAGGTCCGACGATCCCGAACCCCTCGGTTGCGTTGTGGAGGGCGAAGCCGATGATCAGGACCGTCGCCAGCCCGATCTCCCCGGCGCTGGCCGAGACCCCGATCGCGAGGCCCTCGGCGAAGTTGTGGAGGCCGATCGCGACCGCGATCGTCATGCCCGTCTGCAGCGCCCGCGCACGGGTGAGATCACGGAGCTCGGCCTCGGCCGCCCCGAACTCGGCGACTTCGACGGCTCCCCCTGCGATCGGCGGCAGCGGCGGGAAGCGGCGCAGCCGCCGTTCGACGGTGCCGATCCCGGCGCTCCCGATCGCGAACCCGGCGCCGAGCATCAGCGCCAGCGCGATCGCGTGGCCGAGCCCGCCCTGATCGTCCTTGTAGGAGTTGACGGCGGACTCGACGATCCCGATCGCGTGGGCCATGACGTCGACGAAGATGAAGCCGAGAATCCCGACCGCGAACATCGCCAGGCCGACCCGGGTCGCCGGCCCGACCCGGTGTAGGCGGCCGAAGGGCAGGCCGAGGAAGATCGTGAAGCCGGCGAGGGCGCCGAGGAGTGTCGTTTCGAGGAAAGTCAGGATTCCGACCTCGTCAGTTAGGCTACCCTAACCTCCGAGAGGAGTCCCCGTACCTCTTCCGGAGATCGGGCGCCTAGAAGAGCCGCACCCGCTGGCGCGAGAGCAGGAAGCCATGGCCGTTGCGGAGGTTGCGGCAGCGCACCCCGACTTCTTCGCTGGTGCAGCGGAAGCGGCCCTTGCGCACCGATTCCCCGTAGGGAAGCACCGGGCCGGCGCGGAAGGCCGAGTCGCTGACACAGCTGTAGCTGCCCTTGCCCTTGTCGCCGACGAAGAGCGAGCCGCCGTAGTCGAATTCGCAGCTCTTCGGCTTCTTCGGCAGCGGCCAGGAGTGGTGGATGATGTCGCAGCGGGCGCCCTGCTCGAACATGATGCAGCCGATGTTCCGGCTCGGGGATTCAAAGCCCTTGCTCGCGGACGCGTCAGACGCCGAGAGCGCGACCAACGCCAGAACGCCCCCGAGCAGAAGGCTGGCTCGCCAGGCGAATCGAAGATGCTCGCCACTGGGCATTGCTTCGATCACGGCGTGATTGTACCCCTCGACCTGCCGAGGAGATAAGCGGACGACGGGTCTCGAACCCGCGACCTCGAGCTTGGGAAGCTCGCGCTCTACCAGCTGAGCTACGTCCGCGTTCGCGGAATTCTAGGGCCGGGCGGCGGGTCTCGGCGGACGGCGCCGATCTAACCTTCAGGGGTGAGCGCCCGCGCCCTGATCGCCTTCCTCGCTGTCCTGGCCGTGATCGGCCTGCTTGGGTTCGGCCTGCTGAGCAAGGGCAAGGCGAGCATCGCGGTCGGCGACCCGGTGCCGGACAAGACCCTGCCCCATCTCGAGGGTGGCGGCAAAGGCTCGATCGCCGACTACCGCGGGCGCTGGGTGCTGGTCAACCTCTGGGCCTCGTGGTGCGACCCGTGCCGGGCCGAGGCCCCCGTTCTCGAGGCGTTTGCCAGGAGCCACCCCGGGATGACCGTGCTCGGGATCAACGTCCAGGACAACAGCGACGACGCCATCGCGTTCGTCCGTGAGCACCGGTTGACCTACCCGGAGCTGCGCTCGGTCGGCGACGAACGGACCGAAGCGTTCGGTTCGACCGGCGTCCCGGAGAACTTCCTCGTCGACCCCACCGGCCAGCTGGCGCTGATCTGGCGCGGCGTCGTCGACAGCAAGTTCCTCGACGAACAGGTCGCTCCGCTGATCGGGGAAGGCCGATGAAACGGCTGCTGCTGGCGACGGCGATCGCGTTCCTGGCGACCGCCCCGACCGCGCTCGCGGCGACGCCGCAGACGAGCCTCACCGAGATCGAAGGCGAGGTGATGTGCCCGATCTGCGGGACCCTGCTCGAACTCTCCGAATCCCCCCAGGCCGCGCGCGAGCGCGCGTTCATCTCGGGGCTGATCGCCGAGGGGAGGACGAAGGCCGAAATCAAGGACGAACTCGTCGCCCAGTACGGAGACCGGGTCCTCGCCCTGCCCGAGGGCAGCGGGTTCAACCTGTCCGCCTACCTGGTTCCCGCAATCGCCTTCCTGCTGGCCGCCGCGGCGGTGGCGATCAGCGTCTGGCGCTGGCGGACCCGCCCCCGGAGCTCGGCTGGAGACGACGGAGACACGCCGCCGAAGGCGCCCTCCGGCGAGGAGGCCGAGCGCCTCGAGGCCGACCTCGCCCGCTACGACCTCTAGGCGCTCGTCTCGACGATGCCGTCGACCACTCGCCGCAGCCGCCGCGGGACGCGCGACCTCGCGCACGAGGCGAGGACGCGATCGGCTCGGGGGGCGGCGGCACGCAGTGAGCTCGGGTCGTCGAGTGCGGGCCCGTCGATGACGACGACGTCGTAGGCGGCCCGCAGTCTCTCGATCGCGTGCCCGAAGCCCTCGGAGGAGAGCAGCATAGGCCCGAGCCCGGTCGGGCTCCCGGCGACGATGCAGACCAGCGGCGCCGCCGCGAGGCTGGAGCCGGGACCGGCGAGGATCACGGCCTGGAGGATCTCGGGCGCCTCGGCCTCGTGGGCGAGGTACTCGCCGAATCCCGGCTCCGGGTCGAGGCCGAGCTTCGCCGCCAGGCCGGGATTCGCGAAATCGCACTCGAGCAGTGCCGCCTTGCGCCCCGCCGCCGCGGCGGCGGCGGCCATCCCGATGGCGAGGTCGGAGCGCTCCTCGTGCCCGGTCACGAGGGCGACGCCCGGGCCGAGCTTCGACCACAGCGCCAGCAGGGCATCGAGGCCGGAGCGGTCGAGCGCACCCGCGCGATCGTCCTCGAGACCGCCGATCGGGACCTGGGCCACGAGCGGCGGCCGGCCTCGCCCGAACATCACATCCGCTCGGGAGCGGAGATGCCGAGCAGTCCGAGTGAGCTCGCGATGGTCCTCATCGTCATCAGGCAGAGGGCGAGTCGCGCCTGCTCCACCCCTCCCCCCTCGGCACCGACGACCTGGCAGTCGCGGTAGAAGGCGTGGAAGTCGGCCGCGACCGCGGTCGAGTAGGTGCAGATCCGGTGCGGAGCCCGGCGCGCGGCCGCCTCACGGATCTCGTCGGGGAATTCGAGCAACCGCTTGATCAGCGCCTTCTCCGTCGGCTCGAGCGGAACCTCGGGGGCCTGGTCCGGCGATGGGTCCGGTGCGGCCGCCCCGTCGTCCCCTGCCTTGCGGAGGATGCTCGCGATCCGTGCATGGGCGTACTGGACGTAGTAGACCGGGTTGTCGCTCGACGCGCGCCGGGCGAGCTCGACGTCGAGGTCGACGGTCGTGTCGTGACTGCGCCAGAGCATAAACCAGCGGGTGGCGTCGACGCCGATCTCGTCGACCAGTTCGTCGAGGGTCACGAACTCGCCGCTCCGCTTCGACATCTGGGCCCGCTCGCCGCCTTCGACGAGGTGGACGAGCCTCATCATCAGCGGCTCGAGGACATCAGGGTCGGCCCCGAGCGCGGCGACCACCGCCTTCAGCCGGGGCGCGTATCCGTGATGGTCGGCCCCGAGCACGTCGATCAGCAGCTCGAACCCGCGCTCGAGCTTGTCCCAGTGGTAGGCGACGTCGGCTGCGAGGTAGGTGGGCTCGCCGTCGGCGCGGATCAGGACCCGGTCCTTGTCGTCGCCGAAATCGGTGCTCCGCATCCAGAGCGCATCGTTGCTCCGGTAGCTGTGGCCCTCCTTCTCGAGCTGGGCCAGGGCCGCCTCGACCTCGCCGCTCGCGTAGAGGTCGCGCTCGGAGAACCAGGTGTCGAAGGCGACGCCGAAGCGGTCGAGCGTCCGCTTCACCTCCTCGAGGGTCAGCTCGACCGCGCGCCGGCCGAGAATCTCCCTGTCGCCGGGGTCGATCCCCTCCTCCTCGAGGAGGCCGGCGAGGTTCTCGATGTAGGGGCCGGTGTAGCCGTCCTCGGGCGGCGCCGAGCCCTCGATCTGGGCGGCAAGCGAGTCGGCGAACCGGGTCACCTGGCCGCCGCCGTCATTGACGTAGTACTCGCGCTCGACCCGATGGCCGACGGCCTCGAGGAGGCGGACGAGGGAGTCGCCGTAGGCGGCGTGGCGGCCGCCGCCGACGTGCAGGGGACCGGTGGGGTTTGCGGAGACGAACTCGACCAGGATCCGCTTCGGGGCCGCGGTCGGAACCGGCCCGAGGGCCTCCCCGGCTTCCCCGAGCCGGGCCAGCGCCCGCCGGTACCAGGCGTCCGAGAGGAACAGATTGACGAAGCCCGGCCCCGCCACCTCGACCCGGTCGACGCTTCCGCTCGCGGCGAGATCGCGCTCGAGCTCTTCGCGGAGGCGCGACGCGACGTCGCGCGGCGCTTCGCCGAGCGGAGCGGCGAGAAGCATCGCGGCGTTCGAGCTGTAATCGCCCAGCTCCGGCTTGGGCGGCCGGTCGAGAGACGGCTCAGGGCTGGTCGCCTCGCCCGCGCGCAGGGCCCGGGCTGCCTGGTTCACCGCCGAGCGCAGCTCGGCTATCGAGTCGGTCACGGTCACCCTCATCATCGTATGAGCCACGCCGGCCCCGGGTACCCTGCCTCCCTTGCGGGTCGCCGTGATCGCAGACATCCACGCCAACCTGGCCGCGCTCGAGGCATGCCTCGACTCGATCGAGGCCGTGGAGGCCGACGAGATCTGGTGCCTCGGCGACGTCGTCGGCTACGGGCCGGAGCCTGACGCGTGCGCCGACATCGTCCGCGAGCGGTGCTCGCTCTGCCTCGCCGGCAACCATGACCTCGCAGTTCTCGGCACACTCGACGTCGAGGCCTTCTCGGAGACCGCCGCGGCGGCTGTTCGCTGGACGCAGAGCGTGATCGGCGAGGAGACCCTGGGGTTCCTCCGCGACCTCGAGCCCGCCGGGCAGCGGAACGGAATCGAACTCTGCCATGCCTCCCCGAGGGACCCGATCTGGGAGTACGTCCTGACCCGCGAGCAGGCCGGTGCCTGCCTCGACGCCCAGACGGAGAGGATCTGCCTGATCGGGCATTCCCACGTGGCGCTCTTCTTCACCCGGCTCGAAGGAGAGCGGGGCGACGTTCGCAGCGCCCAGGCCGCCGACGGTTCCCTGATCGACGTCGGCGGCGGACGCTGGCTGCTCAATCCCGGTAGCGTCGGACAGCCGCGCGACGGCGATCCGCGGGCGGCCTGGCTCGTCCTCGACACCGAGGCCGAGAGCGTCCTCTTCAAGCGCAGCGCGTACGACATCGAGAGGACGGCCGACTCGATCGTCGCCGCCGACCTCCCGAAACCCCTCGCCGATCGCCTCTTCATCGGCCATTGACGCGCAGATGCAGGCAAATTTGATCCCGAACCCGTTCTCTAGACTCGCCAGGATGCTTGGCCTGACAAGGACAGCGATCGCCGCCGCCGTCGGCGCACTCGTGGTGGCGGCCCTCTCCGCCTGCGGCGGCGAAGACGCCAAGTTGCTCCCCGGCCACACCGCGCGGGAGATCACCGCCAACCTCGAATCGGTCAAGCAGCTCGCCGACGAAGGGGACTGCGTCGGCGCGGAAAGCGCGGCGGGGCAGGTCAGCGAACAGGTCGAAGCGCTCGAAGGCGTCGACAGGAAGCTGAAGGAAGCGCTCAGCGACGGATCCGAACGGCTCAGCGAAGTCGTCGCGGAATGCGAAGAGGCGGAAGAACCCGAAAGCGTCGCACCGGCGGAAATCGCGCCCAAGAAAACCGAAGAAGAAGCGGGCGAAGGGTCCGAAAAGAAGGCCGAAAAGGAAGAAGAGAAAGCCGAAAAGGAACGGGAAAAGGAAGAAAAACAGGAAGAAGAAGAAGCGCCGCCGGCCGAACAGGGCCCGTCCGGTGGGCCCCCCGGGCAGGAAAGGATCCCACCGGGCCAGGAAAAGAAGGAAGAACCCCCGTCCGGCGGGGTCGAACCTGCGAGCCCGGCCGAAGGCGATCGGGCGGGCGGCTGATGGAGTCCGGGCTCCTCTCGGGCAGATATGAGATCGACGGCCGGCTCGGCTCGGGCGGGATGTCGACCGTCCACCGGGCGACGGACCGCATCCTCGAGCGGACCGTGGCGGTCAAGATCCTCGCCGAGCACCTCTCGGATGACGAGCGGTTCGTGGCCCGCTTCCGCCGCGAGGCGCTCGCCGTGGCCAAACTGATCCACCCCAACATCGTCCAGGTCTACGACACCGGGATCGACCAGGGCCGCCACTACATCGTCATGGAGTACGTCGAGGGCCGATCCGGGGCGCAGATCCTGCAGCGGCAGGGCCCGCTGGAGCCGCGCTTCGCGGCCGAGATCGGGATCCAGGCCTGTAGCGGGCTCGACTACGCGCACCGCCGGGGGATCATCCACCGTGACGTCAAGCCGGGAAACCTGATGATCGTAGGCGGCCCACTCGGAGGCGAGGATCTGACGGTCAAACTGACCGACTTCGGGATCGCGCGGGCGATCGAACAGACGCGGATCACCCAGGTGGGATCGGTCGTCGGCACCGCCGCCTATCTCTCCCCCGAGCAGGTCCGCGGCGAGGAGGCGACGCCCGCGACCGACGTCTACGCGCTCGGGGTCGTCCTCTATCAGTTCCTCACCGGCCGGCTGCCCTACGAGGGCTCGACCCTCGCCGAGCTCGCCGTGCGCCAGCAGAACGAGCGACCGCTGCCGCCGAGCACGTACAACGACGAGGTGCCGGAGCCGCTCGGCGGCGCCGTCCTGCGGGCGCTCGAGGGCGACACGAACCGCCGCTACGCGAGCGCCGACGAGTTCGCCGGCGGCCTCCGGCTCGGTCTCGAAGGCGAGGACGTGACCCTGCCGCTGGAAGAAGGGACGTCAGCGACCCGGGTCCTCGAGGACGAGGCCGCGACCCGCCGCCTCGAGGAGACCGGGCGGACCGAGTTCAGGCCGTTCCCGCCGCCGCGGCCCCGCCCAGAGCCGGCGCCCCCTCCGGCGATGGGCCCCCCACCACCCGCGGCGCCCGCCAAACGGGGCGCCTTCTCGCGCTTCGCGAGGTTCGTCCTCGCCCTCGTGGCCCTGGTTCTCATCGCCGCCGCGGTCGCGACCGCGGTGATCCTCGCGACCGACCGCGCCAGGGGCGTCCACGCGACCGAAGTCGCGGGCAACACCGTCAACAGGGTCGTCGATGAGTTCAAGGAACTCGTCGAAAAGAACACCGAATAGCCGAGCTACTCGTACGGCGACCCGCCGGAGAGGATTCGCGCGCTGTACTCATCGAATGCCCCCGCTTCGATCGCCGCGCGGGAGCCGGTCATCAGGTGCCGCAGGAAGGTGAGGTTGTGGAGGCAGAGGAGGCGGACGGCGGTCAGCTCCTCGGCCCGAGACAGATAGGAGAGGTAGTCGCGGTCGTGGCGGGCGCAGGCATCGCAGGGGCAGCCCTCGACGATCGGGTCGCGGTTCCCCTCCCAGCCCGATTTGCGAAGGTCGAGGCGGAAGCGGTGCTCGGGGCCCGGGACGAGCGCGGTCCCGTGGCGGGCGAGTCGGGTCGGGATCGCGCAGTCGAAGACGTCGAGGCCGAGCGCGATGCCGCCCAGCAGGTCGTCGACGTCGCCGATCCCGAGCAGGTGCTTGGGAGCCTCGGCCGGTAGGAGCGGCGCAGTCAGCGCCAGCACGCCCCGCATCTCGTCCTTGTCGCGCCCGAGCGTGCCGCCGATCGCGATCCCGTCGACAGCCGATTCGGAGACCGCCTGCGCCGACTCGCGCCGCAGGTCCTCGTGGACTCCGCCCTGGACGATCCCGAAGACCGCCTGGCGCTCGGGGCCGCTCTCCCGGTGCCAGGCCAGGCAGCGGCCGAGCCAGCGGTGGGTGCGCTCCATCGAGCGCGCCGTGTACTCGCGGTCGGCGTGGTAGGGCGTGCACTCGTCGAAGGCGAGGGCGATGTCGGACCCGAGCTTCGCCTGTACCTCCATCGATACCTCGGGCGAGATGAACAGCTCCGACCCGTCGCGGTATGAGCGGAAGCGGGCGCCGTCCTCGTCGATGCTGACCACGGCACCGTGCTCGCCGCCCCCGGGCCGCCCGCTCCCCTTGACCTCATCGGCGACGCCGCCGTGAGCGAGCGAGAAGACCTGGAACCCACCCGAGTCGGTGATCAGCGCCCGCTCCCAGCCCATGAAACCGTGCAGACCGCCGGCCGCAGCGATCCTGTCGGGCCCGGGGGTGACGAACAGGTGGTAAGTGTTGCCGAGCACCAGCTCGTAGCCGATGCCGACGACCTCGGGCGAGTCGAGCGAGCGGACGGTCCCCTTGGTCGCGAGCGGGATGAAGGCCGGGGTCGCGACCGGGCCGTGGGCGGTCTCCAGGACGCCGGCCCTGGCGGCGCCGTCGCGGGCGCCGATCTCGAAGCCGAGGCGCTGCGGCTCAACCCTCATCGAGCAGCGAGTGCCCGGTCATCGCCTCCGGCTGCGGGATGCCGAGCAGCTGCAGCGCTGTCGGGGCGACGTCGGCGAGGATTCCCGCCGGCCTCAGCTCGAGCCCTTCCTCGGTGACGATCAGCGGCACCGGGTTAAGAGAGTGGGCGGTGTTCGGCGACCCGTCCGGCTCGAGCATGTGGTCGCAGTTGCCGTGGTCCGCGGTCACGATGCAGGCGCCGCCGCCTTCGGTGACCGCGGCGACGATGTCGCCGAGGCAGGCGTCGACTGCCTCGACCGCGGCGACCGCGGCCGGGATCACACCGGTGTGGCCGACCATGTCCGGGTTGGCGAAGTTGATGATCCCGAACCTGTACCCGCCGCCCGACCAGCGCTCGACGAACGTGTCGGCGGCGGCGCGGGCGCTCATCTCCGGTTTGTGGTCGTAGGTCGGAACGTCGCGGGCGGACTCGACGAGGCTCCGCTCTTCCCCGTCCCACTCGTCCTCGCGGCCGCCGTTGAAGAAGTAGGTGACGTGGGCGTACTTCTCGGTCTCGGCGACGTGGAGCTGGCGCATCCCGGCCTCGGCCACGACCTCGGCCAATGTCGTCCGCGGCCGTTCCTCGGGGAAGGCGACCGGATACGGCCAGCCCTTGCGGTACGCGGTCATCGTCGTCAGGTCGAGCTCGGGGCCGCCGCTCCGCGAGAACTCCTCGAAGCCCGGCTCGGCCAGCGCCCGGGTCATCTCCCGCGCCCGGTCGGGGCGGAAGTTGAGGAAGATCGCGACGTCGCCCGGCGCCGCGCCGTCGTACTCGCCGATAACCGTCGGCTTGATGAACTCGTCGGTCTCGCCCCTGTCGTAGGCGGCGCTGACCGCCTCCCCCGCGCTCGGCGACCGCAGGCCCTCGCCGTGGACGATCGCGTCGTAGGCGAGCTTGGTCCGCTCCCAGCGGGTGTCGCGGTCCATCGCGTAGTAGCGGCCCGAGACGGTCGCGACCCGGCCCGCCCGGTAGAGCCACCGCTCGAGCTCGGCGACGTACTCGGCGCCGCCATGCGGCAGGGTGTCGCGGCCGTCGGTGAAGGCATGGAATACGACGTCGGGGACGCCCTCCTGGGTGGCGAGCTCGATCGCCGCCTCGATGTGCTCCCAGCCGGAGTGGACGCCGCCGTCGGAGACCAGACCGAGGAGGTGAAGCCGGCCGCGGGGGCCGCGGCGGGCCCGGTCGCATGCCGCACGCAGCGCCTCGTTCTCGAAGAAGCTTCCGTCCGCGATCGCGTCGTCGATCCGGGCCAGGTCCTGCCTGACGACCGCGCCCGCGCCGAGGTTGAGGTGGCCGACCTCGGAGTTGCCCATCTGCCCGTCGGGAAGGCCGACGTCGCGCCCCTGGGCGGAGAGCTGGGTGTGCGGGAAGTCGGACCAGAGGCGGTCGAAGACCGGCGTCTCTGCCAGCGAGATCGCGTTGCCGGGCCCCGGCTCTGCGATGCCCCACCCGTCGAGGATGACGAGGGCGACCGCGGGAACGGTGGGCGCCGCCAAGCTAGCCCGCCGCCTCGACGATCGCCGCGAAGTCGGCCGGGTCGAGGCTGGCGCCGCCGACCAGCGCCCCGTCGATGTCGGGCTGGGCCATCAGCTCTGCCGCGTTGGCGGGCTTGACCGAGCCGCCGTAGAGGATCCGCACCCTGTCGGCTTCGGCGCCGCCCTCGCGCAGGATGTCGCGAATGAAGGCGATCGTCTCCTGGGCCTGATCCGGTGTCGCGGTTCGATCGGTCCCGATCGCCCAGATCGGCTCATAGGCGATCGTCACCTCGGCTAGCCGCGTCGGCTCGACGGCGGCGAGGTCGGCTCGCAGCTGACCCTCGAGGACGGCGTCGGTCTGGCCGCCGTCGCGGGCGTCCTCGCTCTCGCCGACGCAGAGGATCGGCTCGAGCCCCGCAGCGAGCGCCGCCGGGACCTTGCGGAAGAGCGCCTCGTCGGTCTCGCCGAAGAGCTGGCGCCGCTCGGAATGGCCGAGGACCACGGCCTCGACCTCGGCCTCAACCAGCATCGGCGCCGAAACCTCGCCGGTGAAGGCGCCCTCCTCGGCCTCGTGCATGTTCTGCGCCGCGACCCGGACGGCACTGCCGCGCGAGCGCTCGACGACCTCGCGCAGGGCCAGGAACGAGGGGCATATCACGACGTCGTGCTCGGTGGCCGCGATCCGGGGCAGCAGCGCGTCGACGAACTGCGCCGCCTCGGCGACGGTCTTGTGCATCTTCCAATTGGCCGCCAACAACGGTGTCCGCGTCATCGCTCGCCCTCTGTAAATGCTTCGCCGTCGCTCCCTACCGAGGAATCAGATCTCGACGGTCGGTCGCTCCGTCTCGCGGCCGCGTCCGCCGCGGCCCCCCGCTCCATCAAGGCCTCGATTCCCGGCAGCTTCTTTCCCTCCAACAGCTCCAAGGACGCTCCTCCTCCAGTCGAGATCCAATCGATCCTGTCTGCAAGCCCGAACTGGCGCACGGCGGCGACCGAGTCGCCGCCGCCGACGACGGTAGTGCCGGGGGCCGCCGCGACCGCCTCGGCGACGGTGCGGGTGGCCGCCGCGAAGGGCTCGAGCTCGAACGCCCCCATCGGGCCGTTCCAGAGGACGGTCCCGGCGCCGGCGATCGCCTCCGCGTAGGAGGTGGCCGTGCGGGGGCCGACGTCGAGCCCCATCCACCCGTCCGGCACCTCGATCCCGTCGCTCTCGCGGCGCTCGGCCGAGGCGTCGAATTCATCGGCGAGGACGAGGTCGACCGGGAGCGACAGCTCGCACTCGGAGCCGTCGGCGCGCTCGAGTGCCTCGGCCGCGAGTTTCACCCCCTCCTCCTCGACCAGCGAATTGCCGGTCGCGACCCCCTGAGCACGGAAGAAACTGAAGCACATCGCGCCGCCGATCAGGATCCGGTCGGCGATCTCGAGGAAGCGGTCGATGACGCCGATCTTGTCGGAGACCTTGGCCCCGCCGAGGACGACGACCAGTGGGCGCGCCGGCGACTCGACGACCGCCGTCAGCTCGGTCACCTCACGCTCGAGCAGGAGGCCGGCGTAGCCCGGGAGGACATGGGCGACGCCCTCGGTGCTGGCGTGGGCGCGGTGGGCGGCGCCGAAGGCGTCGTTGACGTAGATCGAGCCGAGCGCGCCCAGCGCCCTCGCAAGCTCGGGGTCGTTCTCGGTCTCCCCCTGCTCGAAGCGGAGGTTCTCGAGCAGCAGCATCTCGCCCGGCCCGAGCGCGCCCGCCAGCTCCTCGACCTCCGGGCCGACCACGGCAGGCGCCTGGCGGACCTCGGCGCCGATCAGCTCGGCCAGCCGCTCTCCGACCGGCCGCAGCGACAGCCCCGGGTCCGGCCTGCCCCCCGGGCGCCCGAGGTGGGAGCAGAGGACGATCGAGGCACCGCGCTCGCGGAGCAGTTCGATCGTCGGCAGCGCCGCGCGGATTCGGGTGTCATCGGCCACCGCGATCCCCGCCGCCCCCGGACGCGGGAGGGACCCCGGATCCATATCTGATTCCTCCGGGGTCCCTGAAGCAGAGGAGGCGGCGGGATTGGTGAGGGGGACGTTCATGTCGACCCGGAGCAGCACCCGCTCGTCCGCGACCGGGGCGTCGCGAACGCTTGCCTTCGAAAAGCTCACCGGCTTCGTGCGGTCAGAGGACCATGCCGGCCAGGTCGACGCAGCGGTTGGAGTAGCCCCACTCGTTGTCGTACCAGGACACGACCTTGATCATCTTCCCGTCGCCGATCCCCATCGTCTGCTTCGCGTCGAAGATCGAGGAGTGCGGGTCGCCGACGATGTCGGTCGAGACGATCGGGTCTTCGGTGTAGGCGAGGATCCCCTCGAGCGGCCCCTCGGCCGCTGCCCTGACCGCCGCGTTGACCGCCTCGGGGTCGGTCGGCTCCGACGGGGTGAAGACGAGGTCGACGACCGAGCCGGTGATGACCGGCGCCCGGACCGAGATCCCGTTCAGCTTTCCGTTCAGCTCCGGCAGGACGAGCCCGACCGCTTTCGCGGCGCCGGTAGTGGTCGGGATCAGGTTGACCGCCGCGGCCCGCGCCCGGCGCGGGTCCTTGTGCGGCATGTCCTGCAGCCGCTGGTCGGCGGTGTAGGCGTGGATCGTCGTCATCAGCCCCAGCTCGATCCCGATCGAGTCGTTGATCGCCTTCGCAACCGGCGCCAGGCAGTTGGTCGTGCAGGAGGCGTTGGAGATGATGTGGTGGCTCTCGGGGTCGTAGGCGTCGAAGTTGACGCCGAGCGCGACGGTCACGTCGGGGTCCTTGGCGGGCGCCGAGATGATCACCTTCTTGGCGCCGGCCTCGAGGTGCTTGGCGGCGCCGTCGCGGTCGGTGAAGTGCCCGGTCGACTCGATAACGACGTCGACGCCGAGGTCCGCCCACGGCAGCGATGCCGGATCGGTCTCGGAGAAGGTCTTCAGTACCTTCCCGTCGACCGAGATCGATTCCTCGCCCGCCTCGACCTCGCCGGGGAAGCGGCCGTACGTGGAGTCGTACTTGAGCAGGTGCGCGATCGTCTCGGGGTCGATCAGATCGTTGACCGCGACGAAGTCGAGATCAGCCCCCGCCGCGTGGGCGGCGCGGAAGATGTTTCGCCCGATGCGCCCGAAGCCATTGATGCCCACCTTCACTGCCATGAGTAATTCCCTTCTCGAGTCGTTTCAGTCACTGCCGACGGTTACCTCAATCTCGTACCCGTCGGGATCCTGGAGGAAGGCCGAGTAGGAGCCCGATCCGTGCGACCGATGATCTCCAGGGTCGCCGGTGCTTGTGCCGCCGGCGCCCACTCCCCCCTCCCACGCCGCCTTCACCGCGACGATCCCGAGGCCGGTGAAGCTGAGCAGGCCGAAACCGGGCTGCGGCGCCCGATGGGCTGCGATGAAGAAGACCGGTTTGGCGATGCCCCACCCGACCGTCTCGTCCTCCTCGAAGTGGCGGCGCCAGCCGAGCGGAGCGAGCAGCGCATCGTAGAAGGCGGCGCTCCGGTCCAGGTCCGAGACCTCGAGAAGGACGTGATGCAGCATCTTTCGCGGAGGCTATACGGGCGAACGGGCCGGTGCGCGGTGGGCTCAGGCCGCTCGCGGGGTCCAGCGGAAGTATCGGATCGCGAGGATCAGGCCCGCCACACCCCAGAGCGTGACGATCGCGAGGTTGTCCCAGGAGACGGCGCCGCCCCCTGCGGGAACGTAGGCGTCGAGGAAAGCGTCGAAGAAGTGGCGGATCGGGAACAGGTCGGCGAAGTGGACGACGCCGCTCGGAAGCTGGTCTTCGGGGATGAATACCCCGGAGAGGAAGTAGAGCGGGAGCAGCAGTGCGTTGACGATCGGCGCCGCTGCGTCCTGTGAGGGGATTACCGCGGTCAGCGCGATCCCGAGGCAGCAGAACGAGGTGGCGCCGACGACGAGCGTCAGCAGGACCGCCGGCAGCCTGCCCCAGGGGACGTCGACTCCGTAGAGGGCGGCGCCGATCGCCGCCAGCAGGATCATCATCAGCAGCGCGACGACGATCGAGTTGCCGACGCGGCCGCCGATGAACACCCAGGGCGGCATCGGCGTGCCCCGGCCCCGCTTCAACCTGCCGTCTTCGCGGGCGATCACGAGCGTCATCGCCAGCGTCTGCATCGTCGCAGAGATGATCGAAAGAGTCATGATCGCCGGCACGTAGTACGTCGTCGCGTCGACACCTCCGCGGACGTGGACCGTTTCCCCGTTGAAGACCACGGCGAGGATCAGGAACACAATCACCGGGAACATCACCGTGAAGAACACCGACGCGGGATTCCGCCAGAAGATCTTCTGGTCGTAGCGGAACTGGTGCAGGACGAGGCTCATCGCTCTTCGGTCAGCTCAAGGTAGACGTCCTCGAGGCTGGGCCGGGTCACCTCCAGGCCCTCGAGGTCGACGCCCGCCGCGAGGGCATCGCCGGTGAGCTCGTTCAGGGTCCTGACCGGGGTGGTCGTCCGGATGCTGACCTCCTCGCCGTCGCGGCGGTAGGTGATCGTCGAGGGCTGGGCCTCGCGGTCGCCGAGGTCCTCGGGCGTGCCGCGGGCGACGATCACGCCGCGGGCGATGATCGCCACCCGGTCGGCGAGCCGCTGCGCCTCGTCCATGTAGTGGGTCGTGAGGACGATCGTCTTGCCGAGGTCGCGGAGACCTGCGATCGCGTCCCAGGCCTGGCGCCGCGCCGACGGGTCGAACCCGGTGGTCGGCTCGTCGAGGAACAGGAGCTCGGGGTCGCCGACCAGCGCCATCCCGACGTCGAGCCGGCGCTGCTGGCCGCCGGAGAGCCTGCCGGCGCGGGTCTCAGCCTCCACCTCGAGGCCGACGAGCTCGATCACCTCGGCGACCGGCCGCGGCGCTGCGTAGTAGCCGCTGAAGAGGTCGAGGCTCTCGCGCACGGTCAGGTAGGGGTCGAGGCGGCAGCTCTGGAGCACGACCCCGATCCGCTCGCGCCATGGGCGGCCGGCGCGGGTCGGGTCCTCGCCGAGGACCGCCACCTCACCGGCGTCGCGGCCGCGGTAGCCCTCGAGGATCTCGACCGTCGTCGTCTTCCCCGCCCCGTTCGGCCCGAGGATCGCGAACACCTCGCCGGCGCGCACCTCGAGATCGACGCCGCGCAGCGCCTCGAAGGCGCCGTAGCTCTTGCGCAGCCCGCGCACGCGGATGACCGGTTCGCTCACGAGGTCGATTCTTACGAGTCGAGCTCGACGTCGCGGTGCTTGACCCGCAGGGTCACGTTCTCGCGCCCGTCGAGAGCGCGGCGGATCCGGTCGGCCACAGTCACCGAGCGATGGCGGCCCCCCGTGCACCCGATCGCGATCGTCAGGTGGCTCTTGCCCTCGGCGACATAGGCAGGGACCAGGAACTCGAGCAGCGGCAGCAGGCGCCCGTAGAACTCGCCGGCCTGGGTCCCGGACTCGACGTACTCGCGCACCTTCTCGTCGAGGCCGGTCAGAGGACGCAGCTCGTCGACGTAGTGGGGGTTGGGCAGGAAGCGCACGTCGAGGGTCAGGTCGGCGTCGCGCGGCGGCCCGTTCTTGAACCCGAAGGTGAGCAGGGTGAGCGCGAGCTTGCCGCCGCCGTCGCTGCCGAGCAGCTCCTCGGCGATCCGGCTGCGGAGGGCGCCGCTGGTCAGGTCGCTGGTGTCCATCACGACGTCGGCCCGGGCCCGCAGCGGCCCGAGCAGCTCGCGCTCGGCCCGGATCCCCTCGATGATCCGCCCCTCGGGGGCCAGCGGGTGGCGCCGGCGGGTCTCCTTGTAGCGGTCGACGAGCGTCTCCTCGCCGGCCTCGAGGAACAGGACCTTCGGCTTCAGCCCGTCGGCGTCGAGGTCGTCGAGGACCTGGATCAGGTCGTCGAAGTAGTCGCCGCCGCGGACGTCGGACACGACCGCCGCCCGCTCGACGCCGCTGCCGTGGTGGCGGAACAGCTCGCCGAGGCTGCCGATCATCCGCGGCGGCAGGTTGTCGACGCAGAAGTAGCCGCCGTCCTCGAAGGCGGCGATCGCCTCAGACTTCCCCGCCCCTGAGTGGCCGGTGATGACCACCATCGTCACCCCGGTCTCCGAATCGGCCATCTATCCCGTCCTGTTCAGCTGCTCATGGATGTCGCGCGCAACTTTGCCCGGCACCCCGGGAACGGCCTCGAGTTCCTCACGGCTGGCGGCGATCAGCCGCTCGGGCGAGCCGAAGTGCTGGAGCAGTGCGCGCTTGCGCGCCGCGCCGACGCCCTTGATCTCGTCGAGGACCGAGCCGGTCATCGCCTTGTCGCGGCGGCCGCGATGGTGTTCGATCGCGAACCGGTGCGCCTCGTCGCGCACCCGCTGAAGGAGCTTCGACGCCTCCGAGTCGGCCGCCAGGTCGATCGGCACCGCACGGCCCGGCATGAACACCTCCTCCTCCCGCTTCGCCAGCGAGGCGACCGCGACCCCGCGCTCGACGAATGGCCCCAGCGCCCGCAGCGCCGCGGCCAGCTGGCCCTTGCCGCCGTCGATCACCACCAGCGAGGGCAGCGAGGCGAAGCTCTCGTCGCGTTTGCCGTCGTGGGGCGAGAGGTCGGCCTGCTCGAGGTAGCGGTTGACCCGCCGGGATAACACCTCCTCCATAGAGGCAAAGTCGTCCTGCTTCCCACCCGCCCGCGGCGGGGAATCGACGCGCCGCCTCCTCTGCTCCCGCTCGGTCGCAGGAATCAGATCGTGATGCCCCCTCGCTTCCGCGTCCGGGGGCGGCGCGGTGTCGATTTCGTCGCCCCGTCTGATTCTGAAGCGGCGATAGTCGGACTTCTTGGTTGCGCCGCCCTCGAAGACGACCATCGAGGCGACGGTGTGCTCGGCGCCGAGGTTGGAGATGTCGTAGCCCTCGATCCGCACCGGCAGCTCCTCCATCCCGAGCGCCTCGCTTAGGTCGGCGAGGGCGTCGACCCGGCGCTGGCGCCGGTGCTCGCGGCGGAGGCGATCCTGGTCGAGGGCGAGCCGGGCGTTGCGCTCGGCGAGCTCGCGCAGCCGTCGCTTGTCGCCGCGCTCGGCGACCCTGACCTCGACCGGCGCCCCCCGCTGCTCGCTGAGGGCGGCGGCGAGCAGCTCGGCGCGCTCCGCGAGGTAGGGCCCGACGACAATCGTCCGCGGCACCGAGGGCGAGGCCGAGTAGTACTGGCCGAGGAACTCCTCGGCGACCTCGGCCGGCTCGCGTTCGGCCTGGTTGTCGAGGTAGAAGCTCTGGCGCTCGGCGAGGATCCCGTCGCGGACCTGAAAGACCTGGGCGTTGGCGTCGGCGCCCTCGGTGGCGACGCCGATCAGGTCGGCGGTGCCGACGGATCCGCCGGCGATCCGCTGGCGCTCGAACAGCGAGCGGATCGCCTTCAGTCGGTCGCGATGCACCGCGGCCCGCTCGAATTCCTGGGCGGCCGCGGCCGAGTCCATCTTCGCCTCCTCGTCCGCTTCGACCTGGCGGTAGCGACCCGAGAGGAAGTCGACGATCGCGTCGATGTTGCGACGGTACTCCTCGCTGCTGATGTAGCCGACGCACGGCGCCCCGCAGCGCTTGATGAAGTAGTCGAGGCAGGGGCTGCCCGACCGGCGGCCGGGCTCGGCCCCCTCGCAGGTGCGGAACTGGAACAGCTTGCCGAGCAGGTCGAGTGTCTCGCGGACCCGCTTGGCGCTCGAGAACGGGCCGAAATAGGCGCGTCCCGCCCGGTGCTTCTCGCGGGTGAAGTAGACCCGGGGGTACTCCTCGTCGAGGCTGACGCAGACGTAGGGGTAGGACTTGTCGTCGCGGAGGCGGATGTTGAAGCGGGGCCGGTGGCGCTTGATGAAGCTCTGCTCGGCGAGCAGCGCCTCGGCCTCGGTCGCGGTGACCAGGGACTCGATTCGGTCCACCCGCGAGGTGAGTCGGGTCTCGCCGCCGGAGAAGTGCGAGGCCACCCGTTTGCGGATCGAGCGCGCCTTGCCGACGTAGAGGAGCTCGCCGCCGGCGCCGTGGAACAGGTAGACCCCGGGGGAATCGGGCAGCTCGCGGCGCTGCTGCGCGATCCGCTCGGCCCGCGTCGTGCTGTCCTCTTGGTGGGCTTCGGCCATCGACCAAAGAGTAGGCTCCTGGCCAGCCGGCCAAGACAACGCCCCGACACGGAGACCCAGATGACGACCGAGACACTGAGCCCACCCGAGCTGAACACGCTCCGACTCGAGATCGACGGCGAGATCGGGACCCTGACCCTCGAGCGCCCCGACGCGTTCAACGCGATGAGCCCCGAGATGATCGCCGAGATGATGACCGTCTTCGCCTGGCTTGCCGACGAGGCCCCCCTACGGGCGCTGATCGTCACCGGCTCCGGCAAGGCGTTCTGCGCCGGCGGCGACGTCAACACGTTCAGGGACGGGGTCGAAGACGACTCGGTCGACCTCCCGGCACAGGTTCGCCGCGGCGCCGAGGCCCTCCACACTGCGATCATCGACCTGCGCCGGATCCCGTATCCGGTGATCGCGGCCATCAACGGCCCCGCCGCCGGCGCCGGCTTCTCGCTGGCCCTCTCCTGCGACACCCGGATCGCCTCGAAGGACGCGTTCTTCGCCTGCGCCTATGGTCGGATCGGCGCCTCGCCTGACGGCGGGATGACCTACTTCCTGCCGCGCGTGGTCGGCCCCAGCAGGGCGATGGAGATCCTGCTCAACGACCCCAACATGGGAGCCGACGACGCCCTCGCCGAGCGAATCGTCGCCGAGGTCGTCGCGCCCGAGGAGTTGATGGATCGGGCCCGGGCGAAGGCCGAGAAGCTCGCGGCCAAGGCCCCCCACTACGTGCGGATGGTAAAAGTGCTGTGCGGTCAGAGCATCGAGAACAGCCTCACCGAGCACCTCCAGATCGAGCGCCACGGGATCGCCGACAGCATGGCGACCGAGGACCTGAGGGCGGGCGTGACAGCCTTCTTCGGGGGCGGGGCCCCCGAATTCGAGGGCAGGTGAACCGGGGTTTGCCGCCGCGCGTATGCGGGTTTAGAGTCAGGTCAGCCCAGTCCCCTAGGAAAGGACCCCGTCGATGAAGAAGGCCCTGCCCCTGCTCGTCCTCGCGCTTGCCGCGGTCGCGCTCGTCGCCTGCGGCAGCGACAACGGCACTACGACCGAAACCGAAACCGAAGCTTCGAGTGGGGCGGCCGCCGGGGAATCTGAAGCGGGCGGCGAAGGGGGCGGCGCCGAAGCCGGCGGCGGCTCGACGGTCGAAATCGAAGCCGACCCGGGCGGCGGGCTCGCCTTCACCCAGAAGGAAGTGACGGCCAAGGCCGGCGACGTGACGATCGATTTCAACAACCCGCAGGCGCTGGGCCATGACGTCTCTGTCGAAAGCTCGGGCGGCGAAGAAGAGGGCAAAACCGAAATCATCACGGAAGGCTCCTCGAGCGCGACGCTGGAAGGCCTGAAACCGGGCAAGTACACCTTCTACTGCTCGGTCCCGGGCCACCGCGAAGCGGGGATGGAAGGCACGCTCACGGTCGAATAGGGCGGGCTCAGAGGCTGAGCTGACCGGCCTCGAGGCGGGCGGCGATGATCTCCGCCGCCGCCTCGGGACCCTCCTCACCGAGCTCGACGGCGTTCGGCTCGAGCTCGCCGAGGTCGGCGAAGCTCTCCCACAGACTGCCTGATCACGTCGGGGTCGGCGAGGAACGGACCTTCCCGCAGTTCGGCCCGCTCGGTGCAGGCCTCCAGTGGGGCTCGCAGCACCGCGTAGGCAACCGGGTGTCCGGCGCCCGCCAGCGCCTGGCGGAGGGGCTCGAGGAACCAGGCCGGGATCACGATGCCGTCGACGATCGTGAAGTAGCCGGCGTCCGCGTAGCCTGCGGCGGCCGCGGCGACCACCCGCATCACCGCCTCGTTCTGCTCCTGTGACTCGGGCTTCCAGGGCTCGACGTACCCGGAGCGGATGAAGCGGAAGAAATGGTCGGCCTCGAGATGGACCGCGCGGGGCGCGCGCTCGGCGAGGATCGCGGCGACCGTCGTCTTGCCGACCCCTGGCGGGCCGGTGAGGATCAGGACCGGGTTGTCGCCGCCGATCGCTTCCTCAACCCTCGGGGGCCATCACCCTGGTGACGCTGTCGCCGACGAAACAGGGCTTCTCGTTGCCCTCGACCTCGAGCGTGAAGCGGGTCACCACCTGCCACCAGCCGCCGCCGATCTCGTCGACCGAGACGACCTCGGCCCGGCCGCGGACCCGGCCGCCGGCCGGGACGGGTGCGGGGAAGCGGATCTTGTTCCAGCCGTAGTTGACCCCGAACGCGAAGCCGGTCGAGGAGATCATCTCCTTGCGGAACCCGTCGACGAGCGAGAGGGTGAGGTTGCCGTGGGCGATCGTCGTCCCGAACGGGCTCTCCTTCTTCGCCCGCTCGACGTCGACGTGGATCCACTGGTCGTCGCCCGAGAGGCCGGCGAACGTGTCGATGTCCTCCTGGGTGACGGTGCGCCACTCGCTGGGGCCTATCTCCTGCCCCAGCATCGACTGCATTCCCTCGACACCCTCTACCTCGACCGTCGCCATCGGGCGGCAGTTTACGCCACGGGAGTCCGCCGGCGGGCGTATTTCATTCCGTTTCGGTTCTCACCCGATAGATGTGGAACACCGACTGTGTCTTGCCGTTCTTGAACTTCTTCGCGTGGACCGACTGACGGACCGTCAGCAGCTTCTTGCTCGGCTTCTTCGCCATCCTGGCCACGGTCGAGGTGAACTTGGGCTTGATCTTGAGCTTCGCGACCTTCCACTTGTTCGGCTTCTGCTTCGCGGAGACTGAGGCCGTCATCTGCTTTCCGTGCTTGCAGTGACGGTGGCCCTTGTTCGTCGTGCAGCGGTCCTTTTCCGTGACCGCCGCGGCGCTGCCGATGCATTCCGGCTTGAAGCGGGGTGCGCATTTGAGACGTAGGTAGAGGAACTTGCCTTCGAGGATCGCCGTGTCGAAGTCGGGGGGCACCGGAGCGCCCACCCGGTGGGGGGCGCTCGTCTGTGTTGCGGCGCCGGCTTGGTTCGAGCCGGTCACGCTGCACTTGTACTTGCCGTCTTTCGTCGCTTTGATCGACGCCGTGCTCGCGCCGGCGATTTCATTGTCTTCGCGGGTCCACCTGTAGGCGAAGGCACTGGGGGCTCGGTAGAAGAGCGCCTCGAAAACATCCGCCGCCCAGCTCCCCTGCGAGCAGGAGAGGGTCGTGCCGACATCGGAGCCACCGCTGATCGTCGGCGGTCCGGTGCCGGCTGGGGCCTTCTGGACGATCGGGAACGCGGGCCCTTCTGTGCTCGCACCCGCCGCCGAGACGGCGGCGCCTCCGCTACCGTCCAGCCTCGCGGAGCCGATCGCGTCGTCGGATTTCGTGCCGCCGTTGTTGGCCCAGTAGACGATGCCCGCTTCGGTGTCGATTGCGACGCCCCATGGCACGTTCACCGGGGCGCTTCCGGTCGGGAGATCCCCCCCACCGCTTCCGTCGAGCTTGGCGAAGGCGATCGCGCCAGTCAGGTCGGACCAGAAGATTCGCCCCGAGGCCGGATCGATCGCAACGCCGCCGGGAATGGTGAGGGTCGCAGCCCCCGTCGCGAGATCGCCGCCGCCGCTGTTGTCAAGGTTCGCGAAGGAGATCGTCCCGCCGTTGTAGTTCGCCCAGTAGACGCGGCCGTTCGCGGTATCGACGGCGACCCCCGAGGGGCCTTCGAGCGTCGCTCCGGCGGTGTTCAGGTCGCCTCCGCCGCTGCCGTCGAGGCTTGCGAAGGAGATCGCACCGGGAACCGCGTCATTGGCCCAGAAGATCTTCCTCGAGGCCGGGTCGATCGCCAGGCCGTCAGGCGCCTGCACTGTCGCCGTGCCGGTGTTGAGGTTGCCCCCAGGGCTCCCGTCCGGGTTGAGGAAGCCGATCGTGTTTGCGCCCTCGTTGGTGTAGTAGATCTGGCCCGTGATGGAGTCGACCGCCAATCCCGCCGGGTTGGTCGCGCCGTTGAAAAAGTTCCCGCCGCCACTTCCGTCGAGGTTCGCGAACGAGATCGCCGATCCATTGTCATTGCCCCAGTAGACCCGGTTGGCGCCCGCGGCCCGCGACGGGAGCAATGTCGCCAGCACACAGAGGAGAGACACCGTGGCCAAGAACCACACTTTTGGTTCTCGAAGTTCCACCAATCGGACCTTAGCCCGCCCCCGGCCCGCCTGTCCAGTCCCGGGTCAGGCAACTAGCCTCACTTCGAACGCCGGCATCAGGAGGGCGCCGGACCCGCCGAGGAGCCCGAGGATACGACTGACGTAGGCCTGGGTTTCGGGGATCGCCGGAACGCAGCCGCAGTCCTCGACAGAGCCGGGACCGGCGTTGTAGGCGGCGAGGGCGAGCTGCGGCGAGCCGAAACGCCGCATGAGGTCCGACATCAGGTGGGCCTGGGCCTCGATCGCCGCAACCGGGTCGAACGGGTCCTCGAGGCCGTAGGCGGCCGCTGTCGAGGGGATGAACTGGGCGATTCCCTGGGCACCGGCGGGCGAGGAGGCATACGGGTTGAAGTTCGACTCGGCCATCAACTGCGCGGCGAGAAGGGCGGCGGAGACGTCCCAGCGGGCGGCGGCCCGCATCAGCGGCGCCCGGAAGCGGGCGGGGACGAAGCTCGGCAGTCCGCCGCCCCCGGCGACGACGCCGTCTCCACCGGGCGTTACCGAGTTCCCCTCCCGCGAGCACGGTGCCGGGGGCCGCACATAGCCGTAGTGCCAGGCCTCCCAGGAGTTCCGCACTTTCGCTCAGGGTCAGCTTCCCGCCCTGCGGATCGCCCCCGAGGGGGAGGCGCACCCGATCTATGCCGCCTGGGCTGACGGCGAGCCGCCGAGCGAGGTGGCCCCGTAACAAGAGGTTTGTGCTTGCCTACCCCCGGCTTCGCCCTGCGCGATCCGGTCGGCTCCGACGCCGCTTAGGTTGGCGACCGCGACCCAGGCTGATTCCAGACCTCTGCTACTGAACGACCTTCAGCTTGCGAAAGCGCGTCCGCTCGGAGCCAGCGATCGTCACCGTCTCCTTGACCAAGATCTTCTTGGCGGCGGCCAGCTTTGACCTGAACTTCTTCTTTGGCTTCAGCGACACGATCGCTGACCTTCCGGCCTTGGCCTTGGCCTTGGCTATGGCGCTCTCAACCTTGCCCTTCTTCTTCTTGGTAACGGCCTTGAGCTTGAACTTGCAGCCCTTGGGCTTGGCGCTCTTCGGGCACTTGAGGCGGACCCCGGGGTAGGCGACCTTCACCGTCTGGGTCTGGCTTGCCAGCGCCGATCCGTTGCAGTAGGCGGTCTGGCCGGTGAAGATCAGCGAGGTCGAGCAGCCCTCGTTGTCGGTCAGGGTCAGGGTCGCCCTGTAGGTGCCGGGCTTGCCATAGGCGTGGCTCGGCTTCGGGCCGCCGTTGGGTGCCTGCGCTCCATCGCCGAATGCCCAGTCATAACTGGCGATTGAGCCGTCGGGGTCGCTGGACCCGAAGGCGTTGAATGCGACTGGAACCCCCGGGCGGGAAAAAGGGTCGGAGAAGGAGGCGACAGGTGGCTGATCAGGGACGATCGCCACGGCGTCCGGAGAGTTGCCGACAGTGATAGTCGTGCCCGTTGACTGGTTGGTCGCGGTGTCGATCACCGAAACATCGCCCTCGTTGTAGTTGGCGACGTAGGCACGCTTGCCGTTCGGGGTGATCGCGATGCCCCACGGCCCGATGCCGACCGTGATCGGCCCGCCGACCACTTGGTTGGTCGCGGTGTCGATCACCGAGACGCTCTTATCGACGCTGTTCGCGACGTAGGCGCGGCTGCCGTCGGGCGTGATCGCAATTCCGAAGGGGGTGGTGCCTACGGGGATCGGTGAGCCGACCACAGCGTTGGTCGCGGTGTCGATCACCGAGACGTCGCTTGAGTCGAGGTTGATCACGTAGGCACGCGTGCCGTCGGGAGTGATCGCGAACGCGTAGGGCCCGTCGCCGACCGTGATCGGCCCGCCGACCACCTGGTTGGTCGCGGTGTCGATCACCGAGACGCTGCCTCCGAAGCGGTAGTTGGCGACATAGGCACGCTTGCCGTCGGGAGTGATCGCGACGCCGGAGGGCCCGTCGCCGACCGTGATCGGCGAGCCCACCACCTGGTTGGTCGCCGTGTCGATCACCGAGACGCTGTCCGAGCTTTCGTTGGAGACGTAGGCACGCTTGCCGTCCGGGGTGATCGCCACCCCGACCGGGTAGTCACCGACCGTGATCGGCCCTCCGGCCACCTGGTTGGTCGCGGTGTCGATCACCGAGACGCTGTCGGTTTCGCCGTCGGCGACGTAGGCGCGGCTGCCGTCGGGAGTGATCGCGATGGTCCCGTACTCGGCCGCGGGGGCTGCGGTCGGGCCGCCGAGCAGCTGGTTGGTGGCCGTGTCGATCACGGAGACGTTGTCCGAACCGCTGTTGGCGACATAGGCGTTTCGGGCGATGGCAGGCGGCGCGAAGGCCGCCAGGAGCAGAGCGGTGAGCGCAGAAGCGAGAAGCAAGTCTCGGCGATGGTGCCCTCCCCGGGGTGCTATGAGCACGGGAGGGATTGTATGCCTGGACCGGGGCCCCGGCCTGCGATGTGCCGAGAAGCCTTCGAAGAGCCCAGGCTTCCATGAGTAGCGCTCGGTGAAGCCGAACCGAGCGGCGTTCGCCGCGAGCCAACCGTAGCCCGAGTCCGGGCCGAGGTCGAGCTCGGTGGCGCAGCGGTGCAGCGAGTGGCCCGGGGGCGCGACCCAGCGGGGGTCGGGGTTTGCGGCGAACAGCGCCGCCTGTTCGGCGTCCGAGCGGAACCCGGAGTTGACAACGAGGTCGATGCCCGCCTCCGCGGCGGCCGCGGCCATCAGGTCGAACGCCGCGGCGACGTCCGGGCGCATCCCCTCTCCCTGGCGATAGACCAAGGGGCCGCTGTAGCCGCCGCCGCTCGCGACCGCCGGCATCGCCGGCGCCGCGCCGGCCGGGGCGGCGGCCTCCGCTTCGGCGGATGCCTCGACCAGACCGCCGCTTCCCGACAGGTCGCCGCGGACCGCCGCCCTCGCCCGGACCGGGGCGAAGGAGAGGGCGTCGGGAAACGAGACGGCGAGCCTCGTCGCGGCGACTCCGTTGGCGACGCCGGCGGCGACTGCCGCGGACCGCGCCCGCAGGAGGTAGACCGGCTTGCTGATGTGGGCCGGATTCGGCATCCCGTTCGGGAGCGTCGGCGGCGAGAGCAGTCGCGGGAGTTCGTCGCGCATCGACCTTGCCGCCGATATCGCCGCCAGGTCGGCGGCGCGCTGTGCCCTCCCCTTGCCGGTCACCGCGCCGGCAATCGCGACCAGGGCCAGCGCGCCGGCGATCAGGACGAGCGAGCCCCCGAGCGCGAGGATCAGGGCCTGGCCCGATTCATCACCTCGATCTTCCACAAGCCCACCCTGATCGGACGCGACCGACGGGTGGGACGCAGAGACGGACTATTCAGTCACGTCACCCGATCAAATCTGCTCGGGCACCATCTCGATCGCGCCGCAGGGGCACTCGGCGACGCACATTCCGCAGCCCTTGCAGAAGTCGAGGTCGATTTCGTAGAGCTCGCCGGGCTGGCCGAGCTTGATCACGGCGTTGTCGGGGCAGACGCCGTAGCAGTTGTCGCAGGAGAAGCAGTTGCCGCATGACAGGCAGCGGCGAGCCTCGTATAGAGCGTTGTCGGAATCGAGGCCGCCGAGAACCT
Organism: uncultured Solirubrobacterales bacterium; assembly: GCA_963780815.1. Lineage (GTDB taxonomy): Bacteria > Actinomycetota > Thermoleophilia > Solirubrobacterales > 70-9 > VRUE01. The sequence goes on along the minus strand of CAWADG010000005.1, from coordinate 328,443 downwards.
CCTCGAAGCTGGAGCGACGGCGCTCGACCTCGAGCTGCGGCTGGACGGTGCGCGGCGCGTCCGAGTAGTACCAGGTGTTGAGCATCTCGAAGCCGGCGATCTCGTGCTTGGGCGAGGGCGCGTATTCGCGTTCGCGCAACCAGCCGTCGATGTTGCGGGCCGCCTTCTTGCCGTGGCCGATCGCGACCGTGACCGAGCGCTCTGCGGGAACCATGTCGCCGCCGGCGAAGATGCCCCGGTGGCCGGTCATCATGTTCGGGCCGACCTGGACGACGCCGTCCTCGACCTCGATCCCCTCGACGTCCTCGAGCAGCGATAGGTCGACATCCTGGCCGAGGGCGAGTATCAGCGAGTCCGCCTCCAGCTCCTCGAGCTCGCCGGTGGGCTGGGGGAAGCCGCCCTCGTCGAGCTCCATGTGCTCGAGCACCAGCTTTCCCTCGTCGGCGTGCTTGACGGTTGAGAGCCACTTCATCATCACGCCCTCCTCCTCGGCCTCCTCGACCTCGAAGTCGTGGGCCGGCATCCGCTCGCGGGTCCTCCGGTAGACGATGATCGCGTCCGTCGCGCCGAGCCGCTTCGCGGTCCGGGCGGCGTCGATCGCGGTGTCACCCCCCCCGTAGACGACCACCCGCCTGCCGAGCAGCGGCCGCTCCTCCCCCTCCATGCTCTCAAGCAGCGAGACGGCGTCGAGGATCCGCGCGGCCTCGCCGGCGGGGATGTAGGCGCGTTTGCCGATGTGGGCGCCGACGGCGAGGAAGGCGGCGTCGAAGCCTCCCTCGCGCATGCTCTCCTCGATGTTGGCGACCTTGGTGTTCAGCTCCAGCCCGATGCCGAGGTCGAGGATGCGCTGCGCCTCGGCGTCTAGGATCTCCCGCGGTAGGCGGTACTTGGGGATGCCGAACCGCATCATGCCCCCGACCATCGGGCCCGCCTCGTGGATGGTGACCTCGTGTCCGAGGCGCTTCAGGTGGTAGGCGGCAGAGAGCCCGGAGGGGCCCGCGCCGACGATCAGGACCCGCTTGCCTGACGGCTCGGCGTCGACAGCAAGGCTCCAGCCCCGTTTGATCCCCTCGTCGCCGAGGAAGCGCTCGACCGAGTGGATCCCGACCGCCTCATCGAGCTGCGCACGGTTGCAGGCGGTCTCGCACGGGTGGTAGCAGACCCTGCCCATGATCGCCGGGAACGGGTTGTCCTCCACCAGCTTGCGCCAGGCCCGCTCGTAGCCCTCCTCCCCCTCCTCGGCCTCATAGAGCCAGCGCTGGATGTTCTCGCCGGCCGGGCAGGCGTTGTTGCAGGGAGGCAGGCGATCCACGTACTCGGCCCGCTCGGTGCGCCAGTTGCCGGTCTTATTGGCGAGGCTGGAGCCGACATCGAGGGTGACCGCGTAGGGCTTGCTCGCCTTGTCGGTCACTGTGGCCCCCTGCTCGTCTCGGCGAGGAGCCGCATCAGGTTGCTCTCCTCGTTCGGGACTGGCGGTCGCTCGAGGCCATCGGGCCGACCGGCGGTGTCCCCGGCGTCGCCGGGAAGATCGGCGCTCTCCTCGGCGGAGGCGAGGAGGCCGAAGCGGCGGATGTTGCGGTCGGCGATCGCCTGCACCCGCTCGATCACCTCGGTCAGCGGCTCCTCGCCGAACAGGTGCGCGTAGCGGCGCTGCAGCTTCAGGTACTCCTCGACCCGGACCTGCCGGCGGATCTTCGAGACCCCCACCACCTCCCCGTGCTCGGCTTCAAAGACGGGGAAGAGGCCGGTCTCCTTGACCAGCCGGGCGACCCGGATCGTGTCGCGCGAGGCCGAGCCCCAGCCGAGCGGGCAGGGAACGAAGACATGGAGGTAGCGGGCGCCGCGGAACTCCATCGCGCGTTCGACCTTGTTCTCGAGGTCGCGCGGCTCGGCGACGGTCGCCGTCGCGACGTAGGGGACCTCGTGGGCCATCGCGATCAGTGGCAGGTTCTTGCCCTGGCCGAAAACGTTGCCGGGGTGTTTTCCGATCGGTTTCGTGTTGGCGGTGCGGGCGGCGGGTGGGGTCGCGCCCGACCGCTGCACGCCGGTGTTCATGTAGGCCTCGTTGTCGTAACAGATGAACAGCACGTCGTCGTTTCGCTCGAACATCCCGGAGAGGCAGCCGAAGCCGATGTCGACGGTCCCGCCGTCGCCCCCCTGACCGATCACGCGGACGTCCTCGCGCCCCTTCGCCTTCATCGCCGCCGCCATCCCGGTCGCGACGGCGGGAGCGTTTCCGAACAGGGAGTGAAGCCAGGGAAGCTGCCAGGAGGACTCGGGGAACGGGGTCGAGAAGACCTCGAGGCAGCCGGTGGCGTTGGCGGCGATCAGCTTTCCCTCGGTGGCGCGCATCGCGGCGTCGACCGCGTACCGGGCCCCGAGAGCCTCGCCGCAGCCCTGGCAGGCCCGGTGCCCGGAGGTGAGGCTGTTGGAGCGGTCCATGCGCGCCTGCACGGAGCGCTGCTCGGGGTCGAGCAGGCGATTGCCGACCACGAAGCTGCCCGCTTGGTAGAACTTCACCTGCTGCTCGCTGGGACGGGGTTTTCTCTTCTCGGGCATCTGCCTCCTCAGTGCGATCGCGCCGCGATGATCCCGGCGTCGCGGATGATGTTCTCCGCGTGCGGGCCGCTCCGCCTGCCCTGCTGCATCCTCTTCAGCTCGGCCTCGACGGTGTCCCACTTCATGTTGAGAAAGGTCAGCGGCTCCAGCCGGTCGGCGACGGCCTCCTCGAAGAGGCCGATCAGCGACTTCCTGGTGATCGGGCGCCCCCCGAGCCCGGCGATCACCGTGTAGCCATGGAGCTGGATCCCCGAGAGCGCCATCCGGACGTTGGCCGAGACGATTCCGCCGATGCCGACCGCGAGCGCCTTCTCGAGCACGACCACCCGCCGCGCGCCCTCGAGCGCCTCGCGAACCTCCTCGAGTGGGAAGGGGCGGAACGACTTGATCGCGAGGGCGCCGATGCTGACCCCCCGGTCGCGCATCTCGTCGATCGCGTCCTCGATCGTCCCCAGCACCGAGCCGAGGGCGACGACGACGGTCTCGGCGTCCCCGGCCCTGTAGCTGCGGACGAGGCCTCCGGAGAGGCGGTTGAAGGCGGACCCGAACTCCGCCGAGACCTGCGGAATCAGGTCGAGCGCCTGCAGCTGCTTGGCGTGGGCCAGGTACTTGACCTCGGTGAACGCCTCGGGCCCTACCATCGCGCCGATCGTCATCGGATCCGCCGGGTCGAGCACCTGCCGCGGCTCGAAGACCGGGAGGAATGAGTCGACCTGCTCCTGGGAGGGCACGTCGATGCGCTCGTGCGCGTGGGTGAGGATGAAGCCGTCCATGCAGACCATCACCGGCAGCGAGAGCTCCTCCGCGATCCGGAAGGCCTGGATGTGTATGTCGACGGCCTCCTGGTTGGTCTCGGCGTAGAGCTGGATCCAGCCGCAGTCGCGCTGGGACATCGAGTCGCTGTGGTCGTTCCAGATGTTGATCGGGGAGCCGATCGCCCGGTTGGCGACGGTCATCACGATCGGCAGGCCCAGCCCGGAGGCGTTGTAGAGGGCCTCGGCCATGTAGAGGAGGCCCTGGCTGGCGGTCGCGGTGTAGGCGCGGGCGCCGGCCGCGGAGGCGCCGATGCAGACCGAGAGGGCGGCGAACTCCGACTCGACTGTGATGTACTCGCACGGCTCGAGCCTCCCTTCGCGGACGATGTCGGACAGCCCCTCGACGATGTGCGTCTGCGGCGAGATCGGGTAGGCGCATACGACCTCCGGCCGGCAGAGCGCGACCGCCTCGGCCACCGCCGCGGAGCCCTCGGCCTGTCTAAGCACTCTCCACCTGCCTCAACTCGCTCTCGACCAGTCCGAACGTCTCCCGGGCCGCGGCCGCGTTTCGCTCACCGAGGACGCCGGGGAACCGCTCGTCGATCGCAGCGATGACCGACTCGAGCCGCAACCGCCCGGTCAGCGCCGCGAAGCCGCCGACGAGGGCGGCGTTAGGGAGGGGGCGCCCGAGGCAGCGGCGGGCGATGTCCGTGGCGGGCACCGTCAGCAGCCGCTCGGGACGGAAGCCCTGACTGAACTCGTCGAGGCCGAGCCCCTCGAAGCCGCGGCTGCTGTTGATGAGGATGTGGGCGTCTGGGCCGAGGCCGTTGAAGAGGTCGACCTGATGCAGAAGGGTCGGGTCTTGAACGATCAGGGCGTCGGGCTCGGCCACCGGTTCGCGGGTTCGGATCGGAGAGCCGGCGAACCGACAGTACGCGACGACAGGAGCGCCGCTGCGCTCCGAGCCGAAGCTGGGGAACGCCTGGGCGTGGAGACCTTCTTCGAATGCGGCGACAGAAAGCAGCTCGGCGGCGGTGACCACACCCTGGCCGCCACGACCGTGTATTCGGATCTCGAACATCGGCTCTCCCATCGAAGGTACAAGGTATGGGCGCCCCTGTTCGAGTTCATCCGGAATCCTCGGCTGATCCACGACGGTCAAATACGGAGGGCCCCGGGTCGAGCAGAAGGCGGCCGACCCGGGTCGGGAGGCCGCCGTCGCCGACCGGGGCCGAAACACCGGCCAGCGCCGCGCGTGCCGCGATCCACCCGATCGAGCGTTTGAGCACCGCGACCCGGAGGCCGCGCTCGATCAGGTCGCCGACGGCGAGCGCGGTGAGGGCGCGGTCCACGGCCAGGTCCGCGCTGAGCAGGCCGCCGGTCGGGCGCAGCGGCCCGTCCAGCGCAGCCTGCACCAGCCGAGGGGTGAGATGGACCGCCGTCGTCGATCCACGGCCGACCGCGAGCGCCGCACCCGCCCGCTCGAGCCCGACGTCATCCTCCGGCAGGGCCAGATGGCAGATCCGGCCCCGCGACGCGACCACCGCCTCGGGGAGGTGGGCCGCCAGGCGCTCCTCGAGATCGCGAGCGGCGGCGCTTGCGATCAGGGCGGGCCGAGGCATGCGCCCGGGCGCAAGGTCGACGAGGAGGCCGGCACGGTCGACGGTGGACCCCGCGCAGGCCAGGGCCGCGGCGGCCGCCCGTGAGCCGGATGCGCCGCCGACAGGAGCGACGATGACCACCGCGCTCACCCTTCCCTCGCCGAGGCCGAGGATGTGACCACGAGCGCCTCGCCGAGCAGGCCGAACGGCGAGGGCGGCCGCAGCCGGACGGTCACGGTGCCGCCTCCGACCGCGACGTCGACGTCGTCCCGGGCCCAGCCCGGGAGACCCTCTCGGGCCGCGTCCCTGGCCGAGCCGCCCGAGGCGAGGGCGAGGGCCCCGGCCTCGGCGGCCCCGTCGGCGAGCGTCAGCGCATACCCGGCGAGCAGGAGCTGGAGCGCGATCAGAGCCGCGAGGAGCAGCGCCGGGACAGCCGCGACGAGCTCGACCGACGCCTGCCCGCGCTCGCTATCCATCGGGCCCCAACCGGGCGCCCGCGGTGACGGTGACGGGTGGGAGCGCGGGCAGCAGGCGCGGCACCGGGACCTCGACCGAGACGCCACCGGCGCCGTCGACCCGCGCATTCCGCCGCATCGAGGGCGGCAGCGCCGCGCGCGCCGCGTCGGCGGGGTCCTTCCCGACCAGCGCCGCGCGGGCGCCGGCCCTCGCCGCCACACCGGCCGACCACAGCGCCTGCCCGGCGACCGCGAGCTGGGCGGCGACCAGAATCGCGAGAAGGAGGAACGGGAGCACGCCGACCAACTCGATCGAGGCCGACCCGCGCTCGCCGTGCCGGGATCGGATCGGAGAGCTCACCCCCCGACGGTCCCAGGCCGCGACTCAAGCGTGGCGCGCCGAAACGAACGATTGCGTCGCGGCTCAGCTCAGTAAGTGTTCGCTTCGATCCAGATTCGCCAGATCGCGGCCACCGAGGCACCGAAGAGAAGCAGCCAGGCGAGGGTGCCGCCGCCGGTGGCGAACATCTCGTCGGTGCCCGCGATCAGCAGCGCGATCAGCCCGATGGCCCCGTAGAGGATCGCCCGGCGCCCGTCGCTCAGCGCCGCCAGCGTCAGCTGGTTCTCACGGCTGAGGACATACACGGTCCAGGCGATTGCCGTCAGGAATCCGATCGTGATCGCCGTCAGGACCGCTTCGGCGACGTTGCCGCCGGCCGGCACGAACGCGACCGCGAAGGCCAGTGCCATCACTATCGCGATGTTCCGCGCCGTTCGCATCGCGTCGAATTCTACGCGCCGAGGAGCTTCGCGATCCCGTATACGGCGGCCCCGATCGCCGCCGTCGCCGGCAGCGTCAGGAGCCAGGCGACGACGATGTTCCCCGCCACCCCCCAGCGCACCGCCGATATACGCTTCGCCGCACCGGCGCCCATCACCCCGCCGCTGATCGCGTGAGTCGAGGAGATCGGGTAGCCGAGCGCGGTCGAGACGAGGATCGCAACGGCGCCGGCGCCTTGAGCGGAGAAGCCCTGGGCCGGGTCCATCTTGATGATCCGCGCGCCGGTCGTCCGCATGATCCGCCAGCCACCGCTGTAGGTCCCGAGGCCGAGCGCGGCGGCGGCGGTGAGGATCACCCAGAACGGCGGATCGGTCCCGACGCCGTGGGACCCGTCGGCGATCAGCGCCAGGGTGATGACCCCCATCGTCTTCTGTGCGTCGTTGGCGCCATGGCCCAGCGCGAGCAGCCCCCCGGAGGCGATCTGAGCCCGGCGAAACGCACGGCCGACTGAGCCCGGCGCACGGTTCCCGACGATCCGGTAGATCACTCCGATCAGGACACCGGCGAGGATGAAGGCGGCGAGCGGCGCTACCAGGGCCGGGATCAGGACCTTGTCCAGGAGCCCGACGCCGTCGACGGCGTCGGCGCCCCCGGCCGCCAGGGTCGCCCCGACCAGGCCACCGATCAGGGCGTGCGAGGAGCTCGAGGGCAGGCCGAGCCGCCAGGTCCAGAGATTCCACGCGATCGCCCCGGCGAGGCCACAGAGGACGGCCCCGGGGGTGATCTGCGCCACCTCGACGACATCGCCGGCGATCGTCGCCGCGACGGCCACCGAGATGAAGGCGCCGAGGAAGTTGAGCACCGCCGCCACCGCGATCGCGACCTGCGGCGGGGCCGCGCCGGTCGAGATCGCTGTCGAGATCAGGTCGAAGGTGTCGTGGAACCCGTTGCTGAAGGCGAATCCGAGCGCGCAGGCGACGACCAGGACCATGACCACATCCCCGCTCACGAGTTTTTTATGACTATGCCCTCGAGAGTCTGCGCAACGGTCTCGGTCGAGTCGATCGCGTTCTCGAGCACGGCGAACATGTCCTTCCAGCGGATCACGACCATCGGGTCGATGCCGTTCGAGAACAGCGAGGCGACCGCATCGCGGGAGATCCGATCCCCCTCGTTCTCGAGCCGGTGGATCTCGATCCAGTACTTGTCGAGGCCCTTCAGCTCGCGCAGTTGCTCGAGGCCACTGGAGAGCTGTTCGCAGGCACCGACGAGGACCTGGGTCAGGGCCTGCGCCTGCGCCATCGGCGCCTCGATCTGGTAGAGGCCGAGGAAGTCGGCGGCCTCCTCCGTGTAGTCGACGATGTCGTCGAGCTGAGTCGCGACCGCGTAGATGTCCTCGCGGTCGATCGGGGTGACGAAGGTCGAGTTCAGCCGCTGGACGATGTCGTGGGTGATCCGGTCGCCCTCCTGCTCGGCCTTGAGGATCTCGCGACCGAGGTCGGCGCCGTCGGGCCATCTCGACATCATCTCGTCGAGCAGCCGCGCAGCCCGCAGCGTGTTCTGCCCCGCCTCGGTGAACAGTTCGAAGAAGCTGAGATCCCGAGGCAGGAGGGAGAGCCGAGCCATCGCCCAATCCTATTGGTCGACCACGCCTCAGCTCGCCGCCGCGGCGAGCTGCTCCGCGGCCCGCCCGGCGTACCTCTCGCGCAGCTCGTCCTGGACGCTGCGGCGCCCCACCTCGGGCGTCGCGAGCCTCGTCCAGACGCCGTCGGAGCCGAGCTCCCAAGCGTTCGAGTTGTCGGCGAAGCAGCGCTCGAGAACGTCGATCAACTCGATCTGAAGAGAGCGGTCCTCGACCGGCGTCACCAGCTCGACCCGGTGGTCGAGGTTGCGGGGCATCAGGTCCGCCGAACCGATCAGGACCCGGGTCTCGTCGCCGCGCTGGAAGGCGTAGAGGCGCGAGTGCTCGAGGAAGCGGCCGACGATCGAGACGACCCTGATGTTGTCCGATACGCCGGGCACTCCGGGCCGCAGGCAGCAGATCCCGCGCACGTTGAGCTCGACCGGGACGCCGGCGCGCGAGGCGTCGTAGAGCGCGCGGATGCAGCGGGCGTCGACGAGCGCGTTCATCTTCAGCGCGATCCGCGCCTCCTCGCCTGCGCGGTGGGCCTCGATCGTCCGCTCGATCTCCTCGAGCAGGCGGTCGCGCATCGTCGTCGGCGACACCAGCACCTTCCGGAATCCCGCCGGCCGCCCGTACCCGGTCAGGAAGTTGAACATCTCGGCGACGTCGGCGCCGATGTCAGGGTCCGCCGTGAAGAGTCCGAGGTCGGTGTACAGCCGGGCTGTCGTCGGGTTGTAGTTGCCGGTGCCGATGTGGACGTACTCGCGCACCTGTTCGCCCTCCCGCCGCACGACCAGCACCGCCTTGACGTGGGTCTTCATCCCGGGGATCCCGTAGACGACGTGGACGCCTGCCTCCTCGAGCGACTTCGCCCAGTGGATGTTCGCGGCCTCGTCGAAGCGGGCTTTGAGCTCGACCATGCAGACCGCCTGCTTGCCGCGTTCGGAAGCGCGGATCAACGCCGGCACCAGCGGCGAGTCGTCGCTCGTCCTGTACACCGTCTGCTTGATCGCCAGGACGTCGGGGTCGGCGACCGCCTGGGCGACGAAGCGGTCGACCGAGCTCGAGAACGAGTCGTAGGGGTGGTGGACGAGGATGTCCCCCTGGCGGATCGCGGCGAACATGTCGACCGGCTCCTCGTCCTCGCCCTGCAGGCGCGGCTGGGTGCAAGGGCTCCAGGCCTCATAGCGGAGCTCGGGGCGGGCGGGAACGTCGGCGATGTCGCCGAGATCGGCGAGATCGATCAGGCCGTCGACGTCGTAGACCTCGCGATCCTCGAGCCGCAGCGCCTCGATCAGCTGGGCGCGAAGCTTCGGGTTCATGCCCGACGCGAACTCGAGCCTGACGACCTCGCCGAACCGGCGCCGGCGAAGTTCGTCCTGGACTGCCTGGAGGAGGTCGTCGGCCTCGTCGGAGACGGTGAAGTCGGTGTCGCGGGTCACCCGGAAGTAACCGTGGTCGACGACCTCGGTGCCGGGGAACAGGGCATCGAGGTTGGCCGCGATCGCCTCCTCGAGCGGGACGAAGGCCTCCTGCCCCTCCTCCCCGATCTGCAGGAAGCGCCCGAGGAGCTCCTTCGGGACCTTGACGCGGGCGATGATCTCGGTCCCGCTCTCGGGGTCGCGGAGAAGCACCCCGAGGCTGAGCGAGAGGTTGGAGATGTAGGGGAATGGCCGCCCGAGGCCGATCACGAGCGGCGTCAGCGCCGGGAACACCTGGTCGTGGAAGCGGGCGTCGATCTCGTGCCGCTCGTCCTCGGTCGCCGTCTCCAGCGACACGATCCGGACCCCTTCCTCCTCCAGCGCCGGCCTCAGGGTGCCGTCGAAGACTCCGTGCAGGCGCTGGTCCAGCTCCAGCACCTTCGCCTGGATCGCGTCGATCTGCTCCCCCGGCCCGAGGCCGTCGGGACCGCGGGCGTCGATGCCCGCCTCGAGCTGGTCGAACAGCCCGGCGACCCTGACCATGAAGAACTCATCCAGGTTCGACGCGTAGATCGAGCAGAAGCGAATCCGCTCGAGCAGCGGAATCCCGGGGTCCTCGGCCAATTCCAGCACCCGTTGGTTGAAGTCGAGCCAGGAGAGCTCGCGATTGAAGTAGAGGGCTGGATCGTCGATCCAGTCATCGTACTGCGGTGCCGCCGGTTTCCAGGCGGCGTCAGGCAGCACGAACCGGGGCTTGCCTGCCGCCCACGGCCGCGATACCGGCAGCCTGGCGATAGCCGGCCGCGAGCTGCTCCAGCGACCGCTCCCAGGATCGCTTGCGAGCCGCGCTGACGCCCGAGGTGCCGAGGCGACGGCGCAGCAGCGGCGAGGCGGAGAGGCGCAGCAGGGCGGCGGCAAGGTGGTCGGGGTCGGCCTGGCAGAGAACGCCGGTGTGGTTGTTCTCGACCAGCGTCGCCGGCCCGCCCTCGGCGACGGCGATGACCGGCAGCCCGCTTGCCCCCGCCTCGAGGACGACCTGGCCGTAGGTGTCGGTCCGCGAGCAGAAGAGGAACATGTCGGCGCTCGCGTAGGCGCGGGCCAGGTCCTCGCCCTCGAGCCAGCCGAGGAAGGTCGCGTCACCCCCGAGCCGCTCGCGCAGCTCGCCCTCCTCGGGGCCGCCACCGGCGAGCAGAAGGTGGAGCCGTGGCTCGCTGCGGCGCGCCCGGAGGAAGGCCTCGGCCAGCAGGTCGACCCCCTTCTCGCGGGTCATCCGGCCGGCGTAGAGGACCTTGATCTCACCCGGGAAGGCGTCGCGTTCTGCCTTGACCGGGTCGAAGCGCGAGACGTCGACGCCGCGCTCCCAGCGCCCGATCCGGCCCGGCTCGACCCCGAGCCCCGAAAGCGAGTGATCGGCTGACGGGCTCGGCGAGAGGACCACGGAGGGGGCGTTGTAGAAGGCCGCGATCGCCGCCCGGGCCATCGCCTCGATGCCGTCGTCGCCGGTTCGGAGGCCGGCGTACGCGGTGAGCTCGGTGTGGTAGCTGCCGACCAGCGGCACCCCGGTGATCCGCCCGAGAAGCATCGCGGCGATGCCGGCCGGGCCCGGGGCGGTGACGTGAAGCAGGTCATAGCGGCCCTCGGCGAGGGTCTCGACGAGATCGGTCAGGCCGGGCACCCCGAGCTCCAGTCCCTCGTAGTAGGGAACCTCGAGCTCGGTCGCGGCCGGCAGCCGGCGGTCGACACCGGGGTCGGTGCCGACCACCTCGACCTCGAACCCCGGGACCCCGTGCTCGCGTATCTGCTCGATCGTGTGGGTGACGCCGTGCATCGACGCGATCCCGTCGACGATCACCGCGACCCTGCGCTCGCCGTCGCGTCGGGCCAGCTTCGCCTTCTCGGCTCCGAGGAAGGCGGCCGACGGCGCGTAGGGAATCGCCGGGACCAGTGCCTCGAAGAGCCCCCCGAAGGCGACCGCAGGGTTCCCTTCGACCACGGCCCGCGAGCCGTCGGCGACTGCCGAGCGCAGGCGCCGCTCGTGGGCACGGCGCGCCCGGCGGTAGAGATTCGCGTGGGAGAAGGAGTCGGACTGGAGGTAGGTCAGGAGTGCCCGGCCGCGGAGATCGAGGCCGATCGACGTCAGCCAGGTCTGCAGCAGCCGGCGGGCGTCGTCGGGACCGATGTCCGCGGCCACCGCCCCTTCCCGGGCGGCGCCCTGGCCGACGACGCGCTGGGCGATCTTGAGGACGACGGCGGGGTCAGGAGCACCGTCTCCCTCGACCCGGCCATCGAGCGCGAGGGCGCGGGTCGCCAGCGCCATCGCCGCGTGGGCCCACTTGGCGGCGCTGCCCTGCTCACCGAAGGCCTCCGCCTCAGCGCTCAGGAGCCGTGCCAGAAACTCTTCCGGCGTGGACGCCTTCGGCACCTCGGTGAAGGTTCTGCCGATGTCCACGCCGGCGTGATCGTCCGAACCGCCGATCCCGGTGCCGCCGTGCGTCTCGATGTAGATCACCGCCGGCGCGTTCAGCTCGGGGGCGCGTGACCCGTTGCGCACCTCCCAGGTCGGGAACAGCTCAGCCAGCCGACGCCGGTGGCGCGGGGTGAGCGGGGCGGCGACGTCGTAGAACGGATGCGCGAGCGCGCACGCAATCCGGTTCTCGTCAAGATAGGCGGCGCAGGCCTCGACGTCGCCGGCATGTGCCTGCAGCCAGTCATGGTCTCCGAGAGTGATCCCGTAACAGAGGACGTGTACCGCCTGGGGCTCGCCGGCGAAGCGAGCGGTCAGCTCCTCGGAGATGAAGCAGTCGGGCCGGCCCTCGAGCTCGAGGCAGCCGTCGATCGTGTCGTGATCGGTGATCGTCACGAAGTCCATCCCGCGGCGCTTGGCGAGCTCGTAGACCTCCTGGGGAGGCGTTGCGCACTCCGGTAGTCCCAGCGAGCGCTGGACGCCGAGGCGCGAAAGCTGCGAGGCGGTGGAATGGCAGTGCAGGTCAACTCGGGAAGTCATCGGTGTCTCCCTCTCTATTGGTTCTTATGTCGCCCCTGATTCTTCGCTATTAGCAGGGGAAACTTGTGAAACGGTGGTGAAGCGCGCTAGAAGAGGTTGCGCTCCAGCGCCGCCCAGGTGCCGCGGCCGGCTTCGGCCTGCCAGAGGTGATGGAAGTCGCCGACGAGCTGCTCGCGGCGGGCGCGCAGCAGGGTCGTCAGCGAGGGAATGCCGTCGACTCGCGGCAGCATCACGTCGCAGTCGTGGATGTCGCCGAGGACTCCCTGCAGCTCGCGGACGGCCTTGCGGGCGGCGACCGCCTCCCCGCCGAAGCACGACTCGGTGATCTCGAGGACGTAGCGGAGGCGCTTGGCGGCGATCCGCATGTCGTGCTGGGCGGTCTCGGCGTCCGGGTCGAGCGCCTGGTCGGCGAACCCGCCGAGCTCATCGAGCCTGGTGGCGACGATCCGGCCGGCGTTCGAGCGCAGCGATCCCTCGGAATCGAGACCCTCGACCCGCCGTGCCCTCATTCTCCGGCCGCCTCGACGAGCTTGCCGAGGCTGCGCCGGAGCTTCCGCAGGCGCTTCTCGTCGACCGCCGGCGCGAGCTGCCGGTTGGCCTCTCGCTGCTCCTTGCGGAGGCCCGCAATCACCGCGGCGAGGCGGTCGCGGTCGGGCCCCCGGACCTCGCCCGAGAATCCGCCGAGGAACTCGATCGCGACGTCGCGGTCTCGTCGCTCGCCGAGCGCATCGGCCAGCTCCTTGACCCGCTTCAGGGCCCGCCGCCAGCGCTTGGGTGGAAAGCAGGCCTCGAAGATCTCCATCGCCGCGCGCAGCCGCCGGGTCGCGACCCGCATGTCGTGGACGCGCTCGATGTCGCCGGTGTCGAGGACCCCGCGCGAGTGCTCGAAGAGCTCATCGGAGCGGATCGCGATGACCCGCGCCGCCGCCTCGGCGAACGGCGCATCGCAATCGAGGTCGGAGATCTCCCTGGCACGAGCCACGGCAGGAGGCTAGAAGAAAAGCCCGAATTTGGGAGAAATCAGGCAGCCAGCCGGGCTGCGGGGGCGCCATTGGCCCTGCCGTTCAGGAGGTCGAGCACGACCCCCTCGCGGAGCCCGCCCTTGCCGATCTGAAGCGGCTGCCCGAGCAGCTCCGAGACCTTCTCCAGCAGAAGGACGCCGGTAGTAAGGATCCGGACCCGCTCGGGATCGAGCTCGAATCGCCGGGCCACGTCGGCCGCCGGCTCACCGGCGAGGATCCGGACGCCGCGCTCGAGCGTCTCGTACTCGAGCACGGCGCCGACCAGGCGCCGCAGCGACGTGGCGCTGCCGCCGACCGCGACCGCCTGTGAGGGATGCTCGATCTCGACCCCCTCGAAGTTGGACTCGATCCGCTCGCGGATCCTGCGGATCTCGGCCGCCGACGGCGGGTCTGAGGAGATCAGCTCGTCGGCGAGCGTCCCGGAGCCGATCCGCCAGGATCGGACCTGTTCGACCCCGCCGGGGACCCTCCCGAGCACCACCTCGGTCGAGCCGCCGCCGACGTCGACCACCCCGACCTTGCCGTCGACCGGGTGGCCGAGGGTTTTGGTCGCGCCGATGAACGCCAGCCGCCCCTCCTCCTCCTCGCCGAGGATCTCGACCGGGACGCCAGAGGCCCCCGCGATCGCGGTCGCGACGGCGTCTGCGTTCGACGCCTCGCGGACCGCCGCGGTCGCCACCGCGCGAATCGTCTCGGCGCCGAGCTCCCGCGCCAGCCGAACCTGGGTGGCGACGACCTCGGCGACCTCGGCGACCTTCTCCGGGACGATCGCGCCGTCGTCATCGAGAGCCTTGTTGATCCGGGTGTAAGCCCGCTGCTCCATCACCTTCATGAGCTGACCATCGACCGGTTCCGCCACGAGCACGCGCGTCGTATTCGACCCGATATCTATGGCTCCGCAGAGCATCAGCGACGGTTTCTCATCTTGTCAGACGTTCCGGACCCGAATTCCCGTGCTTTCCGGGGGACCGGAAGGGCATCAGGGACGGACGGTCTCCTCGGGGTGCGAGGCGTCCTCGAACTCTCTGAAGAGGCCGGTGACGACGAATGCCACCTGCTCGCCGATGTCGACTGCGTTGTCGCCGATCCGCTCGATCGCCCTGGCGGCAAGCAGCATCGTCATCGCCCACTCGCGCCTGTCCGGGTCGTCGCCGATCTCGAGGGCGAGGCCGAAGCACTGACGGTTGAGGTCGTCGACCGCGTCGTCCTGGCGGACGAGGTCGCGTGCCATCTCGACGCTTCGCTCCTCGAAGGCCCGCTTCGACTGCGCGATCAGGGCCCGCGTCTGCGTCCCCATGCTGAGGATCAGCCCCACCATCTCCGCGTCCGCGGGCGGTTCGTTGCCGGTCAGGGGGATCAGCTTGCAGATGTTCACGCACTGGTCACCCATCCGCTCGACGCTCTTGAGGACATGGAGGAGAGCCGAGATCAGGCGCAGGTCGGTGGCCACCGGCGCCTGGGTCGCCAGCAGCGTGATCAGCGCCTGGTGTACCTCCAGGTAGCGACCGTCGATCCGGTCGTCGTCTGCGATCACCAGCTGGGCGAGCTCGACGTCCTGCTGCTCGATCGCCTCGAGGGTGCGGCTGAGGGCGCCGCTGACGAGCTCGAGCCCGCCAAGCGCGCTGGCCTCGAGCGCTGTGAGTTCCTCCTGATATTCGACGCGTGCTTCGGGCATCAGCCGAAGCGACCGCTGACGTAGTCCTCGGTCGCCTTCTCATTGGGACTGGTGAAGATCGTTTCGGTCGGCCCGGTCTCGACCAATCGGCCGGGCTTGCCGGTTTCCTCGAGGTTGAAGAAGGCGGTGATATCGCTGGCCCGCGCCGCCTGTTGCATGTTGTGGGTGACGATCACGATCGTGTAGCGGGTCTTGAGCTCGCCGATCAGGTCCTCGATCGCCAGGGTGGCGACGGGGTCGAGTGCCGAGCAGGGCTCGTCCATCAGCAGCACCTCGGGTTCGACCGCGATCGCCCGCGCGATGCAGAGCCGCTGCTGCTGGCCGCCCGAGAGCCCCGATCCTGGCTTCTCGAGCCGGTCCTTGACCTCGTTCCAGAGATGGGCGCCTCGCAGCGAGCGCTCGACGACCTCGTCCTTCTCGGACTTCTTGACCCTGCCCGAGTTGAGCGAGAGCCCGGCGGCGGCGTTCTCGTAGACCGACATCGTCGGGAACGGGTTCGGGGCCTGGAACACCATCCCGACCATCCGCCGCACCTTCACCGGGTCGATCCCGTTCGCGTAGATGTCCTGGCCGTCGAGCGTGATCTCGCCCTCGACCCTCGCCCCTGTGGTCAGCTCGTGCATCCGGTTGAGGCTGCGGAGGAACGTCGTCTTGCCGCAGCCCGACGATCCGATCA
The DNA here is from genome assembly GCA_963780815.1 of uncultured Solirubrobacterales bacterium. Classification (GTDB taxonomy): domain Bacteria; phylum Actinomycetota; class Thermoleophilia; order Solirubrobacterales; family 70-9; genus VRUE01. The sequence goes on along the minus strand of CAWADG010000005.1, from coordinate 312,870 downwards.
GCGCCGTCACCTTGTGCGGCTCGATCATCATGTCGACGTTCTGGACCGCGTGGAAGTCCCCGTAATAGAGGTTCACATCCCTGGTCTGCATCGTCGCCGCCCGGCGAATGGACGCGGGTGCCTGCCCGACCCTGGATTTGGCTTCCATCACCTCGGCGGCTGCCGCTTCGGTCTCAGCGTCCCGCGCTCCGGTCGGTTCCACGATCGCTCCTGTCTTCCTTTCCTCCACGGCTACCTGATCTCCGTTCTGTAGCGACGGTAGACGAGGCGCGCAACGATGTTGAGGACCATCACGATAACGATCAGCAGAAGCGCCGCGGCCCAGGCCCGGTCGTACGAGGCTTGTTTGTCAACGCCCGGCGTGCGGTACTCGCTGTAGGCGTACACCGCGAGGTTCTGCATCCGCCCATAGAACGGGTTGGTGTTGATCGAGTCGACCACCCCCGTCGTCACCAGCAGCGGCGCCGTCTCGCCGACGATCCGGGCGACCGCGATCATCACCCCCGTCACCAGGCCGGCGAACGCAGTCGGCAGCACGATTTTCACGACCGTCCTCCACTTCGGCGTGCCGAGCGCGTAGGCGGCTTCGCGGAGGTGGTTGGGGACGATCTTCAGGACCTCCTCCGAGGTGCGGATCACGATCGGGATCATCAGGACCGAGAGCGCGACCGATCCCATGATCCCGAGCCGGATTCCGGGGCCGAGGAAGATCGCGAACAGGGCGTAGGCGAAGAGGCCGGCGACGATCGAGGGGATCCCCGTCATCACGTCGACGAAGAAGGTCAGGGCCCGCCGCAGCTTTCCCTTGCCGTACTCGTTGAGGTAGATCGCCGCCATAATCCCGATCGGGACCGAGATCAGCGCCGCGACGCCGGTGATGACGATCGTGCCGACGATCGCGTGTGCTGCGCCGCCGCCGTTGATGATCCCGCGGGGGCTGCCGGTGAGGAATTCCCAGTCGAGCCCCGGCAGGCCGCGCTTCGTCACCTGGAAGAGCAGCGAGAGCAGCGGGATCAGGGCCAGGCCGAAGGCGGAGATGATCGCGAAGGTCATCAGCCGATCGAGCGCCCGCCGCCGCCCCTCGACCGCCCGCGACCAGGCGTAGATCGCGATGCACGAGACCACCGTCCCGAGGACCATCAGCAGAGCGATGCTGAAGGAGCCGGCCGCGGCCAGCACCGCCGCCGTGAACACGAGCGAGCCGGCGATGACGCCGTATGGAGCCCAGCCTGGGAGCGTTCCTCCACGCAGCTGCCCGGCGATGAGCGACGTCTTCGTGGTGTCGATCCCGCCGTCCATCTACTCGATCGTCTGGCCGGAGATGATCGCGCGCGCGATCAGGTTGGTGACGAGGGTGATCGCGAAGAGGACCAGGCCCGAGGCGATCAGCGTGTTGATCGCGACGCCCGAGGACTCGGGAAATTCGAGCGCGATGTTCGCCGCGATCGTCGAGGGGTTGGACTGGCTGATCAGGTTGAAGGTGACGACCCCCGAGACCGAGAGGATGATCGTCAGCGCCATGGTCTCGCCGAGGGCGCGGCCGAGGCCGAGCATCGCGCCGCTGATCACCGACGATTTTCCGAATGGCAGGACCGTCATTCGGACCATCTCCCAGCGGGTCGCCCCCAGCGCCAGCGCCCCCTCCTGGAGTTTGCGCGGTGTCTGCGAGAAGACCTCGCGGGCGATGGCGGAGACGATCGGCAGGATCATCACGGTGAGGACGATCGCCGCCACCAGCATCGTCCGGCCGGTCACCGAGGCGGGTCCCTCGAAGAACGGGATGAAGCCGAGCTTTTCTTCGAGCCACTGGAGCACCGGCACCGCGGCCGGGCCGAGGACGAAGATCCCCCAGAGCCCGTAGATGACGCTCGGCACGGCGGCGAGCAGGTCGACGAGGAAGCCGAGAACCAGCACGAGCCGTTTCGGCGCGATGTGGCTGATGAATATCGCCACCGCAACGGCGAGCGGGACCGCGAGGGCGACGGCGAGCGTTCCCGCCAGGACCGTGCCGAAGGCCAGGGGGGCGATGTACTCGATCAGGCTCTTGCCTTCCGGCAGGCTCGAGGAGTCGGCGGTGATCGCAGGCATCGCTTCCACCACCAGGAAGAGCGCGACACCGACGAGCAGGGCGAGGACCGACATGCCCGCCGCAATCGAGAGGTAGGAGAAGACGCGGTCGCCGGCCGCGCGACGGCCGCCCGACGCCATCGCCAGCAGCTGGCCGGCGTTGGTCGTCGTATCGGGGTGTGCCGCCATCAGCCGATCTGATCAGTCGGTCCCTGGACAGCGCACGGGGCCCCGCCGCGAACGGCGGGGCCCCGTTGTGCGCTCAGAATCCAACGTCGCTACGAGGTCTTGATCGCTGCGACGGCCGGTTCGATCTTCTTCGTCAGGGCACTGGAAAGCGGCGCCGAGCCGGCGTTTTCTGCCGCAATCTTCTGCCCTTCTGGGCTTATCACGTATTCGAGATAGGCCTTGACGAGCGCCGCTTCCGAGGAGGAGCTGTATTCGGTGCAGGCGATCATGTAGGAGACGAGGATGATCGGGTAGACGCCCTGCGATTCGGTCTTCCGATCGACTTCGAACGGGAACATGAATTCGTTCTTGGCCAGTTCCTTTGCTTCCGGCGACTCCTCGAGGATTTTGGCGGCTGCTTCGGGCGTTGGTTCAGCCCACTGGCTGCCGACCTTGATCTTCGCGATGCCGAGTTCGCCGGCCTGGCTGGCGTCGGCGTACCCGATCGTCCCGTCGCCCGCGCTGACGGCTTCGACCACCCCGGAGGTGCCATCGGCTGCCTCGCCGCCCTTGACCGGCCAGTCGCCGCTGACTTCGTACTTCCAGATGCTGGGCTCGACCTTCGAGAGGTATTCGGTGAAGTTCTGCGTCGTCCCCGACTCGTCCGAGCGATTGACCGGAGTGATGCGCTTTTCGGGCAGTTCGACGCCCGGGTTCAATTTTTCGATCGCCGGATCGTTCCAGCTGGTGATCTTCTGGCTGAAGATCTTCGCCAGCGTTTCGGCGTCGAGTTTGAGTTCTTCGACCCCTTCGAGGTTGTAGATGATCGCGATCGGCGAGACGTAGACCGGGACCTCGACCAATTCGCCCGGTTCGCAGCGCTTCATCGCCTTGGTGATTTCTTCTTCTTCTACTACGAGTGCCGCGTCGCTGCCGGCATAGACGACCCCGCCGGCGATGAACTGTTCACGGCCGCCGCCGGACCCGACCGGGTCGTAGGAGATCGTCGCGCCGGAGTTTTCGCTTACGAATTCGGCGGTCCATGCTTCCTGTGCCGCCTGCTGGGCGGTGGAGCCGGCCCCTGCGATTTCACCCGAGACTTCTTCTCCCGATGAGCCGCCGGTGCTGCTGTCGCTGCTGCCGCAGGCCGCGATGCCCAATGCCAGTACGGCGAGCGAGACTAGGACAGCAAACCATCTTGAGGCACTCACACGATCTCCTTCTTTCGTTTGACTGGACGCAAACGGGGGCCATCCCCGCCCATCATGGGCCAGACTTGCATCGGCCCCCTAAGAGCTTGTTACTCGCTTGTACGGAGAATGTGAAAAAGATGTAAAAATCAGCCGTCCGGCGAGAACCGGTAGCCGATGCCGTTGTGGGTGTGGATCAGGTCGAGGCCGGGCAGCGCCTCGCCGAGCTTCGAGCGCAGGCGGCTGACATAGACGTCGACCGAGCGATCGTCGCGCCGCGGCTCCCCGCCCCAGATCTGCGCGTAGAGCTCCTCGCGAGTCATGATCCGCTGTGGGTTGGCGGCCAGGGTGCTGAGCATCTGCAGCTCCCTGACCGTCAGCGACAGGGGCCTGCCGTCGACCAGGGCCGCGTGCTCGTCCGGCCTGATCTCGAGCCGATCCGCCGCGATCCTCTCTTCCCCGACGTTCTCGACGGACATTGGCCACCGAGGATGTCGCTGCGGGGGCGGCGAGCGGTTATCCCGAAGTGAAGCTCGTGTGAACGGCTAGTAACACTTGGGCCGTTGCCCGGCCATCACTGCGTCGCCGCGGCCCTTTCGCGCTTTGCGGCGAGAAGGTCGGCGACCGGTTCCGGCGCGGGCTGGGCGGCCTCGCTGACGGAGACCGACTCCGGGTCGAACCGGTATCCGACCCCGAAATGGGTGTGGATGTAGTGCCAGCCCGGCGAGCGCTTCTCGAGCTTCTGCCTCAGCTTGCGGATGAAGACGTCGACCGAACGGTCGCCGTGCGCCATCGCGTAGCCCCAGACCCGCTGGTAAATCGCCTCGCGCTCGAGCACCTGGCCTTCGGACTCGGCAAGAAGCTGGAGCAGCTCGAACTCGCGACGCGTGAGATCGAGGCTGCTGCCGGCCACGAAAGCCTGGAAGCGGTCGGCCCGGATCTCGAGCTCACCGGCGACCACCGGTCCCGCTTCGAGCTGCGGCCGCGCCCGCCGGCGACGGCGCAACACCGCCTCGATTCTGGCGACGACCTCTTCCGGGTGGCACGGCTTGCCGACCCAGTCGTCGACGCCGAGTCGGAGGCCGCGCACCCGCTGCGCGACCGTGGACCGTTCGGTGCAGACGATCACCCCGAGGTCGGGGAGCATGCCGCAGACCCGCTCGAGGTAGTTCCATCCTTCCTCGCCGAGCACCGCCGGGTCGAGCAGGAGGGCGTTCAGCTTCATCGCCACCAGCTCCTCCAGCGGGATTCCGCCGCCGAGGGTCCGCTGCTGCCAGCCCGCCGCCTGCGTGCGTTTCGACAACACGGTGACGAATCCGCTGTCGTCGTCGATGACCGCGAGCCTGATCGTCTGCTGGGTATTCACATGGGCCACACTGTTGCCGGCGCTGAGGCGGCCCGATTGTATGCATCACCGAGGTCGGCCAACTCCCCCGAAGTGCCTGCGTTCACTGAATATTCACAGGTCGCGGACCAAATTGGGCGAATTCCGGCAATCGGGGTTCTCCGGATGTTCACCCGGCGCCCGGCCGGGCACGAAAGACTCGTGACCTCACGAGACTCCTCTCTGTCTCCGCGCGAACGGCCCACTGCCCCGGGCCGTTCGCTTTTTTTATATCCGCCATCTGCTCTGCTCCCGCTCGGCCGGGAAGAAATAGATATGGACCCGGCCTCGCTCCCGTCCGCGATGGCGGGCTGCACCAGAATGGGCCTCGCTCCCGCGTCCGCCGTTCCGGGTCGAGCGCGACGCGTCCACGATGGCGGGGGGCTAGGTGGCGGAGAGGGCGCCGCTGGCGAGCAGGATCAGGATCAGCAGGCCGAGGGCAACCCGGTAGGCGATGAAGATCGCGTAGTTGTGGTGCGCGATGTAGCGCAGCAGCCAGGCGATCGCGACGAAGGCGACCGCGAAGCTCACCACCGTGGCGACGATCGTCGGGCCCCACCCGACCCCGCTCGAGATGTTGCTGAATTCTCCGATCCCCTCGAAGATCGCGGCGCCGGTCAGGGCCGGGATTGCGAGGAAGAACGACAATCGCGTCACCCCGACCCGATCGATTTCGCGCAGGAGGCCGGCGGACATCGTCGCCCCGGATCGCGAGACTCCCGGAACCAGCGCCAGGCACTGGACGATGCCGATGATCAGGGTGTCGAGCCAGGTGACGTCGGACTCGTGCCTTCGCAGCGTGGCTCGGCTGTCGGCGTAGAACATCGCCCCGCTCCAGATGATCAGCGCCCAGGCGACGAACCAGAGGCTTCGCAATGTCGTCTCGATCTGGTCCTTGAAGGCGATGCCGACGATCACGATCGGGATCGATCCGATTATCACCGCCCAGGCGAAGCGGTAGTCGCGGGCGCTGCGCTCCGCGGGGTTCACGAGCCCGCGAAACCAGGCCTCTGCGAGCCTGATGACGTCACGGCGGAGGAAGACCAGGGTCGCGGCGATGGCGCCGACCTGGATGATCGCCGTGAAGGCGGTGATTTCGGGATCGTCGGTCTGGTGCCCGAGAATCGCCTCGAGGACCGTCAGGTGGCCCGTGCTCGAGATCGGCAGGAACTCGGTGACCCCCTCCACCACGCCGAATAGAACTGCTTCCCACCAATCCATCGCGCCAGCCTACGAAGAGCCGCAGCGGCACGTCTGAAGGTCCGGTAGATTCCGCCGCGTGACCCTTCTGCCGCGCAGCGCCCGCCTCGCCGTCTCACTGCTCGTGGTGCTCGCCCTGTCGCTCGTCGCCGCGCCCGCTGCCTTCGCCGAGAATGGGACCGGCCTCGCCGGCCCGTTGACCGACAAGACCGTCACCTTCTTCTGCTTCGGCGTCATCCTCTTCTTCGCCCTGCTGCCGATCGTTCTCTCTCTGATCCAGGGCAGGCTCGAGAAGCGGAAGGAAATGCGGCAGTACGACCTCGACCGGTTCGGGTAGACCTACTCCAGCGTGAACCCGGAGAGCAGGCGTTTCTCGCTCTCCCCCTCGATCTTCGCGACGACCTCCACCCGCCCTTCGAGCGGCGTACCGCGGATCTTCGTCGCCAACAGGTCGTCGACCTGGAAAATCCCGGCTGAGTTGTTCAGCTCGATCTCGATTCGCACCGCGCGCTCCTCGCCGGCCTCGATCCGGACCTCGTCGATCGCCGCCGCCGAGATCGAGTGGATGCCCTCGCGGCCGGCTTCTAGCGGGATTCGGGTCCGCCCCTGGGCCATGTCGAGGGCGTCGGCGACGCGGACGACCCCGGCCTCGACGGTGTAGGGCTCGCCACGGCGGCGATGGCCGATGATCGCGTGCAAGATCTCGGAGGCGATCACAGTGCGTTTCGGCTCCCTGTACGAGCTCGCCAGCAGCCGGTCGAGGGCGCCGGCGGCGAGGAAGAGGCTGTAGGCCTCGTGGTCGTTGCGGTGGATCGACATCCCGACGTCGTGCAACAGGGCCCCGCCGGCGACGACAACCTCGGCGTCCCGCGCCGACATTCCATGATCGGCGACGACGGCCGGCTCGACACCGTCCCTCACCAGCAGCCGCAGGAGCCGCAGGGCGATGTTGAGGACGATCTGCATGTGGACCCAGGAGTGGTCCGACATCCCCAATCGTTCGGCGTGGACCTGCGCCATGTACCACCAGGCGCGAACCTGCTCGTCTTCGTTGACCGCCGAGAGAAACCCCTCGAGCTTGCGATTGCCGCGGGTCGGCGCCCGGACCGTCGCCTCCTCGATCGCCTCGGTGAGCGGCTTGCGAGTCGGGCCCTGGGGGTCCGGAGCGGGAACTCGCTCGTCGTTCATCGACGTTGATCGTAGGGCAGGGGCCGGGTGGCCCCCACCCCCACGACCCGGGTTCGCTCCGCGCTCGTGGCTCAGCCGCAGATGGGCCAGGGGCTTGACCCCGAGCTCGAATACAGCAGCGCCGCCCGGTAGTCCTGCTCGGCCTCGGGGGCCGCGGCGGGGTCTCCGCTGCCGCCGACGGACGCCCATGTTTCGAAGGTGAACTGATACTTCCCCCGGTAGGTCCCATCCGAGGAGACGATCGTCGGGTCGTCGCCGGACTCGCAGGAGGCGATCGCATCCAGGGTCGATTGCGAGACGCCGCCCGGGAGAGTTGCGAATGATTCCTGCCGTTCGCGGCGCTGGCGGCGATGGGCGCTGCGGATCCGCCTGGCGCCGACCGCGATCGCGCGATGGAAGCTCGCCACCGGTCGGGTCAGCGGGTTGGTCGCGGCCGGCTGGGCATCGGCGAGGCCGATTCGAGCCGTGGGCCCGCTGCCGCCGCCGGTGCCGAGGGCTGCCGCGGGGAGGGCCAGGGCCGCGATGAGGACGAAGACCGAGTATGTGCGTTTCTTGAGCAAGCGGGGAACCGTGGCCGGGTTCCCGTCCCCGCAGGGTGAGGGCTGTCACACTCCTCACATTCATCGCGCCAATCGCCACAATCCCAGGCATGGCGCAAATCTTCTAAACCAAATCTGAACCTTCTCTTGCAGGGACTTCCCGCCGATCTTGGCGATCATTGGCCGATCGAAGACGAGCACCGGACATCGCGCCTGCTCCTCGCCTGCCCTGACCGGCCGGGGCTGATCGCCGCCGTCAGCGGCTTCCTCGCCGACGCCGGGCTCAACATCGTCGATGCCGACCAGCACTCGAGCCACGAGGGGCGCTTCTTCATGCGCATGGCGTTCGAGCCGGCCGGCGAGGAGGAGCGCGACGACCTCCAGCGCCGATTCCGCGAGGAGATCGCCGAGCCGTTCGAGATGGAGCACCGGTTCGCAGAGTCGGACGACCGCAAGCGGGTCGCGGTGATGGTCTCGCGCGAGGACCACTGCCTCTCCGACCTCCTCTGGCGCTGGCGCAGCGGCGAGCTCGGGGCCGAGATCGTCGCCGTGATCTCGAATCACGGAGACCACGCCGAGCAGGTGGAATCGCTCGGCCTCCCCTTCCACCATGTGCCGGTCGACCCCGTGGACCGGGCCGCCGCCGAGCGGCGCTGCCTGGAGATTCTCGGCGAAGGGGTCGATCTCCTCGTCCTCGCCCGCTACATGCAGATCCTCAGCGGCGACTTCCTGCGGCGGCTGGCGGCGCCGGCGATCAACATCCACCACAGCTTCCTGCCGGCTTTCGTCGGGGCCGACCCCTATGCCCGCGCCCATGAGCGCGGGGTCAAGCTGATCGGCGCCACCGCCCACTACGTGACCGAGGAGCTCGACGCCGGGCCGATCATCGACCAGGACGTGACCAGGGTCAGCCACCGCGACGAGACCGAGGACCTGATGCGGATCGGGCGCGACATCGAGCGGCTGGTCCTCGCCCGCGCCGTCAAGGCCCACATCGACGACCGGGTCCTGCTCGACGGGGCGCGCACGATCGTCTTCTGAGGGGGGGAAAGGAGCGAGGTCGCGAGTATCGTCTTCCCAGATGGAGCAGGCGACAATCGCACGCCCCTCCCCCGCCCCGACGGCAGCGGCGCCGCCGGGCCCGCGAACTCCGGGCGCCCTGCAGGCGGTCCGCTACGCCCGCGCCCCGCTCGACTTCCTGATCGGTCTCCACCGTCGCTACGGCGACGTCTTCACCGTCTCCTTCCCGTTCTTCGGCCGCCTCGTCTACGTCGCCGACCCGGGCCTCGTCAAGGAGCTCTTCACCGGCTCGCCGCGGAAGTTCCACGCCGGCGAGGCGAACGCGACCGTGCTCGAGCCGGCGCTCGGCCCGAACTCGGTCCTGACCCTCGACGAGGAGCCCCACATGCGGCAGCGCAAACTGCTGCTGCCGCCCTTTCACGGCGAGCGGATCGGGCGCTACGGCGACCTGATCCGGGAAATAACGATGCGCGAGATGGAGCGCTGGCCGGTCGGCGAGCCGTTCGCGCTGCGCCCCCACACCCAGCGGATCACGCTGGCGGTGATCATGCGCGCGGTCTTCGGCCTCGACGACGAGGAGCGACTCGAGCGGTTCGGGAGGCTGATCGACGATTTCAGCTCCCGCGTCAACGCGGTCGTCGCCTTCCCGGTGTTGCAGCGCGACCTCGGTCGCTGGAGCCCGTGGGGCCGGTTCGTGCGGGCGCGGGCGGCCCTCGACGCCTTCATCTACGAGGAGATCGCGATCCGCCGCTCCGAGGTGGAGGCGGATGGCGGTGATGAGCGCGACGACGTCCTCTCGCTTCTGCTCGGCGCCCGCCACGAGGACGGCAGCCCGATGAGCGACGAGGAGCTCCGCGACGAGCTCGTCACCGTCCTCGGCGCCGGCCATGAGACGACGGCGACCGGCCTCGCCTGGGCGATGGAGCGGACGCTGAGGACCCCGCCTGTGCACAGCCGCCTGCGCGACTCGGTCGCCGCCGGCGAGGATTCCTACCTGGACGCAACGATCAGGGAGACGCTGCGGGCGCGCCCGGTGATCGTCGACGTCGCCCGCAAGCTCACGGCTCCGGTCGAGATCGGGGGCTACGAGGTCCCCGCGGATAGCTTCCTGCTGGCGGCTATCGCCGCCATGCACTACCGCGAGGACCTGTTCCCCGATCCGCACGAGTTCCGCCCCGAGCGATTCCTCGACGGCAAGGCCGACAGCTACGCCTGGATCCCGTTCGGCGGAGGCGTCCGCCGCTGCATCGGCGCCTCGTTCGCCGAATTCGAGATGCGGGTCGTGCTGCGGGCGATCCTCGAGCGCGCCGACCTCCGGGCCGCCGACCCCGCCCCGGAACCGATCAGGGTCCGCAACATCACCCTCGCTCCGGGCAGGGGCTCCCGGGTCGTCCTCGAGCGGCCGCTGCGGTGAACCTCGACTCTGCGCGGCCGCCCACCACCGCGTAGCCTCACCGCATGGACCGCGACGAGCTGCGGGCGATACAGACACCGCTGAAGGAGCGCTACGCAGAGAACCCGGAGGAGGCCATGGTCACCCTGCGGGTGGATGGAGCGCTCGGCGAGGGGGTCACCTGCTCCGTCGACACGGGGCGGGCGATCACCGCCGCGGGGCTGCACCCGGCCGCCGGCGGGAACGGGACCCTGCTCTGTTCGGGAGACATGCTGCTCGAGGCGCTCGTCGCCTGCGCGGGTGTGACGATGGGCGCCGTCGCGACCTCGCTGGGGATCGCGATCGAGGGCGGAACGGTCCGCGCCGAGGGCGACCTCGATTTTCGCGGCACCCTCGCGGTCGACCGCGACGCACCGGTCGGATTCCGCTCGATCCGCCTCGCCTTCGACCTCGACACCGAGGCCGATGAGGAGGAACTCGAAACGCTGCTGAAGCTGACGGAGCGCTACTGCACGGTCTTCCAGACCCTCTCGACCCCGCCCCGTCTCTCGGTCCAGGTGCGGACCGGCTGAGCCCGGCCGTTCGGTTGCCCGGACCACTGGGACATCTGCGGGACCTCGCCAGGGCGCGGGCGACCCGCAGCGGAGACGAACGCGACGACGGCCAGCTGCTGGGCGAGCTCGAGGCCAGGCCGCTGGAGCTCCCCTCCGGCCTCGAGATCGAATGGCTCGGCGTCTCCGGCTACCGAATCACCCATGAGGATCGGACGCTCTTCGTCGATCCGTTCCTCTCGCGGGTCCCCTTCCGCCATCTCCTCATGCGCCGCCCCAACCTGCCACAGGCGGGGACGCTCGACCGCTTCCTGCGCACCCCGGGTGAGGTCGTCGGCGTCCTCGTCGGCCACACCCACTTCGACCACGCGGTCGACGCCCCGGAGATCGCGCGGCGCTTCGGCTGTCCGGCCTACGGCTCTGGCTCGCTGATCAACCTGATGGCCCTCCATGGGCTGGCCGACCAGGCGGTCGAGGTCGAGCCCTACCGGACCTACGAGCTCGGCCCGTTCGAGGTCAGCTTCACACCGAGCGTCCACTCGAAGCTGCTGCTCGGCCTCGCCGTCCCGTTCGACGGCGACCTCACCTGTGAGCACCTCGACTCGCTCTCACCGGGCGCCTATCGGTGCGGGCAGGTCTGGGGAATCTCGATCAGGGTCGCCGGCCTCAGCCTCTATCACCAGGGCAGCGCCAACCTGATCGACGACGCGGTCCGCGAGCGTGGCGTCGACGTCTTCCTCGCGGGGGTCGCCGGCCGCAGCTTCACCGACTCCTACTGGAGCAGGATCCTGCCGCTGCTCGAGCCGCGGGTGGTCGTGCCGACCCACTACGACAACTTCTTCCGCCCGCTCGGGCGGCCGATCGAGTTCGTCGCCAACGCCCAGGTCGCGAGGCTTCCCGACGAGATCGGCGCGGTCAGCTCCGAGATCGAGCTCGCGGCCCTGCCCCGCGCCGACGCGACCCCGGCGGCCCGCTAGGCGAAGTACTTGGCCGCAACCTGCTGCATCGTCCCCATCGTCCGCACCGTCATCGGGCCCAGCGCAGCGGCGAGGGCCTTGAGGTCGAGGTCGGAGTCCGACATACCCCCGCTCGGCAGCCAGTAGAGCTCACGACCATCGACCGCGAGCCGGTCCTCCTCCGAGCCGCGTCCGAGTGCCTCGCGGCGGGCCTTCGCGCCCGGCCGCTCCTGCAGGAGGGCGACCTGGAGCTTCCCCTTCGAGGCGCCGATCTCGGCCGCGGCGAACGGCTCGTGCGAGGCGATCGCCAGGACCTCGCCGCCGTCCCGGAGGAAGACGGGCACCTCGTAGCCGAGCGAGTCGCCGAGCCCGGCTTCGAGCCGCTTGGCGACCGCGGCCTCGGTGCCGCCCGCGGCGGCGAAGACGACGTTGCCGCTTGCCCGGAAGGTCTCGACCTCCTCGAACCCGATCCCCGCCACGGCGGCGGCGAGATCCTTGTTGGTGATCCTGCGCCCGCCGAGGTTCATCCCCCGCAGGAATGCCGCATATCGGGCCATCGGGCCGCAGACTACGCGGGAGGCGCGAGAATCGACGTCGATGAACGGTTACACGCAGCTTCCCGACGACCTGCCGGTCCCCGAGGATGACGGGGCCGCCGACCATCTGCCCGGCCTGTCGCTTCCGGATCTGGGCCTGCCCTCGACCGATGGCGGCGCCGAAGCAAGCCTCGCGACGCTCGGGGAGGGCCTCCTCGTCGCCTACCTCTACCCGCGGACCGGCGTCCCGGGAGAGCCGCTGCCCGGCGGCTGGGACGACATCCCGGGCGCCAGGGGCTGCACGCCGCAGAGCTGCGCCTACCGCGACGCCCTCGGCGAGTTCGGCGAGCTCGACGCGACGGTGATCGGAATCAGCGCCCAGACGCACGCGGAACAGCTCGAGTTCGCCGAACGCGAGCACATCCCGTTCCCGCTGCTGAGCGATCCAGGCCTCTGCCTCGCGGCGGCTCTCGGCCTTCCCACCTTCGAGGCGGCGGGGATGACCCTCTACCGGCGCCTCACCCTGGTTGCCGAGGACGGGCGGATCGTGAAGGCCTTCTACCCCGTCTTCCCGCCCGACCGCGACGCGGCCCAGGTGCTCGGCTGGCTGCGATCGAGATAGCCGAAATGGCGGCTGCCACGACACGCACAGCTTGATCGAGGGGGCCCGCCACATGATGCCGCTCACCCACCCCGAGCCGCTCACGCGCGCGCTCCTCACCGGGATCGAGCGTTGAGCGCAGTGGAGGCGGCCGGAATCGAACCGGCGTCCCTGGTCGTAGCGCGAAGGCGTCTACAGGCATAGCCGGCGCTTGAATCTCGTCTCCCGGGGTCCGCGCCGGCGGGCACTGCGGGAGACACAAGCCCCTTTGATGTCCCCCGGCGGGCGGGGCGCTCCGCCCGGGTGAGCCCGCAATTGAAGCCGGGATCCCCCTCCGCGGGCGGGAGAGGGCCGACTCTCACTCACCTAGCTATTGACTAGGCGGCGAGGGCGAACTCATGGTCCGCACGTATTGGTTGGTGCCGGTGTTTCACGAGGCCTCCGGCCACCTCGACCTGCAACCGTTCGCACGGACCGATCAGGTCGAAGCCTGTCGCCCCCGTGCTATGTCTCCTTCGATTGTACGGTTTTGCAATGGCCGAGCGGGAGTTCGACGCGATCGTCCTTGGCGCCGGGGCTCCCGGCGAGGTCTGCGCCGGCCGCCTGGCCGAAGGCGGGCTGAGGGTCGCGATCGTCGAGCCCGGACCAATCGGCGGCGAATGCTCCTACTACGCCTGCATGCCTTCGAAGGCGCTGCTGCGGCCGGGCGAGCTCTACGCCGAGGCCCGCCGGGTCCCGGGCGTGAAGCAGGCCGTGACCGGCGACCTCGACTCGGGGGCGATGCTCGCGCGGCGCGACGAGGTGATCCACGATCTCGACGACTCGGGCCAGCTGCCCTGGCTCGAAGAGCGGAGGATCGAGGTCTTCCGCAGCGAGGGGCGGCTCGCCGGCGAGCGCCGCGTCGCCGTCGGCGACGACGAGCTGACCGCGACCAGGGCCGTCGTCGTTGCGACCGGGAGCAGCGCCGCGATGCCGCCGATCGAGGGCCTCGACTCTGTCCGCGCCTGGAACAACCGCGACGCGACGACGTCGAAGTCGGTGCCGGCGAGCATGGTCGTGCTCGGCGCCGGCCCGGTCGGGACCGAGCTCGCGCAGGCTTGGTCGACGCTCGGGACAAGGGTCACCCTGGTCGGGGCTGACGAGAGGCTGCTGCCGCGCGAGGAGCCGTTCGCCGGCTATCAGGTTGCCGAATCGCTCCGGAAGGCCTACGGGGTCGACGTCCGGACCGGGATCAAGGCAGATCGGGTTGCCGCCGCCGGCGAGGAAATCGAGGTCCAGTTCGGGGACGGCAGCTCGGTCGAGGCAGCCGAGCTACTGATCGCGATCGGCCGCACGCCCCGCACCGCCTCGATCGGGCTCGACACGGTCGCCGCCGAGACCGACGAGCGCGGCTTCCTCCTCACCGATGACCGCCTCCGGGTCGGCGGGCGTGAGTGGCTCTATGCGGTCGGCGACGTCAACGGCCGAGCGCTCTTCACCCACATCGGCAAGTACCAGGGCTGGGTCGTGGCTGAAAACGTCCACGGCCGGCCGGTCGAGGCGATCGCCGAGGGGATCGGCTCGCCGCGGGTGATCTTCACCGACCCGCAGGTCGCGGCGGTCGGGTTGACCCTGGAGCTGGCAGAGGGCGAGGGGATCGACGCCCGCGCGGTCGACGTCGACACCGACGCCACTGCCGGCGCCAGCTTCCAGGGCAAGGGGACGGGCGGCACGACCCGGCTCGTCGTCGACGAGTCAAGGGGTGTGATCGTCGGCGCGACGTTCTGCGGCTTCGAGACCGCCGAGTTCCTTCACGGGGCGACGATCGCCGTCGTCGGCGAGGTGCCGCTGGAGCGTCTCCGCCATGCGGTCGCGGCCTTCCCGACCCGCAGCGAGCTCTGGCTGAAGCTGCTCGAGGCCTACGGCCTCTAGAGGCTCGAGCGGCGCTTCAGATCCTCGAGCTGGTCCTGGGGGAATCCAGGAACCTCGTCGAGCTGGTCCAGGGACTGGAAGCTGCCGATCCGCTCCCGGTGGGCGAGCAGACGGGTCGCCTGGGTGACGCTCAAGCCCTGCGAGCGGAGCTGGTCGAAGGTGACGCTGTTGAGTGAGATCGATTGCCCCCTGCCCGTGGTCGGCGGCTCGGGGGCCGGAGGGCCGGGTGGCTCCGGTGGCGGCGGAGCCGGTGGCGGCGGAGCCGGTGGCGGCGCCGGGTCCAGCGTCGGCGGCGGCCCGGGCGTCGGCGGAGGGGCCGCGGCAGGTGGAGGGCTCGGCGCCGGAGGCGGTGGAGGCGGCTCGGGCGACGGCGGCTGCGGCGGCTCGGGCGGGCTCATCTCGGGCGCCGCGGGCGGGGTGACCGATTGCATCACCGACTGCTCGGCTTCGGCGGCGCGGCGCTCGGCCTCGCGCGCGCGCTCCTCGGCCTGGGCGACGCTGTCGCGCAGCTCCTGCAACCGACGCTCGCGGTCCACCTCCTCGGCTTTCAGCGCAGCGAGCCGTTTCGCTTCGGCGGCCCGCTGTTCGGCGGCTTTGGTGCGCTGCTCGATTTCGCTCAGCCGTTTCTCGGCCTCGGTCATCGACCGCTCGTGCTCCTCGCGCCCCCGCTGGAGCTGCTGCTCCGCGTCGCCGAGGCCGGGCTCGACAGGCGGCGTCAGGCTCTGGGTGCTCTGGCCGGCGTCGTTCGGCTCGAGCCGGGCGCCCGCTTCCCGCTGGCGCTGCTCGGCTTCGGCGATCCGGCGCTCGGCCTCGGCTCGTATCCGCCCCTCCTCCTCCTGGATCGCGGCGACCTTGTCCTGGACCCGCTGTTCGGCCGTGGCGGGGTCGTACGTGGGCTCGGTCGCGCCGGCCTGGAGCGGTGGCGCAACCGGTGGCAGCGGCACGGCCGGGGGGGCCGGGGCGGCGGGTGGCGGGGGCGGTTCCGGGGGCTGTGGTGCCTGAGGTGGCGGCTGGCATGGGGCGGGTGCGGCCGGCGCCGGGTATTGCGGCGCGGGAGGCTGGGCCGGATAGGGCTGGACGGGCTGCGCCGGATACTGGGGCGGGGCCGGCTGGCCCGGATAGGGCTGTGGCACCGGCGGCGGCGGATATGGCTGCGGGGGCTGGCCGGCGAGGGGCATCCCCGAGGCCGCCTGGGCGCTCTGCTGGGCCAGCAGCGCTCGCTCCTGGGCGGCGCGGGCGGCGGCGGTTTCGCGCTCGACCTTCGCCGCTTCCTTGCGGGCTCGACGCGACGAGCTCGGGGCCCCGCCGCGGCGTTCGGCCCGTTTTGCGGACCGTTCCTCGCGACGGAGTTTCGCGCTCGCCTGGCGCTGCTGGCGCTGTTCGGCGCGCGTCTGGCGCTGCTGCAGGCGGGCCTGCTTGCGTTTGTCCTTCGCGCTGAGGGCGACCGTTGGTGCGGCAGCCGCGGCAGCGGCCCCGGCGGCGGCGGCAGGTGTCGTTGCGCCGCCCGGCGTGGTGGTCGGGGGAGTCGCCGTTTCGGTTGTCACGGGCTCGTTGGTCGCTGGTTCGGTGATGACGGGCTCGGTGGCCGGCGGCGGTGGCAGGGGCGACTTCGCGGCCTTTTCGGCGGCCTTCTTTTCGCGGCGGCGTTCGGCGCGCGATGGCTTCCTCGCCTTTGGGGGCTTCGGCGGCTTCGGCGGCTTCTTCGCCTTCGGAGGCGGGGGCGGCCCGGGACTCCCGGCTTTCTGCGCCTTGTCCTTCTGCCGCCGGCGCTGGACGCTGATCACGAGCAGCAGCAGGAGAATCGCGACCACGAGGCCAGCGACGAAGTACTGGATGTTGTCGCTTACGAATTCGCCGACTTCGCTCGGGACCGATGCGGTGATCACAGTCCCGAAGCTACCTGATTTTGGCCTTGAATTCGCGCTCGACCTCGCGCCGCACGTCACGCTCCGCGATCTCGCGGCGGCGGTCGCGACCCTCCTTGCCGCGGGCCAGGGCCAGCTCGACCTTGGCGCGTGGCCCCTTGAAGTAGACCCGGGTCGGGACCAGGGTCAGCCCCCGCTCCGCGGTCTTTCCGACCAGGCGCTCGATCTCGGCCCGGTGCAGGAGCAGCTTGCGGGGGCGTTCGGGCTCGTGGTTCTCGCGGCTGGCCGGCTCGTAGGGGGGGATGTGGAGGCCGCGCAGCCAGACCTCGCCGCGCTCGATCACGGCGTAGGCATCGCTCAGCTGCGCCTTGCCGTTGCGCAGCGACTTCACCTCGGATCCGCGCAGGGCTATCCCGGCCTCGAGCTTTTCGACCAGCTCGAACCGGTGCCCGGCGCGGCGATTGGTCGCGACGTCGCCCGAGGCGGGCGCCCGTTTCTTCTTCGCCTTCTTCGCCATCGCCTAGCTCCCGGCCGGCTCGAGGTCGACCATTCCGCGAGGAGCGTCGACTCGGGTCACGCGGACGGCGACCGGGTCCCCGAGGCGCAGGGTGCGGCCCGACTCCTGCCCAACCAGCGCCGTCTCAGTTTGATCGAGCTCGAAGCGCTCCGCGCCCATCCCGCGGGCGGGCAGCATGCCCTCGTAGACGTCTCCCAGCTCGCCCCGGAAACGAGCGAAGGCACCGCTGCGGATCACCCCGGAGACCTCACCGTCGAACGCGACCTCGCCGCCGCGCTCGCCGAGCTCGCGCCCGAGCAGGTACGCGGCACAGATGTCGTCCCCCTCGCGCTCGATTCGCATCGAGTCGCGCTCGCGCTCGCTGCACTCGCGGGCTGCCTCCCTAGCCTCGCCCGCGCGCGGAGCGGCCTCGCCCTCCCCCACCGCCGCGAGCAGCGCCCGGTGGACGACGAGGTCCGGGTAGCGGCGGATCGGCGAGGTGAAATGGCAGTAGGCGCGACTGCCGAGCCCGGCGTGGCCCGTGTTGCGATCGCTGTAGCTGGCCTGCTGGAGAGATCTGAGCACGAGAGATGTATACGCCTCGCGTCCGTGGCCGCGCCGCGCGGCCTCCCGGGCGACCAGCCGGCTCGCCTCGGCGGCGAGCTCGCCCGCCTCCCGCGGCGCCAGCGAACCGCGCTGCGGCGGCGTCGGGATTCCGAGCGCGTGCAGCTGGGCGATCATCCGTTCGACCCGCGGGGGATCCGGCTGGCCGTGAACGCGGTAGATCGCCGGCACCCGCCGGCTCTCCAGCAGCTGAGCCACCTGCTCGTTGGTGAGGATCATCAGCCGCTCGATAAGGCGGTGGGACTCGGTCTGCGGGACGGCCCGGGCGCCCACCACTTCGCCGGAGCGATCGAAGCGAAACTCGGGCTCGGAGGTCTCGACAGCGAGCCCGCGGTCGCCGCGCTGCTCGCCCAACTTCGTCGCCGCGTCGCGGGCCAGCGCCAGCGGCTCGGCCACCGCCTCCGGCGCCGCGGCGCGGCCGGAGAAGACGACGTCGAGCTGGTCGTAGTCGAGCCGGGCGTCGGACCGGACCCGGCTGCGGTAGAACCCGGCGCCGCGCGGGGCTCCGGTCCCATCGAGCTCGATCTCGGCGGTTACCGCCAGCCGCTCGACGCCGGGCGAGAGGCTGCAGGCGTCCTCGCTCAGGGCCCTCGGCAGCATCGGCTCCACCGTCCCCGGGGCGTAGGTGCTGTTCCCGCGCCGGCGCGCCTCGCGGTCGAGCGGCGAGCCCGGCCGCACGTGGGCGGCGACGTCGGCGATGTGGATCCATAGCCGGGTCGTGTCGCCCTCCCCGCGGGCCGATACGGCGTCGTCGAAATCGCGTGCCGTCGCCGGGTCGACGGTGAAGGTCGCGAGCTCGGTGAGGTCTCGCCTCCGCCCCTCCCCGGCCGATCTCGCGACCCGCCCGGCTTCGGCCTCGAGCGAGATCGGGAAGCCACGGCGGCCGAGATCCTCGTCGAGCATCGCCTCGACCGCCTCCCTCGCGTTCTTCGGCTCCGCCCGCCGGCGCGAGCGGCCCCGAGGCCGGCCGCGTGGGCTCAACCCGATCCCTTTTCGGCGAGCACCTCGAGCGCCCGTTCGCGCCCCTCGTCGCGTTTTGTGGCCGGGGCGTCGCGCACCCGGACGTCGGGGTGGATGCCCTTGCCGCCGAGGTTTTCGCCGTTCGGGGTGAAGTACTCGCCGATCGTCAGCTTCAGCGCGCCTCCGTTGGAGAGCGAGACCTCCTGCTGGAAGACGCCCTTGCCGTAGGAACGGGTGCCCACGACCTCGGCGCCGGCTTCATCGGCGAGAGCCGCGGTGAGGATCTCCGCTGCCGAGGCCGTGTTGCGGTCGATCAGGACGACGATCGGCTGCGGCGGCAGTTTGTCGCCGAGCGCGTCGTAGACGGCGTCGCCCTGGGTGCGGGATTTGGTCGAGACGACCACGGTGCCCTTCGGGAGGAAGATGCTGGCGTTGAGGACCGCCTCCTCGAGCAGGCCGCCGCCGTTGCCGCGGAGGTCGATGATCAGGCCTTCGGCGCCGCGGCGCCGGACCCGTTCGACCGCCCGCCGCATGTAGGCGTGCGAGCCTTCGCTGAAGCTGGACAGGCGCACGTAGCCGAACTTCCTGCCGTCCTTTTCGAGCACCGTGCTGGCGACGACCGGGACCGAGATCTGGGCCCGGGTCAGGGTCAGGTCCTCGACCCGCCCGCTCCCCCGCCTGCGAACCCCGATCCCGACGTCGGTTCCTTCAGGGCCCTTGATCAGTTCGGTCGATTTGGTCGAGCTGAGTCCGGAGATGTCGCGCCCTTCGACCGTGACGATGACGTCCCCCGGCACGATCCCCGCCTGCTCGGCGGGCGACCCCTTGAAGACCTTTTCGACCCGGAGCCCGGGCTTGACCTTGACGACGGTCAGGCCGATCCCCGAGAACCTGCCCTCGATTGCTTCGTTGAAGCGTTCGAGGACCTCGGGCGGGAAGTATTCGGAGAAGCGGTCGTGGAAGCGGCGGCGGAGGCCTCGCGCCATCCCCGCGAGCGAGGAGTTGATCAGTTCGGATTCGTCGACCTTGCGGTAGTAGTTGTCCTCGATCAGTTCCGTCGCTTCTGCCGTCAGCCCGGCCGATTCGTCGACGAATACGTCGCGCAGGGGACTCGGCAGGTTGGCGGGGTGCCCGCCGAGCCAGAGGCCGGCGGCGAGCACGGCGAGCAGCGCAGCCGCCAGGGCCACGATCCGAGCCGGGCTCACAGGAAGCTCAGACCTTCAGGAAGCGGCGCAGCGTCACGCCCGAGCCGACCGCAGAGACCAGCACCGAGGCGGCGAACAGGATCGCCACCAGAGCCGGGAACGAGAGGGTGCTGGTGTTCTGCGCAGCCAGGAACGAGAAGGTGCTGCTGAGGGGGTCGACGATCGTGATCTTGCCCAGCCACAGGATCAGTATCGCGATCAGGCCGCCCGCGAAACCGACCACCACGCCCTCGATCATGAACGGCCAGCGGATGAACCAGCGGGTGGCGCCGACCAGCCGCATGACCTCGATCTCGCGC
Source organism: uncultured Solirubrobacterales bacterium (assembly GCA_963780815.1). Classification (GTDB taxonomy): domain Bacteria; phylum Actinomycetota; class Thermoleophilia; order Solirubrobacterales; family 70-9; genus VRUE01. Next base: position 292,717 of record CAWADG010000005.1, on the reverse strand, counting down.
CTGCGGGTGTAGATCGAGAGCCTGATCGTGTTGCCGACGAGCATCAGCGAGGCCGCGATCAGGAGCGCGGTGATCACGGTGAGGACGATCTTCAGCGCGCTCGTCACCTGCTCGATCTGCTTCGCGCCCTGCTGCTGCTGGAAGGTCGGCGTTTCGGCGTTGACGATCGGTGAGATCGGCTTCGGCTTGCCGTCCGGCCCGGGCGGGGCGACCGCGGTCCGCGCCGATTCCAGGTTGGCGGCGTCGTCGGGCTTGACCGAGAAGTTCCCGGGCAGCGGGTTGTAGCCGCGAAGCTGGGTGATCGATTCTTCGACCTTGCTCTGGCCGTAGGACTTCTTGAATTCTTCGAGGGCCTCCGCCTTGGTGATGAACTCCACCTGCTTGACGTGCGGAATCGCTTCCAGCTTGCCCTGCAGCGCGTGAATTTCGGCCTTGGTCGCATCGTCGTAGACCGGCACCCGGAATTCGAGGCTGGCCCGCACCGATTCGCTCTTCGCCTGGGTCGTCTGGAAGATCGGGATCAGCACCCCGAGGAGGACGACCGTGACGACGGTGGTGACGATCGCGGCCATGCTCGGGGCGCCGTTACGGCGCAGCGCCCGGAATGCCTCGCGGATGAAGAAGAAGAGCCTCGACATCAGAACAATGTGTCTGTGTCGTGGCCGTTGGTCTGGCCCTCGGGCGCGACCCCCATCTCGGCCCGCATTCGCAGGCCGAACTCGGTCGTCGACTCCTCGGTGTAGCCGCCGCTGACCTCGTCGCGGACGACCCGGCCCTCGTAGAGCTCGATCACCCGGCGGCGCATGCTGTCGACCATCTCGCGGTCATGGGTGACGACCAGCACCGTGGTCCCGGTCTTGTTGATCCGGTAGAGGAGCTGCATCACCCCGATCGAGGTCACGGGGTCGAGGTTCCCGCTCGGCTCGTCGGCAAGCAGCAGCGGCGGATGGTTGACGAACGCGCGGGCGATCGAGACGCGCTGCTGCTCGCCGCCGGAGAGCTGGTCCGGGTAGTTGTGGAGTTTGGTCGAGAGCCCGACGAGGCGGATGATCTCCGGCACCTGGGTCCGGATCGCCGCGCGCCCGGCGCCGATCACCTGCAGCGCGTAGGCGACGTTGTCGTAGACGGTGCGGTCCGGCAGCAGCTTGAAGTCCTGGAAGACGGTGCCGACGTTGCGCCGCAGCTGCGGGATCTTCTTCTCCGAGAGCGCTCCGATGTCGCGGCCCGCGATCCGCACGCTGCCCTCGGTCGCCTCGAGCTCACGGATCAGGAGCTTGATCAGGGTCGACTTGCCGCACCCGGTCGGGCCGACGAGGAAGACGAACTCGCCGCGGCCGATCGCCAGCGAGACGCGGTCCAGGGCCATGTGGCCGCCGGGGTAGACCTTGGTCACGTCGCGCATCTCGACTATCGGCTTGCCGCCACGACGAGAACGGTGGCCCTCGCCACCGCTCCGGTCCTGCCCCCGTTTTCTCGGTCTCGCCATTGCCGCGGTCCCTTCTCCAGAGAAAGGGTGACTCCTGCGCCGCTCCGGCCACGCAAGTCCCCGCCCAGATCAGGTTGGCGGAAGCTTAGCGAATGATGAGCAAACGCTTAAACAGAGGCCGCCGCGACGACGATGCTCGCGGCGTCGATCCCGGCCGCGGCCAAGAGCGCGTCCGGCGGCCCGCTGCCGGGGCGACCACTGACCGCGAGGCTGGTCAGAGGCGTCGAGGACCCCGCGGCGGCGAGGACCCCGGCGACGGTCTCGCCGATCCCCCCCTCCGGCCAGTGGTCCTCGACCGTGATCAGGGCCCGCGTCTCTCCGGCCGCCATGAGGATCGTCTCGGCGTCGACCGGCTTCACCGAGTAAAGGTCGATCACCCTGGCGGCGACCCCCTTCTCGGCGAGCTGGTCCGCGGCCGCGAGGCATTCGTGCAGGGTGATGCCGGCGCCGATCAGGGTGATCTCGTCGTCGCCGCCGGATCGGACGGCGTGGCTGCCGCCGATCTCAAACGGCTGATCCGGCCCGTAGAGGGTCGGGGTCGCGCCGCGCGTCGTCCGCATGTAGCTGATCCCGCGGTGCTCGCGCATCGCGTCGAGGAGCGCGACCGTCTGATTGGGGTCCGAGGGGTAGAGGACGACGCTGCCGAACACAGCCCGCAGCGAGGCGATGTCTTCGAGCGCCATCTGCGATGGCCCGTCGGGCCCGATCGAGACGCCGACGTGGGAGCCGCACAGCTTCAGGTCGGCGTCGGAGATCGCGGCCATGCGAACGAAGTCGTAGGCGCGGCTGAGGAAGGCGCCGAAGGAGGAGGCGAATGGCTTCCAGCCCCGCGTCTGCAGCCCGACCGCGGCGGCGACCATCTGCTGCTCGGCGATGTACATCTCGAAGAACCGGTCCGGGTGCTTGGCGGCGAACCGTTCGGCGTAGGTCGAGTTGCCGACCTCGCCGTCGAGGGCGACGACGCGCTCGTCGATCGATCCGAGCCATGCCAGGGCGTCGCCGTAGGCGCCGCGGGTTGCGACCTTCTCGCCGACCTCGTAGGCCGGCCGCTCGACCTCGGCCCGCTCGATCTCGTGGCCGGGAGCCTCTCCCGGAGCCCTCACCTCAACCCGCAGCGAGCGGACGCCGCCGAGCTCCTCCACCGCGGCCTCGGGGTCCTCGAGCGGCTTTCCGTGCCAGCCCTCCTTGTCCTCGACCGCGGCGACGCCGGAGCCCTTCTTCGTGCGGGCGAAGATCGCCGCCGGCCGGTCCGCCGCTTCCGCCGCGACGTAGGCGGCCTCGATCGCATCGAGGTCGTGGCCGTCGATCTCCTGCACCTCCCAGCCGCAGGCCGAGGCGCGGGCAGCCCAGGAGGAGGTGTCCCACTCGTGCATCGTCGGCCCGCGCTGGCCGAGCCGGTTGACGTCGACGATCGCGATCAGGTTGGAGAGGCCCTCGTTCCCGGCGTGCTCGAATGCCTCCCACATCGAGCCCTCGGCGAGCTCCGAGTCGCCGCAGAGGACCCAGACCCTGAAATCGGCGCGCTCGAGGCGGGCTCCGGCAAGGGCGATCCCGATCGAGATCGGCAGCCCCTGTCCGAGCGAGCCCGTCGCGACGTCGACCCAGGGGATCTCCGGCGTCGGGTGGCCCTGGAGCCGGGAGCCGAACCGGCGGAAGGTGAGCAGCTCCTCGTCGTCGATCGCCCCCGCCAGCTTGTACATCGAGTAGAGCAGCGGCGAGGCGTGGCCCTTGGAGAAGACGAGGTGGTCGTTGGCGGCGCTCTCGGGCGCGCCGAAGTCGTAGCGGAGATGGCCGGCGAGCAGGACCGCCATCAGGTCGGCCGCCGACATCGAGGAGGTCGGGTGACCGGAGCCGGCCGCGGCGGCGGCGCGGACCGAGTCGACCCGGAGCTGCTGAGCCAGCTCATGGAGCTGCTCCGGGCTGGTCGTCTGCTCTGGAGTTACCTGGTCCAAGGAGTTGGCGCTCTTCCTGCGTTCAGGCCGGGCCGGACTCTATCCGCCACTAACCGATCGCGACCATGCGCTCGATCGGAATCCGCGCACGCTCGGCGATTTCCCCGGGGACGCTGACCTCGAACTTCATCTCCCGCAGGGCGTCGCGGAGCTTCGGCAGGGTGATCATCTTCATGTACTTGCAGTAGGCCATCCGGTTGGCCTCGACCAGGCTGACGTTCGGCGCCGCCTGGCGCAGCGCGTGGAGCATCCCGTTCTCGGTGGCGACGATGAACTCGCCGTCGGGGTGCCGCTCGACGTAGTCGAGCATCTGCCCGGTCGAGAGCATATGAACGCCCTCCTCCTCGACTTCGCCGGCGGCGACGTACTCCATCACCTGGGTGACGCAGCCGCACTCCGGATGGACGAGGAACTCGGCACCGGGATGGGCGGCTCGGCGCTCGGCGATGTCGTCGGGCCGGATCCCGGCATGGACGTGGCACTCGCCGGGCCAGACGTGCATCGAGCGGCCGACCTCCCGCTCGACGTAGGCGCCGAGCCACATGTCGGGGCCGAACAGGATCTCGGTCTCGGGGCCGTGCTCGCGGAGGATGTGCTCGACGACCTTGACCGCATTGGAGGAGGTGCAGCAGTAGTCGGTCTCCGCCTTGACCTCGGCCGAGGTGTTCACGTACATGACGACGACCGCGTCGGGGCCGTGCTTGGCCTTCCACTCGCGCAGTTCCTCGGCGGTGATCGAGTCGGCCAGCGAGCAGCCGGCGTCGAGGTCGGGGATCAGCACCGTCTTCTCCGGCGAGAGGATCGAGGCCGTCTCGGCCATGAAATGAACGCCGCAGAAGGCGATCGTCGACGCGTCGTCGGCCGCGGCCCGGCGCGAGAGGCCGAGCGAGTCGCCGGTGTAGTGGGCGACGTCCTGGATCTCCGGCACCTGGTAGTTGTGGGCGAGGATCACGGCGTCTCGCTCCTCGGCCAGCGCCCGGACCTCGTCTGAGAGCCGCTCGATCTCCTCGGGGGCGAGGTCAAGCATCGGCACCGGTTCGTTGATCGTCGGTAGCTCTCTCATTGATTGCCTCGGTCGGCCCCCCAGGGGCCGGCTGGTCTTATGTTCGCTGGCATGGCTTGAGCCTCAGACCAGTCGAATGAACTGCTGACAGTTTATCTACCCGCCAGACTGGGGAGCATGCCTGAGCTGCCCGAGGTCGAGATCACGGCAAGGCGCCTGGACGCCGCCGTGGCCGGAGCGGAGGTCGAGTCGGTGCTGGCGCCGGGAATGAACGTGATGAAGACGTTCGACCCGCCGCTCGAGCAGCTGGCCGGGAGGAGCGTCACCGGCGTGCGCCGGATCGGGAAGATGCCGGTCGTCGAGTTCGGCGACCTGGCGCTCCTGATTCACCTGATGTCCGCCGGGCGGCTGCGGGTGTCGGAGAAGCGAGCCTCGATGAAGGACCGGGCCGCCCGGATCCTGGTCAGGCTCGCCGACGGCCGTGAGCTGCGGCTGCGCGAGCTCGGAACCAGGCAGCGGGCCTGGGCGAAGCTGCTCGCGGCCGACGCGGTCGAGGAGGACGAGGCGGTCGCGACGCTCGGTCCCGAGGCGTGGCCGCGCCCCCCGCTCGAGGAGTTCGCCGAGCTGATCGACCAGCCCCGCCACCTTCATCCGCTCCTGCGCCACCAACGCGACATCGCCGGAATCGGGCGCTCCTGGGTCGACGAGATCCTCTGGGAGGCGCGGCTCTCGCCGTTCAAGCAAGGCTCCGAGCTCGACCCCGACGAGATCGGCCGCCTGCACGGGGCGCTCGGTGTCCTCGGCGCCGCGATCGACCACTACGAGGAGGTGATCGGCGCCGACCTCCCCGACAAGCTGCCGATGCCGCTCAGGGTCCACAGGCGCGAGGGCGAGCCCTGCCCACGCTGCGGAGCGACGATCGAGGCGGTCTTCTTCTCCGAGCACCAGACCAACTACTGCCCGGCCGAGCAGACCGGCGGCCGCATCCTCAAGGACAGACGGCTGTCGCGGTTGCTCAAGTAGGAGTTGAACCTTCGGCGAGGAAGCCGCGTAATACCTGCACCGACTACGAGGAGGCCTGGATGCGGAAGCTCACAATCGTCCCCCTGATCGCGATCGCCGCGCTGCTGGCGATTCCCGCGCTGGCATCGGCGGCGACGATCACGATCGGCGACAACTTCTACTCGCCCTCGAGCAAGACGGTCAGCGTCGGCACCAAGGTCAAGTTCGACTGGACCGGCAAGCACAAGCACAACGTCTTCAAGAAGTCGGGGCCGGGCGGCAGCTTCATCTCGCCGACGACCAAGAGCAACGGCATCAACTTCGCCAAGACCTTCAGCAAGGCGGGTGTCTACAAGTTGATCTGCACGGTCCACCCGAAGGACATGAAGCTGACGCTGGTCGTCCAGCGCTGACCTCTAGAGCGGCTCGATCAGCATGCTGAGGTCGAGCCGCGGCGCCGAGTGCGTCAGCGCCCCGACCGAGATCAGGTCGACCCCGGTCTCGGCGACCTCGCGCACGGTCTGAAGGTCGACGCCGCCGGAGGCCTCGAGCTCCGGCCCGGAGCCGCCCCGCGCCGCGACCGCCCCGCGCAGGGCATCGGTGCCCATGTTGTCGAGCAGTAGCCGGTCGGCGCCGGCGTGCAGGGCGGCCTCCACCTCCTCGAGGTCGCGGCACTCGACCTCGATCGCGAGATCGGGCCTGGCGGCGCGGGCGGCGCCAACCGCCTCGGCGAGCCCACCGGCGAGGGCGACATGGTTCTCCTTGATCAGGATCGCGTCGAACAGCCCGAAACGATGGTTGACGCCGCCGCCAGCCGCGACCGCTTCCCGCTCCAGCCGGCGCAGACCGGGGGTCGTCTTGCGGGTGTCGAGGATTCGCACCCCGGTCCCCGCGACCGCCTCGACGAAGCGGGCGGTGAGCGTCGCGACCCCCGACAGGTGGCCGAGGAAGTTGAGCGCTGTCCTCTCCGCGGCGAGGAGACCGGCGGCGGGGCCGGCCGCGAGCGCGATCTCCGCCGGGACCGCGTCGCGCCACTGGCCCTCGACGATGAGGTTGTCGACCGATTCGACCCCGCACTGGCGCATCGTCTCGGCGACGGCCGCAAGGCCGAAGAGGACCCCTGGCTGCTTCTGGAAGATCCTGGCCCTGGCCCGGGCGCCGTCGGGGACGGTCGCCGCGGTCGTCACATCGCCGGGCCCGAGGTCCTCGGCGAGCGCCCGGCCGACCACGGTTGAGAGCTGGTCTGCGTCCTCACCCACCATCGGCCGGAGCCTAGTTCGTAACCGCGAACTGCGTTCGCGCCTCACGTTCACGCCCGCAGCAGCGTTTAATCGGTGTGGTGACCCGCCTCCCACCGTTCCAGGCACTGATCGATGAGCACGCGGGGGTCGTGATGGCGACCCTGCGCGGGGCCGTCGGCGGCGCCGATGCCGAGGATTGCTTCCAGGAGACCTTCCTGGCGGCGCTACGCGCCTACCCCAAGCTGCGCGACGCTGGAAACCTGCGCGGCTGGCTGCTGACGATCGCCCACCGCAAGGCGATCGACCACCACCGTGCCAACGGCCGCCGGCCGCTGCCGGTCGCCGAGCCCGTCGCGGTCGCGGCGAACGACCCCGAGCCCGAGCTCGGGGGGGAGATCTGGGATGAGGTCGGGGCGCTGCCCCCGAAGCAGCGCGCCGCCGTGACCCTGCGGTTCGGAGCCGACCTCCCCCACTCCGAGATCGCCGCCGCTCTCGGGTGCTCGCCCGAGGCCGCGCGGCGGAGCCTCCACGAGGGGATCAAACGATTGAGAAAGGAGCTGTCATGAAGGCCGAGCTGAAGAGGTTCTCCGAGCGGGCCGCCGAGGAGGGGCTCCTCGACGTCGCCTACGCGAGCACCGACTCGCCGTTCGGCGAGCTGCTGCTCGCCAGGACCCCGCGCGGGCTGGTCCGGGTCGGGCTGCCCGAGCAGGAGCCGGACGAGCTCCTCGAGGACCTCGCCGCCCGCATCTCCCCGCGGGTCCTCGAGGCCCCCGATCAGCTCGAGGAGGCCCGGCGCGAGCTCGACCTCTATTTCGAGGGGCGCCTGACCGAGTTCGACCTGCCGCTCGACTGGCGCCTCAGCCACGACTTCCGCCGCCGCGCGCTGCGGGCGATCAACCGCATCCCCTACGGCAGGACCCGCAGCTACATGCAGGTGGCCGCCAGCGCCGGCAACGAGCGCGCGGTCCGGGCGGCCGGGTCCGCCTGCGGCTCAAACCCGATCCCGATCGTCGTCCCCTGCCACCGCGTCCTCCGCACCGGCGGCGGCCTCGGCGGCTACGGCGGCGGACTGCCGATGAAGCGGGCCCTGCTCGAGCTTGAGGGAGCGCTTGACCAAACCTTGACTTGAGCAGGCAGCAGATGGGGTCGATGACAGGGGCGAATGAGGCACCGACCCGCCAACCCGTTCCGCGAGATGAGCCTGACCAGTCTCGCCTGGCTCGTCTCGATCGCCACCCCGATCCTCCTGATCGCCCTCCTCGGCGCGGCCAAGGCCGCTGCCGCGCCGGCGGTCGAAATCCCAACCCCGGAATCGGTCGCAGAACCGGTGTTCGAAGAAGAATGCGAAGAAGCCGAAGAAGGGGAATTCGAATGCGTGGCGGAAGAAGAAGAATCCGAAGACGGCCCGCTTCCGCCCGAAGAGTGCGTGCTGCAGACGGCGCGGGCCCGAGTCGTCTCCCGGCCGGTGCGTAACCAACTGCGGTTCGTCATCCGCTACACGACCGTGGCCCCGACCAGGGCCTACCTCGACTTCGAGCTTCGCGGCGGCGGCGGCTCGGTCAACCTCGGCGTCGTCAAGCGCCACCTCGGCCGCAGCGGCGTGGTCCGGCTCCACCAGACCCTCGGCGAGGGGGAGATGGATCGGACCCGCGGCGCGAGCGATTTCCTCTTCACCCTCGACATCCCCTCGGCGCCCGGCTACTGCCGGCAGTACCTCACCCACCGCCTCTCTCTGAAGCGGACCGCCCACGGGCAGTCGGTCTGGCTCCAGTCGGAACCGGTCTCCGACCCCGCCAGGTAGCGGCTCAGGCCGGGGTCGGAATCGTCTCGCCCAGCCACTCGGAGGCGAGCGGGATGTGCGCGGGATCGATCTGGTGCCCGACCGCGGACTCGTGGTAGGAGACGTCGAGGCCGCCGCCCTCGATCAGGTGCCAGGCACGGCGGCCGAACTCGACCCCGATCACGGGGTCGTTCTCGCCATGGGCGATGAAGACCCGGGTGCTCGTCCGGTCCTCGAGTCGGGGCTCCCAGCCGTCGACGACCGGGATGAAGCCGCTGAAGGCGAGCAGGCCTGCCACCGCGGGGCGGTCGGCTCCGAGCCCCATCGCGTAGCTCATCACCGTGCCCATCGAGAACCCGCCGAGGACCGTCGCCTCAGGGCCGAGGCCGGTCTGCTCCCAGATCCGGTCGTGGAGCTCGGAAAGCGCGGCGCGGGCGGCGTGGAAGGTGTCGTGGTCCGGGTAGCCGACTCGTGGCACGACGTACCAGTGGAAGCCCGGCGACCCCGGCAGGGCGAGCGGCGCCCGCGGCGCGGCGACGTGGAGCGCCTGCCGGGGGTCGAGCAGGTCGGCGAGGCCGAGAAGGTCGGGCGCGTCGGTGCCACGGCCGTGGTGGAGGACGAGCAGCCCGCGCGGCTCCCCTGCCGCCGGACGCTCGAGGAACCGCAGCGGTTCGCTCAACCCTGACCGCCCGGAGAGCCCGCCGCCGAGGCGGCGGTCTTGTTCAGGTAGTCGCGGATGAAGTCGTCGATGTCGCCGTCGAGGACGCGCTCGGCGTCGCCCGCCTCGTGGCCGGTGCGGTGGTCCTTCACCCGTTGGTCGGGGTGGAGGAAGTAGCTGCGGATCTGGGACCCCCAGGCGACGTCTTTGACCTCGCCGCGCTCCTTCGCGAGCCGTTCGGCGCGTTTGCGCTCCTCGAGCTCGAGCAGCTTCGAGCGCAGGAGCTGCATCGCCACCGCCTTGTTCTGGGTCTGCGAGCGCTCGTTCTGGCACTGGACGACGATCCCACTCGGGATGTGCGTGATCCGGACCGCCGAGTCGGTCTTGTTGACGTGCTGGCCGCCCGCCCCGGAGGCCCGGTAGGTGTCGACGCGGAGGTCGGTGTCGTCGATCTCGACCGCGACGTCCTGGTCGACCATCGGCCCGACGTCGACCTGGGCGAAGCTCGTGTGGCGGCGGGCCGAGGAGTCGAAGGGGGAGATCCGGACCAGGCGGTGGACGCCGCGCTCGGCGGCGAAGAGGCCGTAGGCGTTCTCGCCGCGGGCGACGAAGGTCGCCGACTTCAGCCCCGCCTCCTCTCCCGGGGACGCCTCCTTCATCTCGACCTCGAAGCCGCGGCGCTCGGCCCAGCGGAGGTACATCCGCAGCAGGATCTCGGCCCAGTCCTGAGAGTCGGTCCCCCCCGCCCCGGCGTGGACTGTGATGACCGCGTCACCGGCGTCGTACTCGCCGCTGAACAGCCGCGCCTCTTCAAGCTCGGCGAGGCGCTCCTCGATCGAGGCGAGCTGGGTCGAGAGCTCCTCGGCCAGGCCCTCGTCTTCGGCCGCCATCTCCGAGAGCTCGTCGAGGTCGCCGACGTCGGCCTCGAGCCCGCGGAACCCCGTCAGCCTGCGCCCGGCGCTCGCGTGGGCGGCGCTGGTGCGGGCGGCAGCCTCCTGGTCGTCCCAGAATCCCGGCCGCTGCATCTCGGCCTCGAGCCGCTCGACCTCGGCCTCGAGCGATGCGGGGTCAAAGATAATCCGCGAGCAGCTTCAACTGCCCGCGGATCGCGGCCAGCCGCGCCGGTACCGATTCCGTCGCCGCGTCAGCCATGACGACAGGTTATGCCCTGGCGCCGATGATCCACGTCGAGGCCGGGGCGACGACGCCGTCGGGGCCGTCGAACTCGGCGAGCGCCTCGCGCAGCTCGGCCGCGATCTTCGGCCTGATCTCGTCGATCCGGTCTTCCCAGAGGCGCAGCACCTCGCCGGCCGGCCCCAGCGCCATGTTGAACTCGACCGCCTGGTCGAGGTCGTTGCCGATCTTGATCGGGATGTCGCAGCGCTGCAGGGTGATCTCCTCGAACCCGGCGAACTTGAGCTGGTCGCTGACCGTGTCGGCGCCGGCCATCGAGAACGGGCCCGGTCCGCAGGTCGGCTCGTCGGTCTCCTCGGGGTGGTCGAGGAAACCGTCGACCACTTCCTCGGCTCGGCTGACCCAGATGTTGTCGAGCTTGCGGCGCCAGACGACCGCGCAAAGCCTCCCACCCGGGGCGAGCGATTCGCGGACGTTTCTGAGAGCGTGGACCGGGTTGGCGAAGAACATGATTCCCATCCGCGAGAAGGCGTAGTCGAACGTCTCCCCGAGATCGGCGACCTGGACGTCGGCGACGGCGAAGCGGACGTTCTCGGAGCCGGCCTCCTCGGCGTCCCTGCGGGCGACCTCGACGAATGGCTCGGAGACGTCGACCCCGAGGGCGCTGCCGCCGGGTCCGACCAGGGTCGCCAGCCGCCGGGTCGTGTCGCCGAAACCGCACCCGAGGTCGATCACGCGATCGCCCTCCCCGGGCGGATGAGCCCCCATCGCGGCCTCGCCGTGGGCGCCGAGCCCACGCGTCGCGAGCTCGCGAAACCTGACGAAGGTCTCGAACAGCGAGCCGCTCCAGGCTTCGGCCGCCTCGGCGTTGCTCTGGGCGACGGAGACCATCGATCGAAGATCCTACGCCGAACCGATGCCGTGGTCGAACCCGGCGGCGTGGAGTGCCTCCGCGCGGTCCTCGAACGGCCGCCAGCTCAGGACCCTGTGGTCGCGCAGCTCGAACAGCCAGGCCATCACGTCCTCGCCGGCGGCGGAGCCGTCCTCTTCCCAGACCCAGACGCGGCGGATCAGAGCCACCGCCGAGCCCCCGCCGGACTCGGTGCCGTCCTCGTAGAGGTCATCGAGGACGATCGTCTGCTGCACCCCGCCGGGAGGACGGATGGCCCAGAGCCTGGCCGCCTCGAGACCGCGGCGCAGGCCCCGCATCGCGTGCAGCTCGACCTCGGGATCGAGGGCATCGACGAAGCCGTCGAGGTCCCGCTCGTTGAAGGTTCGGATGAACTCCCGGACGGGGTCTACGCCCCGTGGCACTTCTTGAACTTCTTGCCCGACCCACACCAGCACGGGTCGTTGCGGCCGATGTCTTTGGTCCGCTCGTCCTTGACCACGGTCTCGACGACTTCCGGGGCGGCGGCGACGTCCTCGCCGTTCGGCGCCGCCGCGGCCGCGCCGACGCTGACGGACGCGGCACCGGCGCCGGCGGCCACTTCCTCGAGGGCCGAGGGCTGCCCTTCCGGCGTGCCGCCGGAGTAGTCGAGGGCGATCCCGCCGCCGCCTCCGTTGCCCGCGAACGAGCCCTGGAGCCGCGACGGGTCGATTTCGATCTGGGCGTGGAAGACCAGCTTGCTGAACTCCTCCCAGACGGCGTGCATCAGCTCCTCGAACATCGAGAAGCCCTCGTTTTTGTAGGCCACGAGGGGGTCGATCTGGGCGAACCCGCGGAGGTGGATCCCTTCCCGCAGGTAATCCATGTCGAAGAGGTGCTCGCGCCAGCGGTTGTCGATCACGTCAAGCAGAATCGAGCGCTCGAGGTAGCGCATCAGCTCCTCGCCAAGCTCCTGTTCGCGCCGGTCGTATGCCTCCATCGCGTCGTCATCGAGGGCGTCCTTCAGCTTTTCGCGGTCGACGGTCTCCGGCGCCATCGCGGCGACCTCGACGCCGACCGGCCAGATCTGGCGCAGCTGCTGCTCGAGCTCGGGCATGTCCCATTCGGTCAGGTCGTCGCCCGGCGTGTACTCGTCGACGAGGCGGTCGATCACGCCCTCGAGCTCGTCGCGGGCGACGTCGGACATGTCGCGCCCCTCGAGGACCTCGCGGCGATATTTGTAGACCACGCGACGCTGCTCGTTCATCACGTCGTCGTACTCGAGGACGCGTTTGCGGATCAGGAAGTTCTGCTCCTCGACCTTCTTCTGCGCGCCCTCGACCGTTTTCGTCAGCATCTTCGCCTCGAGTGGCATCTCCTCGCCCTCCTCGTCGACGGGGCCAAGGCGATCGAGGATTTTGTAGATGCGATCGCCGGCGAAGAGGCGGATCACGTCGTCTTCGGCGGAGAGGAAGAACCGCGTCTCGCCGGGGTCGCCCTGGCGGCCTGATCGGCCGCGGAGCTGGTTGTCGATCCGGCGAGATTCGTGCCGCTCGGTGCCGCAGATGTAGAGCCCGCCGAGCTCGCGGACCTCCTCGGCCTCGGCCTTGCACCGGGGGTCGAGCTCAGCGGTCTTCTCCTCCAGCGCCTCCTCGTAGCGCTCGTCCTCGGGCCCGATCCCCTGCTTCTTCAACTCTTTGGTCGCGAGGTGCTCGGGGTCGCCGCCGAGCTTGATGTCGACGCCGCGACCGGCCATGTTGGTCGCGATCATCACCGCCCCTCGCCGGCCTGCCTGGGCGATCACCTCGCCCTCTCGTTCGGCGTGCTCGGGCTTGGCGTTGAGGACCGCGTGCTCGATCCCGTTCCTTTTCAGTTCGCCCGAGATCATCTCCGAAACCTCGACCGAGACGGTCCCGACCAGGATCGGTTGGCCGTGTTCGTGGCGGGCGGTGATCTCCTCGAGGACGGCCTTCCACTTGCCGTCTTTGGTTTTGAAGATCTGGTCGTTGTGGTCGAGCCGCACCATCGGCTGGTTGGTCGGGATCTCGACCACCGGGACCTCGTAGATCTTCATGAACTCGGTCGCCTCGGTCAGCGCCGTGCCGGTCATCCCGGAGAGCTTGTCGTAGAGGCGGAAGTAGTTCTGGAGGGTGATCGTCGCCAGGGTCTGGTTCTCCTCGCCGATCGCGACGTTCTCCTTCGCCTCGACCGCCTGGTGCAGGCCCTCCGACCACCGCCGGCCCTCGAGGATCCGGCCGGTGAACTCGTCGATGATCATCACCTCGCCGTCGACCACGGCGTAGTCCTTGTCGCGTTTGTAGAGCGACTCGGCCTTCAGCGCCTGGACGAGGTGGTTGACGAGGCTGCCGTGCTCGGAGAGGTAGAGGTTGTCGACGCCGATGAACTCCTCAGCCCGTTTGACGCCGCGCTCGGTCGGCGAGACGGTCTTGTGCTTCTCGTCGAATTCGTAGTCGTAGTCGGCGTCGGAGGTGTCCTTCGACTCGCCGAGGGAGCGCAGCCTGTCTTTCGCCGGCACGCCGTCCATCTGCCTCGCGAGGCGGGCGAACTGGTAATAGGTCTGGGCCGCCTGTTCGGGGGCGCCGGAGATGATCAGCGGCGTCCGCGCCTCGTCGATCAGGATGTTGTCGACCTCGTCGACGATCGCGAACTTGTGGTCGCGCTGGACGCAGTTCTCGAGGCTCGCCGCCATATTGTCGCGGAGGTAGTCGAAGCCGAACTCCGAGTTGGTCCCGTAGGTGACATCGCAGGCGTATTTGACCTGTCGCGCGGCGTGGTCGTCGGAGTCCTGGATCGCGGCGACGCTGACCCCGAGCGCCTCGTAGATCGGCTCCATCCATTCGGCGTCGCGGCGGGCGAGGTAATCGTTGACGGTGACGACGTGGACGCTGTCGCCGGCGAGCGTGTTGAGGAACACCGCCAGGGTCGCGGTCAACGTCTTGCCCTCGCCGGTCTTCATCTCGGCGATTGCGCCGTCGTGGAGCGCCATGCCGCCGACCAGCTGGACGTCGAAGTGGCGCTGGCCGATCGACCGCCGGGCAGCCTCGCGCGTCAGCGCAAACGCCTCCGGCAGGAGGTCGTCGAGCGGCTCCCCGTCGCGGGCCCGCTCGCGGAGGGCGTCGGCCTCCTCGCGCAGCTCATCGTCCCCGAGCAGCTCCATCTCGGGCTCGATCTCGTTGATCTCGTGGGCGCGCCTCTCGTAGGTCTTGAACTTGCGGCCCTCACCGACGCGCAGCGCGCGCGTGACCATGTCCCGAGCATTGGCCACTACAAGTCCTCGCGCTTCGCTCGCCGCGCGAGGAACCAGAGATGCACGCTTACTCGCTCCGCACTCATCGCCACAAGGGTAGCCTTTCGGCCCGGTCAGGACTCGGCGGCGCGGCCCCGCATCCGGTTGACGAGACGGCGGGTCCTTGTGCGCTTGCGGCGCTTCTCGCGGTGTTTCTTGACCTGGCGGCGGATGTCCTCGGCGAGCTCGTGGACCGTGTGGGCCATCTCCGGAGACGCCTCGCGCGCGTGCAGCGTGACGCCCTTCAGACGCAGGGTCGCCTCCGCCACCTGGTCGTCGGAGATCGAGGGGTTTCGCTCCTCCGAGAGCTCGACTTCGAGAGTCGCAAACTCCGACACCTGCCTGCCGACCCGGTTGAAGCGCTTCGTCACGTGGGCGCGCAGCTCATCGTCGACCTCGAGGTTGCGACCGCGTATCTCGATTCGCATCCAAGCCTCCTTTGCTCTGACCCGATGCTAGCGGCTCGCTAGATTGAGCCGATGAGGCGAATTTCGATCGGCGACCTCGAGGTGAGCCGGCTCGGCCTGGGGTGCATGGGCATGTCCGCCTTCTACGCGGGAGCCGGCAGCGACGACGACGAGTCGGTCCGCACCATCCACCGCGCCCTGGAGCTCGGCATCGACTTCATCGATACCGCCGAGATGTACGGGCCCTACGCCAACGAGGAGCTGGTCGGGCGCGCGATCTCCGGTCGCCGCGACGAGTTCGTCGTCGCCTCCAAGTTCGGCATCCTCTCCCACCGCGACGGGGGAAAGCGGCGGATCGACGGCTCGCCCGAGAACCTCCGCACCGCGATCGAGGGCTCGCTGCGGAGGCTCGGCACCGACCACGTCGACCTCTACTACCAGCACCGCATCGACCCCGGCACCCCGATCGAGGAGACCGTCGGCGCCCTCGCCGAGCTCGTCGAGGAGGGGAAGATCCGCCACATCGGCCTCTCCGAGGCGGCGCCGGAGACGATCCGCCGCGCCCACGCGACCCACCCGATCACGGCCCTGCAGTCGGAGTACTCGCTCTGGACCCGCGACCCCGAGGAGGAGATCCTGCCGCTGGTCCGCGAGCTCGGGATCGGGTTCGTCGCCTACTCGCCACTCGGCCGCGGCTTCCTCGCCGGCCGCTTCCGCGACCGCGCCGCGCTCGAGGCCGAGGGCGACTTTCGCAGCGCCAATCCGCGATTCAGCGAGGGAAACTTCGAGAAGAACCTGCGGATCCTCGACGAGGTCGAGGCGGTCGCCGGCGAGCTCGACGCGACGCCGGCCCAGGTCGCGCTCGCCTGGCTGCTCGCCCAGGGCGACGACATCGCCCCGATTCCCGGCACCAAGCGGGTCGAGAGGCTCGAGGAGAACGCGGCCGCCGACGCGCTCGAGCTCGGCCCGACGCAGCTCGAGCGCTTGACATCGATCGGGCCGGCGGCCGGAGACCGCTACGCCGACATGTCGTCGATAGCCCGCTGAGGCCTAGAGCCTTCGCGCAAAGGTGACGGCGACGACCCGGAGCGCGCCGGCCTCGCGCAGCGCCCGGGCGGCGGCCGAGAGCGTCGAGCCGGTGGTGAGGACGTCGTCGACGAGGACCGCGCTCCGCGGCGCCTCTCCGCTCGCCTCGATCCTGGGCGGGCGGCCGAGGCGCTCGCCGCGGCGCCTTCCCACCTGCCTCCCCGCTCCGCGGCGGGTGAGGCAGGGCCGGAGCGGAAGGCCGGCCTCGGCGGCGAGGGCGGCGGCGACCTCGACCGCCGGGTCGAAGCCGCGACGCATGGCGCGCCAGCGCGCGGTGGGGACCGGGACCACCTCCCCGCTCAGGATTGCCGCGGGGGCCTGGCCGGCGATCCTCGCGGCCATCAGTTCGGCGACCGGCAGCAGACCGCGGAACTTGAGCGAGGCGACGAGCTTGCGGGCGACGCCCTCGTGGGGGGCGGCCGACCAGGACGCGTCGACCCCGGCCGGCCCGGCGCCGCGAAGCGGGGTCGCCTCGCGGAGGCGTCTCGCGCAGTTCCCGCAGATCGGCGCCTCCGCGCAGGGGCGCCCACAGGCAGCGCAGAGGGTCGGCACCAGGGCCGTCGCGATCGCGTCGATCAGGCTCACCTCTTGGAGGTTGATCCGCGGCCGCGCGCGCATGGCGCGCGGATTGCGATAAGTCTGCGTCAGACGGGGGCGATCCGGGCGGCGATCCCGCCGGCGAGCATCCCCTCGGCGGGGACCTCGGCACCCTCGAGCAGGATTGCGTCGCGGACGACCGCGCCGGCGCCGATCCGGCAGCCGTCCCCGACCACGGCCGGCCCCTCGACCCGGGCGCCATCGCCGAGCTCGACCCCTGCGCCGAGCAGGGCCGGACCGGTCACCCGGTCTCCCTCCAGCCGGGTCGCCGACCAGATTCCGTCCCCGACCTCGGCGGCGCCGGGCTCGACCACGACCTCGCCGAGAAGCGCGTCGATGTTGCCCTGGCGCAGCTCGTCGAGGTTGCCGATGTCGTTCCAGTAGCGGTCGATCTCGTGCGAGTAGAAGGGCACGTCGCCCTCGAGCAGGGCCGGGAAGACGTCCATCGCCCAATCGGCGAACCCCGGCGGGTCGTCCTCGGATGCGGCCCTGCTCGTGCCCGGCTCGGGGAAGTAGTCGAATATCGTCGAGCGGAACATGTAGATGCCGCAGTTGGCGAGGTCGGACAGCGCCTCGGCCGCGGGCGGCTTCTCCTGGAATCCCTGGATCCGGCCGTCCTCGCCCGTGATCGCGACCCCGAACTGGGTCGTGTCGGAGACCCGCTTCGTGGCCAGCGTCGCGATCCCGTCGTGGGATTCATGAAACTCGGCCATCGAGCGCAGGTCGATGTCGGTGAGCGCGTCGCCCGAGATCACCAGGAACGAGTCGCCGAGGAAACCTGCCGCGTTGCGGACCCCGCCCGAGGTCCCGAGCAGCGCTTCCTCACGGCTGTAGGTGAGCTCGACGCCGAGCCTCGAGCCGTCGCCGAAGTGGCCCTCGATCGTCTCCGGGAACCAGTGCAGGTTCGCGATCGCCTCGGTGAACCCGTTGCCGGCGAGGAGGCGGAGGATGTGCTCCATCACCGGCCGGTTCAGGACCGGCACCATCGGCTTCGGCATCGCGTGGGTGATCGGCCGCAGCCGAGTTCCCAACCCCGCCGCAAGGACCATGGCTCGCATCGCTAAAACCTATGGGATCAGTTCGTGACGCCGGCTGTCACCCGCCGCCCCCGGACGCGGGAGCGAATGCCTGTCCATATCTGCTTCTTCAGGCATTCGCGGGAGCAGAGGAGGCGGCGGAATTAGCTCAGTAGCGGTAGTGATCGGGCTTGTAGGGGCCCTCGACCGGGACGCCGAGGTAGGCGGCCTGCTCCTCGGACAGCTCGGTGAGGTCGACGCCGAGCGCCGCGAGGTGCAGCCGCGCGACCTTCTCGTCGAGGTGCTTGGGAAGCACCGTGACCTCCTTGGCCGTGAACCCGTCGGGCTGGCCGTAGAGCTCGACCTGGGCGATCACCTGGTTGGTGAACGAGTTCGACATCACGAAGCTCGGGTGCCCGGTCGCGTTCCCGAGGTTCAGCAGGCGGCCCTCGGAGAGGAGGATGATCGAGTGGCCGTCGGGGAAGCGCCACTCATCGACCTGGGGCTTGATGTTCACCCTCTCGGCCGCTGAGGATTCAAGCCCGGCGACGTCGATCTCGTTGTCGAAGTGCCCGATGTTGCCGACGATCGCGTTGTGCTTCATCCGCGCCATGAGATTAATGGTGATGATGTCCCTGTTGCCGGTCGCGGTGATGAAGATGTCGGCCGTCTCGACGACGTCGTCGAGCGTCCGCACCTCGTAACCCTCCATCGCCGCCTGCAGGGCGCAGATCGGGTCGATCTCGGTGACGATCACCCGGGCGCCCTGGCCGCGGAGGCTCTCGGCACACCCCTTGCCGACGTCGCCGTAGCCGCAGATGACGGCGGCCTTGCCGCCGATCATCACGTCGGTGGCACGGTTGATCCCGTCGATCAGCGAGTGACGGCAGCCGTAGAGGTTGTCGAACTTCGACTTGGTGACCGAGTCGTTGACGTTGATCGCCGGGAACAGGAGGTCGCCGGTCTCGGCAAGCTGGTAGAGCCGGTGGACGCCGGTGGTCGTCTCCTCGGTGACCCCCTTGATCCCGGCAGCCATCTGGGTCCAGCGCTGCGGGTCGGCCTCGAGGGAGCGCTGCAGGGTCTCGAGCACGACACGGAACTCCTCCGAGTCGGCCGAGGCCGGGTCCGGGACCGCGCCCGCCTTCTCGAACTCGACGCCCTTGTGGACGAGCAGTGTGGCGTCGCCGCCGTCGTCGAGGATCATGTTCGGCCCGTCGCCGTCGGGCCAGAGCAGGGCCTGTTCGGTGCACCACCAGTACTCCTCGAGGGTCTCCCCTTTCCATGCGAAGACCGGGATGCCGGCTGCGGCGATCGCGGCCGCGGCGTGATCCTGGGTCGAGAAGATGTTGCAGCTGGCCCAGCGGACCTCGGCGCCGAGGGCGATCAGGGTCTCGATCAGGACCGCTGTCTGGACGGTCATGTGGAGCGAGCCGGTGATCCGCGCGCCCTGCAGGGGCTGCTCGGTCGCGAACTCCTCGCGGGTCTGCATCAGGCCCGGCATCTCGACCTCGGCGAGGCCGATCTCCTTGCGCCCGAACTCGGCGAGGTCGATGTCGGCGACTTTGTAGTTTGAGGTGGCGGTTGCCATCGGTTCCTTTCGTCAGAGCTCGCGCGAAGGATACGTAGATACGACCGGCCCCGGCTCGCGGTCAGGGCCGGCCGAGGGCGCCCTTGAGGCTGTCGATCGCCGCGATCGGGAGCGGGTCGACGCCGCGGGCGTCGGCCAGCTCGAGGCTGACCAGATCGCCGAGCATCAGCGACCACAGAAGTCGTTCCGAGCGGCTCTCGCCGAGCGCCTCGACCCGGACCACCGGCGTCCCGGTGGCCTCGATCGCGGCCGCGGTCAGCTCGAAGCCGCGCCTGACCCGTGGGTGCTGGCCCTCGTCCTCGAGCATCACAGCCGCCATCTTCGCCCCGGTCGCCGGGACTCCGTCCCAACCGCAGATGTCGTTGTGGTCGGCCTCCGGCAGAGCCGCGAAGAACGAGGGCAGCTTCGCGTTCTCGTTGACCTGGGTCTTCCAGCGCCGCGCGACCGGGGCGGTCAGTCGCGCCCCGTAGATGACCGGCAGCGCACCGGCCAGCGCCGCGGCGACCTCCGCCGCCCGCGAGCGGAGGTCTTCGGCGCGCGACTCGAGGAAGGTCGCCGCGGCCTCGATCTCCTCGCCGATCCGCGGCGCAACTCCCGACAGCGCCGCGACCTCGGCGGCGCAGACGAGCATGTAGGCGACGCCGACCCGCGGCGCCGGGAGCAGCCCCGGGAGGCCGATCACGGGCACCTCGGCTGGCCTCGCCAGCTCGACGAGCTCGCCGCCGGTGCTGGCGACGATCCTGCGGCAGCCGCGCTCGCCCGCGTCCGCGAAGCCGGAAACGGTCTCCTCGGTCTCGCCCGAGTAGCTCGAGCAGAGGACTGTCCACCCGGCGCCGGCCCAGCTCGGCAGTCCGTATTCGCGCACGGTCAACAGCGGCCGCTGCAGGCGGTCCCCGAGCAGCGCGGCGGCGAGGTCGCCGCCTATCGCCGAGCCGCCCATCCCGCAGACCAAGAGGCCCTCGGAGTCGGCGGCGGGAATCCGCGCCGACCCGACCCGCCAGAGCGCGTCGCGCAGGTGCTCGGGAATTGCGAGGACGTCCTCCAGCATCGGCTAGCCTCCGACCCTCTCACGCGGGCCGGCGACCGTTCCCTCGACGGTCATCTCGGGCCCGACCTCGGCGCCCGGCGCGAGGATCGAGCCGCTCACCCGCGCGCGCTCGCCGACCGTGCAGCCCGCGAGCAGGACCGATTCGCGGATCTCGGCGCCGGCCTCGATCCGGCACCCGGCTGAGACGACCGCGCGCGGGCCGACGACCGCATCGGCGGCCACCTCCGCCGAGGGGTCGATCAGCATTCCGAGGGAGGTCGGCTCGACCGCGGTCCTGACCGTGCCCTCGAGGACGTCCCAGCTCGCCTGGAGATAGCGCTCCGGCGTCCCGACGTCCATCCAGTAGCCCTCGAGGGTCGTCGCGAACAGGCCGTCGCCGATCAGCCGGGGAAAGGTGTCGAGCTCGATCGAGACGTTCCCGCCCGGCGCGATCTCCTCCAGCACCGAGCGCTGCAGGACGTAGGCGCCGGCGTTGATCTCCCCGGGCCGCTGTTCGCCGGTCTTTTCCGCGAACTCGGTCACCTCGCCCCCCGGGCCGGTGCTGACCAGGCCGTAGCTCGCCGCGTCCTCGACATGGCGCAGGCCGATCGTCGCCCGCGCGCCGAGCGCCTCGTGGGTTCGCAGCAGGGCGGTCAGGTCGAGGTCCGCGAGGACGTCGCCGTTCAGCGCCAGGAAGCGGTCCTCGACGGACTCGCCGAGATCGTCAGCGGCGAATCGGATCGCGCCGGCAGTCCCCAGCGGCTCAGGCTCGGCGACGTACCGGATCCGGGCGCCGGCCCGCTCCTCCTCCCCGGCCAGGGCCTCCCGGAGTACGTCGGGCAGGAAGCCGCAGGCGAGGACGACCTCGGTGACCCCGTGGCCGGCCAGCCACTCGATCGTGTAGGCGAGCATCGGCCGGTCGACCAGGGTCAGGGCGGGCTTCGGGACGGTCTCGGTCAGCGGCCGAAGCCGCGTCCCCTCCCCACCGACCAGGACGATCGCCTGCACTAGTGGCCCGTCCGCGGGCGCTGGTTTGCAGCCGCCAGGTCGGTGACGGGATTCGCCGGACGAGCCACCAGCTCAGTCGGCCCTTGACCGGGCGGGGCCGGCCGCCTGAGCCCGGCCGATCCCCTCGTACTCGAAACCCGCAGCGCGCAGCGCATCGGGGTCGAGGAAGTTGCGGCCGTCGACGAGCAGCGGACGGGCCATCGCCGTCGCCGCTCGGCCCCAGTCGAGCTCGGCGAACTCCGGCCACTCGGTGACCAGCACCGCGGCGTCGGCGCCATCGAGGGCCTCGAGCGCGGAGGGCGCCTGCTCGACCGTCGGCAGCAGTACCCCGGCCCGCTCCCCGGCGACCGGGTCGTAGGCGACCGCCTCGGCCCCCTCTCCCTCGAGGCGCGCCGCGAGCACGAGGCTGGACGCGTCGCGCATGTCGTCGGTGTCCGGCTTGAAGGCGAGACCGAGAAGGGCGATCCGCTTGCCGGCCAGCGAGCCGAGGTGCTTCTTCAGCTTGCCGACCACGCGACGCTTCTGCAGCTCGTTGACCTCGATCACCGCGCTCAGGAGCTGGAAGTGGTAGCCGCTGTTCCCGGCCAGCTTCTTGAGCGCGATCGTGTCCTTGCCGAAGCAGCTGCCGCCCCAGCCGATGCCCGCATTGAGGAACCGCGGGCCGATCCGCTCGTCGAGGCCCATCCCGCGGGAGACCTCGCCGACGTCGGCGCCGACCTCCTCGCAGACGTTGGCGATCTCGTTGATGAACGAGATCTTCGTCGCGAGGAACGCATTCGAGGCGAGCTTGATCATCTCGGCGCTGGTGACGTCGGTCCGGACTAGGTCGCCGCCGAGCGGCTCGTAGAGCGCGGAGACCATGTCCCCCGCCTCCTCGTCACCGGGATCGGCGCCGACCACGACCCGGTCCGGGTTGAGGAAGTCGGCGACCGCGCTGCCCTCCTTGAGGAACTCGGGGCAGGAGACGTAGGCGAGCCCCGGGAGGTCGCGGCGGATCGCGTTGCCGGTGCCGGCCGGGACCGTGCTCTTCATCACCAAGACGTGCTGGCCTTCGGTCTCGAGCTCCTCGACGACCGAGCGCACGCGGCTGAGATCGGCGTCGCCCGAGTGGGTCGGCGGGGTGTCGACGCAGACGAACAACAGCCGCGCCCGGTCGAGGAGCTCACCCATCTCGGTCGTGAAGGTGAGGCGCTCGGCGTTCTTGCGGAGCAGCTCGTCGAGGTCCGGCTCGTGGATCGTCGTCTCGCCCCGCGAGAGCGACTCGACCTTCTCGGGGAGGATGTCGCGCGCGATCACCTCGTGGCCGAGCTCGGCGAAGCAGGCGGCCGTCACCAGGCCGACCCACCCGACTCCGATCACCCCTATCGGCTCTCGCTCAGTCACCCGTTCGCCTTCTTTCGCTTCCGTCGCTTCTGGTCCGGGATCTTCACCTCGGCCGAGCGGGCGATCCCGACCATCTGGTCATTGGTCAGGACCCGCAGCAGGCTGTTCGACACCCAGTAGGTGTTGTCGCCCCGGTGCCAGGCGATCATCTTTATCCGATCGCCGTCGAGGAAGATGTCGTATTCGCGGCCGTGGATAGTTTCGGTCAGGCTCGGATCGTTGAGGATCGGCGGGTCGCTCCACCCCTGGATCCCCTGCAGGCCGAAGTAGTGAACCCCGTCGGGGAGTTCGAGGGTCGCGACCATCCGGTAGGCGCCGTGGCGATTGCCGTCGGTGTCCTTGAGGTGATAGACGCGCGGGTCGACGATGTGGAGGTAGGGGTCGGTTTCCTCGTAGGCGGCGCCCGACGGCAGCCTGGTCGGGTAGAAGACCGGGAAGCCGGCGCTGACCTTCCGGGCGACGGACGCCGCCTCGAGTTCGCCCGCTTCCCTGGCCGGGACGAGCCCGTCGTTTCCCGGCGACTTCGCCTCCAGCTTCGGCTTTGCGTGCTTCTTGGCCTTCTTGCCGTTCCCGTTGCCGCCGCTGGAGCCGCCCGGTTCGCTGTCGAGCGAGCCGCGGGGGCCGCCGCTTGCTTCGCTGCCGAGGAACTTTTCGACCGCTTCTTCGATCATCGAGGAGGAGGCGTAGACGTAGCTCGGCCCGAGTTCGGCCGGGAAGTTGACCTCGTTGATCGTCGAGTTGCGTGAGGCGACGAACAGTTTCAGGACCTGCAGCATCGTCTCGGCGTCGCTGATGTCCGAGGTCGTGTATTCGGTGAAGATGTCGATCAGCTGGTGTTTGTCGAGGACGAGGTCGGCGATCGGGACCCGCTGGCGGGCATCGCTGAGGAAGTCCTGCTGGCGCCCCGCGCGGACCAGGTCGGTGTCGGTGTGGCGATAGCGGACGTACTGGAGCGCCTTTTTCCCGCAGAGGAGCTGATAGCCCGGCTTGATGTTGATTTCCGAATACTGTTCGGAAACCGGCAGGCCGGCGTTCGAGTGGTAGTAGCGGCGATCGACGTCGATGTACACGCACCCGATCGCGTCGACCGCCCGGACAAAGCCGAGGTAGTCGACGTTGACGACATGGTTGATCGGCAGGCCGGTCATTTCCTTGACCACCTGGAGGGTCAGCTTCGGGCCGCCATAGGTATACGCCGCGTTGAACTTGTTGGTCCCGACGCCCGGGATTTCGGTCTTGAGGTCGCGCGGGATCGACATCAACGAGATCACGTTCTTGTCGGGATCGAGCCGGAGCAGGATCGTCGTGTCCGACCGACCCGGGTCTTCGGGTTCGCTGGCGCGTTTGTCGGAGCCGATGATGAGGATGTTCTCCGGGTCGCCGCCGTTGGTCTGGGCGAGGAACTTCTGGACTTTGTTCTCAAGGACGTGGTTGTGGGAGAGCGCGTCGGCGATGCTGCCGACGTAGAGGAGAGCGCTGACCGCGGTCGCAGAACCGCAGGCGACAATGATCACGACGGCGGCGAGCAGGAACCGCCACCAGTAGCGCTTCGGCTTCGGAGGTGGCTCGAAGTCGCCGGCAGGCGGCGGCTTCTTGAACGGCTCCTCAATCATCGGCCAGGCGCTCGGGCACGGCCCGCAGGAATGACTCGAGCGTCTGCCGGTAGGTGAGCAGCGAGGAGACCGAGACCCACTCCCCCGGGCCGTGGTGCCCGTCGCCGACCGGGCCGAACTCGACCGCCGGGACGCCGACCCGGAGGAACGAGACCGCGTCGGATGCGCCATCCCGGCCCACGCTCATCGGCTCCCCCTCGTGATGCGCGGAGGCGGCGTCGCGGAGCGCCCGCACATAGGGCAGGTCGCGGTCGACGACGGCCGGCGGCCGGGTGAACAGCTGCGCAACTTGGGCGGCGTCGGGCAGCCCCCGGACCTGATCGAGGATCATGGCGGGGTCCTGATCTGGCAGGTAGCGGATATCGACGTCGATCGCGCATCGGTCGGGCACCTTGTTGAGGGCGTCGCCGCCCAGGATCCGGCCGAGGTTGATCGAGGGGCGGTCGAACAGCTCTGAACTCTGTCGGGCAAACGGTAGCGACTCGATACTGCGGAAAACGTCGACCGCGCGCAGCGCCGCATTGTCCCCCAGCCACGGCGTCGCCCCGTGCGCCGCCACCCCGGCGACCTCCAGGCGCAGCGCCAGCACCCCCTTTGCCTCGACTCCGATCTGGAGGTCGGTGGGCTCGCCGGTGATCGCGAAGTCGCCGATGAAGCCGCTGTCGACGAGCCGGTCGCTTCCCCGTTCGGCCTCCTCCTCGGACTCCTCGTCGCCGACGATCCCGAGCCTGACCCGGACCTCGTCCTGGTCGCGCATCGCCGCCGTGGTCACCAGCATCGCCGCCAGCGCGCCCTTCATGTCATAGCTGCCGCGGCCATACAGGCGGTCACCGTCGACTCTCGGGTCGAACTGACCCGGTCGCCCGGGCACGACATCGAGGTGCCCGTGTAGGACCACGGTCGGGCCCTCGACCGCGCCGACCTCGGCCTTCAGCACCGGCAATCCCCGGACCTCCTCGTGCTCTGCCTCAATCCCCCGTGCCTCGAGCCAGCCCTTCACGAACCCAGCCGCTTCCAGCACCGCCTCGGCCTCCGACGTGTCGTAGGCGATCAACCGCTCCGCGAGCGCCTCCATCTCCTCGGTCATCGGGCTACCTGCTCGTCGCCTAACCGAGGCTGTTCCTCGCCAAGACCCTCGCAGCGTCGACGAGCTTCGATGGAGATGTTCATGCCCCTTCGCCGGAATGTCGCGAAGCGGCGAAATGCAATCTTGCGTCCGCGCGGGCGCAGCCCGCGCTCATCCATCGGGAGCCAATGCCTTGGGTCCGAGCGACCTCAATTCCGCCGAAGGGGAATCAACATCTCGATGGCCTCTCATCCCCCCGCGATGGAGAGGAACGTCTCGGTTCGGTCGCGATCCTTTTCTGCCCGGCCGCGGGCCGCGCTGCCCTCGTCGGCCTCATCGAAGCGCCGATTGGCGTCGGAGAGCTGCTCTTTGAGCGTCGAGGGGTCGAGGTCATCGGGCGAGATCGCCTCCTCGACCAAGAGGCGGGCGTGGTTGCCGAACACCTGGAGCCAGCCGTGGGCCTGGGCGTAGCGCAGTGTCTCGGAGTCGCTCATGTGGAGGCGCAACTCGGCCGGCCGCAGTTCGGCCAGCAGCGGCGCGTGGTTGGCGAGGATCCCGATCTCGCCGCCGGCCGTCCGGGTCGAGACCTGGCGCACCTCGCCGTTGAAGACCTCGCCCTCCGGGGTGAGGACCTCGACCTCGAATTTGGACTCCCCCGCCAACGCCTAGGCCTTCGCCTTGCTCGCGTTCTCCGTCACCTGATCGATCGAGCCCTGCATGTAAAAGGCCCCCTCGGAGAGATCATCGTGCTCGCCGTCGAGGATCTCGCGGAAGCCGCGGACCGTCTCGGCGATCGGCACGTACTCGCCGCCGCGGCCGGTGAACTGCTCGGCGACGAAGAACGGCTGGCTGAGGAAACGCTCGATCTTCCGTGCCCGGGAAACGGTCTGCTTGTCCTCGTCGGAGAGCTCGTCGATGCCGAGGATCGCGATGATGTCCTGCAGCTCCTTGTAGCGCTGCAACACCTTCTGGACCTCGGTCGCGGTCCGATAGTGGTCCTCGCCGAGGATGTCCGGCTTGAGGATCGTCGAGCTCGAGTCGAGCGGGTCGACCGCCGGGTAGATGCCTTTCTCCGAGATCGCCCGCGACAGCGCCGTAGTGGCGTTGAGGTGGGCGAACACCGAGGCCGGCGCCGGGTCGGTGTAGTCGTCGGCGGGGACGTAGACGGCCTGGATCGAGGTGACGGAGCCGCGATCGGTCGAGGTGATCCGCTCCTGCAGCCCGCCCATCTCGGTCTCCAGGGTCGGCTGGTAGCCGACCGCCGACGGCATCCGGCCGAGCAGGGCTGAGACCTCGGACCCCGCCTGGACGAAGCGGAAGATGTTGTCGATGAAGAGCAGCACGTCCTGGCCGCCCTGCTCGCGGTAGTACTCGGCCATCGTCAGCCCGGAGAGGGCGACCCGGAGACGGGCGCCCGGGGGCTCGTTCATCTGGCCGAAGACGAGCATGGTCTTTTCGATCACGCCCGACTCTTTCATCTCGAGCCAGAGGTCGTTTCCCTCGCGGGAGCGCTCGCCGACCCCGACGAACGCAGACAGGCCGGAGTGCTCCTCGGCGATGTTGCGGATCAGCTCCTGGATCAGCACCGTCTTGCCGACGCCGGCGCCGCCGAAGAGGCCGACCTTGCCGCCTTTCGCGTATGGCGCGAGAAGGTCGATGACCTTGATCCCGGTCTCGAGGATCTCCTGGGTCGGCGCCAGGTCCGACGCGGACGGGGCCGGGCGGTGGATCGGCCATCGCTCGCCGCCCTCGACCTCGGCGCCCTCGTCGATCGGCTCGCCGAGCAGATTGAAGATCCGGCCCAGAGTCACGTCGCCGACCGGCACCGTGATCGGGTCTCCAGTGTCGATCACGCGGTCGCCGCGCTTGAGGCCGTCGGTTGCGTCCATCGCCACGGCGCGGACACGGTCGTCGCCCAGGTGCTGCTGCACCTCGCAGACGAGATCGGTCGGTTCGCCGTCCCCGTCCCCTCCCATCTCGATCCGCAGCGCCGTGTAGATCTCCGGCAGCTGCTCCGGGAAGTAGGCGTCGACGACGACGCCGGTCACCTGCTCCACACGCCCTACATTCGCTCCGTTGCTCTCAGACATCGCTTCCTTTGCTTGATCGTTCTGAAACTCGTTAACCCAACCCCTCGGCGCCGGCGACAACCTCGAGGATCTCCTGCGTGATCTCCGACTGCCTGACCCTGTTCATCTCGAGCGTCAGGTCGTCGATCATCGTCTCGGCGTTCTCCGCCGCGTTTCGCATCGCGGTCATCCGCGCCCCCAGCTCGGAAGCGGCCGACTCGAGCAGCGCCCGGTACACCGAGATGTTCACGTACTCCGGGATCAGCCGCGCGAGCAGTACCTCGGCCTCGGGCTCGTACTCCCAGAGCGCCGCTTCGTGGGCGCGCTCGGCCTCGGTCGGCTCGCCCGCGGCCTCCTCCTCGGCGACCCCCTCGCCGATCACCTCCGCCTGCTGCATCGGCAGCAGGGTCTGGCGCCAGACGTGCTGGGTCAGCGGCGAGACGTAGCGGTTGTAGACGAGCTCGACCCGGTCGACCTCGCCGTCGACGTAGCGCGCGGTCAGCTCCTCGCCGATCTCACGGGCGTTGGCGAAGGCGGGCCGGTCGGTGAACCCGATGTAGGTCCCGCTCAGGTCCTGTTTGCGGAAGGTGAGGGCGGAGACGCCCTTGCGGCCGACGGCGGAGAAGTCGGGCTCGACGCCGCGCTCGCGCAGGTCGGTGCCGAGGCGCATCCCGTCGCGGATGATGTTCGTGTTGAAGGCCCCGGCGAGCCCGCGGTCGCCGGTGATCAGCAGCACTCCGACCCGCTTTTCGGAGTCGTGCTCTTCGAGCACCGGCACGCGCGGGACCCCGCCGGCGTTCTCGGCCGCCCGCCGGGTCAGCCTCCTCATCCCCTCGGCGTAGGGGCGCAGGGCCTCGATCCGCTGCTCGGCGCGGCGCAGACGCGCCGCCGCCACCATCTCCATCGCCCGCGTGATCTTGTTGATGTTCTTGACCGAGGCGATGCGGTTCTTGACTTCCTTCTGGGTCGCCATCAGGCGGCCGTCCTTCCAGCGACGTGCGTGCGGGGACCGACATGTCCGAGCAGATCAAGGACGCAGGGCGATGCCTTTGGTGGTGCCAAAGGCGAGCCCGAGGACGCGGATATGCGATGAGACATGGGGGTCATCCGTGTGTGCGTAGTTGGGGGGACGGCCGCCTTTAGGCGGGAGCCGCCTCCTCCTCCTTGGCGTCCTCGCTCTCCTCCTGCGGCACGTGGGAGCCCTTCTCGCGCTCCTCGAGGGAAGCAACCCGGTCCGACTCGCCGGTCTCGAGCGGGTCGCCGTGCTCGTCGAAGTCGGGGCCGAAGTCGTCGACGAACTCGGCGATCGCCTTGCCGAGCGCCTCCTCGTCCTCATCCTCGAGCTTCCCGGTCTCTTCGATCCGGCTCAGCAGCTCGGCGTTCTCGGCGTGGAGCCGGACCCGCAGGTCGGCGAGGAACTCGCCCACCCGCTCGACCTTGATCCGGTCCAGGTAGCCGCCGGTGCCCGAGTAGATCGAGGCGACCTGGTCGCCGACCGAGAGCGGGTCGCGCTCTTTCTGTTTCAGGACCTCGACTAGCCGCTCGCCCCGGTTGAGCGACTTCTGGGTCTCGGGGTCGAGCTCGGAGCCGAACTGGGCGAAGGCCTCGAGGTCGCGGTACTGGGAGAGGTCGAGGCGCAATTTCCCGGCGACCTTCTTCATCGCCTTGGTCTGCGCGTTGCCGCCCACCCGCGAGACCGAGATCCCGACGTTGATCGCCGGCCGCACCCCCGAGTTGAAGAGGTCCGACTCGAGGAAGATCTGGCCGTCGGTGATCGAGATTACGTTGGTCGGGATGTAGGCGGAGACGTCCGAGGCCTGGGTCTCGATGATCGGCAGCGCCGTCAGCGAGCCGCCGCCGAGCTCGTCGTTGAGTTTGACCGCCCGCTCGAGCAGGCGCGAGTGCAGGTAGAAGACATCGCCCGGGTAGGCCTCGCGCCCCGGCGGGCGCCGCAGCAGTAGCGACATCTGGCGGTACGCATACGCGTGCTTGGTGAGGTCGTCGTAGACGCAGAGCGCGGCTTTCCCGTTGTAGAGGAAGTGCTCGCCCATCGCGCAGCCGGCGTAGGGAGCGATGTACTTGATCGGAGCCGCCTCGTCGGCGGGGGCGGCGACGATGATCGTGTTCTCCATCGCCCCGTTCTCCTCGAGGATCTCCTTCAGCTGGACGACGGTCGCCATCCGCTGCCCGATCGCGACGTAGATGCAGATCAGATCCTTGTCCTTGTTGTTGATGATCGTGTCGATCGCGATCGCCGTCTTCCCAGTCTGGCGGTCGCCGATGATCAGCTCTCGCTGGCCGCGGCCGATCGGGATCATCCCGTCGATCGACATCAGGCCGGTCTGGACCGGCTCCTCGACCGGCTGGCGCTGGACGACGCCGGGGGCTTTGAACTCGGCCGGTCGGGTCTGGGACGTGTCGATGTCGCCCTTGTCGTCGAGCGGGCGCCCGAGCGGGTCGACCAGGCGCCCGAGGAGCTGATCGCCGACCGGGATCTCCAGCAGGTGGCCGGTGCGTTTGACGGTGTCGCCCTCGACGATCTTGTCCCACTCGCCGAAGAGGACGGCGCCGACGTTGTCGGCCTCGAGGTTGAGCGCGAGACCCGTGACCCCGTGCGGCAGCTCGACCATCTCCAGCGCCATGCAGTTGTCGAGGCCGTGGATCCGGGCGATGCCGTCGGCGACCGACAGCACCGTGCCGACCTCGGTGAGGTCGGCGCTCGCCGTGTCCATGCCCTCGATCCGTTCCCTGAGAATCGATGCGATCTCGTCCGGCTTGATCTCCATTTGGGTGCTCTTATCCCTTCCTCACGCCGCCTGCGCGACGCTCTTTCGAAGTTTCTCCAGGCGACTGCGGATGCTGGCGTCGAGGACCATGTTGCCCACCTGCAGCACCAGCCCGCCGAGGATCCCGTCGTCGACCCTGCTCGCCAGCTCGACCTTCTGGCCCGTCTGGCGCTCGACCTCGGCCCCGACCTCCTCGACCACCGCCGGGTCGAGCTCGACCGCGCTGGTGACGGTCACGTCGAGGCGCTTGTTCTCCTGCTTCCAGAGCTGCTCGAAGCGGCCCCGGATCCGGAAGATCTCCGGCATCCGATGCTTTTCGACCGCCAGCTCGAGGAAGTTCATCAGCTCCGGGTCGGCCCCGGTCACCGCCCTGTGCAGGCCCTCGATCTTCTCCGCGCTCGAGAAGTAAGGGCTGAACAGGAACACCTGGAGTTCGCGGTCGGCGGAGACCGCGTCCGCGAACTGGGCGAGCTCGTCGCCGATCGCGTCGAGCTTCCCCCTCTCCTTGGCCACCTCGAAGAGGGCCTCGGCGTATACGCGGGCGGGCTCCTGCGCCATCAGCTGCTCTCAGACCCCGAGAGGCTTGTGAAGTCGACCTCGCTCAGCGCCTCCTCGACCAGCCGGCGCTGATCCTCGGCGCCGAGCGACTTGCGGGTGACCTTCTCGGTCGCGAGGACGGTCAGGTCGGCGACCTCCTTGCGGATCTGCTGCAGCGAGCGCCGGGTCTCGGCCTCGATGTCGCGCTTGGCCTGCTCGACCAGCTCCTCGCGTTTCTCCTTGCCCGACGCCGTCGCCTCCGCTTCCGCGGTCTCGGCAGCCTTGCGGGCGCGGAGCATGATGTCGTCGGCCTGCTCGCGGGCCTCCGCGAGCCGCGCGCGGTACTCCTCGAGCAGCTCGTCCGACTCCTTGCGCTGGCGTTCCGCGGCTTCGATCGACTCCGCGATCGTCTTCGCGCGCCTGTCGAGCGCCTCCTGGATTTTCGGGAATGCGAGCTTGCTCAGCACCCACATCGTGAACAGGAAGAGGACCAGCGTCCAGATCATCAGCCCGAGGCCCGGCGAGACCAGGAAGCTGCCGCCTTCTTCCTTCCCCGACTGGGCTGCGAGGCTGAGGATGCCCGCTATTTCACCGGCGATGAGCTCCACGTGACCGGCCTAGAGGAAGAAGGCGATGAGGCCGAAGATGAAGGTGTAGAAGGCGACAGCCTCGGTCAGGGCGAAGCCGAGCCAGCGGATGGCCTGGAGCTCGTCTTTCATCTCCGGCTGGCGGGCGACCGACTCGATCTCCTTGCCGAAGATGAAGCCGATGCCGATTCCGGCGCCGATCGAGCCGAGCCCGGCACCGACGCCGAGGGCGATCGCCTTGCCGGCCGATTCGATCCCTTCGTCCGAGATCGCGGCGGCAATTGGGGACAGATCCATTGAACAGCTCTCCTTTTCTAGTGGCTGGCGGAAACGGCTCCGCCGATGTAGATCGCGGTCAGGGTCGAGAAGATAAAAGCCTGGAGGGTGGCGATCAGGCCGACCTCGAGGATGAAGAAGAAGAACGCGAGCGGGAACGTGAGGGCGCCGAGCGCGGCGATCCCGAGCAGCACCGCCAGCCCGCCGCCCATGAACAGCAGCAGCAGGTGGCCGGCGAGGATGTTGGCGAAGAGCCGCACCGAGAGCGAGATCAGGCGGGCGAAGTGGGAGATCGCCTCGATCACGAAGATGAAGCCCTTGGCGAGCGGGTTCATGTCCTCGAGCCCAGGAGGCAGCCAGCTCGCCAGGTACTTAATGAAGCCCTTGGCGCGGATGCCTTCGACGTGGTAGGAGACCCAGACGACGAGGGTGAGGACGAGCGGGATCGAGAGGTTCGCGGTCGCCGCGTAGAGGGCGAAGCTCGGAACCGCGACGCCGAAGATGTCGACGGTGTGCTCGGTGTTGGTCGGCAGCGGCAGGAAGCCGATCATGTTCGAGAACCAGATGAAGAAGAAGAGGGCACCGAGGAAGGGGAACCAGCGCGTCGCGGTGGCAGTGTCGAGGTTGCCGCCGGTGATGTTGTTCTTCGTCAGGTCGTATGCGACCTCGACCGCGGTCTGGACCCGGTTCGGCTTCTGAGCCATCCGTTTCGCTATCCAGGTCATCGCCGCGATCGTCAGAGCACTGGCCAGAAGGAGGTAGAAGACCGCCTTGTTGATGCTGAGGTCGATGCCGCCGAGTTCGATCGAGACCCACGGTTCGAGCTTGAACTCGTTCTGGGGCTCGAACGATTCGTTCTTGCCGGCGCTGCCGAAGATCAGCCCCAGCAGGATCGCGATCCCCAGGTAGACGCCGACCCCGATCAGGACCTTTGCTTTGGTCGAGAGGCCGCCGGTCTTCTCGGTCGGAGCTTTGCCGGCTGCCGCTGCACCGGCGCTCATGGTGTGAATTCCCCTTCAGGCTCGAGCAGGTAGGCGATCCCCTGCGCGGCGAAGGAGACGGTGAAGAGGACGACCAGCAGCAGGGCCGCGGCGAGGCCCGATTCGCGGTCGGCGAGGCCGGCGAGGAGCGCAGCCGTGACCATCAGCCAGACCCGGCCGAGGGTCGAGGCGGCCAGCGTTCCCATCGCCTTCTGGCGGTTGCCGTTGGCAATCGCTTCCGCGACGCGGCGGCCGGCGAGGAGCTGGATTCCGCGCTGCGCGAGCCATGCGGCGGCGGCGACGGCGTAGCCGATCATCGGCCAACCGGCAAGCAGGAAAACCGCGAGCGCGGCTGCCAGGACCATCAGGTCGACGTGCTTGGGAGGAGACATAAAATCCGCCCGGCTCAGGACGAGCGGGCGGAATGGCGACTATATCCGAAAGGGGCCGCTATCCGCTTTCTAGAGCCAGTTTCGTGACGGTTGCCACTACCGCCCGGGACCCGGGGTCGGGTCCGGGTCGAGAGCCTCGAACTCGCCGGTCTCCGGGTCGACGACCGGGAAGCTCCCGGTCTCGAGCTCGCGTTCGACCGCGCGGTCGACCGCCTCCTCCCCGGGGACCGGCCGGCCGGCGTCGCGGCGCAGCCCGACGAGCTGGCGCAGCCGCGCCTGGCGCAGCTTGAGGATCTCGAGGACCTCGACCAGGTAGACGCTGGCCGCCAGCGCCAGCAGGCCGAAGAAGGCCATCACGGCGCTCCAGAAGAAGTCGAAATGGCCGTGGTTGTCGCTGTAGGGAACGAATCGCAGGGCCAGCGCGAGGAGGGCCATCACGAAGGTCCAGCCGTAGAGGTAGGCGAGCGTGCGCCGCTGCGAGAACCCGATGTCGGCCATCCGGTGGTGGAAGTGCCAACGGTCGGCCCGGTAGATCGGCCGCCGGTATTTGAGCCGCTTGGCGACGACGAAGCCGGTGTCGAGGATCGGCACGGCGAGGATGATCAGCGGCAGGAAGAGAGCGATCACCGCGTTCGTCTTCAGCGCTCCCTGGACGGCGACGGTCCCGAGCAGGAAACCGAGCAGGTTGGAGCCGGTGTCCCCCATGAAGGTCGTCGCCGGCGGGAAGCCGTGGCGGAGGAAGCCGAGCGAGGCGCCGGCGGTCAGCGCCGCCAGCACACCCGCGGCGTTTCGATCGAGCGAGAGCGCGATCACCGCCAGGGTCACTCCGGAGATCGTGCAGACGCCCGCGGCGAGCCCGTCGACGCCGTCGATCAGGTTGATGACGTTGATCACGGCGACGATCCCGACCACGGTGCCGATGTCGCCGAGATCGATCGCGCCCGAGCCCGGGAGCCCGATCAGGTCGACCGAGCCGGGGTCGAGGGCGCCGAGGAACGGGAAGGTGAAGCTTGCGACGGTCACCCCGGCGGTGACCGGGACGATCACGGCGATCGTCTGCCCCGCCAGCTTCAGCGCCGCGTTGAGGTCGTAGATGTCGTCGAGGAATCCGACCGCGGTGATCAGGACCGCGCCGATCAGGATCGCGCGCGTCTCCGCGTCCCAGGGAAGCCAGATCAGCCCGGCGACGAGGACCGCGACGAGGATCGCGAGGCCGCCGAGCTTCGGCGTCGGCGCTTCGTGCAGCGAGCGTTCGTTGGGATAGTCGATCGCCCCGACCCGCCTCGCGAACCGGTCGGTAAGCGGGACGAGCAGCAGCGCCAGGAGGCCCGCGAGCAGGAAGGCGAAGAGCGCGTCGAGGCTAGCGGGCATACCGATCGAACCAGAGTGTGAACGACATCAGGCCCCAGAGCTGCCGGCTGAGGTCCTCCTCGCCGGAGCAGTGGCGGTCGAGGGTTGCGGTGACGACCGCGGGGTCGAGGCAGCCCTGCCGCTCGAGCGTCGCCGCCGAGAGCGTCTCGCGGGCAAACGGCTCCAGCGGCCCCCGCAGCCAGGCCGCGAGCGGGATCGAGAACCCCTGCTTCTGGCCGCGGACGATCTCCCGCGGCAGCAGCGGAGCCAGCGCCCGCCGCAGCAGCCGCTTCTTCGAGAAGCCCCGGACCTTGAGGGGTGTCGCGAGGCCGAGGGCGAACTCGGCGACCCGCTGGTCGAGGAACGGGACCCGGAGCTCGAGCGAGTGGGCCATGCTCGAGCGATCGGTCTTGACCAGGAGGTCGTCGACGAGGTAGATGCCGAGATCGAGGTCCTGGAGGCGCGCCAGCGGCTCGGCGCCATCGGTTTCCGCGTAGCGGTCGCGGAGCAGGTCGACCGGGTCCCAGCCGGGATCTCGGCCGCCGAGCAGCCCCGCCCGCATCGGCGCCGGGAAGATCTCCTTCCAGGCGTGGTGGCGCTCGAGCGCCGGCAGGCGGGCGCCGCGCACGAAGCGCTTCGCTTTGTAGTCGAGGCTGACCTTCGCGTCCGAGCTCGGCAGCGCCTCGATCAACGGCGCGGCGAGCGCGGTGAGGGGCGCCACCCGCGGCGCCAGCAGGTCGGCGACGTAGGTGTAGTAGCCGCCGAACAGCTCGTCGCCGCCCTCGCCGGAGAGGGCGACCTTCACCTCCCCCGCCGCGAGCTGTGACACGAGGTAGGTCGGGACCGCCGAGGAGTCGCCGAACGGCTCGTCGAAGGCCTCGATCAGGCTCGGCAGCAACTCGGCGGCGTCGGGGCGGAGGATGAGCTCGTGGTGGTCGGTGCCGTAGCGGCGGGCGATCATCCTGGCCCGCTCAAGCTCATCGAAGCTCGCCTCCTCGAACCCGATCGAGAAGGTCCTGACCGACTCCGACGACTCGCCAGCGGCGAGCGCGGTCAGGCCGGCGGAGTCGACCCCGCCGGAGAGGAGGACGCCGACCGGGACGTCGGCCACCAGATGGGCGCGGACCGAGTCGCGCAGGGTCTCCCGCAGCTCGTCGGCGAGCTCGTCGGCCGGCCCCCTCCGCGCCCGCCCTGCCTCGACCGGCCGCGGCCGCGCGAAGCGGCGCTCGACGATCTCGCCGTCCTGCCATGCGAGCGTGCAGCCCGCCGGCAGCTTCCGGGCCTCGGCGAAGATCGTCATCGGGGCCGGCACCGAGTTGAAGGCGAGGAACGCGGCGAGGGCCCGGGGATCGATCTCGCGTGAGAACTGCGGCTGCTCGAGCATCGCCTTCAGCTCTGACGCGAACGAGAGCGAGCCGTCCGCGAAGCGGTAGAAGAGCGGCTTGATCCCGAACCGGTCGCGGGCGAGGAGCAGGCGGGAGGAGCGCCCGTCCCAGACCGCGATCGCGAACATCCCCCGCAGCCGCTCGACGAACGCATCGCCGTGCTCCTCGTATGCGTGGACGAGGACCTCGGTGTCGGATGCGGTCGCGAACCGGTGCCCGGCGCGCTCGAGGTCGCGGCGCAGCTCGCGGTAGTTGTAGATCTCGCCGTTCTGGACGACGACGACGCTGCCGTCCTCGTTGGCGATCGGCTGGGTGCCGCCCTCGAGGTCGATGATCGAGAGTCGTCGCGCCGCCAGCGCGACCGGGCCGTCGGCGTGGAGCCCGTCGCTGTCGGGGCCCCGGTGGACGAGGCGGCTGCTCATCCTCCTCACCACGTCGAGGTCCGGGCGCTCCCCTCCCGCCGTGACGACGCCACAGATGCCGCACATGCAGCGGCAGTCTGTCAGCCGCGCAAGCTGTCAGATCAGGCGGGAGCGGCCGGGCCTCGGCCGAGGACCTTGGGGACGGTCGCCAGCAGGACGCTGAAATAGAGGCCGACCGAGCGGTCGGCGATGTACTCCATGTCGTGGGCGAGCTTGTTTGCCCACGACTCCTCACGGGTGACGCGGGTCTGCGCGAATCCGGTCACCCCCGGCCTGACCACCAGCCGCTGCCAGTACTGCGGGATCTCCTCGCAGAGCTCGGTGAAGAACGCGGGCCGGATCGGGCGCGGCCCGACGACGGCCATGTCGCCGCGGAGGACGTTCCACAGCTGCGGGACCTCGTCGAGGTGGATCGCCCGCAGCGTCCGGCCGATCCTCGTCACCTCTTCCTCGGTCCGGCGCGAGAGCTCCTCGCCGAGGTAGGGCCCGAGTCGCGTTTCCGCGTCGGGGGCCAGGGTGCGGAACTTGTACATCCAGAAGAGCTGGCCGGCGCGGCCGACCCGGGCGCCACGGTAGAAGACCCGCCGCCCGGAGGAGACGAAGATGGCGGCCGTGGTCAGCGCCAGGAGCGGAGAGAGGATGAGCAGGATCGCGCCGGAGATGAGGATGTCGAGCGCGCGCAGGACCGTGTCTATCGGGCGCGATTCGTCGTCGCCCGCGAGGTCGATGAAGTGCTGCAGCCTGGCCCGGGTCTCCTCGGACTCGGCTAGGAGGTCAGGGCGTGGTGTCGCTCTCCGTGCGATGGCGAGTCTCCGACGGTGCCGAGGATCCTCTCGACGAGGAAGGCGGGATCCCTCTTCGTCGGAGTCGCTCCTGCGGAGCGCTTTTCCAGCTGCAGCGCGCGAGGGTCGGTCAGCGGCCGCATCCGGCCGGAGCGGATCAGCTCTTCGTCGACGCCGCCGAGCCGTCCCCCGTAGGTGGTGTAGACGGGCGTGCCGAGCGCAGCCGCCTCGCGGTTCATCGTCCCGCCGGCGGAGACGACCAGGTCCGCCTGGGCGATCAGGCTCTGGGCCTCGACCGCGCCGGGCGGGACGATCAGCGAGGGGAGCTCCATCGTCTCGATGAACTCGCGCTGGGTCTGCGTCCGCGGCATGACGATCGCGTGAACCTCACCGTCCTGGCCGAGCCTGGTCAGGACCTTCGGGAAGAGGGGGTTCGACTTGCGGTGGTAGAGCGAGACGTCGGGCGGAGGGCGGACGACGACCACGACCCGCGACGTGTCGACCGAGAGCCGCTCCATCGCGCCGGCGTCGGGCTCGAAGTCGAAGAGGTAGTACTCCTCCTTGATCCCGGGATAGGCGAAGAGCTTCTCCGGGCCGACCCCGAACCGCCGCAATCGGTCCGGCGGGACCGACTCGGGGAACATCACCCGCTTCGCCAGCCGGCAGCCGATGTGGTGCTGGGTGACCGCGTACTCGTAGTCGTGCATGTTGGCCTCGGGGATGCCGAGGACGCGCGAGGCGATCGCGAGGTCGTTGGAGCCGTGGGCGAGGGCGAGGTCGAACGACCGGCCCCGCCCGAACCCGATCATCCCCGCGGTGCGCGCCCCGAGCCGGTACGCCTTCCGCACCCGCGAGGCGCCGCCGTGGCGGCCGATCGGGGTGTGCTGCATCCCGTGCAGGTCGAGCAGCGCCTGGGTCTGGGCGTAGTCGCGCGAGGTGATCTCGACCGTGTGGCCCTGCCCGCGCAGGCGGTCGATGATCGGCCGCAGGACCAGCACGTGGGCCGGGGCGGACATGTCGACCCAGACGTTCATGAAGCGCCGCCTCCTCCGCTTCGCGTCCGGGGGCGGCGCCAAGGCGTCGCTCCATGGCCGCTCGCGGAAATCAGATCGTGACGCTCGCTAATCGCAGGGACAGAGGGGACCCGCTCGCAATGAATCAGATTGTGATGCTCGCTAATCATTCGGCCGCCCTCCGCTTAGCGTCCGCGGCCGGCGCCTATGTGTTCCATCGGCGCCGCTCGCGGAAAACCAGACCGTGACGCTCGCTAATCACAGGGTTCAAGGGAATTCACCCTGGGCCGAAGTCTGACTCAAGCCGCGGCCGGAGTGAGGTTCGAGTAGAGCGGGTAGCGGTCCATGAGGGCCTGGGTTCGCTCGCTGAGCGTGGCCTTCTCGCTCTCGAAGTCTGGTCCCAGGGCGGTGGCGATGACGGAGGCGATCTCGCGCATGTCGTCCTCGAGCAAGCCGCGGGTGGTCAGGGCAGGGGTCCCGATCCGCAGGCCCGACGGGTTCATCGGCGGCCGCTCGTCGAACGGGATCGCGTTGCGGTTGACGGTGATGCCGACCTCCTCGAGCCGGGTCTCGGCGGTCTTCCCGTCGAGGCCCGAGGGCGTCAGGTCGACCAGGATCAGGTGGACGTCGGTGCCGCCGGTGAGGACCGGCACCCCGGCCTCCTCGAGCCCGGCCGCGAGCGCCCGGGCGTTGGCGATCGTCTGCCGCTGGCGGGCGCGGAAGGGCTCGGTGGCGGCGATCCGCAGCGCGACCGCCTTGGCGGCGATCGTGTGCATCAGCGGCCCGCCCTGCTGGCCGGGGAAGATCGCTTTGTCGATTGCCGCGGCATGCTCCTCGCGGCAGAGGATCATCCCGCTGCGGGGCCCGCAGAGCGTCTTGTGGATCGTCGTCGTGACGACGTCCGCGTGCGGCACCGGACTCGGGTGCTCGCCGGCGGCCACGAGCCCGGCGAAATGGGCCATGTCGACCATCAGCTTCGCCCCCACCCTGTCGGCGATCTCGCGGAACGCGGCGAAATCGAGGTGCCGCGGGTAGGCCGACCAGCCGGCGACGATCACCTTCGGGCGGTGCTCCTCGGCGAGCTGCTCGACCTCGGCCATGTCGACCCGCAGGTCGTCGCGGCTGACGTGGTAGGCGACGACCTCGTACAGCTTCCCGGAGACGTTCAGCTTCATCCCGTGGGTCAGGTGCCCGCCGTGGTCGAGTGCCATCCCCATGATCGTGTCGCCCGGTTCGATCAGCGCCATGTAGGCGGCGTTGTTGGCCTGGGCGCCGGCGTGTGCCTGGACATTGGCGTGGTCCGCCCCGAATAGCTCCTTCGCGCGGTCGATCGCGAGCTGCTCGGCGACGTCGACCTCCTCGCATCCCCCGTAGTAGCGCCGCCCGGGGTAGCCCTCGGCGTACTTGTTGGTCAGCACCGAGCCGACCGCTTCCAGGACCGCCTGCGGGACGAAGTTCTCCGACGCGATCATCTCCAGCGTCCCCTGCTGGCGCCGAAGCTCGGCGTCGAGCACCGCCGATATCGCGGGGTCGACCTCGGAGAGCGGGGCGCTCTGGAAGTTCTCGGGAAGCTCGCTCATGGTCCTCAGCCGACCTTACCAACGGGTCGGGATAGCCTGCCGGGATGGCCTCCCGGATCAGTGCGCTCCTTGCCGTCGCCACCGTGGCCTTGCTCGCGCCGACGCCGCCCGGCGGCGGCGCCGAAAGCAACGCCTTGCTCGCCGAATCGGGCGCCAACCCCTGCGAAGGGCACGGCTCCGGCCACCTCCTCTGCCCCGATCTGCGGGTCGCCCGTCCGTCCGACCTCTACGTCGAGCACAGCGGCGGAAACTACGGATACGGCGGCGGGGCGCTTCTGCACGCGACCAGCGACATCCGCTCGCGTGGCCGCGGCCCGATGGAGCTGCGCGGGCGCCGCTACAAGCGCAACTGGATGCACGCGAACCAGGCGATCTACAGGGTCGGCGGCGGGGTCGAGATATTCCGCACCGACGCCCAGCTCCACTTCTACGATGTCGGTGCCTACTGGGGCGGCTCCTACTGGAAGGTCCACGAACCGCTCAGCATGGAGATCTGGTCACTCGACGATCACCGCAGGCCACTGAAGCGGGTCCGCAAGGGACCGAAGGTCTTCTACTGCCTGCGCGACCTCGAGCGCACGAAGGCGATGCGGCGCTCGCCGGCCGGCCGGGTGTACCCGGGCTGCAACCAGGACCCGGGCCGGCGGCGGGTCCGGCTCGGCACCTCGGTCGGCTGGTCGGACATCTACCCCTCCGAATACGACCGCCAGTGGGTCAACGTCAGCGGCCTCCGCGGGTGCTTCGCGTTCGTGATGCGCGTCGACCCAGAGAACCTCTTCCACGAGGAAAACGAGCACGACAACCGCTCGGTCAGGATCGTCCGCCTCCCCTACCACGACGGCCCCCAGCACTGCTGAGAGCTGGTTAGCCGAGGACCTCCTCGACCCGCTCCGCCGGTAGCCCCCCCTCGCGAAGGATCGTCCAGGAGCCGTCGACGTCGATCGAGGCGATGTCGACGACGGTGGAGGGGAAGCCGGTCAGCGCGCCACCGTCGATCGCGAGATCGACGCCGGCGACGATCGAGTCCGGCAGGTCCTCGAAGCGCGACGGCGCCGGCTCGCCGCTGATGTTCGCCGACGTCTGGAACATCGGGTGCATGACGCCCGCGAGCGGGCCGTCGAGCAGTCGGACGCCGAGGCGGGCCGGTTCCTCGCGGCAGGCGAGCGGGTAGCGGTGCTGGGGGTTGTCGAGGACGAGGGTCACCGAACCCGGGAGCAGCGCCCCGACCGCGTCGCGGGCTCGCGGCCCGAGGCCGGCGACGATCTCGCGCATCGCCAGCGGCGAGAAGTAGAGCACGGCCGACGGCTTGCCGTCGTCGCGGCTCTTGAGCCTGTGGATCCGGTCGATCGGCGCGGGGTCGACGGGATCCGCGGCGATCCCGTAGAGGCCGTCGGCGGGATAGATGGCGACGCCGCCCTCCCCCAGGCAGCGCTCGAGCGCGGATCGCACCGCCGGCGCCCCATCCCGCTCGATGGATACAAGCTTCAAGGATGCCGCCCTGCTCGCGGCGCGATGAACCAGATTCCGACGCTTGGCCACTCGGCGGTCACGGCGCCTTGGCTCCCAAGACGACGCGCTCGATCCCGGCCAGGTCCCGGCGGCGCTCGATCCCGGTGAAACCCGCCTCCGCGAGGAGACCGGCAACCGCATCCGCCTGGCCGGCTCCGACCTCCACTGCCACCACGTTCGCCCGATTGGATGTCGCAGTTACATCCTCCCCCCGGAGGGAACTGCGACATCCAGGCGTGAGGCGGGTGATCAGGACCCGGATCGCGTCGAGGCCGTCGGGGCCGGCGAGCACCGCCTCGCGCGGCTCCCACTCGGTCACCTCCGGCTGCAGGGCCGCCCACTCGGCCTCGGCGACATAGGGAAGGTTGGCGACCACCAGGTCGAACTCACCGTCCGGGACCGTGCCTGGGAGGAACTTGACCCGTGCGCCGAGACCCAGCGCCGTGGCATTGGCGCGGGCAACGTCGAGCGCGGCGGCCGAGGAGTCGGTCGCGGTCACCTCACAGCCGGGCAGCTCGTCGGCGATCGCCAGCGCCACCGCGCCCGAGCCGGTGCCGACGTCGAGGACGTTGGCGGGCCGCAGCTCGAGCGCGAGCTCGACCAGCAGCTCCGTCTCGGGGCGTGGCACCAGGACCCGCCCGTCGACCGCGAGCTCGAGCGAGCGGAATCCGCGGCGGCCGAGAATGTAGGCGACCGGCTCGCGGCGCAGCCGGCGTCGCACCATCTCTCCGAATCTCCGCGCCGCAGCGGCGGGGACCCCGCGATCGGGGTCGGCCGCAAGCATCGCCCGGTCCCACCCGGTCGCCTCCGCGAGCAGCAGCTCTGCATCGAGCCTGGGGGATTCGACCCCAGCCGCCGAGAGCGCGTCGACAGCGGCGTCGAGCGCCTCCCCCACGCTGCCGGCGGTCCGGGTCGGCGGCATCGCCTCAGGCGGTCGAGGTCGCGGACTCGAGCCGCTGCCGCTTCTCCTCGGCGGCCAGCGCCTCGGTGAACTCCGAGAGCCCCCCGGCGAGGACACTGTCGAGGTTGTGGGAGGTGACCTTGACCCGGTGGTCGGTGACCCGGCCCTGGGGGAAGTTGTAGGTGCGGATCTTCTCCGAGCGCTCGCCGCTCCCGACCTGGGCCTTGCGCTCGGAGGCGATCTGCGCCTGCTGCTCGGCCAGCTCGCGCTCGTACAGACGCGCCCGCAGCACCCGCATCGCCCGCTCCTTGTTCTGGAGCTGGGACTTCTCGTCCTGCATCGAGACGACGATCCCGGTCGGTTTGTGGGTTATCCGAACCGCCGAGTCGGTGGTGTTGACGGACTGGCCGCCCGGCCCCGAGGAGCGGTAGACGTCGATCTGGAGGTCGGCCGCCTCGACGGTCACCTCGACCTCCTCGACCTCGGGCAGCACCGCCACGGTCGCGGTCGAGGTGTGGATCCTGCCCTGAGACTCGGTCTCCGGGACCCGCTGGACGCGGTGCGTGCCGCCCTCGAACTTGAAGACGGAGTAGGCGCCGTCGCCCTTGACCGAGAACGTCACCTCCTTGAAGCCGCCGACCTCGGCCGCCGACTGCGAGAGGACTTCGGTAGCGAACCCGCGCTCCTCGGCATAGCGGACGAGCATCTTGTACAGGTCCCCCGCGAACAGGGCCGCCTCGTCGCCGCCGGTCCCGGCGCGGATCTCGACGATCACGTTCTTGTCGTCGTTGGGATCGCGCTCTACCATCGCCAGCCGGATCTCCTCCTCGAGGCCCTCGAGCCGCGCCGGCGCCTCGTCGACGACCTTCTGGAGCTCCGGGTCATCGCCCTCCTCGAGCAGCTCGCGAGCCCCCTCGAGGTCGTCCTTCAGCGTCCGGTACTCGGCCGCGAGCGCCTGCGCCGGCTGCAGGTCGCGGTACTCGCGCCCGACCTCGGCGTACCGCTCGCGGTCCCCGATCACGGCGGGGTCGGACATCTCAGTCTCGAGCTCCGCGAAGCGCTGCCGGATCTGTTCGACGAGTGCGTCGATCATCTTGTGAACCTTAGGCGCAGCTCGGGCGGGTGGCGCGGTTGAAGGGGGTCGAGGACAGCTTGGCCCGCAGATCCCCGTTCAACCGCGTCAGGACCCGCCCGCCTGCGCCTCAGGCGACAATCTCGATCGGCGACTCGCCGCGGATCCGGTCGTCGTCCTCTTCCTCGAGCACCTTCTCGAGGGAGGCGATCGCCACTGCGAGCTGCTCTTCGTCAGGCTCGCGGGTCGTCAGGTTCTGCAGCATCAGGCCGGGCCACATCAGCCCCCGGACCCACGCTTTTCGCCGGTTCTTCCCCGCCCACTTGATCACCTCGTAGGAGAGCCCGGCTATCAGCGGGATCCCGAGGATCCGCGAGGCGAGCAGCCAGTACCAGGCGGGCAGCCCGATCGGCGCGAAGACGAAGATCGCCAGCACCATCACGATCAGCAGGAAGCTGGTCCCGCAACGGGGGTGCAGGCGCGAGTAGAGCTTCGCCCGCGAGGGGGTCAGCTCGTCTTCGGCCTCGTAACAGGAGATCGTCTTGTGCTCGGCGCCGTGGTACTCGAAGACGCGCCGCAGGTCGGGCATGCGGCTGATGGCGACGATGTAGGCGATGAAGATCGTGGTCCGCAGGACCCCCTCGATCAGCCAGAAGAGGAACGCCGAGCCGAGCTGGTCCTTGATCAGGCTGGTCAGCCCGACCGGGACCACGAAGAAGAGGCCGACCGCGAGGAGCAGCGAGAGCGCGATCGTCAGGCCCCAGACCCAACCGCCGATCTCTTCCGGCTCGCCCTCCTCGTCGTCCTCGAGCTGGGCGTTGGCGGAGATCGCCAGCGCCCGGAACCCGATCTTCAGCGACTCGCCGAGTGCGACGACGCCGCGGATCACCGGCAGGCGCCAGATTCGGTGCCGCTCCGCCCAGGGCACGAGCGGCTCGGAGGTGAGCTCGATCTGGCCCTCCGGGTTGCGGACCGCGACCGCCCAGGTCGTGATCCCGCGCATCATCACGCCCTCGAGGACCGCCTGGCCCCCGACCGGAGCGTCGCGCTTGGCGACGAGGGCGCCATCGGGCATGCGGAGCGGGTCGCTGCCGTTGGTCGCGACGGCCTCTGCTGCCTGAGAGCCCCCGTCCGGGCTCAAGATTCCTACCGCCTGGCCTTGGCGTGCTTCGCGGCCCGGCGCTGGAAGCGCTCAACCCGGCCACCGGTGTCGACCAGCTTCTGCTTGCCGGTGTAGAAGGGGTGGCACTCCGAGCAGAGCTCGACGTGGAGGTCCGACTTGGTAGAGCGGGTGTAGAACTGGTTGCCGCACGAGCAGTGGACGTTGGCAAGGGTGTACTCGGGATGGATTCCTGTCTTCATCGCACCCAAGTCTAGATGACCGGCTGGAGCGGCTCGATTCATCGCTCGGGCGATCGGGCGGATATGCCGATACTCGGACAAGTGGCAATTCTCGCGAGCACGACTGACGAGCGGGCGGGGCGCATCCTGCGCGGAGCCCTCGCTGCGCTGCTGTTGGGGGCACGGCGCTCGTCGCGATCTACCGCTGGTCCGGGCTCGACGCCGGGCTCGATCTCGCGATCGGCGGGATCCTCTACGACGCGGTTGTCCTCGGAGCCGGCGTTGCCTGCCTGATTCGGGCCGCAAGCACCTCGGGCGAAGGCAGGGCATGGACCCTGTTCGGCCTCGCGATCATCT
Source organism: uncultured Solirubrobacterales bacterium (assembly GCA_963780815.1). GTDB lineage: Bacteria > Actinomycetota > Thermoleophilia > Solirubrobacterales > 70-9 > VRUE01. The sequence continues at coordinate 248,156 of CAWADG010000005.1, read as the reverse complement.
CCTGGGGCGCCGCCGAGGTCTACTGGACGGTCGCGATCGAAGGCAACCCTTCGGCTCCCTATCCCTCGCCGGCCGACGTCGGCTACCTCGCCTTCTACCCCCTCGCCTACGGGGGGCTAGTGGTTCTGGTCCGCGCCCGCGCCCACCAGCTCGACTGGCGGCTCTGGATGGACGGCGCGATAGCGGCCCTCGGAACCGCCGCGCTCGGTGCCGCATTCGTCTTCGACTTCGTCGCCTCCTCGGCGGAAGGCACGACCCTGCAGGTCGCCACCACGCTCGCCTACCCGCTGGGCGACATCGCGATGCTGGCGATGGTCGTCGGGATCGTCGCCCTGACCGGGTGGCGGCCGGGCCGGACCTGGTCGCTGCTGCTGGTGGCGCTGACCGCCCTTGTCGCAGCCGACATCGCCTACACCCTGCAGAGCACCGAGGAAACGCTCCCGCCCGGCGGCTGGATCGACCCGATCTACCTGATCGCCGCGGTCTGCTTCGGTGCGATTCTCTGGCAACCGGCCGAGGCGGACGAGATCGCCTCTCCCTCCGAGGATTACGGCGGCCGCAACCTGATCGTGCCGGCGGTCTTCGGCGCGGTGATGATCGGCCTCTTCGCGATGCAGTACTTCAACGGCTCCAGCGCGCTCTCGACGATCCTCTGGGCGGCGACGATAACCGCCGTGATCGCCCGCCTCGGGATCAGCGACCGCGAGAACAGGGAGCTCCTGGAACAGGTGCGAACCGACTCGCTGACCGGCCTCGGCAGCCGCGGGCGAGTCCAGGTGGACCTGCCCAAGCGCATCGCCGAGGCGACGCCGGAGCAACCGCTGCTGCTGGTCCTCCTCGACCTCGACGGCTTCAAGCACTACAACGACACGCTCGGCCACCCCGCCGGCGACGCCCTGCTCGCGAAGCTCGGGGCTGCGTTGCACGACGCCGTCGGGTCGGCGGGGGTCGCCTACCGCTTCGGCGGCGACGAGTTCTGCCTGCTGCTCACCTGCCCGCGCGAGGAATTCGACGCAGTCCGGTCCGCTGCGGTCGAGTCGCTCACCGCGAGCGGACCCGGGTATGACGTCAGGGCCTCCTGGGGCGCGGTCGAGATCCCGACCGAGGCGACCGACGTCGACGCCGCGATGGAGCTTGTCGACGTCCGCATGTACGCTCACAAGGAGTCGCGCCGGACCGTCGGGTACTCGGGGCCCGAGCGGCGGTCGTCCGCCCAGGGCGAATCGGTGTCGGACACGGCCAAGGCATAACCTCCACCTGACCGAGCCATCTCCTCGAGGAGGTAGGACCATGCCCGATTCCGATCAGCGCCGCGAGATCGACCTGCCCTCCGGCAGGATCCGGTACCGGGAGGCAGGCGAGGGAAGCCCGGTCGTCTTCGTCCACGGATTCCTCGTCGACGGCCGCCTCTGGGACGGGGTGGTCGACCGCCTCTCGGCGACCCACCGCTGCCTCGCGCCCGATTGGCCGATCGGCGCCCAGCAGGTCCCGATGCGGCCCGAGGCCGACCTCAGCCCGTACGGGATCGCGGACCTCATCGCGAGCTTCCTCGAGGCGCTCGACCTCGACGACGTGACGATCGTCGGCAACGACTCCGGCGGCGCGATGTCCCAGGTCCTCGTCACCCGCCACCCGGAGCGGATCGGCCGCCTGGTCCTGACCAACTGCGACACCTACGAGAACTTCCCGCCCGGGATCTTCAAGGCCCTGCCGAAGGTCGCGGCGCTGCCGGGCGGGATGGCAATGATCTCGGCGCCGTTCCGGATCGGCGTTCTCGCCCGCGCCGCGTTCAGGCCGTTCACGCGGGACCCGCTGCCCGCCGACCTGATCGAGTCGTGGATGCGCCCCGGACTCGACAACCCCGGTGTCAGGCACGACGCCCGCAAGGTCACCGTCGGGATGGACAAGCGCTACACGCTCGAGGCGGCCGAGAAGCTGCGCAGCGCCGAGCTGCCGATCCTGCTCGCCTGGGCGCCGGGCGATCGATTCTTCCCGATCGGGGGCGCCGAGCGGCTCGCCGCCGACGCAAAGAACGCCACGATTGTCGAGATCCCCGACGCGAAGACGTTCGTCCCCCTCGACCAGCCGGGACGCGTCGCCGAGGAGATTGCCTCGTTCGCCGCCCCGGTGTAGGAAAGAAAACGCAAGCTGCGTGGTCTTCGCCCGCCTGCCGTTTTTTTCGTCTGACCGAGGATGCATCCTTTGTGACGCCCGCCACACAAAGGACGGAGAGCCATGCCGGACGAGATCTTCGACCAGGAGCGCCCCCGCAGCACGATGGCCCAACGCCTCGACGAAGCGTTCGCCGGGTGCGATGAGTGGACCACCGCCCCGCCCTCTCGACGACGCAGCGAACCGGACCTCGCGCCCTGGCTCGCCGGTCCCTCGCGAATGATCGATCGCGCCGCCGCGGCGCGCCCGCCGGAACAGCGAGCCGCCTAGTCTCAGCGGCGAAGCGGGACTGAGCTCAGCCCCCTGCGGCCGAGCTCGTCGATGATCCGCGGCAGCGCCGCGGCGGTCTGGGCCCAGCACCCGGGGGCGCTGTAGAAGTCGGCGTCGTGGAGGAGCAGGACATCACCGGCCCTTGCGCTGCCCGTGGCCCTGTGCGTGATCGAGGCGGCACTCGCCCCCCGATCCCAGTCCCTCCCCCACAGCGACCAGAGCACCGGCCTCCAGCCCCGCCGGCGGATCGCCCGCAGGCCGGGGCCGCTGAAGATCCCATACGGCGGGCGGTAGTCGCCGACGGCCTGGCCGGTCGCCTCCTCAATCGCCCCCCGGCAACGTTCCGCGTCGTCGATCAGCTGCCCCGCAGTCAGCCGCAGCTGATTGCGGTGGCGAAAGCAGTGCAGCTCGACCCGGTGGCCGGCGGCGACGATCTCCGCGGCAAGCGACGGGCGGGCGACAACCTGCTCGCCGGCGAGGAAGAAGGTCGCCGGAGCGCCCGCCTCGCGCAGGGCCTCGAGCACGGCCGGCGTCCCCTGTGGGTGGGGTCCATCGTCGAAGGTGAGAGCGATGCCGTCAGGATCGTCCTGGCGCAGCTCGATCCCGAGCGCCCTGCCGAGGGGGGGCACCACGGGGGCCAGAGCCGGGCCGGCGTGGAGGGTGGCGCCTGCCAGCAGCGCTGCGCCGCCCGCGACTCGCCCGTTCAAGGGGCCGGTTCGGCCGGCTTCCTCGCCTGCGTGGCCGAGGCCGACGGCGTCGCCACCGGGGCGGGCCCCGCCTGCCGGGATCCGGTCCGGTCCTCGTCCTTGCCGAAGTGGACGCGGCTCTCGATCGGCTTCGCCGCCTTCGCCGCTGCCCGGTAGGGCGTTTCCCAATCGAGCGCGAGGGCGATGGCGATGATCAGCACGACCGCGACCGCCGTCATCGCCACCGCGGTCGCCGTGCGCTCGGCGCGCACCCTCCAGGCCGGCTGCTGGCGGACCCGCGGCCGCGCTTCCAGCACCCGCGCCGATATCGGCGGCAACGAGGCGAACGAGGAGTCCGGCGAGCGCCGCTCACGGGTGACGTGGCGGAGGATCGACTCCAGCTCGTGCTCGGAGCGGGCGACCTCGGCCAGGCCGAAATGCTCGAAGGCGGCGTTGTTGGCGCGCAGGTGGCCGGCGGAGAACCCGTAGGAGACGACCGGGCAGCCGCGGATGTGGGCCTCGAGCACGGTCAGGCCGGCGGTCGAGTGGACCATCGCGTCGGCCGCCGCCATCCAGTCGCTCATCTGGTCGGTGAACCCGATGATCCGGACCTGGGGGTGCTCGAAGAACCTTTGCTCGAGCTTCTCGCGCGCCGACTCGTTGCGGCCGGCGATGCAGACGACGTGGGTGTCCCCGTCGGCGAGCGCCGCTCCGATCGCCCCCTCGAGGTCGCCGATGCCCCAGCCGCCGCCGGAGACGAGGACGAGCCGGGCGTGGGCGGGGACGCCGAGCGCCGCACGGGCGTCGCCGCGCGTGCGCGGCATCAGGAACTCGGGCGCTATCGGCGGCCGCATCCACTCGACGCTGCCGGGCCCGACCAGCTTCTCGACCTCGGCGATCGACTCGGGGTGGGTGACGAAATGGAGGTCGACGCCGGGATGCGACCAGTAGTGAAGGCCGGCGAGATCGGTGATCGCCGACTGGACCGGGACCGGGAGGCGCCGGTTCTCGCGCAGCATCCCGAGCACCGCCGTGACCCCCGGATAGGTTGAGACGATGACGTCGGGGTCGTGCTTCTCGATCTCCCGCAGCAGGCCGCGGGCGCCGAGCCAGTAGGAGAGGTGGTGGAACAGCCAGCGGGTGGGGGCGAACTTGGTGATCAGCCAGTACTGGGCGTCGAACATCCACGGCATCCAGCGGAAGCTGACCCAGGAGCCGCCGCGGGCGACGGAGCTGCAGATCCATCCCATCGCATCGAGGCCGTTGGCGACCTCGACATCCGCTTCGGGCGAGGCCTCTTCGACGTCGGCCTTGATCATCCGCGCCGGAAGGTCATGGCCCTCGCCGATATCGGCGGTGAGGATCAGCGCCCGCGGCGGTCGGTCCGCGAACCTGTCGGCGGCCCGGACGCCGGCGGTGTTCTCGTTGCCGTTCAGCGAGGGACGCTTGCCGGGGACCGGGTCGGGCGGCCGCGTCGTGCACCGGACCCACTCCACGTAGCGGCGGACGCCGTCGGCGAAGCTCGTCTCCGCCTTCCATTCGAGCTCCTCGAGCGCCCGCCGGCTCGAGATCACCTTGCCGGGGAAGTCGCCGGGCCGTGGCGGAGTGTGGACGATTTCGCATCCCTCGGTGTTCTCCTGGACCCGCTCGGCGATTTCGAGGATCGTCACGATCTCGTCGCCCGAGAGGTTGTAGGTCCGCCCGGCGGCCTCCGGCCGCAGCGCGGCGACGATCCCATCCGCGAGGTCCTCGACGTAGACGAAGCTGCGGGTCTGGCTGCCGTCGCCGGCGATCGTCAGCGACTTGCCTTCGAGCGCGAGGTCGGTGAACTTGGCCACGACCCCGGCGGCGCGAGCGCGCGGGCCGTAGGGAATGCCGAACCGCAGCACCGTCGACTCGAGGTCGAAGAGCTCGGAGTAGCCGGCGCAGTAGTTCTCGCCGGCGAGCTTGGTCGCGGTGTAGAGGTGGCGCGGTGCCGGGATCGGCGTCTCCTCGTCGACCTCCTGCTCGAGGCAGTCGCTGTAGACCCACGTCGTCGAGCCGTAGACGACGCGCCCGACCTTCGCCCGGCAGGCCGCCTCGAGCACGTTGCGGGTGCCCCTGGTGTTGATCTCCTCCGCCAGCGCGGGATCGGCGTGGACGTGACCGACATCGGCGACGGCGGCGAGGTGGATCACGGCGTCGCAATCGCGCATCGCGAGGTCGAGGTTGGCGGGGTCGGTGATGCTCCCGGTGAACGTCTCGACCTCGGACGGCGAGTGGTACGGCGAAGGGCTGAGATCGAAGATCCGCGGCGTCGCGCCACCGCCGAGCAGGTGGTCGACCACGTGCGAGCCGATGAAGCCGCCGCCGCCTGTGACCAGAACTCTCATTTCAGGAATCCTCATTGTCCCTGCTCGAGGGGCGGTAGTACAGCGGAACGCACCAATGGCTCTGCGCCGCCCACTCGGTGTTGGGGAAATCGCTGCCGTGGCCCATGATCCGGTGACACGGCTCCTCGTAGACGCGACCGGTGCCCCTCTCGATCTCGTCGAAGACGATGTACTTGTAGAGGCCGGAGGTCATCCCATCGGGGAGCTCGACGCGGCTCGGGTGCAGCGGGTCGAGGTGCGCCCGCGCGTACTCGTTCTTCCAGGCGACGATCTCCTCCATCCGCTCGACCTGGACCAGCCCGAGCGCCGCAGTGAACTCGCTCATCCGGAAGTTGAGGCCGTCGACCCTGTGCTCGAACTTGCCGTAGTTGCGGAAGCTGCGGGCGAACTCGATCAGGTCGGGGTCGGCGGAGACGAGGACCCCGCCCTCCCCGGTCGAGATCGTCTTCGTCGCGTACAGCGAGTAGACGCCGGCGTTGCCGAAGCTGCCGGGACGGCGGCCGTTCCACTCCGCGCCGTGGGCGTGCGCGCAGTCCTCGAGCAGGAAGATGTCGTTGGCGGCGCAGTACTCGGCGATCCGCTCCGCGTCGAAGGCGATGTGGCCGCCGATGTGGACCAGGATCGCCGCCCGCGGCCGATGTTGCTCCGCGCGGCGCTCGAAGTCGGCGAAGGACATGCAGAGGTCCTCGCGGTTGCAGTCGACGAACTCGACCTCGGCGCCCGCCCCGACGGCCGCCAGCGGCGTGGCCATGAAGGTGTTCGAGGGGCAGAGCACGGTCTCGCCGCGGACGCCGGCGAACTCGAGCGCGGCCAGGGCACCGCCGGCCCAGCTCGAGAGGCCGAGACTGGCAAGCCCGTTCCACTCGGCCCAGCAACGCTCGAAGGCCTCGAGCTTCTTGCCCTCCGACCACCGCTCGGAATCGAGGATCTCGGTCCAGAGATCGAAGAGGCGACCGCGGTCGCGATGGTCGAACCCGATCGCGAACCTGGTCGCGTCAGACCGGGTGTTGTCGACGGGGACCACTGAGGCGCCGCAAGGCTAGCAGCGCAGCCCGTCTTCACCAGTCAACTCTCGCTGTGTGCGGATTCCAGCACGGCTCCGACGGCCCGCGAGCCGGCGAGGACGACGATCCCGGCGACTGCGACGGCGACCGAGGCGGCCAGCGCCGCCCCACCGAGCGGCGTGTCGCGCCAGGACTCGTTGAAGATCAGCGGCGCGAGGACGACCGGAACCAGCACCTGGACCGCGAACATGACCGGCGCGACCCGAGTCGCGGGACGCTGCTGCAATGCGCTCTGCTCACTCAGCAGTGCGAGGCCCTCGGAGGCCGCCGCGGTGATCAGCCAGGCGGCGCCGGCGAGAACGGCGCCGGCCGCCAGCTCGTCCGTCAGGAGCTTGCTTGCGATCGCCGTCCAGGCATAGCCGCAGCCGGCGCTGAACACCGCGAACGTGACCGCGGCGACCCTGGCGCGGATCACGTATGGCAGCGCGATCGGGATCGCGAGCAGGGCCAGGGAGAGGGCGATAGCGGCGGTCCCGGCGTGGTCGGTCGAGCGGCTCGGGGCAGCCAGGGCGATCCCGGTGACACCGACGACGATCGCCGCGACCGAGATCAGCTCGCGCCGCCCCGGTACCTCGCCCAGCTTCCTCACGCCGAGCCACAGCAGCAGCACCAGTCCGCTCGCAATGCAGGGTTGGACCACGGTCAGCGGCGCCAGCAGGAGCGCGGCGATCTCGAGCGGCCAGCCGAGGAACCCGATCGCGGTCGCTCCCAGCCAGCGCCTGTTCCGCAGCAACCGTCCCAGCAGCGAGGGCCGCAACGAGTGTTCGTCGGGCTCCTTTCGTGCCTCCAGCGCCTGCAGCGCGATCGAGGTGTTGTAGAGGAGCGAGGACCCGATTGCAGCGACAATCCCGAGCGCCAGCACGCGGCGACCCTACTGCGCCCCCGCCGAGCGGGTCGGGCTCAGGTCTCCTGGTAGAGGGGGCCGTCGCCGCCCTCGGGCAGGGTCAGCCTGCCGCCCTTTGCGGTGATCGCGCCGCACTGGACGCAGTTGGAGGCGGTAACGTGGACGTCGACCTCGGCCGCCCCGCTCTCGAGCTGCTCGTCGGGGATCTCGTAGACCTGGGCCGGGCACATCGAGACCCAGGTCTGGGCGACCTCGCGGGGCACCCTGGTCTGGATCCGGACGTGGTTGGGGGCGTCGTCGCGGGTTGCGTTGCCGGAGAGGAAGACCGAGTCGAGCTTGTTGAAGGTGACCTCGTTGTCGGGTTTCTCGTAGCGCTCGGAGGCGCTGCCGATGAAGACCTCGGGGTCGGCGTTGTCCTCGACCTTCCAGTGGCCCGGCGGGAAGTTGCCTTTGCTGGCGACCAGGGCGTTGGCGACGATGCCGCCGACGATCAGCCCCTTGGTCAGCGGCTGCTTCATGTTCCGCGACTTGTAGAGGTCCTTCTCGATCACCGAGCTCCGGATCGCCTTGTCGTAGCTGGAGAAGTTGACCGAGTCGATGTCGTCCTTGAGCGACTCGACGATCGCTTCTGCCGCGTACATGCCGGCGTGCATCGCGTAATGGACGCCGGCCAGTTCGGCGATGTTGACCATCCCGGCGCCATCGCCGGCGACCAGCATGCCCGGAACCGAGAAGCGCTTCGGCAGCGACCAGTAGCCGCCCGAGGGGATCGTCTTCGCGCCCCACCCGATCCGTTTGCCGCCCTCGAGGATCTTGGCCATCAGCGGATGCCGCTTGAACCGCTGGAGCTCATCGTGGACGCTGAAGGTGGCGTCGGTGTAGTCGAGGCCGACGACGAGGCCGAAGCAGACCTTGTCCTCGCCCATCGGGTAGATGAAGCTGCCGCCCGCCTCCTTGTACCTGGCGCCCCAGCGCAGCGGCCAGCCGAGGGTGTGGATGACCCGGTCGAGCGGCTTCGGCACCTCCCAGATCTCCTTCACCCCGAGCTCCCACGCCTGGTGGTCGGAGCCGTGCATGTCGAAGTAGTCGTAGGCGGCGTAGGTGAGGTGGCCGATCGTCCCCTCGGCGAGGACCGTCGCCTTCGCGATCACGTCCGAGCCGGGCTCGAAGTTGCCGAGCTCCTCGCCGTCCTTGCCGCGGCCGCGATCGCCGGAGCGGACGCCCTTGACGATCCGGTCCTCGACCAGGAGCTTGGTCGCCGCGGTCTCGGCGAGGATGTAGACGCCCGCCTCTTCGGCCTTTTCCGCGAGGAAGCGGCCGAGCTTCGAGACCGAGAGCGTGTATGTCCCCTCTTTGCGGAAGTTGGGTGGAGGAGGCTTCAGCGGGAACGCTTTCTTCGAGGTGAGGAAGTAGGTCGCGTCCTTCGTCACCTCCTGGTAGACCGGCGGCCAATCGCCCGGGTCGAGGTCCGGGAACAGCCTGGTCATCGCCGAGGGATCGACGTTTGCCCCGGAGAGCAAGTGCGCGCCGGCGACTTTTCCCTTCTCGATCACCGCCACCGGGACTTCGCCGAGCTTCTCGGTCAGTTCCGGCTCGTCCTCGAGCAGCTGCATCAGCTTGACTGCGCAGGCGAGCCCGGCGGGCCCGCCGCCGACGATCGCGATGCCGACCTCTATCCGCTCGTCATCGGGATCCGTGGGCGGGCCGATGACAGCGGCGCTGTCGAACGGCGGCGGGAACTCTGACGGTGAGACGGCCGGCATCGCGGGTGGCTCTCAGCCGCTCTTCTTGGCCTTGATCGCCTCGGTCAGCTTCGGCAGGATCTTGTGGAGATCGCCGACGACGCCGAGGTCCGAGAACTCGAAGATCGGCGCGTTCTGGTCCTTGTTGATCGCGAGGATGTTCTCAGAGTTCTGCATCCCGACCTTGTGCTGGATCGCGCCGGAGATCCCCGCCGCGAGGTACAGCTTCGGCGCGACGGTCTTCCCGGTCTGGCCGATCTGGGCGGCGTAGGGGTACCAGCCGGCGTCGACGACGGCGCGCGTGGCCGCGACGGCCCCGCCCATCGACTCGGCGAGCTGCTCGCAGAGCTCGAAGCCCTCGGCGGCACCGAGACCACGGCCGCCTCCGACCAGGACCTCGGCGTCCTCGATGTTGACGTCGCCGCCGCGCTGCTCGCCGCGCTGGACCATCGTCGCCTTGCTCGACCAGGGCGAGAGCTCGACATCGACGTCGACGACCTCGGCGCTGCCGTCGCCCTCACTGGCGTCGAAGGCGTTGAGCCGGCCGATGATGATTCCCGGCTCGGCGACGTAGCCGACGTCGGCGACCTGCGAGTCCTGCAGGATCGGACGCTCGGCGACCAGCTTGCCGTCGACGACTTTGACCTTCGTCACCTCCATCGTCACGCCGGCGTTGAGACGGGCGGTGAGACCGGCACCGATCTCGAAGCCGAGCAGGCCGCCGCCGAACAGGGCGTAGGTGAAACCCTCATCCTGCATGACCTTGGCCATCGCGTCGACGATCGGCTGCGCGAGCCCCTCCGGGACGCTCTTGGCGCGGTAGACCTTGGCGGCGCCGAACTTCCCGAGCGTCGCGCAGGCGTCGTCGGCGACGTCACCGACCGCCAGCGCGGCGGCCTCGCCGCCGATCTCCCCGGCCAGCCTCGCCGCCTCGGAGATCGCCCCCTGCGAGTTCTTGTTGAATTTGCCCTCGTCGTCGTGGAGGGCGTAAACCAGAATGCCACTCATCAGATCAGCTTCCTCTCGTCGAGCCACGCGACGATTTTTTCGACCGTCTCGTTGGTGTCCTCGTCCTCGATGATCTCCCCCGCTTCCTTCGTCGGTGGGGGGTTGAGCGCGAGGACCGCGGTCTTGGAGCCGCCCTCGCCGACCATGCCGCCGTCGATTCCGACGTCGGCATTCGCCTTTGCGTCGAGCTGCTTTTTCTTCGCGCCCATGATCGCTTTCAGGCTCGGGTAGCGCGGCTCGTTGATCGCGTCGCCGACGCTGATGACGGCCGGGAGCTCGACCTCGACCGTGTCGTAGCCGTACTCGGCCTGGCGCTCGCAGCGCAGCTTGCCGTCGGCGACGTCGATCTTGATCACCTGGGTCAGCGACGGCATCTGCAGATGGTCGGCGACGACAGCGCCGATCGTGTAGCACTCGCCGTCATCGGACTGCTGCCCGAGCAGGACGAGGTCCGGGCTCTCGGACTCAAGCACCTTCGCCAGGGCGTAGCCGGTGGCGCAGACGTCGGACCCGGAGAGCGCCTCGTCGGAGAGGTGCACCGAGCGGTCGGCGCCGAGCGCGACCGCCTTGTGCAGCGCGCGGACGGCCGAATCGGGCCCCATCGTCACCGCGATGACCTCCTCGACCGGGATCGCGCCGCCCTCCTTGATCTGCATGGCGGCCTCGATCGCGTGGGTATCGAAGGGGTTGAGGTTCTTCTCACCGCTGCGATCCAGCCGCATCGTTCCGGGGTCGATGCGCTTCTGGACGGCGGCGTCCGGTACCTCCTTGACCAGGACGCAAATCTTCAAGATCGGACTCCTTGGAATCGTTGACTGACTAGTCAGTCAGTCTATCCATAGATCCGGCGGCGAGGGTGTCGACCGTCACTCTTCCGCAGCTTTGTGGCGCTCGCCGGCGCCGGCGCGGATGAACTCGACAATCTCGTCGGTGCCCGCACCGGGGGTGAAGACCGCGGCGACGCCGAGCTTCTTCAGGTCGGGGATGTCCTCGGCCGGGATCGTGCCGCCGACGGTGACGAGGACGTCGTCGACGCCCTGCTCGGCGAGCAGCTCGACGACGCGCGGGACCAGGGTCATGTGGGCGCCGGAGAGGATCGAGAGCCCGACCGCGTCCGCGTCCTCCTGGATCACGGTCTCGGCGATCTGCTCGGGGGTCTGGTGCAAGCCGGTGTAGATCACCTCCATCCCGGCGTCGCGCAGCGCCCGGGCGATGATCTTCGCCCCGCGGTCGTGGCCGTCGAGGCCCGGCTTGGCGACCACGACCCTGATCTTGCGTGCTGTTGCTGCCTCCATGGCCCCGGACCCTAGCGGGCGCTAGAAGACCGGCGACTCCGTGTAGGTGCCGAAGACCTCCTGCATCGCGGCGATCATCTCCCCCTCGGTCGCGCGGGCGCGCGAGGCCTCGATGATCGGCGGCATCAGGTTTTCCTCGCCGGCGGCGGCCCGTTTCAGCTCGGCGAGCGCGGCCTCGACAGCGGCAGCATCGCGCCGGGCCCGCGTCGCCGCGAGTCGGTCGACCTGCTTGCGCTCGAGCGCTGGGTCGATCCGCAGGATCGGGGTCTCCGCTTCGTCGTCGGCGGTGAAGTCGTTGACCCCGACGACGATCCGGCTCCGATCGTCGAGCTCGCGCTGGTGGGCGAACGCGGCATCGGCGATCTCGCGCTGGGGGAAGTTCTGGCGGATCGCCTCGACCATCCCCCCCATCTCGTCGATCCGGGCGAAGTACTCGTAGGCGGCCGCCTCCATCTCGTCGGTCAGCTTCTCGACGAACCAGGAGCCGCCGAGCGGGTCCGGGGTGTTCGGCGCGCCGGACTCGAAGGCGATGATCTGCTGGGTGCGGAGCGCGACTCGGACCGCCTCCTCGGTCGGCAGCGCCAGCGCCTCGTCGAAGGAGTTGGTGTGCAGGGACTGGGTGCCGCCGAGGACCGCTGCCAGCGCCTCCAGCGAGGTGCGGACGATGTTGTTCAGCGGCTGCTGGGCGGTCAGCGAGACCCCCGCGGTCTGGGCGTGGAAGCGGAGCCGCATCGACTCCTTCCGGCGGGCGCCGTAGGTGTCGCGCATCTCGCGCGCCCAGATCCGCCGCGCCGCCCGGTACTTGGCGATCTCCTCGAAGAAGTCGATGTGGGCGTTGAAGAAGAACGAGAGGCGGGGGGCGAAGTCGTCGACGTCGAGGCCGCGCTCGATCGCCCGCTCGACGTAGGTGAAGCCGTCCTTGAGCGTGAACGCGAGCTCCTGCTGGGCGGTCGATCCCGCCTCGCGGATGTGGTAGCCCGAGATCGAGACCGGGTGCCAGCGCGGCATCTCCTGCGAGCACCACTCGATCATGTCGGTGACCAGCCGCAGCGCCGGCTCGATCGGGAAGCACCACTCCTTCTGGGCGATGTACTCCTTGAGGATGTCGGTCTGGATCGTCCCGGCGAGCTTCTCCGGCCCCACCCCCTGCCCCTCGCCGACGAGCACGTAGAACGCGAGCAGGATCGCCGCCGGAGCGTTGATCGTCATCGAGGTGCTGACCCCCCCGAGCGGGATCCCCTCGAAGAGCTGTTCCATGTCGTCGAGGGTGTCGACCGCGACACCCTCGCGGCCGACCTCGCCGAGGCTGCGCCCGTGGTCGGAGTCGTAGCCCATCAGGGTCGGCATGTCGAACGCCGTCGAGAGGCCGGTCTGGCCGTGGTCGAGCAGGTAGTGGAAGCGCTCGTTGGTCTCCTCGACCGTGCCGAAGCCGGCGAACTGGCGCATCGTCCACAGCCGCCCCCTGTACATCGAGGGATATGGCCCGCGCGTGAACGGGTACTCGCCGGGGCGGCCGATCGTCGTCTCGGGGCCGGCGGGCGCGTCCTCGTAGAGGGGCTCGATCGGATGCCCGGAGAGCGTCGAGAACTGCGTCTCGCGCTCCTCGAGCGAGGGCTTCTCGCGAGGCTCGGTGGCCATGGGCCTGACAGTGTAGGAGGCCCGTTGGTCTCGACCGATTTCGGCAAGGGGAGGCCAGGACCGCCGGGCGCGTCGCAACGCCCGGCGGTCCTCACTCGTCCTAGCTTTCGGGACAGACGGCGGGGTCGAATCCCGGCTGCCTGTGAAAACGGATGCGTTGGTAGGAGAAGACGCCGGCGGCATGCGGATCGACCGTCAGCTTCAACCACTCATGGCACGGCGTTGTGCTGCCGTTGACCGTGATCCGGTGCAGGTTCGGCACGTCCCCGGCAATGCCGTAGATCGTCTTGTTCTGGGGACGGGCCGGGTCCGCCAGTGGGTGGTCGTCGGTGAACTGGTGAGAGTCACCGTTGAGCAGCAGGACCGGGCCCCGGAATCGGAGCGATTCGCGCGCGAGTGCCTGCACGATCGGCTGAAAATGGTCGTACTGGGTGGGGTCGCCCTCGATTGCCGGATCCCACATGTCGGCCTGGATCCCGATCGCGACCGCGCTCGAGTGCTCGTCGCGGGCCTCGCTGAAGATCCGGCTGAGCCACCTGAGGTCGGCGGCGGTCCGGCCACCGACCTCGTCTTCCTGGGAGCTGGTCCTGGGCTGTTCGAACCAAGGCAGCCAGTCGTTGTTCGACCCCGGCACGTCGAGGGTGCCGAACTGGACATCGGCGTCCGCCCAGGTGACGTTCTCCGGATAGCCGCCGCCCTGGGTCTGGACGTGGCGGCGACGCTGGCCGAGCGTCCAACCCGGAGCGGGGAAGAAGATCCGCCGGACCTCACCGAGCCTGGCGGGACGGGTGTCGCCGTTCAGCACCGCGCCCGCGGGCCAGAAGCCGCCGTTGTTGGCGCGGTGGCAATCGGTCCACTCGTTGTCGCCCGGCGTGTAGACGAGCGGGTCGGCGAAGCCGTCGAAGTCGGTCTTGATCTGTTCGAAGTAGCTGGTCGTGCACTGCGACGAGCCGTTCTTGATGTCACCGAGGTGGATCACGAGGCTCGCCTGGGGGTCGGCGTTGATCTCGGCCACGTCGTTGGGGAAGTTTTCGAGCTGCGGTGTGCCATAGGGCGTGTCGCCGATCACCGCGTAGGTCACCGCGCGGCCGTGGCCGTCGGCGCCCGCGAGCGCCGCCGGCATGAGCATCGTCACCGCAAGAGCGGCGACCAGGAGAAGTGCGCGCCTCATCGCTTTCCTTTCGTCGAACTTCGGATTCGGCGCGAAGCTAGACGCGGGCGATCGCGGCGATGTTTCCGTGAGGTGGCCGAGCGGTAACCGATTTGTGAAGCCGACCGCCAGCCCTCAGCGGCGGGACGGGAAGCGGCGCGGAGGCGCCTTGCGGCGGGCCGCGATCCGGGATGCGCCGAAGCCGGCGACCGTCGCCAGCGCGGTGACGACGATCGCCACCAGCCGCCGGCCGAGACGCTCGAAGCGCATCAGCTCCCAGCCCTCTTCGCCTGCGACCTCGGCCAGCGCCGGGTCGGGGTTGACGGCGACCGGGTGCCCGACCGCGCGCAGCATCGGCAGGTCGGAGAGTGAGTCGGAATAGGCGTAGGACTGGCCGAGGTCGATCTCGTGCTCGGCCGCGAAAGCCTCCATCGCCTCGACCTTGCCAGGGCCGTAGACGAAGGGCCCGTCGAAGCGTCCGGTGAAGGCGCCGTCGCCATCGACCTCGTAGCGGGTCCCGATCCCTCCATCCATCCCGAGCACGCGGGCGAGCGGCTCGACCACCCCGTTGCCGGCGGCGCTGACGATGAAGGTCGCGCGGCCGGCGTCCTGGTGGGCGTAGACCTCCTCCAGCATCTGCGGGTAGACGCGGGGCAGGATCCCCGCCATCACCTCGGGGTTCATCCGCTCGATCGTCCGCACCGGGACGCCAGCGATCAACTCGCGGGCGACCCGCAGTACCTCGGCGGTCCGCGCGTCCGTCGTCCCGCGCAGCCGGTAGCGCAGGTGCTCGACCGCCCAGCTCATCAACTGTCTGCGGCTGACTATCCCGTGGCGGGTCGCGATCCGCGCGAACTGCATCCCGCTCGACCCTGCCATCAGAGTCTTGTCGAGATCGAAGAAAGCAGCGGCGCGCTGCAAATCGCCGCCCTAGGAGCCGTTGACCTCGATCACGATCGCATCGCCCTGGCCGCCGCCGCTGCAGATCGCGGCGACGCCGAGGCCCCCGCCCCTGCGGCCGAGCTCGTGCACGAGGCTGCCGACGATGCGGGCGCCGGAGGCGCCGATCGGGTGGCCGAGCGCGATCGCTCCGCCGTTGACATTGACCCTGTCCTCATCGATCCCGAGCATCCGCATCGAGTTGAGGGCGACCGAGGCGAAGGCCTCGTTGATCTCCCAGAGGTCGACGTCCTCGGGCGAGCGGCCGATCTTCTCGAGGGCCTGCTTGGCGGCGTTGGCCGGGGTTTTCGCGAGGTAGGCGAAGTCGTCCGCGACGGTTCCGTAGGAGAGGACGGTCGCCAGCGGGGTTTTGCCCTCGCGTTCGGCCCATTCGGAGGAGACGACGATCACTGCGCCGGCGCCGTCGTTGACGCCCGGCGCGTTGCCGGCAGTATGGGTCGCGTCCTCGCCGCCGATCGCGCGCAGGCCGGCGAGCGTCTCGACCGTGGTCTCGGGCCGGATCGCCTCGTCGGCCTCGATCGTGTTCTCGCCCTTGCGCGACTTGACGGTGACGCCGGTGATCTCATCTGCGAGCCTGCCGGCGTCGGTGGCGTCGGCGGCGAGCCTGTGCGAGCGCTCGGCGAAGCGGTCCATGTCGGCGCGGGTGATCTCGAGCTCGTTCGAGACCTCGCTCGCCTCGTTGATCATCTGCTTTTCGGTGAAGGGGTTGGTGAGGCCGTCGTGGACCATCGCGTCGATCGCTTCGACGTGGCCCATCCGGTAACCGAAGCGGGCACCGGGAAGCAGGTGCGGCGCCTGGCTCATCGACTCCATCCCGCCGGTGACGACGACCTCGGTGTCGCCGGCGCGGATCGCGGTGTCGGCGATGCCGATCGAGCGCATGCCCGAAGCGCAGACCTTGTTGATCGTCTCCGAGGGGACCTCCTTCGGGATCCCGCCCTTGATCTGGGCCTGCCGCGATGGGATCTGCCCCTGGCCGGCCTGCAGGACCTGGCCGAACACGACCTGCTCGACCTGCTCGGGGTCGACGTCGGAGCGCTCGAGCGCCGCCGTGATCGCGTGCCCGCCGAGGTCGGTGGCGTCGAGTGAGGAGAGCGTCCCGCCCATCTTGCCGAAGGGGGTGCGCGCGGTACCGAGGATGACTGTGCTGGGCATCTCTGGCTGCCTTTCTTACGTTGTTGTGCCGGGTCTCGGCTCGGGTAAGGGCCGCCTGGCCCAATCGGGACGAAAGTCCCAACGGGGACGATAGCGGGAGGCCGTCCCGGCCTGCGTGCACAACCGCATAGACTCGGGCTCGGTGCAGGTGGAAGTGAGACAGGCGGAGCCGGCCGAGGTCGAGACATACCTCCTCGTGCTCGGGCTCCATGAGGACGGGGAGCTTCCGACCACGCTCGCCGACGTCCCCGGCGCGGCCGACGCACGGGGCGGATACAAGAGGACCGCCCTGATCCACCCGGAGACGCCGGGGCGGGCGCTGGTCGTCGGCCTCGGCAAGCGCGATGACATGAGCGCCGAGCGGGCGCGGGTGGCCGCGGCCCTCGCGGCGAAGGAGGCACAGCGGCTCGAGGCGAACTCGATCGCCTGGCTCCTGCCGCCGTCCGATGACGACGCCGCCACCGCCGAGGGCCTCGTGACCGGGACGATCCTCGGCTCCTACCGGTTCGACCAATTCCGGACCCCCGACCCCGACGACCCGACCCCGCCCGAGATCGAGTCGCTGGCGCTGATCGGCTCGGCCGACGTCGGCGACGCCGCCGAGGCGGCGCGCGTCTGCGCCGAGGCCCAGAACAGGGCGCGCGACCTCCAAGGCCTCCCCTCCAACGTCGCGACCCCCTCCTACCTCGCCCGGCGCGCCCGCGAGATCGCCTCCGCCCACGACGCGGTCGCCACCGACGTGCTCGGCCGCAGGGATATGGTCGAGAAGAAGATGGGCGGCCTGGTCGCGGTCAGCCAGGGCTCCGAGGAGGAGCCGCAGCTGATCGTGCTCCGCTACGAGGGCGGCGGCTCGGGCCCGACCCTGGGGCTCGTCGGCAAGGGCGTCACCTTCGACACCGGCGGGATCTCGCTGAAGCCGTCGGCGGGGATGCAGGACATGAAAATGGACATGTCGGGGGCGGCCGCGGTGCTGCAGGCGGTCGCAGCGATCGCCGAGCTCGAGCTGCCGGTCGACGTCATCGCCGTGATCCCCTCGACCGAGAACATGCCGTCGGGGACGGCGACCAAGCCCGGCGACATCATCACCCAGTACAACGGCAAGACGGTCGAGGTAAACAACACCGACGCCGAGGGGCGCCTGATCCTCGCCGACGCCCTCGCCTACGCGGTCGAGCTCGGGGCCGAGCGGATCGTCGACCTGGCGACGCTGACCGGCGCCGTCCTGATCGCGCTCGGATCGACCTATGCGGCGCTGATCTCCAACGACGACGACCTCGCGGCCGAGGTCGACGGGGCCGGCGGGACGACCGGCGAGCTCGTCTGGCGCCTGCCGCTCCACCCGGAGTACAAGGAGATCACGACCGGCCGGGTCGCCGACCTGACCAACGCCTCGGAGAAGCGCAAGGCGGGGACGATCTACGCCGGCTCGTTCCTCGAGGAGTTCGTCGACGGCACCCCCTGGGCCCACGTCGACATCGCCGGCACCGCCTGGGACGTCGGCCGCGCCTACACCGGCGATGCCGCCAGCGGCTACGGCGTCAGGCTCCTGGTCGAGCTGGCGCGCCGGCTGGCCGGCTGACTCAGTCGTCCGCCTCTTCGGCGAGCCGCTGCTGCTCATCGGCGATCACGATGTACTCCTCGACCATCAGCTTGTCCTTGGTCCGGTTCGCAGCGCGCTTCATCGCGATCAGGTGATCGATCGAGGCGACCTTGACCATGTGGCCGAACACCTCGCGGTCAATGGCGGCCGCCTTCAGGTCCTCGTAGGAAGGCATGCCTGCGGCATCAGCCAGGACGTCGAAGTCGCCATACGGGGTGATGAATGTGAAGTTGGAGCCGTTCTCGATCGTCCTCACATCGAGCACGAAGGGAAGGTCCGCGGGGGCGCCGCGCAACCGAACTCCTATCTCTCGCAGTGCTGCGACCAGGCGGACGACGTTGTCTTGATCGCGCGCATAGAGCACATCGAGGTCGTAGCTGGGAAAGCTCGAGCCATGGGAGATGCCTGCCTGGCCGCCGATCAGAACGAAATCGACGCCGTGGGCGATCAGTCGATCGAGCAGCTTCCCGATTTCGGGCGCCTTTTCGGGCAGCGATCGCTCCCCTGTCACCAAGCCTCCCTGCGAGGGAGTGGGCTGCTGGCGATCACCTGATCGGCGAAGGCCCTCCCATACTCGAGACGCTCGGTCGGCGTAAGTTTGAGGCGCTCCGCGCTTTGCGTCCGATCGATGCCGGAATCCCGCACCTCAGCCCCGAGCGTCAGGTCGTCGCCCAACAGGTAGAGAAGCTCGTGCAGGGTGTCGACCGAGGGCGACACCCTGTCGCGCTCGATCCGCGAGATCGCCGACTGCGTTGTCCCGGCGCGCATCGCAAGGCGCTTCTGGCTGATGCCGTGGCGGCGCCGGGCCTCTTTCAGCAGTTGCCCGGGGGACTTCATTAGCGAAATATAGCGAATATGTGCTTATCGCACAAACGCTATGTTTCGCCCAGCACCATGCAGGTCGAGGTGCCCGACGCGAGGACCTTGCCGCTGTCGGCGGCGGTCAGCGTCGCCTCGGCGGTGGCCTGGCGGCGGCCGCGGTGGACGACGCTCGCCTCGCAGAGGACGCGGCCCGTGTCGCGGGTGATCGGACGCAGGTACTTGGCCTCGAGCCCGAGCGAGGTGTAGGCGACCCCGGCCGGCAGCGTCGTGTGGACCGCGCAGCCCATCGCCGAGTCGAGCAGAGTCGCGGCGTAGCCGCCGTGGACCACCCCGATCGGGTTGTAGTGCTCCTCCCCCGGCTCGCCCTCGAACAGGACGCGGCCCTCCCCGATATCGATCGGGCGGAGCCGCATCACGACGGCGATCGGCGGCGGCGGGACGATGGCTTCGACGACCGCGGCCATGTACTCGAGGCCGGTCATCGTCGCCCCGGCTGCCGCGGTCGGCACCGGGTCCTGCCAGACGATCGTGCGGCTGCGGCTCGAGGCGGGATCGGCTTCGGCGAACGCCGCCGCCACCTCGGCCGCCGTCTCCTCGGGCGCCTGCATCAGCGCCGCCGCATGGGCCTGCTCGCGGCTTCGTCCCCGCGGCGACGAGGCGCGGGGTAGAGAAGGTCGGCCGTGATCTCGGCCTGGCTGATCGAGATCCGCGGTGCCTTCGATGGGTGCCGGTGCCTGTGTGTTCGCGATAACAGCCTCATAGCTCTGCCTCCAGTCGGCTCGAGGTCTGGGTTGCATTAAGCAACTCGTGACACTAGCCGAGTGAGTTGCTTGAAGCAACCTAATGTGACAAACTCACAAACGTGCTCCGTCACGACTATCCGGGCCAAACCTGCTCGATCGCCAAGGCGCTCGAGGTGGTCGGCGAGCGCTGGACGCTGCTGATCGTCCGCGACGTGATGCTGGGCCACCGGCGCTTCGACGAGCTCCAGAAGAGCCTCGGCGTCGCCCGCAACGTCCTCTCGGCGCGGCTCCAGAGGCTGGTCGACGAGGACATCCTCGAACGCCGCCCCTACCAGGAGAGCCCCGAGCGCTACGAGTACTTCCTGACCGAGAAGGGCCTCGACCTCTGGCCGGCGCTGATCGCGCTGCTCGGCTGGGGAGACCGCCACACCGAGTACCCGGATGGGCCGCCGCTGCTGATCGTCCACAAGGAGTGCGGCGGGCCGGTCAGCGACCGCGGCGTCTGCGGGCGCTGCGGCGAGACCCTCCAGGCGCGTGACGCCAGGGCGCTGCCCGGCCCGGGCGTCGGGGCTGTAGCTTTGGCGGGACGGGTCAGCGACCACGACCAGTAGGAGGGCGAGCGATGGCGACGACGGCTGAGGTCCAGGTCAAGGACCGGATCTTCATCGGCGGCGAGTGGGTGGAGCCGGAGGGCTCGGAGGCGATCGAGGTGATCAACTCGACCACCGAGGAGGTCATGGGATCGATTCCGGCATGCACCGCCGGGGACGCCGACCGGGCCGTGGCCGCCGCCCGCGAGGCCTTCGACTCCTGGTCGCAGACCCCGCGCGAGGAGCGCGCGGGGTATCTCGGCGCGATCGCCGCCGGCCTCGGCGAGCGCTCGGAGGAGATCGCGGCGACGATCACCCAGGAGCTGGGGATGCCGCTCAAACTGAGCCAGATGATCCAGGCGGGCCTGCCGACCGCGCAGTTCGCGGCGATGCCGAGCCTGATGGACGAGGTCCGCTGGGAGGAGGAGATCGGCAACTCGCGGGTCCTGCGCGAGCCGGCCGGCGTGCTCGGGGCGATCACGCCCTGGAACTACCCCCTGAACCAGATCGCGGCCAAGGTCGCCCCAGCCCTCGCCGCGGGCTGCACCGTAGTACTCAAGCCGAGCGAGGTCGTCCCGCTCAATGCCTTCATCCTCGCCGAGATCGTCGAGGCGGTCGGGCTCCCGGCCGGCGTCTTCAACCTCGTCACCGGGACCGGCCCGGTCGTCGGCGAGGCGATCGCCGGCCACCCCGGCGTCGACATGGTCTCCTTCACCGGCTCGACACGCGCCGGCCGCCGGGTCTCCGAGCTCGCCTCGGCGACGGTCAAGCCGGTCGCGATGGAGCTCGGCGGCAAGTCGCCGAACGTGATCCTCGACGACGCCGATCTCGAACAGGCGATCCCCGACGGGGTCGCCAAGTGCTACCTCAACTCGGGCCAGACCTGCAGCGCCCTGACCCGGATGCTGGTTCCGGGCGAGAAGCTCACCGAGGCGGAGAGGATCGCGACCGCGGCGGCCGAGGCCTTCACGCCCGGCGACCCGTTCGAGGAGTCGACCCGGCTCGGCCCGCTCGTCTCCGAGACCCAGCGCGAGCGGGTCCGCGGCTACATCGAGAAGGGCCAGGCAGAAGGAGCGAAGCTCCTCACCGGCGGCGTCGAGCCGCCCGAGGGCCTCGACCGCGGCTACTTCGTCCGCCCCACCGTCTTCTCCAGCGTGAGGCCGGAGATGACGATCGCCCAGGAGGAGATCTTCGGTCCGGTCCTCTCGATCCAGCCCTACGAGGACACCGACGACGCCGTCCGGATCGCGAACGACTCCTCCTACGGCCTCGCCGGCGGCGTCTGGTCGGCCGACCAGGACCGGGCGATCGGCGTCGCCCGCCGCATCCGCACCGGCCAGATCGAGATCAACGGCGGCGCGTTCAACCCGATCGCCCCGTTCGGCGGCTATAAGCAGTCGGGCCACGGCCGCGAGAACGGCCGCTACGCGATCGAGGAGCTGCTGCAGGTGAAGAGCCTGCAGCTCTGAGCGCGGCGGGCGCGCGTCCGTATTCAACCGGCCGCGCAATTCCGACGATGATCCCTGTATGTCTGCGATCACGGTCATCGCGTTCGTCGTTCTATTGGCCATTGGTTTCGCGGTGCAGTTGAGACGAGCGACCGACCTTCGGCAGCTTCGGGAGCAATTCGACCGTGACCCGGAGTGGCGGGAGCGGGTCAAGGCGACACCCTGGCGAGACAGGTGGCGGATCAGCAGAGCCGTTCGGAACGGTCGGCCCCTGGACGACCCGAGCGAGGCTCATCTCGCGGTGGGGATGGCCGAGCGGCAGCGGCTCGTGATCGGCGCGGTGCAGCGGCCCAGGCTGCGGCTCGTGCTCGGCCCCGCACTCGTCGCTCTCGGTGCGCTTTCGGGAATGGTCGCGGTCGCCGCGATCGGAGTCTTCCTGACCATTGTCGAGCTGATCGAGCTGACGCGCGGTCGCCGCGCCGTGGAGCGCCTGAAGGAGGCCGAGCGGGCCAACCGGGAGCAGGCGAGCCTTCAATAGGCTCTCCCGCGTGAACTTCGAGCTCAGCGACGAGCAGCGGCTGCTGCGCGAGACCGTCCGCGACTTCGCCCGCCAGGAGGTCGCTCCGGTCGCCGAGGAGCTCGACCGGGAGAAGCGCTTCCCGTACGAGATCGTCGAGAAGATGGGCGGCCTCGGGCTGATGGGAATCCCGTTCCCGCAGGAGTACGGCGGCGGCGGCGCCGACACCCTCACCTACGTGCTGGCGGTCGAAGAGCTGGCCCGGGTCGACTCCTCTGTCTGCATCACGATGGCCGCCCACACCTCGCTCGGGACGATGCCGATCCACCTCTGGGGAAGCGACGAGCAGCGCCAGGAGTGGCTTCCCCAGCTCTGCAGCGGCCGCCAGCTGGCCTCGTTCGGGCTGACCGAGCCCGAGGCGGGGTCCGATGCCGGCAACGTGCGGACCTCCGCGAAGCTCGACGACGGCGAGTGGGTGATCAACGGCGCCAAGCAGTTCATCACCAACTCCGGCACCGACATCTCCGGCTGTGTCTCGATCACGGCGGTGACCGGGGATGCCGACGGCCGCCGCGAGATCTCCAACCTGATCGTCCCGCGTGGGACCCCCGGCTACGTAGCGGGCGAGCCCTACCGCAAGATGGGCTGGAACGCGTCCGACACCCGGCCGCTGACCTTCGAGGACTGCCGGGTGCCGGAGTCGAGCCTGCTCGGGCGCCGCGGCGACGGGTTCAAGAACTTCCTCCACATCCTCGACGGCGGCCGGATCGGCGTCGCGGCGATGGGCGTCGGGCTTGCCCAGGGAGCGCTGGACGAGGCTCTCGCCTACGCCAAGGAGCGGGTCGCCTTCGGCCGGCCGATCTCGAAGTACCAGGCGATCCAGGCGAAGATCGCCGACCTCTCGGCCCAGATCGAGGCGGCGCGGCTCCTGA
Organism: uncultured Solirubrobacterales bacterium; assembly: GCA_963780815.1. Lineage (GTDB taxonomy): Bacteria > Actinomycetota > Thermoleophilia > Solirubrobacterales > 70-9 > VRUE01. Next base: position 225,148 of record CAWADG010000005.1, on the reverse strand, counting down.
CCTGGCGGGCGGCGCTCGAGAAGGACGCCGGCGAGTCGTTCACCCTGACCGCCGCCCAGGCAAAGCTCCTCACTGGCCGGCTTGCGGTGCGGGCGACCGAGGAGGCGGTCCAGATCCACGGCGGCTACGGATACATCGAGGAGTACCCGGTCTGCCGCTTCTACCGCGACGCCAAGATCCTCACGATCGGCGAGGGAACGGACGAGGTCCAACAAATGGTGATCGCCCGGCAGCTCGGCTGCTGAGCGTCGCTACCATCTTGGAGAGTCGTGCGTTTGCCAGGGGCACTTAGGGACCATCTCCGCCACAACGTGGTCGGCTATATCGCGCTGTTCTGCTTCGTCCTCGGCGGCACCGCCGTCGCGCTTCCCGGCAAGAACAAGGTCGACACCGGCGACATCAAGAAGAACGCGGTGCGCACCTCGGACATCGCCCCGAAGGCGGTGACGGCGGCGAAGATCGCGCCGCGCTCGGTCGACGGCCTGCGGGTGATCGACAACTCGCTCACCGGCGAAGACATCGACGAGTCGACGCTCGACATCAGACCGGCGCCCTCCTCGATCGGCCCGACCGAGCTCGCCGACCGCCAGCGGCGGCTCCTCTTCGGCCCCGGTGAGCTTGTCCCGGGCGGCTCGGAAGTGAAACTCGAAAACGTCGGCCCGTTCCCGGTTCTCGTGTTCCCGAACGCGAACAACTATGCGTCATTCGCGACTGACGTCCCCGGCAGCCGGGTCGAGGGCACGAAGATGACGGTCCGCGTCGTTTGGAGCAGCACCGGCAACGGGGCCGTGGTCTGGGACCTCGCCTACGGCGTCGTCGACACGGGCGGCAGCGTCGAAGGCGCGCCGATCGTGGAATCCGAACTCGAAGCTCCCACCACCGGCGGGTCGCTGACGACAACCTCCTTCGAAATCCCGGGCGGCGCGATCAGCAACGGCGAGCTGCTCGGGGCGGCGATCGAACGGAGCGCGAACAACGTCCACGACACCCTCCCGGGCGACGCCAGGCTGCACCTGGTCGAGATCGACTACACGGCGACCGGCTGAGCGCTGACCGACCCTTCCGGCCGGCCGGCGACCTCGGCCGCCCGCCCGACGCGCTCGCCGATCCCATAGTGCACGCAGATCGCGAGCTCGTGCTCGCGCAGCAGCGGCCTCGTCGGGTCAACGGTCGGGGCGTCGTGCATCAGCTCTCTCCCCTGCGCGGTCCAGACCCGGCCCGCGGCACCGGCGCAATCGCGGATCGCCACTGCGACGAGGATCTGGCGGCGCCGGCCGAATAGCCCGCCACCGCCCTGCTCCAGCGCCACGATCAGCCAGGCCGGGGCGCCGTTCTCGGTGTCGACGTAGAGGGCGCGGACACGCCCGACCGCTGATCCGCCGAGCTCGTCCAGCTCCCACCCGACCCAGGCTTTGGCCTCCTCCTGGGAGGGCGGCCCCGCCTCGGGGATCGTCTCGGTTGCGTCAGCCATCCTGCCTCTCGAGCAGCTCCGACGCGGCGCTTGCGGGGTCGAGCTCGCGCCTGACCACCCGCTCGAGCAGCGTCGCGGTCTCGGGGTCCTCGGTTGCGATCGCCTCGAGGCGGCGCCGCATCCGCGAGGCGGCGATCCCGAGGACCTCGCTGCGGAGGTTGTGGGCGCGCCGTTCCTCGAGCTCGCCGCTGGCCTCGATGTGGGCGCGGTGCTCGTCGATCTTCTCCGCCAGCTCGGCGACCCCCTCCCCCCGCGAAGCCTCGGTGCGGAGGATCGGGACGTTCCAGCCCTCGGGGTCCTGCGAGAGCGCGAGCACGCTGCGCACCTCGCGCACCATCGTGTCGGTCATCGGGTGGTCGGCCTTGTTGACGACGATCACGTCGGGGATCTCCATCACCCCGGCCTTCAGCGCCTGGATCGAGTCGCCCGATCCGGGCATCAGCGCGAGGACGATCGTGTCGGCGTGGTCGACGATGTCGATCTCGGCCTGGCCGACACCGACCGTCTCGATCAGGACGTCGTCCTTGCCGGCCGCGTCCATCACCAGCGCCACCTGCAGAGCCGCCTCCGAGAGTCCGCCGAGCGCGCCCCGCGAGGCCATCGAGCGGATGAAGACGCCGGGGTCGAGGAAGTGGTCGGAGAGCCGGATCCGGTCGCCGAGCAGGGCGCCGCGGGTGAACGGGCTAGAGGGGTCGATCGAGAGGACCGCGACGTCGCGCTCGGTCTTCCGGAGCTCGGTCGTGAGCGCCCCGATCAGGGTGCTCTTGCCGACCCCGGGGGGGCCGGTGAAGCCGACGATCCTCGCGCTCCCGGTCCTCGGGTAGACCTCACGGACGAGATCCCACCCCGCCGGGTCGTCGGACTCAATCAGGGTGATCGCGCGCGCCAGCGCCCGCTTGTCGCCGGCGACGAGCCGCTCGGCGAGGGGGGCGGTCTTGGCGACGTCAGCCACGGTTTCGCCAGTCTAGAGTTCCCGCCGCCGTGATCCGCTCGCTCCGCTTCTACGCGCGCAACGGGATGCTGACGCCGAAATACGCGCTGCTCCTCTGCCGATATCTGCGGCGGAGGCTCTTCACCCGTGCCGGGTGGCGCTGGCGCACCGAAGGCCCCGTCTTCTTCGGCAGCGGCCTCGAACTGCAGATCGCGCCCCACGGCCGGATCGAGTTCGGCCCCTTCGTCTGGGTCGGCCACGGCAGCAAGATCCGCTGCCACGAGGGCGTCGTCGAGATCGGGTCGAAGACGGTGATCGGCCAGGAGTGCACGTTCTCCGCCTACCGGCGAGTGCGGATCGGGGAGCAGTGCGTGATCGCTGACCGCGCTATGTTCATCGACTTCGACCATGGCGTCGTCGAGGTCGAGCGGCCGATCCGCCAGCAGGGGATCTACATGCGCGACGTCGAGGTCGGCTCCAACGTCTGGATCGGCTACGGGGCCTGCGTCCTGCGCGGCGTCCGGGTCGGTGACAACTCGATCGTCGGCGCCAACTCGGTCGTGACCAAGGACGTCCCCGCAAACGCGGTGGTGGCCGGGAGCCCGGCGCGGGTGATCAGGATGCGCGAGGCGCCGCGGGACCTGCGCTGGCCGCGCCCCGTCGAGCCCGACCCGAAGGCCGCAACGACGCTGCCGATCCCCGAGTGAGCTCGGCGTAGACGGCGGCGGTCTGCTCGGCGACGTCGCCCCAGTCGAATCGGCGCAGGTGGTCGTACGCTTCGGCGACCAGGCGGCGCCCCAGCTCGTCGTCACAGAGGACGCGCACCGCGACCTCGGCCAGGGCTTCGGGGTCGCGGGCCCGGAACCGGAGGCCCGCCTCCTCGTGCGGGACGACCTCGCGCAGGCCGCCGGTGTCGGCGACTATGCAGGGGCATCCCGATGCCATCGCCTCGAGCGCGACGAGGCCGAACGGCTCGTAGATCGAGGGGACGACGGTGAGGTCGGCGATCCGGTAGAGCGAGTGGAGGACGTCGTCGCCGATCCAGCCGAGGAAGGTCCCATGCTCCATCAGGCCCAGCTGCTCGGCCTGGCGGTGCAGCTCGTCCTCGTGGGTGCCGGAGCCGGCGACCAGGAACCGGGTGCCGGGCGCCTCCTCGATCAGGCGCGGCATCGCCTCCAGCGCCAGCTGGAAGCCCTTCTCGTAGACGAGGCGGCCGATCAGCAGAACGAGCTTCTCCTCCGGCGCTGCGAACTCCGAGCGCAGCCTCCTCAGCTCGGCCGGGTCCTGCGGCTGGAGGTCGTCGGGGTCGATCCCGTTCGGGATTACGCTGACGCGCTTCTCCTCGACCCCGAAGATGTCGGCGATCTGTTCGCGCATGTACTGCGAGCAGGCGATCACCCGCTCGGCGCGGTTGGCGATCCAGCGCTCGACCTCGTGGATGTAGCTCTGAGGATGCTTTTCGACCCAGCCCTGGTGGCGGCCGTGCTCGGTGGCGTGGATCGTCGTCACCAGCGGCGCTCCGAATCGCTTGGCGAGGTGGTCGCAGGCATTTGCGACCAGCCAGTCGTGGCCGTGGACGAGGTCGAACTCGAAGCGGTCGCCGAGCTCGACCCCGCTCGCCAGCATGTCGGAGTTCATCCGCTCGACCCAGGCGACGAACTCGCCGAGGTCGGTCGGGCGCTGGGGCTCGCGGATTCGATGGACGAAGACGCCGTTCATCCGCTCTTCGGCCGGCGACTCCTCGCCGCCGCGGGTCAGGACATGGACCTCGACATCGCGCTCGACCAGCGCCTCGGAGAGCTTGCGGACGTGGCGCGCAAGCCCTCCCTCGATCAGCGGTGGGTACTCCCAGGAGAGGACGAGGACTCGGGTCATCCGACGGGGATCAGGGCTGCAGGAGCGATGAGATGCTCAGGTCCGGGGCTAGCGAGCGCAGGTGCGGATCGGTGGCTGAGGGTGAGTCTATGGCCTCGAGCGCGGCCTCGGAGTGGTGTGTGGCGCGCTGGTAGGCGTAATCGCCGGCCTCGCCGCGTTGGTCGAGGAAGGCCCAGTCGCTGGACTGGACGGCGAGGAGCTCGCGGGCGGCGCGCGTCGCCGCCGCCCCGCGCAGACCGAGGGACAGCGCCCGCAGCAGCCGCAGCTCGAGTCGCCTCGCCCCCCAGGCGAGGTCGGCGACGGGGGGCGAGTCCCAGGTCCGCAGGCCCTTCCCCTCGCCCCAGGTCGAGGCCTCGAGCGCGCGCTCGACAGGCTCGTGCTCTGCGAGCGCCTCGCTCGCGGTGAGGAGCCTGACACCGGCTGCCTCGGCTCTTTCGATGACCTCGCCGAGCCAGGCGGCCCCCTCCGACCACCAGTGGCCGAGCAGCTCGGTGTCGATCGCGAAGACCAGCAGGCCGCGCCGGCGGCGCGCCGCCGAGAACTCGCGGAGGCGGGCGGCCGCGGCGGCGAGGAACTCGCCGGCCTGGCGCCGGGTCGCCTCGCGGGCGGCTTCGGGCTCGTAGGCGCCGCCGCCGACCTTCCAGATCCGGATCCCACGCAGCGATTTGCCGGCGAACTGGGCGTAGGCGGGATCCGACGGGTATCCGTCGAGCGACCAGAGCCAGCTCACAGCCTCCCAGTCGATCGGCAGCGCGACCGGCCCGGCCGCGGTCGAGAGTGGGGTAAGCGCGTCGAGCGGCTCCCGGTGGGCGCTCTGGTCGACGCAGAACCAGCGCACCCCATGCTCCGCGAGGCGGTCCTCGAGTCCGGGGACGTAGGCGCACTCGGGGAGCCAGAAGCCACCGCTCCAGCCGAACCGGCGCCGGTGCGAGCGGATCCCCGCGTCGAGCTGCAGCCGCACCGCCGGCCGGGTCGCGAGCATCGGCAGGACGGCGTGGGTCGCGGCCGATGCGGCGAGCTCGACCCGGCCCTCCTTCGCCGCCTCGCGGAATGCCCGCAGCGAGTCGCCGCCGACGGCGTCGAGAAGCCCGAGCGCATGCCGGTAGCGGTCGAGCTCTGCCTCGCACGCCTCCCGACACTCCGGCGGCACCTCCTCGAGGTCGGCCTCGGCGGCCCCGACCCGCAGCCCGACCAGGAACTCACGCAACCGGTCGCGCGCGCCCGCGTCCTCGAGCTGGTCGGCGAGCACCGGGGTCACCGTCATCGTCAGCCGCTCGGCGACCTCGAGGACCGGCAGGTAGGAGCGGACGACCGCATCGAACAGCCACTCCTCGCCGAAAGGGTAGGTCCCGAACCCCTCGACGTAGGGCATGTGGGAGTGGAGGACGATCGCCAGGTCGCCCGCGGGCGCCTTCTCAGACATGGCAGACGCCGAGGAAGTCCAGCGCCCGGTCGAGGTCGCCGTCGCGAAGCGCGAAGTCCGAGCTGGCGATCGCCGGGGTGAAGCGGTCGTAGAACGGCTTCGTCAGGCCGAGGCGCTTGTGGACCGAGTCCCAGCCGAATTTGATCGCCAGCTCGTGCGCGCACAGCTTGCGGGCATGGAAGAGGCCGAGGAGCTCGACCCGGCCGAAATGCGTCGCGCAGAGCTCGCGGAACTCCTCGGCGCGGTACTCCTTCACGTGCCAGGGGTTCTCGGACTTCTCGGCCCCGGGAGGCGCCAGGGTCAGCAGGTTCGGGGTCGAGACAAAGGCGACACCCCCCTTTCCCATCATCGACTTGAAGTGCTCGAGGATCGCGCCGGGGTCCTGCACGTGCTCGATCGTCTGCAGGAAGACGACCGCCTCGCAGGGCTCGGAGAAGCTCTCGACCAGGTCGCGCTCGAAGCGCAGGTTCGGGCGCACGTAGCGGAGCCGTGCGTGCTCGTGCGCCTCCGGGTTGGCGTCGACTCCGACCACGCTCAGGGCCGCGCCGGCGAGCAGATCGGAGCCGTAGCCCTCGCCGCAGGCCATATCGACCACCCGCTTGCCCGCAACCCGCTCGGCGATCCACTCATAGACGACCAGGTGGCGCCGGTACCAGTAGTTCTCCTCCGGGACGTCGGGCAGCGTCCGCTCGCCGGTCAGCGGCAGCGGCGGCACGCCCGGTGGCTGATTTTCCTGCCTGTACTCGACCTCCATGCCCCAGACGCTATTGAGGTCAGTCCGCGCGGAGGGTGACGCGAGTTCGCAAGGTCGCCGTTGCTCCGCCTGGGGGCGTGTAGGTGAGCTTGGCAAGGGCTTTCAACCTGCCGGTCGAGGCGAGCTTCCTCTTCCTGGCGCCCGTCGGCTTGAGCAGGACCACGGCGTTGCCGGACGCGCTCCTGGAGACGGGTTTGAAGCCTTTCGCGGAGAGCTTCAGGCTGCCCACCTCGGCGGGGAGCTCGATCACCAGCTTCGCGGTGCCATTCTTCAGGTTCCGCTTCAGCTTGCGGACCTTGAAGATCGCGACAGGGGGAGACGTCTGGCTCGCGGCGCCGGCGATGTTGGTCCCGACGCTCTGACAGCGGTAGTTGCCGACCTCCTCGGCGACGAAATTTTCCAGCAGGGGTGGGGTCGCGACGCCATGGTTGATGACGCCGAAGCTCTTGACCTGCTCGCCGTCGCGAGTCAGGACGTCGACGATCGTGACCGGCGCCCGGTAGAGGTGGGCCTCGATCAGGTCGGGCGCGAAGCTCCCACCAGAGCAGGAGAGCCGTGAGCCGATCAGCTTCGCCAGCGGCGAGGGTCGTTTTCGGTTGCGCTTGAACTTCGGGGTCAGAGGTGGTCTCACGGACAGGGTCGCTGGGCCGGTCGCCTTCGGCTCCCTGTAGATCGTCGGGTAGTTGGGGCCTGAGTTTTTGGGCAGGTCGAGGGGGAGCGTCGCCCCGCCGCTGCCGTTCGTGTTGAGGAAGGAGAGCGCGTTGCCCGCGAAGAGGGCGGTGTAGACCCGGCCCGCCTCGGGGTCGAGGGCGACTCCGTAGTTGCCCTCCATTTCCAGGCCCCTCCTGTCGACCTCGACCGAGTTGGATCCGTCGAGATTGGCGGTGGAAATGGCCCCGGGGGAGGTGTCGTTGGCCCAGTAGATCCGCTGCGCCGCATGGTCGATGGCCAGGCCGAACGGATACTGGATCGGAGCTGAGCCGGTGATGTTCAGACTCCCCCCGCCGTTTCCGTCGAGGCTCGCGTAGGAGATCGTGCCGGCAAAATCGGTGTTGGTCCAGTAGACGCGATTCGTCGCCGGGTAGACCGTGGCCCCGAAAGGGTTCGTTGTGATGGCCCCGGTGGTGTTCAGGTCACCGCCGCCGCTGCCGTCGACTCTGGCGTAGGAGATCTGGCCGCCTTCGTTCGACCAGATGACGCGACGCCCATTCGGGTCGAAGGAGAGTCCCGAGGGCCCGCTGACCGTCGCAGCGCCGGTGTCGAGGTCGCCGCCGCCGCTGCCGTCCAGGTTCGCCCAATTGATCTTGCTCTGCTGCTGGTTGGCCCAGTAGACCCGTTCCTGAACGGGGTCGATCGCATTGCCGAACCCGTATCCCATCGGTGAGATAGTTGCCGCCCCCGGGTTCACCTCGTGGATGCCGCCGCTGCCGTCGAGGTTTGCCCACTGCACCGTTCCGCTGTCGAAGCTGGTCCAGTAGATCCGGTCGGCGGCACGCGCTGTGGCTGCCATCGACACCGAAAGGGCCAGCGCGATCACGACTGCGAGCCTCTTCACACCAAAAGACGCTACTAGCCCCGGCGCGCAGCTAGAGTGGCGCGCCATGCCCGCCTCGCCTACAGACACGCCTGAGCACATCAAGGACGCGAACACGCGCTACCACGACGCCGCCGCCCACGAATACGACGCCAAGTGGGGAATCGACTTCGGCGCCACCGGCCAGCGCCAGGTGAGGCTGAAGCTCTCGAAGGCGCTCGGCAGGCTCGACGGCGAGCGCTTCGGCGACGGGCTCGAGATCGGCTCGGGGACGGGGTACTTCTCGCTCAACCTGGTCCAGCTCGGGGTCGTCGAGCGCCTCACCGCGACCGACATCTCCCCGGGGATGCTGGAGCGCCTGACAGGGACGGCGGAGATGCTCGGGGTCGAGGCGAGGACGGTGGCGACGGACGCGGAGGAGCTCCCGTTCGAGGACGCGAGCTTCGACATCGTCTTCGGCCACGCGGTACTCCACCACATCCCCGACGTCGAGCGCGCCATGTCCGAGTTCCGCCGGGTGCTGCGGCCGGGCGGGGCGATCGTCTTCGCCGGCGAGCCGTCGCGCTACGGCGACCGGCTGGCCGAGGTCCCGAAGCGGGCCGGGATGCTCGCCGCCCCGATCTGGCGAACAGCGGTCGGAGCGCGACCCCGCGCCGTCCCCGAGGCCGAGATCTCCCACGACCACTCGCTCGAGGCCGAGGTCGACGTCCACGCCTTCGCCCCGGCCGACCTCCGCCGCCTGCTGCGCGACGCCGGCTTTGAGCAGCGGCGGGTCTGCGGCGAGGAGCTCCTCGCCAATGCCTGGGGCTGGGGACTGCGGACCCTCGAGTCGACGGCGGAGCCCGAATCCGTCTCCTGGAGCTGGCGCAGATTCGCCTTCAACAGCTACATCGCGCTGCAGAAGGTCGACACGCAGCTGCTCGAGCCGCGCCTCCCGGCCGAGCTCTTCTACAACCTGCTCGCCTCCGGCCGCCGCCCGGCCTGAGTCACCACTCGCGGTCGGAGCTCTCGATCCGCTCGATCCCGTCGCGGACCCCCGCGAGCGCCTGCTCGCGAACGCGAAGCTTGGTCGCCCGGTGGGCGTCCCGGTTCAGCTTCTTGAGCTCGGCCGCAGCCTCGAGTGCCTCCGGCATCAGCTCCTCCGCGGCGACCAGGCGGTCGAGGAACCCGGCCCGGACGGCCTCATCCGGGTCGAGCAACGCCCCGGTCACCGTGCAGCGGTCGAAGTAGGGCCGAGCCAGGCGGTGGCGGGCGACGGAGATCCCGAACCAGGGGACCGTCAGGCCGATCGCGACCTCGTTCAGGCCGATCCGGAAATCGCCCCTGACCCCGATCCGGACGTCGCAGCTGAGCAGGATGAAGGCCGCCATCGCGATCGCGTTCCCGTTGCAGGCCGCGACCACCGGCGAGGGGAACGAAAGCAGGCGCTCGGTGAGCCTGGCGCCGGCCCCGAGCATCTCCTTCGGATGCTCGGGAAGCGATTTGAGGTCAAACCCGGCCGAGAGGATCTGCTCGCGCCCGGTGATGAGGGCGATCGCGTCGTCCTTCTCGGCCTGATCGAGGGCGGCCGCGATCTCCCCGAGCATCGCCGGCGAGAGGGCGTTGACCTTGCCGTCGTCCATGACGATGGACGCGACGCCGCCATCGAGCGAGTAGGAGACCAGGCTCAGGGCGTTGCCTCGCGCGTCATGGCGCGGCGAGCCTATCGCGGGGCGCGCCGGCGCGGCGGGCGCGGAACAACCTGAAGGGCGAGTCGAAGCCCTTGAGGCGGCGCTCGCCGGCGAACGAGTAGTCATAGCCCTCCCCCACCGCCTCTTTCGTCGCCTCGTCGACGAGGATGCTGCCGGGCCGTGCGACCCCGGTGATCCGGCTCGCCCTGTTGACGCAGCTGCCGTAGTAGTCCCCCGACTGCGCGAGCGCCGGGCCGAATGCGATTCCGGCGCGCAGGAACGGGAACTCGTCGCCTTCGGCATTGGCGGTTTCGATCAGCCGGACCGCGGCGTCGAGGAGCGGCTCGGGCTCGCTCGAGACGAGCATCGCCGCGTCGCCGATCATCTTCACCAGCCGCACCGGGGGCGCCGCGACCTCGATCGCCATCTCCTCGAACTTCCCCGCGACCGAACCGAGCTCCTCGGGCGCGATCTCCTCGCCGAGTCGGGTGAACTCGACCAGGTCGGCGAAGCAGACGGCGAGATCGGCGGTGCCCCGGATCTCGCCCGAGGCGAGGTCGGCGGCGCCGATCACGTCGCGTCGCACCTGCTCGAGGGTGTGGGCGCGCAGCGCGTAGACGAGGGTCGGCTCGATCAGCGGCATCAGGTGCTCGGCGGCGGCGGCGAAGCGGAGCGCGAGATCGCGCTCGGTGTCGCCCGGCTGCATCATCGTCCGGACCGTCAGCTCGCGGTTGGCGGCCGCGATCCGCGCCGTCCCGGTCCCGATCGTCCGCGCGACCTGGATGATCCCCTCCTCGGGCAGGCCGGCGTCGAGGAAGGCGCGAACGCGGTGTGCGGTCTCGAGCTCGGCCTCGGTCAGCGAGCGATCGTCGAGGTCGGGGTAGGGGATGCCGAGTGCTGCGGTTGCGCGCTGCAACAGGTCGAGGTCGACGTTCGAGAGCTTGGCGATCTCCCGCGCCGTGTAGCGGGGCCCATCGCCGGCCAGCGCCCGCTCGACCGGGAGCAGCGTCAGGCGGGCGGCGGCGACCGCCCTGCGCAGATCCTCCAGGGGCACGCCTTCGGAGCTCAGCCGCTCGAGCAGCTCGAGGCGCGCCTCGCGGGCCTCGCCCTCGACGCCCTCGAGCAGCCCCTCGGCCTCGAAGTCGATGTCCGTGCCCGCCCGCTCCGCGCTCATGCAGAGGCAACGCTACCGCCGCGGCGGGGATCGCCGCCGCCACTCAACGCGCCCGTAACCGGATCGCGGGCGACCGCCTGGCAGCCGCCGAAGAAGAGGTTGATCCGGGGCCGCCGCAGGACCGGCGTCCCGCCGGCCTCGATCCGCGCCAGCGCCCGCTCGTCGATCCCCGGCTCGGCCTGGACGACGCCCTGCTCGAAGTGCAGCCGCGGCGCCCGCACCGCCTCGCCCGCGGCCATGCCCTCCTCGACCGCGCGGACGATCGTCTGCAGGATCGCCGAGCGAATCCGGTTCGACCCGGCGCTGCCGAGGCCGAGCTCGATCTCGCCGTCGCGGAGGACGACGCTCGGGGCCATCATCGAGGGGACGCGGCGGCCCGGCGGGATCGCGTGGAAGCCGAGCGGGTTGAGGTCCTCCTCGCCGAGCATGTTGTTGAGGATCACCCCGGTGCCGGGAACGAGGACGCCGGAGCCGGAGCCGTTGGAGCAGGTGACGTTGGCGCACATCCCGTCGCCGTCCAGCACCGAGATGTGGGTGGTCGACCCGAGCAGGTCGCCGGCGGCGAGGTCGAGCGCCGCCGTGTCGAGCAGCGCCTCGCCGAGGCCGGCACCGTAGAGCGCCTCGGCGAACTCCTCTCCGCGCACCCGGTTGGCGGCCCCCATGGCGGCGACCAGCTGCTCGGGGCCGCTGCGCTCCCCGAGGCGCTCGAGCAGCCCGAGGCAATAGGCGATCAGGATCCCGCCCGAGGACGGCGGCGGGTTGGTGAGGACCTCCCTCCCACGGAACGAGGCCCGGATCGGCTCGCGCTCGATCGCCTCGTAGGCCGCGAGGTCGCCGGGGCCGATCGTCCCGCCCTGCTCCGCGATGTGCCCGGTGATCGCGGCCGCCACCTCGCCCGCGTGGAACGGCTCAACCCCTTCGGCGCCGAACCGTTCGAGCTCCTCGGCCAGCTCCGGGAAGCGGAACAGGTCGCCCTCGCGCAGTGGGTTCCCGCCGGGGGCGTAGAGCTCGCGGGTGCCCTCGAGGCGAGCGTGGATCGGGGCGAGGATGTCGAGGATGTAGGCCTGCTCGGCGTTGACGGGGGCGCCATCGCGGGCGAGGCGGACGCCGTCGCCGACCAGCCCGCCGAGCGGCATCGAGCCGAACCGGTCCAGCGCGTGCGCCAGCCCGGCCGCCGTGCCCGGCACCCCACAGGAGGCCGGACCGACGTAGAACGTCTGCACCGTCTCGGCGTCGAAGTGGACCGGCACCGGAACCAGCTCCGCCCCCCGCTCGACCCCGTCGAGCCCCGGAGCCGCCACAAAGAAGTCGATCAAGACAGTTCCGACCCCCTCCTCGGCTCCCGCTCCCCCGCGGAAATCAGATTGCGACGCTCGCTCGCTTCTGCGGTCGGAGGGGGTCGGGGCACGCTGTTGTCCGTGGACCATCATGAAGCCGCCGGCGCCGAACCCGGTCAGCGGGCTCTCGACCGCGAACGAGGCGAGGACCGACGCCACGGCAGCGTCGACCGCGTTCCCGCCGGCGCGCAGGACTCCCGCGCCCGCCTCGGCGGTCAGTGGATGGCCCGCGGCGACTACCCCGTTCACGGGGGCCGACTACCCGGGCAGGAACTCGGGTACGTCCAGGGTGCCGAGCTCGTCGCGGCCGGCGCCGCGTCCGCGTCCGCGGCCGTCGTCCTTGGTGCGGCGGATCGTCGGCTCGCCGGTGCGCCGCGGCGGGGCGGCCCGACCGTCGAACCGTGTCGCGACGACGGTCACCCAGACCTGGTCGCTGAGCGCCTCGTCGACGTTGGCGCCGAAGATGATGTTGGCGTCGGGGTGAGCGGCGTCGCCGACCAGCTTCGCGGCCTCGCTGACCTCGACCAGCGAGAGGTCGCTGCCGCCGGTTATCGAGAGCAGGATCGACCGCGCCCCCTCCATCGAAGTCTCGAGCAGCGGCGAGGAGATCGCTTTTTCGGCCGCCAGCATGGCCCGGCCCTCGCCGGACCCCATCCCGATCCCGAGCAGCGCCCGGCCGGCGTCGGACATGATCGTCCTGACGTCGGCGAAGTCGAGGTTGATCAGCGCCGGCAGGGTGACGAGGTCGGAGATGCCCTGGACGCCCTGGCGGAGGACGTCGTCGGCGACCTGGAACGCCTCGACCATCGACGTCTGCTGGTCGAGGACCTCGAGCAGGCGGTCGTTGGGGACGACGATCAGGGTGTCGACCTCGGCGGCGAGCGCCTCGATCCCCTTCCCGGCCTGGTTCCCGCGCCTGCTGCCCTCGAAGCTGAACGGCTTGGTGACGATCCCGACGGTCAGCGCCCCGACCTCGCGCGCGAGCCGGGCGATGACCGGCGCCGCGCCGGTGCCGGTGCCGCCGCCGGCGCCGGCGGCAACGAAGACCATGTCGGAGCCCTTGAGCAGCCGCTTGAGGCGATCCTGCTCGTCGAACGCAGAGCGGTGGCCGAGCTCGGGGTCGGCGCCCGCGCCGAGGCCGCGGGTCTGCGACTCGCCGATGTGGACGGTGACGTCGGCGACGCAGAGCTGAAGCGATTGCAAATCGGTATTGACGGCCATGAACTCGACCCCGGGGACGCGGGCCTCGACCATCCGGTTGACGGCATTGACCCCGGCGCCGCCGACCCCGACGACCCGGATCACGGGATGGTGGGGCTGGCCGCTGCCGAGCGGCTCGTATTCCGGTTCCTCCCGCCCGTAGCGGGGGGTCTCGAGCATCTGCTCCTCGCGCGAGGGCGGCTCCTCTGAGAAGACCCGCTTCAATCGCTCCGGCGGCGTTTCCGTCGAAGTCTCTGCATGCGTCGCCGGCTCCTCGACATCGAGAGCCGCCCCCTCCCGCTCGACATCGAGTGTCTCAGCGGCCGACCCCGCCTGATCCTCAGAGGCCCCTCCCGCGGGTGGCGTGGACGAGGGGTCCTTGCCCGCAGCGCCGTCCCGCGAGGACGAGGACCCCTCGTCCATGACAGGACCCGCGGGCCTGGGCTCTTCAAGCTCGGGCGGATCGACAGGAGCGTCATCGGCGGTCGAGCGGAAGAGATCGGCGAGGGGACCCTCGCGCATGCTCGCCCGCTTACGCCGACTCATTGGCCAAGACCTCCTTAGCAAGCTCCCGGTAGCAGTTGGCCGCGTTCCCTTCGGGATCGTACTTGAGCACGCTGGATCCCTTCACGGGAGCCTCGGCGAACTTGATCGCCTTGCGGATCCGGGACTTGAAGACGAGGTCGCCGAAGTTCTCCTCGAGGATTTCGACCGCCTCCTTGGCGTGGACGGTCCGCGAGTCGAGCATCGTCGGCAGGATGCCCTCGATCCTCACATCCGGATTCAGGTTCTCCTGGATCATCTTCAGCGTGTTCTGGAGCTGTACCAGCCCGCGCATCGACAGATACTCGCACTGAACGGGGACGATCACCTTGGTGGCCGCGGTCAGCGCGTTGATCGTCAGCAGCCCAAGGCTCGGCGGGGTGTCGATGCAGACGAAGTCGTAGTCGCCCAAGACCTCCTTCAGCGCTTTTTCAAGCGACCGCTCGCGGCCGATCTTGGTGCTCATCGCGATCTCCGCCCCGGCTAGGTCGATCGAGGCGACGGCGATGTCGATCTCCCGGTGCTGGATCACCTCGCTGATCGGCATGTCGTTGACGAGGACGTCGTAGAGGCTCTTCTCGACCTTGTCGGGGTCGATCCCCTGGCTCATCGTCAGGTTGCCCTGCGGGTCGAGGTCGATGCAGAGGACACGGTGCCCGCTCTCGGCGAAGGCGACGGCGAGGTTGAGCGTAGTGGTCGTCTTCGCGACCCCGCCCTTCTGGTTGGCGAACGCGATCACCTCGGCGTGCTTCACCTCCGCCTCCGGCTCCTCATCCACCTTCACGGCATCGTGCCTGCTCGGCGCAATCAGGTCCCTCGCCATCATCCGCCCGCCCGCGTCCTCCTCCGAAGGAGTCAGATTGCGATCGGAGTCGGCCGCGGGCGAATCAACCGGCGGCTGCTCCGCTTCGCGTCCGCTGCCGCCGGGGGCCTGCGCGGCCTGTCCGGCGGGTGGCGTGGGGGTGGGCTCCTCCCCCGCAGCCTGCGAGGAGGAGGTGTCCTCCCCCGCGACAGGACCCGCCGGCTTGGCGGTCGGGGCATCCGGGGATGGAGGCGCCTCGGGCACGGCCTCTTCCATGTCGGCAAGCTCCTGATCGATCGGATGCTCCTCGACGACGGTCGCCTCGGGCTGCTTGGACTTTCTGCTGAGGAATCCCATGCGGCCGTATTCGCATGGCCACCCGTTTTTCCTCCCACCGAGCGAAATTGCTAGGAATTGCCCGATCCCTGATCTCCTCGACAAGCGGTTGGTCTTCGTGACCGGCAAGGGGGGCGTCGGCAAGACCACCGTGGCGGTGGGTCTCGGCCTGCGCGCCGCCGCCGAGGGCAAGCGGGCGATCGTCTGCGAGGTCGCCGCCCAGGAGAACGCCTCGCGGTTCTTCGACCACACCGAGGTCGGGTTCCACGAGGTCGAGATGGAGGAGAACCTGTGGGCGATCTCGATCGACCCCGACGAGTCGATGCGCGAGTACGTGCTGCTCCAGCTCAAGGTCCGGGCGATGCGGGACCTTCTCTTCCGCAGCCGCGTCTTCACCTACCTGGCGGCGGCGACGCCCGGGCTGAAGGAGCTGGTCACGATCGGGAAGATCTGGGAGCTGACCCAGCTCGATCGCAAGGTGAAGAGCGGGCGGAAATACGACCTTGTGATCGTCGACGCGCCCGCGACCGGTCATGGGATCGGGTTCCTGCAGACCCCCCGCACCTTCGCCGCGATCGCCCGGGTCGGGCCGATCCACTCCCAGGCCCAGCAGCTGAACCGCCTGATCACCGACCAGGACCACACCGGGACCGCGATCGTCGCCCTGCCCGAGGAGATGCCGGTCAACGAGTCGGCGGCGCTCGAGCAGGACCTCCGCGACGAGGTCGGGGTCGCTGTCGACCAGATCTACCTCAACGGCCTCTACCCCGAGCGGTTCTCCAAAGAGGAGGCCGAGCGGCTTGCCGCGCTTGCAGGGGACTGCGAGGGCATCGAGCGCGCCGCCGCCCGCGCGTCGCTCTCCGAGCACGACCGCGCCCGCTCGCAGCGAGCCCAGTTGGCGCGGCTGCGCAGGCGGGTTCAGACGCCGGTCAAGACGCTCCCGTTCCTGTTCGAGCCCGACATCGACGTCGAGGCCGCGCGCCAGCTCTCGCGGAGGCTGGGCTGATGCCGGCGGTCGACGAGATCCTCGAGGGCAAGGACATCTGCATCTGCGCCGGCTCGGGCGGGGTCGGCAAGACGACAACCTCGGCGGCGATCGCTCTCGGGATGGCGGCGCGGGGGCTGCGGGTCTGCGTACTGACGATCGACCCGGCGAAGCGGCTCGCCGACTCGCTCGGGATGAAGGAGCTCGGCAACGAGGCCGAGCGAGTCGACCCGAAGCTGTTCGAGCGCCAGGGCGTCGAGATCAAGGGCGAGCTGTGGGCGATGATGCTCGACGCGAAGGCGACCTTCGACGAGCTCGTCGCCCGCCAGGCGCCCGACGAGGAGTCCCGCGACCGGGTGCTCGAAAACCGGATCTACCAGCAGATCTCCAATGCCCTCGCCGGCTCCCAGGAGTACATGGCGATGGAGAAGCTGTTCGAGCTCCACACCGAGGGGCGCTTCGACCTCCTCGTCCTCGACACGCCGCCGACCCGCAACGCCCTCGACTTCCTCGAAGCCCCGAAACGATTGACGCAGTTCATCGAGGGCCGCTCGCTGCGGGTCTTCATGCGTCCCACCGGGCTCGCCGCGCGGGTCGCCGGTCGCGGCGCCTCGGCCGCGCTCTCGGTCCTGAAGCGGATCGTCGGCTTCGACCTGATCGCCGACCTCGCCGAGTTCTTCAACGCCTTCAGCGGCATGGTCGACGGCTTCCAGGCGCGGGCGCGGCGCGTCAACGGCCTCCTCGCCGATTCCCGCACCTGCTTCCTCGTCGTCTGCGGGCCGCAGGGCGAGCCGGTCGACGAAGCGGTCTACTTCCACCGCAAGCTGGTCGAGGCGAAGCTGCCGTTCGGCGGGGTGATCGTCAACAAGGTCCACTACCCCGCCGAGCGGCTGCGCGGGGAGGCGGTCGACCTCGAGGCGGCGCTGTCCGCGAGGCTCGGGGACGAGGACCTCGCCCGCCGGGTCGCCGAGAACTTCGCCGACTACCAGGCGCTAGCCGAGCGCGACGCGCGCAACATCGGGCGCCTGACGAAGGAGCTGCGGACGCGCGCGGTGATTCGCGTCCCCTACCTCGACGAGGACGTCCACGACCTCGGCGGCCTGGCCGAGATCGACCGCTACCTGTTCGCGACCAGCGAGGAGCGGGTCGCGCTCGCCGCCGGTCGCGCCTAGCTCGCGTCGCGGCGGTAGTGGTCGTAATCGAGCTCGCTGACCTGCCAGTCCGCGTCCTCGGGCACCGGGAAGAGGTGGCGCACGGTCGGGGTGTCGATCGGCTCGCGGCCCTGGGCGCGGCTGGCGCCGTGCCACTCGAGGGTGCTGCCCTCGTCGACCTCGACCTCCTCGAGCCAGTTCGTCGCGGTGATCCGGATCTCGTCCTGATCCGGTACCGGCTCCATGATGCGGGTGTCCTGGTCGTACCTCATCTCTTCCTCCTCTGGGTTCCCAAGGTTGTCGGCAGGGCCCTCGGCCTCGGCTGCGGGCATATGCGGGAGCTCCGAGTGCTGCGGCAGCGCCGGGTCCTGTGGGAGCTCTGAAGATCGGGGTGATGAGACGGAGACGGTGATCTCGGAGTCGCCCTCGGCGAGCCCGAGGGCGATCAGCGACTCGTCGGCGGCGGTGCCGAGGTCGGGGTTGATCTGACCGAGCGCGGCCTCGCGCAGGATCCCGCGGACGCCGTCCTCGATCCAGGCGGCGAGCTCGGGGGTCCCGGCCGGCGGCCCGCCCCGCATCAGCGATCGCTCGAGGTCGATCGCGGCCTCGATCCGCTCGTGGCAGACGCCTCGGGCGACCGGGTCGTCCTCGATCAGCGCCGCGGCCCGTTTCGGCAGCGAGGCGCCGACCGGGCCCTCGCCGCCGAGCATCGCCCGCAGCGCCAGCAGGTGGTCGCTAAGGCCCTGCATCGCCGAGTCGCGGCCGCGCCCCATCTCGAAGCGGTCGACCGCCCAGGCCAGCGCCCCCACGGGGTCGGGCCTGACCTCGAGGGCGCAGGCGAACTCGGCGAGGCCCTCGGCCTCGCTCTTGGTCAGCCGGTAGCCGCCGGGGCGGACCGCGCCGGCTCCGGTCGCCACCCGTCTCCAGGCCCCCTCTCCTGTCTGGGCGAACGCGTAGGGCCCGAGGCCGACGCCTCCCTGCTTGAAGAGGCGCATCACCGTGATCAGCTCGTGCAGCTGCCGCATCGCCTCGGCGGCGCTCTCGGCGCCTTCGCCGAGCTCGGCGATCGCGAGGAACTGCGGCTCCCATGCCTGCCGGCCCATCCCCTCGCTCCGCATCGCCTCGATCGGGGCCTCGATCGCGTCGGCCCTGACCGCCTGCATCCCATGCGGCAGGTGGAGCCGCGGGAGCTCCATATGGAGGCCGACGATCGGCGCGATCAGGAACTCGGTCTCATCGACGTCGCAGAGCTCGGTGTCGAGCAGCGCGAGGGCGCCGTCGAGGCGGGCGCGGTCAAGCGAGAACTCGGTGCAGCCATCCCAGAGAGCGGCGAAGAAGGTGACCAGCATCCTCGCGGCCCGCTCGCCGGAGTCGACCGGGACCGCGGCACCCTGCCCCTCGAGGTAGGGGGCGGCGACGTCGGCGACCGCGACCGCGTCGAGGGCCGCCTCGAACCCGGGGAGCGAGCGCAGCTCGTCCTCGCGCTCGAGCACGTACTCGGAGGTCAGCGGGCGGTAGCTGTGGAAGGGCGACTCGGGGCCGGCCTGCTCGTCGACGTCGAACGGGATCTGGTCGCCGCTGGCGACCAGGGTCGCGTAGCGGGTCGCGGCTTCGGCGGCGAGCTGCTTGATCGCCTGGTTGAGGACAGGGTCGCGCACGGTTCACGCTTCCCCTCCCCGGCAGGCGCTCCTGCGCCTGCACGAGCGCTTGCAGGACGTGCCGGGAGTTAGCCGCCCATATGGGCGGCTAACTCCCGGCACGTCTGTCTAGGCCGGGGTGGCGACCGGCGCCTCGGCCTCGTCCATCAGCCAGCGGCGCCCGTAGCGGCGCATGTCATCGATCAGGGGCGCCAGCGCCTCCCCCTTCTCGGTCAGCGCGTACTCGACCCGCGGCGGGACCTCGGGGAACGTCCTGCGGACGACGACGCCCTCGTCTTCGAGCGCCCGCAGGCGCAGCGACAGCGTCCGCGGGCTGATCCCCTCGAGCGAGCGCTCGAGCTCGCAAAAGCGGCTGGTGCCGCCGGCGAGGTCACGGATGATCAGAAGGGTCCACTTCCCGCAGACGATGTCGGCGGTTCGGCAGACCGGGCATTGAGAGTTGCTTTCGGCGCTCATGAGAGGCCGAGGCGGATCGACGGACTCGCCTCGCACCAGCGAGTTTAGCGCCATTGCTTCACTTACTGAAGCTATGGGCGAAGCCTGTCCTGCTCAGGAATGTCGGATCGCGACCAGTTCCTGCTTGAGGACGTTGACGACGTAGTGGACTTCGTTCGCGCCGTAGACGAGCGTGACCGGGAAGCCGGGTTCGACTTCGATCAACTGGCACTGGTCCTCGCTGTTCGCGCACTTGGTTTCGCCGAAGACCGAGCTGACCTTGTTCGAGACCAGGAGCACCGCTTTGTGCAGGTCCTTCTTCGACGGGCCCATGTAGGTCACCACCGGCGCCTTCGGGCCCGGGAGCGGGGTCTGCGCCCGGACTCCCTTGCGAACCGAGGGATCCTGCTGCGCCGAGCTGCTCGCGCCGCCGCTCTGATTGGTGATCTTGACGTTGATCTCCCAGGCGAGGGGGTGAGGCCCGGCTGGCTTTCGGGTTCTCGATGTGCGTCGGCGTCGAGCGGGCGGGCTCGATTCGGGTTCGGGGCTGCGGGTCACCGTCACCGACTCGCTTTCGGGTCCGCCGCCGTCGTCACGGTGGTCGAGGAGTTTCGCCACCGCCTTCGCCGAGCTGGGCGTTGGTGGTGACCGGCCCGGTGTAGCGCTGCTTGAAGGGGTTGATCTTGTTGCCCTTGAGGCGCTTCTTGTAGGACGCGGAGGCCCTGGCGTCGACTGGACGACGACGAGCTGGGACCTCTTGTCCGCCGCGCCGCCGGAGGCGTTCGCGAGTGCTTCGCGAGGTCGAAGCCGGGACTTCGGCCTCCTTGCTTTCCCCGAGCAGGAAGGGCACGGCGGCGATCGCGACGACGACCAGGGCGATCACCGGCAGCAGCCGCCGATCGCGAAGGTCCTGGTAGAAGTCGCTGACCCCCTGTGGCACCTTGACCTCAGGCATCTTCAGCTCCGGTCCGACGCGCTTCATTCGGTCCCTCCGATCGTCGTCGAGGCCGGGGTCGCGGTCGCCTGCGCCGGACCGCTCGGTGTCGCGCCGGCGGTGGCGCCCTGTTCGGGCGGGGTCAGGAAGGTCGTCACGCTCACGGTCGCTTCGATTTTGGGAAAGCCACTGGTGGCGGCTTTGAGGGCGAAGCCGTTGATCGTGATCAGGCGGCCGTCGACCGCAACCTTGGAGTTGGTCGTCTTCACCATCGAGTCGAGGCCGTGGATGAAGTTGGCCATGTGGAAGAAGCTGCCTTCGAATTTCAGCGTGTAGGGCATCACGCCGAGTCCGGCCGGCCCGATCGTCGACCCGAGCGGCATCAGCGAAGCGGCCGCCTCGGTCGGGGACACAGGCGCCGATTCTTCTGTGCTCGGCGCCGAAGGTGCTTCTTCCGCGCCCGCACCGTGTTCGGCGGTGAGGAGGAAGGTTCCGAATTTCACGTGCGAACGTTTGGCGATCCGGGTGAGCTGGATCAGCAGCGAGGGAGTGTCGTCGTCGCCAGGGACGGCCTTGCCGAGCGAGACCAGCTGCTGGTAGTCGGCCGAGAAGCCTTCGCGCGCTTCGGCCGCTTCGCTCGCTTCTGCCCGATGCTGGGAGAGTTCGGTTTCGAGGTTTTCGACCTGGGTGCCGAGTTTCTTCGCTTCGTCTTTCTTCGGGCTCAGTGCGAGCATCCAGAAGGCGCCGACCAGCGCGGCGACGGCGACGACGGCGACGATCACGGCGTTGGTCGATGACATCCGGAGTTTCATCTCAGCCTTCTTCCGAGCTTTCTTCCGAACCTTCTTCGGATGAGGTTTCTTCGGAGGTGCTCTGCGCCTGTTCGGTCGCCGACGGCAGGGAGGCGGCAGTCATACCGACAGGGACCGGCGCCGCGTCGAAGGCGACGGTGATTTCAAATCTTGCGATGAAGTTGCGGGTTCGACAGTCGCCGGAGCTGGCGTTGGACGCACCTCCCAACGATTCCTGGCCGGGAAGTTCCGAGGAGGTGACCGCGACCCGGGTGACGCCGTCGATGTCCTTGAGGTCGGTCACGAACCCGGCGACAGCTTCCTGCCCGGCCGCACAGCCAGTGAGTTCGAGCGCCGGCCCGGGTATTTCCTTGCGGAGACCACCGTTATCGCCCCCGCCTTCGACCTGTGCTTCGGCCGACGCAGATGCGCTCATTTCGATCAGCCAGGCGTTGTGGGGGACGATCAGTGCCAGTTCACGCATCACGCGCTGCCAGTCGAAGCGGCTGTCGGCGAGGCTGGTGACCGTCGAGACGCGCTGTTCGCGCATCGTCCGGAACTGGGTGAACGCGGCGAGCTTTTCCACCCGCGCCACGGCAACCGAGTTTTCGGCTTCGAGCCTGGTGATGTCGGCCTTGTGTTCGGAGATCTGGTTGCCGGTCAGGACCAGCGCGGTGACGCCGAGGAGCACGGCGACGAGCGCACCGATCGCGATGTAGGGGAGCGGACCGCTGCGCAGCGGTGCATGCGCGCCGCGGCGGGACTCGGGCGGGATCAGGTTGACCGGGCGCATCTAGGCCTCCAGCGCGAGGCCGTAGGAGAGGGTGAGCCGGGCGCCGGTTTCGGCCCCGTACTCGGCGAGTGCCGAGGGAACCGCAGCCGCTACGGGGAGGCCGAGATCGGCCTGCATCCGCGCGACGAGGCCGGGGATCGCGCAGCCGGCGCCGGAGACGACGACGCGCGAGGCCGGCTCGGCCCCCTCCTGGGCGCCGTAGTAATCGAGGGAGAGGCGGAGGTCGTCGACGATCGAGGTCAGCCCCTCTTCGAGCGCGCGGCGGGCCTCGGAGAGCGTTGCCGGTTCACCCTCGAGCTGCTCGACCGGGTGCTCGAGCCCGACGTGGGTGAGCCACTGCGTAGCGTGTTCGTGGCTGAGGCCGAGCTGATCGGAGAGCCTGCCCGCGATCTGCTCGAGCCCGACCGCGGAAACTCGGGTGAAGAGGCACGCGCGGCCGCGGGCGACGGCGAGGTTCATCGCGTCGCCGAGGTTGCAGTAGAGGACGGCCTCGCCCACCCCGGCCGGTGCAGCGCTGGGCGACTCGCCGCCGGCCTGCGCCAGCGCCCGGATCATCCCGAACGCTGAGAGGTCGACACCGACTGGCTCGAGGCCGGCACGGCGCACCGGGTCGATCAGGGAGGAGATCATGTCGCGCCTGGCGGCGACGACGACGACGTCGACCTGCGGCTGCGAGCCATCCGCCGCCGGGGCGCCGCCGACGACCTGATGCTCGAGGACCGCCTGGTCTATCGGCATCGGGATCTGCTCCTGCGCCTGGAACCGGACCGCCGCGTCCATCTCCTTCGGATCCTCGATCGCCGGCAGCCGGAAGGTCCGGACGACCACGCGCTGGTTGCCGACGCCGAGCCGGACCTGTTTCGAGAGCTTGTGGGCCGAGTACATCGACTTCAGCCCGTCGACGAGGCGATCGGCGTCGATGACCTCGCCATCATGGAAGGCGCCGCCCTCGAGGGGGTGGACCGCGGCGGCGGTCAGCTGCGCGGTTCCGTTCACCCGCACCTCTGCGGCGGCGATGCTGCCCGCCTCGATGTCGAGGCCGACGACGTTGCCGCCCTTCTTCTTCCTGGTCAGTGAGAGCACGACGCACTCTGAATCGACAGGAAGCGCCTCAGACCTTTGCCCTGCAAGTACCGAGTATTAGGAGAACCTGCTCAGGTGAAGGTGTTCAGGTACCACTCGACCATCGGATCCCCGGCTAGAAGGCCGGCGATTCCGCCGAGGGCGAGGAATGGCCCGAACGGGATCGCCCGCTTGCGGGCTGAACCGCCCTCGCGGGCGATGATCGCGAGGCCGACGACCGACCCGGCAAGCAGAGCGACGAGGATCGCCGGGGCGACGTTGCGGCCGAGGAAGAGCCCCATCAGGGCCGCCAGCTTCACATCGCCGAGGCCCATCCCGCGCGGATATGCGAGGACCGCGATGAACAGGGCCCCGCCGGCCGCCGCCGCCGAGATCGCCCGCTCCGGAATGCTCGAGGGCTCGGTGGCGATGATCAGAGCCGCCCCGATCATCGCCGCAACGGCAAGAATTCGATTTGGGATGATCCGCCGGTCGAGGTCGGTGAGGGTGATCGCGACCAGAGTCGCGACGAAGACAAGGCCGATCGCGATTTCGCCCGCGTCGCCCCAAAGAACGAGCACGGTCGCGGCGAACAGGGCTCCGGTCGCGAGCTCGGTCAGCGGGTAGCGGGGCGAGATCCTCATCCCGCAGCACCTCGCGCGCCCGCGCAGGAGGAGCCAGGAGACGACGGGGATGTTGTCGTAGGCGGCGATCTGGGCCCCGCACCCGGGACAGCGCGATCGCCCCGCGACAATCGACTCGCCGAGGGGAATTCGGTGAGCGACGACCGTGAGGAAGCTTCCGATCAGGAGGCCGCCGACGAAGGCGGCGACGGTGGCGAGTGCCACCTAGCCACCGTCGATCGGCGTGTCCGTGTCGACCTCGAGCCGGGTCGGGGTCTGCGGGTTGTCGTACATGATCGAGACTCCGTCAGCCTGGGTCAGGTTCCGTTCCATGCTCAGGGCGACGCCGAGCCGGTCGCCGGCCGGGATCGTATAGGGGGCGCCGGTGAAGCCCATCTGAAGCCGGATCCGTTCCCATTTGAACTGGGGCCAATAGGGCTGGGATTTCCCGGCCGGGGTGTAGGTCCAGTAGGACGTGCCGCCGCTCGAGTTGACAAGCAGGGTGTCGGTCGCGACCGGCGGGGCCCCGACTTCGTGCCGTTTGAAGAGGAAAACGCACAGCCTGCCCGTATAGAGTTCGTCGCTGAGGGATCGGGTGTAGAACTCGAGCGTGACGTTTTTCGTCAGTCTGAAATTTTTTGCAAAGGGGTCAGTGACCCAGCGGTGCACCTGGGATTGCGGGCTCGTGACGCCGGTCGGTACGTAGTGACATCCGGTGGTGTCGTCTTTGCGCAGCTGTAGTCCCTTGTCGGTTTCTTCCTTCGGCGTCTCGAGGTATGAGTCGTTCGAGTAGTCGTACATTTTGGGAACGCCTTCTTCTTCCGGGCCGTCGGGAGGAGCGCCGGTGAGAAGGGCGTCGGGGGAGCCTTTGGTCGAACCGGTCTGCAATCCGTTCGTGCAGGTCCCGAGTGTGTTGTGAAGGAGGTGGTCGCCGGAGATCGCCTGGCGTTCGGTGAACACGCCGCTGGAGCACGGCGTGTCCGTGAGGTAGAACTGCTGCGCCGTGACGACCGTGCCCCCCGCCCCCGCTATCGGGTCTTTTGCTTTGCTGTCGGTCGGGTCGATGAAGTCGGACTGGACTTCGACGTAGCCCCGCTGCGTGGAGAGGTTCCCGGTTTTCGACATCTTCACGGCGACGACGACCTGTTTGTAGTCCTGGGTGCCGGGACAGTTCGCTTCCGAGCATTTTTCGTCGTTGCGCCAGACGACGTAGCGGTAAACCGAGCCGCTGACGTCGCCGCTGGTGAATTTGGTCGGCCCGGGATTGATGACGCCGCCGCTGATCGTTTCCCCTTCGCCGTTCTGCCCGTAGATGCTGCCCCCGTTGACAACCAGGTTCCGGTATTCGGTGGGCGGCACCTGCTGCATCGCGAACGTGCTGTTGGTGACACGATAGTTAGGGCTGAGGGTGTTGCTGCTGTGTGCGGGGGTCGCGGTGAGCGCGATTTCTTTTGAGCTCAGGCCCCTCAGCGCCTCCAGTTCCTGCTGGGCGATGTCGAGCGCCACCTGGGTCTGCTTCGCCCTGTAGGTGTTCTTGGTCGCTGCGCTCAGCATCCCGAACGTCGCGATCGCCCCCATCGTCACCACCAGGGCGGCGACGACGACCTCGATGATCGTGAATCCTGCCTCTCTGTCGGTGCGCGCGGTCATCTCAGTTGGTGAGGATTGCGTTCCGCAGGCTTGCGCCGTCGGAGATCGTCAGGTCGGACGGCCCGCTCGGGTTCGGGAGGTGCAGGGTTATCCCGATGAACGTCGCCGCTTTGGCGCTCGGTTTGTAGCTGAAGACGTTGCTGTTGTCGATTCCTTCGAAAATCGGCTTCGCGGTCCCGGTCATCACTCCGGGGGCTGCCTCGATCCGGGTGCACGCGGTGGTGCTGCAGCCATACGTGACCTCGCAAAGGATCGCGGGTTCGTTGCTGGCGAGGGTACCCGTGCCTCCGCACGACGTCCGTCGGAGGTAGGTTCGGAACGACACTTCGTTCGGGAGCGCTTTATCGACGGCCACTCCGTCGCGGATTTCCCGCGTCATCCGCTCAAGCACGTAGCGCGCGGTCGTGATGCTCTGCGATCGTTTGCTGACCTCCGGCTGCGCCCGCAATGTCTGGACCACCATCGTCCCCACCGCGCCCATGAGGACGACGCCCATCGCCGAGGCGACGAGGAGCTCGATCAGGGTGAACCCCGCTTCACCGCGGAAGGACCAGTCGGTCCGGGTCAGGAGCCGCTTCATCTCCGGACCACCTTGAAGCGATGCTTGCCGGCCTTGGGCTCCCAGACGCCGAGTGCGTTCATGCCCTTGATCCGGAGCACGTGGCGGCCCTGACCGAGGCGTGGGAGTTTCAGCGGCGAGGTGCATGGCTTCCACTTCCGCTTATCCACCCGGCAGACGAAGGTCGTGCCCAGCTGGCCGGTCGCATCGACGAAGCGGAAGACCGGTCGCCTCTTCCGCGTCTTGAAGCTCGGGCCGAAGGTGACTCGCGTCTCGGGCGTCACGTAGGTGATTCCGCCGTTGGAGGAGCCCGATTTCGAGCCGCCTTTGGTTTTTTTGCCGCCGCCGCTTTTTTCTTTCGGTTTTTCTTCTTTCGGTTTTTCTTCTTTCGGTTTTTCTTCTTCTTTCGGTTTTTCTTCTTCTTCGCTGGGCGGCGGAACCGCTTCTTCCTGGGTGTATGTGGCCGAGCTGGTCGAGCAGGCAGAGACGAAGCCTTCCGCTTCGGCCGTGGCCCAGAACCCGGTGGTCGATTCAGGGGCGACGGTGACGCCGATGCCGGGCGAGGCGAGCTCGGTCGAGCTGCCGGTAGCGACCGGGGCTTCCGAGCAGGCGGAGTTCGTGTAGATCTTCACCGTCGTTCCGCCCGCGGCCTGGCCGACGACGACCGGTTCGGTCGATTCGCCAGGCGAGCCCGGGTGGGTGCCGGTCAGCGTCGGCGCCGGGGGCCCGAGTTCGAGGTCGGGGTCGTTTTTCACCGAGACGAGCAGAGTCCCGCCGCTCCCGTGCGAGTAGACGTCCTCTTCGCCTGCGAAGTCATCTTCGGAGGTGAGGCGCTCGAGCGTGCTGAAGAAGACCTTCGACCCGTTCGCCGAGATCGCGTCGAGCCCGGCGCCATACGGGCCGTTGCCGCCGACCGTCCCGGTCGAGACCAGGGTCGTCTGGCCGCCCGACCATTCGTAGACGTCGGCGCTCGAGTCGGTGTCTTCGGCGACTAGCGATTCGGAGGTGACGAAGAAGATCCGTGAGCCGTCATGCGACGCCTTGGTGAAGAAGGCGTCCGCCGGTCCGCTGCCCCCATTCGGGCCGGTCGAGATCAGGGTCGTCGTTCCGCCGTCACGCTCGTAGACGTCCTGGGCTTCGTCGGTGTCTTCGGCGGTCAGCGCTTCCGACGTCGTGAAGATGACGCCTTCGGTCGAGCCGTCGGGTGATGCCCAGCGGAATTCGGCGGCGAACGGGCCGTTTCCGCCGGCCGGACCGGTCGAGATCAGGCTCGTCTCCCCCCCGCTCCGGCCGTAGACATCCTGAGCGCTGTCAGTGTCGGCGGCGTCGAGCTGTTCGCTTGTCTGGAAGTAGACGGCCGACCCGTCGGCGGAGCTGCCGGCGTAGGTCGCGTTGAATTCACCGTTGCCGCCCCCGGATCCGGTCGAGACCAGGGTGGAGGTTCCCCCGCTCCAGTCGTAGACGTCGGCGTATTCGTCGGTGTCGGCGGCGGCCAGACGATCATTCGTCTCGAAGAACACGTGAGAGCCGTCGTCAGAGGCACCGCTGAAGGTCGGACGGCAGTCCACGGCGGTGGGGCAGGTTCCTTCGGGGGTCAGGAGAGTGGTCGCTTCCGTCGTGAGGTCGCGCTGATAGATGTCCGTTTCGCCATCGGTGTCGGCTGCGACCAGTCCCTCAGCGGTGGTGAAGACCACCTTGTTCCCGTCTGAGGAGGCCCGCTGGAACACAGCATTCGTTTCTCCGTTGCCACATTCGGTCGCAGCACAGGAGGCATCACCCGCCGAGACAAGCGTCGTCCTTTCGGTGGTCAGGTCGCGGAGGTAGACCTCGATCGAGGAGTCGTGGTCGGCTGAGCTCAGCCGCTCGGCGGTGATGAAGAAGATCTTCGTGCCGTCAGCGGCAGTGCCTCCCGGGGCGAAGTTCGCAGCGAATTCGCCGTTGCCGCAGCTTTCCGCCGCGCACGAGGTGTCGCCCTTCGATACCAGGGTGGTGGTGTTGTCGGTCAGGTCGCGCTGGTAGAGGTCGAGCGAGTTGTCCTGGTCGTCCGGGGTGAGCCTCTCCTGGGTCATGAACAGCACCCTGCTCCCGTCAGCGGAGACGCTCTTGAACAGCGCGTCGTAGGCATCGTTGCCGCCGACCCGCCCGAGCGAGACCTGGCGGGTGATGTATTCGCCGATGCCGGTGTTGAAGGAACGGGAAAAGATGTCTTCGCGGTTGTCGGTGTCGCCATTGACCATCTGTTCGTTGGTCGAGAAGAAGGCGACGCTGCCGTCGTTCGAAATTCCGTCGAACCGCGCCGGCGACGCCTGCGCGACGGATGCGCACCAAAGCGCGGCGATTGTGAGCGCCGCGAGTAGGGTCTTTGTGACCTTCGGGTGCATCGGTGCGGTATCGGCGGTTCGGGTGTGACTCTTAAGCCCGGAGTGGAAGCCTGGACGAAGCGCAAGGGACGAGCCCACTGGGCCCGTCCCTTGCTCGCTTCAGACTTGGCTAGGCCAAGAGAATGGGAATCTCCTTACTTATCCCATTCGCCGGTAGACGGGCAGCCGCCTGTACTGGGTTTTTCGCATGGGAATTCCAGAGCGCCACCGGTGTTGACAACGCCGAATTCCTGTTCGGAGTTGCTGCCCTGGATGGCGAATTTGTAGGTGGTTTCGGTGGTCACCGGTTCTTCGGCCCATGTGATATTGCCAAGCGTCGGCTCGATTTTTTCGAGCGTCGCGAGGCTTTCGCATGGTGCGTAGCTACCGTTGTTATCCGTCGAGCAGGTCTCGATCGCGACCTGCGTCGAGTGCGCGTACTCCTTGGCCTTAGCGTCCCCGGCCTTGTCTTTCTGGTTGAAGAACGCCGGAAGGGCGATCGCGGCCAGGATGCCGAGGATGAGCATGACGACGAGAAGCTCGATCAGCGTGAAGCCGGCCTCGCTGTCGCCGTTGAGCCGGGCACCAACCTTGGCCCGGAGATTCTGGAGAAACATTAGGTACCTCCTGTGGTCCTAATCGTTTGCGCCAGAGCCCCGTGTTTAGCCACGTGGTGTCTGTTGACCCCGGTGGCAACCCGGCCGGCTCCGCGAAGGGAGTCCCGTCGGCTTTGCGTCCCCAGCTCACGCTGGGTTTGCCTATTGCACCGGAGCGCTGGCAGATTCATTACGCAACCCTCATCGGCCTTAGACGAGAGTTCTCGATCCCCGAAATTTGGGTTACGTGAGCCGAAAAGTCAGGCTCCACGTAAGTGAGACGCGGCTCAGCGGATCTTTTCGTAGATGCTGAAGATCGGCAGGTACATCGAGATCACGATGAACCCGACCACGCCGCCGACGAAGACGATCATCAGCGGCTCGATCAGCGCCGTCAGCGCCTTCACCTTGGCGTCGACCTCGGTCTCGTAGAAGTCGGCGATTTTGCTCAGCATCGTCTCCAGCTGGCCGGTCTCCTCGCCGACCGCGACCATGTGGCCGACCATCGGCGGGAAGATGTCATGGCGCTCGATCGGCCCCGCCAGCGAACCGCCGCGCTTGGCCGAGGCGTAGACGTCCTCCATCGCCTGTTCGACGACGACGTTGCCCGCGGTTTCTCCGGTCAGTTTGATCGCCTGCAGCATCGGCACTCCGGCCGAGACCGAGCCGGCGAAGGTCCGCGACCACCTGGCGAGCGCGACCTTCTGGATCACGTCGCCGATTTTGGCGGGGATCTTCAGCAGGAACCGGTCCCACATTTCTTTTCCACGGTCCGTCTTCTTCCAACGAAAGAAGGCAAAAATGGCGAACGCCAAAAGCGGGCCGACGATGTACCAGTAGCCGGTGATCGCTTCCGAGGCCATCACGCAGATCTGGGTCGGCAGCGGCAGGCCCCCTTTTTCCCCAGGGTTTTCTTCCGCGAGTTCCTTGAAGATGGTGACGAAGACCGGGATCACAAAGGCGACGACGGCAAGCAGCACCACCGCCGCGAAGCCGAAGACGAGGATCGGGTACATCAGAGCCGATTTCACCTGGCGCCTGAGCGCGTCCTGTTTCTCGACCTGGAAGGCGACGCGGTCGAGCGCGTCCTCGAGGCGGCCCGACTGCTCGCCGGAGCGGACCATCGCCCGGAACAATTTGTCGAAGACTTCGGGGTAGCGCTCCATCGCCTTCTCGAGCGTGCTGCCGGCTTCGACGTCGCTCCGGACCCCCCCGACCGCCTCGCGGATCCGGTCGTCCTGGGTCTGCTCCTCGAGGGTCTGGAGCGACCGGATCATCGGCATCCCGGAGGCGACCAGGGTCGCGAACTGGCGCGAGAACACCGCCAGCTCGCGCTTGTCGACGCCTTTCCAGCGGGTGAGCAGGTCCTCGAGTTTCAGCGGCTCGGACTTCTCGCTGACATCGAGAACGATCAGGCCGCGTTGGCGCAGCTGCTCGCTGACCTGCGCCTTGGAGCCCGCCTCGAGCTCGCCGGCGGTGGCGACGCCGGCGGTGTCCATTGCACGGAAGGCGAAAGTGGTTGCGCCGGCCACGAGCTAGGCCTTCTGGGCATATGCCGGGAGCGGGACCTGACCGGGGGCCGGCGCGCCGTTGCCGAGCGGGTCGGCGGGGCCGGCACCGGAGCCGGCGAAGTTTCCGAGCAGCCGCTTGAGCTCCTCCGGGACCGAGGCCCGCTGCTCGGCGAGGGTGCGGGTGATCTTGCCGGTGCGGACGAGGCGAACGAGGTCGGCGTCCATCGTCTGCATTCCGACCGCGCCCGAGGTCTGGACCGCGGCGTAGATTTGATGGGTCTTGCCCTCGCGGATCAGGTTGCGGATCGCCGGGGTCGGGACCAGGACCTCGCAGGCGACGATTCGGCCCATCCCGTCGGCGGTCGGCAGCAGCTGCTGGGTGACGATCCCCTGCAGCGCGATCGAGAGCTGGGTCCTGACCTGCGCCTGCTGCGCGGGCGGAAAGACGTCGATGATCCGGTCGACCGTCTGCGAGGTCGACTGCGTGTGCAGCGTCGCGAAGACGAGGTGGCCGGTCTCGGCCGCGGTCAGCGCCGTCGACATCGTCTCCAGGTCCCTCATCTCGCCGACGAGGATGACGTCGGGGTCCTCTCGGAGGGCGGCGCGCAGGCCCAGGGCGAAGTCAGGCGCGTCGGCGCCGACCTCGCGCTGGTTGACGATCGATTTTTTGTGCTGATGGAGGAACTCGATCGGGTCCTCGATCGTCAGGATGTGGTCCTGGTTGTCGGCGTTGATCAGGTCGATCATCGCCGCCAGGGTCGTGCTCTTGCCGGAGCCAGTCGGCCCGGTGACGAGGACGAACCCGCGCGGCTTGGCGGCGAAATCGCGCAGAACCTGGGGCACGTTGAGGGAGTCGAGCGAGGGGATCTCCTGCGGGACGAGGCGGAAGGCTGCGCTTACTGATCCGCGCTGGAAGAAGCAGTTGACGCGGAACCGAGCGACGCCGGGGATCGCATAGGCGAAGTCGAGCTGGAGGTTGTTCTCGAACCGTTTGCGCTGGTCGTCGTTGAGGATGCTGAAGACGACCTCGCGCGTCTGCTGGGTCGAGAGCACGGGGAAGCCCTCGATCGGGGTGATCTTTCCCTTGGTGCGCATCGCCGGAGGGAAACCCGGCGTCAGGTGGACGTCGGAGGCCTTGCTCTCGACCATGCGCGCGAGAACGGCTGAGAAGTCGAAGTCCATTGTGACTAGATCGACCGTCCAGCCGGGTTTCTCGATACCCGAAACCGACTAGCGCAAGGCTTAAGCCGTGACACGGAGGACCTCCTCGAGGCTGGTCTGGCCCGCGCGCACCTTTTCGACGCCGTCCTCGCGCAGCGTCACCATCCCCTCCTCGCGTGCGACGCTGGTCAGTTCAGCCTCGTGGGCGCCCTGGACGGTCATCTCCTTCAGCCTTTCGCTCATCGCCATCACCGAGTAGATCCCGACCCTGCCGCGGTAGCCGCTGCTCATGCACCGCGGGCACCCGGTCGGCACGTAGGCCTCGATCTCGACCCCGACCCGGATCCCGGCCTCGGCCAGCGCCTCGGGCGGGAGGATCGCCCGCTGCTTGCAGTGGGTGCAGAGCTTGCGGGCGAGACGCTGCGCGACGACGCAATCGACCGCGGAGGCGGTCAGGAAGGACTCGATCCCCATCTTGCTGAGGCGGGCGATAGCACCCGGCGCGTCGTTCGTGTGGAGCGTCGTCAGCATCATGTGGCCGGTCAGCGCCGCCTCGATCGCGATCCGGGCGGTCTCGCCGTCGCGGATCTCCCCGACCATCACGATGTCGGGGTCGGCGCGGAGGATCGAGCGCAGGCCGGTGGCGAAATCGAGGCCCGCCTTGCGGTGGACGTTGATCTGATTGATCCCTTCGAGGCGGTACTCGACGGGGTCCTCGATCGTGATGATGTTCTTCTCGACTTCGTTTAGGGACTGAAGCGCCGCGTAGAGGGTCGTCGACTTGCCCGAGCCGGTCGGCCCGGTTACCAGGACGGCGCCATAGGCCTTGCGAAACGCTTCCTCGAACCGGTTTCTGCCGGTCCCGTCCATCCCGAGATCGTCGAGCGAGCGCTGGGCGTTCTCTTTGTCGAGGATCCGGATCGTCGCCCCCTCGCCGCGCTGGGTCGGGAGTGTCGTGATCCGAAGGTCGATGCGGCGCTCGTCGATCGTGACGCTGACCCGCCCGTCCTGCGGGACCCGCTTCTCGGCGATGTTGAGGTCGCTCATGATCTTGATCCGCGAGATCACTGCCGTGACCATCCGTTTCGGGACTTTGGCGGCCTCGCGCAGGACCCCGTCGACGCGGAAGCGGACCCGCATCTCGCCTTCGTCGGGCTCGAAGTGGACATCGGAGGCGCCCTCGGCGACGGACTGGCCGAGGATGCTGTAGACGAGTTTGACCACCGGAGCGTCCTCGGCGCTGACTTCCATGTCGCTGACTTCCGCCAGCGCCTTCTCCTCTTCCGCCGCGGCTTCGTCCTCCTCGGTGACCGCCTCGCTGACCGCGCTCTGGAGCGTGTTGAGCCGGCCGATCAGCGCGTCGATGTCTTCCCGCGAGGAGACAGCGACCTCGCTGTCGAACCCGGTCGCCATCTTTATGTCGTCGAGCGCGAGAAGGTTTGTCGGGTCGGGCGTTGCCACCAGGAGGGTGGTCCTGTCGACGAACGCGATCGGCAACGCACCGTACCTGCGGGCCGAGCTGACCGAGATCAGATTCGCGGCCGCCATGTCGACCTGGAACAGCGAGAGGTCGACGTGATCGAGTCCATAGCGCTCCGCCACAGCTTTCGAGAGCTGCTCGGAGGAGATCGCCCCCTGCTCGAGCAGCAGGTGCTCGGGTGGGTGGCCGGCGGTTCGCGCCTCATCGATCGCCTGCTTCACCCGCTCCTCCGAGGCGAATCCGAGTTCGACTAGCACGTCGGTCACGAACCCTGTCGTCCGTGTCCGCGCGCGGGGCGCCGTCAGGCCCGGGGTGGTGCCGGGGACGAGGGGAGTCGGGTCCGGCCCCTCGCCCGCGGTCTCGGGTGCGGGCGGGGATGGAGGTTGCTCCTCGACGGGGGGAATGGTCTCCTCGTGCGGCCGGGCGGGGTCATCGACCGTGGGCGCGGCGTCTTCGAGCGGCTGGGTGACTTCCTCGATCGGCGTGTCGGCAGGCTCTAGAGCCGGAGCGGTCGAGTCGCCTGAATCGGGAACCGGTCGGAGGTGACCAGGATGGTCCCGGGGCTCCATGCTTACCTCACGGATGGTACTCGACGGTCGGGCCCTTGTATTCGGCATCGATGACAGCCTGTTCGACGCTGGCAGGGCTGCGGAACCCGTACTGCACCGAAGCGCTGGGGACGCCGTTTGAGAGGTGCTTCGGGCGAATCACAACGAGGGCCGGGGTCCGATTCACCTCGACGCCCTGGCTTATCGTGGCGTAGCGGGCGATTTCGTGGGCGGGCACGACGAAGGTGGCGACGTGGGAGAGGCCGCTGAGGCGCTCGACCGAGCGGGTGACCAGGCCGTCGTCGATGCCGCCGTCCTTGACGAAGAGGAGGACCACCGTGTCGCCGGCCCTGAAGGCGGCGGTCACGGGGCGCGGGGGCGGCGCGACCGCGGCGGCGAAGGCGCCGGGTTCAGGCGCGGCCACCGTTTCGCCGGCGGTAGCGGCGGATTCAATCGCACCAGCGGTCGCCGTCGTCACCGTCGGTTCAGGCGATTCGGCAGATTCTTCCTTGCCGCCGCCGCCCATCGACGACATCACGAAGAAGCCGACGGCGACCAGCAGGACTGCGAGGATCGCTACCTGAACCAGTGGGTTGTTGTTGAGTTTCTCCCTCATACGTTCGCTTATCTAGCTCGGCAGAATCGGGCCCTAGCTTGAGCGCCGGGCCGGGATCAACAGTTCGCGTCGGGTGGGGTTCCCGTCGCGCCGGTGCACTCGACGTAGCGGTTCCGGGAAAAGAGCGTCGAGCGCTTGATTTCGGGTTCTTTGATGTGGGGGTCCGAGATGATCCTGGGATTTCCCTGGATCGAGATCGTTTTCCCGGCCATCATCCCGATCCATTCGGGTCCACCGTTCATTTCGATGTCGACATTGGGCGCGTAGAGGATCATCTCGTCGGCGCCTCCCTGGGCCTGGATGTTGATCCTCGTCGGAATCGTCTGCGAGCCGAGGAAATAGAGCCCGGGAACTTCGAATTTGCCGTGATTGGGGTCGTAGCCGGTGTCCGTCATCTGGCCCTGGGAGCCGATTTCGAACCTTATGGCTCCCGCACTCATCCCACAGTTCTCGGGCGTATCGAAGAAGATCCTGACCGTCGCGCCCGCGGCAACGATCACCTGCCCGTTGGGAATCAGAAACCGGCAGAGGAAGTAGTCGCCGCCGCCGAGGGTCAGGGTCGTCTTGTTGCCTCCCGCTTCGAGGGTCCGGGTCGCCGGATTCCATTCCGGCTTGCCGCAGCTGTTCTTGTCGCAGCTGGTGTCCTTTTCGGTCGAGATCGCGCACGTCCAGGTGAACCGGCAGTTCGAGTTGCTGGTCGCGATGCTGGCCGGCGGAGTCACTTCCGGGACTTCCTTTTCCGCTTCTTCAACTTTGCCATTGCAACTTGGGGTGACATTGTTGCTTTTCCCGGGGCCGTGACGAATGTTGCCGCAGACGTTCCCGCCGCCTTTCCCGTGAACGTTTCCGTTGGTGCCCACGCTCGATTCGATGAAGAAGGCCCCACCCATTTCGATGTCGCCCTTCGCCACGACTTTCTCGTTTGCGAAGACGTTTTCGCCTTCGGTCGTCGTCAGCCCGACCTTCACCCGTCGGGTGACGCCGTCCTGGGTCCCTACGGACACGACACCGAGTTCCGAGCCCTGTTTGAAGGCGCTGATCATGTAGGAGTAGGTCGCCGGACCGACTTTTTCGGGAGCCGTCGCCGGGCACCAGCCGCCGGTGGGCGTCTGCGCTTCCCCGGCGGGCCCGACGCACTGGGCCCCCCCGGTGAGGCTGGTCTTGAAACGGTTGAGACGGAGCAGGGCGACGCTCGCGCCGGCATCGGCGGCGGCAATCGCCTTCTTCGAGCCGGCATCGCGGGTCGAGCCCTGCTGGACATCGATCGACGCCATCACCGCGGCGCCCCCCAGGGCCATGCAGGCGATCATCGCGAACAGGGCCGTCGGCAGCGCCATCCCCTGCTCGCTGCGGAGGAGAGTCTGGAACCGCCGTCTGATGGCCATGATCAGTTCCATCGCTTGCTGATCGACGCGGTCGGTGTGTGGCTTGAACCCGAATCGGGCCCGACGCCCGAGTTGGACGCCCGCCCTAGTGAATTTCTATGAGACCGGGGAGTCGGCAAGTTGCTCGATTCCGCTGGCCCGCTGGCCCCCCGCGGCGAGCATCAGTTTGAAGTCGTGCGGGCTCGACGCGAAGTCGAGCGCGATGTGCTCGGAGATCTTGCCTTCCATCACGTAGCTGAGAAGCGACTGGTCGAAGGTGCGCATCCCGTAGTACTCGCCCTCCGCGATCACCTCGGTGATCTTCCCGGTTTCGTCGGGGTTCATGATCAGGTCCTCGACCCTGCCGGTGACGATCATGATCTCCGACGCCGGTACCCGGCCTTCGCCGGTGATGTCGGGGACGAGCCGCTGCGCGATCGCGCCCCTAAGCGTCGCGGCGAGCATCACCCTCGCTTGGTGCTGGAGGTGCGGCGGGAAGACGTCGATGATCCGGTTGATCGTCTCGGTCGCGTCGAGGGTGTGGACCGTGGAGAGGACCAGGTGCCCGGTCTCGGCCGCGGTGAGCGCAGTCCGGACGGTCTCTTCGTCGCGCATCTCGCCGATCAGGATCACGTCGGGGTCCTGGCGCAGGACGCGTTTCATCGCCCGGCCGAAGCTCTCCGTGTCGGACCCGACTTCGCGCTGGTTGATGATCGAGGTTTTGTCCTCATGCAGGTACTCGATCGGGTCCTCGAGGGTGATGATGTGGTGCGCCCGGGTGCGGTTGATGTGATCGATCATCGCCGCCAGCGTCGTGCTCTTGCCCGAGCCGGTCGTACCGGTGACGAGAATGATCCCGCGCTGCTCTTCGGCCAGTTTCGTGACAACCGGGGGCAGCCCGAGCTGCTCGACCGAGCGGATCTCGAACGGGATCGCGCGGCAGACGATCGAGATCGAGCCGCGCTGTTTGAAGGTGTTGACCCTGAACCGCGAGAGGCCGGCGATCGAGTAGGAGAAGTCGGCCTCGCCGGCCTCCTCGAATTCGGTCAGCGACCGGACCTCGGCGATGTCGTGGAACGCTTTCTCGGTGTCCTTCTCGCCGAGCCTCTCGTAGCCCTCGAGCGGCATGAGCTCGCCGTGCAGGCGGATCGTCGGCGGAGCGCCGACTTTGATGTGAAGGTCCGAGCCCTCACGCTCGATCAGTTTCTGCAGGGCTACGTCGATCTCGAACATCCCGGCTCATATCGGCCGGGATGCCCGAACGCCTTAGCCGCGCCCCGCTGGATCAGGTGACTTCGCGGAGTTTCTGCGCTTCGCCGAGCTGCTGGAGCTTCTTCAGGCTCTGGTTCTCGATCTGGCGGATCCGCTCGCGGGTGACGTTGAACGTCCGCCCGACCTCGTCCAGGGTCCGCGGGTGCTCGCCGCCGAGCCCGTAGCGGAGCTCGAGCACGCGGCGCTCGCGGTAGGAGAGGTTCTCGAGCGCCTCCTTCAGCGCCTCTTTGGTCAGCAGGTCGGCCGCCCGGTCGAACGGGGACTCGGCCTTCTCGTCGGCGATGAACTGGCCGAACTCGGACTCCTCCTCGTCGCCGACCGGCTTCTCGAGCGAGACCGGGGCCTGCGCCGAGCGCTTGATCGAGTCGACCTCCTCGGGGTCGATCCCGGTCACCTCGGCGATCTCCTCTGGCGTCGGCTCCCGGCCGAGCTCGGTGACGAGCTTGCGCTCCGCCCGCCCGATCTTGTTCAGCTTCTCGACGACGTGGACCGGGATCCGGATCGTCCGCGCCTTGTCCGCGAGGGCGCGAGCGATCGCCTGGCGGATCCACCAGGTCGCGTAGGTCGAGAACTTGAATCCCTTGCGGTAGTCGAACTTCTCCGCCGCCCGGACGAGGCCGAGCGTCCCCTCCTGGATCAGGTCGAGGAACGGCAGCCCCTGGTTGCGGTAGTTCTTGGCGATCGAGACGACGAGGCGGAGGTTGGACTCGACCATTTTCTGCTTCGCGTCGAGGTCGCCGCGCTCGATCCGTTTCGCGAGTTCGACCTCCTCCTGAGCGGTCAGGAGGCGGACTTTGCCGATGTCCTTGAGAAACAGCTGGAGGCTGTCCGTCGTCATGTCCGGTTTCAGGTCGAGCGCCTGTTTCTGGCGGCGCCGGCCTTTTTTCCCGGACGGTTCGGGCATCGCGTCCGCGGCCGCTTTCTGGGCCGGGTCCATGTCCTCGACAAGCTCGATACCCGACTTCTCGAGGTGTCCGTAGAGGTCCTCGACGTCGGACTCGTCGAGATCGACCTCCGAGACCGCGGAGGCGATATCGCCGAAGGTCAGCACGCCGAGCTGCTGACCACGCGTGATCAGCCCTTTTACCTCCTCAAGCTCCTGAAGCTCTGCTACCAGCATCCTGTCTGCGCTCGTTTCTTTCAGCTAGGTGGTTTAGTCCTGCTCATGAAAGGCCGTCCGCAGCGAAAAGTCTCGAAAAAACGGACCGAGAATTCGGTCCGTGCCACTTGCGACTCGCTACGAGGACTTCATGCGGGCATCCGTGCCCAGTCAAACGTCTGTTCGTATGATAGGCGCTTCAGTTTCTGAAGTCAAATGATCGGGGCCCTCCAACATCCACGGCCCTGGCTGAACGGCTTCTGGCAGCGAGCCTACCGCGAGAACGTAACCGGGCTCTCGGCGATGGTCGCCTACAACCTGATGCTGGCGGTCTTCCCGTTCGCGCTGCTCGTCCTCTTCTTCTTCGGCCAGGTGCTGAAGATCGGAGGGGTCGAAGCGAGCGTCGTCGACGACCTCCAGCGCCTCTTCCCCAACACCGAGCAGACGACGCTGACCGACGTCCTGACCAGGATCCAGGACAACACGACCACGATCGGGATCGCGGCGCTGCTCGGCTCGGTCTGGATCGGCGCCTCGTTCTGGGGCGCGATGGACACCGCCTTCTGCCGGATCTACCACGTCGAATGCCGGGGCTGGATCGAGCAGAAGCGGTTCTCGTTCACGATGCTGCTCGTCGTCCTCCTCTTCATTGCCGCCTCGATCGTCCTGCCGACGATGGAGGCGGCGCTCGTCTCGAGCACCGACCGGCTGCCGCTCGGCCTCTCCGACATCAAGGCGATCGACACGATCCTGCTGCTGATCGCCGCGCTCCTGATCACCTTCGCGCTCCTCTGCGTGATCTTCTGGGCGGTCCCGAAAGGCCACATGCCGTGGCGCGACGTCTGGCCCGGCGCCCTGTTCGTTACCATCACGACCGGCGTCGCCAACTGGGCGTTCCCGTTCTACCTCTCGAACGTCTCGAGCCTTTCGCGCTTCGGCTCGACCCTCGGCTTCGCGCTGATCACCCTGCTCTGGTTCTACGCGCTGAGCCTGGCGCTGCTCGCCGGGGCGGTGATCAACAGCCTCCGCCACGAGCTCCACGACACCGGCGAAATGCCGTACTCGCGCGAGGACCAGACCGCGAAAACCGAGCAGGTCGAGGGATGCAGCGAGTGCGACTGAGGCGGGTGCGGCTCAGCCGTACCGCTCGCCGATGATCGCCCGCAGCTTCGAGCGGTCGTGCGTCGCCTGGATCCGGCGCACCGTCCCCGAGCGCGAGCGCATCACCAGCGACTCGGTCGTCGCGCCGGGCCCGCGGTAGCGGACGCCCTGGAGGACGTCGCCATCGGTGACGCCGGAGGCGGAGAAGAAGACGTCCTCGCCCGAACAGAGGTCGTTGCCGGTCAGCACCCGGTCGAGGTCGTAGCCGGCGTCGATCGCGGCCTGGCGCTCGCCGTCGTCGCGTGGCCAGAGCCGGCCGATCAGTTGGCCGCCCATCGACTTCAGCGCCGCCGCCGAGATCACGCCCTCCGGCGTCCCGCCGATCCCCCAGAGGAGGTCGACCGGCGAGCGATCGCTGACCGCGAGCAGCGCCGCCGAGACGTCGCCGTCGGTGATCAGGCGGATCCGGGCGCCGGCCTCGCGAACCTCCTTCATCGCATCCTCGTGGCGCGGGCGGTCGAGCATGACGACGGTGACGTCGCCGACGCTCCCCCCTTGCGGTCGGCGATCAGCTTCAGGGTCTCGGGCAGCGGCCGGTCGAGGTCGAGGAGGTCGGCGATTTCCTCGCCCCCGGCGATCTTTTCCATGTATACGCAGGGCCCGGGGTCGAACATCGTCCCCCGCTCGGCGAGGGCGATGACCGCGATCGCGCTCGGCATCCCGAGCGCGCAGAGGCGCGTGCCCTCGAGCGGATCGACCGCGATGTCGACCACCGGCGAGCTGCCGTCGCCGATGCTCTCGCCGTTGTAGAGCATCGGCGCCTCGTCCTTCTCTCCCTCGCCGATGACGACGATGCCGTCCATCGAGACCGAGTCGAGGACGAACCGCATCGCGTCGACCGCGGCCTGGTCGGCGGCGATCTTGTCGCCGCGCCCGACCCAGCGGGCCGAGGCGAGCGCCGCCGCCTCGGTGACGCGGACCAGCTCCAGCGCCAGGTTGCGATCGGGCTTCTGCGCGCTCCCCTCCATCCCCAGCACCTTAATCACTCCGCCGCCTCCTCAGTCAACTGCACGGCCTCCTCCGCTTCGCGTCCGGGGGCAGTGCCACTCAGCCACATCAGCGCCGCTCGCGGGAATCAGACTGTGAGGCTCGCTAATCAGGACTTCGAGGGTTAGGGTCCCGCAGATGAACCGTTGGGGATTGACGCTGCCGCTGCCGGGGACGCCGCTCGCCGATCATGAGGCGCTGGTCAAGCGCGCCGAGGCGTCCGGCTATACGGATCTCTGGACCGGCGAGACGAACGGTCCCGACGGCTTCACGCCGCTCGCGCTGAGCGCCGCCTGGACCGACGAGATGCGGCTCGGCACCGGTGTCGTCGGAGTCTTTCAGCGGGGGCCGGCGCTGCTCGCCCAGGAGGCCTCGGCGCTCGCCGACGCCTCCGGCGGCCGCTTTGTCCTCGGGATCGGCTCCTCCTCGGACCGGATCGTCGAAGGCTGGAACGGGATCCCGTTCGATAAGCCCCTGACCAGGGTCCGGGAGACCGTCGAGTTCCTCGACGCCGCGCTGGCCGGGGAGCGGGCGCCGGGCGGGTTCAAGCTCGAAATCAAGCCGAGTTTCGAGATCCCGATCGTGCTCGCCGCACTGCGCGGGAAGATGCTCGACCTCGCTGTCGAGCGCGCGAGCGGGGCCTTCTCGAACTTCCTGCCGTTGGGCGGCCTTCCCCAGGTGACCGAGCAGATCGCGGCCGCCCCCGAGGGCTTCGAGCTCCTCTGTCGCTTCTTCTGCCTGCCCGGTGACCGCGAGGCGGTCGAGCCGCTGGCGCGGTTCATGTTCGCCTCCTACGCCACGGTCCCGGTGTACGCCAACTTCTTCCGCTGGCTCGGCTACGGCGACAAGATCGACCCGATGGTCGCCGCCTGGGAGGCCGGAGACCGCAAGGCTGCTGCGGAGGCAGCTCCGTGGGACGTGATCGAGGAGACCTTCATTTTCGGTGAGCCGACCGAGATGAAGGAGAAGCTCGGCGCCTTCGTCGAGGGCGGCGTCACCCTACCGATTCTGCTGTTGGTCACCACTCCCGACCAGGCGGGAGACCTGATCGAGGCGCTGGCGCCCTAGCCGAGCCGGGCCCGGTCGGACCGGGTCCACTCCTGGCGGTACTCCTCGTAGCCCCGCTCGGTGAAGATCGCGGGAACCTCGACGAGCGGGGCGGCAACGAAGGCGATCGCGGTCAGGCCGATCGCCTGCCAGGTGCCGTCGGTGAGCCCGAGAATGGCGATTGTCGCCCCGAAGCAGACGAGGACCCAGACGAGGACGTTCACCGCGCCCTCGGCCATCCACCTCCCTCTCGACATCCGTGGCCTGTCCCACGGTTCCATGAACCGCGGATCGACCCGGGCGGCCGCCTCATTTAGCAGGCCCGTGCCAGGCTCAGCGCGTAGTCACCGGCCGGGTCGGTGAACCAGCCGCTCAGCTCGAGGCCGGCGTCGCCGTAGACCTGCTCGAGCCGCTCGCGGGTGAACTTGGCCGAGATCTCGGTCCTCATGCGCTCGCCGGCGGCGAACCGGACCGTGAGGTCGAGGCCGTCGACGCGCACGGTCTGGTCGACGGTCGAGCGCAGCCCGATGTCCATCCAGGCCTCCTCCTCGTCGAACCGGGCGACGTGCTCGAAGGCGGCGAAGTCGAAGTCGGCGCCGAGCTCGCGGTTGAGGACGGTGAGGACGTTCTTGTTGAATTCGGCGGTGACGCCTGCCGAGTCGTTGTAGGCGGCCTCGAGGCGGGCCGTGTCCTTGACCAGGTCCGTCCCCAGCAGGAGGCTGTCCTCGGGGCCGAGCATCGCGGCGATCCGCGAGAGGAACTCGCCCCGGGGATCCGGGTAGAGGTTCCCGATCGTCCCGCCGAGGAAGGCGATCACGCGGCCGCCGTCGGCCTCGGGGATCAGCTCGAGGTCCTGCTCGAAATCGCAGACGAGGCCGCTGACCGAGAGCTCCGGGTACTCGTCGGCGAGGCTGGCGGCGGTCTCCTGGGTGATCTCCTCGGAGATGTCGACCGGGACGAAGAGCTCGAGGCAGCCGGCATCCTCCATCGCGCTCAGCAGGTGGCGGGTCTTCGCCGCCGAGCCGGACCCGAGCTCGACCAGCGTTCGCGGGCGGCCGGCAGCGGTGTGGATCTCGCCGCTGCGGCCCGAGAGGATCTCGCGCTCGGCCCGCGTCGGGTAGTACTCGGGGAGCTCGGTGATCCGCTCGAAGAGCTGCGAGCCGCGCTCGTCGTAGAAGTACTTCGGAGCCAGCTCCTTCGGCCTCGCGGTCAGGCCGGTGCGGACCTCGTGCGCCATCTCGGCCCCCTGGGCGCCCGTGTAGTGGACCTCGATCTCGACCCGGTCGGCGGTCGCGGTCGGCTTCATCGGCCGGCGTCCCTCACACAGCGCAGCCCGGCGAAGATCTGACGCCGCTGCGGCAGGTCCCAGTTGCGAAAGGTCGGCCTGGCGACCGAGGGATGGGTGGCCCAGGAGGATCCCCGCAGGACGCGATGCTCGTCGCCGAAGAAGACCTCCGAGTACTCGGGATAGGGGAACGCCTCGAATCCCGGGTAGCCGAGGAAGCGCGAGGAGGTCCATTCCCAGCCGGCGCCGAGGCCGTCGAGCTCGGGACGGGCCGCCTCCCACTCGAACTCGCTCGGCAGCCGCCGGCCGGCCCAGCGGGCGAATGTGTCGGCCTCCTCCCAGGAGACGTGGGTGACGGGGAGGGCTCGGTCGACCGGGGCGCGCCGCCCCATCGCCGTCGTCACCCAGCCACCTTCGCGGTCGGCCTCCCAGTACATCGGCGGCTCGGCGCCCGTCTCCTCGATGAAGGGGATGAACTCGCCGTTGGAGACGGGGTTGCGATCGATCTCGAACGCGGCGAGCTCGATCTGGTGGCGGGGGCGCTCGTTGTCATAGGCGAACCCCGTACCCGTGGCGCCGACCTCGTACTCCCCCGCCTCGATCGAGATCGTCTCCCCCTCGCCGGAGAGCGCCGTGGGGAGCCCGATCGACTCCGGCAGCTCGTAGCCGTCGACCAGCATCAGCAGCTGCAGCATCGTCTCGTTGTGCTGGAGCTCGTGCGCGAGCAGCATCTCGTAGACGAAGCCCCCGCGCAGCAGCGGGTCCTCGGCGTCGGCGCCGATCTCGACCTCCTCGAGGACGTCGAGGGTCCGCGCGCGGACGTCGCCGAGGTAGTCGCGGAGGTCGTCGTCGCGCAGGATCGGCAGCTCGCCGCGGGTCCTGCGCGGGTTCTCGATCGCGTCGTAGAACCGGCCCAGCTCGCCGCGCAGCGGCTCGCGGCCGCCGATCGTCTGCACCAGCCAGAGCTCCTCGAAGTTGGCGATGTGGCCGAGGTCCCAGGCGAGCGGGCTGAGCAGCGGCGAGTAGACCCGGTTGAGCTGCTGGTCGTCGAGTTGGTCGACGAGATCGAGGGTGCGTCGACGCGCCTCCGCGAGCCGGTCCGCGATCGCTGCCTTGGAGCTTGACGTCACCTCGGTGGCGATGGCGCAACCCTATCGAGGCGGCGACATCGGCCTGTGAAGGGCGCGATACCTTGCGCCGGTGCGCGGCTCCGAGCTGATCACCGAGTTCCTCAAGCACTCGCCGTTCGTCCGCCATCTCGGGATCGAGCTGCGCGAGATCGAGGACGACAGGGTCGTTCTCGCCCTCCCGTTCCGCGATGAGGTCGTGACGATCGGCGACGTCGTCCACGGGGGAGCGATCTCGACCCTGGTCGACACCGCGGCGATGGCGGCCTCCTGGTCGGCGATCGAGTTCGGGGACGAGCCGCCGCGGGGGACGACGGTTGGCCTCACCGTCGATTTCCTCTCCGCCGGCCGCGGCGCCGACCTGCTCGCCGAGGCGAAGGTGCTGCGACGGGGCTCGAGCCTCTGCTTCTGCGAGGTCGCGGTGCGACCTGGGGCGGGCGGGGACCTAGTCGCGACCGGCCTCGTCACCTACAAGCTCGGGTCGCGGTGAGCGCGCGCTCGCGCCGGCCGCTGGCGGAGATCGTCCGCGGTTACGACCGGGTCGCCCCCCTCTACGCGACGCTGGAGCCGCTCTACCTGATCTTCCCGCGGGCGCGGCGAAAGGCGGTCCGCGCGCTCCGCCTCAAGCCCGGCGACACGTTGCTCGAGATCGGCGCCGGGTCCGGCCGCAACCTGCC
The DNA here is from genome assembly GCA_963780815.1 of uncultured Solirubrobacterales bacterium. Taxonomy (GTDB): domain Bacteria; phylum Actinomycetota; class Thermoleophilia; order Solirubrobacterales; family 70-9; genus VRUE01. The sequence goes on along the minus strand of CAWADG010000005.1, from coordinate 181,166 downwards.
GTACCTGGTCGAGGTAGTGGGACCGGAGGGCGCGGTGATCGCCGTCGATGCCTCGGCGGGCATGCTGGCCGAGGCCTCGAAGCTCGTCCGGCAGCATGGCTGGGAGAGCGTCGAGCTGGTCCACCGCGACGCCTCGCTGCTCGAGCTCGACCGGGACCTCGACGGCGTCCTCTTCAGCCTCAGCTACTCGGTCCTGCCGGAGCCGCGGGCCGCCCTGGCGCTGGCCTGGGACCGGCTCCGTCCCGGCGGACGCGTCGTCGTGATGGACCTCGGCCTGACCGGCAGCCGCCTCCATCGCCTGCTTGCCCCGATCGGGTGGCTGCTGGAGAAGCTGGCGCCGGGCGACCCCTACTCCGAACCCTGGGACGACCTCCGGGCCTTCGGGGAGGTCGAGACCGAGCGTTTTCTGCTCGGCTTCTACTACCTCAGCACCCTGACCAAGTAGCCCGGGCAGACTCAGTCGGTCCCCTCGGCCTCGGGGTCGAGCCAGACCCGCTTGCGCCACGGCGGGCTGATCGCGAACGCGGCGCCGGACTCGGCGGCGACCGCTTCGAGCGGGACGAGGTGGACACGGGGGCCGGGCGTCATCCGGTCGATCGCCGTCGACGCTTCGACGTTGCCGGCGTGGCTGCCGCCGGAGACGAACAGGAAGCCCGCTCGCAGGTCCCCAGCCGCCCCGCGGGCGGGCGCCGATCGCCTCGGCGAGGTCTCGAAGCGGGCCGATGCCGGCGTCCGAAGCGGCGTTCGCCAGGCCCTGCACGTCGTTGTATCCGTGGTGCGAGGAGGCGCGCTGGAAGACGTCTCCGTCGGGGCCGATCCGGAACTGGACCGACTCCCAGTCGTCGCCGTGGTAGCCCTGGGCTCCGGCGACGGGGACGCCGCGCAGGGTCGCCGAGTCGGCGTAGTAGGTCCAGTACTGGATGTAGAGGTTGCCGGCGCGGTCGCCTGAGCAGTCGGCTCCGGCGGGGCGCGGGCCGCCCTCCCGGCAGTCGATGACGTGGACGAACACGGTCACCGGCAGTCCGGCGTCGGTGTGGGCGACGATTCCGCTGTCGGGCCCGTCGCCGCAGCTCGTGTCGCGGCAGCTGCGGAAGTCGACCGGCAGCGCCCGCGAGCCCGGCTCGAACACCAACGAGGGCATCTCGTCGCGGACTATCGCGCCGACGTCGCTCCCGTATGCGGCGAACAGGGCCGGCTCGTCACTGCCGCACGAGTCCGCGATCGCGGCCGCGCAGAGAATCCGCGAGGCCAACGCCTGGGCGAGCGAGATCCCGGGCACCCGGACCCCGGCCGCGATCAGGGCCAGGAAGACGAGCGCGGTGAGGAGCGCCAGCGCCACCCACTCGACCGTCGCCTGCCCCCGCTCCCGAACACACGTGCCGGGAGTTAGCCGCCCATATGGGCGGCTAACCCCCGGCACGTCCGTCCCTACTGTCCGAATTGAGCAGGCGGCGGAGCTCGGCGGCGACCTTGGCCGGTTCTCGATCCAAGCGTCGATGGGTCAGCCTGACGACCCGGTAGCCCTCGACCTGCCTGGTGGCGTCGCGAGCGCGATCGCGCTCGAAGGCTGCCCGGTGTGCGTGGAACTGATAGCTGTCGGCCTCCACCACGAGCCGCCGGGACGGCCAGAGGGCGTCGACCTCATGCCCCAACAGCAGGACGTTGGTCGAAGGCGACGGCAGTCCGTGCTGGCGGCAAAGCGCAAGGACGCGATCCTCAAGCGGTGACCGCGTCTGGTCCGGAGCCACAGCGGAATCGATCATGCGACATATCGGTCGCAGCGCGCGGCGTCCGGGGGAGCGGGCGCACACCGCTTCGAGCTCCCCCATCTCGAGGATGCGGAGTCGATCGGCCTCCTCGAAAGCGCGTCGGAGCGCCTCCTGGTCTACGGCCTCGGCGAGGTCGAGCAGCGTGCGGGGCACCGTGGTGACGGGGATGGCGTCGTCCAGGCCTCTTTCCGTCGCCCGAGGCCGCCCTTCGTGCATGAAGATTCCGGCGTGACCTGAGCTGCCCCTGCCGCTGGGAACGATGACGTCGACGGGGCCCCGCCTGGGGCGGGCGAAGCCCCAGAGCGCCGCGGCGCTGGCGTGGCTGAGGACCGCCGTCGGCCCGCATGCAAGGACCGCCGCCAGCCAACGTCCGCGCCGCGACAGCCGCAGGTGGCCCAGGGCGTAGACGCCACGATGGAGGGTCAGCAGGCGACCGCTCTCCAGGCGCCGGTCGATCATCCGCGGCGTCAAGCCATGCTCGAACAGCTGCCGCCGCGCGACCACGCCGTGCTGCCGAGTCGCCAACTCGGCGATCAGCGCCTCCCGATGCATGACGAAAGAAGGGAACTGAAGGCGGAGCTCGCCCCCGATCACGACGTGCCTGTAGTTGACCACCGTATGGGTGGTCAACTACAGGCACGTCATCACCTCAGCCGAGAATGGCTCGGCAGGGGCGGGATGCGGCCGGACCTAGAGGTTTTGGATCTCGGCGGCGATGTCGGCGGCGGCCTGTTTGGCGTCGGAGAACAGCATCGAGGTGTTCGGTTCGTAGAAGAGGTCGTTGTCGATCCCGGCGAACCCCGGGCTGAGCGAACGCTTGATCACGATCACCTGCTGGGCCTCGGAGACCTCGATGATCGGCATCCCGGCAATCGGGCTATCCGGGTCGTTTTTCGCCGCGGGGTTCGTCACGTCGTTCGCGCCGATGACGACCGCGACGCCGGTCCGCGGCATCTCGGGGTTGATCTCGTCCATCTCCTTCAGCTGCTCGTAGGGGACATCGGCCTCCGCCAGCAGCACGTTCATATGGCCCGGCATCCGGCCCGCAACCGGGTGGATCGCGTAGTTGACTTCGATGCCCCGCTTCTCGAGCTCGTCGGCGACCTCCTTCAGGGCGTGCTGGGCCTGGGCGACGGCGAGCCCGTAGCCGGGGACGAAGACGACCGAGTCGGCGTAGGCGAGCTTGATCGCGGCGTCCTGGGCGCCGATCGAGGTGTGCGGCCGCTCCTCGGTCGCGGCGGCCCCGCCGGCCGGGGCGCCGCCGAACCCGGCGAAGAGGATGTTGCCGACCGAACGGTTCATCGCCGTCGCCATCTCCATCGTCAGGATCGTTCCCGAGGAGCCGACCAGGGTCCCGGCGACGATCAGCGCAACGTTGTCGAGGGCGAAGCCGGCCGCGGCGGCGGAAAGGCCGGTGAACGCGTTCAGCAGCGAGATCACGACCGGCATGTCGGCGCCGCCGATCGGCAGGACGACGAGGTTGCCGAGCAGGGCGGCGGCGATCAGGATCGCGATGAAGATCCCCTGCGAGGGATCGTCGTTGTTGATCGCGATGTTGACGCAGGCGGCGAGGATCCCGATCAGCAGCACCGCGTTGATCACCTGCTGTCCCGGCACCGCCAGCGGCCGGGTCGGGATCAGGTCCTGGAGCTTGGCGAAGGCGATGTTCGAGCCCCAGAAGGAGACCGAGCCGACGACCGCCGCGAACAGGACCGGGATCAGCTCGTCGAGGGGGATCTCTGCGCCGAGCGATATCCCGTGCCGGATCTCCGACCAGGAGATCAGGGCCACTGCGCCACCGCCGACTCCGTTGTAGAGGGCGACCATCTGCGGCATCTGGGTCATCTGGACGCGGAGCGAGGCGACGATGCCGACCGCGGCACCGATCCCGAGGCCGGCGGCGATCAGCCCCCAGTTGCCGATCCCGTCGAGCAGCAGCGTGGTGACGACGGCGACGGCCATGCCGGCGGCGGCGATCAGGTTGCCGCGTTTGGCCGAGGTCGGGTGGGTGCCCTGTTTGACGCCGATGATGAACAGCGAGAAGGCGACGATGTAGAGCGCGGTCGCCCCATCTCCACCGGGCTCCAGGACTGCGGGCAGGGCGGTCACTCGTCCTCGGGCTTCGGTTTGGGCTTCCGCGAGAACATTCCGAGCATCCGGTCGGTGACCATGAACCCGCCGACGACGTTGATCGTGCCGAACGCGATCGCGATGGTGCCGATCACGTACTCGATCCCGTCGTTGGCGAAGCCGACGACGATCAGGCCGCCGAGCATCACGATCCCGTGGATCGCGTTGGTCTGCGACATCAGCGGCGTGTGCAGCGTCGTCGGCACCTTCGAGATCACCTCGAAGCCGACGAAGGCGGCGAGGACGAAGATCGTGATCTCGGTCATCAGGCTCATTCGACCCACCTTTCGCGCTTCGCTCGCGGCGCGAAGAGCCAGATATGGACGCTTGCTCGCTCCGCGCTCATTTGGCAGTCCTCTCTCCGCGGATCTCCCCGCCGTGGGTGATCGTGGCGGCATCGACGATGTCGTCCTCGAAGTCGAGGTTGAGCCGGCCCTCCTCGGTGATCAGCAGCCCGAGCAGGTTCTCGAGGTTCTTCGCGTAGAGCTGCGAGGCCGGCCGCGGCATCTCGCTCGGGAGATTGCGCGGGCCGATGACGCTCACTCCGCCCTCCTCGATCGTCTTTCCGGCCTCGGTCAGCTCGCAGTTGCCGCCCGTCTCGGCGGCGAGGTCGACGATCCACGAGCCCGGCGCCATGCCCCGGACAGCGTCGGCGGTGATCAGCAGCGGCGCCGGCCGTCCCGGTATCGCGGCGGTTGTGACGATGATGTCCTGTTTGGCGGCGTTCTCGCCGATCGCGACCCGGACCTGCTCGTTCTCCTCGTCGGTGAGGGGCCGCGCGTAGCCGCCCTCGCCTTCGGCGTCGGGGATGAAGTCGAGTTCCAGCGGCCGCCCGCCGAGCGAGGCGATCTGCTCCCAGGCCGCGCGGCGAATGTCGAAGCCGGTGACGACCGCGCCGAGGCGCTTGGCGGTTGCCACGGCCTGCAGGCCGGCGACTCCGGCTCCGAGGACGAGCACTTTTGCGGGCGGGACGGTGCCGGCGGCGGTGGTCATCATCCCGAAGAAGCGGCCGGACTCGCGGGCGGCGATCAGCATCGCCGCGTAGCCGGCGGCGGCGGCCTGTGAGGAGAGCGCGTCCATCGCCTGGGCGCGCGTCGTCCGCGGAATCGCCTCCATCGCGATCCCGGTGATCCCGGCGGCGGCCAGCGCCTGGTTCGTCTCGGCGCTCGTCCACGGCGCGAGGTGCCCGATCAGCACCTGCCCGGACTTGAGGCGACCGATCTCGGCCGCGCTCGGAGTGGCGACGCGCAACACCACGTCGGCGCCCCAGGCGGCGCCGGCGTCCGCCGTCTCCGCCCCGGCGTCGGCGTACTCGGAGTCGGGATGGCCGGCCTCTTCGCCGGCGCCGCTCTCGACGATGACCTCGACGCTCTCGTTCTTCCGCAGCGAGGCCACGACGTCGGGGACGAGCGCCACCCGACGCTCCCCATCAGCGGTCTCTTTCGGGACTCCAATCTTCATGAACAAATTCCTCGCAGAGTTCGCCTTCGCAAGGAATCAGATTTCGATGCTCGGCTCACTTCTGCTCGGCTGGGCGGCGGGAGACTATGCGATTCGGGCTGTCAGGCGGTGGCCTGTACACCGGCGATCGCCGCGAGGCGCTCCAGCGTGTGCAGCTGCTGGTCGCGCTCGACGTGCACCGGCGAGACGATCAGGCGGTCGATCCCGGCGCCGCGGAACCGCTCGACGCGCTCCGCCACCTCCTCCTCGGTCCCGACCAGCGAGGTCGCCTCGACGATCTCGTCCGGCATCGCCTCGTACGCCCCGCCTTTGTCGCCGTCCTGGTAGCGGCGCTGGACCTCGTCGGCGACGTCGCCGAACCCGAAGCGGTGGGCGAGATCGACGTAGAAGTTGGTCTTGCGGCTTCCCATCCCGCCGAAGTAGAGGACGAGGCCGGCCTTGACGACGCTCTTCGCGGCCTCGAGGTCGCCGTCGATCGCGACCTGCAGCGACGGTGACACCTCGAGGTCGGAGCGCTCGCGCCCGCCCTTGGCGAATCCAGCCTCGAGGTGCTCGCCCCAGGTCGACTCGAAGGAGTCGACGCTGAAGAAGATCGGGATCCAGCCGTCGCCTATTTCGGCGGCCGTCTGAACCGATTTGCGGCCGATCGCGCCGACGAAGACCGGGATCTCGTTGCGCAGCGGGTGGAAGTTGAGCTTCAGGGCCTTCCCCTCCCCACCCGGCAGCGGCAGCTGGTAGTGCTCGCCCTGGTGGTCGAGCGGGCCCTCGCGGGCGATGATCGCGCGGACGACCTCTATGTACTCGCGGGTCCGGCCCCAGGGCTTCGCATAGGGCACTCCGTACCAGCCTTCGGAGACCTGCGGGCCCGAGGGGCCGAAGCCGAACATGAACCGCCCGCCGGAGAGCTTGTCGATCGTCGCCCCGGCCATCGCCGCCGCCGCCGGCGGCCGGGCCGGGACCTGGAGGATCGCGGCGCCGAGATTGATCGTCGTCGTCTGCGGCGCCAGCCAGGCGAGGACGCTGACGACGTCGGAGCCGTAGGACTCGGCCGCCCAGACCGACTCGAACCCGGCGCCCTCGGCGGCCCGGACGACCTCGATCGCCTCCTCGCCGGCGGGTCCGATTCCCCAGTATCCGAGGTTGAGTCCAAGCTTCAGCGCCATCCGCTCGAGACCCTATTGAATAGATGGATGAGCGTCGAGCCTGAAAGCCCCCGGGGCCTCTCGAGCAAGGAGGCGGCAAACCGCCTTCACGACCTCGGGCCGCCGCCGGAGACGTCGTCGCGCTCGGTCTCGAGCATCGTCGCCGGCAACGTCTTCACCCTCTTCAACGCGATCATCGGCGTCTTCTTCGTTCTGATGCTGGTGCTGGGGCTGTTCGCCGACGCGATCTTCGGCGTGATCGCGATCATCAACTCCTACATCGGGATCCGCCAGGAGCTGAAGGCGAAGCGGACGCTCGACGAGCTCGCAGTGCTGGTCGCGCCGAAGGCGAAGGTCGTCCGCGACGGCGACGTCACCGAGCTGCTCGCCGACGAGGTCGTGCCCGGCGACGTCGTCGTCGTCGAGCCCGGTGACCAGCTCGTCGCCGACGGCGAGATGGCCGCCAGCCGCGGCCTGACGCTCGACGAGGCGCTGCTGACCGGCGAGGCCGACGGCATCCGCAAGGGAATCGGCGACCGCGCTCTCTCGGGCTCCTACTGCCTCTCGGGGTCGGGCAGCTACCGGGTCGACGCGGTCCGCGAGGAGAGCTACGCCGGCAAGCTGGCCGGGGAGGCGCGCGCCTTCCGCCACCCACCCTCGCCGCTCCAGAGCGAGGTCAACCGGGTGATCATCGTCTGCACCTACGTGATGATCCCGCTCGCGGTCCTCCTGCTGCTGACCTTCCAGCTGCGGAGCGTCGATCTGGTCGAAGCCGCGCAGACAGCGACCGCCGGGCTAGTGACGCTTGTCCCCGAGGGCCTGGTCCTGCTGATGAGCGTCACCTTCGCGGTCGCCGCCGTACGGCTCGCGGGCCGCGACACCCTGGTCCAGCAGATGAGCGCGACCGAGAGCCTCGCCGCCGTCGACACGATCTGCGTCGACAAGACCGGGACGCTGACCGACGGCAGGTTGCGGCTGCTGGGGGTCGAGATCGCCGAGTCGGTCGAGCAGGAGGTCGCGCAGAGGGCGCTCGGGAGGTTCGCCTCGAGCGCCGGCGAGCGCAACCGGACCCTCGAGGCGATTGCCACCAACTTCCCGGTCGAGGCAGGCAGAGTCAGCGGCGAGGTGCCGTTCTCCTCGGTTTGGAAGTGGAGCGGGCTGCGGTTCGGGGCGACCAGCTACGTGCTCGGCGCCCCCGACATACTCGAGCAGTCCGGGGCGCTGGCGCTGACCCCGGGCCTCAGGCACAAGCTCCAGCAGGAAACCGAAGCGGGAAGGCGGGTCGTCGCCTTCGGCGAATCGGCCGGGGCGCTTCCGGACGACCCCGCGGCGGCGCCGCCGCCGCGGCTGAAGCCGGTGGCGCTGATCATCCTCGAAGAGACCCTGCGCCCCGACGCCGCCGAGACGATCGCCTTCATCCATGAGGAAGACGTCGACCTGAAGCTGATCTCCGGCGACGCGAGGGCGACCGTGACCGCGGTCGCATACGCGGTCGGGGTGCCGCGTGACGCGGGGGTCATCGACGGCCCCGACCTGCCGACCGACCCCGCCGCCCTGGCCGAGGTCGCGCAGCGCAACACGATCTTCTGCCGGATCGCGCCCGAGCAGAAGCGGGCGCTGGTCGAGGCCCTGCGCGAGTCGGGGCGCTACACGGCGATGATCGGCGATGGCGTCAACGACGTGCCGGCGTTGAAGCAGGCGAGGCTCGCGGTCGGGATGGGGTCGGGAGCCCAGGTGACGAAGGGGATCGCCGACGTCGTCCTGCTCAAAGACGAGTTCTCGCGCCTGCCCGAAGCGGTGGCCCAGGGACGTCGGATCGCCCGCAACATCCACCGCCTCGGACGCCTCTACCTGACGAAGTCGGTCTACGCCGCGGCGCTGATCCTGCTCGTCGCCGTCCCCGGCTTCGCCTTCCCCTTCCTCCCCCGCCACCTCACCCTCGCCGCATTCCTGACGATCGGGATCCCCTCCTTCGTGCTCGCGCTCGCCCCCTCCGACGGGCCGCTCTACCGCGGCCACCTGATGCGGGCGCTGGCCGTCTTCGCGGTCCCCGCGGGTATCGGGATCGCGCTCGGCTCGATCGTCTCCTTCTTCCTCGTCGACACCGTCTTCGGCGGCTCGCTCGAGGCGGGCAGGACGGCGGCGACGACGACGCTGATAGTGCTCGGCCTCGCCTTCGTCCTCCTGCTCGAGCGCGGGCCCGGTCGCGAGCACATCGCGGTCCAGGGCTACATGCTGGTGATGGTCCTCGTCCTCGGGGCGACGTATGCCGGGATCCTCGCGATCGCCCCGCTTCGCGATTTCTTCGAAATGACACTGCTGAGCTCGAGCCAGTGGTTCCTCTCGCTGCTCTCTGCCGCGGTCGGGCTGACGATCGCGAGCCTGATCTGGCGCCTGCCCCAGCTCGAAGCGATCGAAGGGCCGGGGGCGGCCTCGCCGACGGTCGAAGCCGCCGACGCGGGGGTCTAGGCGGCGGGCCCGTCGGGGGGCAGCACGAACTGGGTGACGATCAGGTTGGCGGCGATCCGCGGTTCGTGACCCTTGCGCCGGCGCTCGATCCTGACCTCGATCACGACCGTGCTGCGGCCGACGTGGAGCGGCTCGCCGGTGGCGACGATCTCGTCGCCCAGCACCCCCGCCGCGAAGACGTTCAGCTTCAGCTCGATCGTCGTGAAGTTGTGGCCGGCGGGGATGTTGCGGAAGGTCGACCAGGCTGCGACCGTGTCGCCGAGCGCGGTCCAGACGCCGCCGTGGACGAAGCCGCCTGGATGGAGATGGCGCTTGTCGACGACGATGTGCCCCCGCGCGAGGTCGTCCTCGATCTCGATCGGCTCGATTCCGAGGTCGCCGGGGAAGCTGCCCGGCAGGAAGGCGCGGACGCTTTCCGGTGTGATCAGGGAGCTGGGATGGGGGTGCGGATCGCTCATCGCGGCGGGACCCTAGTCAACCCCGAACCCCTCCAGGCCATGGTCCCCGAACGGCTCGTCGCGCTCGCGGACCGCCTCCCTGAAGCCGCCCTCGGCGGCGCGGCGGACGAATCCGTGGCCCTCCTCGGTGTGGCGGGCGATGCCGTCGAAGAAGGTCCCGAGCAGCTGGGTCTGGTGCAGGCCCTGGGCGTAGAGCGACTGGTTGACGAGCATCTTCATCATCACCAGTTGGTTGACCGGCAGCCGCGCGACCCGCTCGAGCAGGCCCTCAAAGCGCTCGTCGAGCTCCTCCGGGGGGGCGGCCTCGGTCGCCAGCCCCCACTCCGCCGCCTGCTCGCCGGTCAGCGAGTCGCCGGTCAGCAGCAGCCGCTTCGCCCGCATCGGCCCGACCCGGGCGGCCCACAGCGCGGTGGTGGGCGAGCCCCAGACGCGCGCCGGCGGGTAACCGATCTTGGCGTCGGCCGCGATCACCAAGAGGTCCGAGCAGAGCGCCATGTCGGTGCCGCCGGCGACGCAGTAGCCGTGGACCTTGCAGAGGACGGGCTTTTCGGAGTGGAAGAGGCTCATGAAGCCGCGCACGTTCCGCCACATGAACTGGAAGTCGGTGACCGGGTCCCAGTTCGACTTGGGCGCGTGGTTGGCGGCGATCGTCGCCGGGTCCAGCGGCGATCCCGGCGGCGCCTCGGCCCCGTCGAGGCCGCTCATCTCGCCCTCCGCCGAGGCGACGAGATCGTAGCCGCCGCAGAATCCACCGCCGTTGCCCGCCAGCCCGATCACGTGAATCGCCGGGTCGAGGTTCGCCCGCTCGACGCAGGCCGCGATCTCGACCGGCATCCGCGGCGTGATCCCATTCCCCCGCTCGGGCCGGTTCAGCGTGACCCTGGCGACCCGGCCGTCGGTCTCGTAAAGCAGCGTCTCCACGAGCGGACCTTAGAGCCTGACCCGGTAGGGGTGAAGCGTCTTGTACTTTTTCGCCGCCTCGCAGGGAGCTGGCAAGACGTACCTCGAAAAAGTTAAGCGGAACCCCTGCCGGGTCAGGCTTTCAGACCCGCTCTATCAACATCGCCTTGCCCTGGCCGCCCGCGACGCACATCGTCTCGAGGCCGACCTGGTGGTCGTCGGTCTCCATCACGTTCAGCAGGGTGCCCATGATCCGCGCCCCGGTCATCCCGAACGGGTGGCCGAGGGCGATCGCGCCGCCGTGGGTGTTGAGTTTCTCGAGCGGGATGTCGCACTCGTCCATGATCGGGATCACCTGCGCCGCGAAGGCCTCGTTCAGCTCGACCGCGCCGACGTCGTCGATCGTCATCCCGGCCCGGTCAAGAACCTTTTTGATCGCGCCGATCGGGGCGACCCCCATGTACTCGGGCTCGTTGCCCCAGGTCGCGGCGGTGACGATCCGCGCCCGCGGGGTCAGGCCCAGCTCCTTAGCCTTGTTGTCGCTCATCAGCAGCACCGCCGCGGCGCCGTCGTTGAGCGGGCACGAGTTGCCGGCGGTGACGCCGCCGCCGCCGAAGGCCTCGGGCAGTTCGGAGAGCTTCTCGAGGGTCGAGGAGGCGCGAGGGCCGTCGTCCTTTGCGACCTCGGTGCCGTCCGGCAGGGTCACCGGGACGATCTCGCGGTCGAAGAACCCATCCTCCTGGGACCTGACCGCCAGTTCCTGCGAGCGCTGCGCGAACTTGTCCATGTCGGCGCGGCTGACCTCGTATTTCTCAGCGACGTTGACCGCCGTCTTGCCCATCTCGATGTAGGCGTTCGGCTGGCCGTCGTTGCCCTGCAGGTTCGGGTTCTGATCCTCGACTCCGGCCGGCTCGGTCCGCTCGTTGTAGCGGCTCACCCACTCGATCCCGGCGGCGATGTAGACGTCGCCCTCGCCGGCCTTGATCGCGTTGCCGGCGTGGCGGATCGCGTCGAGGCTGGAGGAGCAGTAGCGGGAGACGGTGACGCCGTTCGCGGTCTCCGGCAGCTTCTCGGAGAGCAGCGAGACGATCCGGCCGATGTTGAAGGCCTGAAGGCCCTGCGGCATCCCGCAGCCGCAGAACAGGTCCTCGACCGAGGCCGGAGTCGACCTCGGGGTTGCGCTCGAGCAGCCGATCGACGACGAAGGCGCCCATCTCGTCAGGGCGCAGGCCGGCGAGCGAGCCCTTGAAGGCACGGCCGATCGGCGTGCGGACGGTATCGACGATCACTGCATCGGGCATTCGGTGTTCTCCTTGGCTTCCGGGGTATGAAGTGGTTCGTGCGGAGCGTAGTTGACAAAACTCCCGGCCTGCTTCTCGACTAAGTTTCAGCGGATGGGGCTCGATGGGCTTCGCGCCTGGATAGGAGAGGTCGAGCGGAAGCTCGGCATTCGCACGAAGGTGATGCTGGCCCTCGCCGTGATCGCGATCGCGATCGCCGGCGCCGGCATCTACCTCTCGATCGACACCCGCAACAAGTCGGTCAGCGAAGAAGACGTCCAGGCCCTGCAGCAGGAACTGCAGACTGAAATCCACAGCAGCGGGGGCGGCGCCGAAACCGCCGCGCTCAAATCCGAACTCGAAGCGCTGCGCAGCCAGGTCAAAAAACTCGAATCCTCGGGCTCCAAGCGGCTCTTCCGGGGAAGAACAAAAAGCCCCGCAAAGCGCGAAACCGTAGCGTTCTTTGTGCTGATTCGCACGATATCGGGCCTTCTCGTCCCCTGACTCGGCTACAGTCGCCCGCAATCCACCTCGCGCACCAGCGCGAGATTGCCGGACCGGCAATGAAAGGAGGCCCCGCGATGCCCGAGGGCTACTGCGTCAAAGAGCGCAAGAAGGTCGAGATCAAGGATCCCAAACAGGTGACCATGAAAAATGGTCGACCGGCGATCCAGGGTGTGTGCCCCGACTGCGGCACCAAAATCTTCAAGATCGGCAAACTCTAGGCGGGCAAGGCGGCGCCGTCGGGGGCGTCGCCAAGTCCAGAGCGCCGGCTGAACCCCGACGTCAGGCTGCCCGTATCTCTCACTGCCGTGGCTGCCGACCTTTCCCGAATATCTCCCGCTTCAGGAGCCCTGACCCGGGAGCAGGACGTCCGCGAGGCCTACTCCGCGCACGGGCCTGAGCTCTACGGGTTTGCGGTCCGCTCGCTGGGCGACCCCGGCCTCGCCGAAGAGGCGGTCCAGGAGACCTTCCTGCGCGCCTGGCGGGCGGGAGAGAGGTTCGACCCGCAGATCGGGTCGCTGCGGACCTGGTTGTTCGCGATCCTTCGCAACGTCGTCATCGACCTCGGCCGCGCTCGTGCCTCCCGCCCCGGCGTGGCCGAGGGCGGGATCGAGCCCTCGGTCGAGCCGCTCGGGGAGGTCCTGCTCTCATGGCAGGTCGAGGAGGCGCTGCGCCGGATCGGCGAGGACCACCGGCGTGTGATCGTCGAGTCCTTCTACCGAGGCAGGCCCTACACGGAGATCGCCGAGGAATTGGGGGTACCCGAGGGAACGGTGAAGAGCCGTGTCTACTACGGCCTGAGGGCACTCCGGGTGGCACTCGAGGAGACCGGATATGACGGCTGACCACAGCAGAGAATGGCGGGAGTCGCTGGGCGCGTACGCGCTCGGCCATCTCTCCGACGACGAGCGCGCCGGGCTCGAGGCCCATCTCGAGGGCTGCCCGGACTGCCGCGCCGAGCTCGAGTCGCTCTCCTCGGTCGCCAGGCTGCTGCCCCTCGCCGACCCCGACCAGCTCGGGACGACGCCGTCGCTGCCGCGTGGGCTCGGCGACCGGGTGATGGCTTCGATCGCCGGCGAGCGGCGGCGGTCGAAGCGGCGGCGGTTCCGGTTCGGCCTTGCGTTCGGCGGCGTGACCGCGGCCGCGGCGGCTGCCGCGGTCCTGGCGATATTCGTCCTCTCCGGCGGCGGCGAGGAGGCCCCGTCCCAAGACGTCACCTTCGCCTCGCTGCCGGCGAAGATGAAGATCGGCGCCCGGCTCGAACCGCGGCCGTTCGGCACCGAAGTCCACGTCTACGTCAGCGGCGTGCGTTCGGGCGAACTCTGCCGGGTATTCCTCGAAGCAAAGGACGGCAAACGGCTCTCTGCGGGCTCGTTCCGGTACCGCTGGGGCGACGACACGCAGGCGACGCTCAGCTCGGGGCTCGACCTGGCGCGAACCGAAGCGATCGGGATCAGGGTCGGCGATCGAACCTTCGTCGCCCCCGTCGGGGCGACGACCGCAAGCTGACGCCCGACGTCGACCGCGATGGGCGGCGGGGCGGGGCGGGTGGCAAAGGTGACGAAAGTCACGCTTATCCCATGACTGTAGAAACCCGCAAACGAGAATTCCTGGCAAGGCGGACCGCCGAGGACGAAGGTCTGGCTCTGTGGGCCGGATTCCCGCTTCCGTCCGACAGGATCGCAAGCCTTGCCCCAGTTCACCTTCGCGGTCCCGCGCTGGACATTGGAGGAAGGTTCGGGCCTATCGATGAGGAAGGAAATGGGCGGATCTAGGACGCTACCCCTACGCCTTGGCTGAGCGACTTTGGCGAGTGCGGGTCGTATTTGACCCGGTGACTGACTCAGCGTTTGGCGCACATCGACAGTTCACGGCGAGTCCCGATCATCTGTCTCTGCAGATCCGCTGATTTAGGATCGAATCCGAGTCGGACGGAACCCGTCGGCCCAAACCCCGCAAAAGCCGGGAATTTCCCCATTTTGCTGGGTGTTTTGGTCGCGCGGTACTCTCAAATCAGCATGAAAAGGGCTCAGACAAAGCAGAAAACATCGAAGGGATTGGAGATTCCAGTCCCGACCAAAGGCGACTTCGACGCCGCTATGAAGAAGGCCGCTCCTCCAGCAGGCCGTAAACGCCCTGGCGGGAAAGACCGGCCTCCTCAGCGATCTTCGTAACGGGCACCCCGGCCCGCTGCGCGTCAAGGCAGCATTTCCGTAGCTCTTTGGTCGCCTCACGGCGAGCGATGCTGGCCGATTCACGCTCTTTCTTTGCCTTCTGGATGCCGCGTATGGCGGCCTCGCGCTCTCTCATTTGGCTGCCTTCTCTAGGAGGTTGTGGAACATGGCCCGAGGACCACGCAGGCGTTCGTTGTAGCGATAGGCGTACTCGTCAAGGTAGGACTGAATCCACTTGTCGGATACGTGCTTGTAGGTGCCGCGCATCCCGGTCTTGAGGTTGCCGAAGAAGCCCTCAATCGTATTCGTATGCATGTCGCCGAGGACATAGACGCCTGCCGAGTGATTGATAACCCGGTGGTCTAGATACTCGGCTCCAAGCGGCTTGTAGGCCTGCCAGTCGTCCGTGAGCAGGAACGCTGACGGATTGACGTGGCTACGGACTTCTCTACTAAGCGCCGGCCCCCGGCGAGAGGGAATGACGCGGAGCCTGACGCGGCCATCCCGCTCAACCATTCCGAGGATCGTTCTCTTGTTGGCTTCCCGCCAGACCGCAGCTTCTTGTTTGTTCATGCCTTTGTTGCGCGGCTTCCCGCCCCAACCAGTCTCATCGACCTCAACGTCGCCGGATAGCTGCTCGCCGTCCTGGTCGTGCATCAGCTCGTTCCGAATCTTGTTGAACATGCGCCACGCGGTCTTGTAATGGACCCCAAGCTCGCGCTCTAGCTGTCCTACCCACGGACGTTGTGAACGCGGCTGATCGGCGGCCGGTCTCCGAGAGAGCTGTGGGGCCTTCGCCGGTTGTAGTAGCGAAGGAAGGATGCCAGGGCCCGACTCCGCTCGGCCGAGTTGGGCCAGGAATGGGCGTAGGCCCACTCGCGCTTGAGCGTCTGGATGAAGCGCTCGACCTTCCCGTTCCAGCGTGGCGTGTAGGGCGGGGTGAGGATGTGGCGGGCGCCGTGGCCGGCCAGAACGGCCTTGAACGCAGTCGACTTGCGGTAAGCGAAGGCGTTGTCGCTCATCACCGCCTCGGGCGCCTTCATGCCGAGCGAGGTGAAGTGCTCGATCGCCCGCCCCAGGACCGCGGCCGCAGTCTCTCCACCCTGGTCTGGGTGCTGCTCGACGTAGGCGTAGCGGGAGTGGTCGTCGACCACGCAGTGCAGGTAGACGTAGCCCCACTTGGCGCGCTTCTCGGCGCCGGTGCGGTCGCGGATGCCGGTGACCGCGTGCCCGGGGCGCTCAAAGCGCGCCAGGCGGGCGACGTCGACGTGAAGGAGGGCGCCTGGCCGCGACCACTCATAGCGACGGTAGGTCTCTCGTCCCGGACCGCGGCGCCGGGATAGGCCATGGCGCTTCAGGACCTTCCAGATCGTCGAGCGGGCGCGGCGGCAGATCCCCGCCAAGCGGCCGGGGCCGAGGCCGGTCTCCCGCCTGGCGCGCAGGATCGGCTCCTCTTCGGCCGCCGTGAGCCGCCGCGGCTGGCGATGGGGTCGCGAGGGGCGATCGAGGAGCCAGCTGCCCGTTGCCAGCTCCTCTGCGCTTGCTCGCCGATAGCGATGCCACCAGCGGTGGGCCGTCGCCGGCGCCACGCAGAAGGCGGCAGCTGCCGCCTTCTGCGTCATCCCCGACTCGATCGCCTCTGCCAGGGCCAGCCTGCCCGCTGGTCCGAGAGCAGCGTTACCGTGAACCTTCATCCGGGTCCTCCTTGCTTAGGGCGTCAACAACCCCGAGCTTGTTGGAGGGCCCGGATGCCTTCAGGCGTTCACAAGGTGTGTGGGCGGGTCATCTAGCTGCTTGGCAGAGATGCCGCAGCGAGTGCTTGTCATGAGGTACATCGCGTGGAACCACAGCCTCAGCGACGTTGAGGACTTGTGGAAGATCGTCCCTGCCGTTGGATGGACGTGGTGCCCGCAGCCGGTGCACGTCCACGATTGCCGCCCCTGCGCGGTTGCGTAGCGCCGGAAAGACGCGCTCGCACTCGCACTTGGGGCATTCCGCATGCTCGCCGTCCGACGAGTAGCGGGAGCGCCACAGGTGCTCTAGGCAGGCTGCGTCGTCGGGGAACTCCCGCAGAAACTCGGTGACCGAGTAGTCCGAATGCGACGACTTGGCCCGCTTGGGTTCGTGGCGGTTCGCTGGCGGCATAGTGTAAAGCTACTTGACAGATCGGACGCTGTCAAGTGACTTGACAGGAGAAATCCATGCCCAGCTACGAAGCCGTCGTCCTAGCCTCCGACCCGCTGATCTTCGTCCGACTTACGAAGGTATCTCGGGGTCAGCTATCCCCGCCGACCAATGCTCATGAAGCTCGTCATCGCGGAGGCGGCGCTCAAAGACAGCAAAGTAAGCGGCTGTCCCAACTGCGTCTTTCATGAGCAATAGATTGGCCGTCTGTGGCGATGTTGGCGAGCTATTCCAGGTTTCTACTGGCCGATCATCGATCCAGAGCGTCGCGCCATGCTCATCGGCCGCCAGCGCATAGTAGGCCCACCTCCCCTTCACGGCCGAGACAGGCATCGAGGTCACCTGGCCCTCCCCACCGGCCCGGAACGCGCAAGACCCGTCGTGGTCATAGGGAAAGGCCCACGCGTCATCGGCCGTCTTGATGAGCGGTCCGGGGCCGTCTTCCCAGTTCGCCCAGACCGACATCGTCACCTCGTCGCCCTCGATATGCATGGGCGTCGTCAGCCACTCATCGGGGCCAAGGTGCCGTGGCATTGGGCTAACCCTCTCTCGGATCGGTCAGAGGGTCAAGCTGCGCTTTGCAGGGTAGAGGGGCTGAAGACCGAAAGATGCGTGGAGGCGTCGGGATTTGAACCCGAATCGAATGCCCCGGTCAGGAACACGTACACGGCTTAAAAGGCACGCCGCTCTACCACTTGAGCTACGCCCCCACTGCTTCCAAGCTAGAAAGCGGTTCGGACGTGCCCGCGAAGGCGACGATCTTTGACCGTCGCTTTATTGCAGCCAGAACCCGAGCACCGCACCAACCCAGCCCGAGGCGAGCTTGTCAAGGGATGGATCACCCCCCAGGTTGAAAAGCAGAACCGCCATTCCAGCCGCTACAAACACGGCGGAGACGACGACTTGCACCACGAACTTCGACGTAGCGCTAAGAGGCCCAGTCGACATGGGATTTGAGCGTCTAGAAGAGCGGGCGCTGCCCGGTGCGATGACGATAGATCATGTAGCGAATGACCCTGGCTGCCCATCGCAGGCGGTTGCCGACGAGGTGATCGCGGCCAGGATGCTCGGGCGGCGGCGGCACAACGTCAAGCATCTCAGCCCGGTGACCGTGCGTGTGTGTGGCCGCCTCCATGCCTTCAGTCTATACGCGCCACGGACGCAAAACCAGCCGCGAGCTTCTACAGAGAAGGGATAAGCGTGACGAAAGTCACGTACGGTGCCCGGCCTGCGATTGAATGTTCAGGGTTAGGGGTAGGCGCGGATCCGGTCCGTCCGCGGCGACTGCCGATCCAGATCTCGTGTCACATCCAGAGAAAGACCAAGCCGCGGCACAGAAGCCTCTCGAGCTGATCCTCGCCCGCAACCTGATGTCGGCGCTCTCGACGCCGGCGTTCCTGGTCGACGAGGGCGGGCTCCTGGTCTTCTACAACGAGGCCGCCGGGACCCTGCTCGGCAAGGGGTTCGAGGAGCTCGGGGTGGTCGGGCCCGAGGAGTGGGGCTCGATGTTCGGCCCGTTCGACGCCGACGGCAACCCGCTCCCCTATGACGAGCTGCCGCTCGTCGTCGCCGTCCGCAACGGCCACCCCGCGCATGCGACCTTCGAGATCCGCTCGACCGACGGCCATCTTCACAACGTCGAAGCCTCGGCGTTCCCGATCCTGACGCCCCACGGAACCCACGGGGCGATCGCCATCTTCTGGCCGATCTCCTCGAACGGGGCCGGGCACTGAGATGAAGCTCAAGCTCTGGGGCACGCGCGGCTCGATCCCATCCCCGGGGCCGGACACGATCCGATACGGCGGCAACACCTCCTGCGTCGGCGTCACCCTCTCCGACGGCTCGCTGCTGGCCCTCGACGCCGGCACCGGCATCCGCAACCTCGGCCTCGCCCTCGCCGCGGAGCCGGCCCGCCTCCACATCCTCCTCACCCACCTCCACCTCGACCACATCCAGGGCCTGGTCTTCTTCGCCCCCGCCTTCCAGCCTCAGACCGAGATCGTGATCTGGGGGCCGGCCTCGCCCGAGGCCTCCCTGCGGGAGCGGATCGCCCGCTACATCTCCGCCCCGCTCTCCCCGGTCGAGGTCAAGGAGCTGCCCTGCGACGTCTCGTTCCGGCATTGTCCCGAGATCGACTGGGAGATCGGGCCGGCACGGATCCGCGCCGCATCGGTCGCCCATCGCGGGCCGACGCTCGGGTACCGGATCGACGACGGCGATCGCTCGCTCGCCTACATCCCCGACCACGAGCCCGCGCTCGGCGCCGACCTCGACTCGCTCGAGGAGGACTGGATCTCGGGCTTCTCACTGGCCCGCGACGCCTCGATGCTGATCCACGACGGCCAGTACGCGGACTCCGAGTACCCCGACCACGTCGGCTGGGGGCACTCCGCCCTCTCCCACGCCCTGTCGTTCGCCGGGCGCTCGGGCGCGGAGCGGACGGTCCTCTTCCACCACGACCCGGGCCACTCCGACGAACGCCTCGACCTGCTCGGCGAGGAAGCGCGCGAGCAGTGGATCGCGCCGCGGCGGCGACCCTGCCGCGCTCGAGCTCGGCATCGAGGGCGCCGAGTACGACCTGTCTGCGCCCGCCCCCGGGGCGAACGGCGTGCCGCCCCCGGCCGCGACTCCCGCTACTCGCTGAGCTGCCGGCCTCGCCGGACCGGCATCAGGAACCAGAGGACGACGAACATCGCCGCCGCGAAGGCGCCGGTCAGGGCTGTCATCAGCGCCCCGAAGAGGACGTCGGTGACGAGCACGATCGCGCAGGTCATCGCCAACGCAAGAAACCCGAGGCCGGCGATCGCGAACCGGTTGGCGAGGTTGACCAGTTCCTCCTTCCGCTGCAGCCGGAAAGCGATCCGGTGGTGGGCGGAGGGCGCGATCAGTAGCGCCGCCGAGATCGCGGTGAACAGCAGCGTCACGAAGTAGGCCCTTTCCTGGAACGGCGTGATTTCCGTGAACCGCTTCTGGAACGGCACCGCGAGAAGGAACGCGAACAGGACCTGGACGCCGGGTAGCGCTACCCGGAGCTCCTGAAGAAGCTCGCCGAGATTTCGGTCGAGGCGTTCTGCCTCGGTCTCGTCCCTTCCCGACGGCCGCTCGGTCACAGACTCACGATAGTTCAGGCTCGCCGTAGGATCAGAGCGATGGCGCGCGTCGGCACGATCCTCGGCAGCAACGCGATCGGGCCCTCGGGGGCCGAGATCATCGCGGTCAGCGAGGACAACGCCGAGGCCGTCGTGCTGCGGCACGGCGCCGAGGCCTACACCCCTCCCCACCTGATCGACCACGCCGCCAACCTCCGCCGCCTCGCCGATGCCGGATGCGACCGGGTGCTCGCGATCGGGTCGGTCGGGTCGCTGCGGGAGGACATCGGCGTCTGCAGCTTCGTCTGCCCCGATGACTTCATCGCCCTGCAACTCTCGCTGACGACGTTCGACGACGCCCGCGGCCACATCGCGCCCGGCTTCGACCGACGCTGGCGGGGCGAAGTGCTCGACGGCTGGGAGTCGAGCGGGGCGGGCGCGATCCAGGACGGCGGCGTCTACTGGCAGGCGAACGGGCCGCGCTTCGAGACCGCCGCCGAGATCAGGCTGATGGCGGCCCACGCCCACCTGGTCGGGATGACCCTCGCCTCCGAGTGCGTGGTCGCGTCCGAGCTGGGCCTTGCCTACGCGGCGGTCTGCGTCGTCGACAACCTGGCGAACGGGATCGACGACCGGCCGATCCTCACCGAGGAGCTCGAGGCCCAGCGCGAGCGGAACGCGGTCGCGCTCCGCGACGCCCTCGACAAGCTGTTGCCGGAGCTCGAAGCGTGACGGCGCTGACGGTGACCGGAGCCCGCCTCGACGGGGCGACGGTCGGGCTCCGCTGCAGTGACGGTGTGATCGAGGCGATCGGGCCGGAGGTCGCCCCCGAGGACGGCGACGAGACGATCGACGCCGGCGGCGCGCCGCTGGTACCGGCCCTCGCGAACGGCCACACCCATGCCGCGATGACCCTGTTCCGCGGCTACGGCGGGGACCTGCCGCTGTTGCGATGGCTGCAGGAGAAGATCTGGCCGGTCGAGGCACGGCTCGAAGCCGAGGACGTCTACTGGGGCACCCGCCTCGCCTGCCTCGAGATGATCCGCACCGGAACCGCCCGGTTCTGGGACATGTACTGGCAGCCGGCGGCCACCGCCCGCGCGGTCGCCGACAGCGGCCTCCGGGCGACGATCGGCGGGCCGCTCTTCGACGCCGACGGCGAGACCGAGTCGATGAAGGAGACCGCGCTGGCCTCGCTCGAGGAGCTCGACGGGCTCGGGCCGCGGATCGGCCGGGCGCTGGCGCCGCACTCGATCTACACGGTCAGCGAGGGGCTGCTGGCGTGGACGGCGGAGATCGGGGCCGAGCGGGGCGTCCCGGTCCAAATCCACCTCTCGGAGACCGAGAAGGAGGTCGAGGACTGCATCGCGGCCCACGGAGAAAGGCCGGCCCACTATCTCGACCAGCTCGGGCTGCTCGGCGAAGGGACGATGCTCGCCCACGGCGTCTGGCTCGATCGCTCCGAGCTGGACCTGATCGCCGAGCGCGGCGCGACCATCGTCACCAACCCGGTCGCGAACCTGAAGCTCGCCTCCGGGGGCCCGTTCCCCTACCCCGCCGCGCGCGACGCCGGGGTCGCGGTCGCGCTCGGGACCGACGGCGCCGGCTCGAACGACTCCCTCGACCTGTTCAGCGACCTGAAGACCTTCGCGCTTATGCAGCGACACGCGACCGGCGACCCGACGGTGCTGCCGGCGGCGGAGGCGCTCGAGGTCGCGACCGGCGCCCGGGCGCCGATCCTCGGCGTCGGCGAGCCGCTCGCGGTCGGCGCCGCGGCCGATTTCCTCCTGCTTCGCGGCGACGCCTACGAGATCGGGCTCGGCGACCTTGCCTCCGACATCGTCTACGCGGCGAGTGGGTCGGTCGTCGACACGACGGTGGTTGCCGGCCGGCCGCTGATGAGGGACGGGCGGGTCGAGGGTGCCGAGGAGACGATCGCGCGCGCCTCCGAGCGCGCAGCTCGCCTCGGCATCGCCTGATCCGGGCCCGGTCCGCCGAACGGGCGTGGATTTCACCGCCGCCGTGGGTATAGGCTCAAATCGCAGGTGTCGACTGAAGAGGTCACGGACGCAGGGTCACCCGCCGGCGCCTCGGAGGTGCGGTACGAGGACCGCGAGCAAGCGCTACCCGGGCGCGGACTCTGCCGCAGTCGATGATCTCTCGCTGACCGTCCCGGCCGGGGACATCTGCGTGCTGGTCGGACCGTCGGGGTGCGGCAAGACGACCGCGATGCGCCTGGTCAACCGCACGGTCGAGCTGACCGGCGGCGACGTCCTTGTTGGCGACCGCTCGGTTCGCGATATCGAGCCCGCGCACCTGCGCCGCGAGATCGGCTACGTGATCCAGGAGACCGGGCTCTTCCCGCACCGGACGATCGCCCAGAACATCGCCACCGTCCCGCAGCTCCTCGGCTGGGACCGGCATCGGGTCGCGGCCCGCACCGCCGAGCTGCTCGAATTGATCGGCCTCGACCCGGAGCTCGGCGATCGCTACCCGGGCCAGCTCTCGGGCGGCCAGCAGCAGCGGGTCGGCGTCGCCCGCGCGCTCGCCGCGGATCCGCATGTGATGCTGATGGACGAGCCGTTCGGGGCGATCGACCCGATCAACCGCGAGCGCCTCCAGAACGAGTTCCTCCGCCTCCAGGCCGCGGTCAAGAAGACCGTCCTGTTCGTCACCCACGACATCGACGAGGCGATCAAGATGGGTGACCGGATCGCGATCATGCGGGAGGGCGGCCGGGTCGCCCAGTTCGCGACACCGGCCGAGCTGCTGATGGCGCCCGCCGACGAATTCGTCGAGGACTTCGTCGGCGCCGACCGGGCGCTGAAGCGGCTGGCGCTGATGCGGGTCGCCGACATCGACCTCTGGGAGGCACCGCTTGCCTTCATCGGCCAGGCGAGCGCCGAGGTCACGGCGAAGCTCGCCGACGCCGAAGTCCCCTACCCGCTGCTGGTCGACGATGAGCGGCGCCCGATCGGGTGGCTCTCCCGTCGCGACCTCGAGCTCGAGTTCGTCCCCGAGCGGCCCGACTCGCCGCTGGGGCCGGTCCTCGATCGCGACGACATCATGCGCGACGCGCTCGCCGACCTGCTCCAGGGCCAGGCGCAGTACGCCGCCGTGGTCGACTCGCGAGGGAGGATCGACGGCGTCCTCTCGGTCGAGATCATCTCCGAGTTCCTCGGCTCCGCGGCCGCCGAGCACGACGAGCACCGGGCCGCCGAGAGGCCGAAGACGTGATCGGGCCTCTTGCAGCGGTGGAAATCAGGGAACGCGGCGGCGCCTGCGAGGAAAACCCGAAGGCCCTCTTCTGCTTCGACTGGGCCCGCCACAACCTCGATCGATACGAGACACCGACCGTCCAGCATCTGCAGCTGGTGCTCGCCGCGGTCCTGCTCGGGTTCGCGATCGCGTTCACGCTGGCGCTCCTCGCCCACCGCCGCCGCTGGCTGCGGCCGCCGCTGCTGGCCGCGACCGGCGTCCTCTACACGATCCCCAGCGTCGCCTTCTTCTTCCTGCTGCTGCCGCTGACAGGTCGCGGAGTCGACACCGCGATCATCGCGCTGACCGCATTCAACCTGCAGATCATCTACCGCAACACCCTGATCGGCCTCGACAACGTCCCCGCCCCGGTCAAGGACGCCGCCCGTGGAATGGGCCTCACCGACCGGCAGCTGCTCTGGCGGGTCGAGGTCCCGCTGGCGACGCCGGAGATCATCGCCGGCCTGCGGATCGCGACCGTCAGCACGATCGCGATCGCGACGCTCGCCGTCTTCGTCAGCGGCTGGGGCCTCGGCGAGCAGATCTACAAGAGCCTCAACTTCCCGACCGGGATCATCCTCGGCGGCGGGATCGCGATCCTGATGGCGATCCTGTTCGACGCCGTGCTCTACCTGATCCAGCGGATGGCGACGCCGTGGACCCGGAGGGTGCGGGCGTGATCCCGGCGGCGTCGATCGGCGGTGCTATCGAATTCATCTTCGAGCCCCAGCCCTCGAATGTCACCGGCGGCAAGCTGGTCGGGGGCTTCTCGCAGACCGTCGAACTGGCGATGACCCAGCTCGAGGTGACGCTGCTGGCGCTGGCGCTGGCGCTGGCGGTCGCGATGCCGATCGGCCTCTGGCTCGGTCATCGCGGCACCGGCGGCTTCCTCGCGGTCGCGATCGGCAACGCCGGCCGGGGGATCCCCGAGCTGGCGCTGATCGCGCTGATGGCGGCGGTGATCGGGGTCGGCGTCCTCAACGTCACCATCGCGCTTTCGATCCTCGGCATCCCGCCGATCCTGACCAATGCCTTCACCGGCATCCGCCAGGCCGACCGCGCCTCGGTCGACGCCGCCCGCGGCGTCGGGATGACCGAGCTCGAGATCCTGACCCGGATCGAGATGCCGCTCGCGGTCCCGACGCTGATGGCGGGGATTCGAGGGGCGACGATCGCGATCGTGGCGACGGCGACGATCGCGCCGTTGGCAGGAGTCCTGACCCTCGGCGACTACATCATCAACGAAAACGTATACGGCGAGAACGGTGTCCTCGCGGGGGCGATCGTCGTCGCCCTGATGGCACTGACTCTCGAGTTCGCGCTCGCGGGAGTACAACGTCTGATCACTTCGAAAGGCTTGAAGCTGAGTGCTGCCTGACCAGTTCGACCAGTCCATCGACAGTGCAAACGAGAAGAGAGGAACAAGAGTGAGATCCATGACCAACGGGGGGCGGGCCGCTGTCGCGATCGTGCTCGCTCTGATCCTCAGTTTGGCTCTCGCCGCCTGCGGCGGCGGCGACGGCACGACCTCCTCGGGAGGTGAAGAAGAAGGCGGCGGCGGCAACGCGATCGTCTCCAACCCCGAAAACGGGAACGTTTCCCTGACGATCGGCTCGAAGAACTTCCCCGAACAGGAAATACTCGGGGAAATCTATGCCCAGGGGCTCTCCGCGGCCGGCTACAAGGCGAAGTCAGACCTCAACCTCGGCTCGGAAACGGTGGCGCTGAAAACGCTGAAGGCCGGGCAGATCTCGGGCTACCCCGAGTACGCCAGCACGGCGCTGACCTCGTTCTTCGGCCTCGAACCCGAAGAAGTCCCCTCCGACGCGACCGAAGCGTGGGAAAAGGCCAATGAAGAATTCGAAAAGGAAGGGCTGACCGCGTTCGAACCGACTCCGTTCGCGAGCGCAAATGCCGTCGGGACGACTGAAGGAAAGACGCCGAAGAACTCGGCCTGAAGACGATCTCCGACCTCGAAGGCAACTCGGAAGAAATGTCCCTCTACGGCTCGCCCGAGTGCCGCCAGCGGATCGATTGCCTGGCCGGCCTCGAACAGCTCTACGGGCTCAAGTTCAAGGAATTCAAGCCGGTCGACATCGGCCTCCGCTACACCGTGCTCGAAAACGGGCAGGCCGACCTCTCGATCCTGTTCACGACCGACCCCCAGCTGTCAGGGGAAGACTCGAAGTTCGTGATCCTCGAAGACGACAAGGAAGTCTTCCCGGCCGGGAACGTCATCTTCGTGACCAAGAAGTCGGTCGCCGAAGAAGCCGGGCCCGACTACGAAAAGACGATCCTCCAGGTCCAGGAAGGCCTGACGCTGCCGGTGGTTCAGGAGCTCGACGCTCGGGTCGAACTCGAAAAAGAAACGCCGAAGCAGGTGGCCACCGAGTACCTCGAAGAAGAAGGCTTCACCGGCTAGCCGGCTTCGAAAGCCTCGAGCGGGCGGGGCCCTCGTGGCCTCGCCCGCATCCGGGCGAAGGAGACGTGTCCGGCCCAGGCGGCGGCGATCCCGGCGCCGGCCGCCAGCAGCAGCGCCACCCGCGGGTCGTACGCTTCGGAGAGCCAGCCCGCGAGCGGGCCGCCGATCGCCGTCGAGCCGAGGAAGACGACCGAGTAGAGGGCCATCACACGGCCCCGCATCTCGGGCTCGACGGTGAGTTGCAGCGATGAGTTGATCGCTGCGGCGAAGGTGACCGCGGAGGCGCCGAGCAGCGCCACCGCCGGCAGCTCGAGGGCGAGGCTCGGCATCGCCGCGGCGAGCGCCGCGAGGAGCCCGAAGGAGAGCGCGGCGCCGGCGATCAACCGGGGATCGGTGCGGCCGTGGGCCCCCGTCGCGAGCGCGCCGACGACCGAGCCGGCGCCCATCGCGGCGACGAGAACCGCGTAGGCGGTCGGCCCGCCTTCGAAGCTGAAGCGGGCGAGCAGCGGCAGGATCACCTGGAAGTTGAGGCCGAAGGTGCCGACCAGGGCCATCAGGGCGAGCGGCACCGCCAGCTCCGGCGTGGCGCGGACGTAGCGCAGGGCGGCGCGGATCGCGCCCCGCTCGCGCTCGGCCCGCGGAGCCGAGTTGAGCTGGTCGGGCTCCATCCGCCAGAGGGCGAAGATCATCACCCCGAAGGAGAGGGCGTTGATCGCGAAGCACGGCTCGACCCCGACCGAGACGATCAGGATGCCGGCCAGCGCCGGCCCGACCAGCCGCGCCGATTGGATCAGGACGCTGTTGAGGCTGACCGCGTTGACGACCCGGTCGGCGCCGACCATCTCGATCGCGAAGCTCTGCCTGGTCGGGTTGTCGACGGAGTTGATCGTGCCGCGGGCGAAGACGAGCGCGAGGACCATCCACGGGGCGACGACGCCGGCGGCGGTGACGGTGAGGAGCACGAGGGCGGGGATCACCATCAGCGCCTGGGTCACCATCAGCAGGCGCCGCTTCGGGAAGCGGTCGGCGAGGAGGCCGCCCCAGGCGCCGAAGAGGAGGATCGGGAGGAACTGGAGCGCGGTCGTCATCCCGACCGCGAGGCCGCTCCCGGTCAGCGAGAGGACGAGCCAGATCTCGGCGACCATCTGCATCCAGTTGCCGGACAGCGATACGACCTGGCCGGCGAAGTAGCGGCGGTAGTTCGGGACCGAGAGGGAGTCGACGCTGCGCCGCAGGGCCGCGCTCATCGAGCTTCCTCGGGACGCTGGCGCCGCGGCTCCTCGAGGATCCTCTCGAGGATCCCGGCCGCGCGCTCGAGCGTCTCGACGTCCTCGGCGGGAAGGTCCCGCATCCGCCGCGCCAGGTAGGCGTTCTTGCGGCCGCGGAGACGGCGCAGCCGCTCGCGGCCGGCGGCGTTGATCGTGACCAGAGAGCTGCGGCCGTCGGCCGGGTCGCGGGTGCGATCGACGAGGCCCGCCTCCTCGAGCTGGCGCAGCGTCCGGGTCCCGGTCGGCCGCTTGATCCGCTCGATCTCGGCGAGCTCGCTGGGCGTCAGCGGACCGTGGCGCTCGACCGTCGCCAGCGCCGCCGCGGCCGTCGGCGAGAGCTCGGTGCCCCCCGCGCCGGCCGCCTCCTGGCGCAGCCGCCTCGCGGTCCGCACGATCGCCAGCCGCATCCGCGCCGCCGCCTCGGTGAGCCTGTTCTCCTGTGCCGTGGAAGTCATTTGATTAGCTTAGGTAATTAGTATAGCGAACTACTCTGAAAAGGCCAAGCAGGGGACGCGTCGAACTAGAGCGGATGGGCCCGGGTATGGACGAGCGCAGCACCCGCGTCCAGCAGAAGCTGGAAGTGCCGATGCTGATCGCGGCGGCGCTGACGGTGCCGATGGTGGCGATCAGCGAGTCCCACCCAGGCGGCGCGCTCGAGACCACCGCCGACATCCTCAATTGGGCGACCTGGCTCGCCTTCGTCGTCGAGCTGGTGGTGATGCTCGCGGTCGTGCCGGACCGCGGCGCCTGGCTGCGGCATAACCCACTCGACCTGTTCCTCGTCGTCTTCACCCCGCCGATCCTCCCCGCCGGCCTGCAGGGACTGCGGGTCCTGCGCCTTCTGCGTCGTGCTGCGGCTGCTGCAGCTCAGCAGCATCTCGCGCGACATCTTCACCCTGCGCGGCCTCCACTACGCGGCGCTACTGGCGCTGCTCACGGTGGTCGGCGGCGGCGCCCTGTTCGACGCCCTCGAGCGCAACCAGGAGCACCTCAGCACCTGGGACGGGATCTACTGGGCGATGACGACGATGACGACGCTCGGCTCCGACATCCAGCCGACCGACACCGGTGGCCAGATCGTCGCCACGGTGCTGGTCCTGGTCGGCCTCGGGTTCATCGCCCTCGTGACCGGCGCCATCGCCCAGCGCTTCTTCGGCCCCGAGCTGTCCGCGGTCGAGCTCGAGATCGAGGCCGAGAGCGCCTCGGCCGAGGCGGTCGCCCAGCGCGAACTGCGGAGCATCCGCGAACAGCTCGCGGCGCTGGAGATCGCGGTCGAACGGCTGGTCGACGAGCGAGCTTCCCCGCCCCCCGGGCCCTAGCCTTCCTGGTCGCGGCGGGCCGCGACCTTCTGCTCGAGCTCCTCCATCACCGCCGAGTCCCGCAGGGTCGTGACGTCGCCCAACTCGCGACCCTCGGCGATGTCGCGCAGGAGCCGCCGCATGATCTTGCCCGAGCGCGTCTTCGGCAGGTCGCCGGACCAGATCACCCGTTTCGGCCGCGCCAGTTTGCCGATCCGCTCGGCGACCTGGTCGCGGATCGCCGCGACCATCTCGTCGTCTCCATCCATATCGCCTTCGAGGGTGACGAAGGCGCAGATCGCCTGGCCGGTGTCCTCATCGCTCTGGCCGATCACGGCCGCCTCCGCGACCTTCGGATGGGAGACGATCGCCGACTCGACCTCGGCGGTCGAGAGGCGGTGGCCGGAGACGTTGATCACGTCGTCGACCCGGCCGAGGATCCAGAAGTAGCCGTCCTCGTCGCGACGGGCGGCGTCGCCGACCAGGTAGGTCTCGCGACCGAATCGCGAGAAGTAGGTGTCGATGAAGCGCTCCTCCTCGCGGTAGAGCGTCCGCAGCATCCCTGGCCAGGGCCGGCGCAGGACCAGCAGGCCCTCGCCCTCGCCCTCGATCGGGTTGCCATCGCCATCGACGACGTCGGCCTCGATCCCGGGCAGCGGCACGGTCGCCGAGCCCGGCTTCGTCGCGGTGATCCCCGGCAGCGGCGAGATCATGATGTGGCCGGTCTCCGTCTGCCACCAGGTGTCGACGATCGGGCAGTGCTCGCCGCCGATCACCTTGTGGTACCAGAGCCAGGCCTTGGGGTTGATCGGCTCGCCGACGGTGCCCAGCATCCGCAGGGTCGAGAGATCATGGCGCTCGGGGTGCTCGGCGCCCCATTTCATGCAGGCTCGGATTGCGGTCGGCGCGGTGTAGAAGATCGTCACCCCCTGGCTCTCGACGATGTCCCACCAGACGTCCTTGTCCGGGTAGTCGGGGGCGCCCTCGTACATCACGCTGGTGGCGCCGTTGGCGAGCGGCCCGTAGACGATGTAGGAGTGGCCGGTGACCCAGCCGACGTCCGCCGCGCACCAGTAGACGTCGTGCTCGGGCTTGAGGTCGAAGACCTGGCGGTGGGTGTAGGCGACCCCGGCCAGGTAGCCGCCGGTCGTGTGCAGGATCCCCTTCGGCTTCGCGGTCGAGCCCGAGGTGTAGAGGATGTAGAGCGGATGCTCCGCGTCCATCGGCTCGGCCGGGCACTCGGCGTCGGCGGCCGCCATCGCCTCGTCGACCCAGACGTCGCGACCCTCCTGCATCTCGCACTCGGCGCCGGTATGGCGGACGACGAAGATCGTCTCGATCGAGCCGACGTCGCCGATCAGCTCGTCGACCCGGGCCTTGACCGGCGCGGTCTGGCCCTTGCGGCGGGCGCCGTCGACGGTGATCAGCGCCTTCGCCTCGGAGAAATCCATCCGCTCGCGCACGGCCTCGGCGGAGAAGCCGCCGAAGACGACGTTGTGGGGGGCCCCGATCCGGGCGCAGGCGAGCATCGCGACGACGACCTCGGGGATCATCGGCAGGTAGATGCCGACGACGTCGCCCTTGCCGATGCCGCGGTCGCGCAGCGCATTGGCGAAGCGCTGGACGTCGGCGAGCAGGTCGGCGTAGGTGATCGCCCGCTCCTCGCCCTCCTCGCCGCGCCAGAAGTAGGCGACGCGGTGGCCGAGCCCGGCCTCGACATGGCGGTCGAGGCAGTTCGCCGACGCGTTCAGCCTGCCGTCGGCGAACCACCTGTAGAAGGGCGGGTCGGAGTCGTCGAGCGACTCGCTCGGCGGCTCCGCCCAATCGAGGAGCTCCGTGGCCTGGCGTAGCCACCATGCCTCGGGGTCCGCGGCGGCCTCCTCGTAGACGGCCGGGTCGCTCGACAGCGCCACCTCCCTGAACTCGGAAGCGGGCTCGAAGCGCTCGACGTCGAGCAGGGCGTTCAGCTCCCGCTCGAGCCCGGACAGTTGGCTGGTCGTTGCCATCTCGCTCCTCCTCCTCTCAGCGACCGAGGGACCGGACCGGCAGGACCGTCCGCCCGAATGTCGCGTTGGTCACCGCCGCGAACGATGCATACCAGGCGGCGACCGCGGTCGCCAGTCCGAACCATCCGCCGACTTCGACCAGGCCTTCGTTTCCGCCCGAGTTGCCTAAGCCGAGCAGGAAGAAGGTGATCGCCAGCAGGAAGAAGACGACCGCGACGGCGGCCGTGGTCCGCAGCGAGGCGACGAACATGTAAGTGGTGAAGATCCCCCACGCGATCAGGTAGAGGCCGACCACGTCGCCGACGTGGGCGGCCGGGATATCGCCGGAGAAGAAGGTGACGAACGCCCAGAACGAGAGCCAGAACGCCCCGAAGGACGTGAACGCCACCGCGCCGAAGGTGTTGCCGGTGCGGAACTCCCACATCTCCGCCAGGACCTGCGCGATCCCGCCGTAGCCGAGCGCGAGGCCGCGGCGAGGCCGAGGGGCGCCGGGTCCGCCGGCTTCCAGCACTGGCTCACCTAGACCGCCCCGACCGTCTGGTCTCCGCGGCGGTCGATGGTCCGTTCGGAGGCCCTGATCGTCGTCGACTCCATGACATCCCCCTTTCCGTCCGCCTGCGGAAGCACTCCGGGAGCGGGCGATGTGTTTGTGGAACTACTCTCGGTTGCCGAGGCGACTACCCGAAATTGGGGATCCCTATACCTGGGGACGCCGATCCCCCCTCTGTAGATTGGGTCGACGCCAATGCTCTTCAGGCAAGTCATCCACGAGGACCTCGGCTGCGCCTCCTACCTCGTAGGTGACACCGGCAGCGGAGTCGCCGCGGTCATCGACCCGCAGTGGGACATCGAGCCCTACCTCGACCTTGCGCGGCTGCACGGAGTTCGGATCGAGCACGTGCTCGAGTCCCACAACCACGCCGACCACGTCTCCGGGCACGGCCGGCTGGCACGGGCGACGGGGGCGACGATCCACGTCAGCGAGCTCGCCGGCGCCGAGTACGAGCACGAGCCGTTCACCGGCGGCTGGGTCCTCGAGCTCGGCGACGGCGCCTCGATCGAGGCGATCAACACTCCCGGGCACCGCCCCGAGCACACCTCGTTCCTGCTGCGCGATCCAGGCCGCGGCGGCGACCCGGTGGCGGTCCTGACCGGCGACTCGCTGTTCGTCGGCGACGTCGCCCGCCCCGACCTGGCGGTCGAGCCGCGCGAGGGCGCCGCCGAGATCTTCCGCTCGCTGCACGACCGACTGATGGCGCTGCCCGACGAGGTCGAGGTCTGGCCCGGCCACCTCGGCGGCTCGCTCTGCGGCTCCTCGGGGATCGACCTCAAGACCTCGTCGACGATCGGGTTCGAGCGCCGCCACAACCGCGCCCTGGCGATCGCCGACGAGGCCGACTTCATCGAGGACGCGGTGTCGGGTATCGGGACCCGGCCGCCGAACGTCGAGTACATCGTCGGCCTCAACCGCGGGCCGCTGGTCGAGGCGATCGGCGCCCCCGCCCGGCTCTCGCCGAGCGGGGTTCAGGCGGCGGTCGCCGCCGGCGCGGTGGCGGTCGACTCGCGGACGAACGAGCAGTTCGACGAGGCCCACATTCCCGGCGCGATCAGCGCCTCGGCCTACGACACGGGGTTTGCGACGAAGGTCGCCCAGGTCATCCCGCACGATGCCGATGTCGTGGTCGTCGCCGCCTCCGACGGCAACGAGCTCGAGGCCGCCGAATTGCTTGCCGCCGTCGGTCTGAGCGTCCGCGGCTTTCTGGGCGGCGGAATGAGCGCCTGGCGGGCGGAGGAGCGCCCGGTGAGCCGGATCGAGGCGATCGACGTCGCCGGGCTGGCGGCACTGGTCGACGGCGACGAGCCACCGCTCGTCATCGACGTCCGCAATGCCGGCGAGTTCGAGTCAGGCCACATCCCGGGCTCGGTCCACATTCCCTATGCAGAGCTTGCGGGACGGACCGGCGAGCTGCCCCGCGACCGCCCGGTGGCGACGATCTGCAAGGCGGGGAAACGCAGTGGCCTCGCCGCCTCGATCCTCCAACGCGAGGGGTTCGAGCGGATAGCCCACGTCGCCAGCGGCGGTGTCGCCGCCTGGGGCGCGCTGGGACGCCGCCTCGAGACGGCGGATACCCCGGCGCTCTGACCCCGGGTCAGTAGCCCGGCGGGTGGCGGGCGATGAAGCCTTCGGGCGAGTCGACCGGTGAGGAGTGCCAGCGCGGGCCGGGGCCGCCGACGGTGTCGAAGGCAAGGCCGGCGATGATCATCCAAGCGTGGCCGGCGTTGGCGTAGACGGTGATCCACTGGCCCGGGCCCGGTTCGCCCCAGGTCTCGAGCCCGGTCGAGTCGAGCGGGCTGGAGAGGAAGCCGCCGCCGTTGAGGGCGAAGCTGACCGCGCCCGAGCAGTCGTAGCCCGGAGAGGAGAAGGAGCCGTGGCCGCCGCCCCAGATGTAGGGGGTGGTGGCGATCGAGTTGGCGGCTTCGATCGCGCCCTGGATCGCCGGCGGGGCCGCCGAGGGGATGCTCGCCTGGCTTTCGGAGATGTAGCCGGCGGTCTGGCCGGGGGTGAGCGGGGCCGGGGCGCTGGCCGGCGGGGTCTGGCCGGCGCTGGCGATCTGTTCGGAGATGTTCGCGAGGTTGTCGCCGAGCGCCTGCGAGCGCGACTCGAGCCCGTCGAGGGTTTCGCGCCGTTCCGCCTGGGCGGCCTTGAGTTCGCCGAAGCGCTTCTCGGCCTCGGCCCGGGCGGCAGCCGCTTCGCGCTCCTTGGCGGCGATCGCGTCGCGCGCTTCCTTGATCTCGAGCCGGACCGCGGTCATCCGCTCCACCGCCGCCCTCGCCTCGTTTCGCAGCGCCTTGACCCGGTTGGCGACGGCGTCGTCGTGGTCCTGGATCTGATTCAGGTAGTCGGCGCGGGTGCTGGCCTGGGACCAGGTCGCCGAGTCGAGCACGACGCTGACCATGTCGGGGGTGCCCGACTCGTAGATCGCGATCAGTCGCCGGCGAAGGACCCCGAGCGCCCGCTTCAGCCGCGCCTTGATCCGCGCCAGTCGTTCCCTGTCGGCCTCGAGCTTCGCGCTCGCCCGTTCGAGCTCGGCCTGCTTGGCCGCGAGTTCGCCTTCGATCGCGGCCTGTTCGCGGCGCAGGACCGAGACTTCGCCGAGCATCGAGTCGATCGCCTGGTTCTGCTCGGCGATCGTCGCGCTCAGCGAGCGTTCGCTCTTGCGGACTTCGTCCAGCTTGCCCTGGGTGGTGTCGAACTTTTCCTGCAGGGTCTGAGCAGGGGCGGAGCCCCCGCCGGCAGCCCACAGGCAGACGATCGCTAGCAGCGCGGCCGCGGGCAGCAGCCAACGCCTCTGGTAGCCGGAGGACGACTCAAACATCGGCGGCGCACGCTAACGAAATGCGGCCGCCGATGTTAGGAGTTGCTAATAACTTGCAACTTCGGTTGCAGAAACCGACCCTTTGGAGGAGAAACAGCCGCCCTGTCGACGCCGGCGCTAGGCGAGCAGTTTCGACTTCGCCTGCTGGAACTCCTCGTCGGTGAGAGCGCCCTTTTCCTTCAGCTCCTGGAGTTTGTGCAGTTCATCGGCGGGAGAGGTGTGGGCCGTCTCGCGGACGTATTCGTCGAAGTGCTTTTTCGCATCCGCCTGGGCTTTGATCGTCCGGTCCCGCATCCCGCTCCCGCGCGCGATCAGGTAGATCAACGCCGTGATGAACGGGAGGAAGATCAGGAAGAAGACCCAGACCGCCTTCCCCCAGCCCGACATCTCGTGGTCGCGGAAGAGGTCGGTGATGATCGTGAACAGGATCCAGATCCAGATCACGAAGAAGAAGATCTCAAGGACGATCAGGAGCAGTTCGCCGAAGCTGACATCTGCGAGGGGCAGCAAGAGGTGGGTCCTTTCAAAGGGGACGGAAGTGAGTGCATACTAGACCGCTCTAGAGGCGTTGGGCAAACAGGACGGCGGCGACCGCGGTCGCGAGGTTCAGGCTCGAGACGCCAGGGCGCATCGGGATGCCGAGCCGGGCGTCGGCGCGGTCGAGCAGCTCGCTCGGTGAGGCCGTGGCGCTCGGTGCCGAAAGCGAGGATCGCGCCGGGCGGGAGATCCGCCGGGCGAAGTTTCTCGCCGTCGGGGTCGATCGCTATCAGCGGCCGCTCGGTGTCGGGCAGACGCGGGACCCCGGCGACCGGGAGGGCGAAGTGGAGCCCGGCGGCGCCGCGGAGCGCGTCCGGGTGCCAGGGGTCGTTGTCCCCCGTCGTCAGGACCGCGGCGGCGTCGGCGGCGGCGGCGACCCGGACGCAGGCTCCCATGTTCCCCATCGTCCGCGGGTCCTCGAGCAGGACGATCGGCGCCGCCATCGGGGCGGCTAGGACCGCGCCGACGTCGACCGCGGGCCGGCGGGCTATCGCGACGACGCCGGTCCGGGGCGCCTGCGGGACCAGCTCGGCGAGGACCTCGCGGGCGACGGTGGTCGCCCGCCCCGCGAGCGTGCCCTCAAGATCGGGGGCGAGCTCGGCGGCGAGCTCCTCGAGCCCGTCGGCGTCGACGGCGACCACCGCCTCGACTTCGGCCCCGAAACGGAGCGCGTGCTTGAGCGCGTGGAAGCCCTCGAGGACCGCCAGCTCCGGGTCGCGCCGCGCCGCCCGGAACCTGGCGACAAGCGCCGCCCTGCCGCTCACCTCGCGCCCGTCGCCATCGCTCAGGCGACGCGCAGCCGGGCCCGCCACTCGTCGGAATCGAACCGCGCCGGCTCGGTGTCGCGCAGGAACCGTTCGAGGCCGATGGTGAAGCGTCCGGGCGCCTCCAGCTGTGGCACGTGGCCGACGCCCTCCAAGACCTCGAGCCTGCTGCCGGGAATCGCCTCGTGCGCCCCCTCGCCATGGCGAACCGGGATGATCGAGTCGTCGGCGCCCCAGACGATAAGGACCGGCACAGCCTCGGCCAGGTAGAGGCGATCGGCGGCGTCGATCCGCTGGCCGCCGGTCCCGATCACGGCGCGGACGGTGGCGAGAAAGGCGGCGCGGCGGTCGGAGTCGTTGAGGGACGCGTAGCTCCGCGCCACCTCGGCGACGTCGGGGTCCGGACGCAGGCCGAGCGCCGCCAATCCCTTCCCCAGCACCGAACCCACGGCGGCACCCGGCCCGGCGGTGGCGGCGATGAAGAGGTCGGCGCCGGGGAGCGTCGCGGCGCGGAGGACCGGGCTCACCTCCGGGCCGAGCCCACCGCTGGAAACGAGCACCAGACGTTCGATCATCTCGGGGTACTGGTAGGCGAACTGCATGCCCACCCCACCGCCGAGCGAGTGGCCGACGACCGTCGCGCGGTCGTGGCCGAGGGCGAGCAGCAGGTCGCGCAGGCCGGCCGCGAGAGCGCCGATCGAGTAGTCGCCGCCGGCGGGCTCGGAGGCGCCGTGGCCGGGAAGGTCGGGGGCGATCACGGTGTGATCGCGGGCCAGCGGCTCGATCACCTCGCGCCAGCTCTCGCAGGTCCCGGCCATGCCGTGGATCAGCAGCAGGACCGGCCCGTCGCCGGCCGCGACGTAGGCGACCGAGCGGCCGTGGATGCGAACCGACCTCGTCTCCGGCGCTTCCATCTCCGGACAGTATTCCCCAGACACCGCCCCTCGGTATACCGCCCCTCGGTAGCCTGAGGTCATCGCCACCTTCCTCCACACCTGCTACCGGATCGGCGACATCGACCGATCGGTCTCCTTCTACGAGAAGCTCGGCTTCGAGGAGCGCCGCCGGATGCCGATCGGCGACGAGGCGGTCAACGTCTTCATGGGGCTGCCCGGCGAGGGCGACGTGCTGGAGCTGACCTATAACCACGGCGTCGAGTCCTACGACCACGGCACGGCCTACAACCACATCGCCCTCCTGGTCGACGACCTCGACGGCACCCTCGCCGGCCTCGCGGAGAAGGACATCGAGCCCGAAAAGCCCCCCTACCGCCCCGGCGGCCGCACCGAGGGCCACCGCATCTGCTTCGTCCGCGACCCCGACGGGTACAGAATTGAGATAATTGGTAAGTAGCGGGCCGTTACCGTTCTAGGTCGTTGATTTTCGCGACGCCACGTCGACGTTCGTTGGGACCTTCACGTCAACGTCCGTGTCGATGTTGGTGTCGACCTTCACGTTCACCAGCACGGCGCTGCGCACGAGGCCGCGCATTGCCTCGTACTGGGCGCGGATAATTACCTGCGCCATCTCCAGCCCGGAGTCGATGATCTCCCGTTGTTTGGCCAGACTCCCGGGCACTGCCTTCTCAACCGTCTCGACGAACACATGCAGCGTCTCGCTCGCGGTCTGCTCACCGGTCCTGACCAGTTCGAGCCACTGCTCAGACAGCTCCGTGGACTTCTCGTCTGTGGTCTTCTTGGCGAGTGCGGTTTTTTTGGCGGTCGGCATCTCTCTCCTCGCGTCGTTGTCGCCGCATGCATGCAGCGACAACCACCATAGCTCGCCTGAGGCTGGGTCTTACGGAGACCCCGAATCCCGGATCAAATATGAATCGACGGATCCCGAAAGCCTTCGCTGCTACTCGTGAGTCGTGGCGTGATGCCTTCAGCGGGATCGACCCGCTACGGGACCCCAATGGCTACCGGATCGAGCTGATCGGCGAGTAGCCCGTGCGGCTTAGCCCTTGACGTGGACGACCTTGAAGGCCTTGGTCGCCGGCGAGGGGTCGACGACCCCGGAGAGGACAGCGCGGACGCTGAAGCGGTACTTGCCCGGCTTGAGGCTGAGCTTCTTCGGCGATTTGCAGCCCTTGAACTTCGGCTTCGGCGCCTTCTTGCCCTTCTTGATCGTCACCAGGGCGCATTCGAACTTGGCGCCCTCGTCGGAGGAGCTGAACTTGAAGGTGACCTTGGCCCGCTTGCCCCGGGTCTTGACCGTCTTCTTCGGCCCCTTCGAGATCTTCGTCTCGGGCGCTTTCGGTTTCGTGCCGCTGATCGGGACGACCGGCGGTTCGAGGCCGCTGATCCGGACCACCTCAAATTCTGTGGTTTTGTTGTTTTCCGCGGTCATCCACATCGTGTTCCCCGGCCCGGCCGCGATCTGTCGGGCGCCGAAATCCGGTTTGAGGCCGCCGAGGTAGGTGTGCTCTCCCGTGGTCGTCATCCTCTCGACCCCGGGCGAGGCGGCGCCACCGAAAAGGGCAATCCAGTACGCGCCATCCGACCCGTAAGCGACGCCGAACGGGTCGCCGTCGCGTTCGAACTCCTGGGCCGGGTTGGGCGGCGTGACCAGGCCGATGCTCTCGGGGTAGTTCCCGGGATCGGAGAATCCGATCTGGCCGCTCGGGCTCCCGGCGAGCGCCCTGCGACGCGCCTTCCTGTTCTTCAAGGTTGTTCTTGTGGCCGATCACGATGTCCGGCTGGAGGACGCCGGCTGTGGTCAGGGTCACGATCCGCGGTTTGCCGGCGTCGGCGATGGCGATCAGCGAGCCGGCGACGTCGATGTCTCTCGGGCTCAGGCCCGGTACCGAAACCGGTTTCGCCCCTTCCGGATCCGAGGGTGCGAAGTGGTCGACCTTTTCGTTCGCTCCGAACCACATCTGCCCGTCGGGACCGGCGACGATCGGGCTGTTGCTCTCAGCGTCGAGGACCGTGAACGCTTCGCTCAAGCTCGGGTTTGACGGGGAGAACGAGGCGACCTTGTTCGTCGCCGTGACCCAGATCTTCCCTTCCGGCCCCGCGGCGATCCCCGAAGGGTTTTCGATTTCTTTGAGTTCGAATTCGTCGACCTGGCCGGCGGGTGTGACGCGGGCGACGTCGTTGTTTACGCCGTGCACCGCGAGCCAGATGTTCCCGTCGGGTCCGGCCGCGATCTTGGTGTTGGTGTCGACGGCCGACGCGAGCGGGAATTGACCGTCGATGGCGGGCGCTGCGGAGGCCACGGCGGCACCGCCGAGGAGTCCGGCGGTGGCCAGGACGAGGGCCGCGGTCACGATCCGGCGAGGCAGCATCGGCGAACAGTCTAAGTCGTTCCCACAGTTTTGACCGGATCTTTACGGGAAGTTGATCTGCGGGATAACCAGGGCCGCGAGTCTTGGCGAACTCGAACGAGGAGGAGTCATGCCGCAGATACTCGTAGTAGCCGACGCCCCCGAGGCCTCAGAGAGCGAGGTCGTCTACCGAGAGCGAATCGCCCTCACCGATCTCGAGTCCGACCACTTCTCGGCGCAGCTGGTCGAGCGGGTCGGGTGGGCCGTGCACGACGCCGACGAGCTCGAACACCGCGACCCGGAAGTGATCGACCGCCAGGCCGAGGCGTTCCAACGCTGACCCCCGAGCCCCGCGGCCCGGCGACCCCGGGCCGCGGGGTGCAACCGATGTTGCGGGCGCTGGGACGGGAGCTGTTACCCAGTATTCGGGATGCGCCCGATTCGAGCAGTAGGCGCGGCGGGGCTGATCACGATCTTCCTCGCGACGACCGCAGCGCCCGCGCAGGCGAGCATTCCGGCCCGCATCGCCGCCCTACAGTCCGCCCTCAAGGCGCTGCACCTCTACGGCGGTTTCGTCGACGGGGTCAGGGGACCGCTGACCCGCCGCGGGATCGTCGCCTTCCAGCGCCGCCGCGGCCTCCACATCGACGGGATCGCCGGCCCGAGGACCCGGCGGGCGCTCGGCTGGCGGGGCAGGCCGGGGCTCGGGAGCAGGGTGATGCGATACGGCGACAGGGGCTGGGACGTCGCCGCGCTCCAATTCCTGCTCCAGCGCGCCGGAAACGGGCCGGGGCGGGCCGACGGCCTGTTCGGGCCGCTGACCAGGGCCGCGGTCCTGCGCGCCCAGGAAGATGCCGGAATCTCGGTCGACGGCCTCGCCGGCCCGCAGACGATCCGGGCGCTGCGGGTCGGAGCGGGCGGCGACAATGGCGAGGCGCCCACCGGCCCGGTTCGGTTCCTGCGACCGGTCCCGGGCCCGATCGGGTCGCCGTTCGGCGCCCCGCGCCCCGGCCACACCCATACCGGTGTCGACTTCCCCGAGCCGGAAGGGACCCCGATCGGCGCGGCCGGTGTCGGGACGGTGATCTATGCCTCCTACAACGGCGGCGGCTACGGCAACCTCGTCGTGATCCAGCACCGCCTCGGGTACACGAGCTGGTACGGGCATATGTCGAGGATCACCGCCTACGTCGGTGAGCACGTGGTCGGCGGGACCGGTATCGGGTACGTGGGCTCGACCGGAGACGCGACCGGCCCCCACCTCCACTTCGAGGTCCGCCACTACGACACGCCGATCAACCCGGTTCCGCTCCTTCTCTCCGCCGTCGCCTCGAGCGCGCCCGGCTGGGCACCACGCCTCGGGGCGGAGGAGTGCACGGGCAAACCGGGTCCGGCCAGAAAGCCTCCCCCGGGCTCCGACTGGATCGCGCGCGAACGCCTTTGCCGCTGAGTGCCGAGGGCGCCGGGGGACTGGCCGGACGGCCAGGACCCCTGTCCTAGAATCGGCGCGGTGAGCAGGGAGGTGACCACCGCGACCGCCGCCGGCCAGAGGGTGCGGGACCGGCTCGCGGGGAGGAAGGTCCTCCTCACCGGAGCGTCAGGCTTCCTCGGCAAGGCGGTGCTGGGCACGCTCCTGCGCAGCGCCCCGGACATCGACCAGCTCGTCGTCTTGCTGAGGGCGCCGGGCGGCTCGACCGCGGGCGAGCGCCTCGACGGCGTCCTCGCAGCCGACTGCTTCGACGGGCTTCCGCGCGAGGAGATCCGGGCCAAGCTCGAGTCGGGCAGGATCCGGGCGCTGCGGGGAGATCTCGAGATCGACGGACTCGGCGACCAGCCGGCCGAGGCGCTGGCCGGGATCGACACCGTGATCCACTGCGCCGCCACCGTCTCCTTCGAGGAGGCGCTCGACGACGCCCTTGCCCTCAACACCTTCGGCCCGGTCCGGCTCCTGCAGCGGCTGCGCGAGAGCGGCTCCGACCCCGAGCTCGTCCACGTCTCGACCGCCTACGTCGCCGACCGCCAGTCAGGCCGGGTGCTCGAGGACGGCATTCCGCATCACGGGCTGGCGGCCCTCGACCCCGACGAGCTCCAGGCAACCGGGCGGCGGTGGCGGGAAGAGCTCGAGCGGGAATCGATCGAGGAGCCGCTGCGCAGCGGCTTCGCCAAGGCCGCCGGGCGCGATGCGGCACGGCGCGAGGGCCTGGTCGCCTCCGAGCGGGCCGAGGAGCTGCGCCGCCGCTGGATCCGTGAGAAACTCTCGCGCCGCAGCCGCCGGCACGCGATCGAGCTCGGGTGGCCCGACACCTACGCGCTCTCGAAGGCGCTCGGCGAGCGCCTCGTCGCCGAGCGCTCGGCCCCGACGACGATCATCCGGCCGACGATCATCGAGTCCGCCCTGAGGACACCGAGCCCGGGCTGGCTCGAGGGGATCAAGGTCGCCGACCCGCTGATCCTCGCCTACGCCTCGCGCGGCCTCACCCACCTTCCCGGCCACGAGGACAACGTGATCGACATCGTCCCAGTCGACCTCGTCGCCAACGCCTGCGTCGTCGCCGCCGCCCATCCGCCCGAGCACGGCCTGCGGACGATCGCCATCGCGAGCAGTGCCCGCAACCCGCTCTCGATCGGCCGCCTCGCGGAGGAGATCCGCGAGTACTTCCTCGGCCATCCGCTGACCGGGCGCAACGGGTCTCCGATCAAGATCGGCGACCTCAAGTTCGTCGACCGCCGGGTCGCGCTGCGATGGACGATCGGCCGCGAGCGGCTCGCGGCGGCGGCGGCGCGGGTTGCGATGGCCTCCCCCGTCCACCTTCCGCAGGAGCGGATGCTGCGTTCGGGCCGCTCGCTCGCCGAACGGGTGACGCGGATGGTCAAGATCTACGGCGCCTACACCGAGCTCGACTGCCTGTTCGACGACGCCAACGCCTGCACCCTCGCCAACCTCCTCCCCGAGGCCGACCGCGCCGAGCTCTCCTTCGACACGGCGGCGATCGATTGGGACTCCTACCTGCAGGAGGTCCACCTGCCGCAGGTGCGGCGCCTCGCCGGCGGCGGTGGCTGATGCCCGAGCCGAAAGAGACCCAGTACATCCAGGTCCTGACCACGGTCTCCTCCGAGCAGGAGGCGGCGCGGATCGCCGACGCGCTGCTCGACCGCCGGCTCGCGGCCTGCGTCCAGGTCGTCGGGCCGATCCTCAGCCGCTATCGCTGGCAGGGCGAGCTCGAGCAGGCGCGCGAGTGGCAGTGCCTGGCGAAAACCGAGGCAGGCCGATACGGAGAGGTCGAGGCCGCGATCCGCGAGATCCATTCCTACGATGAGCCGGAGATCCTCGCGACGCCGATCCTCGCCGGCAGCGCCGGCTACCTGGCCTGGGTCAGCGAGAACGTCGGCGGAGGCTAGGCCGGGACTTTGAAGCCCCGCTTCGCGGGCTTCGACTTGTTGCCGGCCGCGTCGGTCGCCCAGACCTTGAAGGTGTGCCGGCCGGGCTTCAAGCCCCGGTAGGTCTTCGGCGATGTGCACTTCGCCGGCTTCTTCGAATCGAGCTTGCAGCTGAAGTTCGAGCCCTTCTCGTCGGCCTTGAAGCTGAACTTCGCGATCCCCTGGCCGAGCTTCTTCCCCGGGCCCTTCGAGATCTTCGCCACCGGAGCCCTCGTGTCGGGGACCGGGGGGCCCGCAGGCGGCGCCGGCGGGGAGCTCAGCCCATCGATCGCGATGCCGCAGACCTGTTCAATCCCTCCGACGCCGGTAATGAAGCTCTCTTCAACGGCGGTGCCGTCGGCGTTGGCGCGGGCGATCGTCCCATTGCCCGCGTTGGTCCAGTAGAGACGGGAGGCGTCGCGGGCGACGCCGCATGGCCCCGAGGCGTCGCCGATGAAGTTCGGGTCGGCGCCGGAGCCGGTGTTCTTGTTGGCGCGTCCGAGGCGGGTTCCGGTCAGGAAAAGGAAGCCGGGCTCACTCCAAAAGACATTTGCCGAGTCGACCGCGACCCCGCAGGGCACGCTCGTGCCTGGGATTTCGATGAATTGGGCTTTGACGTCGGAGCCGTCGAGCCCGGCGCGCCCGATGTAGGCGGGAGAGCCCGTGGAGCCTTCGCCCCAGTACACGTGTCCGGCGTCGACGGCGACCCCACAGGGAACCGCCAGGCCCGAGATGAGTTCGCGCTGCGGGCTCGTCCCGTCGAGTTTCGCCCGCCCGATCGTGCCGCCGGTGACCGCGGACCAGTAGATCGACGTCGTTGTCACCGCGACTCCGTTCGGGCCTTTGATTTCCGTGATGAAATTCGGGTCCACCCCGGTGCCGTCGATATTGGCCCGCCCGATCGTGCCGCCGGTTTCATTGGTCCAGTAGATGTGGTCGCCGTCGACGGCGACTGATTGCACGGCCCCGGCGCCGGTGATGAAGGCGGGGTTTGCGCCACTGCCGTCGTTCTCGGCGCGGCCGATCGTTCCCTGAACGAAGTTTCCCCAATAGATGAATGCCCCCGCCGGAGCGGCGAGCGCGAGCAACGCCACCGTGGCGACCGTGGCTGCGACCGCCGAGCGCACCAATGCTCGTCTCCCGGGCATCAAATGAGGATAGAGACGGAGACTGCCGGATCGGTGCAGAAAAGTCGATTATTCGTGGCGGGATGGGCTCCCGCTCCCCACCTCAGACCGCCGCCGCTCGAGGTAGCGCCGCTCGACCTGGTTGGTGGTCAGCTGGAGAGCGCGCGCGTAGGCGCGCCCCGCCTCCTCGTCGCGGCCGAGCCACCGCAGGAGCTCGGCGCGGGCGGAATGGAGCTGCGGGTAGGCATCGAGGCCGTCGATCCCGTCGATCAGGTCGAGCCCGCGCTGGGGGCCGTCGCGCATCGCCACCGCCGCCGCGCGGTTCAGCTCGACCACCGGGCTCGGGGCGACGCGGCCCAGCCATTCATAAAGGCGGACGATCCGCGCCCAGTCGGTCTGCTCCGGCGACTCGGCCTCGGCGTGGGCGGCAGCGATCCGGGCCTGGATCGTGTAGGGGCCGACCGGGCCGTGGGCGGCGGCCTGCTCGGACAGCGCCAGCCCCTCCGCGATCTGCTCGGCATCCCAGAGCGTTCGGTCCTGCTTGTCGAGCGGCACCGCCTCGCCGTCGTCGTCGACTCGCGCCGGGCGGCGCGAGTCGGTCAGCAGCATCAGCGCCAGCAGTCCCACGACCTCGGGCTCGCGCGGGAGCATCGAGGCGAGCACCCGGGCCAGGCGGATCGCCTCGGCGCTGAGCTCGGTCCGCACCAGCGAGTCGGAATCGGACGCCAGGTAGCCCTCGTTGAAGATCAGGTAGAGGGTCGCGAGCACCCCCGGCAGGCGCTCCGGCATCCGCTCGGCCTCGGGAACCTCGTAGGGGATTCCCGCCTGGGCGATCTTGCGCTTGGCGCGAACCAGGCGCTGGGCCATCGCGGTCTCGGCGACGAGGAACGCGCGCGCAATCTCGGCGGTGCCGAGGCCGCCGAGCGTCCGCAGCGTGAGGGCGACGCGGGCCTCGAGTGAGAGGGCGGGGTGGCAGCAGGTGAAGATCAGGCGCAGGCGGTCGTCCTCGATCTCGCCTGCGGCGGCGACCTCCTCGGCGGGGCCCAGCTGCGGCGGGCGGATCGCCTCGAGGCCCTCGAGGATCGCGGTCTTGTCGCGGAGGTTCCGCTCACGTCGGAGGCGGTCGATCGCGTTGTTGCGGGCGACCTGGGTGATCCAGGCGCCCGGGTTCGAGGGGACGCCGTCGCGGGGCCAGCGCTCGAGGGCGACGACGAAGGCCTCCTGGACCGCCTCTTCGGCGGCGTCGAAGTCGCCGAGGACGCGGATCAGCGTCGCCACCGCCCGGCCCGACTCGTGCCGGAACGTGCGGTCGACGACGCTGTCGCGGTGCGCTGCCTGCAAGCTCGCCTAGTGCTTCTCCGTCACCCGCTCGAGCAGTTCGGCGCCGGAGATGTCGTCCTCACCGGACTCCTCGACCAGCGGCCTGACTTCGACCGCGACGCCCTGGAGCGGCGCCTTCCTCGTCCACTCGAGAGCCTCGTCCAGATTCGCCGCCTCGATGATCCAGAAG
Organism: uncultured Solirubrobacterales bacterium; assembly: GCA_963780815.1. Classification (GTDB taxonomy): domain Bacteria; phylum Actinomycetota; class Thermoleophilia; order Solirubrobacterales; family 70-9; genus VRUE01. The sequence continues at coordinate 137,354 of CAWADG010000005.1, read as the reverse complement.
CCCATCAGCTGCTCCTTGGTCTCGGCGAAGGGACCGTCGGTGACCGCCGCCTCGCCGCCCTCCTCGAGCGGGAAGCGGACGACCGAGGCCGTCGCGCGCTCGCGCAGGCCGGCCCCCATGACCCAGGCGCCGGCGTCTTTCAGTTCCTGGTTGTAGCGATCCATCAGGTCGATCGTCGCCTGCATCTCATCCGGCGAGATCTCCTCGAAGTTGGGCTCATCGCCGATCAGACCGAGCATGTACTGCATCGTGTGCCTCCTTTTTCGCGGCGGCCGCGGATGGCCGCCTTCACCCTAACGACGAACGGGAGCCGCCCAGATCGACAGCTACGTGCCGTGAGTTAGCCGCCGATATGGGCGGCTAACTCACGGCACGTCTAGGCGCGAAGGCGGTAGCCGCTCGAGAACAGGCGCAGGTTGACGACGAAGAGGGCCGTGGTGGCGGCGGCGAGGGCGACGAGGGAGAGGGCGATGCTGACTTCGGTGTAGCCGATGAACCCGTAGCGGACCAGGTTGATCATGTAGAAGATCGGGTTGAAGTGGGTCAGGGTCTCGAACGGCTGCGGCAGCAGCGTCGCCGAGTAGAAGACCCCGCCGAGGAAGATCAGCGGCTGGAGGATGAAGGTCTGGGCGAAGGCGACGTCGTCGAACTGTTCGGCGCGGACGCCGATCAGGACCCCGAGCTGGGAGAAGAAGAAGCCGACCAGGAACAGCCCCGGCACCAGGACGAGGATGTGGTCGACCGGAAGGTCAACGAGGATCGAGGCGGCGATGAAGGTCAGGGCGGCGACGATCAGGCCGCGCATGAAGCCGCCGAAGGAGAACGCCAGCAGCAGCTCCGCCGGTGAGGCGGGCGAGGAGAGCTGGTCCTGGATCGCCCCCTGGAATTTCTGCTGCAGGATCGAGGAGGAGTTGTTGGCGAAGGAGTTGATCGAGAACGACATCATGATCAGGCCGGGGATGACGAAGACGACGTAGTCGATCCCGTGCAGCTTGTCGATCCGAGACCCGAGCGCGGCGCCGAAGACCGAGATGTAGAGGAAGGTTTCGAGCAGGGGTCCCCCGAGCGTCTGCTTCTTGATCTTCATGAACCGGCTCACCTCGCGGCGCCAGAGCGTGTAGAAGCGGATCCTGGCGGTGGCGGTCACGCCTCGACCTCCTCGACCTCGATGTGGGAGCGCGAGAGCTCCTTGCGGCCGACCAGCGCCAGGTAGGCGTCCTCGAGGTTGACGACGCCGAAGCTCGAGGCGAGGTCCTCGCTCGTCCCCTCGGCGACGATTTCGCCGTGGTTGATGAAGGCGATCCGGTCGCAGAGCTGCTCGGCCTCCTCGAGGTAGTGGGTCGTGAGCAGGATCGTCGTCCCCTCCTGGTTGATCCGCTGGACGTAGTGCCAGAGCTCGAGCCGCAGCTCGACGTCGACGCCGGCGGTCGGCTCGTCGAGGATCAGCAGACGCGGCCGGTGCATCATCGCCCGCGCCAGGATCAGGCGACGCTTCATCCCGCCCGAGAGTGTCCGGGTTCGTTCGTCGCGCTTCTCGGTCAGCGAGAACGTCTCCAGAAGTTCCTTCGCCCGCTCGCGCCGCTCGCGCTTCGGCACCCCGAAGTAGCCGGCGTGGTAGTCGAGCGTCTCCTCGACGGTGAGGAACCAATCGAGGTTCGGCTCCTGCGGCGCGAGGCCGACCGATTGGCGCGAGGCCTCGTAATCGCTGATCGCGTCGTGGCCGAAGGTCCGGATCGAGCCCGAGCTGACCTGGGCCAGGCCGGTGGTGCAATGGATCAGGGTCGACTTGCCGGCCCCGTTCGGGCCGAGCAGCCCGAAGAACTCGCCGGGCTGGATCTCGAGCGAGACCGAGCGCAGCGCCTCGACCCCGGTCGGGTAGGTCTTGACCAGTTTCTCGATGTCGAGGGCGGGCTCGGTCAGAACAGCCAAACCTAGAGGACCGGCGCACCCGGCTCGCTGCACAGCCACCTCGCGCTTCGCTCGCCGCGCGAGAAATCAAATTGCGACGCTTGCTCGCTCGGCGCTCAGGGTCGTTTGGCGATCGCGACCATGCGGTCGTTGAGGCGGCGCATCGCCGCCTCGTAGGGCGGCGCGAACTTGCGCTGGAACCAGTGGCCGATCCTGATGTCGGCCGAGGTGAACACCATGTAGCGGTCCTTCTCGATCGCCTCGAGGATCCGCTCGGCGACCCGCTCCGGGGTCACAGCCCGGCGCATGAAGTGGGCGATCGCCCTCTGCACCTTCGGGTCGGAGCGGTCGACCCCGACAATCTCGACGGTGTCGACGAGCGGCGTCCTCACCCCTCCCGGGCAGACCAGGCTGACGCCGATCCCGTGGCGGCGTAGATCGAAGCGGAGGACCTCGGAGACGCCGCGAAGGCCGAACTTGCTGGCGCTGTAGGCGGCGTGCCAGGGGAGCCCGAAGAGGCCGGCGGCCGAGGAGACGTTGACGACGTGGCCGCCCCTTCCGGCGTCGATCATCGGCGGCACGAAGCACTCGAGGACGCTGATCGGCCCGATCAGGTTGACGTCGATCATCTTCTCCCAGTCGCTGTGGCGTAGGCGCTCGATCGAGCCCCAGGTCGAGACCCCGGCGATGTTCATCACGACGTCGACGCTGCCGCCGGCCGCGTGGACCCGCTCGGCGAGGGCGACGACCGCGTCGTGGTCGGCGACGTCGGCGACGGTCGCGGTCCCGACCCGGCCGCCGCCGCGCTCGACCTCGGCGACGACGTCGTCGAGTGCCTGGACGTCGGTCAGGTGGAGCTCCGCCCCGCGCTCCGCCGCGGCCAGCGCGGTCGCGCGGCCGATGCCGCTGGCGGCGCCGGTGATCAGGCAGCGCCGGTCGCGCAGGCCCATCAAGCGCCGGTCTCCTCCGGTGGGAAGTCGGAGGCGACGCGGAGCGTGTTCAGCGTCATCGCCAGCATCTCGTAGTGGCCGACAAGCATGCAGAGCTCGATCAGCTCGACCTCGTCGAGCTCGGCCGCGAGCCGGGCCCAGAGCTCGTCGCCGATCGCGCCGTCGGCGTGGAGCTCGTCGGCAGCGCCGAGCAGCATCGACTGCCGCTCCGACCAGCCCTCCGCGGCGGCGCCCTCCCGGACCCGGGCGATCTGCTCGCGGCTGAGGCCCGCCCTGCTGCCGATCCGGACGTGATGGCTCCACTCGTACTCGCAACCGGTGTTGTCGGCGACACGGAGGATGACCAGCTCGGTGTCCTCCCGCGGCAGCCTGCCGCGGGGCATCAGCGCCCCCGCGAACCAGAGCCAGCGGCGGAACAGGCGGCGGTGGCGGGCCAGCGTGGTGAAGATCCGCGGCGGCGGGCGGCCGCCGGCCGCGAGCCCGAACAGCCTCGCCAGGCCCGCGTTGACGAGGCCGATCTGCCGGCGCGACCCGGGCGGGATCCGGGGAGTTTGGCCTCCACCCATCGCGGGGACCGTACACGCATGGCCTCTCGATTCACGAAGAAGAGCCTCACTGACGTCGAGGACTCGGCCCCCAAGTTCGGCCTCGGCGAGTTCCAGCAGGCGCGTTTCGCGAACTCGGACCTCGAGGTCGAACAGGCCGGCCTCAGCTACCACCGGCTCGCCCCGGGAAAACGGCAGGCGTTCGGCCACCGGCACGAGAAGGTGGAGGAGATCTACGTCGTCCTCTCGGGCGCCGGTCGGGTCAATGTCGATGGCGAGATCGTCGACGTCGAGGCGCTCGACGCCGTCCGAATCGGCCCCGGCGTCACCCGCGCGTTCGAGGCCGGGCCGGACGGGCTCGAGTACATCGCGTCCGGCATCCTCGGCGAAGAGGGGGACTTCGAGCTCCTCAATGGATGGTGGGGCGACTGAGCATCGGCCCCTAGTCTTCCTCCGATGGGACGAGGCTCCGGGAAGACGCGGCCGCTGCTCGCGGTCGACACGCCCTCGATGCTGTTCCGGGCGTTCTACGCTCTGCCGAAATCGATCGTCGGCCCCGACGGCAACCCGGTCAACGCCCTCCTCGGGGCGGCGAATCTGATCGTCCGCGAGGTCGAAGCCCACGACCCGCGAGCGGTCGTCCTCTGCTTCGGCCCCGACGCCGCCTCCTACCGGACCGAGCTGTTCCCCGCCTACCACGCCGACCGCGACGCCGTCCCCGATGAGCTCGCCCCGCAGTGGGCAGACTGCCGGGCGTTCTTCGAGGCGTTCGAGTGGACGGTCGCGGTCAGCGAATCGCTCGAGGCCGACGACCTGCTCGGCACCTACGCCCGGCTCGAGGCCGAGGCCGGCGGGCGGGCGCTGCTCCTGACCGGCGACCGCGACATGTACCAGTGCGCCGGAGAGCGGGTCACCGTCCTCTACGTCCGCACCGGCGGCAAAGGCGCCGAAGAGGTGACACCGGACGGAGTCCGCGAGCGCTACGGGATCGACCCCGCCCAGGTCCCCGACTTCATCGCCCTCCGCGGCGACCCCTCCGACGGCATCCCAGGAGCGAAGGGCGTCGGTGAGAAGACCGCCGCCGAGCTGCTTCGCCGCCACGGCTCGCTCGAGGCCGTCCTCGACAACGCGATCCGCGATTCTCGCCCGAAGCTGCGCGGCGCCCTGCTCGACTCCCGCGAGGAGCTGCTCGCCTTCAAGGACATCGCGACGCTGCGCGACGCCGGGGTCGAGCGCCCACCCGACCGCCCAACCGATTGGGAGGGCGCGGCGGCCGCCGCCCGCGAGCGGGGGATGAACCGCCTCGCCGAGCGCCTCGAGAGCTTCGCGCCATAGGCGACGGCCTCAGGCGGCCCGCAGAGCCGGGCGGCTCGGGGCGAGGGCCGCGACCGCGCCGCGCGCGGCCTCGACCCCGCTCCCCCAGGCGACTTCGGAGAGGAGCCCGGGCGAGGCCATCATGTCGCCGGCGACGAAGACGCCGTCGCCGCGGTCGACCACCGGCCGATCCCTCCAGGTCGTGCCCGGCATGTCGAGGGCGCCGCTGCGCCCGTCCATCACAGTCCGCCGCCGCCAGGTCTCGCGCTCGCGCCAATCGGGCAGCGCCAGGTCGATCAGCGTCTCGAGCCGCAGGCACGCCTGGTCGGGGCTCTCGCCAGGACGGATCGGCATCTGCGCCTGGACCAGCTCCTCGCCGGGCGGCGCGAGGCTCGAGTCGGCGGCGCTGTAGCGCTCGAACCAGCCCGCCTCGTCGAGGTCGGAGACGACGAACGGGTCGCCGCGGCGGTGCTCGACGCCGAGGTCGAGACAGACCGTGCGGCCGCTCGGCCACGTGAGCGAGTCGTCGCCGAGCAGGTCGCGCGCCTCGTGGATCTCGGTCGCGACGATCGCCGGTGGAGCGGGGAGGGATCCGACGCAGCGGCCGGTCTCGATCCTGACCCCGAGATCTCGCGCCCGGCCCTCGAGCAGCTCGACCAGGGAGCTCCAGCCGCCGATCACGTAGCGGGCCGGGGGCGGGGCGTTGAGGAGCGCCCGCACGGTGCGGCCCCAGATGAACTCGGCCGAGAGCTCCCCCGGGTCGTGATGGAAGGTGTAGACGCCGGCCGCCGCCGAGAGAATCTGGGCCGTCCTGGCGTCGGTGAGCTCGGTCGCCCAGCTGCGGAAGTCGCGGTCGGAGGGCGCCTGGCGGCCGCGCAGCCGGAGGACGGCCGGGGCGGTGGCGAGCGGCGGCGTGCGGCGCAGCTCGCCCTCCCAGCGGAACCGGATCGGGGCCAGCGGCACCCCGCGCGTCCGCGGCATCAGATCGCGCTCGCGCAGCCAGCGGCAGAACGGGCCGTCCTTGTAGAGGACGTGGGGGCCGAGGTTGGCCCGATAGGGGCCGTCGGCGCTGCGGGCTCGGCCGCCGAGGTCGTCGTGCGCCTCGAGCAGCGTGACGTTCGCCTCCGCCTCGGCACAGGTGATTGCCGCCGTCAGTCCCGCGATTCCGCCTCCGACAATCGTGATCCCGTCCATCTTGCGACCTCCTTCGGGTGCCTGGAGGGCGAAAGTTAGGCCCTGACTGGTCCGATATACAGTTCCAGTAATGGCATCGTCGAATGGGCCAGTTGGCGGAAGCGGCCCGGAACTGCTGTTGAGGCTCGACCGCGACGATCCGGTCGCCCTCCACGAGCAGATCGAGCGCTCGATCCGCGACGACATCCGCGCCGGCCGCCTTGCCGCGGGCTCGCGGCTTCCCTCGAGCCGCGCGCTGGCCGGCGAGCTCGGTGTCTCGCGGGGGGTCGTCACCGAGGCCTACGGCCAACTGGCGGCGGAGGGCTACCTCCACACCCGCCAGGGGGCGCCGGTCCGGGTCGCCAGCGCGGTCCGGGCCTCGGCGCCGCGGGCGCCGGCGCGCTCGCTGCTGCCGAGCTTCGCCTACCACTTCCATCCCGGCCTCCCAGACCTCGCCGGCTTCCCCCGCGACCGCTGGCTGCGATCGCTGCGGGCCGCCTGGCGCCAGGCCCCGATCGGGGCGATCGGGTACGCCGACCCGCGCGGGGTGCCCGAGCTGCGCGAGGCGCTCGCCGAGTACCTGGGCCGCGTCCGAGGCGCCGCCACCGACCCCGAGCACACCCTGATCTGCACCGGGTTCACCCAGGGCCTCTCGCTGCTCTGCCGCTGGCTCGCGGCGCAGGAAGTCGAGCGGGTCGCGCTCGAGGACCCGGGCTGGCACCCGCACCGGCTGATCGTCGAACAGGCGGGGCTCGAGGTGGTCCCGGTCCCGCTCGACGGCGAGGGCCTGCGGGTCGACCTGCTGCGGGCGAGCGGGGCGACGACGGTGATCGTCACCCCCGCTCACCAGTTCCCGACCGGGTGCGTGATGAGCAGCGAGCGGCGGGCCGCGCTGATCGAGTGGGCCGAGACCGGCGACGGCCTGATCGTCGAGGACGACTTCGACGCCGAGTTCCGGTATTCCCGCGGCGGCGTCGGGGCCCTCCAGGGCCTCGCCCCCGAGCGGGTCGTCCTGATCGGCTCGGCGAGCAAGCGGCTGGCGCCGGCGTTGAGGCTCGGCTGGATGCTGGCGCCCTCCTGGCTTGCCTGGACCCTGATCTCGGCGAAGACGATCGAGGACTCGGGCTCGGAGGCGGTCGGGCAGCTCGCGCTGCAGGACTTCGTCGCCCGCGGCGAGCTCGACCGCCACCTGCGGCGGATGCGCCTCCGCTACGAGGGCCGCCGCGACGCCCTGCTCGAGTCGCTCGTGCGCTGGGCCCCGGATTGCGTCCCCGGCGACGGCGCCGCCGGCCTCTACGAGTTGGTCGAGCTCCCGAATGGCGTCGACGAGTCGGCGCTGGTCGCGGCCGCCGCCGAGCGCGGGGTCGGCCTCGAGGGGGTCTCCCTGCACCGTTTCACCGGCGGTGGCCCGCCGGCCCTCGTGCTCGGCTTCGGCAACCTCCCCGAGCCCGCGATCGAGCACGGCGTCCGCCTGCTCGGCGAGGCGCTCGACGCCGCCGGCTGAGGGTCAGGGGGCGGCGGCGCCGAGCCGGCGGAGCACCGAGCGGGCGGCGTTGAACCCGCACATCCCGTGGGCCCCGGCGCCGGGCGGCGTCGCGGCCGAGCAGATGTAGAGGCCGGGGCCGCCGACCGAGTAGGGGTCCAGCGCGAGCCGCGGCCGCAGCAGCGCCTGGGCGCCGTTGGTCGCGCCGGTGATGATGTCGCCACCGACGTAGTTCGCGTTGTGGGCCTCGAGGGCGGCGGGGGAGCGGACATGGCGGCCGACGATCCGCTCGCGCAATCCGGGGGCGAACCGTTCGATTTGGTCGACGATCGCCTCGGTCGCGTCGCCGGGATAGCCGTTGGGGACGTGGCAGTAGGACCAGATCGGGTGGACGTCGCCCTTGGAGCGGCCGGGATCGGCAAGGTACTGCTGGCCGACGAGGACGAACGGGCGCTCCGGCATTCGCCCCCGGTTGACCTCGCGCTCGGCGGCGACGATCTCCTCGGAGGACCCGATCGCGTGGACGGTGCCGGCGCGGCGGGGGGACTCGGCGCTCCACGGGACGCCGCCCTCCACCGCGAGGTCGACCTTGAACGCGCCGGGGCCGTGGCGGTAGCGGCGGAGGCCGCGAGCGGCCCGGGCCGAGATTCGGCTGCCGGCGATATCCGCCACCGCCGCCGGGGCGAGGTCGAAGACGACGGCGTCGGCGGCGGGCAGCTCGCCGAGCGACCGCACCTGCCGTCCGGTCTCGATCGTGCCCCCGCTCTCGCGCACCACCGCCGCCAGCGCGTCGGCGATCGCCTGCGACCCGCCCCGCGCGACCGGCCAGCCGTAGCGGTGGCAGGCCGAGATCAGCGCCATCCCGACCGCCGCGCTGAAGAGCCCGGTCTGGGGGCTGAACGAGTGGGCGGCGACGCCGCCGAACAGCGCCCGTGCCTCCTCGCTGCCGAGGGTGCGAGCCAGCAGCGTCGCCGGCATCGCCGCCCGGACCCCGAAGCGGGCGAGCCCGACCGGATGCCGGGGCGGGTGGAGGAACGGCTGCAGGATGTCCTCCATCAGCTCGTCGAAGGACGCCGAGGATCGGCTGAAGGCGCGCTTCCAGGCCCGTCCGGCCTCCCCGAGTCCCGCCGCGGTCTCCTCGATCGAATGCACCATCGTCGCCGCGCTGCCGTCGTCGAAGGGGTGGGCGAGGTCGACCTCCGGCCAGGCCCACTCGAGGCCGTGGCGCTCGAGCCCGAGGCCGGAGAGCGCCGGCGAGTCGATGACCAGCGGGTGGGTCGCCGAGCAGTCGTCGTGGACGAGTCCCGGCAGCGTCAGCTCGCTGCTCGATGCGCCGCCGCCGATCTTGGCCGCGGCCTCGAGCACCGTGACCCCGACGCCGGCACGGGCAAGGGTCGCGGCGCAGGCGAGGCCGTTCGGCCCGGCGCCGACGACGATGGCGTCACTCATGAACGGGGAACGGGCGCCCGTCGAGCCAGGGCTGCTGGACGATCATGTCGGCGACCCGGACGTGGCCCTCCTCGACGAGCCCGGTGGCGGCATCGAAGATCCGGTAGTGCTGGCGCCCGTCGTTCGCCGGCTGCGACTCGAGCGTCACCACCCGCAGCTCGCCCTCGGCGAAGTTGCAGCGTTCCTGGACCGCGGCCAGCAGCCGCTGGTCGTGGAAGTGGCCGTCGCCGAAGTTGTAGCCGAGGACGACGCCGGCGACGAGCTCGCCCTCGCGGACGTCGTACTCCTCGATGTCGTCTACTGCGCGAGCGCTGAGCCCGTTCAGCGCCCGGCCGTGGGAGTGCATCGAGCGGAACGCGAGCCCCTTGTAGAGGAGGGCATCGATCAGGTCCACCTCGTAGAACTTGATGAGCTGCTCGGTGACGATCGGCGCCGGCTTGACGATCCCCTCGTCGAGGCGCTTCTCGGTCCCGTGCCGGAACAGCCACTGGCTGGTCGCCCAGTTGCCGGCGTAGTAGCGCATCGAGGGCAGGAACGAGATGAGGTCGGGGCGGAAGTTGCCGAGGATCGGGAAGCCGACGCAGGTGACCGCGAGGATCGCGATCAGGAGCGGGTCATCGAGGGTCGAGAACGGAAGGTAGCCGTAGTGCCCGAATAGGAACAACAGCCCGAAGATCATGAAGATGTTCCACTCCAGCGGCACCGCCAGCGGGAAGGTCGAGAGGATGTGGAGGTGGAAGATGATCATCCCGGCGACGGCGATCGTCCCGATCGTCCCGCCCGCCGAGACGAGCAGGATCAGCGGCAGGGTGAACTCGATCACGGTTCCGAGGTGCGCGGCGAGGGCGCCGGTCGATGAGGGCAGAAGGTCCTCTGGGTGGTCGCGGTAGAGGCGCCGCTTCGCCGCCCGCCACCGGTTCCAGGGCGTGTTGCTGATCATCACCGTGACGACGAACGGAAAGTGGTGGTTGAGCTTCGACGACGCCGCCCCCCACCAGATGCAGATGAAGATCAGCTGGCAGGCGATGACCATGTTCGTCAGCGGGAAGAGGAAGACGATCATCAGGTTGCCGTAAACCTCGGCCCGGGCAGCGAGGAAGGGGACCTTGTCGCGGAGGCCGAGGGTGACCAGGAAAGCCAGTGCGACCCCGACCGCGACGGGGTCGAGGTGGCCGCCCGGGTACCCGGTGAGCGGGAACGGATTGATGAACGCTTCCTCCGCATTCGGAGGCACTTCCCCCCCGGTCTCGCCGGCGATCAGCAGGAAGAGCAGCGAGCCCAGCAGCCCGGCATAGAGTGCGACGTCGAGCAGGGTGCGCCTGTTGCCGCGGGTCAGCGGCACCCGGTCGGGCCAGGGCGGCAGCCGCACCGTCCCCGGCCGCAGCCAGTAGAGGACGCCGCCGATCATCGGCGAGAAGCGCAGCGTCAGCGGCAGCGAGCCGGCGCCGAGGCCGAGGACCTCCCAGAGCATCGTCCAGACGACCGCCTTCTCGAAGACGATCGGTTCGGTCCACCAGCTCGAGAGATGGCTGAGCCCGAGCCCCGGTGTAGTCGCCGAGATCACCAGCAGGCCGCCACCGGCGTAGACGACCAGCTTGACGACGTAGAGGAGGTAGACCGCGATCGGCGTCCCGAACCCGTTGATCGCCCAGTCCTGGGCGAGGGGCTTGATCCGCTCCAGGTGAGGGAGCCGCCGCCACTCCGCGATCTCGAACGGCGGATCTGTCGGCGTCAGGAAACCCATCGCTCGCGTTCAACCTATCCGCGAGGGCGGGCGATAACGAGGGTTCAGCCGGCCACGGCCTCGAGCGGCTTCTCGCGTATGGCGGCGGCGGAGAAGCGCAGCGACCCGTCCTCGATCGGGGCGCGCCTGATCATCCGCAAGTCGAGCAGGTAGTTCTGCTTCAACCGCCAGGGCTCCCTCGAGCCCTGCTTCGGCAGCTGCTCGAGCGAGCGCTGCACGTACCCGGAGCTGAAGTCGATGATCGGCTCCTCGCGGATAGAGGAATCGTTCACCTCCGGGACGCAGGCGGCGAGGCCGTGGGCGTCCATGTGGTTGAGGAGGCGGCAGACGAACTCGCAGGTGAGTTCGACCTTGAGGGTCCACGAAGCGTTGGTGTAGCCGACGGTGAACGCGAGGTTCGGGACGCCGCTCACCATCATCCCCTTGTAGGTGAGGACACGGCCGATCTCGACGTCCTCGCCGTCGACTACGACCTCCATCCCGCCGAGGAACTGGAGGTTGAACCCGGTCGCGGTGACGATCACGTCGGCGTCGAGCTCGGCGCCCGACTCGAGCCGCAGGCCGGACTCGGTGAAGGTCTCGATCCGGTCGGTGACGATGTCGACGCGGCCGTCGCCGATCGCCTCGTAGAGGTCACCGTCGCGGAGCGCGCAGGGCCGCTGCTCCCACGGGTTGTAGCTGGGGGTCAGATGCTTGTCGATGTCGAAGCCGGCGGGCAGCGAGCGCTCGGCCGCCTTGCGGAAGAGCCGTTTCGCTGCCCCGGGAAAGCGCCTGCAGAACCAGAAGGTGATGGAGCCGGCGAGGATGTCCTTCCAGCGCATCACCGAATAGGCGGCCTTTGGAGGCAAGACGCGTCGCAGCTTGGCGGCGAGAGGGTCGACCCCGGGGAGCGGGAAGAGGTAGCTCGGGGAGCGCTGCAGCATCGTCACCTGCTCGGCCTTCTCGGCCAGCGCCGGGACCAGCGAGACCGCCGTCGCCCCGCTGCCGATCACGACGACCCGCTTTCCCGAGTACTCGAGGTCCTCGGGCCAGCGATGGGGGTGGGCGATGCGGCCGGCGAACCGCTCGGTGCCCTCGAACTCCGGCAGGTATCCCTGGTCGTAGGCGAAGTAGCCGCTGCAGCTCCAGACGAACCCAGATGTCAGGCGCACCGTCTCGCCCGTGTCGGAGCGCTCGGCCTCGACCTCCCAGCGCGCGTCGGCCGGCGACCACTCGACCCGGACGACACGGTGGTGGTAGCGGATCTTGCGGTCGACCCCAGCCTCGGCCGCGGCCTCGCGGAGGTAGGCGAGGATCGAGTCGCCGTCGGCAAGGGACCGCGATCCCTTCCACGGCTTGAACCCGAAGCCCAGCGTGTGGATGTCGGAATCGCTGCGGACCCCCGGGTAGCGGTAGAGGTCCCAGGTGCCGCCGCTGACGCCGCGCGACTCGAGGATCGCGTAACTCTTCCCGGGGCACCTGCGGGTCAGGTGCCTGGCGGCGGCGATCCCGGAGATGCCCGCGCCGACGATCAGGACGTCCAGATGCTCGGGTTCGGGATCAGTGCGCCTCACGACCGGCCATTCTGCCAGCCGCCCCCGCCGAGCGAATCGGAGGTGGCTCACACAGCGGTCAGCCGATGGGGCTGCAGCTGCGGAGCACTTTGCCGCGCATCTCGGTCCCGTCGGAGAAACTGAGATCTCCGCGGGTGAAGAACCGCCCGGTCGGGCAGGTGGCGAGAAGCAGGTGCTCCTTCTTGCCCCTGTAGGTCCAGTCTTTCTTGATTTCCAGTTTCGCGAAGGTGAGCGAGCCCTGGCCGGCGACGATCGTCGGGATGATGATTTCGGTTTTGGTCCCGTAGATGCCGCTCGCCTTGGTGATCACGGCCGTGGTCACGAACGTGGTCGGCGCCGGCACCCGCGCGTATACGTGGAAGATCAGGACCTTGTGGCCGCCTTTGGGGCGACCGTTGAAGACGAGCATCTTGCCCTTGGCGAAGAAGGGCGGCTGTTCGGGGAAAGCGATCTCGGCCCCGGCTTCGCCGGTGCCGACGAGCGCGTCGCCGCAGATCGCTTTCGCCTGATTGGTGAGCGTGTTCTGGAGCCGGGCGACGCTGCACGTCGGAAGCCCGGTCGTGTTGATGCCGGCGTGCTTGTCGAATTCGAGGGACAGGACCTTGGCCGCGGGTGGATGGGTCCCGTCGGCGGTTTTCAGCGTCGTTTCGGCGTGTAGCGAGATCGGGGCCGGCGTCGCCCGCGGCAGCTTCTGGGGGCTGAAGCCCCCGTCGACGAAGACGACGAGGTTGCCGGCCTTGACGGTCTGGCCAGAGCCGAGCGCTGTCGCGGCAAGCGCCGTAGCGAGCACGACAGCGACTCCCAAGAACGCCATCACGCGTGCCCACTTTCTCACCCCGAACCTCCCTGTCCGGTCGAACGAACAATCTGAACTATAGGACCGCAGAGCCTGGAAAAGAAGAGTCTCCCTAGGCGAGCGACAGCACGTGCGCGTGCTTGGCGTCGACCCGGCCCTCGAGAACGTCGAGGAAAGCGCTCTGCACCGCCTCGAACCCGGTGCCGCGGATCACCTCGAGCCAGCCGCCGGTCCACTCGCAGAACGGGTGCCAGGCGTCGGCCACGTTGCGCTCGAGGCCCTCCCGTCCCCAGTCCACAGAGCGCTTGGTGACGCGGTCGGGTGCGAAGAAGAAGGACGGCGTCGGACCCGGCAGGTCGGCGCCGCCGCCGGCGCCGAACTCCTCCCAGTGAGTGACGCCGACGGCGATGCTGCGGACGAGGTCGTCGCCGTAGTGGGAGTGGACCGCCATCCGCACGTCGCCGTCGCCGGCGATGTCGACGAAGGTGACGGGGCCCGGGCCGAGGGATTCGATCGCGTCGTATGGGATGACGCGGTCGTAGATGCCGCGGTCCTCGACGAACGCGGCGCTGCGGGGCGAGGTGAGCCCGACCAGCTCGACGCCGTCGCGCCGGTCGAGGAGGAAGGCGGCGGCGAGCGCGGTCTTGCTCGAGGCACTGGAGATCACGATCGGCCCACTCTCGAGCAGGCCCTCGTCGGCGAGCTGGTCGTCGATCAGGAACGAGGTGAAGAAGAGCGGGCGGAGCAGCATCTGGACGTCCTCGGTGTCGGCGCGGTAGAAGGGGTCCGACCCGGTCGCGAGGTAGCGGTGGTAGGCAGAGGGCAGGGGCTCGCGGTGCGGGGAGCCGTCGACGAACCCGCCGCCCTCGCCGGCGATGGGGACGACGAGGAGGTGCGAGGACGGCGGCAGGTACCCGAAGAGTCGGGTGCCGGCCTCGACCCCGTCGGCCTCGCTCTCCTCGACCTCGGCGAAGCCCCACATCGGGACCCGGCCCCAACCGTCGGGGGCGGGAAAGAAGTCCCAGTAGTTCATCGCCTCTCCGAAGACGGCGTAGGTGACGTTGTTCGCGGTCAAGCCAAAGGTGTCGATCCGCAGCAGAGCCTGGCCCGACTCGAGCGCGGGGACATCGGACTCCGCGATCCGGGCCTCGCGGAAGTCGTCGCGCTTGACGAGAAAGTCGGTCACCGCCGCCGGATGCTCTCAGACTGGCTAGGGTGGCGCGGCGTGAACGTCCTCGTCGCCACCGACATGGAGGGGATCGCCGGAATCGAGGACTACCGCGACTGCCTGCCCTCGCACCCGGCCGCCTACGCGAGGGGCCGGCGGCTGATGACGGACGAGGTCCTGGCCGTGGTCGCCGCGCTGCGTGAGGGCGGCGCCGACCGGGTCAGCGTCGGCGATTGGCACATGGTCGGCACCAACATCGAACGCGAGCGGATGCCGGCCGGGGTCGAAGTGCGGCCGATCGCCGACCTGGCGCTGACCGAGGCCGAACCCTCGTTCACGAAGGCCGCCGGGGGTGGCGAGCTCGACGCGGTCGTCCTGATCGGCCACCACGCCAGCACCCCGACGAAGCTCGGGTTCTGCTCGCACACCTTCATCTGGGAAATGGAGGTGCTGCTCGACGGCGAGTCGCTGAGCGAGACCCAGGTCTTCGCCCAGGGCCTTGCCGCCGAGAGGATCCCGGCACTGGTCGTCGGCGGCGACAGCCGGATGCTCGAGACGTTCGGCGATGGCGAGCTCGGCGGCGCCCGCCTGGTCGCGACCAAGGAGGGCCTGGCCCGGGGGCAGGCGCGCTCGGAGGACCCGGCCGCGATCCAGGCAGAGCTCGCCGCCGCGGTCGCGGAGGCGCTCGCCGGCCCGCTGCGCCCGCCGCCGGCTCGCCGCTACCCGGCGGAGCTGCGGATCACCGCAGCGGGGCGGGAGCTGGCGAGGACCGCGATCATGGAGCCCGCCGAGCTGCTCGGGATGATCGCCTCCACCTTCCGCTCGAGCGACGTCTCGCGCGAGTACCGGCAGCTTGCGAAGCTGCTGCCGGCGCGGGGTGTCCGGCGACGCCTCGGCAGTCTCCTCGCGACGCCGGTGATGCTTGCCAAAGAGCGCCGCTGGCTGGCGGCGGCCCCCTAAGCTCGAGCGATGGCCTACAGCGTCCTCCCCGCCGCCGACGCCTTCTGGCGCCCCTCGAACCAGATGGGGGTCCTCAACACCGACCTCGGGCGCCAGCTCGGCGCCGAGACCCTCGGCGCAAGGCTCTGGCGCCTGCGGCCGGGCCAGGCCTCGACCCGCCACCGGCACCGGGTCACGGTCGAGCTCTACATCGTGCTCGAGGGGACGGGCCGGATCCACGTCGACGACGACGTCCTCACCCTCGAACCGCTGAGCGCGGTCCTGGTCGAGCCCGAGACCGTCCGCCAGCCGTTCAACGACACCGACGACGACCAGCTGTGGCTGATCTTCGGCACCCCGAATGAGGTGGCGAGCACTCTCGAGATGAGCGAGGAGCAGATCCGCCGCCAGTACCCCGACGGGCTGAAAGCGCTTCCGCCCGAGCTCGGCGGCGGCCAGGCACCCTGAGCGGGCCGATCGCCGGCCCTACGCCGCTCCATCCTCGACCAGGCGGGCGAAGGCCGTCGCCCGGTAGTCGAAGATCCGCTCGAGGTCGCGGCGGACGAAGAGCCGGTGGGCGAGCCACCCGAGCGGGCCGTAGGGGATCGCGTAGCGGACGCGGTCGTGGATGAGCGTGCAACCGGACCGGTCCGGCTCGAACTCGTGCGTGTGCTGCCAGAGGGCGTAGGGCCCGCGCAGCTGGGTGTCGACGAACCGGGCCGGCGGCTCCCAGGTCTCGATCCTCGTCGTCCACCGGATCGGCACCCCGTGCAGCCGCAGCCGGTAGTGGAGGAGAGCGCCGGGCTCCATCGTCACCGGGCCGGCGTTGGTGACGTGGAAGTGGAGCCAGGGCGGAGTCATCGGCTCGAGGTTCAGCGTGTCGCCGTAGACGGCGAAGGCCTTTTCGACCGGGACCCGGACCGATTGGCTGCGCTCGAGACGGTGCGTGCGCATCGGCGCTCGAGGGTAGCTTCCCGCCATCGCCTCCACCAAGCTGATCGCGGGAGCAACCGGGTTCGTCGGCGGCAAGCTTGCGGCCGCGCTGGCCGATGCCGGCGAGCCGCCGCGCTGTCTCGTCCGCGACCCGAACCGGGCGCGGCGCCTCGGGGAGGCCGGGTGCGAGGTCCGCACCGGCGACGTCACCGACGCCGACAGCCTCGCCGGCGCCGGCGAGGGCATCGAGGTCGCCTACTACCTTGTCCATGCGATGGCGGGCGGGGGCGGCTTCGCCGGCCGCGAGCGGCTCGGGGCCCGCAATTTCGCCCGGCGGATGAAAGAGGAAGGGGTCGGCAGGGTCGTCTACCTCGGGGGCCTCGGCGAGGAGAGCCGGTCGGAGCACCTTCGCAGCCGCCACGAGACTGCGAGGGTCCTGCAGGCCCATGGGCCGCCCTTGACCTACTTCAGGGCTGCGATGGTGGTCGGCGCCGGGAGCGAGTCCTACCGGACGCTCCGCTACCTGGTCGGCCGGCTGCCGGTGATGGTCGCCCCGAGCTGGCTGCGCACGGACACCCAGCCGATCGGGATCGAGGCGGTGGTCGAGTACCTGCGCCGCGCCCCCGAGGTACCCGAGTCCGAGGGCCGCGAGGTCCAGATCGGCGGCCCGGACGTCCTCACCTATTCCGACATGCTCGATCGGATGGCGGTCGCGATGGGGAAGGAGCCGCGGCGCAAGCTGTCGGTGCCGCTGCTGAGCCCGTCGCTGTCCTCGCTCTGGCTGGGCCTGGTGACGCCGGTCGACACAAAGGTCGCCAGGCCGCTGGTCGAGGGATTGCGGACGGCGACGGTCGTCACCGACCCGAGCGGGGCGGAGCCGTTCGGGATCGAGCCCGAGGGCTTCGACGAGACCCTGCGCCGGGCGCTGGCGGAGGAAGAAGCCGGGCGCTAGCTGTCCTACCCACGGACGTTGTGAACGCGGCTGATCGGCGGCCGGTCTCCGAGAGAGCTGTGGGGCCTTCGCCGGTTGTAGTAGCGAAGGAAGGATGCCAGGGCCCGACTCCGCTCGGCCGAGTTGGGCCAGGAATGGGCGTAGGCCCACTCGCGCTTGAGCGTCTGGATGAAGCGCTCGACCTTCCCGTTCCAGCGTGGCGTGTAGGGCGGGGTGAGGATGTGGCGGGCGCCGTGGCCGGCCAGAACGGCCTTGAACGCAGTCGACTTGCGGTAAGCGAAGGCGTTGTCGCTCATCACCGCCTCGGGCGCCTTCATGCCGAGCGAGGTGAAGTGCTCGATCGCCCGCCCCAGGACCGCGGCCGCAGTCTCTCCACCCTGGTCTGGGTGCTGCTCGACGTAGGCGTAGCGGGAGTGGTCGTCGACCACGCAGTGCAGGTAGACGTAGCCCCACTTGGCGCGCTTCTCGGCGCCGGTGCGGTCGCGGATGCCGGTGACCGCGTGCCCGGGGCGCTCAAAGCGCGCCAGGCGGGCGACGTCGACGTGAAGGAGGGCGCCTGGCCGCGACCACTCATAGCGACGGTAGGTCTCTCGTCCCGGACCGCGGCGCCGGGATAGGCCATGGCGCTTCAGGACCTTCCAGATCGTCGAGCGGGCGCGGCGGCAGATCCCCGCCAAGCGGCCGGGGCCGAGGCCGGTCTCCCGCCTGGCGCGCAGGATCGGCTCCTCTTCGGCCGCCGTGAGCCGCCGCGGCTGGCGATGGGGTCGCGAGGGGCGATCGAGGAGCCAGCTGCCCGTTGCCAGCTCCTCTGCGCTTGCTCGCCGATAGCGATGCCACCAGCGGTGGGCCGTCGCCGGCGCCACGCAGAAGGCGGCAGCTGCCGCCTTCTGCGTCATCCCCGACTCGATCGCCTCTGCCAGGGCCAGCCTGCCCGCTGGTCCGAGAGCAGCGTTACCGTGAACCTTCATCCGGGTCCTCCTTGCTTAGGGCGTCAACAACCCCGAGCTTGTTGGAGGGCCCGGATGCCTTCAGGCGTTCACAAGGTGTGTGGGCGGGTCAGCTAGCGGCCGCGGCGGCCGAAGCTGTGGCCGGCGGGGGCGACGGCGCGGAGCTCGGCGACCGCGAGCTCGCGGCCCCGGTGGCGGGCGGAGCCGCGGCGGGCCGGGCGGTCCTCAGCGGCGGGAGGGTCGCGCCGCTCGAGCGCGGCGAGCGCCGCGACGATCACGTTGGTCGCCCCTTCGCGGCGCTCGAGGCGGCCCCGGGCGCGCAGCAGCGGCGCCGCGCGGACGAGCGGGCGGCTGCGCTCGTAGACCCGGGGCGGGACGATCAGGTTGATCGTCCCGCGCTCGTCTTCGAGCAGCATGAAGGTGATCCCCTTCGCCGTCTCGGGCCGCTGGCGGGCGACCACCATCCCGGCGACCTCGACCGTGGTCCCGTCCTCGACCCGCGCCAGCTCGGAGCTGCGGAGGACTCCCTCGCCGAGCCCCTCGCGCAGCAGCGAGAGCGGGTGCTCGCCGAGGTTGACGCCGGTCGCGCGATAGTTCTCGATCGCCGTCTGCCAGCTGTCGAGTGTCTCGAGCTCGGGCGCGGGGGGCGGCTCGAGCGGGAGCGGGAGCTGCCGCCCCTCCCCCGCCGCCTGCGGCGCGCCAGCGATCCCGAGCTGCCAGTAGCCCTCGCGCCGGCCCAGCGGCAGGCCGTCGAGGGCGCCGGCCCAGGCCAGGCGCTCGAGCCCGTCCCGGCCGGCGCCCGAGCGGGTCGCGAGGTCGGCGATGCCGGTGTAGGGGCCGCCCCGCTCGCGCTCGGCGACCAGTGCCTCCATCTCCTCCTCGCGCACCCCCTTGACGTAGCCGAGGCCGATGCGGACTGCGAGCCCACCGCGCTCGCGCTCGACCCGGCAGAGGACGTCGCTGCGGCGGGCGTCGGGCGGCGCCACCAGCACCCCGCGCCGCTGCGCCTCGTGGACGAGCGAGTCGGGCGGGTAGAAGCCCATCGGCTGCTCGTTCAGCAGAGCACAGAGGAACTCGGGACCGTAGTGGACCCGCAGCCAGGCCGACTGGTAGGCGAGCAGCCCGAATGCCGCCGAGTGCGCCTTCGGGAAGCCGAAGCCGGAGAAGCCCTGGATCTGGAGCCAGACCCGCTCGGCGACCTCGGCCGGGACCCCGCGCTCCCCCGCCCCGGCGACGAAGCGCTCGTGGTGGGCGCGGATCGCCTCCTCGGAGCGCTTGCGGCTCATCGCCCGCCGCAGCCCCTCGGCCTCCGAGGAGGTGAAGCCCGCCAGCTCCATCGCGACCTCGATCACCTGCTCCTGGAAGACGATCGTGCCGAGCGTCTCCGCCAGGACCGGCTTCAGCAGCGGGTGTTCGAAGGGGACCTCGAACGAGGGATCCTCCCGCAGCCGCTTGCGGCGCTCTATATAAGGGTGGATGGCGCCGCCCTGGATTGGGCCGGGACGGACCAGGGCGACCTGGACCGTGAGGTCGTCGAGGTCGGCGGGCCTGGTGCGAGGAAGCATCTGCATCTGCGCCCGGCTCTCGATCTGGAAGACGCCGGTCGTCTCCGCCGCCCGGATCGACTCGAAGGTCTCGGGGTCGTCATGGGGGATCCGCGAGAGGTCGACCCGCTCGCCCCGCACCCGCTCGATCTCGACGACGCAGCGCTCGACCGCCGAGAGCATCCCCAGCCCCAGCAGGTCGATCTTGAGGAAGCCGGCGTCGGCGCAGGAGTCCTTGTCCCACTGGACGGTCTGGCGGCCCTCCATCGCCGCCGGCACGACCGGGCAGACGTCGATCAGGGGCCGGGTTGAGATCACCATCCCGCCGGGATGCTGGGAGGGGTGGCGGGGAAGGCCCATCGCCTCGGCGCTGAGCGCCGCCAGCGCCCGCCAGCGGGGCGAGGCCGCTCGCTCGGAGCCGACCGCGTCCCGGACGTGGCCCTCGACCTCCCCCGCCTCGTCGTGGAAGCCGACCATCCGCGCCACCCGCTCGATCTCCCCCGGCGGCAGCCCCAGCGCCTTGCCGAGGTCGCGCACAGCGCCGCGGGGGCGGTAGGTCGGGAAGGCGGCGACCAGAGCCGAGCGGTCAGCGCCGTAGCGGCGGTGGACCTCGGGGATCAGGACCTCGCGGATGTCGCGGGGGAAGTCGAGGTCGATGTCGGGCATCGCCGACACCTCCTCGTTGAGGAAGCGGGCGACGAAGAGGTCGGCCTTGACCGGGTCGACGTGGGAGAGGCCGGACAGGTAGCAGACGATCGAGCTGACGCTCGACCCCCTTCCCCGGCCCGGGGGCAGCACCGCCCGGGCCGAGCCCGGCCCCCGCACCCGGACCGCGACCTCGCGCGCCAGCTCGAGCAGGTCGCGGTGCAGGAGGAAGAACCCGGAGAGGCCGAGGTGGCGAATCACCCCCAGCTCCTGCTCCAACCGGCGCTCGGCCTCGCGCCGGTTGGCGGAGCCGGCGTAGCGCTCGGCGAGCCGGCCCCGGCAGTACTCGGTCAGGCGGCGGTCGGCGCCGACGTCCTCGGCGCCCGGGTAGCGGTAGCCGAGCTCGGCGGTGAGGTCGAACCCCAGCCGCTCCGCCAGCCGCATCGTCTCCGCCACCGCCTCGGGATGCTCGGCGAAGCGCAGCGCCATCCCCTCCGGCGAGGCGAGGGCCGCGCTCGAGTTGCCGCGCCGCAGCGGCTCGGTCTCGTCGAGGCCGGCACCGCTGCGGACGGCGACGAACGCGTCCTGGAGCCGGGCGCGGGAGCGGCGGTGGCAGTGGACGTCGCCGCTCGCCACGCAGGGCACGCCCAACCGCTCCGCCAGCCCCGCCAGCCAGCGGTTGCGGGCACGGTCCCCCCGCTCGTAGGGGCGCTGCAGCTCGACCCGCAGGCGCTCGGGCCCGAAGGCCTCGAGCAGCTCGCCGCCGAGCGCCGCCGCCCGCGGGCGCTCGCCGCGCTCCCAACGGCCGGCGAAGACCCCGTCGCGGGCGCAGCCGCTGAGGCAGACCAGGCCCTCGGCGTGCTCCTTCACCCGTCCCAGCCCCACCCACGGCTGCCCGGCTCGGCGCTGGGGACCGTCGCGGGTGTGGGAGTGGGCGGCGGTGAGGAGGCGGCAGAGGTTGCGGTAGCCGGCGGCGGTCTCGACCAACAGGGTCAGGTGGGCGAGCTCAGGCCCGTCGGGCCGGTCGTCGAGCGCGGAGCGAGCAAGCGTCGCAGTCTGATCCTTCGCGCCGCGAGCGAAGCGCGAGCCATTGTCGTCGAGCGCGACGGTCAGCTCGGCGCCGGTGATCGGCCGCACCCCCAGCCCCCGGCAGGCGTGGGCGAACTCCATCGACCCCCAGACGCCGTCGTGGTCGGTGAGGGCGATAGCGGGATAGCCGAGCGCGGCGGCGGCGGCGGCGAGCTCGGTCGGGGTCGAGGCGCCGTCGAGGAAGGAGAAGGCGGAGTGAGCGTGGAGCTCGACGTAGGGGGCGCCGTCGTCGCTCATCATCACCCGCGCCCATCAACCCCTCTGGCGAAACCAGCGCCCGGTCCGGACGTCGCGGAAGACGGTCGCGCTGCGGCCGTCGGCGAGGACCAGCTCGTAGTAGTGGCGGTGCAGTGGGTCGGCGGTCCACCAGCGGTCCTCGACGACCCACTCCTCGCGGACCGCCTCGACCGCCGTCCCCGCCAGCGCCCGCGGCACGCCGTCCTCGCCCGCCTCGACCGCGGCGCCCCGCGGGGCGTAGACCCGACGAGCCCCGCTCACGGCTCCGGGACCGGCGTCAGCAGGAGCCGCCGCTCGGGGACGCGGGAGCCGGGATCGACGTCGATCGCCTTCAACAGCGCCTCGGCGCCGGCCGCCGCCCGCACCTCCCGCACCGCCGCCGCGAGGCGCCCGCGGCGCGGCTCGCGGCCGCCCAACGCGAGCTCGAGCTGGTCGGCGGCACGGGGCCCGAGGGCGAGCGCCCGCAGCCGCAGCGCGCTCGCCGGCTCGGGCAGGGCCTCGAGCCGCGGCGCGAGAAGCGACCCGATCACCCGCGGCGAGGCCGTCGGCCGGCCGAGGCCCTGCTCGATGCTCCAGCTGCCGCCGCTGTCGAGGCGGGCGGAGAGGCGCAGCGCCAGCAGGGTCCTCTCGCGCCGCCCGCGGCCGGCGAGGAGCCGGTCGACCAGCAGCTCGAGGGCACGGCCGAGCTGCGACCCCGCCGCCCCCTCGGGCAGCTCGATCTCCGCGACCAGCTCCTCGCGCGGCCTGCGCGGGCGGAGCGGCGTGTCCTCGCCGCGAGCGAGGCGCAGGGCCCGCAGCCCGAGGGCCCCGAAGCGATCGGCTACCTGGTCGGGGGTGAGCTCCGCCAGCCGGCCGAGGGTGCCGAGGCCGAGCCGCTTCAACCCCCCGACCAGCTCCCTCGCCTCCGGCTCCTTCTCGGGGCCGAGCCCGGCCGCGAGCGTCGCGACCGGCAGCGGGGCGAGGAAATGGCCGAGCGCGCGAGGGGGGACCACCGCCTCGCGGCCGGCGGCGAGGAGCGCGGCGAACCGGTTCGGGGCGACCGCGACCCGCACCGGGGCCCGCGCCGCCCCCCTGGCCGCGGCGAGCACCCCGTCGACGGCGCCGCCGTGGATCCCGAGCAGGCCGTCGACCTCGAAGAACGCCTCTCCGGGCCGCTCGGACTCGACCGCGGCGCCGATCCCCTCGAGCCGCTCCAGCAGCCGGTCCCAGCGCTCGGCGACCCCGACCGGGTCGGCGGGGACCAACCGCAGCGAGGGACAGCGGGCGAGCGCCTCTCCGAGAGGCATTCCCGCCTCGACGCCGGTGACCTCGGCCGCATGCGAGACCTCCCCCACCGCCTGCCGAGCGCCGGGCAGCGGGGCCAGGGCCACAGCCCCGTCGATCCCCTCCGGGCAGGCGACCCGAAGCGAGAGGCGGGGGATGAGGACGCAGGCGATCATACGAACGTATGTTCGTATCTAATCAGAGGGGTCAAGTCCCGAAGCTCCCCCAAAATTGATGAAAAGTCTCGTTCCAATGGTTGGTAAGGTCGGTCGATGGAGCGGAGTGACCGCCCTGGATTGATGGATTGAGCGGCGCCGTGCGCCGTATCTCCCTGCTGCTCGTGCTCTCGGCCGCGATGATCGTCGCCCTGCCGTTCTCCTCCAGCGCCCCGGCCGAGCTATCGACGCCGACCGTCTCCGCCGGCGGCACCCACACCTGCGCGATCGACGGCGGCGGCGCCCTCACCTGCTGGGGCGACGACTCCGCCGGCCAGCTCGAGGGAATCCCGAACGGCCAGTTCCTCGCCCTCTCGGCCGGTGGCATGCACACCTGCGCGATCGCCACCGACAACACGCTCGCCTGCTGGGGCGACGACTCCGCCGGCCAGCTCGACGAAGTCCCCGAGGGCGAATTCACCGCGGTCTCGGCCGGCGGCGCCCACACCTGCGCGATCGCCACCGACGAGCACCTCGCCTGCTGGGGCGACGACTCGCACGGCCAACTTGATGAAGTCCCCGAGGGCGACTTCCTCTCGGTCTCGGCCGGCGGCGCCCACACCTGCGCGATCCGCGAGGACGGGGCGCTGCTCTGCTGGGGCGACGATTCCTCCGGCCAGGTGAGCGGCGCCCCGGAATCGATCGACGAACACGAGTGGTCCGGCGTCGGGGTCGGGCATGAGCACCATGGGCACCAATTCCTGGCGGTCTCCTCGGGCGGCGCCCATTCCTGCGCGATCCGCGACGACCGCGACCTCGTCTGCTGGGGCGACGACTCCGCCGGCCAGCTCGACGGCATCCCGAACGGCGACTTCCTCTCGGTCTCGGCCGGCGGCGCCCACACCTGCGCGATCCGCAGCGACAACACGCTCGCCTGCTGGGGCGACGACTCCTCCGGCCAGCTCGACGAAGTCCCGAGCGGGGAATTCGAGTCGGTATCGGCCGGTGGCGCCCACACCTGCGCGGTGCGGACCACCGGCGAGGTCGTCTGCTGGGGCGACAACTCGTACGGCCAGTCGCACCCGGCGCTCGCCGCGGCCGAGCCGCCCCGGGGCGTGATCGGCGACGCGTACTCCTACACGTTCCGCGCCACCGGCCAGTCGCCGGCGCCGGAATTCAGGGTCACCAAGGGGCACCTGCCCGCCGGCCTCGAACTGAGCAGCGACGGCGACCTCACCGGCTCCCCGACCTCCGCCGGCGACTTCGACTTCACCGTCACCGCGAGCAACGGCGTCACCGGGGACATCTCACAGGAAACCTCGCTGGAAGTCGTCGGGACGCCCGTCCTCGGCGCCGACCAGGCCCAGGGCATCACCTCGACCTCGGCGGTCCTCAGCGCCAGGATCAACCCCCGCAACCTCCCGGCAGAGGCCTGGTTCGAATACTGGCCCGCGGCGTCGCCGCAGAGCGCGACCCACACGCCCGCGACGAAGATCGCCGCCGCCGTCAGCCAGCGGGGCCTCAGCGCCAACATCGCCGGGCTCAGCCCCGACACCCTCTACGCCTTCCGCGTCGCGGCCACCAACGAGCTCGGCCCCAATCCGGTCCAGAGCTCGGTCCAGTCGCTCAAGACCCTGGGAGGCGGGGGACTTCCGCCCCCGGTCGCCGGCGAAAGCGTCAACGTCGACACCGCCTCCGGCGTCGTCAAGGTCAGATGCCAGGGGGACGAAGGCTTCAACACGCTGGTCTCGGCGAAACAGATCCCGGTCGGCTGCCAGGTCGACACCGACGACGGCACCGTCGCCCTGACCGCCTCGCGCGGCAGCAGCGGCGCCACCCAGTCGGCCTACTTCTGGGGCGGGACCTTCGAAGTCGACCAGAGCCCCGGCGACGAACAGGACGTCGTCGCGACGCTGGACGGCCGCCTGCGGTGCGAGAAGCGGGCGGGCGGCAAGGTGAAGCGGGCGAGGGCGAGCCGCAGGTCGGGCGGTGGCCGCAAGCTGTGGGGCGCGGGCAACGGCAACTTCAAGACGGTCGGGAACTACGGCTCGGCGAGCGTGCTCGGGACGACCTGGCTCGTCACCGACCGTTGCGACCTCTCCTCGGTGTTCGAAGTCAGGGAAGGTAAGGTCAAGGTCCGTGACTTCATCAAGGGGACCTCGGTGACCATCACGCCCGGCAAGCGCTACGTCGCGAAAGCCCCCTTCCTCCGCCTGCGCTAGTCAATGGGGTCCAGGCGGGGGGTTCTCGCGTTTGCCGCGGTCGCGGCCGTCGCCGCCGCGATCGGCATCGGCTGCTACGCGGCGGGGCTTCTGCACGGGCTCGAACTGGGGAGCGTCGACACCCGGTTCTCGGTCCGAGGCGACCAGCAGGCACCGCCGCAGCTGGCGGTCGTCGGGATCGACGACGATACCTTCAGCGAACTGCAGCTCCAGTGGCCGTTCCCGCGGCGACTGCACGCGAAGCTGATCGACCGCCTCGTCGAAGACGGCGCCAAGGTGATCGCCTACGACATCCAATTCACCCAGCCGTCCGTCCCGCGCGAAGACAACGAACTGATCGAAGCGGTCGATCGCGCCGGAAACGTCGTCCTCGCGACCAGCGAAGTCAGTCCGCAGGGCAAGTACGCGATCTTCGGCGGGCCCGCGGTGCTGCGCCGGATCGGCGCCCGCGCCGGCAACACTCTCTACATCCCCGACTCCGACGGCACGCTGAGGCACTTCCCCTACGCCCTCCAGAACCTCGAAAGCTTCGCGGTCGCCGCCGCCGAAGTCGCGAAGGGCGAATTCGTCGAAGACGAAGGGTTCGACGCCGAAGGGGGTGCCTGGATCGACTACTCGGGCCCGCCGAAAACGATCCCCACCTACTCCTTCGTCGACGTCCTCTACGGCAGGGTCGACCCCGACCTGCTGAAGGGCAAAGTCGTCGTCGTCGGCGCCACCGCGCCCGTCCTCCAGGACGTCAAGCAGACCCCGTTCGGCGGCGAACTGATGCCGGGGGCCGAGGTCCAGGCGAACGAGATCGCGACCGTCCTCGAAGGCATCCCGCTCCGCTCGGCGCCGGGCTGGCTCAACATCGTCCTGATCCTCCTGCTGGCGGCGGTAGGGCCGCTCGCCGGGTACCTGATGCGCCCGGTGACGGCGTTCATCGTCGCGTTTGGCGCCGCCCTGGTCTTCGTCGCCGCGGCGCAGCTCGCCTTCAACACGGGGCTGATCATCGCCGTCGTCATCCCGCTTCTCGCGCTCGTCGTCGGCGCCGTCGGCACCCTCGCGGTCCATTACCTGCTCGCCGCGTTCGAGCGCCAGCGCGTCCGCTTCACCTTCTCGCGCTTCGTTCCCGAGGAT
Organism: uncultured Solirubrobacterales bacterium; assembly: GCA_963780815.1. Taxonomy (GTDB): domain Bacteria; phylum Actinomycetota; class Thermoleophilia; order Solirubrobacterales; family 70-9; genus VRUE01. Next base: position 111,223 of record CAWADG010000005.1, on the reverse strand, counting down.
GTCGTCGACCAGGTCCTCTCCGAGGGCGAAGGCGAGCTCCAGCTCGGCGGCGTGCGGCGCGAATCGACGGTCCTGTTCAGCGACCTGCGCGGCTTCACCAGCTACTCGGAGTCACGCGAGCCGGGCGAGGTGGTCGAGGTTCTGAACGTCTACCTCGGCGAGATGACCGACGCGATCATGGACCACGGCGGCACCCTGGTCTCCTACATCGGCGACGGGATCATGGCCGTCTTCGGCGCCCCCCTCGAGCAGCTCGACCACGCCGACCGCGCGATCGCCGCCGCGCAGGAGATGCTCGAGGTGCGCCTGCCCGCGTTCTGCAAATGGATGCAGACGTCGGGACACGGCGAGGGCTTCCAGATGGGCATCGGGCTGAACAGCGGCGATGTCATGTCGGGGCAGGTCGGCTCCGAGCGGCGGCGCGAATACACGACGATCGGCGACACGACCAACACCGCCTCGCGGCTCGAGGGGATGACGAAAGGGACCGAGCACTCGATCTTCATCGCCGACTCGACCAAGCAGGCGCGAATGAAGCCGGAGCCGGAGCTGATCAGCGTCGGCGAGCTCGAGGTCCGCGGCCGCGAGATGCCGCTGCAGGTGTGGTCGCTGCGCAACGGAAAGCCGGCCGGGGCCGGGGACTAGGCGATACGGTCACGCGAATCGTGCTCTGGGTCGAAGTCTTCGCCGTGTTCGTCGTCTGCCACATGGTCGGCGACTTCCTGCTGCAGACAAATTGGCAGGCGACGCACAAGATCGGCGGCCTCGGGCCGGACCCGGAGTCGCGGCGGGCGCTGCTCGCGCACACGGCCACCTACACCGCCGCGTTCGTCCCGGCGCTGATCTGGATCGGGGCGGAAATCGGCGCCGGGTGGGCGGTCGGGGTCGGGGCCCTGGTCGCGATCCCGCACCTGATCCAGGACGACGGCCGCGTGCTCGACGCCTACATGACGAGGGTCAAGAACGTCGGCGACAACCCGCCCCCCGGGCTGCGCCTGGCCGTCGACCAGTCCGGGCACTTCATCGCCCTCTTCCTGCTCGCGCTGCTGACCGCCGCCTGAGCGGCTACTCGGCGGCCGCCGGCCAGCGCGAGTCGACGACCCCGTGGGCGAGGTGCCGGCTGCGGCGGTGCCCGGTGACCGCGCCGATGAACTGGTCGCGCTCGAGCCGCAGCAGGCGGGTCCGCTCGGTCGCCTTTACGGTGGCGGTTCGGGGCACGTCGCGGAGCAGGGCGATCTCGCCGAACGACTCCCCCGGCCCCTCGTTGCGGCGGAAGTCGCCGTTTTCGAAGACCTCGACCTCACCCTCCTCGATCAGGTAGAAGCTGTCGCCCTGATCGCCCTGGGTGATCACCTCATCGCCGGCCTCGGCGGTGACCGGGACAAGGTCGCGGCTGAGTCGTTCCAGGGTCGCGATCGGGAGCGGCGAGAAGATCGAGTTGCCGCGGAGGAGGCCGAACCAGGCCTCGGCGACCGGCGCGCCGACCTCGTAGGCGCGGAGGCTGGTCCAGCAGAGGAGGACGAAGACCGGCATCAGGGCGGCGAGCACGAACAGCGCCCCGTCAGCCCCGAGCAGGGCGACGGCGGCCGAGGCGCTGATCGAGCCGAGCGCCATCGCAGCCAGGCGACCCGATTCCAGCGACCCGATCACCCGGCCCAGGGTCTCGTCCGAGCCGAGGCGCTGGAGCAGCGTTTTCGCCGCGACCTCGATGAAGGTGTAGCCGAGGCCGATCCCGAGCCAGCCGAGGTAGGCGGCGACCGGGACCGTCCAGGCGCCGGGTAGCGCCGCGGCGGCGCCGATCACGAGGCTGCCGCCGACCAGGGCCGCAACCAGCCTTCCCCGCTGCAGGAGGAAGGCGAGCCCGACCGCGCCCAGCAGCGCCCCGATCCCCCAGGCGGCATTGAGGAAGCCGACGCTGCCGTGGCTGAGGTGGAGCAGCTCGAGGGCGAGGACCACGATCAGGACGTCCGCCAGCCCCTCGAAGAAGACCAGCATCAGGATCACCGCCGCGGAGAGCCTCAGCGCCGGGTGGTTCAACAGGGTGCGGAACCCGACCGAGGTTTCATTGGCGATCCCGGTCAGCTCGCCCTCGAGCGGGGCGTAGTCGGGACGCCGGTCGGGTCCGATTCCGCTGAGGAGGGCTACGTTCAGGAGGGCGACGGCGGCGGCGACCGCGAAGACGACCGCCGGCGAGGCGACGACGAGGATGACGCCGGTGAGCAGGGCGGCGAGGAGGAAGCCGACGTTCTCCATCGTGCTGTGGGTGACGTTGGCGGCGGAGAGCTCCTGCGGGGTTTTCGCCAGCAGCGGCAGCATCGCCGACTCGGCCGGGGCATAGCCGCTGATCGCGACCGTGAAGAGCCCGGCGAGGGCGAGGATCAGCCACGAGGGACCGCTGAGCGCGGCGACGTTGGTGGCGGCGGCGAGGACTGCCGAGATCGCGAGGCCGCTGCCGATCAGGACGGCCCGACGCGAGAAGCGATCGCTGAGGAGGCCGGCGAAGGGCGATGCGACCGCGCCGGGCGCGAGGCGGACGAGGGCGACGACGCCGACCGCGGTGGCGCCGCCGTGGTCGAAGCCGTAGACGCCGAGCGAGATCGCGAACGACCAGGCGGCGAAGGAAGCGCCCACCCGGGCGAGTCCGAGGAGCCCGAGGTCGCGGTTGCCGAAATCGAGGACGAGGGCACCGAGAACCGACCCGATTTCCCCGAACGCCCGTTTCACCGTCGCGGGAAGATATCTCCGCACGGGCCGCGAGGCGGCCGCCGGAGTGTTTGACAACCGAATCTGCCGCTGCCAACCTCCCCCCTCATGTCCGGGGCGACAGGGAGATCCACACCGTCAGGTGTCGCACGCGCGCTGGCGCTCGCAGTCGGCGCGCTCGGGCTGATGTACGTCGCCGGGCCAGCGGCGGCGGGCGAGGTGAAGCTGACGATCCCGCGGGCGACCGAAAGAGCGGGCGTCTTCGCCGAGAGCACCTGCAAGCAGGACGCGAGCTGCGTCCGCTCGGGAGTGCTGAACTGCGATCGCAAGGGGGATCTCGTCGTCCACTGCCGGATCTTCGACGAACGCCAGACCGACGCCCAGGGCAAGTACCGCTGCAACAGGGAGATCCGGATGGTGATGGACCCGGAGACTCGCAGGGCGCCGGTCAACGGCCTCGGCCGCTGGCACTGCGGCGGCGGAAAGGCCGCCCCCGGGTGATCGAGCGGATCGCCGGGATGCCGGGGGCCACCTCTCCTCGTGGCACCGCCTGGCGCTCGTCACCGACATCGAGTGGGTCCGGCACGCGACCGCGCTGTTCGGCTGGATGAGCCCGGGCGAACTGAAGCTGTTCGGCACCGATGGCTCGACCAGGCGAAGGTGTGGGTCGCGGGCCAGAATCGGGTAGGGGCCGGGCTTACCCCGGCCCCTCCCACACCACCGGACGTGCGGGTCCGCATCCGGCGGTTCGCGTCGCATCCCGGAGACGGCGATAGGGATCGGTGAACCCGGCAAGGCCCTGCTCGCGCCAGTAGGCGTTGGGCAGGGCACGGTGGAGGGGAGCGGAGCCTGCGTTTCGCCAGTAGCCTTTGCGCGAGTAGGCCCATTCATGGGCCTGTTGCGCGGGGACTCCCAACGCTTGCAGGTTGCGCCGTCTGGTCTTCGGGCGCTTCCACTCCTTCCATCGCGCCTGCCGCAGCCGGCGGCGCAACCACTCATCGAGCTCCTCAAAGACCGCGGGTGTATCGGCCAACGCGAAGTAGGCCGTCCACCCGCGGCTGAAGCGGTTGATCGAGGTGATCCTCCGCTCCATCGAGGTGCCCCAAGTGCGGGATGTGAGACGGCGCAGACGATCCTTGGCCCGCTTGCGGGCCTTGGGGTCGATCCTGACCTTGATCTCACCTCCTCGCTTGAAGAAGGCGAACCCCAGAAGGGTCCGCCTCGTCGCGCGGTCAACAGCGGACTTGCCGTGGTTGACCCGCAGCTTCAGGCGTCGCTCGATGAACGAGCAGGTGCTCGCCATCACGCGCTCGGCGGCCCGCTTGGAGCCGACGTAGATCGTGATGTCATCCGCGTAGCGGACGAAGCGGTGGCCTCGCTGGGTCAGCATCCGGTCGAGGTCGTCGAGGTAGACGTTGGAGAGCAACGGGGAGAGGGGGGAACCCTGTGGGGTCCCCTCCTCGCTCGGCTGCTTCACGCCGTCTGCCATGACTCCCGCTTGCAGGTAGCTGCGGATCAGCTTCAGCACTCGCTTGTCTTTGACCCGCCTCGCGACCCTGGCCATCAGCGCGTCGTGCTGGACTCGATCAAAGAAGCGGTCGAGGTCCAGATCGACGGCCCACTCGTGCCCTGCGGCGATGTCGCGCTGAGCGCGCTTCACCGCCTGGTGGGCTGAGCGCCCGGGGCGAAAGCCGAAGCTCCGCTCCGAGAAGCCGGGGTCGAAAACGGGCACCAGCACCTGCGAAAGGGCCTGCTGGATCAGGCGATCCAGAGCCGTCGGCACCCCCAGCTCCCGCTCCCCGCCGGCGGGCTTTGGGATCGTGACCCTCCTCACGGGTTGGGGACGGTGGGTGCCCGCGCCGAGCTGGCGTCGGACCTCGGGCCAATGGTCATGCAGCCAGGAGCGAAGCCCTTGGGTCTCCATGCCATCGACGCCGGGGGCACCGGCGTTTTGCTCGACGCGTCTGAGCGCCGCCGCCAGGTTCTCGCGGGAGAGGAACTTCTCCCAGAGATTCCCTGTGTCGGCGGCGGGGTGAGGCTCTGCCTCGCCAGGCGCCGGGAAGCCGCTTTGCTCTTCGCGGGGAGCTTCGGGCTTCACCCTAGGCATCCCTTGCGCGAAGGCCCCGCCGGGGCGGGGTTGGCTGCTGTGGCTTCCGCGAGCACAGGCATGCGTTGCCTCGACTTCGCGTTTGGCCCTTCGCGGCGCACGACCCCGCCGCTACTACGGCCTCTGCTGACTCCTGCCGGATGACCGCCTGCCTTGCGGTGGGCGATGTCGGGCGACTGCTTCGTCGAGGCCGACACTCCGACAGGTCTCCCGGGATAAACCAGGACACCTTCCCCGCGCACCCGCCGCATTTACGTGACGGCCGCTTGATGGCAACGGGCTTTGCCTTGTCTTGCAGGCTCGCCCTGGCCGCCCCGCCTCTGATGCGGTTCGTGTCCCTCGGGTCGCGGTTTCGCCTCCGGCTTCCTTCCCACCCCGCCTCGCGACGACGCAGTTGCCTTTGGCTTGTGGTTGGTGCCATCTCCTTCACAGAGGACCTTCACCTCCGAGCGTCCTGGCATGCCCGGCGTACAAGAATCAGGGCCGCCCGGAGGCGGCCCTGATCAGGTGCGTGGAGCGGACGCGGGAGCAACGACCGAGAGGGACATGCCCGGCCTCCCTATGCCCGCCGGTGCCCGGGTTGGATTCCGCGGGCGCCCGTACCCGTGCGGCGCCTAGCGGCCCTGCACCTCCAGTGTCCCGCAAAGCATGTGACTCAACTTAGGACCACCTCCTTTCTCTGGTCCTGCGATTGAAGCAAACGGCGCTGACCGAGCCGAGCCGGGGCCGCAATCAGCCGGCCTGCGGGACCGGGCCGGCGGGCGCTTCGAGCGAGTCGGCGGGAGCGTCCTCGCGGCGCGAGAGCGCCAGGCAGGGAATCGCGAGCGTCGAGATCGCGGCGGCGAGCAGGTAGGACGGGCCGTAGCCCCACGCATCGGCGGCGCGGCCGAGGACCGGCTGGGCCCAGACGCCCCCGGTCGAGGACATCATCGAGTCGAACGAGAGGATCGTCGCCCGCTGGCGCGAGGGGATCAGGCCGTTGATGTAGGACTGCCTGATCGGCGTCGTCGCCGCGAACACCAGCGCCCAGACGACGATCAGGCCGAGCACCGCCCAGAAGCTCCGGGCGACCCCGATCAGGCCCAGCGCGAGGACACCGAGCGCCGCGGTCACGATCAGCGCCGAGGTGCGCCGCGCGAAGCGGCGGCGGATCCGCGGCGCGGCGATCCCGCCGACGATCTGGGCGCCGGCGACGATCGCCGCCACCAAGCCGGCGATCTGGTAGGCGTGGGGGTCGCCGTAGAGCTCGAGCAGATAGGGCTGCAGCGCGTAGAAGGCGTAGATGCCGACGCCGCCGGTCAGCAGAACCTCGACCATCAGCCACTTGACCGCCGGGATCCGCCACCCGTACTCGATTGAATCGGAGGCGATCCTCCGCATCTCGGCCAGCGGGCGTCCCCCCTTCTCGGGGGTGAAGCCGACGTCGTGCATGACCCGGAACGCGATTCCGAACATTACGATCAGAACCGCGCCGCGGAGCACGAAGGGGACTCCGAGGCTGGTCTGCTCGGCGATCAGCCCGCCGGCGACCGAGCCGGTCAGCATCCCGGCGCCGGTGACGATCTGCCCGCGCCCGAACACAGTCTCCATCTGCCCTTCGAAGCCGGTCGCGGTCAGCGCGTCGACGAGCCAGGCTTCGACCGCCCCCGAGAAGAAGGTGAAGCCGAGGCCGAGCAGCATCGAGGCGATCGCCCACTCCCAGAAGGGGGCATGGACCTGCCAGAGGAGGACGTAGAAGAAGGTCGAGGCCGTCAGGGTCACGGTGCCGAGCAGGTACGACTCCCGGCGCCCGACGGTGTCGGCGACGATCCCGGTCGGGACCTCGAACAGGACCATCCCGGCGGTGAAGAACGCGTTGGCGGCGAACGCCTCCAGGTTCGAGAGGCCCGCGTCGAGGAGGAAGATCGTGTTGATCCCCCAGATCAGCGAAGCCGCAAGCGTGTTCCCCAGCGTCAGGGTCAGGTAGACGCGTTCTACCGAGCGCGGCGTCGGCAGCCCGGTTCCCTCAGCCATCCCGACCCGCCTCGTGGAGCTCGATCGCGTGGATCTGGCTCTGTCGGTAGGAGCCGGTCTGGACCGGGCCGGCGGCGCTGATCAGGTCCCCCGGGCCCGGTAACGGCTGCGGTCGCAGTCCGCGGCGGACGTCGATCGCGGTCAAACCGGGGAGGGTGATGCCCTGGGCGTCGACGATCACGAAGTGGGCGTCGCCGTCGCCGTCGGGATCGACCCGCTCGACGTAGGTGATCCGGCCCCGGGCGGAGCGGCAGCCGGCGAGGCCGGCGGGGCAGACCGAGGGCGCCACCGTTTCGCGATGGGGGACCGGCTCGCGTGCCGCGGTGGGTTCCGTCGAGGCCTCGCCGCCGCCGCAGCCAGCCAGCATGGCGGCGAGCGTCGCGGTCCCGGCGATCAGCGGGAGGAGCGCCCTTTCGGCGGTGGTGCGCATGAGACGACGATACGGACCGCGCGGCCTCGCACCTGGGAGCCGGCCTCAGCCAGCGGCGACGATGCTGCGCGCGGTGTCGACGACCGAGTCGCGGCTCGAGCGGGGCGTCCAGCCGAGGACGTTGCGGGCCTTGTCGCTCGAGTACTGCACCTTGCGCCCGAGCTGACCGACGACTCCGCGGATCGCGGGGTCGAAAAGCGCCATCGCCCTGACCAGCACGCTCGGTACCGACCGGCTCGGGACCTTCGACGCGTCGGCGCCGAGCTCCTCACGCAGCGCCGCGGCGACCTCGGCCATCCACATGAACTCATCGGTGGCGATGAACCGCTCGCCGCCCGCCTCGGGGGCGACCATCGCCCTGATCTCGAGGTCGGCGACGTCGCGGACGTCGACGAAGCTGAACCCGATCCTCGGCACGCCGGGCATCCCGTTCAGGAGCCGTTCGATCGCCTGCAGCGAGAACGAGCGGTCATCGCTGAGAACGGGGCCGGAGATCGCCCCGGGGTTGACCACGGCGACCCGGCTCTCGGCGCCCTCCTCGCGGGCGAGGTCCCAGGCGGCGCGCTCGGCGATCGTCTTCGAGCGCACGTAGGGGGAGAGCTCGTCGTTGGCGAGGTCGGTCCAATCCTCCTCGGTCCGCCTCTCGGCGAGCGGTTTCCCGCTCGCCGCGACCGCCGCGACCGAGGAGGTGATCACAATCCGCTCGACGCCGCTCGAGAGGCTCGCGCGGAGGACCCTGAGCGTCCCGTCGCGGGCGGGGACGATCAGCTCGTCGGGGTCCTTGGGCTGGGCGGACGGGAACGGCGAGGCGACATGGAGGACGTTGTCGCAGCCCTCGACCGCCTCGGCCCAGCCGTCGTCGTGGAGCAGGTCGGCGGTGAAGAACGAGAGCCGGTCGCCCGGATCGACCTCGGGGGCGATGGCGGCGCGCACCCGCGGCTCGCGGTCGAGGTCGCGGACCGTGGTGCGGACCCGGTGGCCGCGCCGAAGCAGCTCGATCACGCACCAGCTGCCGAGGAACCCCGAGCCTCCGGTGACCAGGACCGTCTTCTCCGCCATCGGCGGGAGGCTATCTGCTGCCGTTGCCAGCGGGTCGAGGGGGCGGTACCTTCACCGTGTGAGGCGATTGGCTCACTCCATTGCAGCGGTCGTGCTCGTCGTCCTGCTGCAGGCGGCGGCCGCGGCCGCCGCGCCGACGACTCTCGACCAGGGGCTCTTCGTCAGCCTTCGGGCCGCGACGGACTCGACCGTCAACCACATCGTCGTCACCTACGGGCCGCCGAAGGAAGACCACAGCGAAAAACCGATGTGGGGCAACTACCTCTCCGACACCGCCGGGATCCACAACATCACCAACCCCGAGGGCTTCGCCTGCATCACCGAAGACGCGACCCACGCCTTCTGCCCCGACGGCACCTCGGTCGGCGAACCGGGAACCGGGGACGACATCGTCGCCAGGCTCGGCGGCGGTGACGACACCTTCACCGCGACGGAATCGATCGGCATGTTCGAAGTCAAAGGCGGCGGCGGCGACGACGTGCTGCGAGGGAGCGACGTGCCGGTGAAGAGCCCGGGATTCGGAACGCCGCCGACGACCGACTACTTCGGGGACGACCTGAGCGGGCAGCAGGGGAACGACCTCCTGATCGGCAACAAGGGTGGCGATTTCCTCACCGGCGGGGGCGGCGACGACGTCCTGATCGGCGGCCCCAAGGCCGAGGACGACGATTTTCCGAAAGACGACAGCTTCGAAGCCGGTGCGGGGGATGACCTGATCCTCGCCGCCGAGCATGACAGGGACAACCGGATCGATTGCGGCCCCGGGAAGCACGACGTCGCCGTGATCGACAGGATCGACCCGAAGCCGAAGGGTTGCGAGAAGGTCAGGGTGAAGAAGTAGGCGGCGCCTCGGCGACCACCCGCCGCAGCCGCTCGCCGTCCAGCCTCATCGTCTGCCAGTCGCTCAGCTGGGTGGCACCGAGGCCCTCGTAGAACTCGATCGCCGGCTGGTTCCACCCGAGGACGACCCAGTCGAGGCGCTCGTAGCCGCGCTCGGCGGCGACCGCCGCCACCGTGGCAAGGAGGGCCTTCCCGATTCCGTCCCCGCGCCACGGAGGGCGGACGAAGATGTCCTCGCACCAGATCCCCGGCAGGCAGAGGAAGGTCGAGAAGGTCGAGAAGTAGATCGCGTAGCCGACGGCCTCGCCCTCGACCTCGGCGATCAGCGCCTCGGCGGCGCCGAGCTCGAACAGCGACCGCTCGAGCCGGTCGGTGTCACCCACCACCTCGTCGGCGAGCCGCTCGTAGGCCGCGAGCTCCCTGATCATCGCCAGCAGCTCAGGGGTGTCGCCGCGCTCCGCCCGCCGGATCGAGTACCCCTCGTTCGCCATCACTGGGACACTAACCACGATGCCGCCACTATTCGAAGATCGGGCACGGGAGGCGCGGATCGTCCTCGCGGTCGTCGTCCCCCTCCTGTTCGGAGCGGTGGCCGGGGTCTTCCTCGGAATCTCGGCTGCCGTCTACTGGGCCCTGGCCGGACTGGCGGCGATCGGCGGCATCCTCGCCGGCCTCGAGCACCCGGATCCTGGCGGAGGCGCCCGGCGCGTCTTCCTTGGCGGGGCGCTGTTCGGGCTCGGGATCCTGCTCGCCCACGCGATCGCCGGGACCGACGCGAAGGTCTCGATCGGCGGCTTTCCGCCCCTGCTGATCCTGATCGACGCGATCATCGGCGCGGTCCTGGGTGCGATCGGCGGCGCGATTTCCCGTTCGCGCAGGGCCCGGGCGGCCTGACAGGCGGCTTGCAACAAGGTTGAAGGGCCTGGACCGCGTAAGAAGTATTAGGTATAAAGCTGCTCTTCTTTTGATTATCGGCCACCTGACCGGTCAAACCTGGGGAGGAAAATTGAGAAGCAGGCGCATAACGACGGTGCTGGCGGCGGCGGTGCTCGCGGCGGGGTTCAGCGCGACGGCGGCGTACGCGGCGACGATCATCGGCGACGACACCGCGGAGACGCTGACGGGCACCCCCGGCAATGACAACATGGAAGCCAAGGGCGGCGACGACACCGTCAATGCGCTGAGCGGGGACGACATGGTTAACGCCGGTACCGGCAACGACCGGGTCGACGCCGGCGACGGCAACAACACCGTCGAAGGCGGCCCCGACAACGACTCGATCACCGCCGCGGGCGGCAACGACACGATCAACGGCGGCGAAGGAAACGACGTCGTCAACGCCGGCGACGGCGACAACAACGTCGACGGCGGCCCCGGCGACGATCAGATCGAATCCGGCATCGGGTTCGACGGCCTGACCGGAGGCGAAGGAAACGACATCCTCGCCGCGGGTGTGAACGGCGACGGCCTGATGGGCCAGGCCGGCAACGACACCCTCCTCGGCCAGGAAGGCGACGACAAGATGTGGGGCGGCGAAGGCGACGACAACATCCGTGGCGCAGCCGACAACGACTTCATCTGGGGCGGCGCCGGCGCCGACGTGCTCTTCGGCGGGCCGGGCAACGACCACATCAGCGCCCTCGCCGCGATCGACACGCAGCTCCCGGGCGGAGACGTCGTCAAGGCGGGCCGCGGCAACGACGTCGTCCGGGTCCGCGATGGAGAGACGGACGAAGTCCTCTGCGGGCCCGGCAAGGACATCGTCTACGCCGATGACGAGGACAAGGTCAACCCGAGCTGCGAGCTCGCCAAACGCGGCGTTCCCACTCCGGGCGCCGATGCGCTCGAGGTCAGTCACTAACCTGGCCGTGTGCCCCACCCGACGCAGCTGCTGATCGGCGGCCTGCCCCTCGACGGCGAGGGGCACTCGGCCGAGGTCGAGAACCCGTTCACGAACGAGGCGATCGTCGAGATGCGGTTCGCCTCGGGCGAGCAGGTCGACGCCGCGGTCGCCGCGGCGCGCGAGGCGTGGCCCGGATGGGCCGGGACCAGCGCCGGGGAGCGATGCGAGATGCTGCACGAGGTCGCGCGGCGGCTGCGCGAGAGCGCCGAGGACCTGGCGCGGACGATGACGGCCGAGGGCGGCAAGCCGCTGGTCGAGAACCGCGACGAGCTCGACTGGACCGCGGCGGCCTTCGACTACTACGCCGAGATCGGCCGCGACCACGCCGGCCGGGTGATCCCCCCGATCGAGACCACGCAGCTGGCGCTCGTGGCCAAGGACCCGCTCGGGGTCGTCGGCTGCATCGTCCCCTGGAACTACCCGCTCCTACTGCTCGCTTGGAAGGTCGCCCCGGCGCTGGCTGCCGGCAACTGCGTCGTCTGCAAGCCCTCCGAGCTGACACCGCTCTCGACCCTGATGCTGGCGGGGCCCTTCGAGCACCTGCCGGCGGGCGTCGTCAACCTGATCGCCGGCGCCGGCGACGTCGGCGAGGCGCTGGCCTCCCACCCGGGAGTCGACTGCATCGCCTTCACCGGTTCGGTCGCGACCGGGAAGAAGGTCGCCGCCGCCTGCACCGGGCGGATGGCGCGGATGAACCTCGAGATGGGCGGCAAGGACGCCTTCATCGTCTGCGCCGACGTCGCCCCGAAGCTCGAGATTGCGGCCCGCGGCGGCGCCTGGGCGGCGTTCCTCAACGCCGGGCAGGTCTGCACCTCCGCCGAGCGCTTCTACGTCGTCGACGAGGTCTTCGACGAGTACGTCGAGGCATTCGTCGAGCACACGCGCGGCCTCGTCCTCGGCGACCCGTTCGAGGTCTCAACCGACATCGGGCCGATGGTCTCCGACCCGCAGCGGGCGAAGGTGATCGCCCAGCTCGAGGCGGCGACCGCAGCGGGCGCCGAGGTCCTCGTCGGCGGCGACGACGGCGGCCAGGAGCGCGGCCACTTCCTCTCCCCCGCCGTCGTCGTCGGGGCGGAGCCGGACTCGGTTCTGCTGCGCGAGGAGACCTTCGGCCCGGTCGCGCCGATCGTCAGGGTCGCCTCGCTCGACGAGGCGATCGAGCGCGCGAACGGGACCGAGTTCGGCCTCGGCGCCAACGTCTACACCGGCGACCTCGAGATCGCGGTCCGGTGCATGCGCGAGCTGCGGGCGGGGACGGTCTGGATCAACGACCCGCTGACCGACAACGACGCCGGCCCGTTCGGCGGCTTCAAGCAGTCCGGGCTCGGCCGCGAGCTCGGCCGCGAGGGGCTCGAGGCATTCCAGGAGACCAAGCACGTCCACATGGAGACGCGGATCGAGCGCAAGGAATGGTGGTACCCCTATCGCGAGTACGGGGCCGAGTAGGCCGACCCCCGGCGGGCTTCCCACCACCCCCAGGCTGCCATCACGGCCCCGGCGTAGAGCCAGCCGAGCAGGACGTCGAAGAAGTAGTGCTCGCCGGTGGCGATCAGGGTCAGGCCCATCGCCAGCGGGTAGAGGGCCAGCAGCGGACGCAGCGGCAGCCGGACCCGCCGCCAGAGGAACGTCGCGACCAGCGCGGTGAAGGCGGAGTGCAGCGAGGGGACCGCGGCGACGAGGTTGACGCTCGCCTGCCCCTCTGAGAACAGTCCCGCGGTCCCGACCCCGAGCACCTGCCAGCCTTCGGCGGTGGTCCGGTGGACCCCATCGAGCAGGCCCATTTCGGCCGCCATCCATGGCGGCGCCGCCGGGAAGAGGAGGTAGGTGGCGAGGCCGGCGAGGGCGAGGGTCACCAGCCGCCCGGTGAAGGCGAGGAAGGCTGGGCGCTCGCGCGCCCAGAGGTAGCCGGCGAGGACGAAGGGGACGATGAAGTAGGAGGTGTAGACGAGGGTGAAGGCGACGTCCCAGGGGCCGACGACGCCCGGGTGGTGGAGGCGCGCCTGCAGCCATTCCGTCGGCGTCTGGCCGAAGAAGACGAAGCGGTCGAACGCGATCATCGGGTGGACGTGGGCGCCGATCCCGAACGAGTCCGCCGCCCCGCGGCTGAAGTCGTAGGCGAGCAGCACGGCGACGATCGGGGTCCAGTCGAGGACCAGCTGCAGGATCTGGCGCGGGTCGCGGCCGATCGAGACGCAGACCAGGGCGCCGCAGACCCAGGCGATGACGAGCTCGCGCTGGACCGGGATCCCGTAGGTCGCGCTCCAGACCACCACCGCGACGAGGTAGAGGCCGAGGGCACAGCGGCGGACCATCGCCCAGCGGGGGAGCCGGAGACCGGCGGCGGCCTCGACCCGGACCTCTGCGAACTCTGGCGTGCTCACATGCGAAACGTACGTGAACGACCGGTATGCCGGGGTTAGGCTGGTAGAGGATGGGACGGGACTCTTCGTCGCGATCGCCGTGGCTCTCCTGACCGCACCGTTCGGGTCTATTCCCTCCCCCCGCGAAAACCGACGGAAGATGAACCCATCTTTGGATGCCTGATCCCTGATGGGCACCCGATCCGGCTGAGCCCACTTTCGAGTTCCGGGCATCTCTACAACCTCTACGCCCATGAACCGATCCTCATCATCCATTCGCCGTGGATCGCGGGGCTTCTCGGGTCGTTGCTCGGGATCGATACCGTCAGCCGTGAGATCGTGGCCACAGACCTCCGGACGGGCCGGAGGATTCGGAGCGCCGGATGGAACACGTCGTAATTGCCTGCGAATCCACCGGCGCTCAGATCCTCGACTCAGGTGAAGGCGTCGACTTTCGCTCGCTGCGGCTGCGGGGATCCAGACTGACCTGGACCGATTCGGGCGTGACCAGGTCGGCGGTCCTCGGGTGGCGATCCAGAGGTCACCCAGCAGGGGGGCATCCGCCCCCGGCGACCGCCCTGCGCTTCAGGCTGCAACATAGGCATCGGTGCAATCGGACGCGAATCGGGTCACCTACGTCGGGCACGCCACGGTGCTGCTCGAGCTCGATGGCCTGCGCCTGCTGACCGACCCGGTGCTGCGCTCGAGGCTCGTCCACCTCCGCCGCCAGGTCGACGCCCACGAGGAGAGCTCGGCCTCCGAGCTCGACGCGGTCCTGATCTCCCACCTTCACCACGACCACGTCGACGTGCCGTCGCTGCGCGGCCTCGGCCGCGAGACGCCGATACTGGCTCCGCCCGGATCCGCCAACTTCCTCCACCGCCGCGGGTTCCCGTCCGTCACCGAGCTGGCGCCGGGAGAGTCCCACTCGATCGATGGCGTCGAGATCACCGCGGTCGAGGCGGAGCATCCCGGCGGCCGGGCCGCCTGGCGCTCGGTCGGCTCGGAGGCGATCGGGTTCGCCATCTCCGGGACGCGGCGGGCCTACTTCGCCGGCGATACCGACCTGTTTGACGGGATGGCCGACCTGGCCGGCGACCTGGACCTCGCCCTGCTGCCGGTCTGGGGCTGGGGCCCGACCCTCGGCTCGGGCCACCTCGACCCGGAGCGGGCCGCGCGCGCGGCGGCATTGCTCTCGCCCCGGATCGCCGTCCCGATCCACTGGGGGACCCTGTTCCCGGTCGGGCTCTCCCGGATCGGGCGCCGCCACCTGATCGCCCCGCCGCGCGAGTTCGAGCGGCGATGCGCGGAGCTGGCGCCTCAGGTCGAGGTCCGCGTGCTCGACCCCGGCGAGGCGACCTCGCTGCCGGCGTAGGCGTCGTGGCCGAGCCCAGCGAGCCAGCCCCTGAAGATGCGGTGGACGCTCTCGGCGCCGACGACTTCCTCCTCGGGCCAGGGGAGGTCGGCCGGGTGCACCACCAGGGGATGGGCCTGGCTCCCCCCCATCCCACCGTGCGAGCCGACCAGCTCCTCGAACGCGGCGACCTCCTCGAAGTCCTCCCAGAAGGTGCTGTTGACGACCAGGTCGGGACAGTGCGGGAATCCATCGGTCCGGCGGACGTGCGCGGCGGCGTTGGGGCCGAAGGGCAGCAGCGGATCCTCGCCCTCGATCTCGCCCTCGTCGAGGAAATTGACGCCGCGGGCGCCGATCGCCATCGCCCCGCGGCGCTCCGATCGCACGAGCACGAACCCGATTCCAGGGTGGTCGCGGAGCGCAGGCAGCAGCCGGGGGTGAAGGGTCTCGAGCTGCTCGAGCGTGACCCTTCCTGGGGTCCGCGGGAAGCTGATCAGCCCGAGGCAGCCCGAGGCCATCACCGAGAGCTCCGGGACCTCCCCCCCGTGCGTCTCCTCGATGTCCTTGCGAACGTCGGGGTCGAGCGCGACCGCCCCGTCGGCGACGCGGCCGCGGGTCACCGTCCGCACCGTCCGGCCGGCCATGGTGTCGTCGCGCGCGAACTCGGTCAGGCCGGCGCTCATGTAGCCGAGGGCGTCGTCGCCGCCCTCGGTGATGGCGACCATGGTGTCGGCGTCGCAGGCGCCCCGGACCAGGTCCTCGAGCGTCTCACCGAAGCGGTCGAGGAATGTTTCCCCTGGGACTGGCCGTGGTCGGAGAGGACCACGAGCCGGTATGGGCGGGGGGCATCGCGGGCCGCGGCCTCGATCCTCGCTATCTGGCGGTCGAGGTCGCGGAGGACCGCGAGCGCGTCGTGGCGTTCGATCCCCGAGTGGTGGGCGACCTCGTCGTAGGCGAGGAAGGTCGTGTAGATCACGGGGCGGCCGGCGAGGAGATCGCCGACCACCGTCGCGACCTGGAGGTCGCGCTGGACGACTGTTGCCCAGGCCCTGATCAGCGAGTAGGTGCGCGGCCGCGAGATCCGCGGGCGGACGTCGTCGCGCAGCTGGCTCCGGGCCGCCCGGCGCTCGCGGGCGATGTCGGCGATCGCGAGCGCAAGCGTGCGAGCGACCGCGTAGGGCCGCGCGAAGTAGGAGGAGTAGTCGCGCCCGATCGGGCGCCGCCGGGTCAGCGCCGTGCTCATCGTCAGCATCGAGTGCGGCGCGTCGCCCGAGAGGATGTTGGCCCGGCTGGCGCCGTCGGCGTGGAGCAGGCCGCGCCCGTCGGAGTGGCGCCGCTCGAGCTCTTCGGCGTCACGGGGATGATTGGTGACGATCGCCGTGTCGCGGTCCTTCTCCCACCAGCGGAAGGCGGGCATGTCGTTGTTGTCGCCATGCAGGAGCCCTGCCTGGCAGGCGCCGGTCTGCGAGGACCAGTCGGTCTCCCAGCGCTCGAGCCGGTGCGACCCGCTCCGCAGCCAGCGCCCGATGTGGGGGGCATTGCCGTCGATCACCGCCCGGCGCAGAACCTCGTGGGCGAGGCCATCGATCTCGAGGAAGGCGATCCCCGGCACCTTGGTGTCGATCGTGGCCCGCCGGCCCCTGACCTGGCGGGAGACGACGTTGCGGTACCAGGTGTCGTCCTCGTCGATCGCCAGCAGCGCGTAGAAGATCGAGGTCACGGCGCTGATGCCGATCGTGATCACGATCCCCTCGAGGACGCCGTCGACGTGGGCCCCGGGGATCAGGTTGATCGCGAAGGTCACCAGGAGCCCGTTGAGAAGCAGGGCGACGCCGCCGAGGGTGAGGACGGTGAGCGGCAGCGCGACCCGGGCCAGTACCGGCCAGACGAGGGCATTGAGGATGCCGATCACCGCCGCCGCCGCGAGCGCCGCCCAGCCGTCGTCGAGGGTGAAGCCCGGGAGGACCGCCGCGAGCAGGATCAGGGCCGCCGCGTCGAGCACCAGCACGAGCAGGCCGCGCCAGATGATCTTCGCCTTCATTTTGGTGCCATCTCCCGGACCAGGTCGGCGGCCGGTTTGACGTCGTCGATGCGGGCCACCGTCTCCCCCGCATAGAGGGCGCCGGCGTCGAGCAGCGTCTCGGGGCCGTCGTCGGTCGGGCCGGCCGGCGAAAGGAGCCGGCTCCCCGGCCGCTGGGCGCGGACCATCCGAGCCAGCACCGTCTCCGGGGTGTAGCGGGCGCCGGGAGCCAGCAGGCGGTTGATCGCCCGATTGAGCGGCGGGCCGCGGCGATCGCCCCGCAGCCATCGCTCCGTCGCAGCGTTCCCCACGACCCTGTGGGGCGCCGGCCACCCGGCCCCGAACAGCTCGGTGAGGATGGTCTCCTCGGCGGCGAGCAGCCGGTCTCGGTAGCCGGGGTGCGCGCGGCTCTCCTCGGAGAGGAGGAAGCGGGTCCCGGCGACGGCGCCCGCGGCCCCTGCCCCGAGCGCCCGGTCGACGTCCTCCCGATCGGCGATCCCACCCGCCAGGAGCAGCGGGAAGTCGCGCGGCAGCGCCATCCGGGCCCGCTCGAGAAGCTCGAGCGCGGGCACAGTCCCGCGCACGTGGCCGCCGGCCTCGACCCCCTGGACGATGACGGCGTCGGCTCCGGCGGCCTCGGCCGCACGCGCCTCCCCGACCGAACCGCACTGATGGATCCAGGCGCCTGGGGTCCGGCGCTTTGGCCGGCCCCAGAAGGTGACCACCGCGTCGGCGCCGGCCGCGGCATCGAACCAGTCGCGACGGGCGAACGGAAGCAGGATGTTCACCGCCATCGGCCGCGCAGTCAGGCGCCGCGCCGCCGCCAGCTCGCGCCGGATCGCATCGGCGCCGCTCACCGCGATCGTCCCCAGCCCACCGGCCTCGGAGACCGCCGCCGCCAGCTCGTGGCGGCTGATGCCGCCCCCCATCCCGGCCTGGACGACGGCTATTTCGACGCCGAGGCGCTCGAGCAACGACACGCCCCCAGTCTAGGCTCACGCCGTGCGATCGCGGCGCAACTCGGTGCTCATCCTCGCCGCCGCCACCGCGGCCTGCCGGCTCCTGCTTCATGTAGCCCCCGCCGCCGCGGACCAGCGGACGGTGATCGGCCACTCGGTGCGCGGTAGGCCGATCGTCGCGGCGCTCGAGCAGGCGCCGGAAACCCGGCTGCGGGTGCTGGTGATCGGGTGCATCCACGGCAACGAGACCGCCGGGATGCGCGTCGCCCGGCGGCTGATCGCTGCCCCCGCTCCGGCCAGGACCGATCTCCAGGTCATCCCCACCCTCAACCCCGACGGGGTCGCGGCAGACACCCGCGGCAACGCCCACGGGGTCGACCTCAACCGCAACTTCCCGTTCGGGTGGAGGCCGCTGGGCGGCCTCGAATACTCGGGGCCGCACCCGCTCTCGGAGCCGGAATCGCGGGCCGCCCGCGGCCTGATCCGGCGCACGGCGCCCGACATCACGATCTGGTTCCACCAGCCGTTCGACCTCGTCGACCGCTCGGGCGGCGATGTCGGGGTCGAGCGCCGCTACTCGCAGCTGATCGGCCTGCCGCTGGTCCGCCTACGGCGCTACCCCGGGAGCGCCTCCACCTGGCAGAACAGGACGATGGCGGGGGACACCGCGTTCGTCGTCGAGCTGCCGGCGACGGTCTCGCGATCGCTGGCGGGGCGCGCCGCCCGGTCGGTCCTGACCCTGGCGCGGGAGTACGCCAGCCCCAACCTGGCCGGGGCGACCGCCCCCGGTCAAGCAGACTGATCCGGAACTATCCGGCGACCCGTGGTTTCCGAAGTTCGGAGGACGATCGTTGACGTCGATCGAAGGAGGGACGATCGCCGTGAGGAGACGCCGGTTCCCGATCCGAGCCGCCCTGCTGGTGGCGTTGAGCGCCTGTGCGTTCGCGGTCCAAGCGGCGCCCGCGTCGGCCCTGCAATGGAACCTCACCGATCTCGCGGAACCCTCGACGGTGCTGTTCGGCGCCTCGTGCCCCTCGCCCTCGCTCTGCGCCGTGGTCGGCAGCAATGGAACCCTCGCCGTATCGACCGATCCAACCGGCGGCACGGCAACCTGGCAGGTGACCCACTTCAACGGGCTCGAAGAAGTCCACGCCAGCGATCCCAAAGCGACGTTCTCCGGCGCCCAGGTCCGCGGCGTCTCCTGCCCGTCGACCGAATTCTGCGCCGCGATGAGCCGCCAGGGCTACGTCTACGCGTCGACCAGCCCTGCCGGCGGGGCGCCGGCCTGGGGGGCGGTCGCCCTGCAGGGCGAACACAAACCCCGGGTCCACGTCTACGGCGTCTCCTGCCCGTCGACGTCCCTCTGCGTCGGCGTCGCCTCGGGCGGCAGGATCATCACCTCGACCAGACCAGTTGGGGCGACGGCCTGGAACGTGTCCCAACTGGGAGCCCCGCTCGAACTGACGGGCGTCTCCTGTCCGAGCGAATCGCTCTGCGTCGCCGTCAGCAGCGACGGCAACATCATCAGCACCACCGACCCCGGCGGCGGCGCGCCGACCTGGGTCGCGGCGGCGCCGGCGGGCGGCTACGGGGTCCTCCAGGGCATCTCCTGCTCCTCGCCCTCTCTCTGCGTCACCGGCAACGCGGCGGACATCTTCGTCAGCACCAGCCCTGCCGGCCCGGCGGCGTCCTGGCAGGCCACCCCGGACGTGACGCCGCTGCAGATCACCGCCTTCTCCTGCCCCGCCGACAGCGCCTGCGCCGCGGTCAACAACAACGCCGACATCATCACGTCGACCGACCCGACCGGAGGCGCCGGCGCCTGGTCGTTCACCAACGCGATCCCGATCCCGCCGAACGGGATGTTCGGGATCTCCTGCCCGGCGACGGAATTCTGCGCCGCCGCCGGGACCGGCGGCCAGATCCTGACCTCGACCAGCCCGTTCGCCGCCACCCGGCCCGCGAATGTGAAGTCCCGCAAGGGCCACCGCCGCCACACCGTCAGGATCACCCGCCACCCGAGGCGCGTCCTGCGGATTGCCGGGACGACGGCCCGGGTCCGGTTCCGGTTCCGCGCGATCGGCCAGGCCCACGGCTTCCTCTGCGAGCTCGGCGGCGGCGGGTACTCCCACTGCCACAGCCCGAAGCGCTATCGCGTCGGCCTCGGGCGGCACGCGTTCAGGGTCAAGGCGCTCGACCCAGGCGGCATCGACCAGACCCCTACCGTGTTCCGCTTCAGGGTCGTCCACCGCCCCTGAGGGTGCTGAACTGACGAAGGCCCCCGGAATCTGCTCGGGAGCCTTCGCCTTCCAGTGTGAACAGCGTCTACGGGACCATCATCTGGCGCGTCCTTTCGACGGGGACCGGTGGGATCGTTATAGCCCACTACCCGGCGCCCACATCTTGAAGACCCTGGCCGAATGGTCGAGCCGCCGGGAGCGGCTCAGGCGAGCTCCCGGGCCGCCTGCCGGTCGTCGAGCAGGCTGAAGCCGCCGCGCAGGTCGGTGGCTTCGCGAGTGGTCGCGCCGCGCCCGAGGATCGCGACGAGATCGCCGCGCCCGGCAGCCGCCATCGCCCTGGCGATCGCCGCCCGGCGGTCGATCACGATCTCGATGTCCGCTCCACGCGCAGAGCGCGCCCCGGCGACCAGAGCTGCCAGAGTGACCATCCGCGGCTCGCCGCGGTAGCTGGTCCCCGAGAGGATCAGGTGGTCGCAGCGCTCACGCGCCACCCGGCCGACGTCGCGCCCGGTTATCGCGCCCGACCTGCCGACGATCGCGACAACCGCGATCAGCCGCCCGCCCCTCGGCTCGACGATCTCCCGGGCGGTGGCCAGGACAGCGTCGACGCTGTCGGCGCTGTAGGCGAAGTCGACGACGACGTCGAATGGCCGGTCGACCTCGACGACCTCGAACCGCCCCGGCACCGGGCTCGTGGCGGCGAGGGCGGCGAGCGTCTCCCCGCGCGGCAGGCCGAGTCCGTCGGCGAGGGCCAAGACCGAGACCGCGTTCATCGCGTTGTGGGCGCCCGGCAGCCCGATCGAGAGGCTGACCGGGCCCGAGGGCGACTCGATCTCGACGTCCGACCCGCGAAGGTCCCGTCGGGAGCGGACGATCCGGTACTCGGAATCGCCTCCCAGCCCATAGCGGACGGCGCGCCCACCACGCGCCTCGATCTCGACCGCGAGACGGCGACCGAGCTGGTCGTCTGCGTTGAGGGCCGCCAACGGGACCGAGCCGCCGCCCCTGACGAAGAGGGTGCGCTTGGCGGCGGCGTAGGCCTCGATCGTTCCGTGGCGGTTGAGGTGTTCGGGGGCCAGGTTGGTGAAGACGGCGCCGTCGACGACGAGCTCGGGGCTGTACTCGGCCTGGTAGCTCGAGACCTCGGCGACGACGGAGGACGGCGGGGGACCGAGCGCCAGCTCGCTGAGCGGTGGGCCGAACTCGGTGTTGCCGGCGAGCACCGGCTCGAGGCCGTGCCGTTCGAGGACCGAGACCAGCATCCCGGCCACGGTTGACTTGCCGTTGGTGCCGGTGACCGCCACAGTCGGCGACGGGACCAGGCGCCAGCCGAGGTCGAGCTCGTCGACGATCTCGAGGCCACGCCGCGCCGCCTCGGCGAGGACCGGGATCTCGGGCGGCACACCGGGGCTCTTGACGATCGAACCGACGCCGGCCAGGGCGTCGAGCCCGTCGCCGCCGAGATGGACGTCGACCCCGATCTCGCGCAGTGCTCGCGCCCGCTCGAGCTGGATCGGGTCGCTCGACCCGTCCCAGGCCCGGACCTCGGCCGGCGCGCCCAGGGTCGCGAGCGCCCGGGCGGCGGCGCTGCCTGCGCGACCGAGGCCGACGACGAGGTGTGTCGGCGGGGGAAGCGGCGGGCGGGCGCGGGTCGAGAGCTCGGGGGGCACCGGTGTTACGCGATGCCCGGCCGCGGGTGGAACCGCCCGCCGGCGACGATGACCGCGGCGCCGGCGACCTCGACCCGCTCGATCCTCTCGCCACTGCCGTCGGCACGAGCGTGGAGGACCGAGGGTCGGCCGAGCTCCTCGCCCTGGCGGATCTCGATCTCCTCTCCGAACCGGACCCGCCCGTGGCGGCAGAGGTGGACCGCGAGGGGGCCGGCGGCGGAGCCGGTGGCAGGGTCCTCGGGGACGCCATCGGCGGGGGCGAACATCCGGGTCTTCCAGCGCGCCCCCGAGCCGGCGAAGCAGTTGGCGCCGACCTCGCCGATCTCGGTCAGCGCCGCCATGTCGGGCCGCAGCGCCGCCACCTCCTCCTCGCTTGCGAGCTCGACGTATACGTGGAGCGGCCCGTTCGCGTAGGCCTCGACCGGCAGCCCCGAGCGATCGACCCCGAGCGCGGCGAGCAGCTCGGCCTCGCGCTCGAATGGCGCCCAGCTCGGGATCGCCTGCTGCATCCGCCCGAAGACGACCGTCTCCCCCTCGCGCTCGAGCTCGACCGGGACGAGCCCGACGCCGGTCTCGAGTCGGACCGTCGGGAGCCCGAGCGCGGTGCCGATCGCGAACGCGGTCCCGAGAGTCGGGTGGCCGGCGAACGGCAGCTCGGTGAGCGGTGTGAAGATCCGGATCCGGGCGTCGCCCCCCTCCTCGGCCGGGAGGACGAAGACGGTCTCGGAGAGGTTCATCTCGCGGGCGAGCCGCTGCATCCGGTCGCCCTCGAGGCCGCGGCCGTCGGCGAATACCGCGAGCTGGTTGCCCTCGAGCGGGGTGTCGGTGAAGACGTCGAGGAGGACATAGGCGAGCGCCCCGTCCTCGGGCGCGACCCCCGCGATGTCCCGAGCCAGGGACGCTGCTATGCGGTCGAAGTCCGAGTCCATCGCCGGCGAAACTATCGCCATGCCCGCTGGGGCCGCAGCCCGAAGCCCGTGACCTCGGCGACCAACCGCCTGCCGATCCCGGCAACCACGGCGATCGCCCCGGGCCCCGCCAGCGCCCGCCCGGCGCGCTCGGGGTCGGAGGCGAACGTCGTGAAGGCCTCCGCCTCCACGCAGAGCTCGATCACCGCCTCGAGGTGCGGGCGCTCGTATGGGATGACCTCCGACCTCATCTTGTGCGGGAGACTCTCAGGTGTGGTGAGCGGGCGCCTTGACCGCAGGCAGGAGGCCGGATAGCGTCGGCACATGTTGGGGAAGGCCGGTGGGTACGTCCGCCAGAACCACCTCTCCTCGCCCTCTTCATCGCCCTGGGGGGAAGCGCAATCGCCGCCGGAAAGATCGGCCCGAACGGGATACGGAAGGACGCGATACGGAGCCGTCACGTCAAGGACGGGGCGGTGACGGGCGCTGACGTTCTCGACGGCGGGCTCACCGGCGCCGACCTCCAGGACGGGAGCCTGGCCGGAGCCGACGCGCAGAAAGGGTCGCTGACAGGGATCAACATCGCCGACGGCAGCCTGACCGGCGCCCAAGTCAGGTCCGAGAGCCTGCTCGGCACCAACATTCTCAACGGGACGGTGACCGGCGCCGACATCCTCGACCAGGGCCTGACCGGGAACGACATCCAGGAGGGCAGCCTGACCGGCGCCGACGTCCAGAGCGAGAGCCTGAGCGGAGAAGACGTCTTCAACGGCAGCATCACCGGCGCCGACCTCGGCGCTGCGACGGTCGCTCCCTCGAACCTCGCGCAGATCCCCTCCGCCCGGGTGCGGCGAACCTCGACCCAGTCGATACCCAACGGAACGTTCACGGCGATCCAGCTGACCAGCGAGACCTGGGACCACCAGGGCCTCCACTCGAGCGTCAACAACTCGCGGCTGACGGCGCCGATCGACGGTGTCTACCTGATCACGGCCAATGTCTTCTGGGCCGGGAACTCGACCGGCGGGCGCGACCTCGGGATCTCCATCAATGGCAATTTCGTCGCGTTCGACGCCAGGCCGGCGACGTCGGCGATCTCCGAAGCCCCGCTCTCGGTCTCCACCGTGTACCTGATGAGCGCGGGCGACTTCGCCGAGGCGAAGGTCGAGCAGACGTCGGGCGGGGCGCTGAACCTCGACGTCGGCAGCGGCGGCTCGGAGACCAGCCCGGAGGTGTCGATGACCTGGCTCGGTCCGTGATCGGTCCCGCGCTCAATCGATCAACCGCTCAAGGCCGCGCCTGACCACCTCTCCCCGGGTGCGGTCGCCGTGGTCGGCGGCGATGAAGTGGTTGCCGATCCAGAGCGAGGAGGCGAGCAGGCAGCGGGTCTCGACCTCGTCGTCGTCGTCGCAGAAGTCCCCGAACAGCGATCGCATGTAGTCCATCCGGCGGTTGTCGACCCGCCGCAGCCGGGCGGCGACGGTCCGATCGCGGCGCGCCCAGTCGCGGATCGCCAGCTCGGTCCTGAACGGCTCGCGCCCGGCGATCGCGAACAGCCGCCGCAGCTTCTCGCGGGCATCGCCGCCCCCGCCCTCGACCCGCTCGATCACGTCGTCGACGCTCGCCCGCTCCCAGCTGTCGAGCATGCTCTCGAGCAGGGCACGGCGGTCGTCGAACTGCCAGTAGAAGCCGCCCTTGGAGACCCCGAGCGCCTCGGCGAGCGGCTCGATCCTCACCGCCTCCGGGCCGCCCGCGGCGAGTGCCCGCAACCCCTCCTCGATCCAGCGGTCGGGCGGGGTTCGGGTGAGCGCCATCGTCGTCCATACGCTACCGTATGGATATGGCGGCAAAACCGTTGTCCCCCGGCGCCCACACCTCTCATCCCTGGCGGATCCACGAGTTCACCCGCGATTTCGACCTCGAGGACGTCTGGGCCCTGCCGACGCCGGGCGGGAAGGACGACTTCCCGGCGCTGGTCCGGGGCGCGACCACGCTCGAGACCTCGGAAAGCTCCTCGCGGGCGGTGCGGGCGCTGTTCGCCCTGCGTTGGAAGCTCGGCGAGGTGTTCGGCTGGGATGACGAGGACGCCGGCCTCGGCGCGAGGGTGCCGACCTTGAGCGACCGGCTGCCGCCCGACCTGCGCGAGACGGCGCCGTCCGCGAGCTCCTCGCTTCCGTTCAAGCCCCTCTACCTGCTCGACGACGAGTACGCGGCGGAGATCGCAAACCGGACCGTGCACGGTGTCATGCACCTCGGCTGGGTCCCCGGCCCCGACGGCGGCTACCGTGGCCAGATGGCGGTTCTCGTCAAGCGGAACGGGCTCTTCGGAGCCGCCTACATGAAGGCGATCGCCCCGTTCCGGCACCTGATCGTCTACCCGACGATGATCCGGGAGATCGAGCGGGAATGGCCGGCGCGCCTCGCCCAGCTTCGCAGCGCTGGGTAGTCCTCTACGACTCCGACTGCGGCTTCTGCATGTGGCTGCTGGCGGCGCTTCTGCGATGGGACCGAGACGGGCGCCTGCGCCCGGTCCCGCTTCGGGGGCCCGAGGCCGCCGAGCACCTCGGGGATCTCGCCCCCGGGGCGCGAATGGCCTCCTGGCACCTGATCTCACCCGACGGTGGCCGCGACTCGGGAGGCGAGGCGATCGCGCCGCTGCTGAGGCTGCTGCCGGGCGGTTGCGTCCCGGCCGCCGCGTTCGCCCGGTTCCCCGGCGCCACGGCCCGCGGCTACCGCTGGGTCGCCGAGAACCGCTCCGGGCTGTCGCGGTGGGTGCCGAAGGGCTCCAAGGACCGGGCCCGCGAGCGAGTACGGGAGACCGCCGGCTCGACCGGCGCCTGACCGTCCCCCTCGAGCCGCTCGAGCCAGCGCAGCGTCAGCTGCAGTGCCGCCGGGATGACGAGGGCGCCGCTGACGATCAGGAACCAGAGTTGGGCGGCATCGCTGCCGGCACCGATCGTGTGGACGACCGCCAGCACCCAGAAGATGCCGGTCAGGCGGTGGATCCGGCGCCACCGCGCGGCGCCGATGCGATCGCGGCAGTAGTAGGTGAGGCCGAGGGTGGCCAGGCCGTAGCCGGCGACGATGCCGACGCCGGTCCAGAGCGGTCGGTAGGAGCCGGCGAAGGGGATCGCGATGCCGGTCAGGCCCGGCTGCATGAACGAGTCACCGAGGAGGGACAGGCCATGGAGTGCGACCATCGCCAGGGTGGTGAGCGAGAGCGCCTCGTGGAGGGCGCGAAGGTCGCGCTTGTTCGAGCCGGCGCGCCTGGAGCTGATCATCAGCCCGAGGGCGACACTGGCGCTGGCGGCGAGCAGCGCCGCGCCGCCCGCCGCCCGGCTCGTGATCCAGAACAGGTGGGGCCCGACGTTCATCTCGCCGCCAGGGCCTCGGCCTTATCGGGCCTGGCGGCGACGATCTCGACGTCGCCGTCATCGAGGACGAGGACGCCACCGTGGGGCAGGCGCTCGCCGGCGTGCTCGCGCCCGGAGAGAAGCGCGTGCTTCGAGTAGACCTCGGCCAGAAACGCGGTCGGCGCCAGAGCGGTCGCCTGGACGACGCCGGTGAACGCGGGCCTGCCGCTGGCGGGGTCGAGGAGGTGATGCGCCGGGGCGCCGTCGTCGCCGATCCAGGATCGCCGGCCGATCCCGCTCGTCGCGACACCACCGTCGAGCAGCGAGAGCTCGTGCAACGGCTCCCCTCCAGCCGGGTCCTCGACCAGGACCCGGCGGGGGCGGCCGCCGGTGCCGCCGATCCGGACGTCGCCGCAGCAGTCGACGGCGTAATCGGCGTGGCCCCGCAGGCTCTCGCCGACGAGATCGGCGAGCAGGCCCTTTGCGATCCCGCCGCTGTCGATTTCGAGACCAGCGGGACGGGTTACCGTCCCGGCCCCCCGGTCGAATTCGATCCGGCTCCATCCCCGCGTGGGGCTGGCGGAAGCGGGCCGCGGCGAATCGCTCGCCGGGATCCTGCCCGGCCCGGGCCGGTCGCGGTTCCCGGCGAGCGATTCGCTATATCCCGCCCGCCTGATGTCGCCGAGCAGCGTCGCGTCGACCAGCCCGTCGCTGAGCAGCCCCGCCCAGCGCGCCGCGGCCGCCACCTCGAGCAGGAGGCGACTCACCGGCACCGTCTCGTCTGCATCGGCGTTGAGCCGGCAGAGCTCGCTGTCGGGGAGGAAGCGCGAGAGGCGATCGTGCGCGTCCAACAGCTGCGCTTCGGCATCGCCGGCCGCGACCTCGGCCGCGGCTCCCCGCACATGCACCGTCGCCGTCCCCCCGAAGCAGGCAAAGCGCCGGTGGGCTTCTGCGCTCACGACTGGCCGGTGATGACGGGGGCCGGTTCGGGTTCCGGTTCATAGACTTCGACCGGTTCGGATTCGACGTATTCCGGTTCGACGTATTCCGGTTCGACTTCTTCGGGCTCGGTCGTTTCCACCGCTTCGGCAGCCCCGGCGCGCGCCCCCGCCGCTTCGCCGCCGTCGGAGATGCCGTCGGCCCCCGCACCGCCCGCCCCTCCCCGGCCAGAGGCGGTGGCCCTTTGCTTGCTCCCGAGCACGGGGTCGTGGCCGGTCGCCATCTGCACGAAGACGATTCCCCAGAGCAGCGCGAACGCGACGACCGAGATCACGACCGCGCGGGCGCGCAGTTCCCCGGCGCGGCGTCGCTGCGCCCGCAGGCGATGGCGCGCCTGCCGACCCCGTGCCTGCGCTTCGGAGCGGTCCATCAGCGAGACCTTCGCGGAGGCAGGCAAATGCCCCCTAAACGACCGCTGAGAATTCTCTTAGAGCCACGGGCCGGCGGCCGAGATCGTCAGCCCGGCGAGCGCCAGCCCGGCGAGAAGGGCCGCGCCGAGGACGATCGCCCGCAGCCCCGCCCCCGCCAGCCGGGTCCCGCCGGGTGCGGTGCGCCTCCAGTCGGGGAGCGCAAGCGCCGGCACCTCCAGCAGGTGGCCGAGGACGTGCACGGTCATCAGCACGACCCAGGCGATGAAGCTCGCCTTGTGGGCAAAGATCAGAGTTTCGCCCGGGGGCCCGGCGATCAGCAGCGCGACCCCGGTCCCGAACAGCGCGAGGGTCGTCAGCACGACGCCCGGAGCCAGGTACCGCAGGGCGGGATGAGGCGGCCCCTTCAGGACGTATGGCGGGCTGCCGGTGTAGTAGCGGACGAAGCGGTATCCGGTCGTCGCCAGCTTCAACGCCACCGGCGGGATCAGGAGCATGCCGATGAAGATGTGCGGACCCAGCAGCGAGCCGATGAACGGGATCGTCGCCCCCTCGGCCGCGAGCAGGACCAGCAGGGCCGCAGCCACAGCAGCGGTCAGGCGCGCGTTTCCCGCGACCCCGTCACGGGTCCTCGTCTCGACCGGGCGGTACACGGCGCGATCGTCGTTGCCGATGCTTGACCGCGACTAAGCGTTCGCTGAGAGATCTCTCATCGTCGGCGTGAATCCAGGCAGCGCGAAGGCGACCCGGGCGCCGCCGAGCGGCGAGTCCTCGACCCAGATCCGGCCGCCGTGGGCCTCGACGATCGAGCGCGAGATGCCGAGGCCGAGGCCGCTCCCTCCAGAGCCCCGGTCGCGCGCCGGCTCGCTGCGGTGGAAGCGGTCGAAGACCCTCTCCCTCTCTCCGGCCGGGATTCCCGGCCCGTCGTCGTCGACCGCGACGATCAGCTCACCGTCCTCGGCCCGTGAGGAGAGGGTGACCCGCCCGCCGGCGCCGGCATGCCGCCCGGCGTTGGCGATCAGGTTCCTGACGACCTGCGCGACCAGGTCGGGGTCGGCCCGGGCCGTGCCCTCAACCAGCGGGCCGGCCTCGACCCCGTCGCCGCCGCCATCGAGGAGACCGCGCAGAAACGGCCCGGCCTCGATCTCGCCGAGCGCCGGCCCCACTCCCTCGTCGAATCGGGCGAGCGTGAGCAGGTCCTCGACCAGCCGCTCGACGCGCCCGATCTCCGTCAACGCGACCGCCTCCACGCGCCGCACCTCCTCCGCGCTGGGGCTCTCCTCGCGGGCGAGGATTTCGAGCTGGCCCCGGATCGCGGTCAGCGGGCTGCGCAGCTCGTGCGACGCGTCGGAGACGAACTCCCGCTGGCGGGCGAAGGCGTCGTCGAGGCGGTCGAGCATGTGGTTGAAGGCCTCGGCGAGAGTCCGCAGCTCGGCCGCGTCGGAGGGGCTCGCCTCGAGCCGCGGCGTCAGGTCGCCGGCATCGATCTCGGCCGCGGTTTCGGCGAAATGGCGCAGCGGCGAGGCAGTCCGCGCGGCGACAAGGTAACCGGCGAAGAGCGCCGCGATCAGGGTCGCCCCGCCGACCAGCAGAAAGGTCTTTTCGACGTCGGAGCGGGCGTCCTCGATCGGCGAGATCGATGAGTGCTCGCCCGACTCGCCCGGCCTGGCGGCCCGCATCTCCTTCGCCTCCTCGTGCTTGATCACGTCCGACTCGTGGTCCATCTGGGCCTTGACGGCGACGAACACGATCGCGAAGGCGATCGTCACCATCGCCCCGATCGAGAGCGCAAGCCTGCCCCGGAGGCCGAGCCCCGAGGGGCGGCTCATCGGGCCTCCCGGAGCCGGTAGCCGACCGAGCGCACCGTTTCGATCGGGGCCGGCGATCCGGGACGGTCGAGCTTGCGGCGCAGATAGCCGACGTAGACCTGGACCACGTTCGTCCCGGGGTCATGGTCGTACCCCCAGACCGCAGTGAGGATCTCGTCGTAGGTGCAGACCCGGCCGGCGTGTCGGACGAGGTAGGCGAGCAGATCCGCCTCGCGCTGCGGCAGCGACACGGTCGACCCGTCGCGGGTCGCCTCCCGGCTGAGCAGGTCGACGCTGATCCCGCCGGCCTCGATCGTCGTTTCGAGCCTCCCGTCGGAGTCGCGCAGGCGGGCGCGGATCCGCGCCAGCAGCTCGTCGAAGGCGAACGGCTTGGTGAGGTAGTCGGTGGCCCCGAGGTCGAGGCCCTCGACCCGGTCGGCGACCGCGGCCCTCGCGGTCAGCATGATCACCGGCAGCGACGGCTTCGCCCGCCGGATCGCGGCAAGCACCTCGAGGCCGTCCCTTCCGGGCAGCATCCTGTCGAGCACCACGAGGTCCACCGCGGCGTCGAGCGCCAGACGCTCGCCGCTGACACCGTCGGCGGCGAGCGTCACCCCGTGGCCCTCGGATTCGAGGCCCCGCGCAATGAAGTCAGCGATCCCCGCCTCGTCCTCGACGACCAGGATCTCCATGCGCCGATGCTACGCTCGCTAGCCGCCGTACTCCTCGTCGGTGACGTGCTCGCCCCAGGCGACGGCGTTGCCCTCCTCGTCGACCTGGTGCATCGCGAGGTGGGTCATGAAGCGGTCGGGCGCGGCGCCGTGCCAGTGTTCCTCGCCGGGCTCGAAGAAGACGTGGTCTCCGGGCCGGATCACCTCGACCGGGCCGCCGCGGCGCTGGCAGAGGCCGACTCCCTCGGTGACGAGGATCGTCTGCCCGTTGGGGTGGGCGTGCCAGGCGGTGCGGGCGCCGGGAGCGAAATGGACGCTGGCGCCGGCGAGCCGGGACGGCTCCGACGGCGTCGCGACGGCGTCGATGTAGACGGCGCCCGTGAACCAATCGCCCGGTCCGGGCGCCGTGGCGGTCGAGCCTCTCGTGATCTCCATGGCAATTCTCCTTTCGCGATATCGCTGCCCGGATGGGGGCAGGGCCGGAGCGCCAACCAAGTCGAGGCTGGACTACTGAGACGCCCTCGGGGATCATGGCGCGATGCCGGACCGGGCGCACTCGGCGATCCTCTCGTTGGCGCTCGGCTGCGGCTTTTTCCTTCTCCTGCCGGCCACCGCCGCGGCGGGGATCCTCAGCTCCAACTCGACCGACCTCGCCTTCGGCCAGGTCGCAGTAGGCACCGGGATCGAAGAAGCCGTCGCCCTCGAAAACGAAGGGACGGACACGAACCTGGAAACGGCGACGCTCGCGGGGCCCGACGCGAGCCAGTTTGAAATCGAAGCCGCGGAATGCGTCGGCGCCAAACTCGAAAACGAACAGAGCTGCACGATCCACGCCACCTTCCACCCCACCGCGCGTGGGGAGATGAAAGCGACGCTCGTCGTCGAAAGCGACGCGAACCCGATCGAAGTGACGCTCGAGGGCGAAGGAACGCCCGAGTTCTCGATCGCCCCGTCACCGTTCGAGTTCGGCGGCGTTGCGACCGGCTCGAACTCCGCGGCGCAGGTATTCACCGTCACCAACCTGGGCTCAAGCGCGGCGGCGATCGGAACCGCCGCCCTGTCGGGGACCGATGCGGGCCAGTTCCTTATCACAGCCGACGCCTGCGGCGAAACGGCCCTCGCCCAAGGCGAAGGGTGCGACATCGGCGTCGTCTTCGCACCGACGTCGACGGGGACGAAGTCGGCGACGCTCCAGGTGCTGAGCAACGCCCCCGAATCACCCGCGACTGTCGCTATCTCCGGGACCGGCGCCGACCCCCCGGCCCCGCCCGCTGGTGGTGGGTCGCCGGCCGCAGGACCGGGGCCCGCGAAACCCTCGAGCGCGTTCAGTTTCGGCAAGGTGATCTTCAACAGGCACCGCGGCACCGCGAGCCTCCCGGTGCGGGTTCCCGGCCCCGGCCTCTTGGTCCTGGGCGGAAGGGGCATCATCGCCCGGAAGGGGCCGGGCGCCGCCGTGGTGCTCGGTGGGGCCGGGGTGGCGAGGCTGGCGATCGTCCCCACCGGCCGCGGGGAGGCGGCGCTGAGCAGGGGCGGAAGGGCAAAGGTCCTCGCCCGCGTCACCTACATCCCCAACGGCGGCGACCCGCTGACCAAGACCAGGAAGATCGGCCTCCGCAAGCGGCGCTGAGCCTGGTCCGGGCTAGCCGCCGGAGAGGACCCGCAGCGCGTCGGCCGGGATCCGGACCGTGACCGGGCTGCCCTGGCGGAAGCGGTCGAGGCCCTCGCCTTCGTTCGGGACCGAGGCCTGGAGCATGGCGCCGGTGGCGAGGCGGACCATGACCTGGAGGTTGGAGCCGATGAAGACGGTGCGGTCGACCATGCCCGGCAGGCAGTTGGCGCCGGCAGCCGGATCGTGGTCGGAGACCTCGAGCCGCTCGGGGCGGACGATGACCGTCGCCTCGCCGCGGGCCTCGAGATCGCCGCACCCGGCCTCGAGCACGAACTCGCCGACGCGGACCTGGCAGTTGCTTCCCGAGCCGCCGACGGCCTCGACGCTCATCGTGTTGGCGACCCCGAGGAAGTCGGCGACGAACAGGGTCTGCGGGCTCTCGTAGACCTCGCGCGGAGTGCCGATCTGGTCGATCCGGCCGCGGTTCATGACCGCGATCCGGTCGCTCATGCTGAGCGCCTCCTCCTGGTCGTGGGTGACGAAGATGAAGGTCGTCCCGACCTCCTCCTGAATCGCCTTCAGCTCGATTCGGAGCTGGCGGCGGATTTTCGCGTCGAGCGCCCCGAGCGGCTCGTCGAGGAGGAGCAGGGCCGGGCGCAGGATCAGCGCCCGCGCCAGCGCGACCCGCTGCTGCTGGCCGCCCGACAGTTGGTGCGGGCGGCGCTTCGCGAGGTCGCCGAGCTCGACCAGCTCGAGCGCCTCCCTGACCCGCCGGTCGCGGTCGCGGCGATCGACCTTCTGGTAGCGGAGGCCGAAGGCGACGTTGTCGCTGACATCGAGGTGGGGGAAGAGGGCGTAGCTCTGGAAGACGGTGTTGACGTTGCGCCGCTCGGGAGGCACCGCCGAGAGGTCGGTGCCGTCGAGCAGCACCTCGCCCGCGGTCGGCCGCTCGAAGCCGGCGATCAGCCGCAGCGTCGTCGTCTTGCCGCAGCCCGAGGGCCCGAGCAGCGAGAAGAACTCGCCGGCGGCGACGTCGAGGTCGATGCCGTCGACCGCCGTCACCTCCTCGAAGGCCTTGGTCAGGCTCCGCAGCGAGACCGCTCCGCCCTGCTCGGGGGCGTCGACCGCGATCGGCTCTGTCTCCCGGGTTGCCATCTCAGTTTTCCACCACCGCCAGGTCACGCATCGCCGATGTTCCGGCGTCGGATTCGGTTCTGTGCCCAAACCATCTCAAAGCGAGGTACGCGCCGCCGACCCCGATCAGGGTGGTGACGACCATGATCGTCGCCACCGCGTTCAGCGCCGGCGTCGTCGCCCCGCCGCGGGCGTTGGCGTAGAGCAGCATCGGGATCGTCGTCGTCGAGCCGCTCGAGGACATGTACTGGGTGACGACGAAGTCATCGATCGAGAGCGCGAAGACGATCAGCATGCTGGCGAGGATCGCCGGCGTCAGCAGCGGCAGGAGGACATGCTGGAGCGCCTGGCGGGGCGAGGCCCCGAGATCGCGCGCCGCCTGCTCGTAGTCGGGCCCGATCGCCGCCAGCCGGCTGCGCACGATCACGACCACGTAGGAGACGGAGAACGTCACCTGGCCGATCACCTGGGCGGTGGTCCCGAGGTGAACCGCGCTGAACGGGATCAGCGAGAGCTGGGTGAAGACCAGCAGCAGCGACACCGCCATCGCTAGCTCGGGCGTTGTCAGCGGCACCAGCATCAGGAAGTTCGCGGCCCGCGAGCCCGGCCCGCGCCAGCGCGAGAGGCCGATCGCCAGCAGGATCCCGAGCGGCGTCGCGATCGCCATGTCGAGGACGGCCAGCTTGAGGCTCTGCTCGAGGGCGTTGGTGTAGGTCGGGTCGTGGAAGACCGAGAAGGTTTCGTCTCCCCACCACCAGCGGGTCGAGAAGCCCTGCCAGACGCTGCGCGAGCGACCGTCGTTGAACGAGAAGGCGATCGCGAACAGCACCGGGACCAGCGCCCAGACGATGTAGAGCCAGGTGGTCAGCGCCAGGAACCGGGGGCGCCCCCACGGGTTGGCGAGCCAGTCGGGAACCCGGCTCGGGCGGATCGCGGGCCGGCGCTCCCCGGAGCCGGCGGCCGAGGCCCCGGCGCTCATCCCCGCCTCCTCTCCTGGCGGCCGATTTCCCAGAGGTAATAGACCATCCCGATCGCGAGCAGGGTCATCAGCACCAGGACCATCGAGGCGCCGAGGTTCTTCTGGGGCCCGCCCTGGACGAGGAGGTTGACGCTGTTGCCGAGCATGTTGGTGCTGGGCGAGCCCGAGATCAGGTCGTTCGTGTAGTAGTCGCCGAACATCGGCAGCATGATCAGGATCGTCCCGGCGAGGATGCTCGGCCAGCTCAGCGGCAGGGTGACGCGGAGGAAGGTGCGCCAGGCCGAGGCGCCGAGGTCGCGCGCGCCCTCGAGCAGGCTGCCGTCAATCCGGTCGAGGCCGGCGTAGACGGGGAGGATGAAGTAGGGGATGTAGCCGTAGGTGAGCGCCGCGATCACCGAGAACGGGTTGCCGTTGAGCCATTCAGGAGGGCTCGAGATCCCGAAGTCGCCGAGGAACTGGTTGACGTAACCGTCCGGCGCGAGGAGCCCGATCCAGGCCAGCATCCGCATCAGGTAGCTGATCCAGAACGGGACGAAGATCAGGAGCAGCAGCAGGCCCTTGCTCTTCTTTGCGTGGCGGGCGATGTAGTAGGCGACCGGGTACCCGATCGCGAAGCAGAGGGCGATCGTCGCCGCGACGTAGAGGAACGTGTTGCGCGTCGCGGGCCAGTAGGTGCCTCCGGGGACGACGCTCGAGTAAGCCTCCTTGACGAAGCCGACGTTCCACTCGAGCGGGTTCCAGATCGGGACCGGCTGCAGGAGCGTGTCGATTTCGCCCATCGCCACCGCGAGCACCGCGTATGCGGGGACGACGACGAAGAGGGCGAGCCACAGCACTCCCGGCGAGGCGAGCGTGCGCCAGAGCCCGCGTTCGGCGGTCACGTCGACTTCACCTCCGACCAGGCCGTCTCCCAGAGGCCAAGCGCTTCAGCGCTGAGCGGGCCCTGGACGTAGCCGCGGCGGAACTGCTCCTCGCGCAACATCGTTGTCCGCAGGTTCGGGGGGACCAACCCGGTTTCCAGGACCTTCTCCGGCGTCATCCCGGTCAGCGGCTGCTGGTAGAAGTTGAATTCGAAGTTGACGAACGCTTCTTCGAGGTCGAGCATGTGGTCGAGGAAGAGGTGAGCGAGGACCGGGTGCGGCGCGCCCTTGAGGACGGTGAAGGTGTCGTTGCCGATCATCCCGCGTCCATCTTCGGGCCACCAGTAGCTGACCTGGCTCGGCTTGGTTCCCTTGGGTAGGTAGTAGGGAATCGCCGCCATGTCCCCGGACCAGGCCTGGTGCAGCCACATCGAGCCATCGGCGAGGTGTTGGTACTCGTTTGTGTAGAAGCGGAGGTTGACCAGGCCGGTCAGCTCACGCAGCGCCTGGCTCGCGGCGTCGAGCTGCTTCGGGTCTTCGGTGTTGACGTCGGTGACGCCGTTGCGGAGCAGCGCCATCGCGAGACCTTCGCGCTCGTCGTCGAGGATTCCGACGCGGCCCGCGATGTTTGTGGCATGCCAGAAGCTCTCATATGGGTACTTCAGCTTCGACGGGTCGTAGTCGGGAAGGAAGTCGTTGCGCCAGCCGATCCCGGTGGTGTAGACGGTGTAGGGGACCGAGTAGCGCGAGCCCTGGTCATACCAGGGGTTGACCAGCGACGGCCAGACATTCTTGTGCAGGTTCGGGATGTAGGTCAGGTTGAGCGGCTGCAGGATCTTGCCACCGACGAGCAGCGAGATGTAGGCCTGAGCGGGGACGAAGACGTCAAAGCCGACCGCGCCGCTGGCGATCTTCGCGACCGCCTCGTCGATCGTCGAGAAGGTGCTGAGTTCGACTTCGACCCCGTAGCGCTTTTCGTAGGACTTGATGACCTTGGGGTTGACGTATTCCGCCCAGTTGTAGAGCTGAAGGGGCCCCTGCTCGGGCTTCAGTCCGGAAGGGATCGGCTTGTTGTCCGGGTAGATCGGGAGCGTCACCGGGCTGTGAGGGCGGGCAAGCGGAAGGCCGCCCGGGGCTTTGTGCGGCGACTGGCCACCGGGAACGGTCGTGTCGGAGCAGGCGGCGAGGAACGAGCTCGCCGAGAGGCCAACCCCCGCGGCGAGGCCGGCCTTGAGTAGCCGTCGGCGCGAGATCGCCTCCTCCCAAGGCCAGGCCCCATCGAGCCGCTGCTCGCTCATGCCTCGACTCCGGCGAGCATCTCCCCGACGCTCACCAGCGACGGCCGCGGCAGCTCGCACTCGAGCAGCCGCTCGGCGACCAGGACCGCGACCTCGACCATCGAGCGCGAGGAGAGCGTCTCGCCGAGGCGCACCTGCACGGTCAGCCCGTCGAGCAGCGAGGCGATCGCGAGCGCCGCCTCCGCCGCGTCGACGCCGCCGAAGACCCCTGCGACCTGGCCGTCCCTGATCACCTTCTCGATCTCCGAGCGCCAGCGGTGGTCGAGCCGCTCGCGGGCCTCGCTCAGCCCCGCATCGCGCAGCGACCAGGCCCAGAGCTCGAGCCAGAGGGCGAATTCGCCGGCGCTGCCGGCGGCCGAGGAGATCAGCAGCGCGAGGCGGTCGGCGGGGTCTGGGAGCTGCTCGAGGTGGACCCCGACAGCGTTGTAGAAGCGATCCTCGTCGGCGACGAGGGCCTCGGCGAGCAGCTGCTCTTTAGAGTCGAACCAGTAGAGGACGGCGGGCGGGCTGACACCGATCCGCTCGGCGACGTCGGCCAGCCTCGTCCCGGCGACGCCGCGCTCGGCGATCACCTCGGCGGCGGCCGCGAGGATCTGCGGGCGCCGTATGTGATCGATCTGTGGCCGAGGGCTCGTGCTTCCTCCCTTCCCGCGGCAGTTTCCTGAACCCTGATTCAGATTAGCCCAGGGCGCCCCTCGGCGCAATCAGCTGATCCGGGTCGACGCCGAGCTCGCCGCCGAGCAGCTCTGCCGCCAGGCGGCGGGCCCGCGCCAGGTCCATCGCGGGGTCGCGCAACAGGGCCCGCAGACCGGCCCCGTCGAGCAGCGCCATCGCCCGGTCGACGAGGTCGCCGAGGTCGTCGGGCTGCCGGAACTCGCCGCTCTCGACGCCTTCTTCGATCACCCCCGCCAGCCACTCCCGGTAGCGCTCGTAGAGACCGG
Organism: uncultured Solirubrobacterales bacterium; assembly: GCA_963780815.1. Lineage (GTDB taxonomy): Bacteria > Actinomycetota > Thermoleophilia > Solirubrobacterales > 70-9 > VRUE01. The sequence goes on along the minus strand of CAWADG010000005.1, from coordinate 74,637 downwards.
CCGCCACCGGCCGCAGCCTGGGGTCGCGGGCGGCACGCAGCCAGAGCTCGACCCAGAGGACCCAGTCGCGCTCGAGCCTGCCCTCCTGCGGCAGGCACTCCTCGATCGCGGCGGCGAGCTTCGCCGTCACCGAGACGCTCTCGTCCTCGCCGACCGCGAAGCGCTCGTCGCCGGCGAGCTCGAAGGAGTGCAGAAGTGCCTGCTCCAGCAGCTCCTCCCTGGTCGAGAAGTAGTGATGGACGAGCGCGGTCGAGGCGCCGGCCCGCATCGCCACGCGGGCGATCCTGACTTCGTCGATCCCCTCCGCCGCGATCAGATCGCAGGCCGCCTCGAGGATCCGCTCGCGGGTTCCCTCCGCCATCAGATCGCAGGGGCGGCGAAATCGACTGTCTCGCCCTGGTCGGCCAGCAGCGCCGCGGCGGCATTGCGCCCGTTGAGCGCGATCACGCTGCCGGCCGGGTGGGTCGCGGCGCCGCAGAGGTAGAGGCCGGGAACGGGGGTGCGCGCCGGCAGTCTCCCCTCCCACATCTGGTCGGGGGTCACCTCGCCCTGGAAGATGTTGCCGCCGGTGAGGCCGATCCGGGTCTCGATGTCGGGTGGCCCGAGCACCTCGGACTCCTCGAGACAGTCGGCGATATCGGGGGCGAAGCGACCGATCAACTCGACGAACTGGCGCTCGACGTCACCGCGCCTGGTCTCCCAGTCCCCCTCGGAGAGGTCGTACGGCGCGTACTGCCCGAAGACGCTCATCAGGTGGGTGCCGGGCGGCGCCGGCGAGGGGTCGTAACCGGTCTGGATGTAGATCTCGCCGAACCCGACCGCGGGCTCGCCGGCGTCGCAGGCTTCGAACGCCCGCTGGCACTCCTCGACGCCGCCGGTGAGGTCGATCGTTGCCCTCGCCGGCCACTCCTCGCCGGGGGCGGCGGTCCAGGTCGGAAGCCGCGACAGCGAGGCGTTGAACTTGACGACCGGGCTGCGGACCTTCCAGGCTTCGAGCCGGTCGCGGAAGGCGGCGTCGACCTCGGCGTCGCCGAGCAGGCGCAGCGCGACCTTGGGATCGGCGTTGCAGACCACGGTCGGCGCGTGGATCGTCGTCCCGTCCTCGGTCCGTACCCCCTCTTCGGGGAGGATCTCGGCGACCGGGACCCCGCAGGCGAGCACCGCGCCGGCCTCCCTGGCGGCGTCGGCGATCGCAAAGCTGATCATCCCCATGCCGCCCTCGACGTAGCCCCAGACCGGGCCCTTCCCTTCGAGGTCGCCCTGGTAGTGCATCAGTTTGATCGAGGCGGTCCCGGGGTCCTTCGGCCCTCCCCAGGTGCCGATCACGCCCTGGCCGAAGAGCGCGTCCTTCAGCCGCTGGTCGGAGATGTGCTCGTCGAGGACGTCGGCGATCGAGGCCTCGAACAGAAGGTCGATCATCTCCCGCTCGCCCCCCAGCATCTCCTCGATCTCGGCCCGGCCCGGCGACTCGCCGACCCACGAGTCGCGAGCGCCCGTCCGCAGCTTGCGGCGGACATCGTCGAAGAGCTCCTCGTACGCCCAGTAGCCGTCGATGTCGCCCTTCGAGAGGCCCATCGCCTCGAGATCGGCCTGGGTGCGGGAGTCGTCGAGCCACTGGCCGAACGAGGTGCCGTCGTCGAACGGGACCCAGAGGTTGGGGTCGGCGACGAAGAACTTCAGGCCGCGGCGGCGAAGGTCGAGCTCGCGCATCACCAGCTCGTCGAGGAGGCCGACGACGTAGGCGCAGGGGCTGACGACGAAGCGCTCGTCGGAGAACGGCCGCTCGAGCGTGCACGCCCCGCCGAGCCGCTCGCGCCGCTCGAGGACGAGGACGCTACGCCCGGCGCGCGCCAGGTAGGCGGCCGCGGTCAGCCCGTTGTGGCCGCCGCCGACGACGATCGCGTCCCACTCGCGGCGGGCGAGGTCACGGAGCGGTTCCGGGAGGCCCACCTCCCCGAGCTGTGCCGCGATCTCGTTCATCGCCGGGCTCATGCCGGCACCTCCTCGCGCAGGCCCTCCATATAGCGGGCGGCGACCATGGCGTCGAAGGCGTGGACGTCGTGTTCCTCGGCCGAGTAGCGGCCCGAGCTGTAGCCGCGCGAGGCGACCCCTCGCTGGCTCAGTTCGCAGACATGCCAGTCCTCGCCGTTGACCTGGTCCCAGAACCCGACCGCATCGCCGGGGTCGAAGTCGGGCACGGCGATCGCCCCCGGCTCGAAGAAGAACTCGCAGATCACGTCGGTCAGGCCCGGCTCGCGCGGCCAGAGGGTGTGCAGCATCACGTAGTCGGGATGCAGAGAGACGAGCGCGTTCGGGAACAGCGCGAAGTAGTGGACGACCCGCAGGTCGGCCTCCCCGAGGGTCGCGATCGGCGGCCGGTGGCCGGCGTGGCCGTCGCCGGTGCCCATCGTCTCGGCGCCGTCGACGAGGGTCATCGAGCCTCCGCACCAGGCGCCGGCGCCGTAGGCGCTCTCCCCGCTCATGTAGTTGCTGAGCGCGTTGAGCTCCGGGTGGACGCCGGGGCAGTGGAGGCACTCGTTGTAGTTCTCGGCGATCCCCTTCCAGTTCGCCGCGACCCCGTAGGTCAGGAGGCCGCCGCGCCGGAGACCGCCGACGCTGTAGTGCTCGAGCTTCGGCAGCAGCTCTCCGACGTGATCGGCCGCTGAACCGGCTCCGCCGCCGAGGTCGATCAGGACGAGGCCGCCGACGACGGAGCTCCGCACCTCCCGCAACCCGAAGCAGCTCAGGTCGAAGTCCTCGACCTCGTCCATGTGGGGCGCCGCCCGCAGATTGCCCTCGAGGTCGTAGGACCAGCCGTGGTAGGGGCAGCGAAGACGTTTGCGCACCTGGCCCTCGCGATCCTCGACGATCCGCGAGGCGCGGTGACGGCAGACGTTGTGGAAGGCGCGCGGCATCCCGTCCTCGCCGCCGATGACGAAGACGCTCTCGGCACCGAGGTCCCGGGTGATGTAGGCGCCGGGCTCGCTGACGGCGGAGACGTGGCCGGCGCAGATCCAACCGTCGCCGAAGACGTTGGCGACCTCCCACCCGAGCACCGCGGGGTCGGTGAATGCCTCCGGAGGCAGCATCGACGCTCGCTCGACCGGCTGGAGGGTCGCCTCTACATCCACCCGATCTAGTTGCAGCGTCATGGCCGACTCCTCTCACTCCAGGCGTCACCCACGCAGGATTGACGCTTGTTGACCTTGTAGTCAATAGCATGATACCTTGCCTGTCGATGGAGGGCCAGAACCTCGACCCGGCGGCGGCCGAGCTCCAGGAGCGTGCGCGGCGCTTCACCGACGAGGTGTTGATCCCGCTCGAGCAGGAGGCCGAGGCCAACGACGGCCGCCTCCCCGCAGAAGCGATCGAGCGGGTGAAGAGCGAGGCGCTCGCGGCCCGCCTGACCGGCGGCCTCCACGCTCCCGAGTACGGCGGACAGGGCTGGTCGCTGGGTGAGTGGGCGCTCGTCGCCGAGCAGTTCGGCCGCAGCACCAACGCGATCCACTGGCACGTGCCGAACGCCTACAACGTCTGGTCCCACGCCAGCCCCGAGCAGGCCGAGCGCTACCTTCGCCCCGCCCTCCGCGGCGAGCTCCGCGACGCCTACGCCGTGACCGAGGCCGGGGCCGGATCCGACCCCTCGCGGATCGAGGCCACCGCGGAGCGGACCTCATCCGGGTTCGTCCTCAGTGGAGAGAAGTGGTTCGTGACCTCCGGCGACGTCGCCACGGTCCTGATCGTGATGGCCAACGTGGTCGAGGGCGACGACGCGCTCCCGACCCTGTTCCTGGTCGAGACCGGCGCCGAGGGGGTCGAGACGATCGACGAACCGCGCTTCACCCACAGCTATCCCGACGGCCACCCGACGATCCGGCTCGACTCGGTCGAGGTCGGCGAGGACGCGGTGATCGGCGGCGTCGGCAGGGGCGAAGACCTCCAGCGCCTCTGGTTCACCGAGGAGCGGCTCGGGATCGCCGCACACGGGATCGGCGCGATGTGGCGGCTGCTCGAGGAGACGGTCGGCTGGGCGCTCGAGCGCGAGCAGGGCGGCAGCCGGATCTACGACTACCAGGGCGTCAGCTTTCCGCTCGCCGACTCCGCGGTCGACGCCGCCGCGGGACGGCTGATGACGATGGAGGTGGCTCGCCTCTCCGACGAGGGCGCCGACCCGAAACTGGTCCACGCCAAGGCGTCGATGGCGAAGCTGTTCGTCTCCGAGGCCGCCTGGCGCTGTGCGGATCGCTGCGTCCAGGTCTTCGGCGGCCGCGGCTACATGCGCTCGAACGTCGCTGAGCGCTTCCTGCGCGAGCTCCGCGTCGACAGGATCTGGGAGGGGACGAGCGAGATCCAGAGACTGATCGTCGCCCGCTCGATGGAGCGCCGGGGAGTAGGACCGGTCATTCACTGAGATGCTGTAGATGAGCCGCGTCGTGGCCCCGCACCGCACCGCACCCGACCCGACGCCGCTTCTCCGGCCGCGTTCGGTCGCGATCGTCGGCGCCAGCGAGCGCGCCGGCTCCTACGGCGACACCGTCCTCCGCAACCTCGCCGCCGCCGGCTTCGAGGGCGGCGTCTGGGGGGTCAACCCGGGTCGCGACGAGGTCCACGGGCGGCCCTGCGTGGCGAGCGTGGCCGAGCTGCCCGAGCCGGTCGACGCGGTCGTCGTCGCGATCCCGGCGGCGGGCGTCGCGGCCGTCCTCGACGAAGCGATCGAGCGCGGGTGCGGCGGCGCGATCGTGATCTCGGCGGGGTTCGGCGAGATCGAGGCGGGCGCGGCGATGGAGCGCGAGCTGACCGAGGTCGCGCTTGCCGGCGGGCTGCCGGTCTGCGGGCCGAACTGCGACGGGATCGTCTCGGTGGCGGCACGGGCGCCGCTCTGGGGTGACTCGGTCGAGCAGCTGCGGAACGGCGGCGTTGCGCTGATCAGCCAGAGCGGCAACATCGCCGTCAACGCGCTCGGGGTTCGGCGCGGGATCGGGTTCCACACCGTCGTCTCGACCGGGAATCAGGCGGTCCTCGCCGCCGGCGACTGGATCGAGGCGATCGCCGAGCTCGAGGGAGTCCGGTCGATCGCTCTCTTCCTCGAGGAGGACGGCGACGGCGCCGGCCTCGCCCGGGCGCTGGCCCGCTGCGCCGAACGGGAGATCGGCGTCGCGGTGCTGAAGGTCGGGTCCTCGGAGGCGGGCGCGCGTGCCGCCGGCGCCCACACCGGCGCGGTCGCCGGCAACCAGCGCGTCTTCTCCGCCCTGCTCGAGGAGGCCGGAGCCGCCGAGGCCCGCGACCCGCAGGAGCTATTCGAGCTCGCCCGCTGCCTCGCCCAGTCCCGGCGGAGATCTGCGGCCGAAGGTGGCGGCCTCGCCGTGCTCACCTGCTCGGGAGGGGACTCGGGGCTCGCGGCGGACCTTGCCGAGGGCGAGGGCCTGCCCCTGCCCGAGCTGGCGCCGGCAACCTGCGCCCGGCTCGCGAAGATCCTCCCCGACACCGCGACCGTCGGCAACCCGCTCGACTACACGACGCTGCTCTGGGACCGGACAGAGGTGCTCGAGCAGGTCGTCGAGGCGGTCGGGTCGGATCCCGGAATCGGCCGGCTGCTGCTGCTATTCGATCAGCCCGATGGACTCTCGGCGACCGCGAAAGCCGGCTGGGACGCGGTGCGCGCAGCGCTGCTGGCGGGTGCCGAGCGCGGTGGCGCCGAGCCGATGCTCGCCTCTACCGTGCCCGACCTCCTTCCCGAGCGCAGCGCCCTCGAGCTCGCCGAGCGCGGGATCGCGGCCGCTGCCGGCCTGCGCGAGGCGATCCGCTGTGCCACCGCGCTCCGCATCCCCCCACCCTCGCCCGAGCGGCTGGAGCAGGTCGCCCTCGCGGCCGAACGCGGCGACGGGGCCGGGGTCGCGGGGCCATGGCTGGGCGAGGCCGAAAGCAAGCGCCTGCTCGCCGACGCCGGCCTCCCGGTGCCGCAGTTCGGCGTCGCCGCCGGCCCCGACGCCGCGGCCGCCCTGGCGACCGAGATCGGAGGGCCGGTCGCGGTCAAGCTCTCGGGCCCGGAGCTGCGCCACAAGAGCGATGCCGGGGCGGTCGTCCTCGACCTCGAAGGCCCGACCGAGGTCCGCGACGCGGCCGCGCGCCTCCTCGAGCTGCCCGAGGGCGACGGCGCGACCCTCCTGGTCGAGGCGATGGCGGCCGGCGGGGCCGAGCTGATCGTCGCCGCCCGCCGCGACGGGGTCGTGCCGGCGCTGGTGGTCGGGCTCGGCGGGCTCTGGGCCGAGGCGCTGGATGACGTCGCGATCGTGCCGTTGCCGGCGAGCCCCGAGCGGGTCGAGCAGGAGCTGGGGGCTCTGCGCGGAGCGGCGCTGCTGCGCGGACGCGGCTCGGCGCCGCTCGACGTCGCGGCCGCCGCCGGCTTCGCCTCGCGGCTCGGCGAGCTCCTGCTCGAGCAGGGACTCGACCTGATCGAGGTCAACCCCGCGCTGATCGGCCGCCGCGGATGCGTCGCGGTCGACGCCCTCACCCGGCGGCGGGCCGAGGCGCCCCCGGGCTAGGGCAGTTTGCCCCGGAAGACCTTGGCGTGGCAGCCGCGCCCCGCGGATGCCCCTTCATGGCAGCGCCGGGCGAGCCGTCGAATCCGGAAGCGGAGGTTGTAGATCGAGCCTTCGCGGGGCACCGCTGTGTAGACGGTCACGCCACCGCGGTAGTACTGGGACCGCCGCACCCATTCGACCTGGCACTTCATCCGGGTGCGGCCGTGCCGGTGGCAATCGATCTCCTGCTGCTTGCCGCGGCTGAACTGCTGGCCGAATTCGATCGAGAGCCCGAGGAACGTCACGTATTCGGCGACCGCGCGGGAGAGCGAGGGGAGCTTGACGACCGGCGCCACGACGCGCGGTCGAGCGGCCCCCAGTTCGATCGCGTCGATCCATTCCCGAATCCAGGATGAGACCTGATCCACCCGGGCCAGCACCTGCGGGTGCCTGGCGCCGCAGTTGGAGGAGCCGAGGCTGATGATCCCGATCTGCACCGGGGTCCCGTCCGGGCGCCGCGTCAGGGCGGGACCGCCGCTGTCGCCGTGGCAGAGGCTGGCGAAGAACGGGCCGGGCTCGGACTTGATGCACAGCTGGCTCGCCGGGGAGAAGAACGGCAGGATGTGACGCAGCTGCGCATGGCAGAAGTCGTCGCTCTGGACGACCGAGTCCGCCTCGTGCAGGATCGTCGTCTCGTGGGGAGGTTCAGCGCTCGTCAGGCCCCATCCGGCGATCGAGACCGGCACGCCGGGAGCACGGAGCGCAGCGTCCTCGGGCGTGGCCAGCGCGAGCGCCGGAGCCGAGACCGGGGCCTTGAGGACGAGGAGCGCGGCGTCGAAGGACACCCGCGAGGGCTCGAACCTGGGGAAGATCATGACCTGCGAGACGTCCGACTGGTTGACGCCGTGCGCGTCGCGAAGGTCGGCGACCCCGGTCGTGATCGTGTAGTTGGCGGCGACGGCGACGTGACCGGTGCCGGTCAGCGCGCAGTGGGCGGCGGTCATCACAAGACGCGGCGCGACCACCGTGCCGGTGCAGGCGAACTTGTCCACCGAGCCGTGGTAATCGACATGGGCGAGCCACGGGAACGCGGCGATCGCCGCCGGCCTGCCGTGGACGATCGAGTCGTTCGCGGTCGGCGGCGTCGCGGCCCCCCGCCCAGCCCCCGCGGCGGCGAACAGGATCAGTACGGCGACGAGCGCTGCAAATAGCCGTGGCATCTGGGTCAAGTTGATCCTGGTCCTTTCAGGCGCGACCGCGCCCGTCACGAACAACCCGCCCCGGGAGCGAAAGCTGCGCGGAAGGCTATGCGACGCCGGCGAGCTCCGGGTGCTCGCGCATCCGCTCGGTCGCCGTCTCGAGGCCGGCGCGGAGGATCGACGCGATCTCCTTGATCAGCTCGGCCGAGGCGACGAGCGGCGGCGCGATCTGGACCACCGGTTCCGCGCGGTCGTCGAGGCGGCAGATCAGACCGCGATTCCAGAGCTCCTCTGAGAGGACGTCCTTCAGCAGCCAACCGGCGGCCGGCCCGTCGAAGCTCTCCCTGCTCTCCTGGTCGCGGACCAGCTCCAGCGCCCAGAAGTGACCGGCCCCCCTTACGTCGCCGACGATCGGGATGTCGCGGAGGGCATCGAGCGCGGCGGCCGCGACCGGCTCGTTGGCGCGGACGTTCTCGAGCACGCCCTCGGACTCGATCGTCTCGATCGCGGCCAGCGCCACCGCCGACCCGACCGGGTGGCCGCCGAAGGTGTAGCCGTGGAGGTAGTTGCTGCGCCCGTCTAGGAACGGCGCGGCGACCCGGTCCGAGATCAGCAGCCCTCCCATCGCGAAGTGGGCCCCGGTCAGCCCCTTGGCGAAGGTGGCCATGTCCGGAACGCAATCGAAGCGCTCGATCCCGAACCAGTGGCCGAGCCTGCCGAACGCGCAGATCACCTCGTCGGCGCAGAGCAGGATCCCGTGGCGGTCGCAGATCTCCCTCAGGCCCCGCCAGTATCCCGGCGGTGGGACGATCGAGCCGCCGGCGTTCTGGACCGGCTCGGCGATCAACATCGCGATCGTCTCGGCGCCCTCGGCCTCGATCGTGTCCTCGATTTCGGCCAGCAGGGAGGCCAGGAACCGCTCCTCGTCGTCGCCGTCAGGATGGCGGTAGGCGTTGGTGTTCCTGACGTGGACGACCGGGATCCCGAGCGGCTCGAACGGGGTCCTGCATTCCTCGATCCCGGTCATCGCCAGCGCCCCGGTCGTGACCCCGTGGTAGGCGTCCTGGCGGGCGATCACCTTCCTCCGCCCCGGCTCGCCGTTGGCGGCGTGCCACTGGACCGCGAGCTTCCAGGCCGACTCGACCGACTCGGCGCCGCCCGAGGTGAAGAACGCCCGGTCGAGGCCCGGAGGCGAGAGCTCCGAGAGGCGTGCCGCGAGCTCGATGCCCGGCGGGTGGGCGACGGTCCAGTTGCTGGTGTACGGGAGGCGGCGCATCTGGGCGGAGGCCGCGTCGGCGATCCGGTCGCCGAGGGAGTGACCGAGGTTCACGCAGTAGAGGCCGGAGAGTCCGTCGATGTAGCGGCGCCCCTCGACGTCGTACACGTGACACCCCTCGCCGCGCTCGATGATCGGGATCTCGCTCTCGGCGTACGCGGACATGTCCGTGAAATGGAGCATCAGGTGCCGCTTGGCGAGGCTCTGGAGGCGTTCTATTTCGGCATTTCGGGCTGTTTCCATGGGTTCAGTTTACCTTGTAGTCAATTTCACTAACTCATGCTAGGATGCCCGTCGATGGAGGCCGTGACCAGCACCCGCCCGCCGGCAACCTCCGCCGGGCCCCCGCGAACATACGACGCGATCGTCGTCGGCGGCGGCCACAACGGCCTGACGACGGCGGCCTACCTCGCACGATCCGGGATGCGCGTGTGCGTTCTCGAGCGCCGGCCGATCCTCGGCGGCGCCTGCGTCACCGAGGAAGTCTGGCCGGGCCGGCGCGTCTCCCGCGCCTCATACGTCGTCTCGATGCTGCAGCCGCAGATCGTCTCCGATCTCCGGCTCCAGGACTTCGGCTACCGCGCCGTCCCGCTCGACCCCGCCTACGCGGCGATGACGCCTGAGGGCCCGATCGTCTTCTACGACGACGCCCGCCAGACGGCCGAGTCGATCCGCTCGATCGCCCCCGGCGACGCCGACAACTTCGCACCGTTCGAGGACCGCCTCTTTCGCGTCGCCGAGTTCCTGCGGCCGATGATGCTGCGCGAACCGCCGGCGCTCGGTTCCAAGCATCCCCGCGACCTCCTCTCCCTCGCCCGCGAGGCGAGCCGGGCCGCCGGCCTCTCCCGGGCCGAGGTGCACGAGGTGGTCCGGATGTTCACGATGTCGGTCGCCGACCTCCTCGACGACTACTTCGACCACGACGCCCTCAAGGGGTCGATCGCCTCGACCGGCGTCGTCGGCGTCTGGGCCGGCCCCAACACGCCCGGCACCGCCTACAACCTCCTCCACCACGCGCTCGGCGAACTGAACGGGATCGAGGGCGCCTGGGGCCACGTGATCGGCGGGATGGGCGCGATCAGCGAGGCGATCGCCGGCTCCGCCCGCGCCGCCGGCGCCGAGATCCGGACCGACGCCGAGGTCGCCTCGATCGACGTCCGGGGAGAGCGCGTCATCGGCGTCACCCTCGCGAGCGGCGAGGAGCTCCGCGCCCCGATCGTCGCCTCCGGCACCCACCCGAAGACGACCGTCCTCGACCTCGCCGGCGCCGAGAACTTCCCGACCGAGGTCGTCGACGACATGCGCCGCTACAGGACCCGCGGCGGCTCGGTCAAGATCAACATGGTCCTCTCCGAGCCCCCGCGCTACGAGGGCGTCTCCGAGGAGATGCAGGAGACCTTGCGCCACACAGGGGTCAACCTGGCGCCCTCGATCGAGTACCTCGAGCGCGCCTGGCAGGACGCCCTCGGCGGCCGTCCCGCGGAGAACCCCTACGTCGAGTGCGAGCTGCCCTCGGCGATCGACTCGAGCCTCACCGACGACGGCACCTGGGTGATGACGATGTTCACCCAGTACGGCCCGCACGACGAGAAGGACTGGCCCGAGGGTGCGCGCGAGCGCTACGCCGACGCCTGCATCGAGCACCTGGCGCAGTATGCGCCGAACGTGCCCGGCGCGATCGTCGAGCGCGAGGTCCTCGCCCCGCCGGACATCGAGCGGATCTTCGGGATGGTCGGCGGCTCGATCTTCCAGGGCGAGCAGGGCCTCGACCAGATGGCCTTCATGCGACCCTCGCCGCTCCTCTCCGGCTACGCCACCCCGGTCAACGGCCTCTACCTCTGCGGCGCCGGAACCCATCCCGGCGGCGGCGTCATGGGCGCCCCCGGGCACAACGCCGCCAAGCGGATCCTCCGCGATGGCCGCTTCTCGAAGCTGCGGCGGCGCGCGACCGCCGGCTCCTGAGGCGCACCCGCGTTCGTTCATTCGTCGAGGGTTCTTGACCACTTACCACTTCTGGACCTAGCGTCGGCGCCCCTGTTGAGCCCCGGTCACGGAGGTGGGCGATGGTCACACGAGGTCGAAGTCTGGGCGGGGCTCTCGCGATCCTCGCGATCCTCTGCGCGATGGCGGTGGCGCCCGCGGCGCAGGGCGCGGCCACGGTCGGGACCGGCACCCACCCCTGGGCCGTCGTCCTCTGCAACTTCTCCGACCAGACGGCGACTCCGTACTCGAAGGCCTACTTCGAAGAACTGTTCTCGGACGCAGGCGCCGGCAAGCTCGGCGAGCTCGATTACTGGCATGACGTCTCCTTCGGCCAACTCAGCATCTCGGGCACGACGGTCACGGACTGGGCAACCGCGAGGGACCCGGAAACGAACGAACCGCTCACCCGCGGCGAATGGATCGAACTCGAAAAACCGTTCAACGAAGGCAGCTTCGGCCCGGCGTTCCGCCGCGAGGATCAGATCCTCGCCTGCGCCGACGGTGCCAGCGGGATCACCTGGTCGAACTACTGGGGCGTGGTCGCGATCTTCCCCGAGGCCCGCTCGAGGCTGGCCGAACCGATCAGCTCCGGTGCCACCACGGCGAAACTGACCACGACCGAAAACTTCCCCAACGGGACCGCTCCGTTCCTGATGGGTATCGGCGAAGAATCGAACGCCGAGACCGTCAACGTGACCGCGATCAGCGGCAACGAACTGACGATCGAACGCGGCGCCGCCGGGACCACCGCGAAGGCGCACACCTCGGGGTCGGTCATCGGCGTCCCCGGAGACCTCGGCGGGGTCGGCGCCGGCCAGCTCGGGGGTGTTCCGATCCAGGGCAGCAGCTACACGATCGCCACCATCATCCTGCCCCACGAGATCGACGTCGAGGGGGCCTCGCACGAGATGGGCCACGGCCACGGCTACAACCACAGCCGCCGCCTCTCCCTCTCGACCCAGGACTACAACGACTGCTACGACCTGATGAGCGTCTACTCCTGCGACGCGGCGTTCAGCGGCTCCGGGACCGACTTCGGCGGCACCGGCCTCTACAACACCGTCCTCGGCGAGGCCGAGGGCTCGAAGGGCCCGGGGCTCGACGCGATCAATCTCGACCACCAGGGTTGGATCCCCGGACCGCGGCATGACCCGTTCGACAACACCGTGTCGAAACAGGAAACGATCCGGCTGCACTCGCTTGGCGACCCCAACGCCCTCAGCGCGCCGGGGTCCGAGTTCTTCGAGGCGCGCGTGCCGGCCTCGATCAAGATCCAGAACCAGTCGCCGGGCGGCGTCGCGCCGACCAGTCCGCCGACCTGCAGCGGGACCGAATTCAGCTGCACGAACAGCACCTACTACTCGATCGAATACCGCGAAAAGGCGGGCTGGGACCGCGGCTTCCCGAGCAGCGGCGTCTTCCTCCACCTCTTCGGCGAAGACTCGCGTTCCTACTGGGTCGACCAGACCCCGCAGGGGCACGGCGGCCTACTGGTCGCCGGCGACGAGTACGTCGACCCCACGAACAAGGCCTACGTCGCGGTCAACGCGATCGACGCCGGCGCCCACAACGCCCAGGTCACGCTCGGGTCGCGCAAGATCGAAGCGACGCTCGGCAACCTCGGCCCGTCGAGCGGCGATTTCAACGATCCGGTCACGCTCAGTGCCGATCTCACCGTCAGCGGCAGCGGCGCCCCGGTGCCGGGACAGGCGGTCCTCCTCGAACTCGGAAGCCAGAGCTGCGTCGGCACAACCGACGCCTCCGGCCATGCCTCCTGTGCTCTGACGATCGGCCAGCACCCCGGCTCCTACACGCTGAGCGCCAGCTTCGCCGGCGACACCGCCTATGAATCGGCCTCGGCGAGCACTCCGTTCACGATCGAAAAAGAGGAGAGCCGGATCGAATACACGGGGGCGCTGACCAGCGACTACCACGACGCCTTCACGGCTTCGGCGACCCTGTTCGATCCCGACGGCGGCGAACCGATCGCCGGCAAGGAAATCACCCTCACGCTCGGCGTCGGCGACACCTGCAGCGCGACCACCGACGGCGCCGGAGAAGCCTCGTGCTCGATCACGCCGAACCAGGTCCCCGGGCCCTACAAAATCGAAGCCTCGTTCGGGCCCGACATCGACTACGAATCGAGCAACGACACCCAGCCGTTCACGATCACCAAGGAGGAGACGACAACCACCTACACGGGTCCCACGGTGATCCTCGCCGGGGGCTCGGGGGTGACGCTCGAAGGACAGCTGCTCGAGGACGGGCTGGTGCCGATCGAAGGCCGCACCCTGACCCTCAGCCTCGGCGCGCAGAGCTGCACCGGGACCACCGATGCCGCCGGGTTCGCCGCCTGCACCCTGACCTACACCGGCCCACTGGGCTCGCAGCCGCTGGTCGCCGCCTTCGCCGGGGACGCCTACTACCTGCCCTCCGAAGACACCGGCAAGAGCGCGATCGTCTTCGCCTTCCCCGAACGCGGAGCCTTCACCCTCGGCGACAGCACCGTCGCCTCCGCCGAACCGTCCGCGGCCCTGACCTGGTGGGGCGCCGATTGGGCCTCCGAGAACAGCCTCTCGGGCGGCGCCGCGCCGCCGGCGTTCAAGGGGTTCGCCGCGACTGTCTCGCTGCCGACGAGCACGCCGCCCGCCGCCTGCGGCGGACCGTGGACGACGCGGCCCGGCAACAGCTCCTCGCCCCCCGCCACCGTCCCCTCATACATGGGCGTGCTGGTGACCGCCAACGTCGCCAAGTCCGGCAGCACGATCTCCGGAGACACGACCAGCATCGTCGTCGTCGCGACCGAACCGGGCTACGGGCCCGCTCCCGGCCACCGCGGCCGCGGCCAGATCGTGGCGACCTATTGCTAGCCGGCGCGATGCGGCCCACCGTTCTCGCCGCCCTTCTCGCGGTCGCCGCGATGCCGGGGTCGGCGGCGGCCCAGCTCGCCCCGCCGAGCGAAGCGCCCCCGGCCGCCCGGCGGGTCTGCGCCACATACCGGGTGGCGCAGACGCCGGACGGCCCGGCGGTCCGGTGCGTCGCCCACCGAACCGATGTCCTCGGGCGGACCGGGTCGGCTTCGCCGGCGCAGCCGCTGGCAGGTGGCGTCCCGCCCTCAGCGAAGTCAGCTGGAACCTCCCGCCCGCAGCCGCGGGGGACGGCCGGTCACCCGGCGCGGCGGCCGCCCGCGCCGGGGGTCATGAGCGGGGGCGGCTCGTCCAGCCCCGACCGGGCGACCGGCTCCGGGTCGGGCGGCGGCAGGGGGACGCCGATCGGGATCCTCGCCGGCCTCGCGGTCGCCGCCGCCATCCTGCTCGGCCTCGGGGTCAGTGCAGGCCGAGCACGGAGATCGCCTCGGCCGCCATCCCGGCCTCGCCGAGAGCGTTGGGATGGACGATCACCGGGTTCGTTCCCTGCAGAACGGGCTCGATCCAGCGCACGCCGGTCGGCCGGCAGGCATCGTGACCTTCCGAAACCCGGCTGAGATCGACGTATGTCACTCCAGCAATTGCCGCGGCGCGCCGGATGGCGTCGTTCAGCGTCGCCTCGATGCCCCGCACATATGGGACATCGCCGGTGGCTATCGGCATCCTGTCGAAGCAACCGCCCGACGCGGGCATGATCCACGGATAGCCGAGAATCGCGACCCTCGCCGACGGCGCCCGCGCCCGGACCGCCACCAGGGCCCTGACGAGCGACGGATAGGTGACGTTCCCGATCGTGTCTTCGAAGGAGGATCCGTAGCGGTCCTCGCAGGGGCTGCCATGACCGAGGGTGAGGATGCCCGCGGTGCCGCAATCGAGGATCGTGTCGATGAAGACCCCGCTGTCGTTGCCGCCGATCGTCATCGTGACGAGTTCGGTGTCACCGCTGAGAGCGTTGAGCTGAGGCGGGACCCCGGGGTACTGGGCTTCGAAGAAGTCGCTTGTCTCCGCCGCCCCGCAGGTGACGTCCCTGAGCCGGGACCCGGTCGCGCGGGCGATTTCGTGCGGGTAGTTGCGGCTCGAGCGCAGGCAGAGCGGCGGCGCCAGGAGGTCGGGTGGGAGGACCCCGGACGCGGCGCTGTAGGAGTCGCCGAGCGCGACGTAACGGGTCGGAACCGCCGCCGGCGATGGGGACGCCGTTAGGAACGCGAGCAGCGCGGCGGCGCTTGACAGGACGACGATGAATCGGCGGAGCGTGAGCATTTCTTCCTCTCGACGAGCAATCTCCCCCATCGGGGCGGCCTCACACCCAATCGGGGCGGCCTCAGATCTCTCCCCCAGGGCGATACTGTCGGATATGGGGACCCTCTGGAGAGGAGGGGCTCACCGACGTAGGCCCCCTGCGGGGCCCCCCGGAGGGATCGCGAAAACCGCCCTCGGCGCGGCCGACGCGACCCGGCGCGCCAGTTCGTCGCGATCCAGCGCCCTCAACGCGTACATCAAGCACCTCGGCCGCCTCCCGGCCGGTGAGGAACCCGCCCCCGCCAAGACCGACGCCGGCGGCGCCGATGCCCGCTGATCGCAGCAGCCTGCGGCGCGTTATCGGGCTCATCGACCCCCGTCGGAACGGATCTAGGCGGGGGTCTCGGCCGGGGCGCCGCTGCCGCGGCGGGGTCGGACGCGGCGCCGGCGGCGGAGCTGGTCCGGCCAGAGCACGTAGAGCGACATCGGGACGGCGTAGGCGACGTATACGGCGACCTCGATCGTGGTCGGGGTCGGCTGCAGTCCGAGCATCCCGGTCAGGAGCGAACCGCTGATCGTCCCCGGCCTCACCAACCAGGTCAGATCGAGGGCCTGGCCCTGGAGGCTGTTGATCCAGCCCGCCTCGTGGGCGGTGTGGGCGGCGGATGCGAGCAGGCCGGCGGCGACCAGGACGAGGACGAGGCCGGTGATTCGGAAGAAGCGGGTGAGGTTGATGCGGACGCCGCCCCGGTAGAGACCGAGGCCGATCGCGATCGCGGCGAGGAGGCCGAGGATCGCGCCGGCGCCGGCCGCGGTCGTGTCCGTCGAGTCCTGGAAGGCGGCGAGGAGGAAGACGGACGTCTCGAATCCCTCGCGCAGCACCGCGAGGAACGCCATCGCCACCAGCGCTATCGCCGAGCCCGCGGCGAGCGCGCTTGCCGCCTCGCCCTCCAGGGTCGCCTTGATCCCGCGCGCGTTGCGGCGCATCCAGACGATCATGTAGGTGACGGCGGCGACGGCGATCATCGCGATCACCGACTCCAGCCCCTCCTGCTGCTTCTGCGGGAGTTGCTGGCCGATCAGGTCGAGGCCGACGCCGACGATCGCGCAGAGGGTGGCGGCAACCCCGACGCCGGTCCACATCTGGCGCATCGCATCGGTGCGTCCCTCCTTGGCCAGGAAGGCCGCGATGATGCCGACGATCAGGGCGGCCTCGACGCCCTCTCTCAGGGTGATGACGAATGTCGGGATCATCTGGTCCGCTCGGCTCCCGGGCCCTGGTAGTTAGGCCCACCTAATTAGGAGGACCGAAAACCTAGCACGTCGCTAGGTATTGGGCGGCGAACGCCGCTCAGTCCGCGTGGGCGCTCCCGGCGTGGCGGGGCAGGCCGTCGTCCGGAATCGCCTCCCAGGCGGCCGCGAACGAGGTGAACTGGCGCAGGCCTGGGCGGATCCCCGGATCCACGTCGAAGGCCCCCATCCTGATGCTCATCCGATCGTGGTCATCGGGTGGCGGCTGAGGACAGCCGACCCGCACTCCGAGCAGAAGAGCTTCTCCCAACCGCCCTCCGGGCTCCAGGCACGGAGGCTGTCCTCGCCGGACAGGATTCGGAAGGAGCCCGGCTCGGGCCGGGCATTGGCGGGACGCAGCGGTTCCGCTGCGCCGCTGACAGCGTGTGCAGTGGCAGTAGTTCGAGGCGAGGAGCGGAGCGGTCACCTCGAACCGCACCCGGCCACACGCGGAGCCACCGGTCAGGGGAAGACTCGGCTCAGACATCGACCCGGCGAGGATAACGTCGGGCAGTAGGCTCTTCGCAATGACGCGTCCCGCGCTCGCACGCCGCGCCGCGATGCTCACTGCGCTGATGCTCCTGGTGGCGTTTCCCGCCGTCGCCCGGGCGGCCTACTCGCCGTTTCATCCCTTCAACCAGCGGGGCAACTCCGAAGCCGTGAAGGAAAAGATCGCCGAAGAATTCCCGGGGACGCAGATTCCGCCGCAGGAGGGAATCGTCTGCTCCAGCGCCGAACACTCCTACTATGGGCCCGCCTCCTACTGCATCGTCGAGTTCACGACCGGTCAGACCTGGAATCTCGCAGAAGTCTCGATGACCATCGACCTGGTCGGCGGCACCGGGGTCACGGCTAACGTCTATCGGCACACGACCTGGGAGCGGCGCTGGCAGAGGTGCCCGCTTCGCCGCGGCGTGCCGGGCACCCTTTTCGCCAACGACGCATGCGGGCGGATGGCCCCCGAACGCGACCTCATCGTGGCCGACGTCGACATGATCGAGTTCAACGCGCTGCCGAGGATCAGGGCACAGCGGCCGATCCGCGCGATCAGCCGGGACTTCACATTCGCCGGCGCCGTCCCGAGCATCTCGCGGTACCGGGCGACGCGGAAGGGCAACCTCTACACCTTCACCAACGCCGTCGGCGACTCCCTCCGCTACCGGGGGGCCGCCAGGAGATGAGCGACTCCTCGACGGTCGTCTTCTTCCCCGAGGGGGCGTTCGGGCCGACCAACAACTGCGTCGGCATCGGCGACGTGCTGCGCCGCCGCGGCCACCGCGTCGTCTTCATCATCGAGGAGTCGTTCGAGGGGACGCTCGAGGAGCAGGGCTTCGAGGAGCGGCTGATGCGGCTCAACCCGCCGCCGGAGGTCGAGGAAGTGCCGGGGCAGTTCTGGAAGGACTTCATCCGAGACACGGCGCCCGTCTTCCGCCATCCGACGATCGAGCAGCTCTCGGAGTTCATCGCCCCCACCTTCCAGGCCCTGATCGACGGCGCCCGCTACGTCGACGACCGCCTGCTCGAGATCATCGACGAGGTCGAGCCCGACCTCCTCGTCGAGGACAACGTCGTCAGCTTCCCCGCCCTCCTCACCTGCGGGCGCCCGTGGGCCCGGATCGCATCCTGCAACCCGGCGGAGATGAAGGACGCCGAGGTGCCGCCGCCCTTCTGCGGCCTGTCGACAGCCGATCGCAGCGCCTGGAGCGAGCACTGGGATGCCTATCGCGCCGCCCTCGGCGATATCCACGCGACCTTCAGCGAGTTCTGCCAGGAGCGCGGCGCCCCGCCGCTGCCGGCCGACGATTTCATCCACGAGAGCCCGCTGCTGAACCTCTATCTGTACCCGGAGGAGATCGACTACCCGCGGGCGGAGCCGCTCGGCGCGAGCTGGCACAACCTCCAGGCCAGCGTCCGGTCCACCGACCCCGAGTGGGAGCTGCCGCCAGCGCTTGCCGAGCGCGAGGGGCCGCTCGTCTATCTCAGCCTCGGATCGCTCGGCTCGGCAGACGTCTCGCTGATGGAGAAGCTGGTCGCCGAGCTCGCCGATGCGCCCTACCGGGTCATCGTCTCCAAGGGCCCGCAGGCGGACGAGTACGAACTCGCCGAGAACATGGTCGGCGAGGAGTTCCTGCCCCAGACCGCGATCCTGCCGCAGGTCGACCTCGTCATCACCCATGGCGGCAACAACACAGTCACCGAGTCGCTCTTCTTCGGCAAGCCGATGGTCGCGCTGCCGCTCTTCTGGGACCAGTACGACAACGCCCAGCGCGTGCATGAGACCGGCCTCGGCATCCGCCTCGACACCTACGGCCACGACGGCGCCGAGCTCACCGGCGCGATCGACCGGCTGCTCGGCGAAGAGGCGCCGGCCGGCCGCCTGGCGTCGATGTCGGCCGATCTGCGGGCCTTCGAGGGGACCCGGCGCGCGGCCGACCTGATCGAGGCGGCCATGGCCCGGGCCGGTGGATGAGTGCCACGACTTGACTCCGTCGCACGACTCCGCGACCATCTTTCGGCTCTGAGCGGGTAGTTGAGGCAAAATTCCCGCCCGGAGACGGGGAGGTGACGAGCTTTTGCGCAAGTTCAGGGCTTTGACGGCCGCCGGCGCCCCCGAAAGCTCCGCCAGCGGAGTCTCCGCGGCGGGCGCCGACGCGGCCGAATCCGAGGTCGCCGTCGCCCCCGACGGCACAGGAACGGTCGTCTGGAGCAGCTCCAACGGCTCCAATGTCCTGATCCAGAAGCGAAACCTGGCAGTCGACGGGTCGTTCGCGGGAGCAGCGGTCAATCTCTCGACCACCGCCGCCCGGGCGGGCATGCCGCAGGTCGCGTTCGCCCCCTACGGCGGCGCGGCATTCGCCTGGCGCCGCTTCAACGGAGGCACCGACATCGTCCAGGGGCTGAACGCCTCCGGTCCGCCGCCCGCCGCCCTGACCTCGCTGGCCCCGGCCGGGCACGACTTCGGCACGCTCGACGTCGGCGCGGGACCGAGCGCCCCGGGTCAGTTCGAACTCACCAACGCCGGCCTCGCACCGCTCTCCGTCTCCTCGATCTCGATCGGCGGCGCCGACGCGGGGCAGTTCGATCTCTCCGAAACCGCCTCCTGCACCGGTGCGCCTGTTCCTCCCGGCGGCTCCTGCAGCTTCGCGGTCGCCTTCGACCCGAGTGCGGCCGGCGACGCAACGGCCGAGGTGACGGTGGAGAGCAATTCCGCGAACGGCCCCGACACGGCCTCGGTCTCCGGCGTCGCGGTCGCCCCACCATCACCCGGTCCGACCACCCGGCAGCAGATCGGTGGCAGCCGGACGACGCCGCCTGACAACTCGTTCAAGCTCGGACGGCCGGTCCTGAATCGAAAGACCGGCACCGCAAGGCTGCCGGTGACAGTTCCCGGAGCCGGGACGGTCATCGTCTCGGGGGCGGGAACATCTAGCCGGGCCGCCGGCGGCCCGGCGACACTGATCTTCACGGTCGCGGCCCAGGGCAGGAAGCGGCGGGTCCTCACCCGCAACGGCACCGTCGTAATGAGGCTGACCGTCGCCTTCATCCCGACCGGCGGCGACCGCAGCGCGCAGCCGGCGACGATCCGGCTGAAGAAGAAGCCCTGATTCCGTCGGGCCCGGTTCACGAGGCCCGACTCGCGGGTACCCGGCTGCGGTACTCAACCGAAGAGAGGGCAGAGATGGGAATCCTCGACAAGATCACCGGCAGGACAAAGCAGGCTGCGGGCGACATCACCGATGACGCCTCGCTGCGTCGCCAGGGCAAACGCGAGGAGCGAAAGGGCGAGAAGAAGGACGAGCTCGACCGCGCCCAGCGCAAGGCAGACGAGAAGGCCGAGGAGGTTGCCGACCTCGAGCGCGAGACCTGACTCAGCCGGCGCCCGCGACGTTGTCAAGCTGTTCTCTGGATGGCCTTCGACGAACCGCCCCAGGACAGAGCGACGGGCCACCGGGTGGTCGTGGTCGGCGGCGGCTTCGGCGGCCTGATCGCCGCGAAGAGCCTCTCCGGCGCCCCGGTCGAGCTGACCCTGATCGACAGGCGCAATTTCCACCTGTTCCAGCCCCTCACCTACCAGGTCGCCACCGGTGCCCTCTCGCCGGCGGAGGTCTGTTATCCGCTGCGGGAGATCTTCAAGCGACAGGAGAACGTGCGGGTGATGCTCGCCGAGGTGACCGGCTTCGACCTCGCCGAGCGGGGGGTGACGGTGATCCCCGGTGCGGGAGAGCCGCACCCGGAGTCGGTGCGGTACGACACCCTGATCGTCGCCGGCGGCTCCCGCTATTCCTACTTCGGCCACGACGAGTGGCGCTCGACGGCTCCCGAGGTGAAGTCGTTGGAGAGCGCGCTCGGGGCCCGTGCGCGCCTGCTGAGCGCCTTCGAGGCGGCGGAGATGGAGCCCGATCCCGAGCGACGCCGGGCGCTGCTGACCTTCGTCGTCGTCGGCGCCGGTCCGACCGGGGTCGAGATGGCGGGGCAGATCGCCGAGCTCGCGAACAGCACGCTGCCGAGCAACTTCCGCTCGATCGACCCGAAGGAGGGCCGTGTGCTGCTGATCGAGGCCGGGAAGAGGGTGCTCTCGACGTTCCCTCCCTCCCTCTCCGGACGCGCCGCGCGCTCGCTCGAGCGCCTCGGCGTGACCCCGGTGCTGGAGCGCACCGTCACCGGGATCGACGAGCATTCTGTGACGATCGAGGACGCGGCTGGGGACGCGGAGACGATCCCCGCCGGGAACGTGATCTGGGCCGCGGGTGTGACCGCATCTTCGCTCGCCGCCCGACTGGCGGAGGAATCGGGTGCCGAGGTCGACCGCGCCGGCAGGGTGATGGTCGAGCCGGACCTGACTCTTCCCGGCCACCCCGAGGTCTTCGCCCTCGGCGACATGGTGCGGGTTCGCGACCGCGACGGCGCTCCGCAGGCCCTGCCCGGGGTGGCGCCGGTCGCGATGCAGGAGGGACGCCACGCCGCGCGCGCCGTTCGCGCCCGGGTCGCCGGCAAGCCGGTAACCTCTTTCCGCTATCGCGACAAGGGCAACCTCGCCACGATCGGCCGCGCCGCCGCCGTCGCCGACCTCCACCTCGTTCGGCTCAGCGGCTTTCCGGCCTGGCTCACCTGGCTCCTCGTGCACCTCTGGTACCTGATCGGCTTCCAGAATCGGCTCCTGGTGATGATCCGGTGGTCGATCAGCTTCTTCACCCGCGGTCGTGGGGCGAGGCTGATCGCCGGCGTCGGGGCCGAGATGCCCAGCCGCCAACCCTGATCAGCGGCCGGTTCCTGGGCGTGGCCGTCGGCCAATCGCGGGCTACGCGCCGCGGAGCGTAAACAGAACGCGTGTGCCGGCCGACGTCCCCTGCTCGAGCCAGATCCTGCCGCCGTGGGCCTCGACGATCGCCTTCGAGACCGCGAGGCCGAGGCCGGCCCCGTCCCCCCCGCCCGAGGCGTCGCCGCGATAGAAGGCCTCGAAGACGCGGCTTCCGTCCGCCGCCGAGATCCCCTCGCCCTCGTCGTCGACCTCGACCTCGACGACGTTTCCCCGCGGCCGCGCCCGCACGGTGACGCTGCCGTCGGCCGGAGTGTGCCGGATCGCGTTCTGGATCAGGTTGAAGAGGACCCTCTGCACCTTCTCGGCATTGACCTCGGCCACCAGCCCGCTGACCGGGACCTCGGCGCTGATTCGCACCCCGCGCTCGGCGGCCGGGGCCCGCATCGCCGCCACCGTCTCATCGATCAGCCCTCCCAGCTCGACCTGCCGCATCGTCCAGGAGATATCGCCGGCCTCGATCCGCGAGAGCTCGAAGAGGTCGTCGATCAGGTCGCTGAGCACTCCGACGTGGGTTCGGATCTCGCCCAGGTAGCGCCCACGGGTCTCGCCGGTGGCGACGCCATCGTCGATCGACTCGACCAGCAGTCGCAGCGAGGCGAGCGGAGTCCGCAGGTCGTGCGATGCGGCGGCGACGAGCCGGCGCCGCGCCGCCTCGATCTCGCGATTGGCTCGCTCTTCCATCGCCAGCCGGGCGGCGAGCGCTCCGGCGAGCGCGATCCCGGCCGCTGCCAGGAGGACGAGGACGACCTGCTCGGCCCCCATTCCGTGCGGAACCGCGACCGCCGCCGCTCCGGCGAGGAACGAGGCGAGCGCGATCGCGATCGCGCGCTTCATCTCTCTTCCCCGCCCGGGCTCATGCCCGGAGCCTGTAGCCGACTCCCCATACGGTCTCTATGTGGCGGGGCTCGGCGGGGTCGTCGCCGAGCTTGGCGCGGAGGCGGCGGATGTGGACGGTGACGGTGCTGGTGTCGGTGAAGAAGGGGTATTCCCAGACGGCCTCCATCAACTGGTCGCGCGAGAAGACGCGACCGGGATGGGCGGCGAGGTAGGCGAGGAGCTCGAACTCGCGCAGGGTGAGGTCGAGCTCGGCGCCGCCGAGGAAGGCGCGCCGTGTCGCCGGCTCGAGTCGCAGCGGCCCGTGCTCGATCGGAGGTGGTACGTCCTCCTCGTCCTTCTTCGCGCCGGGCGGGGAGACGCGGCGCATCACCGCCTCGACCCTGGCGACGAGCTCGGCCGGAGAGAAGGGCTTGACGACATAGTCGTCGGCGCCATGGCGCAGACCGACCAGCCTGTCGGACTCCTCTCCGCGGGCCGTCAGGAGGATCACGGCCACCGGGCTCCCCTGCCGCTCCTGCAGGCGGCGCATCACCTCGATCCCGTCGAGGCCGGGCAGCATCACGTCGAGGACCACCAGGTCGGGGCGCCGCAGATCGGCCAGGCGCAGGGCCTCGGGGCCATCCATCGCGCGCTGGACCTCGAAGCCCGCACGCTCGATGTAGGCGCCGACGATCTCGACGATGGTCGGCTCGTCGTCGACCACGAGAACGGTGCCGTTGGTCTCCTTGGCCATCCCCCCAATTCTCGCCGCTGCGGCGACAGCGCTAGCCGAATGTGAAGGCATAGCCCATCACCCCCGGCTCGGGCTCGAGCCGCAGGACGTGGTCCTGGACGCTCGGCAGGCTGACCAGGCTGTAGAGGCGCTGCGAGCGCACAGTGACGACGCCCCCGTTGACGTCGGAGCCCGCGGCCGCCCCGACCGGCTTCCCATCGAGCAGGACCCTGATCCGGCGTGGGCGGCCATCGACCGTGCCGAGGACGAGGTAGACGCGCCGCGCGCCGAAGTTGAGTTCGAGCGAGCCTCCGGCCGCCGTCGCCGAGTCGAATTCGATCCGCCACGGGCCGCGGTAGGCGAATTCATTCGGAGGAAGCTGAGTGGGCGCCGTGAAATCGTGCGGCCCCGGCGACAGCATCGCGTTCGTGAAGCGTTCTGCACGGGCGGCGCCGAGGTAGGTCTCCGGTGTCGTGACTCCGAGCGAGGGTTCGATCCCGTGAGCCCCGGCCATCCCCTTGCCCACCCGATCGCCGGCTTCGGCGAGAAGCTGGCGGATCACCTTCTCTTTCGCGCCGTATTCGCCCTCGCCGAAGTGGACGTAGCGGACGTCGCCGTCGGCGTCGATGAAGTACTCGGCGGGCCAGTACTGATTTCCGTAGGCGTTCCAGGTTTCCTGTTCGTTGTCCTGGACGACGGGATAGCGGATTCCGTTCCGTTCAATCGCTTCTTCGACATTGCCGGCGTCTCGCTCGAACGGGAACTCCGGCGTGTGGACCCCGACTATCGTCAGCCCGTCCTTGCGATAGCGCGCGTCCCACGCGGTCAGGTAGGGAAGCGTGCGGATGCAGTTGATGCAGCTGTAGGTCCAGAAGTCGACGAGGACCACATGACCCCGCAGCCCCCTCATCGTCAACGGCCGGTCGCCGGGCGTGTTGAACCACCTCTCGGTTCCGACGAATTCCGGCGCGCTGCCGAGCACCGGCAGCTTCAGGCGGCCGTCGTCGCCGCTCTTCGGCGCGCCGCCGCCGGCTTCGGAGCCGATCCCGTGGTTGTCGGTGCGCAGTCCGGCGAGGGCGCTCCGCGCCGAGGCGGTGTCCTCGAGGCCCTTGCTCGGGTTGACGAGGAAGCTCGGAAGGTCGCTGGCGATCGCGTTCTGGAAGCGGATGTCGTAATTGCCGAGCATCGCCAGTCCGACCGCGAGCATCACCGCCCCCATCGCTATCTGGAACCACCCGCCGCGACGCGCCAGCGGCGCGATCGCCCGGCGGCCGCCAAGCATCAGCACATAGAGGGCGGCGGCCGAACCGAGGCCGTAGCTGAGCGCCACCGCGAGGCGGCCAGAGCTGAAGGACTGGGAGGCGGAGACGGTGATCACGCCGGCCAGGATCGGGCCGGCGCAGGGCGCGTACACGAGGCCGAGGCTGAGGCCGACGAGGATTCCGGACCAGAAGCTCTCGCCGCCGGCGCGGGGGCCATCGCCGCGGGCGGTCAAGCGGCTGATCCAGCCCTCCAGTCGGGCCGCCAGCGGCGGCGCGATCAGGGTCAGGCCGAAGGCGATCAGGACGAAGATCGCAAGCTTCCGCAGGAGGTCGTCGGGAAGCCCCAGCGCCGAGATCACGTAGACGAGGGCGACCGTTGCGAATGTGAAGGAGAGGGTCAGGCCGGTGACGATCCCGAGCGGACGTCGCCGGCCGCCTGTGGCCCCTGCCGAGAGGGCGATCGGCAGAACCGGGAGCACACACGGTGACACCGCCGTTGCGGCACCCGCGACGAAGCCGAACAGGACCAGGAGCGCCATCAGCCCCCGTGCATCGAGCCTTCGTCGTGCATCGAGGCCCCGCTCTTCTTCATCGAGTCCTCGTGCTTCATCGCGGCTCCGTTCGAGGCCTGACTGGCGGGAGTGCTGCCGTTTGCGGAGTCGCCCGCCGGTGGTCGAGTCGCCGCCGCCACAGCCGCCGAAGGCTATTGCCGCACCAACGGCCAGAGCCGCCATCGCCGTTATTGCCCTATTTCCGCCCATCGTCGCTCCCTTCGTCGCTGACCGGGGCAACGCTAAGAGGTAAATGTGACAGGGAAAGAAACTCTGACCCTTCAGCGCGCGGGTCAGCCCTCCTCGCGGGCATCGGCCAGGGCGCGCTCGAACGCCTCGAGCTCACGCTCGCCGAGAAGGCAGAAGCGGACGAGGGCGACGTCGCGGGCGTCCAGGGCCTCGGCCGTCGCCGAGATCGCGATCGGCGCCGCCTCCTCGAGCGGATAGCCGTAGATGCCGCAGGAGATGGCCGGAAAGGCGACCGAGCGCAGGCCGAGGCCGGCGGCGAGATCGATCGCCGAGCGGTGCGCCGCGGCGAGCAGCTCGGCCTCCTCCCCCCCGTGCCGGCCGTAGACCGGCCCGACCGCGTGGATGACCCTGCCGGCGGGCAGCCCGAACGAGTCGGTTGCCACCGCCTCGCCGGTCGCGAGCGGCCCGCGGGCGGCGATCAGCTCGTCGCAAGCAAACTGAAGCTCAGGCCCCGCCGCCCTCGCGATCGCGCCCGCCACTCCCCCGCCGTGCGCGAGCATCGAGTTCGCCGCGTTGACGATCGCGTCGAGGTCCTGCGCCGTGAGGTCGGCCTGGACTACCTCGATCCGCTCGGTGGCAGGCACGAGGACAGGCTAGCCCTCGGCACGCGATGCTCATCTGGTCTTCATGTTTGGGGGCGAGAATCGCCCGGTGGCCCAGTCCGGCCGCCGTGAGCGACAACCGGCGCCGATCCCGCCCTGGCGTCGAGCCAGGCGGATCCTTGCCCTGGCAAGCCTGACCTGCTTTGGGCTGGCGGCCACCTCGTACGTGCCGGCAATGGGCGAAAAGCACAACGTCGGCCTCGCCGTCTCCAGCGTCGAGTGGCTGCGCCAGAACGGCGGCAACTCGCTCGTATCCGAAATCGAGAACTGGTACTACACGATCAACGCCCCGGCCAAGGGCGGGCCGCCGCTCCGAGCGCTGCCCAGGGTCGGTCTCCCGTCGGCCCGCCGGGGCCGCAGGCAGGTCGTGGCCGTCCACCGACCTCCGCGTGTCCGACCGCTGATCCATCCGGCGCTGCCCAGCGAGGGTGTCTGGAAGCCGGCGGCGGCGCACGCCGGCCGGAACCCGCCGGTACTGCTGACGACCTTCCGCACCGACCCCGAATACCCGCAGCTAGTCGCCGGCGTCGCCTGGATCGACGCAAAGCGCACCCATCTGGAATACGTCCCCGGCCTTGCCGAGCCACCCGAACCGCTCGAACATCGCGGCACCGGCCAGGTCCCGCCGGCGCTCCGCAAGCGACTGGTCGCCACCTTCAATGGTGGCTTCCCGCTGGAAACGTCCAACTCCGGCCTGATCTACCGCGGCAAGGTGAGGGAAGCGATGGTCAATGGGGTCGCGACGATCGTCGAGTACCGCGACGGCAGGGTGAACCTCGTCCGCTGGCACTCGGGCCCCGGCTCTCCCCCAGACGTCTGGTTCGCGAAGCAGAACCTGCCGCCGATCATCTACGAAGGTAGGCTCAATCCCAACCTCAGCGACGGCCCCGAATGGGGTGAAACGGTCAACAACGCAATTCGCGTCTGGCGCTCGGGGCTGGGGGTCGACCGCAATGGCAACCTGATCTATGCCGCCGCCGACTCCCAGACGGTCGAATCGCTGGCCAAGATCCTTCGACGAGCGGGCGCGGTCCGCGCGCTCGAGCTCGACATCAACGAAGACTGGACCAGCTTCATCAGCTACCGCCACCCCGGCGGCGCGGAACCGAACAACCTCTTGCCGGAAATGATCCGGCCGCCGGAACGGTATTTGACCCCCGACGAACGTGACTTCTTCGCCGCCTACGTGCGCAAGGGCGGGCACTGGTGAGGCTGCCGAAGGACATCTCGCCGGCCGCCCGCGCCCGGCGGGCGCTGCTTGCCGACGTCCTCAGCGCGCTGGCGCTCACCGCGACCGTGGTGCTCCTCAGCGCCGGGGTCGGGGTCATCGGCTTCGGGGCGACGATCTCGCTGCTGCTCCTCGGGCTCTGGTTCGCGGCCGAAAGGCTGGCGCGGTTGCTCGCGGCAATGCACAGGCGTCGCCATCGCCTCCGGCGCTAGCCCCGACCGCGGTCGCGGATCTCGCCGGACACGAACAGCGCCGTCGTGGCCTGCTTCCAACGCTCGACCTCGTGATCGTCGAGGAACGGGCGGCGGAGCCGGCGGCTCACTCCGGGCTCGAGAATCACCGTCGCGAGGTTGATCAGGACGGTGTGGAGGGCGGCCCACTCGAGATCGAGGTCATCCCGCAGCAGCCCTTCCGCCTCGAACTTCCCGAGCTGATCGCGACAGAGTCGGACGAGCGTGTTGAATATCGCCATCGCCGCCTCGTCGCCCTCGGCCACACCCCGGCCCAGGTAGCGAAGCTCGACGAAGTTCTCGGCGACGAGAGCGGTGAGGCGCTCGGCGATGTCCTCGACCACGTCGCCCTCGACCGGGCGCAGCGCGAGCGCGGCACGGGCCACCTCGGTGACATGTGCATCGACCGCCTCGCGCAACGCTGCCTTCGACGGAAAGTGGTGCTGCACGAGGCCGGGCGACACACCCGCGGCGGCGGCGACGTCGCGGATGCTGGTCGCGGCAGCGCCGTCCCTCGCGAAGCCCGGACCCGCTCGTGTTCACACCCGGTTCCCAGTACGAGTACTCCAACACCGACAACATCCTCATCGGCCTGATCGCCGAAGCGGCCGGCGGCGAAACATTTGCCGCCGAGCTGAAGCGGCTCATCTTCGGCCCGGCACGGCTGCCGGAGACGGCGCTGGCGACGAAGCTCGCGATCCCGCGGCCCTTCATCCACGGCTACGCGACGGCCCCAGGCGAGAAGCCCGAGGACGTCTCGACCCTCGTCAGCCCCAGCGGCGCCTGGGCGTCCGGCGGGATCGTCTCGACCCCGAAGGACCTCAACACCTTCATCCGTGCCTACCTCGGCCTCAGGTTCTTCGACCGCGCCGAGCAGATCCAGCAGATGCAGTTCGTCCCGGGCGGGGAATCGGTTCCCCCGGCCCGGGCAAGAACTCCGCCGGCCTCGCGCTCTTCCGCTACAGGACCAGGTGCGGCACCGTCTACGGCCACACCGGCACCTTCCCGGGCTACGCGCAGTGGGTCGCCGCCACCGCCGACGGAAGGAAGAGCGTCACCACCTCCCTCAACATCGAAGCCCCGAGCGGCAAGCTCCTCGCTCAGCTCCGGACCGTTCAGGTCACGGCGGTCTGCGCCCTGCTCGGCAAGTGATCGAACGCAAGCGCGGTGCCTAGGTGAAGATGATCTGCCCGCCGGCCGCGAGGCCGTAGAACTCGCCGACCGTGATCACGTCCTCGACCTCGGGAACGAAGTCCTCCCTCGTCAGGCCGAAGAGGTCGACGGATGCCTTGCAGGCGTAGAGGCCGGCGCCGGATTCGGCGATCATCTCGACGAACTCCGGGATCGGCGGGATGTCGAGCTTCTCCATCTCCTGGGCGAGTTTGTGGGTGACGAGAGCAGAGACCCCGGGAATGCCGCCCGCCCAGGTTGCAAGGTGGAGACCGGGATTTCCGACCGTCGCGACCTTGACGTGCTCATGCTTCGCCCTGCTGACCGCGTCGAGGCCGAAGAAGGTGAAGAAGAGATTCGCCTCGATGCCCTCCATGCGAGCGCCGTTGGCCATGATCAGACCCGGGTAGACGCCCTCGAGCGAGCCCTTGGAGACGATGATCGAAACCTTCTCGATCGGCTCGGGGGCTCTTCCATTCGATTGTGTGCTCATCGTTCCTCCTAGATGCAGCCGCGCGGCTTCGGGATGCCGGCGACCTTCGCGGCGAGCTTGGCCGGCCCTTTCGGGAACAGCGGGTAGAGCTCCTTGATCGGCACTCCCGACGCCTTGCCGAGCGTGCGGATCGATGGCGCCGAGCCCGACTCGAGATATGTCTTCCGCATGAAGTTGACGACCAGCCAGTGTCGGTCGGTCAGCTCCCCGATCCCCGCTTCGGCGGCAATCGCCGCGGCGACCTGCTCGTTCCACTGCGTCGAATCCGTCATGAAGCCCTCGGCGTCGACGTCGACCGAGGTGCCGGCGTAGGTCATCGTGCTCACGGGTTTCCTCCCTCGTTCGAGACCGCCTGCTTGCCGGCCATCGACATCTCTGCGCCGACACCGGGAATCTCGCGCCCCGGCAACAGCATGTGCCAGTAGAGCGGCTCGAAGGCGAGCTTGCCGAGGTGGTTGAGCCGAGACTCGCGCAGGAGCTGCAGCGGTCCCAGATGTGCCCCCGGGTAGCGGCCGGGATGCGGCTCGACCTCGTAGTTGAAGTCGATCAGGAGCGCTCTGTGAAAGCCACTCTCGATGAAGCAGTTGACGTGCCCGTCATAGCTGCCTTGCAGCTCTTCTCCGGCCAGAAAACGAGCGACGTTCGCGCATAGCGCCTCGGCCTCGAAATGGGTCGCCGAGCCGGCCTTCGAGGTCGGCAGGCTGGCGGCGTCGCCGATCGCGAAGACGTTCGGGGCGACCTTGCTCTGGAGGGTGTGGATGTCGACCGCGACGAATCCGAGATCGTCGCCGAGGCCGGGCGAACGGGCGACGAAGGAGGAGCCGCCGTGGAGCGGCACGACCACCGCGAGGTCGAACGGGACCTCGCGCTCGTCCCAGCTGATCAGCCTGCCCCCGCCGCCGTCGACGCGGCCGGTCGCAAACTCCGGCTCCAGCCGGATCTCCCGCTCCGAGAGCATCCCGGCCAGGTGCTCGGCCGCGACCGGCTTGGTGAAGGCGGCGTCGAGCGGGGTCACGTAGCTGATATCGACCCGATCGCGAACCCCCTGCTCGCGCAGGAACCAATCGGCGAGAAAGCAGAACTCGAGCGGCGCGACAGGGCATTTGATCGGCATGTCGATCAGGTTGACGACGAGGTGGCCGCGATCGAACTCCGCGAGGGCGTCACGCAGCGCCGTCGCGTCCTCGACCGAGTAGAAGGAAAAGACGCTCTCGCCCCAGCCGGCACCCCGCAGTCCCTCGGTCTCCTCATGCAGCAGCGAGGCGCCGCTGGCGACGACCAGCGCGTCGTACTCGAGGCTGTCGCCGTCGGCGAGCCGAACGGCGTCGGCCGCGGTGTCGATCCGATCGACCTCGGCCAGACGGAACTCGACCCCGTCACGGAGCTGGGCGCGGCGTGAGCGGACGATGCCCTCCGGCTTGTCGATGCCGAACGGCACGAAGAGCAGGCCCGGCTGGTAGATGTGGCGGTCGTCGCGGTCGACGACGACGATCTCGACCTCCTCCTCCGGATGCTGCCTGCGGAGCCGGTTGGCGACGAGGGTGCCGCCTGTGCCCCCTCCGATGATTGCGATCCGCTTCATGCACCGAAAGCATGCGACGCCACGGCCCGCTCGGCATCCGCGAAAAGCCGCAGTGTTCCCGCGGGCTTACCGCGCCCCGCCGGCCCCGACCGGCTCCCGCTCCTCGACGACGCGGAGGGGCGGCGGCTTCGGCCCGTGGCCGAAGCGCACGTCGGGCAGGACACGGTCGAGCCAGCCCGGCAGGTACCACGCCGCGCGACCGCTGAGGCGCAGGAAGACCGGCAACAGCAGCAGCCGGACCAGGAAGGTGTCGAGCAGGACCGCGATTCCGAGGATCGCGCCCATCTCCTTTGGCGGCAACGGGCCGGAGAGGGCGAAGGTGAAGAAGACGGCGACCATCACCGCCCCCGCCGCGAGGATCACCCGGCCCGAGTGGGCGAGGCCGCCGATCATCGCCTCCCTGGGGTCACCCGAATCTTCCCAGTGCTCGCGCGCCGAGGACAGCAGGAAGACCGTGTAGTCCATCGCGATCGCGAAGATCATCGCGAAGAAGAAGACGGGGCCCCAGGCGTCGAGGAAGCCCTGCGATTCGAAGCCGAGCAGTCCGCTCAGGTGGCCATCCTGGAAGATCAGCTTTGCGACGCCGAAGGCCGCGCCGGTCGAGAGCAGGTTGGCCAGGACCCCGATCGCCGCGGCGAGGGGGGCCTGGAACGCGACAAGCAGGAGCAGGAAGCCGAGCCCCAGCACGACGCCGATCACGAGCGGCGTCTTGGCGGCGAGGGCGGCTTCGAGGTCGTGGTTTTCGACTGCCGGGCCCCCGACCAGCGCCGCCTTCGGCAGGCTCGTCCGAACCCGGTCGACGGTGTCGTTGAAGGCCGGGGTCGACGGCCCGGCCGTGGGGACCGCTTCGATCAGCACCGCCGGACCCGAGCCGGGGCGGGGCCGGGTCACCGCGGCGACACCCGCGTCCGAGCCCAAAGCGGCGGTGGCAGCGCGGGCTTCGGCAGTAGGCACGACGATCTGCATCGTGCCCGGAGCTCCTGGCCCGAAGGCGGCGCTGATCGCCCGGTAGCCGACTCGCGAGCTATCACCCTGAGGGACGACCTTGATCGATGGCATGCCGGTCCGGAGGCCGACGATCGGCGACGCCAACCCGAGGAGGACGATCAGGGCGAGGCCGCCGAAGAGCACCGGCCGGCGCCAGAGCAGTTCGGCCCAACGGGCGAAGCGGGGCGAGCGGTGGTCCCCCCCGTGCGCCCAGGGAAGCGCCAGCCGGTCGACCCGGCTTCCCAGCTTCGCCAGCACCGCGGGGAGCAGCGTCAGCGTCGCGGCGAGGACGAAGAGCACCGAGACCATGATCCCGAGGGACACAGAGCGAAAGGCTGGGCTCGGCACCAGCATCACCGCAGCCAGCGAGACGACGACCGTGAGCGCGGAGAAGAGCACCGCCTTGCCGGCCGTGTCCATCGTCTCCGCGACGGCCTCGACCGGACGCTCGCCCTGGCCGTAGAGGGAGTTGCGAAAGCGCATCACGATGAACAGCGCGTAGTCGATGCCGAGCGCGAGCGCGAACATCAGCGCGAAGTTCATCGCCCAGATCGAGATCGGCGAAATCAGAGTGCCGAGGTAGAGCAGCCCCGCCGAGGCGATCAACCCGACGATCGTCAGCATCAGCGGCAACCCGGCGGCGACCAGGGAGCCGAAGGCGAGGACGAGGATCGCCAGCGTCACCGGCCAGGAGAAGAGCTCCGAACGGAGCATCGCGTCGCGGTTGGCTTCGTTGAAGTCCGACCACATGCCCGCGGCTCCGGTGAGGTTCGCCGCGACCCCCGGCGCGGCGAGGCCCGCGAGCCTGCCCTTGAGGTGGTCGGCGGCGGCGACCATCCCGTTCGGGCCCTCTGCCGCGGTGCCGACGACGATCGCGACATGGCCGTCACTCGAGATCGAGGTCCTCGGAGCGGGTCGGACGACCGCCCGGACCGCCGGGTCTGCGGCCAGCGTCCGCTCGACCTTCGCGACCGTACGCTGGAAGGGGGGGTTGGAGACCGTCAGGTCTTGAGAGTGGACGGCGACCTGAAGCGCGTAGGAGTCGGCGCCGCTGAATTCGCGTTCGATCCGTTCCCGCACCTGTACCGAGTCCGAGCCGTTGGCCTGCCAGCCGGCGCCCGAGAGGGCGGTCTCGACACGCGGCGCGAGGAAGCCGAGCCCAACGGCGACGATCGCCCAGGTGACGAAGACCCGACGGCGGTGGGTGGCCGCATAGCGGCCGAGCCTCCCGATCGCACCCGGCGAGCTCATCTGCACTCCGATGCCCGCCTGAGGCCGAACCCGTGCCGGAGGATGAGCGAGGCCGGGCAGTCATCAACGGCGGCGAAGAGCAACTGGTTGACGGCAACGAATCCGGTCAGTAGGAGGAACCAGGGGCTGACGAGGGCAGCCAGGAACGCGCTCAGCCCGGTCATCGTCCCGGCGAGGACGAAGAGGGCCCGCTCGAGCGGCCATCCCCTCCCCCGTATCCGCTGTGAGCCGTCGTCGCCGGCGCTCGCTACCTTGGCTGGACGCTGCGCGAGTGAAGTGTCGGACATCCTGGCCTCCTGACGAGTGATTCCTTTTACCAATTCACAATTTATCAGTTTTACAATTGAAGAGTTGTTAATTGGTAGAATGTGCGTGTGATGACCGACCCGCTCCCCCAGGAAGCAGCCGAGGTGATCGCCCGCCGCTTTCGCGCGCTGGCCGACCCCACCCGGCTCCGCATCCTCGATCTGCTTCGCAACCGCGACGAGGCCTCGGTCGGGGAGATCGCGGACCGCATCGGCGGTTCCCAGCAGAACGTCTCGAAACACCTCTCGGCGCTGCTGGCGGTGGGATTCGTCTCCCGCCGCAAGCGGGGAACGAGCTCGCTCTACCGGATCGCCGACCCCGGCGTCCACGAAATCTGCGACGGCGTCAAGGCCGGCATCGCGACCCAGCTGGCCGAGCTGGGCGCGGCGATCGGCAGCTGAGCCGCCGCCGCTTGCCTCGCGAGGTCGAGACTGCGACGATGCCGGGGTCTTGAGCCCCCACCAGGAGCCTCCGCCTCAGCTTCTCGACGTGATCGGAAACCTCGCCGATTTCCACCGCGAGCACGAGAAGTTCTACTCGCAGGTGCCGCTGCAGGCCGCGGTCGAGCTCGAGGCCCAGTCGCGGATCCTCAAGGCCCTCGCGGGGCATTGGAAGAGCTTCCAGCCCGAGGTCGAGCCGCTGCAGAATCCATTCGCCGGGGCGGAGGACCTCAACGCCCCGGGCCTCCCGGCGGAGGGCGGTGTCCTGTTCATGGAGGGCGGTGGGGAGCCGGCGGAGATCCTCCGCCTCAAGCGCGACCTCGAGCGTCTCGCCTCCGGCGTCGAAGAGACGGGTGCCTGGCTCGCGGGGGCCATGGAGCAGTCCTGGCAGGTGGCGGCGCCACTGGTCGAGTACCCGGCCCTCGTGGGAGTGCTCGGTGAGCGCCATCAGATCATCGTCAACGATTGGCTCGCAGCCGACATGCAGGCGATGATCGGCCGCCTCTTGCGTCGCGCGATAGAGCTGCTGGCGCAGGTCGATTTCACCCCCGCCGCGCTGCGGGCTGATCTGACCGGCGACCGAGATGTGATCCCCTATCTCCTCTCGTCCTCAGAGCTGATCGACAGGGCGGCCGACCTATTGGCCGCCTCGGCGACCCTCGTACATGAAAACGAGCGACGCTGGCGGGTGTTCGCCGCAAGGGTCGAGGAGATTAGGAGCGAGGCGGATCCCACCGAACCCCGGTAATGAGGCCCGCTCGGGGCGGGTCGCCCGCGAGTCAGACCGGGAGGCTCGCCTCGATCCCATCAAGTAGCCACCCGAGGCCGCGCTCGAAGCGCTTCGCGTCGAAGAGCAGGTCGGCGATCCGCTCGACGCCCGCCTCGACGTCGTCACCGAGGAAGTTGCTGAGGTTCGGGTAATCCCCGCTGTCGAGTTCGCGCTGGAAGAAGTCGAGGATCTCCTCCGGGAACCCGCGCCGATGCTCCTCCATCTCCTGGGCATCGCGCAGGCAGTAGCCGAAGACGTAGTCGTCGACGAGGCTGATCAGCTCGAACCTGGTGGCGTCGGGAACATCGAGCGAGGACAAGGCCTCGAGGGTCTGCTCGAAGTGTCGGACCCCGTTGGGCCCCGGCCGGCCGTCGCCGAGGCAGTCGAGGGCCCAGCGGTGGCGGCCGAATGCGGCCCGGGTTCGCTCAGCGATCCGCGCCATCGCCGGGCGCCAGTCGCCGCCCAGATCCTCAGCGGGGACGAGGCTCTCCCCCATCACCTCGTCGACCATCAGGGTGATCAGCTCGTCCTTGTTGCGGACGTAGTGGTAGAGGGTCATCGTGCCGGCGCCGAGCTGTTGGGCGACGCGGCGCATCGAGACGGCCTCGAATCCCTCCTCGTCGGCGATCGCGAGGGCTGCGCGCGCGATTTCGGCGCGGGTGTGGGTGGGGCGTCGCGCGCTCGGCTCCTCGCGAAGCCAGATCAGCGCCTCGTCGAGCCGCTCGCGCTCGCGCTCGATCTGCTCCTGGGCCCGGTCCATCTGTTCCTTGGCCCGGGCAATCCGTTCCTTGCCGCGCGCCAGCTTCGCGTCCGCGCGTCGCTGCGCTCGTTCGGCGCGGTCTTCAGAACGTGGCGACATTTCGTACATCGTACTGCTAGCCTGAGCGTACGTTGTACTAATTCTACGTACGGAGTACGAAATGAATCCACACATTCAGGCCGGGGCGACGATCTCGGCCACCTCCCTCGGCAAGAGCTACGACGACCAGTGGGCGCTGCGGGACTTCGACCTCGAGGTCCCCGCCGGCACTGTGCTCGGCCTGCTCGGCCACAACGGCGCCGGCAAGACGACGGCGATCCGGATCCTCACCACCCTCGCTCTTCCTAGCTCCGGGCATGCCGCGATCGACAGCCTCGACGTCGTCGAGGAATCGGCTCGCGTCCGCGAGCGGAT
The DNA here is from genome assembly GCA_963780815.1 of uncultured Solirubrobacterales bacterium. Taxonomy (GTDB): domain Bacteria; phylum Actinomycetota; class Thermoleophilia; order Solirubrobacterales; family 70-9; genus VRUE01. The sequence continues at coordinate 39,039 of CAWADG010000005.1, read as the reverse complement.
CGGCCTCGCCAACCAAGAGGCCACCGTCGATGGCCTGATGAGCGCCCGCGCCAACCTCGAGATGATCGGCCGCCTCTACCACCTTCCGCGCCTGGTCGCCCGTGAGCGTGCGGACGAGCTGCTGGAGCGCCTGCAGCTCACAGATGCCGCCGATCGGTTGGTCCGCGAGTACTCCGGCGGCATGCGCCGCCGCCTCGACCTCGCAGCCAGCCTGGTCGCCGCCCCCCCGGTCCTGTTCCTCGACGAGCCGACCACCGGGCTCGATCCCGAAAGCCGCAACGAGCTCTGGGCACTGCTGCGCGAGCTGGTCGGCGAGGGGACGACCCTCCTCCTCACCACCCAGTACCTCGAGGAGGCCGACCGCCTCGCCGACCGCATCGTCCTGCTCGACAACGGCCGAACTGCGGCCACCGGCTCTCCGGCAGAGCTCAAGCGCCGCCACGGCGGCGAGCGAATCGACGTCGCGGTGGCGGCCGCCGAGCAGCTTGTCGACGCCGCAAACGCACTCGAGCGAGTTGCGGCGGGCATCGCGGACCTGGATGCTGACCGCTCGCTGGTCACCGCCCCCGCGGATGAGTCGACGCGGCTGGTCGAGGTCGTCCGCGCCCTCGACGAGGCCGGGGTCGAGGCGACCGACGTCCACCGTCGCGAGGCCACACTCGACGACGTCTTCCTCTCGCTGACAAACCCCAACCGCCATCAGGAGGTGCTCGCATGACCTCAACCGCCCTGTCCACCACCGCGCCCGGAACGGCCCGCCTGCGCTGGCTCGTGAGCGACACGATCGTCATCGCCGGTCGCAACCTCTCCCATGTCCGCCAGATCCCCGAGAAGCTGCTCGAAGTCACCCTGCAGCCGCTGATGTTCGTGCTTCTCTTCGCCTTCGTCTTCGGTGAAGTGATTGCCGTCCCCGGCGGCGGCGACTACCGCGAGTACTTGATCGGCGGAATCCTCGTCCAGACCCTCGTCTTCGGGATGATCGGGCCCGGGGTGTCAATGGCGACCGACCTCGGCGAGGGCATCCTCGACCGCTTCCGGTCGCTGCCGATGCTGCGCCCGGCGTTTCTGTTCGGGCACCTCACGGCCGAGCTCGCCGCATCCTGCGTGGCGATCGCGATCATGGTCGCGAGCGGCCTGCTCATCGGCTGGCGAATAGAGAGCGACCCGGCCGAGGCTCTCGCCGGCTTCGCTCTGCTGGCCCTGCTATCGATGACGATGCTCTGGCTGGGGACCCTGATCGGCGTACTCGCCCGCAGTCCCGACGTCGTCCAGGGAATCGCCTTCGTGGTGATCTTCCCGCTCACCTTCATCGCGACGACCTTCGTCCCGATCGACGGGCTGCCCACCGGGCTGCGCCAGTTCGCCGAATACAACCCGGTCAGCGCTTTCGCCGCCGCAACCCGAACCCTGTTCGGAAACCCGACGGCGACCCCCGCCGACGCCGCCTGGCCCCTGCAGAATCCGGTGCTGTGCTCGGTCCTGTGGTGCCTGGCGCTGCTCGCGGTCGTCGTGCCGCTGGCCCTGACCGCTTACAGGAGACGGATGACCGGCTAATCGAGCTCGATCGCCCGAATCGTGTGCTCGTCGGGCAGCTTGTCGAGGATCCGGCGCAGTACATCGCGTTCGTGCGACTGCTCGCGCTGGGTGTCGTCGAAGGCCAGCTTGACGGCGGTGTGGGTGATCTTCATCTGCTGAGGGGTCAGAGGAACCGAGAGGATGCCGCTCTCCTGATCCGCCGGCGCCTCCTCCAGGTTCGCCAGCACCTCGCGGGCCAGCGGGCGGATCGGAGGCTCGTGACGCTCGTCGGCGATCAGCAGGTTCAGCGCGGTCCTGACCGCCACCACCTCATCCTCCTCGAGCAGGAGATGGAAGGGTGGTTCGGCCGCCGACTGCTCTTCCTCGATCGCCGCCACCGCGGGCAGTCTAGTGGCGGGTCGCGTCGCTCTCATCATCGGTTTGGCACCCGGTCTCATCTGGTGTTTAGGGAGAACCCGTACCCTTGGAGAGACTGACCGCCTGAAGGAGAGGCAAGTTGAAGTTCCTACGACGCATCTCCACCCGTCAATTGTCTGCGCTTGCGGTTGTCTTCGTCGCGATCGCGGCCGGCACGACCGCGATCGCCATCGCCGCAACCGGGGGCGGGCCCACCCCACCTCCGAAGCCACTCGCGGACGCCGTCCACAACGCGCTGAGCGCGCCATCGGTCGAAGGCGTCACGGCACGAGTCCAGTTCACCGACAACCTGGTGGGCGAATCGGTCCTTGAAAGCTCCGACCCGATCCTCGGCGGCGCCTCCGGCAGGCTGTGGGCATCGGCCGACGGCCGGGTGCGACTGGAGCTTCAGGCCGACGTCTCGAAAGGCAGCGCCGGTGACTTCCAGCTGCTCGTCGACGGCAAACGCTTCACCGCCTACGACCCCGGCACCGAAACGGCCTATAGGGGCACGCTGCCCGCGCGCGACACTGCGGCAAAGGAGACCGACGAGCCCGCCGAACCGCCGTCACTCGCCCAGGTGAAGGAAGGACTCGAAGAAGTGATGGAGCATGCAACCCTGAGCGAAGCAGTGCCCTCGAACGTTGGAGGACAGCCGGCATACACCGTGCGGGTATCCCCGAAGGCGAACGGCGGGCTCGTCGGAGGTGCCGAGATTGCCTGGGATGCGGAGAACGGCACGCCGTTGCGGGCCGCTGTCTACGCCAAGGGCGAAAGCTCGCCCGTGCTCGAGCTGACCGCGACGGAAATCTCGTTCGGTCCGGTGCCGGACTCGGTCTTCGCAGTCTCGCCGCCGCCGGGAACCAGGATGGTAGAAATCCACCCGCCCGAAGAAGGTGGCGGATCGGCCCCCGCATCTGGGCTGGAATCAGTCCAGGCAAACCTCTCCTTCCAGCTAAGCGCTCCGCCGACCCTCGCAGGCATGGGTCGGGACCAGGTGCAACAGGTGTCGAGCGGTGAGGACGCCGGTGCGCTGCTCACCTACGGCAAGGGCCTGGGCGGCATCGCGGTGCTCGAGCTCCCGGCACAGAAGGAAGGCGACGAACTGCAGCTTCCTTCGGTCTCAATTGAAGGGGCGAGCGAAGCCCGGCAGCTCGAAACCCCGCTTGGAACCCTGATCCGATTCAGGCGGGGAGGCGTCGAGTACACGGTGGCCGGCTCCGTGACCCCGGCCGTTGCCCGGGAAGCTTCGCAGGGCCTCTAGTCGAGAATGGCCGGCGCCGCCCCGATCGAGGTCCGGGGGCTGGTCAAGCGCTACGGCGATCTCGCCGCGGTTGACGGCGTCGATCTCACCGTCAACCGCGGCGACGTCTTCGGTTATCTCGGCCCGAACGGCGCCGGCAAGACCACCTCGCTGCGAATGATGCTCGGGCTGATTCGTCCCGACGAGGGCTCGGTGCGCCTCTTCGGCCGCGACCCGCAGCTCGGCGTAGCCGCCCTGGAGGGGGTGGCAGGCTTCGTCGAGGCGCCGGCCTTCTATCCGTACCTGAGCGGCCGCGAGAACCTGCGTCTGTGCGCCGCCCTCGACGGTGGCGAGGCGAGCGAGCGAATCGAGGAAGTCCTCGACGTGGTCGAGATGGGCGACCGCGCCAAGGACCGGGTCGGCGGCTACTCCCACGGGATGCGGCAGCGACTGGGGATCGCAGCGGCCCTGCTCAGGCGACCGCGGCTGCTACTGCTCGATGAGCCGGCGACCGGGCTCGACCCGGGAGGGATGCGCGACATGCGCGAGCTGATCCGCGATCTCGCAGCCCGCGGCATCACTGTGCTTCTCTCCAGTCACCTGCTGGTCGAGGTCGAAGAGCTGTGCAACCGCGTCGCGATCGTTCGCCGCGGCGGCGTCGTCTACGAGGGAGCGTTGAGCGAGCTTCGCGAGCGCGCCGGAATCAGCTATCGGCTGCGGACCGCCGACGAAGAGCGCGCGCGCCGAGTCTGCGATGCACAGCCGGGGGTCGAGGAGGTGCGCGAGGAGCCCGGAGGCGGGCTGCTGTTCCGCGCCGTCGACGAGGCCGCGGTCGGCGACCTGTCCACGGCGCTGGCAGAGTCGGGGGCGCCGTTGCTCGAGCTGAGCCCCCGCCAGGCGAGCCTCGAGGACCTCTTCTTCCAGCTGACCGAGGGCGACGGCGCGGCGGCGAGCGCCGAACGAATGGCGGCCGCGGCCGAGGAGCTGGCCTGATGCCCGGCACCCTGACCGTCTACCGCTGGGAGCTGCGCAAGCTCCGCGCCCAGAAGCGCACCTACCTCGGCCTCGGCGCCGCCGCCGCGGTGCCGGTGATCTTCGTCACCGCACTGGCGCTCCGCAACGGCGAACCGCGCGACGTCGCCTTCGGACGCTACGTCCACGACACCGGCCTGGCGATCCCGCTGGTGCTGCTGCTCTTCGGCTCGGTCTGGCTATTCCCGCTGATCACCGCCCTGGTCGCCGGGGACATCGTCGCCGCCGAGGACCGCGACCGCACCCTGAAGACGATCCTCACCCGCTCGGTCGAGCGCCAACATGTCTTCGCCGGCAAGGCGCTGGCCGCGGTCACCTACGCTGTCGCCGCGATCGTCCTCAGCGGGGTCGTCGCCCTGGCCGCGGGCATCGTCGCCTCCGGCTACAACCCGATCGTCACCCTTTCGGGGACCCGCGTCTCCGCCGCGCACGGCCTGGTGCTCGTCGGCGCCAGCCTGCTCGTATACCTACTGCCGATCCTCGCCGTCGCCTCCATCGGCCTGCTCTTCTCGACTGTCTTTCGCAACAGCGCGGCGGCGATCGTCGGCACGCTGATGTTCTCGCTGCTGCTGCAGCTGATCGGCATCCTGCCTGGCCTGGGCGGACTGCAGCCCTACCTGCTCAGCACCCAGTTCCAGGATTGGCAGGGCTTCCTGCGCGTACCGGTCGACTGGGCGCCGATCGTCCGGGCGCTGTGGGTCTGTGCGCTCTACGCCGTGCCGGCCTTGCTCGTGGCCACCGTCGTCTTCCTCCGCCGCGACGTGGCCGGCGAGTGAGCCCGTCGCGACTCAGGGCCTCGGCTAGATAGGTCAGCCCGTGTAGGGGTGGGTGGGGGTCGTTCCTTCGGGGCTCAGGAGATCGAAGCCGTCGGGAATGCGAAGGTGGCCGGGGGCGCTTCCCGGACTGTCGGTGCGGCCGTACTGCCAGACGACCTTGCGGGTGCGCGGATCGATGATGACGACGCGATGTCGGTAGTCGTCGTTGACGCAGATCAGACCACCCGGCAGGCGCTCGGCGAGGCTCGGGTGGTCGAGCATCCCCCTGCCGGACGAAGGATGGTAGGCCCAGAGGATCCTGCCGGCGCGGTTGAACTCGTAGATGCCGCCAGGATCGGTGTAGTCGGCGACGAGATAGCGATCGGGACCCAGCTGCTGCGGGTCGGATGGATATTCGATCGGCAGTTGCGCGCTCCAGACGAGCTTGCCCCGAGGGGTGATCTCGTCGATGTAGGAGCCGTTCACCTCGGAGACGAGGATGTTGCCGTCGGGCAGCGGTGTGTCGCCGTTGGGGGAGCCGAGCGCGTGCGGCGGTTCGTGTTCGCAACGCGACGGTTCGCCGAATCGCCTGAGGACCTTCTTCCGCGGCGAGATCAGCAACACCCGGCAGTTCTGCGCATCGGAGACCGAGATCGTGCCGTCACGCCATAGGTAGGCGTCATCGGGCTCGTGGAGGTAACCGGATTCGGAACCGGCGATGCCGGGGTGCCCGTATGACCAGAGCAGCTTCCCCGAGGGGAACGCGAGCTGGACGATGCGCTCGTTCTGCTCCTCGTTGGAGATGATCTGGGTACCGCCGTGGGTGAAGAAGGCATCGTCCGGAAAGTAGAAGCCGCCACGCGGCGCCGGGTGCGCGCGGGAGGGGAATCGCCAGAGAACCTTCTTTTCGGCGTTGACGACGAGCAGGCGGTCGTTGCCGCGGTCCGCGATCAGCAGACGGCCCGAGAAGGGCGCGCCGGAGCTCCCCTTTGGAGGCTTTGGCGCACCTTCTTCGGCCAGGGGAACGGTTTGCGGTTCGAGTAGCACGACCGAGCGCAGGGCGCTGCCGTCCTGCCCCTTGCCGCCGATCAGATAGGCCGTCGAGCCGATGACAGCAGCGGCGCCGGAGGCGACCGGGTGCGGCAGGCGGCCTGCCGGCACGACCCTCCCGCCGGTCGGGTCGAAGCGCCAGATCCTGTCAGTGACCTTGCCGTCGGATTCCCCGCCGAGCAGATAGATCCGGCCTCCGAGAGCAATGGCGGACGCATGGGAGACCGGCTGAGGAAGATGCCCGACGAGGCGCACTGCGCCGGTGCTCGGGTCCACTTCGCGGATCGCATTGCTGGGGGCCCCGCTCGCCTGCTCACCTCCAAAGGCGTAGATCGTGCCCCCGCTCGCAGCGACGGCCATATAGCGGGCGGGGTCCGGGAGGGTCGCGATTTCGCTGAAGCTGCTTCCGTCTGAGCTCGCCAAAACCGAGTCGAGCGGGGTTTCCCCGTCATATCCGCCGAGAACGTAGGCGCGCCCACCGACGCTCACCGCGCTCAGGTCCGAGCGCACCGTGGGAAGGCGGCCGACGACGCTCGCGACCCCGGTGGCCGGTGGGCTGCCAGCGCTGACGGGAATGCTCTGGACTTCGTCGCTGCTCGCTTCGACTCCACCGCCGAAGACCAAGACCCGGTCCCCGACCACCGCGGCCGCGGCATCGTGCGCGGGCGCGTGCAGTTCACCGGAGGGTGCGAGGCGGCCGGTTTCGGCGTCGAGCTTGAAGACACCACCGACCGAGCTTTCGTACGCGTCGAGCCCGCCGATGATCAGCGGGCCGCCCGCCAGGCCGACCACGGACTCGCCCGAGATCGGTGCCGGCAGGGGCCGCCCATTGCGGGCGGCGAGGATCGTCCTCGCCGCGGATTTCAGCGATGGGGAGCCCCCATCCCCGAAAGGGCGGGTGATGATCACCGCAGACGCAACGACAGCGCCGGCGATCAGGGCGAAACCCAAGCGGCGCGGCATAGCCGTCCACGCTCTCACCCCAACCTGAATCCCAGGTGAACAGCGATTCTCATCCGCCCTAAATGGGGCGGCGCCGGGGCTCCCTCCATACTGAAGGGGTGGCCACCGCGACGGCCGAGAAGGGATCGCGCGGCAGCGCCGGCCCGCCGGCGGCGCTCGCCTCACTCGTTGAGCGGTTCGACCCCGATGTGATCGACGTCCCCAGCGGCGAGGCACGGATCCGCCTCGTCGTCGATGGCGAGGCCGAGTGGGACGCCGCGATCGAGGGCGATGAGATCTCGCTCGTCACCCCCGGCGACGAGCAGCCCGATGCAATCCTGACCGCGGACGAGGTCACCTGGGAGAGCGTGGCGGAAGATCTCCGCGGCGGGATGGACGCATACCGAGCCCGTCGGCTGAGCGTGCGTCAGAACCTCCATCTCGGGGTCGGTTTCCTCGCCGCCACCAGCGATATCGCCGACGATCGCCGGCTGCGCTTCGACTCCGTCGCAACCCGCAGGGGGAAGATCTCGACCCTCTCCGCCGGTGACGGCGACCCGGTTATCTGCATCCACGGGCTCGGCGGGACCAAGGCATCCTTCCTGACCACGGTCGCGGCGCTCGCCGACGACCACCGCGTGATCGCGCTCGACCTGCCCGGCTTCGGAGACTCGGACAAGCCGCTCACCGCCGCCTATGACGCGCCGTACTTCGCCGAGTGCGTCGTCGGGCTGCTCGACGAGCTCGGACTCGAGCGGGCGCACCTGGTCGGCAACAGCATGGGAGGCCGGGTGGCGATCGAGACCGCCCTCCTCTTCCCGGAGCGGGTGCAAAGGCTCGCCCTGTTGAGCCCCGCGCTGGCCTGGCTGCGCGGGCGCCAGTGGCGCTGGCTGCTGCAGGCGCCGTTGCCACTGCTGGGTCTCGTCCAGCCGGCACCCCGCGCGATCACCGAGCCGATCGTCCGCAACCTTGTTCCGGGGGGAAGCGACGGCTGGTCGGCGGCCGGCGTCGATGAGTTCCTGCGCTCCTTCCTGACGCCGCGCGGACGGGTCGCCTTCTACAAGGCGGCGCGGGAGATCTACCTCGACGAGCCTCACGGGGAGCGGGGCTTCTGGTCGCGGCTGGCCGAGATCCAGTGCGACTCCCTCTTCGTCTGGGGCCGTCAGGACCAGCTGGTGCCGATCGGCTTCAGGAAGCATGTCGAGCGGGCCGTCCCCGCCGCCCGGCACCTGGAGCTCGAGTGCGGGCACGTCCCCCAGCTCGAGGCGCCGAAGCAGGCCCACGCGGCGATTCTCGAGCACTTCGACGCTGCTCCGGCGCGTTGAAGGTCGGTCTCGTCCTCGGCGCGGGTGGCATCCAGGGAGGCGCCTGGCTGACCGGCGGCCTGGATGCGATCGCCGAAGAGACCGGGTGGGACCCGGCGAGCGCCGATCACGTGGTCGGAACCTCAGCCGGCTCGATGATCGGCGCCCTCTGCGCCTCCGGCGTTCCGCCCTGGTTCATGGTCGCCCACTCCCGCGGCGAGACGTTCGACGGCGTGCGCGACGCACAGGGACGCCCGGCCGCAACAGCCGACCGGTCTGCCGGTGCGCGGTTTGAGCTGGAGCGCACCTGGCCGCCAATCGGCCCCGGCTCCTGGCGGCTTGCGCTTCGCACACTCGCCAACCCTCACCGCTATACGCCGGCCACGATCTTCAGCGGCTGGCTGTGGCGCGGGGTCTTCTCGACCGAGCCGCTGAAAGAGACGATCCGTCGCGTCGTCCCCAGCGGCTGGAGCCCGCACCCGAACCTCTGGGTGGTGGCCGCCGACTACCAGACCGGCCGCCGCACCCCCTTCGGGCGCGCGGGCGCGCCGGCGGCAGACCTCGCCGATGCCGTCGCCGCATCCTGCGCGATCCCCGGCATCTACCATCCTGTCCGGATCGGCGACCGTCGCTACGTCGACGGCGGCATCTACTCGGTTTCGAATCTGGACCTGCTGCGCGACGAGGGCCTGAACCTTGTCCTCTGCCTCAACCCGACCTCGACCCTGCATCCGATCCGGGCGATCAATCCCCGTGACGCGGTGACGATCTTCCTCCGTCGCAGCTCGGGCCGCCGGCTCGGCAGCGAGGCGAAGAAGATCCGCAGATTCGGGGCCGAAGTCGTCCTCATTCAGCCCACCGGCGACGATCTCGAGGCGATGGGGCCCAACCTGATGCGCAGCGGGAACCGCGACCACGTGATCGAGGTCGCACGACGCACTGTCGGCGAACAGCTGCGCGAGGCGGGAATCCGCGAGCTGCTCTCCGAGCTTCCGCCAGGGGATCCCCGCAGGGTCCGTCGCCCGGAGGGCCCGCCCTCGGAGTGGCCAGACCTCCGCGATCTCCTGCCGCATACCCCGGAGGAGGACTTACAGCGCAAGTGAGGGAGGTCGTCAACGACGCAATCGGCGCGACTCGGGCGACCGCCTCTGTGGTGCTCTGCGACCTGCTCGGCCGCCATGCCGAGGACCCGCTGGCCGAGCGCGACCCGGAGTACATCCGGGAGACGCTGCCGGCATCGAGCCGACTGGCGAAGATCTACTTCCGCCCCAAGGTCCGCGGTCTTGAGCAGATCCCGGGCGAGGGGCCGGTTCTGTTGGTCGGAAACCACTCCGGCGGCACGCTGATCGCCGACACCTTCGCCTTCTCCTACGCCTTCTACGACCACTTCGGCCCCGACCGGCTCTTCTTCCAGCTCGCCCACGACCTCGTCTTCCGTGTGCCCGGCCTGCTGCCGCTGCGGAGGTACGGGACGATCCCGGCCAACCACGAGAACGCAATCGCGGCCCTGGAGCGGGGCGCGGCGCTCCTCGTCTACCCCGGGGGCGACCATGAGACGTACCGACCCTCGTGGCACTCGGGCGAGATCGACTTCGGTCACCGCACCGGCTTCGTCCGCCTCGCGCTGAAGGCCGACGTTCCGATCGTCCCCGTGGTGGCGGTCGGTGGCCAGGAGACCGCCCTCTTCCTGACCCGTGGCGAACGGCTCGCCCGCCTGCTCGGCCTCCACCGGCTGCTGCGCGTCGATGTCGTGCCGATCCAGATCGCTCCGCCCTTCGGGGTGACTGTGCTGGATCTGCCGGGGCGAATCCCGCTCCCCTCCCAGATCACGGTTCAGGTCCTGCCGAAGATCGACCTGCGCCGGCGCTTCGGCCCGGACCCCGACGTCGAGGCCGTCTACAACGCGGTCACGGCGATGATGCAGGAGGAGCTGGACGAGCTCGCCGCCGAACGCGATCTACCGGTGGTCGGGGCGCTCGGCCGGCGCCACGATGAGAGCGAGGTGGTCGACGAGCTCGAGCACGGAGGCCTCGAGCGGGAGGTCGAGGCCGCGATCGAGGCCGAGGAGAGCGACCCCGGCTAGTGATCGATCCGATCGGATCAGAGCCCGAACCAGCGCGCTCGGCGGGTCGAGCCGAACTCCTGCTTCTCGGCGACCAACTCGGCCGAGGGCGGGTTGAAGGTGCCGGTCCGCCCGGGGCCGGAGAGGAAGTCGATGTCGACGCTGGCCACGCGACCGTCGCCGAACTCGATGAAGCAGGTGCCCTGGCCGAGGTGGCGGCCGGGGGGATCATCGCCGCGGAGCTCGGCGAGGAGGGTCTGGGCCGCGATCCGACCCGCGCCCTCGGCGAAGACGCCGGCCTTCGGCACGCCTGCGGTGGCGACGTCACCGACCGCATAGACGGCCGGAAAAGCGGTCCGCAGCGTCGCCGGATCAACCGGGACGTAGCCGTCCTCGGTGATGCCGCTGGCGATGACGACGTCCGGCGCCCGGTGCCTGGGCACGCCGAGGAAGAGGTCGAAGTCGAGCTCGGCGCCGTCGTCGAGCACCGCGACCCCTCGCTCTCCGTCGAGCGAGGCGACCCGGTGGCCGCCGATGAGGTCGATGCCCCGCTCGGCGAACTCGGCTTCAAGCGCCGCCGAGGTCTCGGGCGATGGCGGCACCGGTCTTCCGAACGGGACCACGAACGAGATCTCGCACCGCTCTCGCACACCCCGGGCCCGCAGATCGTCGTCGAGCAGCAGGGCGCACTCGCTGGGCGCCGGCGGGCACTTGAACGGCGCCCCGCAGACGCCAATCACCACCCGGCCCCGCTCGAATGTCGGCAGGATCCCGGCCACTCGCTCGGCTCCGGCCACCGAGTAGAACTCGTTGCCGGCCGTGAGAAGACCGGGAGTCGCATCGAAGTCGTAGTCGGCGCCGAGCGCGATCACCATCGCGTCGCCCTCGTGGGAGCCGCCATCGGTCGTCACCCGCCGCGCCTCGGGGTCGATCGCGGTGACGGTCTCCTGCACCCAGCGAACCCCGGGCTTGTCGAACTCCGAATACGGGATCCGGACCTCATCGACCGTCGCCCCGCCGAACATCAGATCGAGCTTCGAGAACCCGAAGACGAACCCGTCCCCGGCGTCGATCAGCGTCACCTCGATCTCGCCGTTGCTCCCCTCCGAGAGCAGCGTCGCGACCTCGAGGCCGCCGAACCCCGCGCCGAGGATGAGCACCCGCTGTGCCACGGGAACGATCCTATTGGCGGGCCTGCCGGCTCAGCCGTTGAGCCTGACCTGGGCGACGACGCCGGCGTGGTCGGAGGGCCAGAACGGCGGGGTCGCCTCGAACGGCGAGTCGCCGATCAGCGCCGCCTGGTCTCCATCCGATCGCGCGGCTCCGCGGCTGAGGATCAGGTCGATCCGGGTTCGCAAGGTCGAAACCGGGTTGTTCAGCGCCCCCGGGGCGAGTGGCGGGGTGTCCGACTCCTGGCAGCACGAGCTGCCGGCGCCGAGTTCGCCTTCGTCCCAGGCGTCACGGAACCTGCCGGGCGCGGTGAGTTGCGCGTAGGAGGTGGTCGTGGAGCCGTCCGACGCGGAGTTGAAATCGCCGGTGGCGACGATCGTCCCGCCCTTGGCCGGCCCTTTGAGGAACTCAGCCGCCTGCGCCTGCTGCACGGCGGGAAATTCCTCCGTCTCGAGGTGGGTGGTCACGAACCTGAACGGCTGCTGCTTCAGCCTCGCGTCGATGCTGGCCCAGCCGCGGGCGAACGACAGCGAGCCGACCGGCGAGTTCACCACCTCCTGAGCGTTGTAGCGCCCGCTCTGGGGGTCGTTCCAGGTCAAGCCCGGGGTGTCGTCGTTGACGAGGATCACGTCGCGATCCTGGAGCCGGACCGTACAGGTGATGGTCGAAGGGGGTGTGAAGCAGGCCCCCAGCGCCAGCGGCGCCGGGCCGATGTCCGCGTTGTTCGAGACGGCGGCCACCGAGTAGTGCAGCCCGCGGCTGGCGAGGTCGCTCTGCAGGATCGCGAGGAAGTCGTAGCCGGGGGGTGGGTTGACCCCGCCTGTCGTCCACTTCGTGACCTCCTGAAGGCCGATCAAATCCGGCCCGTTGGCCTGGATCTCGTCGGCGATCGCCTCCGCCCGCGCCGGGAAGTTCGTGTACTGCACCGTCGCGTAGATCTGCGCGACGGCCGCGACGAACGACGCCGGGTCGGTCGCGGTGAGCGCCGGCGCGAGGCTCGAGCCCAGATAGAGGTTCTGGGTCATCACGGTCAGGTCGCGCTTGCCCGCTGCGGATGCCTTGGAGCCGGCGACGGCGTGGGCAGCGCCGACCGCGGGTGTCACCTGCGGAGAGCTCGCGGAAGCCGATGAGGCCAGCAGGCCGGCCCAAACCACGAGGACGGCGACAACGGCGGCGAATCGGAGGCGATGCAGGTTCATTTCTACTCCTAGCTGTGGGAACGAATCGGCGTCAATGCTTCTTGCGCGCCCGGCCCCGCAGCCACCGCGCTGCCATGCTATCCGGGATGCGACCGGGGTAAGGTCCGAAATATGAACGAGTCTCCCTCCCAGCAAATCGACGCCAGGATCGTCGAGCTGAGCGACTGGCGGGGCGAGACGCTCGCTCGGATCCGAGACCTCATCAAGCAGGCCGACCCCGAGGTGGTCGAGGAGTGGAAATGGAGAGGGGTTCCGGTCTGGGAGCACGACGGAATCATCTGTACCGGCGAGACCTACAAGAACTACGTGAAGACGACCTTTGCGAAGGGCGCCTCGTTGGAGGACCCCGCCAGCCTGTTCAACTCCAGCCTCGAGGGCAACACCAGGCGGGCAATCGATTTCCACGAGGGCGAGGAGATCGACGAGGAGGCGTTCAGGGAGCTCGTTCGGGCCGCCGTGGCCCTGAACACGGCCTGAAATCGCCCGCTGCTATGCGGTCGCGATCGCGGGAAGAACCGTCTCCCCGAATAGGCGCACCTGCTCGCCGAGGCTCGGCAGGCCCGCGACCTCGACGTCGGCCCAGCTGCGCAGGGTGAACGGGTCGGCGAAGGAGACGAGAGCATGGGTCAGGCCGGCGGCCGCGTAGGTGCCGGTGAGCCATTCCGCCCAGTCATCGGGAGTGCCGGCGACGACGAGGCGGTCGGCGATCGAATCGGGGGTGGCCGCGAGCGCTCGCTTGACGTCGCCGGCGGCGAAGGCATCGTTCACCGGCGCCACCGAGGCGGGCGAGACCCCGTGACGCTCGAGCAGTGCGGGCGGCATCGACGGTATGTAAAAGGCCGCGAGGATCCTCGCCGCCTCCTTCGCGGCATCCCCGTCGGTTGCGATCGCCCCGACGCTGCCCGGTTCCTCGTTGAAGACGTTCGAGAGGTAGCCGACCCCGTCGGTGCCTGGGGGAGGCCAGGGCTGCCCTTCCTCTTTCTGGCTCGCTTCGTTGATCGCCTGGGTCACTTCTTCGTTGCGGACGTAGGCGATCGCCGCGCCGCTATTGAGAGATTCCGCCCGCAGCGTCTGCGGCGCGCTCGCCCCCTTCGGGATCGCGATCCCGAGCATGTACTGGGACTGTCCTTCGGTTTTGTTCGCTTCGCAGTTTTCCCCTTCGGACCGGGTGCAGAGCTCGAGATGGACGCTGACCGGGCCGATCCCCCCGGCCTGGGAAAGGCGCAGCGACCCCGGCTTGAACACCGCACAGGCGCTGAGGGCGAGCGCGAGGATCGCGGTGGCCGCGAGGGAAAGGGCGAGGGCCGATTTTCTGTGGCTGAGAATGGCGGACAAGACGATCTGATCCTGCGGCGGCCGCTCCATGTTCGCAGGAGGAGCCCAAAACGTCGAATCCGCGCGTCCTCGTGGAACCCGGCTGGGCGATCGGCTTTCGCCTGCTCTTTCCGGACGATCGAGGATCGGATGCTACCGTGGACGGGTCGGGTTTGGCCGATTTCGCCACCCGAGAGGTTCCGTTTCCTCCATGTGCCGGGTTGGCGCCTTGGGGCCGCAGGATCTCCCAAGACGTTCAACTAGGAGCTCACAACATCACTACTTTCGCCGATCTCGGCGCTTCCAAGCCGGTGATCGACGCCCTGCAGGCGCGCTCGATCACCCAGCCGTTCCCCGTTCAAGAGATGGTCATCCGCGATGCGCTCGCGGGTCGCGATCTTCTCGTCCAGTCCCCGACCGGCTCGGGCAAGACCCTGGCCTTCGGTGTCCCGCTGGTCGATCTGATCCACCCTGGTGCCGACCGCCCGGGCGCCCTTGTCCTTGCGCCCACCCGGGAGCTGGCAAGCCAGATCGTCACCGCGCTCACCGCGCTCGCCCAGGCGCGCGACCTGAAGATCGCCGCCGTCTACGGCGGTGTCGGCATGCGGCCGCAGATCGCCGCGGCCCGTCGAGCCGACATCCTCGTCGCCACTCCGGGTCGCCTCGAGGACCTGATCGGCCGGGGCGCCGTGTCGCTCGGGCGGGTCCGGGTGCTCGTCCTCGACGAGGCCGATCGGATGCTCGATATGGGGTTCCGGCCGGCGGTCGACCGAATCGTCGCGCAGACGCCGACCGACCGCCAGACGCTGTTCTTCTCGGCAACGCTGGCGGGCGCGGCCGGCAAGGTCGCGGCCGCCTACACCCGCGAGGCCCGCTCCCACACGCATGCCGAGCCGGAGCGCAAGAAGCAGGCAAAAGTCGAGCACCGCTTTCTCCCGGTCGACTCGCAGGGCGCCAAGCTCGACCACCTCGTCTCACACATCTCAGACAAGGGCGCCGGCAAGGGCGCCGGCCGCTCGCTCGTCTTCGTCCGCACAAAGCGCGGGGCCGACCGGCTGGTCAAGCGGCTGCGGGGTCGCCGGGTGGACGCCGTCGCCATGCACGGCGACAAGAGCCAGGGCCAGCGCGAAAGGGCGCTGGCCCGCTTCGAGCGCGGCGAAGTCATGACGCTCGTGGCGACCGACGTCGCCGCCCGCGGCATCGATATTCCCGACGTCGAACGGGTGATCAACTACGACGCCCCGGAGGATCGAGAGGCCTACGTGCACCGGGTCGGCCGCACCGGCCGCGCCGGTCGTGCCGGAACCGGGATCAGCTTCGTCCTCGCTGACCAGGCCGAGGAGATGCACCGGATCAGTGCCACCCTCGGGCTCGAGGGCGGGTTTGCCGGGCCGGCTGCGGGCGTGAGGGACGATCGGTCCCCGCGCCGCCGTCGCCGACGCAACCGGCGTCGAGACCGTGCGGTCGCCAGGTGAGGACTATGGAGGCCGCCGCAACAAGATGGAGCTGCGCTCGCTGCGGCGTCTCGGCCGGCAGAATCGACGGCAAGCGCGTGGCGCTGCCCCCGGCCTGGTCCCGGTCGGGGGAAAGGATCTTCTGCCTCTCGTGCAGGCGCGCCCTCGCAGGGGACGCGGCGATGGAGTCCGCCCCCGAGAACAGCCCCCGTGAGGAGCTCGTTCGGATCCGCCGCAGGGCGCTGATCGAGTTCGAGATCAGCCGCTCCCCCGATGCGCCCAACAGGACGATCGCGCAGGCCTGCCGCACCTCGACCGGGGCGGTCGCGGCTGTCCGCGAGAGATCCCTCGAGCTGCCCGCAGAACACTCCGAGAGCGACGCCGCGGCGACGGCTGAGGGGGGCCGCGGGTAATGGAGATCGGGATCGGCCTTGCGGCGGCCGTCGCACTGATGACGAACCTCGCCGCGCTCTTCAAGCACCGCGGCTGCCAGCACGCGCAGCCCGTCTCCGTCGGTCGGCCGCTGATGAGCCTACGCAGCCTCGCCGCCTCACCCTGGTTCGCCGCGGGCTGGGTTCTCGCCGCCGTGGCCTGGCTGGCCCACCTCGCCGCACTCTCGCTGGCGCCGCTCTCCCTTGTGCAGGCCGTGCTCGCCGGTGGCGCGGTGACCCTGGCCGTGCTTTCCCAACGTCTCTTCGGAGACCCGGTCGAGCGTCGACAATGGCTGGCTCTGATCCTCGGTGGTGCGGGACTCGCGCTGCTCGCGGCCACACTTCCGCATTTCCAAGGTCCCCACTCCAGCTTCTCCCTGGGGGCGATCGTGAGCTTCGAGGGCGGACTGGTTCTGGTGGCGGCCGGGATCGCGCTCGGCCACCGCGCCGAGCGGCTCGCAGCCCGACGCGGTGTGCTGCTCGCGGTCCTCGCCGGGCTGCTCTTCGCCCTCGCCGGGGTCGCGATCAAGGCCCTGATGGCCGGCGGCGGCGGATGGGGGCTGACTTCCTCCCTGGTCCTCCTCACCCTTGCCTGCGGCGCCCTCGCCCAGTACACGGCGGTCGCCGCCCTCCAGCGGGGGGGAGCGATCGAGACGATCGGCCTGATGGGAATCGTCGCCAACGCAACCCAGATCGTGGCCGGCATCCTCGTCTTCGGCGATCCCCTCTCCCCCGACCCCCTCGGGATCGTGCTCCAGGTCGGCGCCCTCGGAATGGTCTGCTTCTCCGCACTGCTGCTGCCGTCCTCGTCCCCCCCACGGCCCCTGGGGCAGACGTAGGCGGGCCCCCGTTCAGCAGGTCGGGTGTGCGCACCCCCCAGCATCAACCCGAATGCTTGATCGGTTCAGGCCCGGATGTGCCGGAGCTTGTCCGGGTTGCGGACGATGCGGATCGTCCGGACGAGGCCGCCGGAGACCTCGACCGTGAGCACGTCGGTGACATTGCCGTCGGGACCGATCATCAACTGGCCCGGCTGGCCGTTGACGGTGACGCGCCGGCGGCGGAAGCCGCCCCGCTTGAGGCGCCTGCTGATGATCTCTCACCATGAATCGGGCGATGCGGTCGACACCGGAAAATGGCCGGCGGGCAGCGGTCACCTTCCCTCCGCCGTCCGAGTAGACGACCGCATCGGCGGCGAGGACCTCCTTCAACGTCTCGACGTCGCCGCTCTCACTGGCCTCGAGAAAGCGGTCGAGCAGCTCGTCGCCGTGGTTTCGATCGGCCTCGAATCGGGCTTCGCGAGCTTCCACGTGCTTGCGGGCGCGCCGCGCGATCTGCCGGCAGTTCTCCTTCCCCTTGCCGACCGCCTCGGCGATCTGCGGATAGTCGTAGCCGAAGACGTCACGGAGCAGGAAGACCGCGCGTTCGACCGGCGAGAGCGTCTCGAGTAGGACGAGGAACGCCTGCGAGACCGCGTCTGCCGCCTCGGCCCGCTCGGCCGGTCCCGGGTCGTCATCGGTGAGGAGCGGCTCGGGGAGCCAGGGCCCGACATAGCTCTCCCGCCTCGCGCGGGCCGAGCGCATGTAGTCGATCGCGAGGCGGGTCGTCACGGTCGAGAGCCAGGCCTGCGGCGATTCGACCGCCACGCCGTCGTGGCGGGCCCTCTCGAGCCTGAGGAAGGCCTCCTGCCCGATGTCCTCGGCGTCGCTGACGCTGCCGGTCATCCGATAGGCGATCGCGAAGGTCAGCCTCCGCTGCTCCTCGAACTCAGCCTTCGGCGCTCGCCGTTCTTCCAATTGACCTCTGAGAGTCATTACCCCGTCGCCGCCGCCTCAAGCAGCGGCGAGCATCCCCGCCTCGTAGTGGCCCGGCTCCGCTCGGGTCGTGATCATCAGCCGGTTCCAGGTGTTGATCGCGGCGACCGCGAAGACGACCTGGGCGAGCTCCTCGCCGAGGTTGTCGCTCGCCTGCTCCCAGACATCGTCGGGGACGTGCCCCTCGGAGATCAGCGTCATCGCCTCGCAGAGCTCCAGCGCCGCCCGCTCACGCGCGTCGTAGTAGGGGCTCTCGCGCCAGGCGTCGAGCGAGTAGAGCCGCTCCTCGGTCTCGCCCGCCGCGCGCGCGTCCTTCCAGTGCATGTCGATGCAGAAGGCGCAGCCGTTGATCTGCGAGGCGCGCAGGCTCAACAGATGGTGGAGGTGCTCCTCGAGCTCGATCGAGGCCCCCAGCCTGAGCATCGCCCCCATCAGCCGCTTCGGGGCCTGCTCGACGAGCTGCATCCGTCCTGCCGGGAATTGCTGAGTCATGTTTGCCTCCTCTTGCTTTCTGCCGTCATCAGGTAGACGAGACCGACGAGGTCTGCGTGACATTCGGCCGGACGGCTGAGGCAACCCGTCACACAACTGCACGGGCAGTCACATTCGCGGCGGCCATCTCGTCTTTCCCCCCAGAGACGCATGAAGACGAGAAATGGAGGACTTCGCATGGCACGCAAGTGGTGGACCCTGACCGCAGTCTCGGTGGCGACCTTCATGTTGTTGCTCGACATAACGGTCGTCAACGTCGCGCTTCCCTCGATCCGCAGGGACCTCGGCGCAAGCTTCAGCGACCTGCAATGGGTGGTGGACGCCTACGCGCTCACGCTGGCGGCGCTGGTGCTCTCGGCCGGCTCGCTTGCCGACCGGGTTGGCCGCCGGCGGGTCTTCACTGCCGGCCTCGCGATCTTCTCGGTCGCCTCGTTGCTCTGCGCGCTGGCGCCCGACCCGACCTTTCTCAACCTCTCCCGCGCCCTGCAGGGCGTCGGCGGTGCTGTGATGTTCGCGGTCTCGCTGGCGCTGATCGCGCAGGAGTTCCCGGCGGGCCGTGAGCGGGCGAACGCGATGGCCGCCTACGGCGCCACGATCGGGGTCGCGGTGGCGGTTGGCCCCCTGATCGGCGGAGCACTGACCGATGGCCTCGGCTGGCAGTCGATCTTCTACCTCAACGTGCCGATCGGTCTGGCGGCGATCGCGATCACCCACGCGAAGCTGCGCGAGAGCCGCGACCCCCACGCGACCCGCGTCGATTGGGGCGGCGTGGCGACATTCACCGGCGCCCTCTTCATGCTGGTGCTGGCACTGGTGCGCGGCAACGACGAGGGCTGGGGCAGCACGATGATCGTCTCGCTCCTGGCGGGCTCGGCGGCGCTGATGATCGCCTTCGTTGCCGTCGAGAGCAGCGTCCGCGAGCCGATGCTGCCGCTCGGCCTCTTCCGGCGCCCTTCCTTCACCGGGATCCAGCTGGCGTCATTCGCGGTCTCGGCGTCGGTGTTCGCGCTCTTCCTCTACACCAGCCTCTACCTCCAGGATTACCTCGGCTACTCGCCCTTCCAGGCAGGACTCCGCTATCTGCCGCTGACGGTGGTGACCTTCCTCGCGGCGCCGGTTGCGGGGGCCCTGCTCTCGAAGGTCCCTGCGCGGGCGCTGTTGGGATTCGGCCTCGCGACGGCGGGTGCCGGCCTGCTGCTGATGTCGGGGGTGAGCGCTGACTCGGAGTGGACGACGCTGCTGGCCGGCTTCGTCGTGATCGGTGTCGGCGGCGGCCTGCTCAACCCGGTGATCGCCGACGTCGCCCTGAGCGTCGTGGCGAAGGAGCGAAGCGGGATGGCCGCGGGCATCATGGACACCTTCCGCCAGGTCGGTGTCTCGGTCGGGGTCGCCATCTGGGGCGCGGTCTTCGTCGCCCGCGGCGCCGCCAAAGTCAGCGCGCTGGCAGCTGGGACACCCGCCGCCAGCGGCGACCACCCGCGCCAGCTCATCGAAGCGGCCTCCTCGGGCGACCTCGGCCAGGCAGTCGGCGGGCTTCCGCCGCAGAGCCACGACGTCGTCGTCAACGCCGCCCGCGAAGGCTTCCTCGCCGGCTTCAACGAGGTCCTGGTGCTGGGCGGGCTGGTCTGCTTCGTCGGCGCGGCGCTGGCGCTATGGCTTGTCCGTGAGCACGAAATCGAACGGGAACCGGTCGAGTCCGTTGAACCCCGCGGCCAAGGGGCCGAGGCACCTGCTTGATGAATGGGAAAGGAGAAGTCATGTACGAGAACAACACAACCGAGCAACCCACGACCAATCTCCTCGAAACGGCCTCGGACTTCCTGGTCGGCGGCGGGATCGTGACGATGGCGCTCTTCCCTCTGGCGATCCCGATGGTCGCGCTGCTGATCGTGGCGGCACTTCCCCTGCTGGTGGTCGGCGCGGCCGTCGCGATCGTCGGCGTCGTCCTCGCCGCGCCGGTCCTCCTCGCGCGCGGCGCCTGGCGAAGGCTCGCCCCGATCGCAAGCCGTCGGCGTGAGCGTCCGGCTATACGGGGTAATCGACCGGCGATGGGAGCCCGCTGATGAAGGACGACCTGTTCAATCGGCTGCAACCGAAGGGGTTTGCGATCGCCTACCGGATGCTGGGCAGCGTCAGCGAAGCCGAAGAAGTTGTCCAGGAGGCGCTGCTGCGCCTCTTCCGCGAGCTCGACGAGGGCGCCGAGATCGAGACGCCCGAGGCCTACTTCGTCACCGTGGTGACTCGCCTTGCGATCGACGAGCTGCGCTCGGCCCGGGCCCGCCGCGAGGTCTACACCGGCGAGTGGCTTCCCGAGCCGATCCTCACCGCGGAGGAGGACGACCCCGCGCGGCACGCCGAGATCGCCGACTCACTCTCGGTCGGCCTGCTCGTCGTGCTCGAGACGTTGACACCGGAGGAGCGGGCGGTCTTCCTGCTGCGCGAGGTCTTCGACTACCCGCATGACCGGATCGCCGAGGTCCTCGACAAGAGCCCGGCCGCGGTCCGCCAGCTCGCAGTGCGGGCCCGGGGCCACGTCGGCGAGCGCGAGCCGCGCTTCGAGACGTCGCGCGAGCAGCACGACCGGCTCGCGGCCGGCTTCTTCGACGCCTTCGAAGAGGGCGACCTCGAGAAGCTGGAATCGGTGCTCGCAGCCGACGTATCTCTGCACGGCGACGGCGGCGGCAAGGCGCCGGCGCTGGCGAAGGCCCTCTGGGGACGAGCCCGGGTCGCTCGGACTCTGGTCGGGTTCCGAAGGAGGGCGGATCAATTCGGCGGGGTCGAGCTGCGCCGCGCCGAGCTGAACGGGGGCCTCGGCGCGCTCTCCTACGACACCGAGGGGAGGCTGATCAGCGCGCTGATCGTCGAGGTCGACGGCGGGGAGATCCAGACGATCAACTCGGTCGTCAACCCCGACAAGCTGGGCCACCTGGGACCGGTCGCGGACCTGAAAGCCCTGCTGAGAGGGCGCCACAGGCAATGATCGAGCTCCCTTCAGCGCCTATGACCCGCTGCCTTCGGCGCCGAGCGCCATCAGGTCGTTGCTGACCCAGCTCGGCAGGAACGGGTAGACCATCCCCGCCCGCTCGAACCCGCGGGGGTCGATCAGGTAGAGCGCGTCCGAGTGTTCGATGTCGCCGGCGGCTCGCCGCACATCGATCCTGAACTTGCGCCATACGGGTTCGAGGCGTTTCTTGGAGCCCAGTAACCATCGCCAATCGAAGGAGGCCAGGCCGAAGCGCTCGATCGCGCGGCGCGCCGAGGCGGGCGTGTCTTCCCAGGGGTTGACGCTGACGACAACCACGAGGGGAAGCTGGGCGTTGGGGACCTGCCGCAGTGCCGCGGAGAGCGCCCGCCCCTCGAGAGGGCACTCCTGCCGGCAGTGGGAGTCCATGAACATGAGCACCACCGACCGACCTCGAGTTGAGGCGAGTGAGAAGAGACCGCCCGATTGGTCGGGTAGCGAGAAATCGGGCGCCCGCCTCAGTCCCGCCGGCCAGATCGCCTGGCCGTCGAGGCGTTGGTCCGGCCCTTTGCCGCTGCCGCCGCTGCCGGCCTGATTCAGGCCGATTCCCAACGCGACGCCGGCGAGCGCCGCGATCGTCACGGCGCCGACGGCGAAGCGGCGACTGACCCCTCGCCGCTTCATCTCCTCGCCGGCTGCTTCGGTGATCTCCTCACGGGTGCCGTTTTGCGGCCACCCAGTACCAGCTCAGCACAGCGATCACCACGAGAAGCGGAAACACGGTGGAAAAGACGCCGGAGAAGCTCGTCCAGCCGGCGGTAGCAAACAGCTGCGGATTCAGTTGCATCTCATCCAACTCCAGTCGGCAGGGGCTTGACGGACCTGCCATCGCCGCGCGCGCGGCGCGGTTCCAGCATACGGTAGGCAACGAGCACGATCGCGATCGTGTAGGCGAGGGATCCGGGCACCCACATGATCCCGGCGGCCATTTGCTGGTCGGTCAGGGCCGAGAGGCTCCCCGGGCGACCTGCCTCGGCCGCGTAGGCCGCGTACAGCGGTGAGGTCGCCATCGCCAGCACGATCGCGAGAATCCAGCCGACCAGGAGCGTCGACGCGAGGTAGGCCAGCTTCCCGGGCTCGCTGAGTGGCGATCGCCACGGAGGAGAGTCGATCACCCTGGTCCAGAAGAGGAGCCCCGTTGCGAAGAATGCGATGTGCTCGAGCGCGTGGATCGGTTCCGAGGTCAGCGCCGCTCCGTAGAGGACGGGCAGGTGCCAGACCAGGAACGTGACGTTGAACAGAAGCCACGAAGGCAGCGGCCTCACGACAAGCCGGACCGCTGCACGCAGAGGTGCCCAGGCACGCCCCCGCAAGACCTCGTGGGCGACCGGCCTGCGCAGCTCCAGCGGAAGCCCGTGCCACATGCGATTCCAGGGCCGGGCCAGCGCAAGCAGAGGCGGCGCGACGGTGATCAGGAGGAGGTGCTGGCTCATATGGGCCCAGAAAGCGCGATCGGCCAGGCCGTCGAGCGGCGAGTCGACCGCGGCCAGGATCGCCACCAGGCCGCCGAGGAACGCGACGGTTCGCCACCGATTCCCCGGCCGAGGTGAGGACCCGCGCCCCCCGAGCCAGTAGAGAAGCGCCGCGGAAAGGACCCACACCAGGGCAGGCCCGCCGGTCCAGTCCAGGGGCGTGATCGCCGCGCCCGCCACTGCCTACACCAGGTAGAGCAGTATCCATGCCAGCACCGCAATCGCCGCCAACAGCGCCCAGTAGTAGGCGCCCGGCGTGATGTCCGGTGGCGGCTCGGTCGTCTCGGACTCGCGATACCGCAAACCGGAGGCGAAGATCGTCTCGATCCGATAGAGCGCGATCAGGGCGACCACGGTGAAGAGCAGCGTCCAGCCATAGAAGACGCTGGCGAAGCCCCCGTCTTCCGGACCGAAGCCGAGGTTCGCGTACTCGACCGCCTGCAGGACGCAACCGGCGAGCCCGAGCAGCAGGGAGATGCCGGCGATGACCGACCAGCGGCGGCCGGACCGCGCCGCCAGGGCGACGTAGCCGAAGAGGGCCGCGCTGAGCACGAAGGCGAGCGTGATCGCCACTCCATAGCCATCGGGGGGAGACACGCCCGCCGGGCGCCAGAGACCGTTGTTGTCGAGCGAGTGGAGGTAGAAGTAGGCGAAGACGAAGCCGAAGAAGAACGTGATCGTGGCGCCGGCGGCAAGGCCGAAGCCAACCCGGTCGATGCGGTCGGCCAGCTCGGGCGGCTCAACATAGGCCTCGGTCTGATGTCGAAGGGACTCCATGGCTATCCGGCTCCGGCCGGCGCCTCTCTGGGAACCGTCGGCGGCGGCGGTTCGCCGTATTCATACGGATCGGAGTCGATGACCGGAGGCCGATCGAAGTTGTGCACCGGGACCGGGCTCGGCGTCTGCCACTCCAGCGACTTCGAGCCCCACGGGTTGGCGGGCGCCGGCTCCCGCACGAAGACCAGCGAGTAGACGACGTTGAAGAGGAAGACGAGCATCGATGCCCCCAGCACGAAGGCCGAGATCGACACCCAGTCGTTGAGCGCCTGCAGATGCGACGGATAGGTGACCACCCGCCGCGGCATTCCCATCATCCCGAGGGCGAAGAGGGGGAAGAAGGTGGAGTTGAAGGCGATGAACATCGCCCAGAAATGGACCTTGCCGAGCGTTTCGTTCAGCATCACGCCGAACATCTTCGGCACCCAGTAGTAGATCGCCGCGAAGAACGTGAATACGAGGCCGCCCATGATCGTGTAGTGGAAATGGGCCATCACGAAGAAGCTGCCGTGGGTGGTGACATCGCTCGGCACGTCGGAGAGGAAGACTCCCGAGACGCCGCCGATGAAGAAGTTGAAGAACCAGGCCAGGCAGAAGAGCATCGGGACCGTGTAGCGAATGCGCGCTCGCCAGAGGGTCGCCATGCCGCAGAGGAAGACGAGCCCAGTCGGGATCGAGATCAGCTCGGTCGAGAACATGTAGAAGGGCCGCAGCGAGGAGTTGAGGCCGCTGACGAACAGGTGGTGCTGCCAGACGAAGAAGCTGAGCAGCATGACCCCGAGCAGCCCGGCGACCGCGAGTCTGTAGCCCCACAGCGGCTTCCGTGAAAAGACCGGCAGGATCTCGAGCAGAATCCCCATCCCCGGCAGCGCGAGTACGTACACCTCCGGATGGCCGAAGAACCAGAAGAGATTCTGGAACAGGTAGGGGCTGCCGCCGGCACTGGGGAGGAAGAAGGAGGTCTGGAGCCCGCGGTCGAGGGCGACCATCAGCAGCGTGGCGATCAGGACCGGAGCGGCGAGCACCATCAGGATCGAGGTGCTGAGTGCGCCCCAGCAGAAGATCGGCAGCCGGCGCCACGTCAGCCCGGGCGCCCGCATGGTGACGATCGTCGTGATCAGGTTCAGCCCGAGGAGCATCATCGAGATACCGACCAAGGCGAAGAAGAAGATGTAGGAGTCGTAGCCGTAGTTGGCCTGGACGTTGAGCGGCCCATACCCCGTCCAGCCCGTCGGGAAGCCGCCGAAGAAGATCGTCGAGACGAGGATCACCCCGGCCGCCATCAGCAGCCAGAACGTCAGTGACTCGACCCGGGGGAAGGCCATCCGCCGCGAGCCGATCATCAGCGGGATGAAGTAGTTCCCGAACGGGCCGAGGACGCCCGAGGTCATCATTCCCATCATCATCGTGCCGTGGAGGCCGACCAGCGTCAGGTAGTTACCGGCATTGAAGACCTGCGGCGAGGGCTGCAGCAGCTCGGTTCGAATCAGCATCGCGTTGAGGCCGGCGATGAAGAAGAACAGGCCGATTCCGAACAGGTACTGAATCCCGACCACCTTGTGGTCGGTGCAGAGCCCGAAGTAGCGGCCCACCCCGCCTTCCTCGTTTTCGAAGACGGTGCGCTGGCGGCCGAGCATCCTGCTCACGGGGTAGCGGGCGAAGCCGAGGCCGATGAGGAAGCCGATCACCGCGAACAGGTAGCCGAACATCAGCGCGACGTCGTTCTGGTTCGTGTCGGCGATGAATTCCAGGCTTTCGGCGTGAATCTGGTGGCCGAGCCACCAGCCGAAGTAGAAGCCGACTATCAACAGGACGATGCCCGAGAGGAGGTTGAAGCCGATCAGGCGCCGCCAGAGCGGCGCAGGCGTCGCGGTTTCGTTCATCCGCCCCTCCTTTCAGGTTCGGGGAAGTAGTGTTTTCCGTACGGGGGCAGCACCTTGGCCGCCGGCGCGAAGACGCGCTGCTGGTTGTGGATCCAGCGTTCGAAGGCGGCTTCGCTCACTATCTGCCCGGTGTCGAACATGTAGCCGTGCCAGAGGCCGCAGAGCTCGCTGCAGCGAAGTTCGAAGGTCCGTTCCTCTTCCGGCTTGAAGTAGGCGACGTTGTCGACGCCGGGGTTGGCGTCGGCCTTGATCCCCAATCTCGGGGCCCAGAAGGAATGGATCACATCGAGGGACGTGACGTGCAGTGCGATCTGCTGGTTGACGGGCAGCTCGAGATGCGCGGTCTCGATCCCGCCATAGGTCGGGTAGCGGTAGGTGAACTCCCATTGCTGGGCGATCACCTGCACCGGCAGCGCATCGCCCGAGGGCTTGAAGGCGGGATCCGGTCCCTGGCCGCCGCCCGAGCCGGCGTCGGCGAGCTCGGCGGTGCCGAAGACGGCGAGGAAGAGGACGATGGTCGTGGTCACCACCAGCCACCAGAGCTGGACGCGGCTGTCGCCCTGGATCGCGACCCCTTCCTGCGGCCCCTCCTCACGATGGCGAAAGAAGAAGAGGCTGTAGGCGAAGTAGACGACGATCGTCGCCGCGATCGGGGTGACGATCCCGAACAGCACCGTGTTGTCGGTGACCTGCCCCGAGGCCGCGCTGGTGGCCTTGCCGGGGGGTAGCGTCGGCGCGATCACGGCGACCACGATGGGGGTGGCGATCGCGCTGAGGACGATCGAGGCGATCACGATTCGGCGGAGGTGGTTCGGCTCGTTCACGCTTGGAGCCCCCTCTCACACCACTTGGAGGAATCCGTCCATGTAGCCGATCGTCTGCATCGGACCGCCGAAGCCGTAGAGGAAACCGGCGGCGCACGGCACGAAGCACTGCCATCGGTAGTGCCCGGGCTTGCCGGTGCGGAAGACGAAGGTGATCGTTTCGTGTTTCTGATCGAGCGTGCAGGGGCCTTCTTCGCACTGGTTGGGGGCTTCTTCCGGAACGCCGAACAGCGGCACGATCAGACCCATCTGCGGGATCGCAAACGTGTGCGACGCTGCTTCGGGGTCGATCGAGTCCATTACCTTGCCGTTCACGGTCATCGTGTTGCCGACCGTGCCGTGGACCTGGGAGAGGAACGGGTTGCGGAGCCCGCTCTGGCCGTCGAACTGATAGACGGTGACGCGGACCAGCGAGTGCGCCGGCACCTTGAACATCGTGCTGTGGACCCATTCCCCTTCGGGGTTCTTGATCAGGTAGGAGACCCAGCTCTTGTTGCCGCCCTCTGGCCCGACCGCGGCCTCGGTTTTCAGGGTCAGCTGGGCCGCCGGGCCGGCGGTGGTGGCTTCGACCGTCGGCGGGGACTCGAGGAGCTTGGCGACGTAGAGGGCGATCAGCGCAGCTATGACCGCCACGGCAGAAATGGTGACCACAAGCCTGGACGTCGATGAACCCAGCATCCGCCCCTCTCCGCTTGGTGTGCCCGCCCAACCGGGCAAATTGTGCTACGCGCAACTTACTTCGGTTACCCTCTTGATGCAAGGCCAAACCGGCTGTTCGGGAAGAAATCGTGAGCCGCCGTCATCTCAGCTACGCGATCGTCGCCATCGCCGTGGTCGCTGCCATCGGAGGCGACGCGCGCGCGCTGCTCGTCGGCGAGGGTTCCGGCGCGCTGGGCAAGCCGGCGCCGCCGCTGCCGGCCCATGTGCTGGTTCCCCCGAGGGCGTCGATTGCCCCAGGCCTTGCGCGCCTCTCCCGCGAACTGCGGGGACGCGCCTCTCTGATCGGCGTTGACTGGGGAGACGAGCGAGACGCAACCGTCATCCTCGACCGTGCGGGGCGAATATCGGGGTTGCTCCAGGGGCCTCAGACGGCGAATGACGTTGAACGGGCCCTCGGCATTCATGCGGGTCGACAGCAGTCGACGCCTGCCGGAGCCGACCGATGAGGTGGCGGATCGGTCTGGTCATCGCGACAATGGCAATCGCCTTGGCGGGGCAGTCGTTGGCGATTATCCTCGTCGCGCCTCGCGATGCCCGAAACCCGCCGCGCGCCGGCGAACGGCCCCCATCCCATCGCCAGTTCCCGATACGTCCAGGCGGTCATTCGCCTCACCGACCGCCGCTGCGCGAGAACTGAAGGGAGGGCTCGTCTGTATAAACGCCGGCCGCAAACCGCGAGCGCATAGAGAAGGGGTGGTGATTTGAGCGGGAACGAACATGGGGTGGTCATTGCCGGAGGGGGTCCGACAGGGCTGATGCTGGCGGGCGAGCTGGCGTTGGCGGGCGTCGACGTCGCCATCGTCGAGCGCCGCGCCAGCCAGGATCTACCTGGCGCCCGCGCGGGTGGTCTTCAGGCACGGACCATCGAGGTTCTCGATCAGCGTGGAATCGCCGATCGGTTCCTCTCGGAGGGGCAGGTTGCCCAAGTCCAGGCCTTCGGCGGGAGCCGATTGGAGATCAGCGACTTTCCCACCCGCCATCCCTACGGGCTCGGGCTGTGGCAGAACCACATCGAGCGCATCCTGGCCGGCTGGGTCGGCGACCTGGCGGTGCCGATCCTCCGTGGGCGTGAGGTGACTGGGTTCGCGCAGGACGACACCGGCGTCGAGGTCGAGCTGTCCGGCGGGGGGTCATTGCGGGCGCAATACCTCGTCGGCTGCGACGGAGGACGAAGTCTGGTCCGGAAGGAGGCCGGCATTGAGTTCCCCGGGTGGGATCCGACGACCAGCGCCATACTCGCCGAGGCCGAGCTGGCCGAGGAACCGGAGCTGGGCATCCGCAAGGACGCCCGTGGGATCCATTCCTTCGGCAGGTTGGAGTACGAGATCCGCGACGGCGAGGTGGTCTACGGAGATCGGGGACCGTTCCGGATCATGGTGACCGAAGAGCACCCCGGACCCGCGGACGAACCCACCCTGCGGGATCTCAGCAAAGCGCTCATTGCCGTATACGGGACCGATTACGGGGTCCACAGTCCCACCTGGATCTCGAGGTTCACAGATATGACCCGGCAGGCGGCGGCCTACCGGGACAGGCGGGTCCTACTGGCCGGCGATGCCGCACACGTGCATTCCCCGGTGGGTGGACAAGGCCTCAACACGGGTGTGCAGGATGCGGTGAATCTGGGATGGAAGCTCGCCCAGGTGGTCAACCGGACCTCATCGGAGGACCTCCTCGATACCTACCACGCCGAGCGCCACCCGGTAGCCGCCCGCGTATTGCAGAACACGATGGCGCAGGTTGCGGTCAACCGCCCCGGCCGACGCGCGCCTCGACGCATTGCGCGACAGCGTGGCCGAGCTGCTCAGCATGGATCAGCCTCGCAAGCGGTTCGCCGGGATGCTGTCCGGTCTGGACATCCAGTACGACCTCGGGGAGGGACACCAGCTGCTCGGCCGCCGCATGCCCGACCTTGACCTCGACACCGCCGAGGGCCCGGTGCGAGTCTTCACGCTCCTGCACGATGCCCGGCCGGCGCTCATCAACCTCGGCGAGCCCGGCGCCGTCGACCTTTCCCCCTGGGCCGATCGGGTCCAGCTGGTCGGCGCCGAATACACCGGCGCTTGGGAGCTCCCGGTGCTCGGCGCCGTCCCCGCTCCCGGCGCCGTGTTGATCAGGCCCGACGGACACGTCGGGTGGGTGGGAGAGGGGACCTACTCAGGGCTCGCCGATGCGCTGACCACGTGGTTCGGACCACCGGCTGCAGCGCAGCGACCCGTTAGCCGATCCGCTCCGCCAGCTCGATGATGATCCCCTCCGGGCCGCGGATGTAACAGAGCCGGTAGCTGTCCTCATAGCGCTCCAACTCACCGACGAGCTCAGCGCCGCGAGTTCGCAGGCCTTCGACGATGGCATCGATGTCCTCGACGGAAAATGTGACGTGGCGGATACCCGGCGTATTCGCCGGCGCGGGCCGGTTGCCGCCCTGGCTTGACGGCGAGTGGAACTTCGCCAGCTCGAGACGTCCGTTGCCGTCCGGAGTTTGCAGCATCGCAATGTCCGCCCGCACGCCCTCGAGCCCGACGACGCGGTCCACCCAGTCGCCCTCGACCGATGCCTCGCCCTGCAGCTCGAGCCCGAGCTCGACGAAGAACTCAGTCGCGGCCGCGAGGTCGTCAACCACGATGCCGACGTGCTCCATCCGTTGGATCGTCATGTGCTCGATGCTACGGACCCAGAAGTCAAAGGGCGTCAGCGGCCCGTAAAGGGCGTCAGCGGCCCGTTCGTCAGGCCGGCCAAGAAACTGGTGCGGAGCTGTCACGTTGGCCGCCTCCCGTTCGTCTAGGGGAAAGACGAGGTGTTCAAGACGAAAGGAGGCGCCATGGCGTCAACACCAGACCAAGTGCACGAGATCCCGATCGACGATCTTCGAGCGCAGCTCGAGGGCGAGCTGATCACCCCGGGCGATTCCCACTATGACGATGGGCGACGGGTCTTCTTCAAGGGCTTCGATCGGCGGCCCCTTGCGGTGGCGCGGGTCGCCGGCGCCGCTGACGTCGCATCTGTCGTCAACGCCGCGCGCGAGGGCGGCCTCGAGCTCGCCGTCCGCAGCGGCGGCCACAGCTGGGCCGGATACGGGACCGTCGACGGCGGCCTCGTCATCGACCTCTCCCGGATGGATGGCGTGGAGATCGACGCCGACGGTGGAACCGCCTGGGTCGAGACTGGCGCGACGGCGAGCAGCTACACGCTTGCCACCGCCGAGATGGGACGCGCCACCGGACTCGGGGACACCGGCTCGGTCGGCATCGGCGGGATCACGCTGGCGGGCGGGATCGGATTCCTGGCGCGAAAGACGGGGCTGACGATCGACAACCTGCTCGCAGCCGAGGTAGTGACCGCCGACGGCGAGATCGTTCGTACGAGCGAGAGCTCAGAGCCGGACCTCTTCTGGGCCATCCGCGGCGGCGAGGGCAACTTCGGTGTCGCCACCCGCTTGCAGCTGCGCCTGGCCGAGATCTCGGAGATCGTCGGCGGCATGCTGATCCTGCCCGCATCGCCGCAGGTGATCACGGGCTTCCTCGAGGCCGCGCAGGCGGGGCCCGTGGAGCTCTCCACGATCGCAAATGTGACGGTGGCCCCGCCGGTGCCGTTCCTCCCCGAGGAGGCACACGGCAAGCCGGTGGTGATAGGCCTGTTCGCCTACGTCGGCCCGGTCGACCAGGCCGAGGAGGTGATCGCCCCCTTCCGGGCGCTCGCCGAGCCGCTCGCCGACATGGTGCGGCCGATGCGCTATCCGGATCTCTATGAGGGACCGGTGCAGGAGGCCCGTTTCGGAGCCGGCACCAACTTCTTCGCCGACTCGCTCGAGCCGGCGGCCGCCGAGGCGATCCTCGAAGAGCTGCCCAGGTCGACGGCGCCGATGAGGGCCGTCCAGCTGCGAGTGCTCGGGGGGGCGCTGGCGCAGGTGCCGAACGACGCCACCGCGTTCGCGCATCGCGACCGGGGCCTGTTCGTGAACGTTGCGGCGATGTACATGGACGCTGGCGAGAAGGAGACCCATAACGCCTGGGTCGACGGCCTGGCAAACTCACTGAGCAAGGACGGATCAGGCGGTTATGTCGGCTTTCTCGGTGAGGCGGACGAGGCGACGATCCGCGCCGCCTATCCGGGCGCGACCTGGGACCGGCTCCGCGAGCTGAAGCGCCGCTACGACCCGGACAACCTCTTCCACCTGAACCACAACATCCCGCCGGCGGAGGGATGACGAATACATCTGCCGACCGGCCGGATCGAATAGGTTCCGCTTCCGTTGGCTCACGAAAGCAAAGCGCCGGTCCTGTTCGCCTACGATGGCTCGGACTTCGCAAAGGCCGCGGTGCGGGTGGCCGGCGAGCAGCTGGGTGACGGGCGCAGCGCCCTGGTCCTCACCGCCTTCGAGCCGTTCACGTCGATCCCCTTCTTTGGTGCAGGAGGGGTCCCGATCGAGTCGGAGACGACACAGGAACTGCTATCGGCCGCCCAGCAGGCCGCGGAGAAGACCGCCGAGGAGGGCTGCGCGCTGGCCCGTGAGGCCGGCTTTGAGGCCGAGCCGGTCGTCGCCGACGGCGTTCCGATCTGGAACCAGATCGTCGAGGTCGCCGAGGAGCGCGATGTCGACCTGATCGTGATCGGGTCCCGCGGGCTCTCCGGCCTCAAGCACGTCGCGCTCGGAAGCGTCGCGGCAGCGGTAGCTCAACACAGCAAGCGTTCGGTGCTGGTCATTCACGATCGCTGACCCAACCGATCGGGCTCAGCTGTGGTAGCGAGGACATAGCGGGGCCCGATTCGTCTCTCGCTACCACCCGCGGATTGTCGAGAAGACGACTGTCGTCGCCTTGGACTTCCCCCACTAGATTCCCGGGCACGGATGCGCATCCTCGTCTGGAACATGAACGAGCAAACGCGCGCTTGGGACTACCTGAATGACCGCGCCGATGTCACCGACGTCGCGTTGTTGCAGGAGACACGCGACCCGACCACTTGCGCTGATAGCTGGAACTCCGTCGTCTGGAGGCCAAGGATCCCGAGGCGCACGATGAAGACCCCGCAGGGCGACCTGCTCGGCTTCAACCGCGGCGGGCGGGATACACGATGCTCAAGGCCGGGAGGCCGTAGCCGCCGCAGGGCGGCACGGGGCCGAACCGGCGGCCTCGGCGCTCAGGCCCGCCGCAGGAGCACCAGCACGTGCGGCACCGCCGCCAACGTGAACATCGCCGCGAAGGCGAAGCCGAGGGCGGTGTAGCCGCCGGCGGCAAGCGCCGCGCCGCCCAGGGCGGAGCCCAGCAGGTAGCCGAACTGGGTGGCCGCGGTCCTGACCCGCATCGCGAACGTGCGGCGCTGCTCGCAGACCTCCAGCCCGAGGGCGCTGCCAGCGATTGTGCGCGCCGCGACCACGAACGCGAGCAGGGCGAACGTCGCGGCGCTGAAGGCGAGCGACGGCCGCAGGGCGCCGAAGACGGCGACCAGCAGAGCCGCGATCGGGGGCACCGACGCGGCAAGCAGGCGAGCATGGGCGCCGATCATCCGGCGCCCCAGGAGGTTGCCGGGAAGGTAGGCGACCGCGGCAGCGCCGAGCAGGACCCCTGCGGTCCCGGTTCCCACCCCGTAGGTCTCGACGAAGAGCGCGCCCGCATAGACGAGGGCCCCGGCCCAGGCGGCCCAGGCGAACAGCTCGCCGAGGGCCCAGCCGGCGACGTCGGCGTCGTTGGAGAGAAGGCGCCACGTCCGCGCCCGCGGCTCGCGCACGTCGTCGGTCGGCTGCGACAGGACCATCGCCGCGGCGAGGACGCTCGCCAGGAACGGGACCGCCACCCATCCCCAGCGCCAGCTCACGACTCCGAGCACGCCGATCACAGGCATCCCGACGATCCAGGCCGACGGCTGGCCGAGCAGCGCCCAGGAGAGGACCCGGGCCCGCTGCGCCGGGACGGCCCAGTCCGCCGCCGCTGCAAGGCCCGCCGAGAGGACGATCGCAAGCCCAGCCCCGAGCGCGACCTGGGCGACCGCGAGCACGGCGAAGCTCGGTGCGGCGGCGCTGAGCAGGGAGGCGAAGCCGAGGATCCCGAGGCCGGTCAGCAACAGCTCGCGCAGGCCCAGCCGCGCGGACAACCTGCCCATGCCGAGCGCGACGAGGCCGGCGACGAGGCCGGAGGCGGTCCGGAGCTGGCCGGCCGCTGCTGTGGAGACGTTGAAGTCGGCCGCCACCTCGGCCAGCACCGGTGAGAGCGCGATGATGCTCGCCTGGACGGCGAACAGGCAGACGAAGAGGGTCGGGGCCGGATCAGCGCGACTCGAGCTCGCCGTCGAGGGAGAAGACACGCTGCTCGCCAAATCCCTTGACCTCCTCGACCCCACGCTCCGAGCAGATGAACTCGTCGCAGATTAGCTCGTCTGTCTGCTCGGTGACCGCGATCTCCATCGGCTCGGCAGCGACTCCATCCGCGAGGCGAAGTTCACGCCCGGGCCGAAGATGTCGCTGCCCGAGCTGCTGGCGGTGCTCCACGAGTATCGAGACGAATCACAGGTCTCTAGCGACGCCGAGCTGGAGCCGGTAAAGCTGATGACTCTCCACGGCGCCAAAGGTTTCTCGGCCGATGTCGTGATCGTCCCTGACTTGGAGGACGTGATCATCCCTGGGGACCAGGACGTGGGTGATGTGTTAGTCTAACGCCTAAGGCAATTACCTAAGGCGTACGCTCAACACGGAAGGAGCGCGGCATGTCCAGTGCAGCGACGACCATCGACGAAGGCAAGCTGGAGCGGTTCATCGGCAGCGTGGTGGGCGACCTCGGCGCGACGCTGAACACCGCATTGATCCGAATCGGCGACAAGCTCGGTCTCTATAGGGCGATGGCGGATGCCGGCCCGCTCAGCCCGGAGGAGCTCGCAGAGCGAACCGACACGGCGGAGCGCTACGTTCGCGAGTGGCTCGCGGCGCAGGCGGCCGGCGGCTACGTGGTCTACGACCCGGAGGCGGAGAGCTACGAGCTGCCGCCCGAGCAGGCTGTTGCCCTCGCCGACGAGCAGAGCCCCTTCTTCCTTCTCGGTGGATTCGAAATGGCCAGCGCCGTGATCGCCGACGAGCCGAAGCTGGCGGACGCCTTTCGCAGCGGCGAGGGCTTCGGCTGGCACGAGCACGACCACCAGCTGTTCGAGGGGATCGAGCGCTTCTTCCGGCCCGGGTACCGCGGCAACCTCGTATCGTCGTGGCTTCCGGCGCTCGACGGCGTCGAGGCCAAGCTTCGGGCGGGGGCGAAGGTGGCGGACGTCGGCTGCGGCCACGGGGCCTCGACGCTGATCATGGCCGAGGCCTACCCCGAGTCCACGTTCGCCGGCTTCGACTACCACGACGGCTCGATCGACGCCGCACGGCGGGCCGCCGGAGAGTCGAGTGCGGCCGCGCGCGTGGAGTTCGAGGTCGCGGGCGCGAAGGACTACCCCGGCTCGGGCTACGACCTGGTCGCCTTCTTCGACTGCCTGCACGACATGGGGGATCCGGTCGGCGCTCTGAGGCACGTGCGCGAGACCCTCGACGGCGACGGGACGGTGATGCTCGTCGAGCCGCGCGCCGGCGATCAAGTGGAGGACAATCTGAACCCCGTGGGCCGCGTCTACTACTGCGCCTCAACGATGATTTGCACGCCGGGATCCCTCGACCAGGAGGTCGGGCTGGCCCTCGGGGCCCAGGCCGGCGAGGCGCGCCTCTGCGAGGTGGCTCGCGAGGCGGGCTTCACCCGCTTCCGCCGCGCGGCCGAGACGCCGTTCAACCTGGTGCTCGAGGCGCGGCCGTAGGGTGGCGACGAGGTCCGCCACCAAGGAGGTCGGGGATGCGCGCGCCCGCAACATCGAGGCCTTTCTCGACGCCGCCGAGCGGCTCCTGGTCGAAGTCGGCTACGCGGGCCTCACCACGCGCAGGCTGGCGACCGAGGCGGGCCTCAACCAGGGTCTCGTCCACTACTACTTCGGGTCCATGGACGAGGTTCTCGTCCAGGTTCTGGAGCGCTTCACCGAGCGGCTCGTCACCCGTCAGCGGGATATGTATGCGCGGGACGAGCCCTTCCTCGAGAAGTGGCGTACGGCGATCGGCTACCTGGAGGAGGACCTTCGCGCCGGCTATCCCAAGGTCTGGTACGAGCTGCAGGCGATGGCTTGGAGCCGCCCCGAGCTGCAGGATCGGATCGCGCACGTGGCCGATGAGTGGCGCGCCGTGCTCACCGAGGCGTTCTCACGGGCGATCGAGGAGTACGGCCTCGACCGGCGGCAGTACCCGGTGACGGCGCTGGTCGCTCTTGCGATGACTTTCAACGAGGGGATCTTCCTGGAGCGGCTGTCGGGAATCGACCGGGGGCACCGGGAACTGCTGGCTTGGGTCGACGGCTGGCTCTCCTCCCTCGAGCGCGAGGCGAAGCGGTGAGCGCCGTGCCCGAGACACTTGTCGAGGAGACAGGCTCGCTCCCGAAGCCGGCGCTGCCGGAGCAGACCCGCGCTCGCTACCCGAACACGGAGGGATACGTGGAGCGCGATGGCGTGCGGGTCTTCTACGAGGTCTACGGGGAGGCGGGGCCGACGGTCGTGCTTCTTCCCCCCTGGTCGATCGTCCACTCCCGCATCTGGAAGGCGCAGATCCCCTATCTCGCGCGTCACTTCCGCGTCGTCACGTTCGATGGGCGCGGCAACGGGAGGTCGGACCGCCCGCCGGAGCCGGAGACCTACGCTGAGCAGGAGTTTGCGGCCGACGCGCTGGCGGTGATGGATGCCACGGCGATCGAGCAGGCTGCGATCGTCGGACTCTCGCTGGGGGCCCAGCGGGCGCTGATGCTTGCGGCCGACCACCCGGAGCGCGTCACCGGCGTCGTGCTAATCGGGCCGGTCGTACCGCTGCCCCCAGTGCCAACTCCATTTGCCCAACGGTTCGCCGAGCGGCTCGACGCCCACCGTGGCTGGGAGAAGTTCAACCTCCACTACTGGCTCGAGCATTACGAGGACTTCCTGGGGTTCTACTTCTCCGAGGTCTTCAACGAGCCACACTCCACCAAGCAGCGGGAGGACGCCGTCGGCTGGGGTTTGGAGACAAGCCCAGAGACCCTCGTCGCGACAGCGCTCCGCCCAGAACTTGCCGACGAGGCCGCCATCCGCGAGCTGGTGGCGCGGGTCCGCTGCCCGCTGCTCGTCATTCACGGCAGCGAGGACCGGGTCTGCTCGCCTGCGTCCGGCGCCGCGCTGGCCGACCTCGCCGGTGGCGCGCTGGTGACCATGGAGGGGTCCGGCCATTGCCCCCAGGCCCGGGACCCCGTGAAGGTCAACCTGCTCCTGCGGGACTTCGCCGAGCGGGCGCATCCGCCCGCTGGCGCGACGGCTGCCCGCCCGCCGGCGTGGACCCGGGGGACCAGCCGCCGCAAGCGCGCCCTCTTCATCTCCTCCCCGATTGGACTCGGTCACGCGCGCCGCGATGTCGCGATCGCCAACGAGTTGCGCAAGCTCCACCCCGACCTCGAGATCGACTGGCTTGCCCAGAATCCGGTGACCAGGGTCCTGGAGGCGGCGGGTGAGCGAATCCACCCTGCGAGCGCCCACCTCGCCAACGAGTCCGGGCACTTCGAGTCGGAGTCGGCCGAGCACGACCTGCACTGCTTCCAGGCCTGGCGGCGGATGGACGAGATCCTCGTCTCCAACTTCATGGTCTTCCACGAGTTGGCGGAGAGCGAGCAGTACGACCTCTGGATCGGTGACGAGGCCTGGGAGGTGGACTACTACCTGCACGAGAACCCGGAGCTGAAGCGGGCCTCATACGTGTGGCTTACCGACTTCGTCGGCTGGCTGCCAATGGAGGACGGCGGTCCGCACGAGGCCTACCTCACCTCCGACTACAACGCAGAGATGATCGAGCACATTGCCCGCCACGGACGGGTTCGCGACCAGGCGCTGTTCGTGGGCAACCCCGACGACATCGTGCCCGAGCGCTTCGGTTCCGACCTGCCCGCGATCCGCGACTGGACCGAGCAGCACTTCGAGTTCCCCGGCTATGTGACCGGCTTCGACCCGGCGGAGTTCGCCGACCGTGAGGCTCTGCGCCACGAGCTCGGTTACCGCCCGGGCGAGAGGGTGTGCATGGTCACCGTCGGCGGCACCGGCGTCGGCGCCGATCTCCTGCGCCGGGTGATCGAGGCTTTTCCCGCGGCAAGGCGGCTGGTGCCAGAGCTCCGCATGGTCATCGTCACCGGCCCGCGTATCGATCCCGCCACCCTGCCGGAGGTCGACGGTCTCGAGCTGCGCACCTTCGTGCCCGAGCTGTATCGCCATCTCGCTGCCTGCGACCTCGCCATCGTTCAGGGTGGACTGACGACGGCGATGGAGCTGACCACCAACCGGCGGCCGTTCCTCTACTTCCCACTCCGCCACCACTTCGAGCAGAACTTCCACGTCTGCCATCGGCTCGACCGCTACGGCGCCGGGCGGAGAATGGACTTCGAAGCCGACGGACCCTTGGAGATCGCGGCCGCGATCGCCGAGGAGATCGGCCGCGAGGTCGACTACCGCCCGGTGGAGACCGACGGCGCCGCCCGGGCTGGGGCTTCGATCGCCGAGCTGATCTGAGAAGCCCTCCAGAGGATCGGTCCCGCGCGATTATTGAGGGATCCGTTGAACGAGGTCCGGTTCAGGAACAGGCACGCGATGGCAAGTGAGCGGAGAGCCGTGTAGCGACCGCGCTTGATGCGGCGCCAGTTCTCGAGATCGACAGGGATCGTTTCGATCTTCTGACATAGCCAGTCGGCGTCTTCAAACATGGTCTCCCAAAATGCCGCCACCATCGGATCGCTATCGCTGATGCCGATTCGGTCGACGAGGTTCCAGTGCAGGAGCTCAAGCGAGGCGCTAGCGCCACCCGCGTACGGCTCCACGAGAAGTCCGGGCCGCAAGTCGTTTGCAATCAATGCTGCGGCGATATAGGGAACGAGTCTCCGCTTGCCGCCTGGATAGCGCAAAGGGCTGAAAACAGTCCGGCGGCGCAACAGCGTCTTAAGCACGTCGTCTGCTGGAAGTCCCCCGGGCGTCAAAGGGAAGACGCTATATCGAGAGTCGGCGGCCGACGACGAGAGCATTCGACCGCAGTAGTGGTCGGTACCACGCCTGGTACCACGCAACCAACGGGAAGGTCCAGCGCCGGCTCCTCTCAGAGTGGAAACCCGCTTCGGAAGAGGGCTTCCGGGAAATCGGGGAGGCCGGATTTGAACCGGCGACCGCTCGGCCCCCAGCCGGCGGACAGGTCTGTCAGATGCGTCCCTATGCGTCCCCCGCGTCCCCTCCTGTCCCCCGATCTGGACTGATCGGACATAACGGACGATGCATCCGGTACCAAGGCGGTACCAAGCCGCGGTCTCGGGTGCAGATCCGGGGCCCGATTCGTCTCTCGCTACCACCCGCGGATCGTCGAGCAGATGGCTGCCTGAGGGCTCGCTGGACCGCTCTTCGTCTCTTGGAGACACAAGTCGGATCAGTAGCGCGCCAAGCGCTGTGTCTCTTCCTCGAACCCCTCCACAAGCTCTCTTGACAGGCTAGGTCGCGTCTGGGTGATCGCCGCCAAGAAGTCGTCGGTGGTGGCGCGATAGTTGCCCTCGCCGAAGTGCTCGCGCTCAAAGGCGGCCTGCGCCGCCTTGCGGGCAGCAAACTCGATGTCCGCGGGCGTGAAGTACTCGCTTGCCTTCACCAGCGCGGACAGATCGATGCTGCGGTCGGATATCTCCTCGCAGTACCGACCCCAGATGGCCTGCCTCGCGGCAGGGTCCGGCGGGCCGACCGGGAGCACGTAGTCGAACCGGCCCGGCCGCAGAAAGGCCGGGTCGAGGCGGCCAACCCAGTTGGTGGCGCAGACAAGCAGATGCTCCGGCGCCTCTCGGAGCCTGGGTATCTGCTTCAGGAACTCATTGGTCACGCTCGGACTAACCCGGCGGTCCGTGTGACGGTTCGACGCCAAGTCCTCGACCTCGTCGACGAACACGACGGCCGCGCTCAGCTCGCGGATGCGGTCGAAAGCGGCGGCTAGCAGGGTCGCGGTACGGTCGGCTCCTTCCTCGGCCACCTCACTGGGCTGGATCTCGACAAAGGGCCAGCCGAGCCGTGAGGCGATCCCCTTGGCAAACGTCGTCTTTCCAGTGCCAGGCGGACCGA
>CAWADG010000004.1:0-629291 GCA_963780815.1 uncultured Solirubrobacterales bacterium | reverse complement strand
TCGAGGTGCCGAGCCAGGCGGACGAACCGAGTAAGGTCAGCTCCTGAATGTTGCCCGTTTGAAGGCATCGGGCGAATTGACCGCAACCGCCTGCGGCTGGCCGGCCGTGCTGCGCAGCGGGCCGGCAGGCCACTCCCCGATCCCTCGAATCGAAAGGCAGCAGATGGAACAGGTGAAGCTCTACGACACGACCTTGCGCGACGGCATGGGCGGTCCCGGCATGTCGCTCTCGGTCGAGGAGAAGCTGAAGGTGGTGGACGCTTCGACAGGCTCGGGGTCCAGTTCATCGAGGCCGGCTTCCCGAGCTCGAACCCGAAGGAAGCCGAGCTATTCGAGCGCCTCGAGGGGGTGCAGCTCGAGCAGGCGACGATCGCGGCCTTCGGGATGACGCGGCGGCGCGACGTCGAGGCCGCGGACGACGAGGCTCTGCGGACGATCGTCGAGTGCTTCGCCCCCGTCATCTGCCTGGTCGGCAAGAGCTGGGGCCTCCACCTCGAGAAGGTGATCAGGGTCTCACCCGAGGAGAACCTGGCGATGATTGCCGACTCGGTCTCCTTCTGCCGGGAGCAGGGCAAGCGGGTCGTGTTCGACGCCGAGCACTTCTTCGACGGCTATCGCGATGACGCCGGGTACGCGGTCCAGTGCGCCGGGCGGCAGCCGCCGCCGGGGCCGAGAACGTCACCCTCTGCGACACCAACGGCGGCAACCTCCCCGCGTTCGTCGCCGAGGCGACCGCGGCTGTCGTCGCTAGCTCGGCGACTCGTCGAGGTCGGGATCCACACCCACAACGATGCCGAGTGCGCCGTCGCCAACTCGCTCGCCGCCGTCGGCGCCGGCGCCCGCCTCGTGCAGGGGACGGTCAACGGGTACGGAGAGCGCTGCGGCAACGCCAACCTGGCCTCGATTCTGCCGGCGCTGCAGCTGAAGATGGGCTACGAGGTCGTGAGCGCCGAGCAGCTCGCGAGCCTGACCCAGACCGCCCACTACCTCGACGAGCTCTGCAACCTGACCCCCGATGCCGACGCGCCGTACGTCGGCCGCAACGCGTTCGCCCACAAGGCCGGGATGCACGCCGCCGGGGTCGCCGCCGACGCCCGCACCTTCGAGCACCTCGACCCAGCCACGGTCGGCAACGACCGCGACATCCTTCCCTCCGAGCTCTCGGGAAAGGCGACGATCCGCACCCAGGCCGAGCGGGCCGGGCTCGAGATCGACGACGAGGCGGCCGGCAGGGCCGTCACCCGCCTCAAGGAGCGCGAGCACCGGGGCTACCACTACGAGGCGGCGCCGGCATCCTTCGAGCTGCTGCTGCGGGAGGAGGCCGGCAGCTACCGGCCGCTCTTCGAGCTCGAGAGCTTCCGGGTCACAACCGAGAAGCGCGCCGACGGCAGGGTCGAGACCGAGGCGACGATCAGGGTCAGGGTCGACGGCGAGCGCTACCTGCGGGTCGCCGAGGGCAACGGCCCGGTCAACGCCCTCGACCGCGCCCTGCGCGGCGCGATCGCCGACCGCTACCCGCATCTCGCCGACATCGAGCTGACCAACTACAAGGTCCGGATCCTCGACGAGAGCCACGGCACCGGCGCCGTCACCCGGGTGCTGCTCGACTCGTCCGACGGCGAGCGGGAGTGGGGGACGATCGGCGTTTCGGAGAACATCATCGAGGCTTCCTGGGAGGCGCTCGTCGACTCATTGGAGTACGCGTTCCAAGAATGAGTGCGGAGCCGGAAACCGACCCGATCCCACTCGCCCGGCCCGAGATCGGCGATCGCGAGGAGGAGCTGGTGCTCGAGGTGCTGCGCTCGGGCCGGCTCTCGCTCGGCCCGATGGTCGAGCGCTTCGAGAGGCCTTCGCCGATTGGCTCGGGGTCGACGACGCCGTCGCGGTGTCGAGCGGGACCGCCGCGCTCCACCTCGGGGTGCGGGCGCTCGGCTGGAGCGGGGGGACGAGGTCCTGACCAGCCCGCTCAGCTTCGTCGCCTCCGCCAACTGCCTGCTCTACGAGGGGGTCCGGCCGGCGTTCTGCGACGTCGACGCCGAGACGCTCGACATCGACCCGACCGCCGCGGCGGCGGCGGTCGGCGAGCGCACCGTCGGGATCCTCCCGGTCCACATCTTCGGATACCCGGCGGCGATGACCGAGCTCGAGCGGACCGCTTCCGAGCACGGCCTCGCGGTCCTCGAGGACGCCTGCGAGGCGCTCGGGGCGACCGATGCGGACGGGCGGCGTGTCGGCGCCCGGGGCAACCTCGCGGCGTTCGGCTTCTACGCGAACAAGCAGCTGACGACGGGCGAGGGCGGGATGCTGATCCCCGACCGGGCCGAGACGGCCGCCCGGCTGCGGAGCGAGCGCAACCAGGGCCGGGCGCCGGACATGGGCTGGCTCGATCACTCGGGCCTCGGCTTCAACTACCGGCTCTCGGACGTCGCAGCCGCGATCGGCGCCGCCCAGGTCGAGAAGCTCGACGCGATGCTCGCGCAGCGTGAAGATGTCGCGGCGCGCTACGCGGATGCGCTCACCGCGGTTCCCGGAGTCGAGGCGCCGGGCCCGGGCCGCGACCGCGAGCGGCGCGGCTGGTTCGTCTACCCGGTCCGCCTGCCCGCCGCCGCCGATCGCGATGCGACGATCGCCCGCCTCGCCGAGCGCGGCGTCGCCTCCAAGGCCTACATGCCGTGCATCCACCTCTTCCCGCACCTGCGCGAGCTCGGCTATGGCGAGGGCGACTTCCCGGTCGCGGAGGAGGCCTCGCGCCGCTCGCTGGCCCTGCCCTTCTTCCCCAGATGACCGGGCCCCAGGTGGAGCGGGTCTGCCGGGAGCTGGCGGCGGCAATGCGCTGAGGGCCGAATTGTGATGTCCCGTTTTCGCAAAGACCCGGACCCTCGCTTCTGGCGCCTCAACCGCTCGCTCGAGTTCGACTGGCGGCTGGCGCCGTACGACCTCGACCAGTCCCAGGCGCACGCTCGCGCCCTCGAGCGGATCGGAGTCCTCAGCGAGGAGGAGCGCTTGCAGATCGACGCCGGGCTCGAACGGGTCCGGGCGCGGATCGGCGAGCGCGGATTCCAGTTCGAGGAGGCAGATGAGGACATCCACATGGCCGTCGAGCGCCTGCTCGAGGACGAGATCGGCGCCCTCGCCGGCAAGCTCCATACCGGCCGCTCGCGAAACGACCAGGTCGCGACCGACGTCGCGATGGTCGTCCAGGCGCACTCGCTGCGGGCGATCGAGCTCTGCGGTGCCGCGATGTCGCGGCTGCTCGACCTTGCCGAGCGCCACCGCGACTGGCCGATGCCCGGTTACACCCACCTCCAGCGCGCACAGCCCGTCTACCTCGGCCACCACCTGCTCGCCTACTTCTGGATGCTGGCCCGCGACGTCCTCCGTTTCCAGTTCGCGCTCGACAGCGCCTCGGTGATGCCGCTCGGCTCCGGCGCCCTGGCCGGCGTCAACTGGGAGATCGACCGCCGCACGGTCGCCGACGACCTCGGCTTCGAGCACCTCAGCGCGAACTCGATCGACGGCGCCTCCAACCGCGACTTCGTCCTCGACTACCTGGGAGCCGCGTCGACCGCGGCGATGCACCTCTCCCGGCTCGGCTCGGAGCTGGTGATCTGGTCGAGCAGCGAGTTCGGCTTCTGCGAGCTCGACGAGTCGTTCTCGTCAGGATCGAGCATCATGCCGCAGAAGAAGAACCCCGACTCGGCCGAGCTGCTGCGGGCCAAGGCGCCGCGCGTCGCCGCCGACCTGCTCGCCCTGCTGGGGACCATGCACGCGCTGCCGCTGACCTACAGCAAGGACATGCAGGAGGACAAGGAGCCGCTGTTCGACGCGATCGACACCGTCGAGCTCTCGCTCGAAGCGGCTGACGGGATGCTCGCGGGCGTCGAGTTCGACCGCGAGCGCCTCGAGGAGGCGTCGGGGGACGAGATGCTGGCCGCGACCGAGATCGCCGACCTTCTGGTTCGCAAGGGGATGCCGTTCCGCGAGGCGCACGGAGTGGTCGGCGCGCTCGTCCGCGACGCCGTCGATCAGGGCAAGACCCTCTCCGACCTCACGCCGGAGGAGCTCCGGCAGCGATCCGAGCTGCTCGACGACGCCTACTACGAGGTGCTTCGCCGCGAGAGCTGGCTCGAGTCGAAGCGAATCGTGGGCGGGACCGGGTCCGAGGCGCTCGCCGCCCAGCTCGCGCAGGCGGGCCAGACCCTCGCCGCAGTCGAGGCCAGGCTCGCCTCGGAGGACCGGTGAGCAGCATGGAAGCGGTGAGCGCCGAGCCTCGACTCGGCGTCGAGTTCTTCGATCGTTCTGTCCACGCCGTCGCCCGCGACCTGATCGGGTGCCGGCTCCTCTACGAGGGCGGTGGCGGTGTGATCGTCGAGACCGAGAGCTACGAGCGCGATGACCCAGCCTGTCACGCCTACGTCGGCCTCACCGAGCGGACCGAGGTCCTTTTCGGGGCGCCGGGGCGTGCCTACGTCTACCTCTCCTACGGGATCCATAGCCTGCTCAATTTCGTCGCCGAGCCCGCCGGCGACGCGGCCGCGGTCCTGATCCGCGCGGTCGAGCCGACCCACGGCCTCGAGGAGATGCGGTCGCTGCGCGGCGCTCGGCCTGACACCGACCTCTGCTCGGGTCCCGGCAAGCTGACCGAGGCGCTGGGGATCGGACTCAGTGCCAACGGCGCCGACC
The DNA here is from genome assembly GCA_963780815.1 of uncultured Solirubrobacterales bacterium. Taxonomy (GTDB): domain Bacteria; phylum Actinomycetota; class Thermoleophilia; order Solirubrobacterales; family 70-9; genus VRUE01. Next base: position 624,608 of record CAWADG010000004.1, on the reverse strand, counting down.
TGACGATCGACCCGTTCCTGGTGACGGCGCGACGCGACGGCTGGAGCGGGGAGATCGTCACCGGCCCGCGGATCGGGATCACGAAAGCGGTCGACCGGCCCTGGCGCTTCTGCCTGGCCGGCAACCCGCACGTCTCGAAGCCGGCGCCGGAGGCCTGATCAGCCCGGCGCCGCGGCGCCGCCGCTGCTGACCCCGCCGCTCGATTCGGGGGCGACTTCTTCCGGTGCCGCTTCGGGGGCCGGCGCCGGTTCCGGCGCTTCAGGTTCGGGCGCGGGCGCTTCTTCGGGCGCGGGCGCTTCTTCGGGTTCGGAGTAGGTCGAGGGCGGGACGTAGGTGCCTTCCGAGGAGCTGCCTTCGGAGCTTTCGAATTCTTCCCCGTTCTTTTCGGCTTCCTTCTTCGCCTGCGCTTCCGCAGCCCGTTCGCTGCTGATTTCCTGCCAGGCCGAGATCACCCCCGCCCAGATCAGCGCCGGGAAGGTCCCGCCCATCACCGGGCCGCCCGCGTACAGAGTGGTCATCGGGGTCGTCGTGTCCGGGTAGCCGACCCAGACGCAGGCGGTGACTTCGTCGGCTATTCCGCCGCAGAACCAGGCATCGCCGTTGTTCTCGGTCGTGCCCGTCTTCCCCCACTGGCCTTCGGCGCCGATCTGGGCGTGGGTGCCGGTCCCGGACGAGACGACGGTTTCGAGGATGCGCTTCTCTTCTTCGGCGGTCCCCTGATCGAAGACCTGGGTGTGGATCGAGTCGTTGTTCCCGCCTTTGATCAGGTGCCCGTCCTTGTCGGCGACTTCGGTGAAGGCGACCGGGCTGTCGCCGGGGGCGGGAGCGAGGGTGCCGCTGACCCGGTCGCCGTTGTTGCCGATCGTCGAGTAGGCGTATGCCCAGCCGAGCGGGCTGACCCCTTCTTTGAGGCCGCCGAGGACCATCGCCGGGTTGGTCGAGACCGGGTCGCTGTAGCCGGCCGCGTGGATCGTCCTCGCGATCGAGCGGGTGCGGTCCTCGACCGTCTTGCCTTCGAGGCCTTCGAGGCCGAGCTGGGCGTAGATCGAGTTGTCGGAGTAGGTGGTCGCGCATTCGATCGAGCAGGAGCCGAGATAAGAGTCTTCGTCGTTGTGGACGACGAAGACTTCCTTCCCGTGTTTGCCGAAGTGAAATTCCTGAACCGCGGATTCGTAAGTGGTGGCGGGCGATATCCCCTCTTCCAGCGCCGTCATCAGCGTGAACGGCTTGATCGATGACCCCGGCTGACGGCGCCCCTGGGTGGCAAGGTTGAACGGGGTGGACTTGAAGTCGGAGCCGCCGACAAGGGCCTTGATTGCGGCGTTGTGGTTGTCGATCACGACCACCGAGGCGGTCGCCGGCAGATAGCCGAGGTAGGAGGCGATCGTTTCTTCGGCCGCTTCCTGCAGCTGCAGGTCGAGCGTCGACTTGATCTTGAGGCCGCCGTAGAACGCCTTCGAGGCCCCGTAGCGTTCGAGCAACTGCTGGCGCAGGTAGGCGACGAAGTAGGGCGCCTTCGATTCAAAGGTCGGCGGTTCGATGCTGCTCGGCGGCGGCAGCGCGTGCCGCTGGCCTTCGATCATCTGTTCCTCGGAGATGTAGTCCTGCTCGTACATCTTTTCGAGCACCAGGTTGCGGCGCGCGAGGGCGTTTTCGGGATAGATTTTCGGGTCGTAGGCGGAGGGCGACTGGATGATCGCCGCCAGCATCGCCGCCTCGTACGGCTCGAGCACGGCCGCGCACGGTTCCGTCGAGGTGCCGCAACCGGGGTGGGCGGCTCCGAAGTAGGTGCGGGCCGCGGCCTCGATCCCGTAGGCGCCCTCGCCGAAATAGATCGTGTTCAGGTACTCGGTGAGGATCTTGTCCTTGCTCCAGTGTTTCTCGAGCCGGTAGGCGAGCGCCGCCTCGCGGAACTTCTCGAGGATGGTGCGGCTGCTTTCCGCTTCCAGTGCCTGCTTGACGAACTGCTGGGTGATCGTCGAGGCGCCCTGTTCGGCGCTCTGGCTGAGGATGTCGTGGACGAGGGCGCGGCCGATGCCCCTGAAGTCGACGCCGCTGTGTTCGTAGAAGCGGCTGTCCTCGATCGAGACCACCGCGTTCTTGGCGTTCGGCGAGATCTGGCTCGAGTTGAGAAGGATTTTGTTCTGGTCGCTTGTCAGGGTCCCGAGCTCTTCGCCGTTGTCGCCGACGACGACGCTGTTGCGGGAGGCCTTGTACTGGGCGAAGTTGTAGATCGCCGGCAGGTCCTGGGCGACGGCGGCCATCATCCCGAACACGAAGGAGACCAGCCCGAGCACGGCGAGGCCGAGAAGCACGAACAGGATGCGCAGCTTCTTCAGCCGCGGTCTCCTTGGCTTCTCCGGCGCGGGTTTCGTCGCCGGCGGCGGCTCCGTGCCGCCTCGCCGGCGAAGCTTGAAAATACGACGAACCATCGAGAGGATCACATCGGCGTCGATCCGCCGAGCGAAGGCGGCAGTCTAGCATTGCCCGATGAGCGCGGAACGAGCAAGCGTGCATGTCTGAGTCTTCGCGCCGCGAGTGAAGCGCGAAAATTGAAATCCATGGATCTCGCGCGAAACGCGGTCGATGTCCTGCCCGCCGGCAGACTGGAGGAGCAGCTCTCCGAGGGTCGGCCGCTGCGGGTCAAGCTCGGGATCGACCCGACCACGGCCGACATCCACCTCGGCCACACCGTCGTCCTCGGCAAGCTGCGCGAGTTCCAGGAGGAGGGTCATCAGGTTGTCCTGATCGTCGGCGACTTCACCGCCCAGGTCGGCGACCCGAGCGGGCGTTCGAGCGCGCGGCCGCTGCCGAGCGCCGAGGAGATTGCCGCCAACGCCGCCACCTACCAGGAGCAGGCTTTCAGGATCCTCGACCGCGACCGGACCGAGGTGCGGTTCAATAGCGAGTGGCTGCGGATGGACTCCCAGGAGCTGCTCTCGCTGCTCTCGAGGACCACGGTGGCGCGGCTGCTCGAGCGCGACGACTTTCAGAGGCGGATGGCGGCAGGGGCGCCGATCGCCGCCCTCGAGCTGCTCTACCCGCTGCTGCAGGGATACGACTCGGTCGCGATCGAGGCCGATGTCGAGGTGGGGGGGACCGACCAGAAGTTCAACCTCCTGTTCGGGCGCGACATGCAGACCGCGTACGGGCAGCCCCCGCAATCGATCATGACCCTGCCGATCCTGGTCGGGATCGACGGCGAGCAGAAGATGAGCAAGTCGCTCGGCAACTACGTCGGGGTCACCGACGCGCCGGAGGAGATGTTCGGCCGGTTGATGCGCGTCCCCGACGAGGCCATGCCCGGGTACTTCCGCCTCCTCCTCGGCGAGGAGGTTCCGGGCGGCCCGCCGAACGAGGCGAAGCGGGAGCTGGCGCGGCGGCTGGTCGGGCGCTACCACGGCGAGCAGGGGGCGATCGCGGCCGAGGAGCACTTCAACCGCCTCTTCGTCGACCACGAGGTCCCGGCAGACCTCGAGGAGGCGGCCGTCGAGCCCTATATCGGGGGCTCTGAGGACGGAAAGGTCCACATGCCGCGGCTGATCGGCGGCGTCTTCGAGATGAGCTCGAGCGAGGCCCGGCGCCTGATCGGCCAGGGCGGAGTCAAGCTCGACGGCGAGACGATTCCCGCCGACCGCCTCGATTTCGACCCCGCCGACCTCGACGGGCGGGTCCTCCAGGTCGGAAAGCGCCGCTTTCGCCGCCTGCGCGCGCCTGCCTAGCCACGAGAGGCCTTCAGCGCTATACTCTCCGGTCCCTCTGGGAAGGGCCCCGTGCCCGACCCGTGCGTGAATAGCGGCGAGTCCCGTCGCGAGAGACGCAGCGGTCTTTGAAAACTGAGCAGCGTGCACTCCGCAGGCCCACGGGTCTGTGGATTGTTTGAGCCCGATCCGCTCGGCTCGTCAGCGTGCCGAGTGGACTTGATTTACCCGTCATGTCGGTCGCCGCGTATGTGTACACGGTGACCATTAGTCAGGCATGACGACTCTCTGTAAGAAGTACTTTCACGGAGAGTTTGATCCTGGCTCAGGACGAACGCTGGCGGCGTGCTTAACACATGCAAGTGGTGCGACGAACCAGGGCTTGCCCTGGGGCAAAGCCGCGAACGGGTGAGTAACACGTGGGTAACCTGCCCCGATGACCGGGACAACCCGAGGAAACTCGGGCTAATACCGGATGTGGCGCACAGGCATAAGCCTGTTCGCTAAAGGAAGCTTCGGCCTCCGCATTGGGAGGGGCCCGCGGCCCATTAGCTTGTTGGTGGGGTCACGGCCTACCAAGGCGACGATGGGTAGCTGGTCTGAGAGGACGATCAGCCACACTGGGACTGAGACACGGCCCAGACTCCTACGGGAGGCAGCAGTGGGGAATCTTGCGCAATGCGCGAAAGCGTGACGCAGCAACGCCGCGTGGGGGAAGACGGCCTTCGGGTTGTAAACCCCTTTCAGGAGGGACGAAGGTTCACCGGTGAATAGCCGTGTGGATTGACGGTACCTCCAGAAGAAGCTCCGGCTAACTACGTGCCAGCAGCCGCGGTAATACGTAGGGAGCAAGCGTTGTCCGGAATCATTGGGCGTAAAGCGCGCGTAGGCGGCCCTGTAAGTCCGTTGTGAAAGTCAAAGGCTCAACCTTTGAAAGCCGATGGATACTGCAGGGCTAGAGTCCGGAAGAGGCGAGTGGAATTCCTGGTGTAGCGGTGGAATGCGCAGATATCAGGAGGAACACCAATAGCGAAGGCAGCTCGCTGGGACGGTACTGACGCTAAGGCGCGAAAGCGTGGGGAGCGAACAGGATTAGATACCCTGGTAGTCCACGCCGTAAACGATGGGCACTAGGTGTGGGAGGTGTCGACTCCTCCCGTGCCGTCGCTAACGCACTAAGTGCCCCGCCTGGGGAGTACGGCCGCAAGGCTAAAACTCAAAGGAATTGACGGGGGCCCGCACAAGCAGCGGAGCATGTGGTTTAATTCGACGCAACGCGAAGAACCTTACCTGGGCTTGACATGTAGGTGACCGCCGTGGAAACACGGTTTTCCTTCGGGACACCTTCACAGGTGGTGCATGGCTGTCGTCAGCTCGTGTCGTGAGATGTTGGGTTAAGTCCCGCAACGAGCGCAACCCCCGTTCCATGTTGCCAGCATTCAGTTGGGGACTCATGGGAGACTGCCGGTGACAAACCGGAGGAAGGTGGGGATGACGTCAAGTCATCATGCCCCTTATGTCCAGGGCTACACACGTGCTACATTGGCGCATACAAAGGGCAGCAATACCGTGAGGTGGAGCGAATCCCAGAAAGTGCGTCTCGGTTCGGATTGGAGGCTGAAACTCGCCTCCATGAAGGTGGAGTTGCTAGTAATCGCGGATCAGCAATGCCGCGGTGAATACGTTCCCGGGCCTTGTACACACCGCCCGTCACACCACGAAAGCAGGCAACACCCGAAGCCGGTGGCCTAACCTTTTGGAGGGAGCCGTCGAAGGTGGGGCTTGTGATTGGGGTGAAGTCGTAACAAGGTAGCCGTAGCGGAAGCTGCGGCTGGATCACCTCCTTTCTAGGGAGATTTCTCTAGAACGTCGACCGGGCTCCCCGATGACACACGTCATCGGGAACGCTGCTCAGTTTTGAGAGACCGCCGGCGGAAGCACTTCGCCGCGTGCGCCTCGGTGGAGCTTGAAAACCGTACAAGGCCAATATTGATGTAAGGGTAATTTCCGACCCGTGTGCTTCGGCGCATGGGTCACTCACCGTCAAGATAGTAAGGGCTTACGGTGGATGCCTTGGCACCAGGAGTCGATGAAGGACGTGGACGGCTGCGATAAGCCGCGGTAAGGCGCTGAACAGCCATTGACCCGCGGGTCTCCGAATGGGAAAACCCGACGCCGGTAATGCGGCGTCATCCAGTGGTGAATACATAGCCATTGGAAGGCAACCGGGGGAACTGAAACATCTAAGTACCCCGAGGAATAGAAATCAACCGAGACTCCCTTAGTAGTGGCGAGCGAAAGGGGATCAGCCCAAACCTGGCAGGTGCAAGCGGACACGCGTTGCCTGCCGGGGGTTGTAGGACGTCATGCCCGAGTCGTGTCCGACTCGGCGGCAGTTACAAAATCAGGTGTTAGCCGAAGCGAGTGGAACCTCGCACCACAGAGGGCAATCGTCCCGTAGGTGAAAGCGCACTGATCTGCCGATTGATGTTCCTGAGTAGGACTGCACCCGTGAAACGCGGTCCGAACCTGGGGGGACCACCCTCCAAGGCTAAGTACTACCTGGTGACCGATAGTGAACTAGTACCGTGAGGGAAAGGTGAAAAGCACCCCTGAAGGGGAGTGAAATAGTACCTGAAACCGTAGGCCTACAAGTGGTCGGAGCACCCTCGGGTGTGACGGCGTGCTTTTTGCATCACGAGCCGGCGAGTTACTCGTCAGTGGCAAGGTTAAGCGATGAGCGGAGCCGCAGCGAAAGCGAGTCTGAACAGGGCGACACAGTCATTGGCGGTAGACCCGAAACTGGGCGAGCTATCCATGGGCAGGCTGAAGCGGGGGTAAGACCTCGTGGAGGGCCGAACCGACCTAGGTTGAAAACTGGGCGGATGACCTGTGGATTGGAGTGAAAGGCTAATCAAGCCCAGAGATATCTGGTTCTCTCCGAAATATATTTAGGTATAGCCTCGAGCTAATTGCGTTTCGGCCGTAGAGCACTGTTTGGACTAGGGGCCCTACCAGGTTACCGACTTCAGGCAAACTCCGAAGACCGTCACGTATACCTCGGGAGTCAGTGTGCGGGGGATAAACTTCGTACGCAAAAGGGGAACAACCCAGACCATCAGCTAAGGACCCTAAGTACTAGCTAAGTGGTGAACGATGTCCGAGTGCAGAGACAACCAAGAGGTTGGCTTAGAAGCAGCCACCCTTGAAAGAGTGCGTAACAGCTCACTGGTCAAGTGTTCGGGCGCGGAGAATTCAACGGGGCTCAAGCTAGTCTCCGAAGCTATGGGTGTGCAGGCCTGCGGGCTCTGCACGCGGTAGGAGAGCGTTCCAGTTGCGTGAAGCGGTCGCGAAAGCTGCCGTGGAGTGGCTGGAAGTGAGAATGCCGGCATGAGTAACGATAGAGGGGTGAGACTCCCCTCCACCGTTTGTCCAAGGTTTCCTGAGTAAAGTTCGTCTGCTCAGGGTTAGTCGGGACCTAAGGCGAGGCCGAAAGGCGTAGCCGATGGCCAACAGGTTGATATTCCTGTACCACGTCGATTCCGTTATGACCGATGGGGGGACGGGGAAGGGTAAGGGAACCCAGGCGATGGTCGTCCTGGGGCAAGCACGTAGCCAGTCGCTGTAGGTAAACCCGCAGCGGCGTTTACGCGAGGTGCGATGCCAGCTGGCTTTCCGCCGGCCAGTCCCTGATCCCATGCCTCCAAGAAAATCCTCTAGGCAGGACTCGCGTGCCCGTACCGATAACCGACACAGGTGGACAAGTAGAACATACTGAGGTGAGCGAGCTAACTCTCGTTAAGGAACTCGGCAAAATCGTCCCGTAACTTCGGGAGAAGGGACGCCCCGGTAGGGTGAACTCCGCACGGAGGGAGCCTGAGGGGGCCGCAGTGAATTGGTCCAAGCGACTGTTTACCAAAAACACAGGCCTCTGCTAAGTCGCAAGACGACGTATAGGGGCTGACGCCTGCCCGGTGCCGGAAGGTTACGCGGACCTGTTAGCACTTCGGTGCGAAGCAGGGAAGCTAAGCCCCGGTAAACGGCGGCCGTAACTATAACGGTCCTAAGGTAGCGAAATTCCTTGTCGGGTAAGTTCCGACCTGCACGAATGGCGTAACGACTTGGACGCTGTCTCAACGAGAGGCTCGGTGAAATTAAAGTCTCGGTGAAGATGCCGAGTACCCGCGGCTAGACGGAAAGACCCCGTGAACCTTTACTGCAACTTGATATTGGAGTCTGGGGTATCTCGCTCAGGATAGGTGGGAGACATTGAACTGACGGCTTTGGCCGTCGGGGAGTCACCCTTGAGATACCACCCTTGGTAGTCCGGGCTTCTAACACCATGCCGTCATCCGGGTGGTGAACAGTGTCAGGTGGGCAGTTTGACTGGGGCGGTCGCCTCCTAAAATGTAACGGAGGCGCCCAAAGGTTCCCTCAGCACGGTTGGAAATCGTGCGTAGAGTGTAAAGGCAGCAAGGGAGCTTGACTGCGAGACCGACGGGTCGAGCAGGAACGAAAGTTGGGCTTAGTGATCCGGCGGTTGCAAGTGGAAGCGCCGTCGCTCAACGGATAAAAGGTACTCCGGGGATAACAGGCTTATCGGTTCCAAGAGTCCACATCGACGAACCGGTTTGGCACCTCGATGTCGGCTCGTCGCATCCTGGGGCTGGAGTAGGTCCCAAGGGTTGGGCTGTTCGCCCATTAAAGCGGTACGCGAGCTGGGTTCAGAACGTCGTGAGACAGTTCGGTCCCTATCTGCCGTGGGCGTTGGAGAGTTGAGAGGAGTCGTCCCTAGTACGAGAGGACCGGGATGAACGTGCCTCTGGTGTATCTGTTGTCCTGCCAAGGGCATTGCAGATTAGCTACGCACGGAACGGATAACCGCTGAAGGCATCTAAGCGGGAAGCCGTCCTCGAGATGAGCTCTCCCATCCCCTTGAGGGAGTAAGACCCCTGGTAGACCACCAGGTTGATAGGCCGGCGGTGCAAGCGCAGTGATGCGCTCAGCCGACCGGTACTAATGGGTCGAGGGCTTGACGGATATTTTTTACCCTCTTTGGCCTTGTGCGGTTCTCAAGCTCCACCGGGGGCGGTTTCGCAAAATTTCCGGTGGCGCATAGCGAGGGGGAAACACCTCTTCCCATTCCGAACAGAGCAGTTAAGCCCCTCAGCGCCGATGGTACTTGGAGGGCAACCTCCTGGGAGAGTAGGTCGCCGCCGGTTCTTCTGTTCGACCTGGGCCGCCGAGAGGCGGCCCTTCGTCGTCGATCGGGCAGTTCAGGAATGGGGGGCGAAGCGATCGATCGCCGCGTTCCAGCTGCCGGTGCTGCGAACCCCCCTGCGCGTCCGGCTCTCGCATGAGCGGGGTGCGGGCCCCACCGGCTCGAGCCCGTACTCGCCGAGGGTCGCGAAATCGATGATCAGGTCGACCGCGTCGGTCATCCGGTCTGTCAATGTCGTCTTTGTCTCGAACATGAGTTCGCAATCTAGGGGTGGGTCCGGACGCCCTTCCGATTCTGCACACGATTTTGCACGGCGCGCCTGTGGGCCGTCTTCCGTCCCGCGTTCGGAGGGCCGGCAAAGCCGAGGATGAGCTCCGAGGTGAGGTTGGGTTCCTCGACGTTGGGCGAGTGCCCGACTCCTTCGATGACGTTCGTGAAGGCCAGCGGCACCGCCTTCTGGTACGCGGCAGCCGCCGCATTCGGGTCCTCGATGATCTGGTCTTCCGCGCCCATGATCACCAGCAGCGGCTTCTTCGTCGCCGCGATCCGGTCGGCGAGGGACTCTTCGGAGGTGTAGTCATCGAGGGCTTCGTGAGACTGCTTGTATGACGTGTAGGTCATCCGCCGCACGTCCTCGACGAATTCGTCGGGGACGTCGAAGCCCGGCGCGAACGCAATCTCGAGGCCCTTGCGGATCGAGAAGTCCGGCTTGATGCGCCACAGCGCCTGGCCGACGATCGGAACGAAGGGGAGGTTGGCGAGCGTCCCGAGGCCGCCTCCTTCTTCGGGCGAGGCCCGGCTGTCCATGATGACCAGCCGGGCAACCAGGTCGGGCGACTGTTCGGCCAGCGCCACCGCGACCCCGCCGCCGAGCGAGTGGCCGACGACCGTCGCGTGGCTGACTCCCAGCCGCGCCAGGGCCTGGGCGACGAGATTCGCCTGGTCGGGAATCGAGTAGCCCGAGCCCGGTTTTTCGGAACCGCCATGGCCGAGCAGGTCGACCGCGATCACGCGATGGGCCTTGTCGAGCAGGGGCATCATCCCGTTCCACCAGTTGATCGCGCAGGAGAAGCAGTGGATGAGGATGATCGGCGAGCCGTCGCGGGGGCCGTGGTCCACCACCTGTATGTCGCCGCCGTCGAGGCTGAGGATCCTGCCTCCCGGTTCGGTGACCTCGGCGGGCTTCGTTTCGTTCGAGGTGACGATCGCGTTGAGGACGAGCAGCACGAGTAGGGCGGCGATCACCCCGATCAGGATCTTCCAGCCCCGGCGCATGGACGGCCGTTACCCTAGCCGGATATGAGCGTCGGACGAGCAAGGTAGAAGCATGGAGAAGTTCGTGATCCAAGGAGGCACGCCTCTCTGCGGCGAGGTCGTCGCGGCGGGCAACAAGAACGCGGCCCTGCCGATCCTCGCCGCGTGCCTGCTGACGGAGGAGGAGATCCTCCTCCACAGGGTGCCGCGGATCCGCGACACCGAGGCCCAGATTGCACTCCTAGAGCGGCTCGGCGTCGAGGCGGTGTGGGTCGCCGACAACAGCCTGCGCATCTGCGCGCGGACGGTCTCCGAGGTCGAGGTCGACCGCGACCTCTCGAACAGCATCCGGGCCTCGTTCCTCGTCGCCGGCCCGCTGCTGGCGCGGTTCGGCGAGGCGAGGATGCCGCCCCCGGGCGGCGACTTCATCGGCCGGCGCAGGCTCGACGCCCACCTCGACGCGTTCCTTGACCTCGGCGCCCGGGTCGAGGGCGACCGCTGGATCGAGCTGACCTCTCCGATCGGGGGGCTGAGGGCCTGCTCGATCTTCATGGACGAGCCGTCGGTGATGGGAACCGAGAACGCGCTGATGGCGGCGGCGCTGACGCCGGGGCCGACGACGATCTCGAACGCGGCGTCCGAGCCACACGTCCAGGACCTCGCACGGCTCCTGACCAAGATGGGGGCCAACGTCGACGGAATCGGGTCGAATGTGATGACCGTCCACGGCCGCGACCGCCTCGGAGGCGCCGAGCACACGATCTCACCCGACCACATCGAGGTCGGCAGCTTCATGGCCCTCGCCGCCGCCACCGGCGGCGAACTGAGGGTTCGCGGCGCCGAGCCGCGCGACCTGATCATGGTCCGCCGCCAGTTCCGGCGCGTCGGGCTGGAATCGAAGCTCGACGGCGACGACGTCGTCGTGCCGGCCGAGCAGCGCCTGCGGATCAAGGCCGACCTCGGCGACGCGATCCCGAAGGTCGAGGACGGGCCCTGGCCGGCGTTCCCGGCGGACCTGACCTCGATCGCCCTCGCCCTCGCCACCCAGGCCGACGGCGAGATCCTGATCTTCGAGAAGATGTTCGAGAACCGGCTCTTCTTCGTCGACAAGCTCGTCGCGATGGGCGCTCGGATCACGCTCTGCGATCCCCACAGGGCGATCGTCAGCGGTCCGAGCCGTCTTCACGGCGAACGCGTGGAGAGCCCGGACATTCGCGCCGGGATGGCGATGCTCATCGCCGCGCTCGCCGCGGACGGAGTCTCCGAGATCGGCAACATCCGCCAGATCGACCGCGGCTATGAGCGGATCGACGACCGCCTGCGGGCGCTCGGCGCCCAGATCGAGCGCGTCTCGGCCGAGGTCGCCGCGTAGCGGCCCCCTGACGCTGGAGCAGAGGAGGCGACGGAATCAATGATCCATCGGATTCCACCTGGCACCAGGGACATCCTGCCCGACGAGATGCGCGAGCTCCGCCGGCTCCACCTGGCGATGGTCGACGTCTTCGAGAGCCGCGGCTACGGCGAGGTCGCCACCCCCGCGATCGAGTACGACGAAGTCCTCGCCCGTGGCGATGGGCGGACCGCCAGCTCCTCCTACAGGTTCTTCGACGAGCGCGGCGACCTGCTGGCGCTGCGCTCCGACATGACGGTCCCGATCGCGCGGCTCGTCGCCAGCCGCTTCGCGAACGCCGAGATGCCCCTGCGGCTCTGTTACCTCGCCAACGCATTCCGGGCCGTCCGCCCCCAGCGCGGCCAGATGCGGGAGTTCGCCCAGGCCGGGATCGAGTTGATCGGTGCCTCTGCCCCGGACGGCACCGTTGAGATCATCGAGGTGCTCGAGGCAGCGCTCGACGCGGCCGGCCTCAACCGGGCCGTGATCGGGCTAGGCGACGCCGACCTCTACCGCCAGCTGCTCGAAGAGCTCGGGGTCGAGGGGGAGGCACGCGACGCTGTCCTCGCCCGTCTCGCGACCCACGACCTCGTCGGCCTCGAGGAGGAGCTCTCCGAGATCGAGAGGATCGCACCCGAGCAGGTCGCGACCTGCGTCGCCCTCTCCCAGCTCCGCGGCGGCCGCGAGGTCCTTGAGCGCGCAAGCGAAATCGGCGGCGCGGCCGTGCAACGCGCGACCGCGCGGCTCGGCGAGACCTACGAGGAGCTCGACGCCCGCGGGGTGGCGGACCGGGTTCAGATCGATCTCGGGCTGCTGCGCGACCTCGGCTACTACAGCGGCGCGATCCTCGAGGTCTACGACCCCGCTCTCGGCCACATCCTCGGCGGTGGTGGCCGTTACGACGGGCTCCTGAGGCGCTTCGGCGTCGACCTCCCGGCGGCAGGGTTCGCCCTCTACGTCGAGCGCGTCCACGTCGCCCAGATCGAGGAGGAAGAGAGGGGGAGAGGGTCGTGAGCGCGGGATTCGCCGGAGCGGTTCGCGCGAAGGCCGAGGGGCCGCTGAAGCTGGCGGTGCCGCGCGGCGCCCTGTTCGAGGAGACCCTCGACGTCCTCGACGCCGCCGGGATCGAGACCGCGGCGGTGCGCGGGGAGTCGCGGGCGCTGATCTTCGAGGAGACCGAGATCGTCCTCGTCACGATGCGACCCTCCGACGTCCCGACCTACGTCGAGGCCGGGGCAGCCGACATCGGGATCACCGGCAAGGACGTCCTCCTCGAGCAGGCCGACAGGATGGTCTACGAGCTCCTCGACCTTGGCTACGGCCGCTGCCGGATGGTCCTCGCCGGGCGCGAGGGCGACGAGCGGATGGGCGAGTCGGCGCGCCGGCTCGGGATGATGCGGATCGCGACCAAGTACCCGCGGATCGCCGAGCGCCACTTCGAGTCGACCGGCCGCCAGGTCGAGGTGATCGAGGTCAAGGGCTCGGTCGAGCTCGCGCCGCTGATCGGCCTCGCCGACGGCATCGTCGACCTCGTCGCGACCGGCCGCACTCTGATCGAGAATCGGCTCGAGGTGCGGGAGGAGATCGTCGAGTGCAGCGCCCGGTTCGTCGCCAACCGAGTCGCCCACAAGCTGCGCGGCGAGGAGGTCGACGGGCTCGCGGCGCGCCTGCGCGAGGCGAGCGAACGATGAGGGTGAGGCGTTTCGAGTGGGAGGAGGCGGGCCCGACCGCGAGGGAGATCAGACTCTGGCACCTCGAGGAAGGGGAGACCGTCCCCGACATCGATGTCGAGGCGATCAGGCAGGAGGTGCGCGAGGGCGGCGACGACGCGGTCATGGGCCTGAACGAGCGCTTCGGCGCCGGGGACAGGCAGAGCTCGCTGCTCGTCGACCCCGGGGAGGCCGACGCCGCCCTCGCCGAGCTCGATCGGGGGCTGCGCGAATCGCTCGAGGTGGCGGCCGCGAACATCCGAGCAGTCGCCGAGGCCCAGCTCGAGCCCGACGCCCGCGAGGTCAGGCTTCCCCAGGGCCAGACGGTGACTGTCAGATCGATCCCGGTGCAAGCGGCGGGCATCTACGCCCCCGGCGGCAGGGCCTTCTATCCCTCGAGCGTCCTGATGTGCGCGATCCCGGCCCGCGTCGCGGGGGTCGGGAGAGTGGCCCTCGCCTCGCCGCCCGGGCCGGACGGCAGGTTGCACCCGATCGTCCTCGCCGCCGCCGCCCTCAGCGAGGTCGACGAGATCTTCGCGATGGGCGGCGCCCAGGCGATCTTCGCCCTCACCTACGGGACCGAGAGCGTCCGCCACGTCGACGTCATCGCCGGCCCCGGCAGCGCCTGGGTCCAGGACGCGAAGCGCGAGGTCCAGGGGCTCGTCGGCATCGACTCCTATGCAGGCCCGTCGGAGCTGATGGTGATCGCCGGCCATGACGCCGAGCCGGGCTGGATCGCCCTCGACCTCTGCGCCCAGGCCGAGCACGGAGAGGAGAGCCCGCTGCTCGTCGCCGCTGTCGAGGAGCACGTCCTCGATGAGATCGAGTCCGCCGTCGCGGCGGCGGCAGGGTCGCGGCCCAGCGTCACCGACGCGCCACTCGCCCTTGTCCAGGTGCCGGACGCCGAGGCCGCGATCGACCTCGCCAACGCCTACTCCCCCGAGCACCTCGAGCTGATCGAGGAGGACGCGGCGCTGCTCGCCGACAGGGTCACCACCGCCGGCTGCGTCTTCGTCGGCCGGATGGGGGCGACCGCGTTCGGCGACTACGTCGCCGGGTCCAATCACGTCCTGCCGACCACCGGCGCCGGCCGCTTCTCCGGTCCGCTCGGCCCGGGAACCTTCCGCCGCACGATCGCCACCGTCGAGATTCCCGCCGAGGCGGCGACCAAGCTCGCCCCGCACGTCGAGGCGATCGCCGATGCCGAGGGATTCCCGGTCCACGCCGAGTCGGCGATGATTAGGAGTGAGCCATGAGCCGCGCAGCGGAGAAGAAGCGCAGCACCGCAGAGACCCAGATCGGGCTCTCGCTGGACCTCGACGGCGGTGAGTCGCGCGCGGCCACCGGCGTCGGGTTCCTCGACCACATGCTCGACCTGCTCGCCCGGCACGGCCGGCTCGGCCTCCGAGTCGAGGCGAGCGGCGACCTCGAGACCGGCGCCCACCACACCGTCGAGGACGTCGGCATCGTCCTCGGTCAGGCGCTCGACGAGGCGCTCGGGGACCGGGCGGGAATCCGCCGCTACGGATCGGCGCTGGTGCCGATGGACGAGTCGCTGGCCGAGTGCGCAATCGACATCTCCGGCCGGCCTCTCTGCGTCTTCGACGCCGACCTCCCGGCGACCTCGATCGCCGGCTTCGACACCGAGCTGACCGAGGAGTTCTTCCGCGCCGTCGCCAACGCCTCGAAGATGACCCTCCACCTCTCGGTCCGCTACGGGACCAACGCCCACCACATGATCGAGGCCTGCTTCAAGGCCTTCGCCCGCGCGCTCCGGGTCGCCGTCTCGATCGATCCCGACGAGCCCGGAGTGCCGTCGACGAAGGGAACCCTCAGTGAGTGAGCCGGTCCATATCTGCATCCTCGATTACGGGATGGGGAACCTGCGCTCGGTCGAGAAGGCGCTCGAGCATGTCGGCGCCGAGGCGACGATCGCCAACGACGCGGCGACGGTGCGCGGCGCCTCGGGCCTCATCCTTCCCGGCGTCGGCGCCTTCCCGCGGGCGATGGAGCGAATCCGCGAGCTCGGGATCGACGAGCTGGTCGGCGAGCGATGCGAGGCCGGCGTGCCGATCCTCGGGATCTGCCTCGGCCTGCAGCTGCTCTTCGACTCGACCACCGAGCTCGGCGGCGCGACCGGGCTGGGCCTGCTGCCGGGAGCGGTCGCCGGCCTCGACGCAGGCGGCCTCAAGATCCCCCACATCGGGTGGTCGCCGGTCACCTGGGCGCGCGAGTCGCGCCTGACGGAGGGCATCGAGACCGGCACCCCGTTCTACTTCGTCCACTCGTTCAGCCCGCGGCCGGAGGGATCCGATCTGCTCGGGACCGCGGAGTACGGCTCACGCTTCGCCTGCGCCGCCGAGCGCGACAACGTCTTCGGCGTCCAATTCCACCCGGAGAAGTCGAGCAGCGCCGGACTGCGCCTGCTGGCCAACTTCGCTGGCGTCTGCGCCCGGGCGCCCGCCGCGGCGTGATCCTCTACCCGGCGATCGACATCCGCGGCGGCGGCGCGGTGCGGCTGCTGCAGGGCGACTACGAGCGCGAGACCTCCTATGACGCCGACCCGGTCGACGCGGCGAGGAGGTGGGCAGACGAAGGGGCCGAGTTCCTCCACGTCGTCGACCTCGACGGGGCGCGCTCGGGCTCTCCCGAGAACCTCGATGCGGTGCGGCGGATCGCCGCCGCGGTTCCGTGCCCGGTTCAGGCCGGTGGCGGCCTGCGCGACGCCGACTCGGTCGCGGCGGTACTGAGAGCAGGCGTCGAGCGGGCGGTGATCGGGACGGCCGCGCTCGACGATCCCGAGTTTCTCGATGCGATGCTCCATGGCCACGGTGAGCGGATCGTCGTCTCCGTCGACGCCCGCGGCGGCCGGGTCGCGCTCGCCGGATGGACCGAGGAGAGCGACACCGACGTCGCCGACGCGGTGTCGTCCCTCACCGAGCGGGGCGTCGCCCGGTTCCTCTGCACGACGATCGAGGTCGACGGGACGATGGAGGGGCCGGCAATCGAGGAGCTGAAACGCGTCGCCGCTGCCACCGGTGCCGATCTGATCGCCTCGGGCGGGGTCGGGACCCTCGCCGACCTCGAGGCCCTCGCCGCGGCGGTTCCCGCCAACGTCGCCGGCGTGATCGTCGGCCGCGCCCTCTACGAGGGCCGGTTCACGGTCGCCGAGGCAAACGCCGCTCTGGGCCGGGGCAGGGCCAGCATCTAGGCTCTAGCGATGGTCCTCAAACGGGTGATCCCCTGCCTCGACGTCGACGCGGGGCGCGTGGTGAAGGGCACCAACTTCGTCGGCCTGCGCGACGCCGGGGACCCGGTCGAGCTCGCCGAACGGTATGACGCCGAGGGCGCCGACGAGCTCGTCTTCCTCGACATAACCGCCTCGCACGAGCAGCGCGAGACGATCGTCGAGCTCGCACGCCGCACCGCCGACAACGTCTTCATCCCCTTCACGATCGGCGGCGGGATCCGCTCGGTGCAGGACGCGCAGGCTGTGCTCGACGCCGGCGCCGACAAGATCTCGGTCAACTCGGCCGCGCTCGCCCGGCCCGAGCTGCTGACCGAGCTCGCCGACCACTTCGGCGCCCAGTGCGTCGTCGTCGCAATAGACGCCAAAAGAGCCGGTACGCAATCGAGAGCCGCCACCCCGACCACTTCCGACCGCGGGAGCAACCGAGCGTCGCAGTCTGGTTCCCGCGAGGGAGCGCGAGCCGAGGAAGTGGTCGGAATTTATGACGTTTACGTTCATGGAGGGAGGACGAGGGTCGAGGGCCGGGACGCGGTGTCGTGGGCGGTCGAGGCGGTCGAGCGGGGCGCCGGTGAGGTGCTGCTGACGAGCATGGACCGCGATGGGACGACCGACGGCTACGACCTCGAGCTGACCCGGGCGGTGAGCGAAGCGGTGCCGGTGCCGGTGATCGCCTCAGGCGGCGCCGGGTCGCTGGAGCATCTCAGCGCCGCGATCGCCGACGGCGCCGCCGACGCGGTCCTCTGCGCCTCGATCTTCCACTACGGGGATTACCGGGTGCGCGACGCGAAGCGGCATCTGGCCGGCGCCGGAATCCCGGTGCGCACCTGAGCGATGTCTCCGACCCTGATGCCGACCGGGGATCTCGGGAAGGCGATCGCGGACGCCTACCCGGAGCTGGCCCCGGTCGCCGAGGCGGCGACGGCACCGGTCTTCCTTGTCGGGGGGGCCGTTCGCGACCTGCTGCTGGGCCATGGACGCGCCGACATCGACCTCGTCGTCGTCGGCGACGCCGCCGAGCTCGCCGAGGGGCTCGGGGCCGAGTGGACCGAGCACGAGCGCTTCGGGACCGCGAAGGCGATCCTCGACGGGCATCGTGTCGACATCGCCGCGGCCCGCGCCGAGTCCTACCCCGAGCCCGGGGCGCTGCCGGAGGTCGAGCCCGCGCCCGACATCGAGACCGACCTCGCCCGCCGCGACTTCACGATCAACGCGATGGCGGTCCCGCTTCAAGGGACGCCGGACCTGATCGATCCCCACGGCGGCAGGGCCGACCTCGAGGCCGGGATGCTCCGGATCCTCCACCCGGGCTCGTTCCGCGATGACCCGACGAGGGCGCTCCGCGCGGCACGGTACGCGGCCCGGTTCGGCCTCGAGCCGGAGCCGGAGACCGCCGCCCTCCTCGTCGAGGCGGACCTCGAGACCGTCTCCGCCAACCGCCGAGCAGCCGACCTGCGGCGGATCGCGGCCGGGCCGGAGGCACTGCGCGCGCTGGCGCTGCTTGCGGAGTGGGGCCTGGTCGAGTTTCGCGACGGCGGCCTCGAGCTCGCCGCCCGCGTCGATGATCTTCTTACCGAACCGCCGTGGGAGGGATTCGGTTCGCGGCCCGACGCGATCCTTGCCGCCGCCCTCGGCCCGGTCGGGGCCGCCGAAGGCCTCGCCGCTCTTGCCCCGGACCGGCCCTCGGAGGCGGTCGAGGCGGTCGCCGGCAGGGACCCACTCGAGCTCGCCCTGGCGCGGGCGATGGGGGCCGAGTGGCTCGACCGGTACCTGCTCGATTGGCGCGGCGTCAGCCTCGAGATCGACGGAGCCGACCTGATCGCGGCCGGGATCCCGGAGGGGCCGGCCGTCGGGCACGGCCTGAAGGGGGCGCTGAGACGGAAGCTCGACGACGGGCTCTCCGGCAGGGACCGGGAGCTCGAGGCTGCGCTCGAGGCGGCACGGGGGGCCGATGGAGTGGCGTAGCCGGGACGGCGTCGAGTGGCTCGAGGCCGACCTGGCGACAGGAGCCCGGGTTGCGTTCTCGACGAGGATCGGCGGCGCCAGCAGGGAGCCGTTCGCGAGCCTCAACCTCGGCATCCTCACCGGGGACGAGTCGGGCGTGGTGGCCGAGAACCGCCGCAGGCTCGCCGCCGCGCTCGACCTCGACCCCGAGAGGGTCCTGATGGGGCGCCAGGTCCACGGGGGCGAGGTCGCCGTCCACCTCGAGCGCCAGTCCCCGAGCCCCTACGCCGCTCCCGGTGGCGTGATCGCCGAGGTCGACGGCCAGGTCGCGGTCGAGCCCGGCCTGGCCCCGCTGGTGCTCGTCGCGGACTGCCTTCCGATTGCCCTCGCGGGCCCCGGCGGGGTCGCGATGCTCCACTGCGGTTGGCGCGGCCTGGTTGCCGGGATCATCGGCCGCGGGGCGGAGGCGGTGGCCGCGACGGACGCCGCGATCGGGCCCGGGATCGGACCCTGCTGCTACGAGGTCGGCGAGGACGTCCTCGCCGCCTTCGCGGCCCTCGGCATCGACGCGCCGGGCCCGACACTGGACCTCACCGCCGTCGCCCGCAGGTTACTGGTCGACGCCGGCGCCACCCGGGTCGAGGTCGCCGAGCTCTGCACCAGCTGCGAAGAGGAGCGCTTCTTCTCCCATCGCCGCGATGCCGGCACGACCGGGCGCCAGGCGGGAGTCGCCTGGGTCGAGGGGGGCTGAGGTGCCGGGGCTGATCGAAGGGATCGAGGCCGCGAAGGTGGCCGCCAACCTCGAGCGCGCGAGGGAGGTGGCCGGCGACCGGGTCGAGATCCTGGCGGCGACGAAGTACGTGCCCCTGGAGGAGATGGGCGTGCTCGCCGAGGCGGGGGTGACGCTGGTCGGCGAGAACCGGCAGCAGGACATGGCGGCAAAGCGGGAGCGGTGGGGAGACGCTTTCGAGTGGGACTTCATCGGTGCCCTCCAGAGCCGCAAGGTGAAGCAGCTGCTGCCGATCTGCCGCCTGATCCACTCGGTCGCGACCGACTCCGCGCTGGAGCAGCTCGGCCGTCACGGGGGCCCGGAGACGGAGGTGCTGGTCGAGGTGAACGTCGCCGGTGAGGAGGGAAAGGCGGGAATCGCCCCCGCCGAGCTCGGCAGGTTCATCGAGCGCTGCCCGGTGCGGGTCTCGGGATTGATGACGATGCCGCCCTTCAGCCAGGACCCGGAGGCGTCGCGCCCGCACTTCGCCCGCCTCGCCGAGTTGGCCGCCGAACACGGGCTCGGGCGGCTCTCGATGGGGACCTCACAGGACTGGGAGGTCGCGGTTGCGGAGGGCGCGACGATCGTCAGGCTCGGAACCACGCTCTACATGTGACGACTGCTGCATAATTGGCAAAGGAATTGGCCGCTCAAAGCCGAATGATGCGCTGATATGGCACTCCGAGACACATGGCATAAAGCGCTTGTCTACTTCGGTCTCGCCGAAGACCACGACTACGGCCCGGAGTACGAGGAAGAATTCATTCCCGACTCCGAGGACGACGTCGACGGCGGCCGCGACTCCGGCCAGGTCCGGCGGCTGCCCACCTCGCGGCGGGCCCGGCGCGACGAGATCGACGACATCTTCGCCGACGACGAGCCGATCGCCGCATCCCGAACCCGCGTCCTGCGGCCGGTCGGCAACGGGGACTCCGACGTCCAGGTCCACCTCGTGATCCCCCGCAACTTCAACGACGCCCAGCAGGTCGCCGACCAGTTCAAGCGCAAGGTGCCGGTGATCCTCAACCTGCAGACGACCGATCACGAGCTATCGAAGCGGATGATCGACTTCAGCTCCGGCCTGACGTACGCGCTCGACGGGGGCATGCAGCGGATCGCCGAGAAGATCTTCCTGCTGACGCCGCGCAACGTCGAGGTCTCCGCCGAGGAGAAGGCACGCCTCCTCGACAAAGGCTTCTTCAACCAGTCATAGACCGCCTTCGCGCCGCCCGCCACTAGGCTGCGAGCCATGGTTGTCGGCTTCATAGGCTCGGGCAGCATGGCCGCGGCGATGGCCCGCGGCTGGGTCGGGGCGGTCGACAAGATGCTGTTCACCGACTCCGGGTCCGGCAGGGCCGAGGAGTTGGCGGCCGAGGTCGACGGCAGGGCCGTCGGGTCGAACGCGGAGCTCGGCGAGGCCGCCGACGTAATCGTCCTCGCGGTCAAGCCCGCGCGCCTCGGTGACGTCGCCGCCGAAATCGGCGAGACACCTGCGCCGCTCGTCTCCCTGCTCGGCGCGACCTCGCTCGAGACCGTCCGGGCCGCGTTCCCCAACGCCGACGTCTTCCGGGTGATGCCGAACGTCGCGGTCGAGGTGCGGAGGGGCGTCCTCTGTGTCTCCGGCGGCGACTCGGCCGAGGTCAGGGCGCTCCTCGACCTCCTCGGCAAGACGGTGGACCTGCCGGACGGGCAGTTCGATGCGGCGACCGCGGTGATGGGTTGCGCACCGGCATACCTCGCCCTCGCGGTCGAGGCCCTCGCCGACGCCGGCGCCGAGGCGGGGCTCGACGACGCCCTCGCCCGTGAACTCGTCGTCGAGACCGCGGCGGGCACCGCCGAGCTGCTCGAGAGCCGCGACCCGGCCGAGGTACGGAGGGCGGTGGCATCCCCGGGGGGCAGCACCGAGGCGGGGCTCGAGGCGCTCGACCGCGAGGGGGCGCGTGACGCGTTCGCCGCCGCGGTCAGGGCCTCGCTGGAGAGGATGAGGCCGTGATCCCCGTCGCGCTGACCCGCGACGACGTCGCCGAATACGTCGCCGCCCTGTTCCTCGTCTACATCGTCCTGATCCTGATCCGGGTGCTGATCTCCTGGGTCCCTCGAATGCCCTACAACCGGGTGCTCCGCGCCTGCCTCGACTTCGTCACCGAGACGACAGACCCATACATCAACCTCTTCAGGCGAGTGCTGCCGCCGATCGGCGGCAGCGGCTTCGCCCTCGACCTGAGCCCGATGATCGCGATCATCGTCCTCGTCGTGCTGCGGGTCGTGGTCGTCAGCCTGATCGCGGGGTGAGGGTGGGACGCGGTCGTGCCTGGCGCCTCGCCGGCGCGCTCTGCGGATTCGTCGTCGCGATCGATCAGGGGGTCAAGGCCGCGATCGAGGCCAACATCTACCCCGGCGAGCACGTCGACGTCCTCGGCCCGTTCGGCCTCACCCTCGCCCACAACAGCGGCGTCGCCTTCGGCCTCGCCGGCGACGGCGGTGGCCTGCTGGTCGTCTTCGCGCTGGGCAGCCTGGCGTTCATCGGCTGGCTCTTCTCACGCGATCCGACCCGGCCCTGGTTGTGGGTGGCGGTGGGCCTCCTCGCCGGCGGCGCCCTGGGCAACCTCGCCGACCGGATCCGGGCCGATGCGGTGACCGACTACGTCGACATCTTCACCTGGCCCCCCTTCAACCTCGCCGACGTCTCGATCACCCTCGGCGTGGTGCTGCTGGCGCTGAGCCTGACCGGGGAGCCGCGATGACCGACGGCGAGCTGCGCATCGTCCACATCGACGAGTCGCTCGCCGTGGTCGACAAGCCCGCGGGCCTGGTGGTGCACCCGGCGCCGTCGCACTCGGGCCCGACGCTCGTCGACGAGCTCGGCGAGATCCTCGGCGGTGGCGAGCCCGAGCGGCCGGGGATAGTCCACCGCCTCGACAAGGGGACGAGCGGGCTGATGGTCGTCGCCCGTGATGAGGACGCGCTGCGGGCGCTTCAGGCGCAGGTCCGTCGCCGTGAGGTGGAGCGCATCTACATCGCGCTCGCCGGCGGCCGGCTGCCGTCGCGATCGGGGACGATCGACGCGCCGATCGGCCGCGCCGCCCGCCAGCGCCACAGGATGGCGGTGTCCGGTGCCGCCTCGCGCCAGGCCCGGACCCACTTCACGGTGCTCGAGCTGCTCCCCCGCGAGACCCTCATCGAGGCGCGCCTGGAGACCGGCCGCACGCACCAGATCCGCGCCCACTTCGCGGCGATCGACCACCCTCTCCTCGGCGACCCGACCTACGGCGGCGAGAGCCGCTACGGGCTCGAGCGGCCCTTCCTCCACGCCCATAGGCTGGCCTTCACCCACCCCGTCACCGGCGCCGAGCTGGCCTTCTCCTCCGAGCTGCCCGGGGACCTCGCGGCGGCCCTGGAGGCCGCTCGCGGGGCCTGACCCGGGCCACCCCTCTACAATCCCTGGCCCTTCAACCGACCCCCGCCGTATCGCCCCGGATCCTGATCGGCAGCGGCCGAATCCCCGGTCAGAGCGGTGGGGTAGCACCAAACCCAAGGAGACATCTGAAAATGCCAGAGGCTGGCCTCAAAGAGCTGCTCGAGGCTGGAGTCCATTTCGGACACCAGACGCGGCGCTGGAACCCGAACATGCGCCGCTACATATTCGGCGAGCTGGACGGGATCCACATCATCGACCTCGTCCAGACGGAGGGGCTGCTGGAGAATGCGCGCCGGTTCGCCGGCGAGCTCGCTTCCGGCGGCGGCACCGTCCTGTTCGTCGGAACCAAGAAGCAGGCGCGCGGCGCGGTCGAATCGTGGGCGCAGCGCTGCAAGATGCCGTACGTGAGCCAGCGCTGGCTCGGCGGCCTGCTGACCAACTTCAACACGATCTCGGCGCGGATCTCCCGCCTGCACGAGCTGACCGGGTGGCAGGAGGAGGGCAAACTCGACCTGCTGCCGACCAAGGAGCGGATGGGGATGCAGGCCGAGCTCACCAAGCTCGATTACAACCTCGGCGGCGTCCGTGACATGGACCGCCTGCCGGACGCGGTCTTCGTCACCGACCTGAAAACGGAGGAGATCGCGGTGCGCGAGGCGGTGCGGCTGAGGATCCCGATCATCGGCCTCGTCGACACCAACTGCGACCCGACCCAGATCGACTACGTGATCCCGGGCAACGACGACGCGATCCGCTCCTGCGAGCTCGTTATCGGGACGATCGGGAGCGCGATCGAGACCGGCGCCGGCGCCTGGCGCGAGCAGGAGGAACGGCGGATCGCCGAGGAAATGGAGCGCCGTCGCAAGGAGGAGGAAGAGCGGAAGAAGCGGGAGGAAGAGGAGAAAGCGCGGCTCGAGGCCGAGCAGGCGGCGCAGGCGGCCGCGGCGGCAGCCGCTGCCCAGGAGCCCCGGCCCGCGGGTCCTGCCGCGGGAGGGACAAATGAGACAGACGCCCAGGGTGCAGGCGCGCCGCCCGCCCCCTCGCCGACAGATGCGTCTCCTGCCGCCGCTTCGACGAAAGGGCAGTCGTGACCGTCTCCGCGGCCGACGTGAAGGCGCTGCGGGATCGGACCGGGGCGGCGATGATGGACTGCAAAGCGGCGCTCGCCGAGGCCGGCGGGGACACCGACCGTGCGGTCGAGATCCTCAGGGTCAAGGGCCAGGCCTCGGCTGCCAAGCGCGAGGGGCGCGGCACCGACGAGGGCGTCGTCTCCTCCTATATCCACGCCAACGACAAGGTCGGGGCGATGGTCGAAGTCCAGTGCGAGACCGACTTCGTCGCCCGCAACGAGGACTTCAGGGCCTTTGCCTACGAGGTCGCGCTGCACATCGCGGCGACCGCCCCGCAGTACGTCTCCTCCGAGGAGATCCCCGAGGAGGAGCGGGAGGCCGAGCGGCGCGTCTTCGAGGAGAAGGCCCGCGAGGACGGCAAACCGGACAACGTCGTCGAGAAAATCGTCGAGGGACAGCTCGCCAAGTGGGCGAAGGAGGTCGCCCTCCTCGACCAGTCCCACGTCAACGCCGAGAAGCACGACTCGAAATCGATCGAGGAGCTGCGCCAGGAGATGGCGGCGAAGACGGGCGAGAACATCCGGATCGCCAGGTTCGCCTACTTCCGCGTCGGTGGCTGACGCCGATCCCAAGTTCGGCCGCATCCTCCTGAAGCTCTCGGGGGAGGCGCTGATGGGAGACCTCGAGTACGGAACCGATGCCTCGGAGGTCCAGCGGATCGCCCGCCAGGTCGCGGCGGTTCGGGCGCGGGGGGTGGAGGTCGCGATCGTCGTCGGCGCCGGCAACATATTCCGCGGGCTCGAGGCGGCCGCCGCTGGGATGGACCGCGCGACCGGCGACTACATGGGAATGCTCGCCACGGTCCTCAACGCGCTGACGCTGCAGGACGCGCTGGAGACGATCGGCGAGCACACCAGGGTGATGTCGGCGATCGACGTCAAGGAGATCGCCGAGCCCTACATCCGCCGCCGCGCGATGCGCCACCTCGAGAAAGGCAGGGTCGTGATCTTCGCCGCCGGGACGGGCAACCCGTTCTTCACGACCGACACCGCGGCGGCGCTTCGCGCGCTCGAGATCCGCGCCGAAGCGATCCTGATGGCCAAGAACGGCGTCGAGGGCGTCTACGACTCCGACCCGGCGACCAACCCCGATGCGGAGTTCATCCCCGCGATCTCCCACCGCGAGGCGCTCGAGCGAGGCCTGAAGGTGATGGACTCGACCGCGCTCTCCCTCTGCATGGACAACGGCCTCCCGATCTACGTCTTCAACATGGGGGACGAGTCGAACATAGATAGGATCGTCGGCGGCGAGAGAGTGGGCACGTTGGTCTCCAACGAACCCGCCGGCTAGGAGAGGACCAGTGGAGCTGATCGACGAGCTGCTCAAGGACGCCCAGGACCGAATGGCGAAATCGGTCGAATCGAGCCGCGGCGAGCTCGCGACCGTTCGGACCGGCCGCGCGTCCCCCCATCTGCTCGACCGGATCACGGTCGATTACTACGGCTCGCCGACGCCGCTGAAGCAGCTGGCCAACATCGCCGCCTCCGACGCGCGGCTGCTGACCGTGACTCCGTTCGACAAATCGGCGATCGAGGCGATCGAGAAGGCGATCCGCGAGTCCGATGTCGGGCTGACGCCGAGCAACGACGGCAACCTGATCCGGCTCGGGATCCCGGAGCTGACCGAGGAGCGCCGCCGCGAGATGGTCAAAGTGGTCCACGGGGTGGCGGAGGAGGGAAGGGTCGCGGTGCGCAACATCCGCCGCGACACGATGCACGACCTGCGCGAACTGAAGAAGGAGGGCGAAGCGGGCGAGGACGACGAGCGCCGCGCCGAGACCGCGCTCCAGAAGCAGACCGATGAGGCGGTCGCGGAGATCGACGCTCTCCTCAAGGGAAAGGAAGAGGAGATCCTGGAGGTGTGAGCGCCTCCGCGCGGTACGTAGCGATCATCACCGACGGCAATGGCCGCTGGGCCCAGCAGAAGGGGCTGCCGGTGGTCGAGGGTCACCGGGCCGGGGCCGACACCGTCAAGGCACGCCTCCGCGACGCGGTCGAGCTCGGGGTCGAGGAGCTGACCGTCTACTCCTTCTCGACCGAGAACTGGTCCCGGCCCGCGGATGAGGTCGCGGGGCTGATGAGGATGTTCGGCGAACGGATCGACGCCGAGACCCCGGAGTTGAACGAGGAAGGCGTGCGGATGCGGTTCATCGGACGCCGCGACGGGCTCGCCCTCGATCTGCTCGAGCGGATGGACCGGGCCGAGGAGACGACCGCCTCGAACGAGCGGATCAAGCTCTTCGTCGCCTTCAACTACGGCGGGCGGGCGGAGATCCTCGACGCGGCGCGAGGCTTCCAGGGCGGCGACGAGGAGGAATTTCGCAGCCGGCTCTACGCCCCGGAGATGCACGATCCCGACCTCCTGATACGGACCAGCGGCGAGCAGCGGATCTCGAACTACCTGCTCTGGCAGTGCGCCTACTCAGAGCTCGTCTTCCGCGACGAGCTCTGGCCCGACTTCGGGCGCGAGGCCTTCGAGCAGTCGCTCGCGGAGTTCGACGAGCGTAGGCGCCGGTTCGGGGCGCGCTGATGGAGTCCGGCGGCGGAGATCGCGAGGAACGGCGTGACCGCGGCTCCGAGTTCGAGCGCGCGGTCGGGCACTTCGAGGAACTCGACGACCCCACGGTCGCCCAGGAACGGCCCTCGCGCCCGCCGGCGCCGCCGCGGTTGCAGCGGCGGCGGATGCGGGGCGAGACGATTCGCAGGATCCTCGTCGCGATTCCCTGGATCGCGTTTGCGATCGCGATCACCGTCGCCGGCGGCGTCGCCTTCTCGATCGCGATGATCGCGATCGGGCTGCTCTGCATGCGCGAGTTCCTGACGATGTCGGCGCCGGTCCGTCCGATCGGGATCGCCGCCTACCTGACGGTCACCGCGCTGATCGTCGCGGCCCATTTCGGGACCGCCTTCAACGTGGTGCTGGTGCTGGCCGCCTCGTTCCCAGTCATGTTCGCCTTCGGCGCCGACCGCAAACATCGCGACGGGGTCACGATGTCGATGGGGGTGACGCTGCTGGGGATCCTCTGGATCGGGATCCCCCTCGTCCACGCGGTCCTGCTTCGCGACCTCCCCGAGCACGGCGCCGCCCTGCTGATCGACGTCCTCGTCGGGACCTTCGCCTGCGACACCGGCGCCTATGCGACCGGCCGGATGTTCGGCTCGCACCGGATCGCACCGAGCCTCTCGCCGAACAAGACGGTCGAGGGACTGATCGGTGGCTTCGTGATCGGAACGATGGCCTTCTGGTTCGCCGGGCTGTACCAGAACTGGCTCACCGGGACGGACGCCCTGATCATCGGCGCGGCGGTGGCGATATTCGCCCCGATCGGCGACCTCTTCGAGTCGATGGTCAAGCGCGACCTCGGCACCAAGGACACCGGACGGCTCTTCGGGCCGCACGGCGGCCTCCTCGACCGCCTCGACGCCGTCTTCTTCACGATCGTGGTCGGTTATTACCTGGCGATCCAGCTCGTCTACTGAAAAGGTCGAGGCTGCCAAACTTCTCTCGATGAGGAAATTGGTCATCCTCGGCGCCACCGGGTCGATCGGGGCCCAGGCGCTCCAGATCGTCGCCGCCTCTGACGAGCTCCAGGTCGTCGGCCTTGCCGCGGGCTCGAGCTGGGAGCCGCTGGTCGATGGGGCGCGCCAACACGGCGTCCCCGTCGTCGCCCTCGCCGACGCCGACGCGGCCGCCAGGGCCCGCTCGGCCTGGGACGGCCAGGTGCTCGAGGGCGAGGAGGGAATCCGCCAACTCGTCGCCGATTCGGGCGCAGACCTCGTGCTCAATGGGATGGTCGGGGCCGCCGGCCTCGGCCCGACCGTGGTCGCGCTGAGCGAGGGGATCGACGTCGCCCTCGCCAACAAGGAGAGCCTGGTGATCGGCGGCGAGCTGACGATGGCGCTCGCCGAGGCGACCGGGGCGCGGTTGCTGCCGGTCGACTCCGAGCACTCGGCCCTGTTCCAGCTGATCGCCTCGCAGCCGCCGGGGACCGTCGAGCGGCTCGTCCTGACCGCCTCCGGCGGCCCGTTCCGGGGCCGCACCGACCTCGCCGAGGTCAGCGTCGAGGACGCCCTCGCGCACCCGACCTGGCGGATGGGGGGGAGGATCACGATCGACTCGGCGACCCTGATGAACAAGGGGTTCGAGGCGATCGAGGCCCACCTCCTGTTCGGGATCCCCTACGAGCGGATCGAGGTCGTGATCCACCCGCAGTCGATCGTCCACTCGCTGATCGACCTCAACGACGGCGCGACGCTGGCCCACCTCGGCTACCCCGATATGCGGGTCCCGATCTCCTACGCTCTCCATTACCCCGAGCGCGCCGACGTCGACGTCCCCCGGCTCGACCTGGCGACGGTCGGCGAGCTCGCGTTCGAGGAGCCCGATCTCGAGACGTTCGCCTGCCTGCGGCTCGCGCTCGAGGCGGGGAAGGCCGGCGGCAGCTCGCCCTGCGTGCTCAACGCCGCCGACGAGGTCGCCGTTGCCGCCTTCCTCGCCGGGCGGATCCCGTTCACGGCGATCTCCGCCGCGGTCGAGGGGCTCCTGGCGGAGATGCCGGCGCAGCCCGTGACCCACTTCGAGGAGCTGTTCGCGATCGACGAGGAGGCCCGCCGCCGCACCGAGGAGCGGATCGGGGGGTTTGCAGCGGTATGAACTGGCTGCTGATCGTCCTCGGCTTCTCGGCGCTGGTGATCCTTCACGAGGCCGGGCACTTCTTCGCCGCCAAGGCGACGGGCATGCGCGTCGAGCGCTTTTTCCTCTTCTTCCCGCCGAAGGTCGTATCGATCAAGAGGGGGGAGACCGAGTACGGAATCGGCGCGATCCCCGCAGGCGGCTTCGTGAAGATCACCGGTATGAACCCCGACGAGGAGCTCCCTCCCGAGATCGCCGCCCGCGGCTATTACCACCAGCCGGTCTGGAAGCGAATCGTCGTCATCGGCGCCGGGCCGGCGGTCAATATCGCCATTGCGCTGGCGATCCTCTTCTTCGTCTTCCTCCACTACGGCTTCGAAGAAAGCACGCAGAAGGTGGGGGGCATCCAGCCCGGAAGACCCCGGCCGCCGCCACGCTGAAGAGGGGAGATGAGATCCTCGCCGTCGACGGTCGGCGCTATCCCGATCTCAGTACCCACGCGCGGCTCGAACAATTCCGCGAAGACATCTCCTCGCACAAATGCGCCGGCAAACAGGTCGATGGCTGCCGGAGCGGAGACGCCGGTCACCCTGACGGTGCGCCGCAATGGAGAGGTGAAGACGATTGCGGTGGCGACCGAAGTTATGACGCCGCTGAAGAAGCCGCGCGGATCGGGTTCCGCTACGGGGCCAGGACCGTCGCGCTCGGTGTCGGCGGCGCGGCCCAACACGCCGTCGATTCGACCTGGTTCGTCACCAAGGGAACGGTTTCGGTCTTCTCCAGGCTGTTCGAAGAGAAGCAGCGCAAGCAGCTCTCCGGCGTCGTCGGCGTCAGCGACGTCGCCAACGAAACACTCGATGAAAGCACGAAGGAAACGCTATTGCTGGTGGCGATCGTCAGCCTTTCGCTCGGGCTGATCAACCTCTTCCCGTTCCTGCCGCTCGACGGCGGCCACATCTTCTGGAGCCTGGTCGAGAAGGTGCGCGGCCGGCCCGTCTCCTATCAGGTGATGGAGCGGGCAGGCGTGATCGGCTTTGTGCTCGTGATCACGCTCTTCTTCATCGGCCTCTCTAACGACATCGGCCGTATCTCCGGCGGCGGCTTCAGCGGCCGCTAGCGCAGCGGCCGCCTATCCGGGCTTTGCCGCGACCACCTTGAAGCTGACCGAGGCCGGGGTCGGGTCGGCGACACCGCCGACGATCGCTTTGACCCGGATCCGGTGCCTGCCCGGCTTCAGCGATGGAGCGGTGAACGGCGAGCGGCAGGCCTTGAACGGCTTTACGTCGACGCTGCACTGGTAGCTGACGCCGCTGCCCGTCGCGCTGAACTTGATCGTCGGCGTGCGGTCGTGGGTCTTCGCCGGAGGCCTGAGGGTGATCTTCGTTTCAGGAGGCGCCACTTCCGGCGTCGGCGGTGGCGGAGGGGGCGGCGGTGGCGGAGGGGGCGGCGGTGGCGGAGTGGATGCGGTGGTGAACGTCTGGTCGAGCCCTTTGCGTTTCGCCCCCAGAGTTTTTCGCGACCAACTGAAAGTGGTAGGTCGTCCCGGGCGCGAGGCCCGTCAGCGATGCCGATACGTTGACATTGCTGGTGCCTTTGCCCGTGCTGGTTTCGGCAGTTTTCTGGCCATAGGCCGTCGTGTCGTCCCGTAATTGAAGAAGTATTTGGTTTCCGTCCCTTTGGGGTTGACGAGTCCTTCCAGCGTCGCGGCCGCTTCGCCCACCCCGGATGCCTGACCGGTCGTCGCCACCGGCGGGGTGAAGCCGCTGGTCGTGAACATCTGGTCCGCTCCCTTCACTTCGCTCCCCCCGCCCGCGGAGTTCTTGGCGACGACCTGGAAGTGATACGTGGTTTCGGGCAAGAGCCCGGTCACCACTTCCGTTTTGGCGACGTTGGTCGTTCCCGAGCCGGCGGACTTTTCTGTGGTTTTCTGGCCATAGACTTCCGTCGTCCCGTAATTGAAGAAGTATTCGGTTTGCAGGCCATGCGGGTTGATCGAGCCTTTCAGAGTGGCTTCGATGCTGTGCACTCCCGTTGCCGGTTCGGTCGTCACCGTGGGCGGACCGCCGGTCGTGAAGGTGCGGTCACCGCCTTCGGTCTTTCCAATTCCGTTTTCGGCAACCATTCGGAAGTGGTAGAGCGTGTTGGCCGACAACCCGGTTACCGTCGCGGATTTTGAGCCACTAGTCGTGCCTGTTGAAGTATGCGTGGTTTCATGGTCATAGGCCGTGCTGGTGCCATATTCGAACCAGTAGGTGGTCGCTTCTCCATTTGGATTCACGGAGCCTTTGAGCGTTGCTTCCGTGTCCTTGATGGCGGTCGCCGCTTCCGGGGTGACGGTCGGCTTGGCGGGGCCGGTGCTGTTGACCGTGATCGTCCCCGTCATTTCGGTCGGATGGACGTAGCAATGGAAACTGTAGGTCCCCGGTTGGGCAAAGGTGCAGGTCCCGCTCCAGTTCGTCCCACTGGGGCTGGGCAAGCCCGAGCAGCTGGGTGCTGCCGGTGGATTATCGAATACAACGCCGTGCGGGATCGACTCCGTGTTCTTGAATTCGACCGTGCCGTTGGCGTTGATCGTGGCGGTTTCCGGTGTCCAGTTGTAGGTGCCGATGCCGCCGGTGGCTTCGATCGTCTTGTCGGCGGCGAGCCCGCTCACCGCTCCGACCGAGAGCAGCGCTCCTCCCAGGACGGAGGCCAGCAGCAGGTGCATCGCCAACCGCCTCTTCCGGGAAGCGGGATTCGGAACCTCGAGCCGGGCGCGGATCGCCGGTCAGACATGAAGGACCACTCCTCTCTTCAGGGTCAACGCCGCCCGGCCGGGCGGCTTCACGACGACCTGCACCGTCAGGGGCAAGCTTTTTCTGGCTCCGCAGCGCGCGGCGCGCGGCGGGCTTGAGCGGGACGGCGAAGGAGACGCGGCCGGCCCGAAGCGGAGAGCGCACGAGACGGCCGACCCGACTGGTGGCCGAGCTCCGGGCCGACAGCGAGGCCCGCTTCGCGAGCAGGACGACTTCGAGCTTGCCGCCGGCGCTCGCCTGCGAGAGGTTGACCGAGCCACGAACGGAGCCCCCGTGCTGGCTCTTCGCGAGCTTCAGGGCCTGCGAGGCGGTTCCCTGCAGCGGCGATTCAGGCGTCCCTCCCGGTAGGGGGTGGCGGGGGCCGGCGGCGTTTCGGTCGAGCTGACCGTGATCGTCCCTTTCATTTCGGTCGGATGGACGGTGCAGACGAACGAGTAGGCGCCAGCCTGGGCGAAGGTGCAGCTCCCGCTCCAGCCCGTATGTTCTCCTTCGCTCGGGACGCCTGTGCAACTCGGTTTTTCTGGGCCTCCTGTCCATTTCACGCCATGCGGGACCGTGGGGCTGGTGCTCCTGAAGGTCACGGTCCCGCCAAGGCCGATCGATGCCGTGGACGGATTCCAGTAGTAGCCGTTGCTGCCCGGGCCGGCGGGTTCGATCGTCGGCCCCTCGGCCGAGCTTCCAGGGACGAACTGCATCGCGGCGGCGCACCCGCGAGCAGCAGGACGATGACGAATTGCCCCTTCCTTGTTGCCATCCGACTACAAATCCCTCCCCAACGCCCGTTTTCGTCCGGACGCACATGAGCCTACCGCGCTCTGCGCGCCTACGGTTCGAAATACGGAGCCCGCGGCGGCCGGGTTCAATCCGACCGCAAACTTCTCCCGGTACGCTCCACCCATGTCCTCCAAACACCAGATATTCGTCGGCGGAGTGCCGATCGGGGGCGGCGCCCCGGTCGCCGTCCAGACGATGACGAAGACGGAGACGGCGAACCTCGAGGCGACGATGGAGCAGATCCGCAAGGTCGCCGACGCCGGCGCCGACCTGGTCCGGGTGGCGGTCCCGCGCGACGAGGACGCGGCCGCGCTGCGGACGATCGTCGCCCAGTCGCCGATCCCGGTGATCGCCGACATCCACTTCAACCACACCCTGGCGCTGAAGGCGATCGACGCCGGCGCCCACTGCATCCGGCTCAACCCCGGGAACATCGGCGGCCGGGAGAAAGTCGCCGAGGTCGCCGAGCGGGCGAACGCGGCCGGGATCCCGATGCGGATCGGCGTCAACTCCGGCTCGCTGCCGAAGCACCTGCACGAGCTCGAGCGCGAGAGCCCGGTCGAGGCGCTGGTCGCCGCCGCGGTCGAGTTCGTCGAGCTGATGGAGGGCCTCGATTTCACGAACTTCAAGGTCTCGATCAAGTCGACGAACGTCCCCAACACGATCGCCGCCAACCGCCTGCTCTCCGAGAAGATCCCCTATCCGCTTCACCTCGGGATCACCGAGGCGGGGACGAAATGGTCGGGCTCGCTGAAGTCCGCGGTCGGCCTCGGCACCCTGCTCGCCGACGGCGTCGGCGACACGATCCGGATCAGCCTCTCGACCTTCCACGCCGAGGAGGAGGTCAAGGTCGCCTGGGAGATCCTCAAGGCGCTGCAGCTGCGCGAGCGGGGCCCGGTCCTGATCGCCTGCCCCACCTGCGGCCGGCTCCAGTTCGACATGGACTCCGTCGTCGCCGAAATCGAGCAGCGGTTGGAGCGCTACCCCGAGCCGATCGAGGTCGCCGTACTCGGATGCGCGGTGAACGGGATCGGCGAGGCGAGCCACGCCGACTTCGGGATCGCCGGCGCCAAGAACGAGGGCCTGATCTACGCCCACGGCAAGCCGCTGCGCAAGGTCCCGCAGGCGGCCCTGGTCGACACCCTGTTCGAGGAGATCGACAAGTCGCTGCACCGCGGCGAGGTCGAGTTCGACGAGGCCTCCTCGCGCGAGGGGGCTGAGTGGCTGGCGAAGATCGAGGAGGAAAACGCCGGCGACCTGACCCCGGAGCGGATCGCGAAGCTCGAGCACGAGGCCGCAGAGAAGGGCGAGTCCGACCGGGTCCTGCTCGACGAGAACGCCTCGCCCACCGCCGGGCGCAGGTTCAGCCGCGCCTGAGATGGCGACCGAGGCGACCAGCACGGGCGAGAGGCCGAAGGGCCTCGATGCGGCGACCATGGCCGAGGCCTTTCAGCTGACCGCCGCCGAGCACGCCGACCGAGTTGCGATCCGAACCAGGGGCGACGAGTTCTCGATCACCTGGGGCGGGTACGCCGACCGGGTCCGCTCGGTCGCGGCAGGGCTCGCGGCGATCGGCGTCGGCCACGGCGACACGGTCGGGATCATGCTCACCAACCGCCCCGAGTTCCACTTCGCCGACACCGCGGCGATCCACCTCGGCGCGACGCCGTTCTCGATCTACAACACGTCGACCCCAGAGCAGATCGGGTTCCTGCTCGAGGACGCCGGCAACCGGATCCTTTTCACCGAGCAGGCGATGCTCGACACGGTGCTCGCGGCGCGGGACGCGGCCTCGTCTGCGCTTGAAACGATTGTCGTCGTCGACGGCGACGGCGACGCCGGCGACAACACGATCTCACTCGCCGATCTCGAGCAGATGGGGGGAGAGGAGTTCGACTTCGAAGCCGCCTGGCGCGCGGTTCAGCCCGACGACCTCCTGACCCTGATCTACACCTCGGGCACCACCGGCCCTCCGAAGGGCGTCCAGCTGACCCACGCCAACCTGCTGGCGACGATGGGGGCCTTCGACGAATTGCTTCGCCTGCCCGCCGACGGGCGGCTCGTCTCCTGGCTGCCGATGGCGCACATCGCCGAGCGGAACTGCACCCAGTACCTGCCGATGACGCATGGGCTCACCACCACCTGCTGCCCCGACCCGCGCCAGGTCGTCGCCTATCTGGTCGAAGTGCGGCCGACCTGGTTCTTCGCGGTGCCGCGGATCTGGGAGAAACTGAAGGCGGCGATGGAGATCGCGTTCGACGCCGAGCCGGATGTGGATCGCAAGGAGGCCGTGGTCAGAGCTCTTGAAGTGGGGATGAAAAAAGTCCGTGCCGAGCAGGCCGTTGGAATCGCGCCACCGGAACTCGCGCTCGAATACGCGAAGGCGGACGAGGAGGTCCTCTCCGACCTGCGGGCCAGGATCGGGCTCGACAAGGCCGAGGCGGTGAACGTCGGAGCAGCTCCCACTCCGCGGCAGGTGATCGAGTTCTTCCACGCGATCGGTGTCGAGCTCTCAGAGCTGTGGGGGCTCTCGGAGACCAGCGGCGCCGGGACCACCAACCCACCCGGCAGGGTCAGGATCGGCACCGTCGGGCCGGCGACGCCTGGAGTCGAGCTGAAGCTCGCCGACGACGGCGAGGTGCTGCTCCGCGGCGGCACGGTGATGGCCGGCTACCGAAACGACCCCGAGAAGACGGCCGAGACGATCGACGCCGACGGCTGGCTGCATACCGGCGACGTCGGCGAGCTCGGCGACGACGGCTACCTGACGATCATCGACCGTAAGAAGGAGCTGATCATCAACTCCGCGGGGAAGAACATGTCGCCGGCGAACATCGAGGCCGCGATCAAGACCGCGAGCCCGCTGATCGGCCAGGTCTGCGCGGTCGGCGACGACCGGCCCTTCAACGTGGCGCTGATCGTCCTCGACCCCGACGCGGCGCCCGTCTTCGCCCAGCAGGAGGGAATCGAGGACGACTCGCTCGAGTCGCTCGCCGGTGAGCAGGCGATCCTCGAGGAGGTCGCCGCCGCGGTCGAGCGCGGCAACGCCGACCTGGCCAGGGTCGAGCAGATCAAGCGGTTCAAAGTGGTCGCGGCCGAGTGGGAGGCGGGCGGCGACGAGCTGACCCCGACGATGAAGCTGAAACGGAGCCCGATCGAGCGCAAGTACGCGGCCGAGATCGAGGAGTTGTACGCGGAGTAGCTAGGTTTCCGGCGTGACCCGCTGGAGCCAGACGTTCATACCGACGCTGCGGGACCCGCCCGCCGACGCCGAGGCGGTCTCGCACAAGCTGATGGTGCGGGCCGGCCTGATCCGCCAGCTCGGGGCGGGGCTCTGGACCTACCTCCCCGCCGGTTGGCGCTCGATCCGCAAGGTCCAGCAGATCCTCCGCGAGGAGATGGAGGCGATCGGGTGCCAGGAGATGCTGATGCCGGTCCTCCAGCCCGCTCAGGCCTGGAAGGAGACCGGGCGCTACGCGATCGACGAGCTGTTCAAGCTCGAGGACCGCAGGGGTGCCGAGATGGTCCTCGCGATGACCCACGAGGAGTGCGTGACAGTTCAGGTGGGCCGCGAGGTCCGCTCCTACCGGGACCTGCCGATGATGGTGTTCCACATCCAGACAAAGGAGCGCGACGAGCCGCGGCCGCGCGCGGGGGTGCTGCGGACCCGCGAGTTCCTGATGAAGGACGCCTACACCTTCGACCGCGACGAGGAGGGCCTCGACCGCGCCTACGACCTTCAGAGCGAGGCCTACGCGAGGATCTTCGACCGCTGCGGCCTGCGCTGGTACCGAGTCGAGGCCGACGTCGGGATGATGGGCGGCTCCGGCGCCCACGAGTACATGGCCCCCTGCGCGGCGGGCGAGAACGAGGTGGCGCTAGCCCCGGGCTACGCGGCCAACGTCGAGGTCGCCTCGGCCGATCCGCAGCTGGTCGAGCTCCCCGAGCCGCTTCCCGCCCCCGAGGAGATCGAGACCCCAGGGCTGGCGACGATCGATGAGGTCGCGCCCCACCTCGGATTGCCCGCCGGCGCGCTGATCAAGGCCCTGCCGGTCATGGTCGACGGCCGCGGCATGATGATCGTCCTGATCCGCGGCGACCATCGCCTCAACGAGATCAAGCTTCGCAACGCGCTCGGCGCCGATTTCAGGCTCGCCGGAAGCGAGGAGATCGAGGCCAAGATCGGCCCGGTCGGGTTCCTCGGCCCGGTCGGCGCCGGGGTCGAGATCATCAAGGACGCGGCAATCGTCCCCGGCTCCTACGTCACCGGGGCGAACAGGGCCGACACCCACCTTCGCGGGGTCGAGCCCGGCCGCGATTTCGAGTTCGAGGAGATGGACGTGCGCACGGTCGAGGCCGGGGACACCGCGCCGGGCGGCGGCACGATCGAGATCGAGACGGCGATCGAGGTCGCCAACATCTTCAAGCTCGGCACCCGCTACTCGGTCCCTCTCGACGCGACCTACCTCGACGAGACCGGCACCGAGCGGCCGATCGTGATGGGCAGCTACGGGATCGGGCCGGCAAGGATCGTCGCCGCCGCGATCGAGCAGGGTGCGGACGAGAAGGGGATCGTCTGGCCGCAGGCGATCGCTCCCTGGCGGGTCCACCTCGTCGCGCTCGGCAAGGAGGGCGAGGCGGAGCGCGAGGTCGCTGACCGCATATATGAGGAGCTCCGCGAGCGGATCGGCGCCGACGTGCTCTACGACGACCGCGACGCCGGGCCGGGGGAGAAGCTGACCGACGCCGAGCTGCTCGGCTGCCCGGTCCGGCTTCTGGTCGGCCGCCGCGGCCTCGCCGACGGTATCGTCGAGGCCACCACGCGCGGCGACGGCGCCGAGCACCGGCTCCCGCTCGAGGAAGCCGCCGAGCGGACGCTCGCCCTCCTCGATGGCTGAGCACGCCCCGTTTGGCCGCGGCCGGGTCCGGAGGCTGTTCGGCCTCGATCGCAGCGGGCCGGCGCCGCGCGAGACCGAGAAGGGCGAGCCGCTTCACCCCTGGACGATCCCGAACCTCGTCGGCTACCTGCGGATCGCGGCGATCCCGCTGTTCCTCTACCTCGCCTTCGAATCGGGGGACGGCCGCAGTGCCGGGGCGGCGATCGTTTTCTGGCTGATCGCCGCCGGCGACTACGTCGACGGGTTCCTCGCCCGCGTCACCGGTCAGTACTCACGGCTCGGGGCGCTTCTCGACCCCTTCATCGACCGCCTCACGATTCTCGCCGGCGCCGTTGTCTGCTGGCATTTCGAGCTGCTGCCGCGCTGGGCGCTGGCGCTTCTCGTCGCGCGCGAACTGGTGATGCTCGTCCTCGCCCAGCAGGCGCTCCGCCGCGGGGTCGAGATCAGGGTCAACTGGCCGGGGCGGATCTCGGTCTTCCCGATCATGGGCGGAATCTTCTTCGCCCTCGTCGTCGACGGCTGGGTTCCGACGGCGCTCCTGATCGTCGGCGTCGGGCTCGCCCTCCTCGCCACGGTGGTCTATGCCCGCAGCGGTTTGGAGGCGGTGCGGGCGCAAGACGGTGCCCAACCGGGCTGAACCTTCAACCTGGGGTTGAACCTTCGCGCTCCGGCAACCTATAATCGGCCGTCAAGCGGCCAACGGAGCCGTAGAGCCGCCAAACCAAGGAGCGAGATGGAGGACACCTTCCCCGACCTCGGTTCCCTCAGCGACGAGGAGCTGAAGGAGCTGATCAACAACCTGACCGAAGAGGAGAACGAGATCTCCTACCAGCGCCGCGTCCTGCACGGCAAGATCGACATCCTCCGGGCCGAGCTGGTCAACAGGCTGCGCCATAAACGGGAAAGCGGTGACTCGCTGATCTCCGGCGACGACGTCGCCCAGCTGACCGAGATACTCGCCGGCAAGGCCCAGCCGCAACCGCCGGAGGACAACCCGGCGGCCTGACCGGCCCCGGGAGCTTTCATGGCAGTCCACTGTCCCGAGTGCGGATTCGTGAACCCCGAGGGGGCGAACTACTGCCAGAAATGCGGTGCCTACCTCGGCGGCCCGAGCGAGGGCGGCGATGAGCCGACGACGATGACCTACACGGTCGACGACACCGGCGACATGCAGCCGATAGACATCGACGAGGTGCTCGAGAAGAGCGGCGCCGCGCTCGTGATCCGCAGCGGCGGCGGCCGCGCCGGTGAGAGCTTCACCGTCGACGAGGACCGGGTCAGCATCGGCCGCAGCCCCGACGCCGGCGTCTTCCTCGACGACGTCACCGTCTCCCGCAATCACGCGCTGCTCGTGCGCCGCCGCGACGGCCTCTACATCGACGACCTCGGCTCGCTCAACGGCACCTACGTCAACCGGCGCCGGATCGAGTCACATCGCCTCGCCGACGGCGACGAGATCCAGGTCGGCAAGTACAAGCTGAGCTTCCTGGAGAAGTAGATGGCGACGGTCGACAAGACACCCCGCGCCCGCGACTCCGCCAGCCGCCCGCGCAAGGCGCTTACGATCGGCGCCGTCTGCAAGATCCTCCAGGGCGAGTTCGACGACATCTCGATCTCGAAGATCCGCTACCTCGAGGACCAGAAGCTGCTGAGCCCGCGCCGGACCGACGGCGGCTACCGCCTCTACAGCCAGTCCGACGTCGAAAGGCTGCGCACGATCCTCAGGCTCCAGCGAGACGAGTTCCTGCCGCTGCGGGTGATCCGCCAGGAGCTCGCGGCCGGGGGAGACCTCGAGTTCGCCGGCACCGCCGAGCGCCGTCCTGCCGGCGGTGCCGTCCGGCGGGCGATCCTGGTCAACACCTCGAGCGCCTACCTGACCCTCGACGAGCTGCTCGAGGAGACAGGGGCCCGTGCCGAGGTGGTGTCCGAACTCGAGAACTTCGGGATAATCCAGCCCGAGAAACGCGACGGAAGGACGGTCTACGACGAGACCGACCGCGAGATCGTCCGCTCCGCCAACGAGCTCTCCCGGGTCGGGGTCGCGGCCCGTAACCTGCGGATCTTCCGCTCCTCTGCCGACCGTGAGGCGAATCTGCTCGAGACGTTGCTGGGGCCCTCGCTGCGCTCGCGCAACCCCGAGCGCCGCAAGGAGGCGCTCGAGAGCCTCGAGAGCCTCGCCGCCACGGTCAGCCACCTCAAGCACCTGCTCCTGGTCAGGGACCTGCGGCGGCTCACCGGGGACTGATCGACCGTCTAGTGCCCCGGGTCACCCGCCGCCGCCGCCTCTCCGCAGCCCCGGGTGAAGTCTGGGCGCTCGTCTCCGATCCCTACAGCATGCCCCGCTGGTGGCCGCGCACGAGCCGGGTCGAGAGCGTCGACGTCAAGCCCGGTGGCCGGCGGACGCAGTGGACGCAGGTCCTGGAGACGGCCGAAGGGCGCGGTGTCAGGGCCGATTACCGTTGCGTCAGCTCGGCCGATGGCGAGCGCTACGCCTGGGAGCAGCAGCTCGAGGGAACGCCGTTCGCCAAGCACCTCCACAGCTCGAAGGTCGAGGTCAGGCTCCGCGCCGAGGACGACGGCACCGAGGTCGCGCTCAGCTCCGAGCAGACCCTCCGCGGGCTCTCGCGGCTCGGCTCGCCGATGATGCGCGGCGGCCAGGGCCGGATCCTCGAGGAGGCCCTCGACGGGCTCGAACGGGCCCTCGGGCCGGGGGAAGATTGACCCCGGCCCCGCGGCGCGACACGAAGTGGTGGGGCTGGGGCGACCCGACGGTAACCCCCGAGCTCGACGCCGAGGCGCGCGCGACGCTCGAGGAGTGGATCGGCGAGCTCGAGCCGGTCCCCCTCGCGGCGACGATCGAGGGCTTCGAGCTGCCCGACGCCGAGTCCCTGCCT
Source organism: uncultured Solirubrobacterales bacterium (assembly GCA_963780815.1). Classification (GTDB taxonomy): domain Bacteria; phylum Actinomycetota; class Thermoleophilia; order Solirubrobacterales; family 70-9; genus VRUE01. The sequence continues at coordinate 584,832 of CAWADG010000004.1, read as the reverse complement.
CAGCCCCTGATCGACGCGGTCGGAGCCGACCGCGTCTTCACCTCGAACGAGGATCGCCTCCGCCACTCGACCGGGCGCAATTACCCGGACCTCGCGCGGCTACGGCGCGGCAGCCTCGACGCCGCCCCAGACGCGGTTCTGCTGCCGGTCGACGCCGACGCGGTCGCGCGGGCAATCGAGGTCTGCGCCGAGGAGGGCGTCGCGGTCGTCCCGTTCGGCGGCGGGTCGAGCGTGGTCGGCGGCGTCGAGCCGGTTCGCGGCGCCCACTCCCGGCTCGTCTCCCTCGACCTCGGCGAGCTTCGCGGCGTCGAGATCGACCGCCGCTCGCTGACCGCTCGTCTCGGCGCCGGCCTGCGAGGTCCGGAGGCCGAGGCCGGCCTCGGGGCGGAGGGCCTGACCCTCGGCCACTTTCCGCAGTCATTCCAGTACGCGACGATCGGCGGCTTCGCCGCGACCCGCTCGGCCGGCCAGGCCTCGAGCGGGTACGGGCGTTTCGACGCGCTGGTCAGCGCGGTCCGGCTGCTTGCGCCGGCGGGGGAGATGCGCACCGTCGAGACCCCGCATTCCGCGGCCGGGCCCGCGCTGCGCGAGCTCGTGATCGGCTCCGAGGGAGTCCTCGGGGTGATTCCTGACGTCACCGTCAGGGTTCGCCCGGCACCGAAGGTTCGACGCTTCGAGGCCTGGATCGCGGAGAGCTTCGAGGCCGGCGCCGAGATCGTCCGGGCGATGGCGCAGGGCCCCGGGCTGCCGGACGTGGTCCGCGTCTCCGACGAGGAGGAGACCCGCGTCTCACTCGCCCTATCGGGGCCCCGCGGGGTCGCCGGGCGGTTCTTCGACGGCTACCTGGGCCTGCGCGGGCGCCGCGGCGGCTGCCTGATCGTCGTCGGAGTCGACGGTGACGAGGAGTCGGTGGCGCGCCGGCGGGCGCTCGCGGTGCGAGCGCTGCGGGCCGGCGGCGCCGCGTACCTCGGCCAGGCCGCCGGGCGCAGCTGGGACCGAGGTCGATTCGATGGCCCCTACCTCCGCGACACGCTGATGGGAATGGGGGCGATCGTCGAGACCCTCGAGACATCCCACACCTGGTCCCGCCTGGGCGCGCTCCACCACGCCGTGGCTGACGCGATCCGCGGCGCGCTCTCGGCCCAGGGGACCCCGGGCCTCGCCTTCTGCCATCTGTCGCACGCCTACCCGGACGGGGCCTCGCTCTACTTCACGTTCGTCGCCCGCGCCCGCCACGGAGCCGAGCTCGAGCAGTGGGGGGCGGTGAAGCGCGCGGCGTCGGAGGCGATCGTCGCCGCGGGGGGGACGATCACCCACCACCACTCGATCGGCCGCGACCACCTCCCCTACATGCAGGCCGAGGTGGGAAGCGTCGGGATCGAGGCGCTGCGGGCGGTCAAGGACCGGCTCGACCCGGCCGGGATCATGAACCCCGGCAAGCTGATTCCCTAGGCCTAGCTTCCTTCGTTGGCGTTTTCGATGACCGGCCCGGTCACCGGCCCGCGGAGGACGTCGGTTCCGTTGAACTGCGGCGTCTTCTTCTGCTTCTGGGCTTCGCCGACGGCGACCCTGAGTTCGCCGTTGGAGACGAGCGACACTTCCATTTCGTCGAAGCCGCTGGCCAGCAATCCGAGAGCCGTCGCCGGGACCTGGAACTGGCCGCTGATCGTCCCCGATTTCCCGACGTTGGTCGCCGCGATCGGAATCCGTTCCTGGGGCGAGCGGGCGAGCGAGATCGCGTAGGAGCTTCCGCTCGGCGACGGGGCGAGGCCTTTCGCGGCAACGACCAGCAGCACCTGGGATTTGAGCCTGCCGAAGATCGCCCGGCCTTCGGCCTCGCTCCCGTCGACCGCCTTGAGGACCGCCTGCGTCGGGACCTTCGAGTTCGAGGTCGGGTTCACGGCAGTCGCCGTTGCTTCGGAGCCGCCCGAATTGCTATCACCGCCACCACCGATATCTATCGCCCCAGTCGCGAACAGGACCAGGAGCACCAGGATCAGCGCGCAGCCGCCGACCTGGGCCAGCAGGCGTTTGTTCTGGAGCAAGGAGCCGCTCGGCCGGCGGCGCTGCCGCGGGGCCCGTTTCGGCTTCGGCTTTGGTGTTGACGCGGCCGCGGGCTGCCGTGCGGGCGCGGGCTTCGGTGGAGGTGCGGGCTCCGGTGGAGGGGCCGGCGCGCTCACCGGCTCCGCCTCGGAGCCATCGCCATCCAGCTCGGCGAGCGCTCCCCGGACCTTCACCCGGACCTCATCGACGCTCAGGCCCGTCAGCGCGCCGATGTCCTCGTAGCCCTCCTCGCGCTGGGCGAGCAGCCGAAGCATCGCTCTCTGGTCCTCGCCGCCGGCTTCCGAGCCGTCCCTCTCGAGCTCGGCGAGCGCGTCCCGCACCCTGGCGCGAACCTCGTTCACGCTCAGCCCCATCAGGGCGCCGATGTCCTCGTAGCCCTCCTCGCGCTGGGCGAGCAGCCGAAGCATCGCTCTCTGGTCCTCACTGAGCCCCACGGACCCGGAAGCCTACCCGCCGGATAGGGTCCAAAGCCGATGTCGGAAGACCTTCCCGAGACCTTAGGATTTGCCGAACTGGTCGGCGTCGAGTGGCTCGACGACGACCCCGACCACGCCCGGGCGAGGGTCGACCTCCGCGCCGAGCTGCTGCAGCCGTTCGGCCTCCTGCACGGCGGCGTCTTCTTGACGCTCGTCGAGAGCGTCTGCTCGCGATCGACGGCGCTCGCGGTACTCGACGGGGGGATGGCGGCGATGGGCCAGTCGATCAACCTCAACTTCGTCCGTCCGGTCCTCGAGGGCTCAGCCGAGGTGCGGGCGCGGGCCCGCCACCGCGGCCGCTCGACATGGGTCTGGGAGGCGGAGGTCGTCGACAGCGAGGACCGCGTCTGCGCGCTGGCGCAGATGACGATCGCGGTCAGACCTATCCGCCGAAGCGATTCGTGATCGGCAACCGGCGGTCGCGGCCGAACGCCTTCGGGGTGATCCTGATCCCCGGCGCCGCCTGACGGCGCTTGTACTCGGAGTGGTCGACCATCCGCACGACTTCATCGACCACCCCCGCCGGCAGCCCGGCCTCGATCATCTCCTCGCGGCCCTGGTCGCGCTCGACGTAGGCCTCGAGGACCCGATCGAGGAGGTCGTAGGCGGGCAGCGAGTCGGAGTCGAGCTGGTCGGGGCGGAGCTCGGCCGACGGCTCCCGGTCGATGACCGATGCCGGGACCAGGTCACGCCCCGCCTCGGCGTTGCGATATCGCACCAGCTCATAGACGAGGGTCTTCGGGACGTCCTTGATGACTGCGAAGCCTCCGGCCATGTCGCCGTAGAGGGTCGCGTAGCCGACCGACATCTCGCTCTTGTTGCCCGTCGTAAGCACGAGCCAGCCGTGCTTGTTGGAGAGCGCCATCATCATGTTGCCGCGGATCCTGGCCTGGATGTTCTCGGCCGCAAGGTCGGGCTCGGAGGCGCGGGTGGGATCACGGGGGAGGGGCTCGGGGTCAGCGCCGCCGCCTCCCGTGCTCCCGAAGGCGGCCGCGAGGGCGCTCTCGTAGGAGGACATCGTCGTCTCGATCGGGATCTCGATCAGCTCGGTGCCCGTATTGGCGGCGATCGCGCGTGCATCCGCCTGGGTCTCCGGGCTCGAGTGGGGGGAGGGCATGACGACGCAGCTGACGTTCTCGGGCCCGAGCGCGTCTGCGGCCAGAAGTGCGACCAGAGCCGAGTCGATCCCGCCCGAGAGGGCGACGCCGACGTGGCGGAAGCCGTTCTTGCCGACGTAGTCGCGGAGACCCAGCACCAGGGCCGCGTAGACCTCGGCGAGGTCCTCGAGCGGCTCGCGAAGCGTCCCCTCAGCGGTGGCCGGCACCTCGCAGAAGAGGAGCTCCTCCTCGAACTGAGCGGCGCGCGCGAGCACGTTTCCGGAGGGGCCGACGACGAAGCTGTGGCCGTCGAAGACGAGCTCGTCCTGGCCGCCGACCAGGTTGCAGAACGCGAGATGGGCGCCGTAGGCGACCGCCCGGTCGGCGAACATCGCTTCCCGCTCACGGCCCTTGCCGCGGTGGTACGGGGAGCCGGACGGGTTGGCGATCAGCGTCGCGCCTTCCTCCGCCTCGACCGAGGCGGGGCGCCCCTCGACCCAGACGTCCTCGCAGATCGTCAGGCCGACACCGACTCCGGCGACCTCGATCGTGATCGGATCGTCCCGGGGCGCGAAGTAGCGCTGCTCGTCGAAGACCGCGTAGTTGGGCAGGCGGCTCTTGCGGTACACGGCGCGGACGCCGCCGTCCGCCAGCACGGCCAGCGAGTTGTGGGCGTGGCGATACTCGTCCTTGTCGGGGGCGGGCTCCGCATATCCGACAAGGGCGGTGATCCCCGACACCGACTTCGCCAGCTCCTGCACGGCGCGGCTGCCGGCCTCGACGAAGTGGCGCTTCAGGTAGAGGTCCTCGGCCGGATAGCCGGGGATCGAGAGCTCGGGGAAGATGACGAGGTCGGCGTCGCCCTCGCGGGCCCGCGCGATCCACTCCCCGACCTTCGCGGCGTTGCCGTCGATGTCCCCGACGGTGGGGTCGATCTGGGCGAGCGCGATGCGCACCTAATTGACGGGGACGGCGCCATTACGCGTTCGCGTGCGCCTGCCTGCGGAGTCGGTGGCCTCGGGGGCCCCTGGAGCGGTGTCGATTACTTCCGCGATCGCCCCCTCGAGGTCGAGGCCGAAGCTGTCGAGGTCGGCCATCGCGTCGTAGTCGCCGACGAGCCCGAAGTCGATGCACCCGTCGTAGGACATGATCCCGACGCAGAGCGCCTGGCGGCGGGCGAGCGGCACCAGCGGGAAGATCGACTCCATCCTCCGCCCGAGGACGTAGAGCGGGAACTGCGGCCCTGGGACGTTGGTGACGACGAGGTTGAAGAAGCGCTGCGCCGGTTGCAGGCGCGCCGCCTGCGAGGCGATCGTCGGCGGGGCGAAGTCGGTCAGTTTGGTCAGGAGCTCGGCCCCGACCGCCTGGCCCGAGCCCTTCAGGTCTCCCATCGTCTCGCTGATCAGGTGCAGCCGCTCGACCGGGTCCTCGCACCAGACCGGGAGCGGCGCCATCATCGCCGAGACCCGGTTGCCGAGGGCCCCATGCTCCTCGGCGGCACGGATGCTGACCGGGACCATCGCCCGCAGCTCGAGCTCGGCCGTGTCGTGACCGCGCGCCCGCAGGTAGTTCCCGAGGGCCCCGGTGACGACCGAGAGCACGACGTCGTTGACGGTTGCGCCGTGGGCGTTCTTGACCCGCTTGAAATCGGCGAGGTCGGCGCGGACGAATGCGAGGCGCCGGTGGGGCCCGATCTCGACGTTGAACGGGGTGCTCGACGCCGACATCCCGGCCTCGAGCATCTTCCCGGTGGCGCCGATCCCGCGCAGCACCTGCCGCGGCCCGCGCAGGGTGGCCCGCACGCCTCGGACGATCTCCTGCGGGCTGGTGAGGCGCTCGCGGATCGCCCCGCCGAGCAGGTCTAGGTCGGTCGGCTCCGGCCGCGGCGCCCATTTCGGCGGCCGCAGCGGCGGTGGCGGCGGGTCCGGCTCGAGGTCGAACAGGACAGTCGTGATGTCGACGCCGGAGACGCCGTCGACGAGCGCGTGGTGGCTCTTGCCGACGATCGCGAAGCGGTCGCCCTCGAGGCCCTCGACCAGCCACAGCTCCCAGAGGGGCTTCGAGCGGTCGAGCTGCTGGGAGAAGATCCGCGAGGCGAGGTTGCGCAGCTGCTCCTCGGATCCGGGGGCCGGGAGGGCGGTCTGGCGGACGTGGTACTCGAGATTGAGATGGGGGTCGTCGACCCAGACCGGCCGCCCCTGGCCGAATGGCACGAAACGGAGCTTCTGGCGGAAGCGCGGGACGAGGTGAAGGCGCGACTCGATGTGGTCGCGGAACTCTTCGTGGCTCGGCGGCGAGCCGTCGAAGATGATCACCGAGGCGACGTGCATATGGGCGCCGCCTCGCTCCATGTGGAGAAATGCCGTATCGAGTCCAGTGAGGCGATCAGAGCTCACGCCCTCATCTTCGCACACGTGGTGCGGCTCGAGTGATGGCCGGGGCTTTGGCTCCACAGAGCCGTTTGCGGCCCTCCGTGCGCGTTGTCGCACTGTGACGGCCCTCACCCCCGCGGCCGGCCCGCGTCCCTACGGTGCCCCGTCCACCAAGCAATCCATCTGCCGGGTTTCACCGCGGGCCGATCGTCGGCCCGCCGCGTAGGCAGACGAGAAAGCGGGGACTCCTCCAATGCGACACCTCTTGCCGATGACGCTGCTCGCCGCCGTGCTGGTCGCCAGCCCGGCCGCAGCCCTTTCAAAGAAGGGGGCCGATCGACATCACCGGCGCGTCGGATCCCATGTCTCACTCCACGTCTCGAGCCACCAGGTGGTCGGCGAGGGGCGGATCGTCCTGCGCGGCCGCGTGCGCCCGCGCGGCTCGCATCGGGTCAAGGTCGTGGTCCGCGGCCGGCGCGGCGCTGTGCTCGGCGCCGGGCGGAGCTCGCACCGCGGTGCCTTTTCGGTGCGCTGGCGGCCACGGCGCCTCGGCACCTACCGGGTGCGGGCCTACGGCCTCCACGACCGCCGGGTCCGCGGATCGGCGAGCCCGGTGCGGCGGGTGACCGCCTACCGTCACGCCAACGCCTCCTATTACGGACCGGGCCTCTACGGGAACGGGATGGCCTGCGGCGGCACCCTCCTGCCGGGCACGCTCGGCGTCGCCCACAAGACGCTGCCCTGCGGGACGATGGTGACGCTCCGCTACCACGGCCACACCGTCACCGTCCCGGTCGTCGACCGCGGCCCGTATGTGGCCGGCCGCGATTTCGACCTGACGACGGCGACCCGCGACCGGCTCCACTTCCCAGGTGTCGGAACGGTCCTCTCCAGCCGCTAGACGATCAACCGCTGACGCCGAGGCGCAGCTGGCCCGCCTCAGCTTCGCCGGCGGCTCCCTCTCGCCGCTCCGCCTCCTCGTCGGCGAAACCGGCCATCCGGACGCCGAGGAGGCGGACGGGCCGGGGCGGGGCATAGGCCCGCAGCAGGTCGAGCGCGGTCGGGACGACCACCGCGGGGTCATTCGTCTCGCGCTCGACAGTGTGGGAGCGGGTGACGGTGGTCCAGTCGTCGAGCCGGACCTTGATCCCGATCGTCCGGCCCTCGAGCTCGCGCGAGCTGAGCCGCCGGCAGAGCTCCTCAGCCAGCTTCCGGACGGAGTCGGCGAGCCGGTCGGGGTCGTCGATGTCGGTGTCGAATGTCGTCTCGGTCGACTGCGACTTGGTCTTGTGGGAGACGGCGATCGGGGTCTCGTCCTCGAACCGGGCCCGCGAGCGCAACCAACCTCCCATCCTCGGCCCGAACGCCGCCTCGAGGGCGGCGGCGTCGTGATCGCGAAGCGTCGCCAGGTCGGCGATCCCCATCCGCTGCAGCCTCGCGACCGTCTTCGGGCCGATTCCGGGGACCAGCGCCGGCGAGTCGGCGGCGAACCGCTCGAGCGCCTGCTCGCGCGAGAGGACGACGAGCCCGCCGGGCTTGCCGAGCTCACTCGTGATCTTGGCCAGCAGCCGGTTCTCGGAGATCCCGATCGAACATGTCAGGCACGTGTCCTCGCGGACCTCGGCGGCGATCCGGCGCATCGTCGCCTTCGGCGCGAAGAGGCCCGTGAGGTCGACGTATGCCTCGTCGAGGCCGACGACCTCGACCGTCTCGGCGTTGCTCCGCAGGATCGCCATCACCTCGCGCGAGGCCTCGCGATACGCACCGAAATCGGGCTGGAGGTAGACGGCGTCGGGGAGCCTGCGCCGGGCCGTCGCCGCCGGCATCGCCGAGTGGATCCCGGCAAGCCGCCGCGCCTCGTAGCTCGCGGTCGTGACCACCGCCCGCGGGCCGCTGCCGCAGACGACGACGGGCTTCCCCCGGAGCTCCGGCCTGCGCCGCAGCTCGACCGACGCGTAGAACGCGTCCATGTCGAGATGCGCGATGACGTGGGACCAGCTATTCGTCACCTCTCGATCGTAGAAATCGCCCTGGACGATTTCCGAATCGGCGGCCGCATCTGCTATACAAAACGGCGGCCGATGATCAGACGGCACCGAAAGAAGCGCCGCAGGAGATTCGCCCGGGCGGGCGGACTCCCGTCGCGAGCCCGGGAGGACCAGGGGCGATGAGCCCTGCGGCGGATCAGCGCACACGCTCCTGCGCGACCGAGCTGGTCTGCCGTGACTGCGGGCTCCGGCTTCCGCTTGCCGAGGAGACCTTCAAGTGCCTCCAGTGCGGCCAGGGCCTTGACATCGATTACGACTACGAGCTGGCCGCGACGAGGCTCGCCGAGCTGCCGATCGCGGACCGCCCGCTCAACATCTGGCGCTTCGAGGAGCTGCTGCCGATCGTCGACGCCGCGGCCCAGGCCCGCGTCGGCCGCAACAGCGGCCGCACCCCGCTGATCCACGCCGACCGCCTCGGGGCCGAGCTCGGTCTCCGCAAGCTCTATCTGAAGGACGACAGCACCGCCCGGCCGAGCCTCTCCTACAAGGACAGGGTCGTCTCGATGGCGATCGCGCGCCTGCTGGAGCTGGGCGACGAGGAGGTCGGGTGCGTCTCGACCGGCAACGTCGGCACCGCCGTCTCCTCGCTGGCCGCGAAGGCGGGGGTCGCCGCCTACGTCTTCTACCCGAGCAACCTCGAGCGCGGCAAGGCGCGAGCGTGCCGAGCGCTGGGCGCCGTTGTCATCCAGCTCGACGGCAATTACGACCAGGCCAACAGGGCCTGCCGCGAGCTGGCGCTGGAGACCGGGATCCAGTTCGCGAACATCACCCTGCGCCCGTTCTACGCCGAGGGCGCGAAGACGATGGCCTTCGAGGTGGTCGAGCAGCTCGAGTGGGTCTCGCCCGACCACATGGTCATACCGGCCGCGGGTGGGACGCTCTCCTCGCGTGTGCACAAGGGACTCCGCGAGCTCGAGACCGTCGGCCTGGCCGAGACCGCGGCGACCAAGATCCACATCGCCCAGGCCGAGGGCTGTGCGCCGATCGCCGCCGCGATCCTCGACGGCAGCGGCGAGATCACGCCGCAGGTCCCACATACCGCCGCCCACTCGATCGCGATCGGGGCCCCCGGCGACGGCCCACTGGTGGTCGACGCGGTGATGTCGCGCGGCGGTTCGGCGGCGACCCCGAACGACACCGAGATCTTCGAGGCGATCGACCTGCTCGGCGCGACCGAGGGAATCCTCACCGAGCCGGCCGGCGGGACGACGGTCGCCTCGACGATGAAGCTCGCGGCCGAGGGCAAGCTCGGCCCCGACGACACCGTCGTCGCCGTGATCAGCGGCAACGGCTACAAGACCCTGGACGAGCATCCCGACAAGCCCTGGCCCGAGATGGTCGCCTGCGAAGTCGAGGCGATGGAGCGCACACTCGCCGACTTCAGGCAGACTGGGGCCGGCGCCAAGATCGGTTGAGCGCCGCACCGGCATCGATCCGGGGCGGCGCCCTGGTTGTGGTGATCGGGGCCCTGCTGCTGGCGGGGTGCGGCGGCGGCGAAAGCGACGCCGAAAGGCAGAGGTCCGAAGCCCGGGTCGAAGGTGCGGTCCGCGAAGCTCACGTCAGGGCCCTGCTGAAGGTGAGGGCGGCGGAAGACCGGCGCCGTGAAGAGCACCCCAACGAAGTCCTGGCGCCGGCCAGGTTCACCGGAGAATTGGCAACGCGATACGAAACCGACCGGGAAATCTGCTCGGCGATCTCAGCTCCCGAAGCAGCGAAGAACCTCGGCATCGACGAAGGCTCAGATCCCGAAGCGATCGCCGAGGCCTATGCCAAGCAGTTCGACGGAAGGTTCCACGAACCCGCGTACGAGGGCTGTCTGGCCGGCCTGGAATAGAGCGGAGGGAGCCCGCTGAAGGTGCGAGGAGGCTACGAACCCGACCGGACAGCCTCTTCTGCGCATTGCCCGCGGCGGACGTAGACTGGGCCCACCATGCAATGCGCTTCGTGCGGGTACGAGAATGCCGCCGATGCGCGGTTCTGCGGAGATTGTGGGGAGCCGCTCAGCGTCGCGGTGGAGTGCCCGCGCTGCTCCGCCTCGAACCCCTCAGGCCAGAGGTTCTGCAACGCATGCGGGTCGGAGCTGGGCCCGGTCCCGGAGCACTCCGACGCCGCGACCGCACCGCGAAGCGCCGTTCCGCCCGATCACCTGGCGACGAAGATCCGCGCCGGCGCCGCCGCGATGGCGGGCGAACGCAAGCAGGTGACGGTTCTGTTCGCGGACGTGATCGGCTCGATGGAGCTCGCCGAGCGCTGCGACCCCGAGGAGTGGCGGCAGATCATGGACCGCTTCTTCGGAATCCTCTGCAGCGGCGTCCACCTCTTCGAGGGGACCGTCGACAAGTTCACCGGCGACGGGATCATGGCCCTGTTCGGGGCGCCGGTCGCCCATGAGGACCACGCCCAGCGTGCCTGCTTCGCGGCGCTCCACCTGATCGACGACCTGGCCGAGTTCACCGCTGAGCTGCGGAGGACGAAGGGCCTCAACTTCCTCGTTCGGATGGGCCTCAACTCGGGCGAGGTCGTCGTCGGCGGGATCGGCGAGGACCTCGGGATGGAGTACACCGCGGTCGGCCACACAGTCGGGCTCGCGCAACGGATGGAGCAGCTGGCGGAGCCAGGCAAGGCCTACCTGACCGAGCACACCGGCGCCCTGGTCCAGGGGTATCTTGCGCTCGCCGACCTCGGTGAGTTCGATGTCAAGGGGTCGAGCCGCCCGCTTCGGGTCCACGAGCTGACCGGGGTCGGCGCGGCGCGCGGCCGCCTCGACATCTCTCAGGCACGCGGCTTCTCGCGTTTCGTCGGCCGCGTCGACGAGATGAAGGTCCTGGAAAACGCCTTCGAGCAGGCCAGAGGGGGGGAGGCGCAGGTGATCGGCATAGTCGGCGAGCCGGGCGTCGGCAAGAGCCGCCTCTGCCATGAGTTCACCCAACGCTGGCGGGCGAAGGGCGTCCCCGTCTACCACACCAGCGGCCTCGCCCACACCCAGTCGGTGCCGCTGATGCCGGTGATGCACCTGATGCGCAGCTACTTCGACATCACCGACCAGGATTCCGACAAGCGGGCGCGGGAGCGGATCGCGGGGAAGCTCCTGCTCCTCGAGGAGAGCCTGGTCGAAGACCTGCCGCTGATCTTCGACTTCCTGGCGGTCCCCGATCCGGAGCGACCCGCCCCGCGCATCGACCCCGATGCCCGCCGCCGTCAGCTGCTCGCGGTGGTCAAACGCCTGATCCGTGCCCAGGGCACGAGCGAACCCGGCATCAGCCTCTACGAGGATCTGCACTGGATCGACCCAGCAACCGAGGAGTTCCTCGCAAACCATGTCGATGCGATCCAGGGGACCAAGGACCTGACGATCGTCAACTTCCGGCCTGAGTATCGGGCCGAGTGGATGTCGAAGCCCTACTACAGCCAGATCGCCCTGGTGCCTCTCGGTCCCGAGGCCGTCGGAGAAATGCTCGACGACCTGCTCGGCTCCGATCCCTCGCTGGCCGAGCTGCCGGAGATGCTCGAGGAGCGGACCGGCGGCAACCCCTTCTTTCTCGAAGAGGTCGTTCTCTCGCTGGCAGAGGCCGGCAACCTGGAAGGCGATCGCGGCGCATACCGGCTCGCCCGGCCCGTCGATGAGGCGGTGGTGCCGGCCAGCGTCCAGGTGCTCCTCTCCGCCCGCATGGACCGGCTGAACGCGCGCGAGAAGGGAGTGCTTCAGTCCGCCTCGGTGATCGGCAAGGAATTCCCCCAGTCGGTGCTGGGCAAGGTGACGGAGCTCGAGGAGACCGAGCTCGAAGACGCACTGCGAGAGCTCGTCGCCGCGGGTTTCGTCTACGAGCAGGAGATCTACCCCGAGTCGATCTACACCTTCAAGCACCCCCTGACCCAGGAGGTCGCCTATGGGTCCCAGCTCGGCGACAGGCGTGCCGCCGACCATGCCGCGGTGGCCACGGCGATCGCCGAGCATCACCCCGATCGGCTCGACGAGCGCGCGGCGCTGCTGGCACAGCATTGGGAGGCCGCCGGAGAGAAGCTCGAGGCGGCGCGCTTCCACGCACGCGCCGCGAACTGGAGCGGAACCCAGGATCCGATCGAGTCCTCCCGTCACTGGCGAAAGGTCTTCGATCTCACCGACGGGCTGCCGGAGTCCGAGGAGACGGTGGCGCTGGGTCTCGCCGCCAGATTCTTCCTCCTCCAGTTCGGCTGGCGGCTCGGCATGACCCATGAGGAAGCCGAGCACATCTTCACCGAAGCCGAGCGGATGGCGTCAGCCGCGGGCGATCTCAGTACCCGCGCGCTCCTGATCGCGAGCTACGCGGCCCTTCGTGGCATCAACGACGGCGACGCGCGGGCGATGGCGGAACTCGCGTCCCAGGCGTTCGCCCTCGCCGAGGAGACCGAAAACCCGTCGCTATACATGGCGGTCGCGGGCAACTCGTACGGTTACTTCCTCGTCGGCGAGCACCGACGGGCGGTGGCGATTCTCGATCGCGCGATGGAGCTCGTCGGGCACGATCCGGATGTCACCGCGGTCGGCTCCGTGGTCTGCCCGTATGGCTACGCTCTGATCTTCAAGGGCGGCTATCTCACCGCGCTCGGCGAGCTCGACGCGACTCAGGCGCTGTTTGAGCGCGGAATCGAGCTCTGCCGGGAGAAAGGCGATATCGAGACGATCGGCTGGGCCCACATGTGGTGGTTCTGGCACTGCTACCACTCCGGCGACTCCGATGCGGCCCTTGCCCATGCCCAGCAGGCGCTGGATCTCTCCGACCGCCTGGGGGCGGCGTTCTCGAGGATCTGGTCGTGGACGTTCTTCGGCGGCGCCCAGATGCTGCAGGGACGTTGGAGCGAGGCGATCGAGTCCCTCGAAACCGCCTTGGACATGTCCCGCGAGCTACAGACCTCGGTAGAGAGCAGAAGCTGGGCCATGCTCTGGCTGGCAGAGGCACACGCCGGCCTCGGAGAAGTGGAGAGGGGAGTCGAGCTGGCCCGCCGCGGCCTCGAGGAAGCGACCGCTCGGGGTCTGGCCTATGGCGAGACGGCCGGCCATCTGATCCTCGCGCGGCTCCTGGTGGCCGCGTCGGGCGCGGCAGCAGCCGACGAGATCGAAACAGAGTTGGCGACCGCGAGGGAGCAGGCACGCAGGATGGAATTCCGCCCCATCGAGGGGCTCATCCATATCGAGCTTGCCATGCTCGCGCGGGCGCGCGGGGAGGAGGACGAGCACCGCGGAGAGCTGCGAGCAGCGCATCGGCTCTTCACCGAGATCGGCGCCGCCGGCTACGCCGAGCGCGTGGCGGTCGAGTTGGCTCCTCAGTCCTAGCCCTCCATCCGGTCCATTCCCCGTTGCAGGAACACGAGCATCGCAACGGCCAGGATCGGCAAACGCGAACGCGGAAATCGGGTTGACATTCCCGACAGCTACCGGGTAGCTGTGGATAAAGTAACAATTTGTACTTAGACTGGGCCGATGAGGGTTGCGCAGCAGAATTTGCGCATTCCGCCCATCGTTTGCGGGCTTGCGATCTTCGGCTGTCTTTCCCTCTCGCTCGGCGCCTCCACCGCGATGGCGGCGAAGCTCAAGGTCATCGACTCGACGGCACCCGAGTCCGCGTCGGCCCTGCGGTTCAAGGTCAGGCTGATCGGCAACACGGAGCGTCCGGTCAGGGTCTCCTACGGGACGGTGTCCGGCACCGCGACCGCCGGATCCGACTTCAGCATCGTCATGGGCCAGCTCGCGTTCCAGCCGGATACCGCGAAGAGACTGATCGTGGTCAGGATCGTGCCGGACGCGATAGCGGAGGGCAAGGAGACGCTCGCGGTGAGGCTCTGGAAGCCGATCGGGGCGACGATCGCACGCGGCCGGGCGACGGGGACGATCAGGGACGACGACGGTCCCCGCCCGGGGGCTGCCGGTGCTCCCGGCAAGGTCGGATCGGGGCTGCCGGCCCCTCCGAGGGTCGTGATCGACGAGCTCCTGCCGGACCCGAAGGGAACCGAGGCCGATTACGAATACGCCGAGCTCCTCAACGCCGACACCTCGCCGGTCGACCTCGAAGGTTGGACGATCAACTCCGGCGCCGAATGCGCGCTCTCCGGCGTCCTCGCCCCCGGAGATCTCTATGTCGTCTCCAACGACGTCATGATCCGAGACGCCGCCTGCCCGCTGTCGCTGCCCAACTCAGGCGGCACCGTCACGATCAGAGACGGGCCGACCGGGGCAGGGTCGGTGGTCGACGCCGTCGACTACTCGGGCTTCCCGATCGACCCCGGCGAAAGCCTCAGCCTCGACCCGTCGAAGGCAGATTCCGCCCAGGACGACCTCGCGGCAAGCTGGTGCACGGCGATGCTCGCCGGTGCGACGCTCTACGGGTCGAGCGAAAATCGCGGCAGCCCCGGCACCCTCAACGGCCCCTGCCAGAAATAGGAATCCCCGGCGGCGCTCGTTCTGAAGCCTGACAGCAAGGGCACCAGTAGGTGCTGCGGTTGGCGTCGCCCTGCCCGGTCAGGGCGATCGGGGTCCCACAGGACACGCAAGGTCGACCCGCCCGCCGGTAGAGACGGCGCGTCGGTCTGGGGTCGAGCCTGGCCGCGAAACAGGGCTCGCTCTTGAAGATATTGCCGATGCCCGCAACCCGTCCCTGGTCGAGCAGCGCCTCGCCGAGGGGGCGCTCGGGGTCGGCGCGCAGCGATCGGGCCACGGCGCCGGTGTCGAGATCGGCGGAGAGGATGTCCGGGCCGAGGCGGGCCAGGATCGGGTCACGAGCCGCTGCCGCGGTCGCAAACAGCCTCAGCCTCGGCCCCCCGAACTGAACCGCCTCCGCTCTCTCGCCCGAGATCACGCACCAGGCCGCGACCCGTCGCCTTCTCCATCGTGCCCCGATCGGATAGAGGTGCCAGGCGCCGGCCAGCTCCCCCCTGAGCGAATTCTGACCAGCTGCCGTCAGCGCCGCGATTACTTCAGGGCCGCGAGGAGCTCGGCGGCGGCCCGTTCGCCCGATTCGACCGCTCCGTTCAGGTATCCCTGAGAGTCGATCGAGGTGTGCTCGCCGGCGAAATGACAGGCCCCTTCCTGCTGGCGCTCCGCCCCGGCGAACTTGGTGTACTGGCCGACTTTCCAGTAGGAGTAGGAGCCCTTCGTCCACGGATTGGCCGTCCAGAAGTCGATCGTCGCCCGGCCATTCCAGCTCGAGCTGATGCCGGGCAGCACCGGCTCGATCTGTTCGAGGAACCGTTCGGCCCGTTCCGTCGGCGACCCGGTTCCGAAGCCGGCGCCGATCTCCCCGCCGGTGTAGTCGACGAGGATGCCCGATTTCCCCGGCTGGGATCGCGTCACCTCCCAGGTGTTCTGGTACCCCGTGTCCGCGTACGTCTCGCCCTGGTTTCCGAGGGAGTTCCAGATGCGGCTCTGAAACTGGACGTGAAGCTTCGAGTTCGTCCCCATCCCGAGCTCCTGTATGGCGGTGTCCTTGACCGGCAGGAACCCGGCTTTCGTGTAATCGACGTCGCGAAGGATCGAGAACGGGAGGGCGAGTACGACCCGGTCGGCGGTTACGGGGGGGCCAGTGCTGAACGAGAGCCTGTAGCTGCCGTCCGCGTTGCGCCGGATAGCGGTCAGCTCGGCCCCGGTATGAATCTGATTCTGGAGGGCGGCGGCGAGACGGGCCGGGATCTGATCGTTGCCGCCGCGGACGTGATACTTCTCGTTCGAGGTGCCGAAGATCCGCAGCTGGCCCTGGCCGGAGAAGGCCAGCAGATAGAGCATGTTGAGCGAGCTCTGGACGTTCGTCTCGGCGCCGTACTCGATGTTGTAGGCGACATCGAGCAGCTGACCGAGCTTCGAGCTCAGCCCACCCGGGACGTATTCCTCGATCCAGTCCGCGACCGACATGGCGTCGAGTTCGCGGCCCCTCTGGGTCGACTGGGTATAGAGGGTGGGATAGCCGGCGGCGGATACGTCCTTGTGCAGCTGCTGCCAGATCCCCTTCAGGTCATCTGTCGCTTCTTCAAATGAGTACGGCTCTTCGTCGAAGTAGTAGAAGGGCTCGGTGCCCTTGGCCTCGCCTGAGAGCAGGTTGTCGAGCTTGAGCCCGAGCTCCTGGGCCAGCTGACGAGTCTGGGTATGGCCCTGGTCGATCAGCTCGCCGCCATGCTCGGCCACCTGCCCTTCGACGAAATCTCCCCGACGCGACCAGCAGCGCCCGCCAAGCCTGTCGGAGGCCTCGTAAATGTCGGCCCGGACCCCGGCCTGGCTCAGCCGGTAGGCGCAGGTGAGCCCCGCCAGGCCGCCACCGACGATGGCGACCCTGGGGGCCGCAGCGGCGATCGCTCGCGAAAGTGGCCCGCCCAGCATCGCGGCGGCGGCAAGGCCGGCGCCACCCGCGAGGACCTCGCGCCGGCGCAGCAGCAACTCGCGCTCAGCGGCTGAGCCCTCACGCACAACAGACTGGGTCGCGAGCGATGCGGCCTCACCCAGTCGACGAGCGAGCGGCGTGCGAGGCATGTGCTGACTGTCTCACAGGCATTGCGCAACGGGGTTTGAGTGGCTCGCCGGTCCCGTTCTTTACGCGGAGGTGAAAGGCTGGCGGTCTCGTCCTCCCGCCCCCAACCAGAAGAGGTCTCAATGAACGTGATCCGAGAGCGACTGACGTATGCCAACGTCGTCGCGACCATGGCGCTCGTCCTCGCCCTCGGCGGCGTCAGCTACGCGGCGACGAAGCTGCCCAAGAACTCGGTCGGCACCAAGCAGATCAAGAAGTCCGCGGTGACCGGCGTCAAAGTGAAGAAGCACACCCTGACCGGCAAGAACATCAACCTCAAGAAGCTGGGGACGGTCCCGTCGGCGACGAAGGCGACAACGGCCGAAACCGCCAACGGCCTCTCCGCCCCGGAGCCGTTCCGCATGGTCGGGGCCGCCGGCCAGCCCCTGTTCCTCGATGGAACCGTCAACTTCCCGCCCGAAGATGGCGTCACGTTCCGTCCGGTCGGCTTCTACAAGGATCACGAGGGGATCGTCCACCTGGAAGGAATGGCGAAAGTGGGCGAAGGCGAAAACCCGATCGCAGGGCTGCTGTTCCAGCTTCCGCCGGGGTACAGGCCGGCGGCGGGATCCGACCTCGTCTTCCCCAACGTCGAAGGCGAAGAAACGATCTCGGTCCTCGGCTCGAACGTGGTCAGCGAAGGCCACAACGTCGAAGGCGACGTCTACGCCAACGGCGGGAAAGGGACGATCGTGAGCCTCAGCGGCGTCACCTTCCGGGCCGAAAGCTGAGTCGGCACCGACGGCCTCAGGCTGGATAGGGGGTCCAGCGCGACGACAGCTGGCGGCCGCGGGGCCAGACGGTTTCCGAGGCGCGGGTGATGACCGCCGGCATGTCGTCGCAGGAAGCGCGAGCGAGCTCCTCGGCGCGGGCGCCGGGCCCGAGCACGAGCCCGGCGACCGCATCGAGGAGCTCCTCCTGCGACAGCGCTGCGGCGGCGCGGTTCTGCGCCGGAACCGCCGCCAGCGCGACGGGGTCGCCGTCGATGCAGAAGGCTCCGAGGCGGGAGACGAAGGCGAAGACGTCCTCGACCTCGAGCTCGGCTTCGTCGACCTCGAAGCTGGCGTCCTCGAGGCGACCGAAGCGGTAGGTCGTCTCCGACCAGACCAGTTGCGTCAGCTGGGCGGAGGTGACCCAGATCACCGCCGCGCGCACCGCCGTGCCCGGGCTGGCGAAAAGGCTGGCGGGCAGGTAGCCGACCAGCGGCGCGGTCGGCACCGCACCGACGTCGAGGTCGTGCAGCTCACCGGTCAGGACCAGCACCTCACGGTCGACCTCGTCGGCGAAGTGGGCGAACTTCATCGCGAGCCGGGAGGGGGCGGCATTGGCGCCGAAGGCCAGAATCGGGTGGCGCCCCTCGGTGAGGGCGCCGATCCTCGATCGCCGCTGGGAGGGGTCGAGGTCCGCCAGGAGCTCCACCGCCTCGCCCCTGAGCGCATATGAGCCCGGCGGGCGCTCGAATGGATAACCGCGCGCGTGCTCGAAGAACGCCGGGTCGTACTCGCGGCGCGGCCAGGCCGCGACCACGTCCTGGAGGGCGGCGAAGAACCGCTCGTCGTCAAGTGCAAGCCGTTCCAGCAGCTCTGTCTCGGTGATCGGCGGCCAATCGCGCACACGATGAGACTAACGGCGGCCATACGGCAATTGCGGAATAGGATCCGACCAGCGAAGCTGACTGAGAGGGGAGAGGCGATGAACGCGAACCCGAACAAGGCGCTATGGGAGAAGGGCGACTTCACCCGCATCGCGGAGACGATGCGGGAGAGCGGAGAGGCGCTGGTCGGAAAGCTCGGGATCACCGAGGGAATGAAGGTGCTCGACGTCGGTTGCGGCGATGGGACGACGGCGATACCCGCAGCAGGGATGGGGGCGGACGTCCTCGGTGTCGATATCTCCGCCCCCCTTGTGGCCGCTGGCAATGCGCGCGCTCAGGAGCTCGGCCTGGCCAACGTCCGGTTCCAGGAGGGCGATGTGACCGATCTGCGCGAACTGGACGATGGGACCTTCGACCTCGTCATCAGCATCTTCGGGGCGATGTTCGCGCCGAGGCCGTTCGATGTGGCGAAGGAGATGGTCCGGGTGACGAAGCCGGGTGGGCGTATCGTCATGGGCAACTGGATCCCGAACGACCCGACCCTTGTCGCTCAGATCCTCAAGATCAGCTCCTCCTACTCGCCCCCGCCGCCGGAGGGCTTCATCAGCCCGATGACCTGGGGAATTGAGGACGACGTGACCGAGCGGTTCACGGCAGCCGGAGTCCCCGAAGGGCAAATCTCGTTCGAGCGGGATACATACACGTTCAACTATCCCGGCTCTCCGGCGGACCTGGTGGGCGTGTTCAAGAGCTATTACGGCCCGACGATGAACGCCTTCGAGGCGGCCGCGGCGGACGACCGCGAGGCCGATCTCCAGAACGAGCTCGAGACCCTGTTCAGCGACCAGAACACGGGCGATGAAGCCACCTCGATTGGGGCGACCTTTCTGCGGGTGACCGTTCAGCGGTAGAGGGGCTTGGCGTGTAACTCGCGCTTGCAGTCTCGTTCTCAATCGCCTTCGCGTTCACGAATGGAGGTCGTCGCGGTGATCGGCGGCCAATCGCGCACACGATGAGCCTATGGCGTTCTCGATTAGGGTCGGATCGTGGCTCCGAAGGCGCTGACCAGGAAGCAGTACGAAAAGGAGCTCCGGCGGCTTCAGGTGGAGCTGGTCCGGCTCCAAGAATGGATCGTCCACGAGGGGCTCAAAGTCGTCGTCCTCTTCGAGGGGCGCGACACCGCCGGCAAGGGCGGGACGATCCGGAGGATCACCGAACGGACCAACCCCAGGGTGGTGCGGATCGTCGCGCTCGCCAAGCCGAACGATCGTGAGAGGACGGAGTGGTACTACCAGCGCTACGTCGCCCACCTGCCGGCCGGCGGCGAGATGGTCCTGTTCGATCGCAGTTGGTACAACCGCGCCGGCGTCGAGCGGGTGATGGGCTACTGCAGCGACGCCGAGTACGAGGAGTTCATGCGCACATGTCCGCAGTTCGAGCGGATCATCCAGCGCGCGGGCATCATCCTCGTCAAGTACTGGATGTCGGTCAGCGACGAGGAGCAGGAGCGCCGCTTTCAGGCCCGCCTCGACGACCCGGCCAAACGCTGGAAGCTGAGCGAGACCGATCTCGAGGCCCGCGCTCGCTGGGTCGACTATGCCGAGGCGAAGGACGAGATGTTCGCCTACACGGACATCGAGGACTCACCCTGGTTCGTCGTCGAGGCCGATGACAAGCGCTCGGCGAGGCTGAATTTGATCAGCCACCTGCTTGAACGGATTCCCTACGAGCGGGTCAACCAGACTCCGGTCGAGTTCCCGCCCCGCCAGGAGCGCGCCTACGTCCGGCCCCCGCGCTCGACAGAAAGGCTCGTCCCGGAACGGTTCACGGTCGAGCCATGAGCCCGCCGACGTCGCCCCGCTGAGGAAGGCTCGGCGTGGAACTCGCGCTCGCCGTCTCATTCTCGATCGCCTTCGCGTTCACCAATGGCTTTCATGACGCCGCCAACGCGATCGCCACCATGGTCGCGACACGAGCGGCACGACCGGGCCAGGCGATCGTGCTGGCCGCCATCTTCAACATGCTCGGTGCCCTGCTCGTCGGCAGCGCCGTCGCCGACACGATCGCCGGCATCGTCACGGTTCCCGCCTCGGAGGCCGTCGCGGTGATCGGCTCCGGCGTCCTCGGCGCAACGCTCTGGAACATCCTGACCTGGTGGCGGGGCCTGCCGTCGAGCTCAGCCCACGCGCTGGTCGGCGGCCTGTCGGGAGCGGCCTTCGCCGAAGCGGGCGTCACGGCGATCCGCTGGGGGGGAATGGAAGGGATCAAGCCGGTCGGGATCGCGGGGGTGATGATCGCCCTCGCGGTGTCCCCCGTCGTCGGCTTCGGCTTCGGGCTGCTCTTCGCCCGCATCAACCGGCGCCTGCTGAGGCGGGCGACACGGCGGGTGCGGTCGCCGATCCGGGCCTCGGAGTGGGCGATGTCCGCCGCCCTCGCCTTCGGCCACGGCGCCAACGACGCCCAGAAGGCGATGGGCGTGCTCGCCGCATTGCTCCTCGCCAGCGGCGATCTCAGCTCGCTTACGGTGCCGCTCTGGGTCAAACTCGCCTGTGGGGGTGCGCTCACGCTCGGCACCGCGACGGGGGGGTGGCGGATCATCCGCACGATCGGCCGTCGCATCTTCCACCTCGCGTCGATCGACGCCTTCTCGAGCCAGAGCGCATCGACAGCCGTCATCCTGCCGGCAACCTTTGTCGGCGCCCCGGTCTCGACCACCCAGGTGGTCGCCTCCTCGGTGGTCGGGGTCGGCGGCGGTCGGCGGCGCTGGCGCCATGTCCGCTGGTCGGTGGTCCGCTCGATCGCCTATGCCTGGCTGCTGACGCTGCCCGGCTCGGCCCTGCTTGGGGCCATAATCCTTGTCGCTTGGAGAGCGATCCAATGACCCGGCGACACTGGTTTCTCCCGCAGACCCCCGACCTGCTCGGGATGCTCCGCTCCCAGGCGGCGACCACGACGAGGGGCCTGGAGGAGCTGACAGCCTGGGGAAACGGGGACCCCGCCGCCGCCGATCGGCTCCGTGCCCTCGAGCACGAGGCCGACAGACAGAAGGGAAAGCTCCGCGACGAACTGACCGCGGCGTTCTCGACGCCGCTGGAGCCCGAGGACCTGTTCGAGCTCTCCCGCGGCATCGACGACGTGCTCAACAGCGCCAAGAACCTGGTCGGTGAGGCCGAAGCCATGCACGCCTCGCCCGACCCGGCGATCGCCAAGATGGCGGCCGAGCTGACCCACGGTGCCAAACGGATCGAGTCGGCGTTCGCAAAGTTCGCCGAAGACGACAGAGCCGGTGCCACCGCGCTGGCCGACAAGGCGATCAAGGACCAGCGCCACGCCCAGCACACCTACCGCGATGCGATGTCGGGGCTGGTCGACAATCCCGACCTGCGCGAGGTCGCGACCCGCCGCGAGCTCTACCGACGTGTTGCTCGCACCGGAGACGTCCTGGTCAGGGTTGCGGAGCGGATCTGGTACGCGGTCCTGAAGGAGAGCTGAGCGGGCGGGCTGTCGAAAACAGGTCTTCACCTAATTGGAGACGCAATCCTCTACACTGCGCTGACCCAGCGGCACAGCCGCGGGAGACACGACACCGCGTCGCCGCTTTCCCTGGTGCGACCGGTCGTTGCGCAGGAAGGTTCCAGCAGCTGACTTCCCTCGGCCGCCGGGCCTCCTGCGCGCGCCTGCACTCGATGAGCGGGGGCGGCGGGTCGAGAACGGTCAGTTGCGCGCGGCGGCGGCCTCTTGGCCGGGGAAGGCCGACAGCACCAGCCGGTAGAAGCCCCGGACTTCCGTCTCGAAATCCTCTGGCGCCCCACGCAGGATCGCGCCGGTGACGAAGCAGCGGATCGACCCGAGCACGAACGCCGCCGTGATCGGCGGCGGAGCCGTGTCCTCATCGAGATCGCTCCGCGCCTCATCCATTCTTCGCGTGAGGCGGGAGATCATCTCCGCGCGCTTGCGCAGGGCTCGTCCCCCCGCGACATGGACCTCGACCAGGAGTCCGCGTGCCAGCACCGGCCGCTCGTCGAGGAACGCCGCGGTCCGCAGCAGCCCGGTGAGCACGCCCTCCGCCCAGGTGTCCTCGGCGGCAATCGAGTCCATCAGCTCGTCGTAGCGGTGCTCGATCTCGAATTCGTATGCGTCCGCATAGCACTCGCCCTTGTTCGGGAAGTGGGCGTAGAACTCGTGGCGGCTACCGCCGTAGCGGTCGATCACGTCCTGAACGGTGACGTTTCGGTAACCGCGCGCGCCGCAGGCCTCGAGCATCGCCTCCATGATCCGCTCTGCAACCCCCGAGTTCCGGCGTCGTTGGTCTTTCCGCAGTCGAGCCAGCTCGTCGCGGGGGGTCCGCGCTCGGGGCCCAGTCGTTGTATCCCTGCCTGGCACCGACCGGGAACGATACCTCTCTTGTTTGGATACTGCCATTCTCCCCAACTCCGTTTCCGGCTCGGCTATCCTCGCCCAATGGTCTCGCTGCCCGAGCACCTTTCACAGGGCCCTGTCGGCAGGAAGCCGGTATCGCGCGATGTGATCGAAGCCGAGCATCGCAACCACGTCCTCGACGTGGCGACCGAGGTCTTCGCAAAGCGCGGCTACACGGCGACGACGGTCGACCACATCGTCTCCGCCGCCAGGATCGGGGTCGGCAGTTTCTATTCCCTGTTCGACGGCAAGGAGGACTGCTTCCTGCAGGCCTACGAGCGCAATCTGGCGACCGGGCGCGCCCGAGTCGAGGAGAGCATCCCGGGCGGGGCACCGTGGCCGGAGCTCGCCTGCGCCACCCTGCAGAGCGTCCTCGACCTGACCGCCGCCGAGCCGCTCGCGGCCCGCCTGGTCCTGGCCGAGGCACAGACGGCGGGTGACGCCGCCCTCCGTCGCTATGAGGAAACGATCGACCAGCTCGTCCCGGTGCTGCGCGCCGGGCGCAAGGTCAGCCCGTTTGCCGGCGAGCTACCGCAATCCCTCGAGGTGGCCATCCTCGGCGGGCTGCTCTGGTTCCTGCAGCAACGCGTCGTCCAGGGGGAGATCGACGGCCTCGAGGATCGCCTCCCCGAGGTGGCCGACATCGTTCTGGAGCCCTACCTCGGCGAGAAGGAAACGGAGCGGGTCCTGAAGTCCTTCGCGCGCACTTAGCGCAGGACCCGCGCGGTCACAGGAGGTGGGGATTGCCTTGACCTTCGAATCGCGGCTGGAGAGACTCTTGGTGGAGAAAGTGTCATTCGCGGAAGGAGCCTCGCTCCAGTGCTCGATCAGATCGCGGTGCGTTCCCGCCTCGACCACGAGGTTGCCTGTAGGAAATCGGTAACGGTGCCGGCGGCGGGAGTCGCGGATGGCGCCTGACTCGGGGAGCGGCGGGAAGCTCTCGCCTGCGGAGCCTGATTCGCGCGCGAGGATCCGCGACGCGGTCATGGAGCTGGTAGTCGAGCGGGGGTTCGAGGCGACGACGGAGCAAATGGTCATCGAACGCGCCGGGGTGAGACGCGATGATTTCGAGAGCCTGTTCGGCGATCTCAGAGGGTGTTGCGTGGAGATCTATCGTGAGAACATCGAGGACTTCAACCAGGCGGTCTTCGGGGCGGCTGTCGGGGAGCGTTGGCGCGACCGCCTCCGGGCGGCCGCATACACGGCGGCGCGATACATAGACGCCCGTCCAATCCAGACCCGCTTCGACATGATCCAGATGCTCGGGGTCGGCGACATGGCACAGGCGTACCGAGATCGATACCTGGGCCGGATCGTGAACCTCATCGATGAGGGCCGAGAGGAGCTGCCGGACCCCGACTCGATGTCGCGCGACGTCGCGACCGGGGTGTTCGGCTCGATCTACCAGTTCCTCCTCAAGGAACTCCATGATCGCCGCGCGCCGGTCACGGCTGAGAGCTTCGTGCCCCAGTTGATGTACATCGCGATTCGCCCCTACCTCGGTCACGATGTGGCGCTCGAAGAGCTGAGCGTCGAGCCGCCCCCACCCGACGAAACGGACGGGTTGGGACGCCGGGCCTGACGGCCAACAGGCGCGCACACCAATCGGTAGCCCCAGTGCAAGCGCCGGCCGCGGTCGACTATGTTGCCCGCGTGAATCCAGCCAAGAAGGGCCAACAGGGAGAAGGACACCTCGGCCGCCTTCCCCCGGGCCGGCACGGGCTGTCGCGTGAGTTCGTGGTCCGCAATCAGCGCGATCGCCTCACGGCGGGAATGATCCGGGCGGTGGCCGAGAACGGCTATCACGACGCCACCATCAGCCAGATAACCGAGGCAGCCGGTGTCTCGCGTCGGACCTTCTACACCTACTTCTCCTCGAAGGAAGAGTGTTTTTTCGACACCTACCAGATCATTGCCGACCGCCTCCGTGAACTCGCGAGGGAGGCGGCCTCGAACGAGTCCGACTGGCCTGCCCAGGCACGGGCCAGAGTCGCGACGACCCTCGAATTCTTCGCCTCCAACCCCGACCTCGCGAGGGTTTGCCTGATCGCCCCCTCGCGGGCCGGCGACAGAATCGCCGCCCGCTTTCAACAGGCGGTGACCGAAGTCTACGAGGAACTCGCCGCCGGGATGCCCGCCTCGGTGGCAAAACGGGCCCCCTCACCGGCGGTGCAGCAATCGATGATCGGCGGTATGGCGACCCTCGTGATCGACAGGGTCGAAGCGGGGGAGGGGGAGAGGCTGACCGATCTTCTCCCTGATCTGCTCGAGCTCTTCTTCACTCCCTACCTGGGACGGGAGGAGGCGGTGAAGGTGGCGCGCCAGCGCTCCCAGTAGGACGCGCGCCCCCTCCGGATCACAGGCGGCTTGCATTTGGAGACGCCATCCTCTACGCTACCCGCGCTCGCCGGGGAGGCGGGCAGGGAACAGGGGCTCCAAGTCGAGCGGGACTCGGCGGCGCGGCGGATTGAGCCTCAAGCGCGGAGAGGAGAGCACCGGCAGTGACTTCAGTGAAGGCTTCGGTGGCAACGAGCCTGGCTCGCGTCCCCCGAGATACGGTCCCCGCCCGACGGATCCTGCGCAGCCTCCCTGCCGCGTTCCTCCTCGCCCTCGCCCTCGGGCTCGCCCTCTCCGCCACCCCGGCGATGGCGGTCCTCGACGGGCACATCTACTCGTACAGCTGGGGTGGGGAAGGATCTGGGGCGGGACAGTTCAGCTTCAACTATTCGGGCTGGGACATCGCCCAGGATCAATCGACGGGCGACATCTACATGGCTGACTCCGGCAACCACCGGGTTCAGAAATTCGACGAAAACGGCAACTTCCTGCTGATGTGGGGCTACGGGGTCAAGAACGGGGCGGATGAACTCCAGGTCTGCTCGGCCCCCGAACCGTGCCAGGCCGGGCTCGCCGGCGTCGCCCCCGGTCAGTTCGGCAACCCGTCGTCGATTGCGGTCGACAACTCCGACGGGCCGAATCACGGCCGCGTCTACGTGGAGGACCCAAGCTGCTGGTGCGGGGAAGGCCGTAACGAAATTCTGAAGTTCAGCCCGACCGGGCAGTGGCTGGGGAACATCAACGGCGACGAATCCCCCGGCGGCGCCTTCAATGCGTTGGGCGGTGACAACCTCGCAGTGGACAGCGAAGGGTTCGTCTGGATCGCGGACAACGACCGGATGATGCGGTTCTCGAACCAGCCGAACAATGCCTACGTCGGCGGCTCAGAATGGGAAGTGGTTTGGTACCCCTCCTGGGCCGGGGGGAATCCTGAACCTGGACCCTCGTTCAACATGGCGGTCGCCCCGGATGCCGGTTCAGTCGATTTGCACTCGTGGTACGAAGGCAACTGCTGCGGCCTGTACAGGTTTGTCGCGAACGGCTCTGCCTCTCGACTGATCATGCCGAGTCGCGGTGGCCCACTTGCCTTCAATGAAGCGAACGGGCACCTGTTCATTGCGAATGTTGCGCCAAGTCAGGGCGATTGCCCCTACGAATCGCAGGAATACGACAGCAATCAAGTCGAACCGCAACCTATCGGGCCCACCTTCAAATGGTCAGAATTCAACTGCGGAATTGCGTCGATGGTCGTGGACCCGTCCGACAACAACGTGTTCGCCCTCGGCGGCTTCGTGTCCAAGATCGCCGTGTTCAAACCACGCCGGGTGCCGGAAACCCTCACTGAACCGGCCACAGAAGTTCGCCATACGACGGCGACCCTGAACGGTCATACCGCACCCGACTCCCAGGAAGGCGGTCCGGTGAGCGAATGCGTCTTCGAATGGGGACTGAGCAAAGCTTACGAACACCAGACCCCCTGCGAACCCGGGGCGCCGATTAACAGCTCGACGGGCGTGACGGTTGACCTTTCGGGCCTGCTCCAGGAGGCGATCTATCACTACAGGCTCACGACCAAGAACACCGTCGACACCGCGCACGGCGTTGACCGAACGTTCACCCCGCATGCGGTCATCGCGACCGAAACGGGCGAAGCCACCGAAATCGGGCCGGCGAGCGTGACGCTGCATGGCTCCTTCGATCCCGACGGTCTGGAAACGAGCTACTACTTCGAATGGGGCCGAAACGAAAAACTCGCGGAAACCGGTGAAACCACGCCGGTCACGAGCGGCGGGTCGGCGCCGGGGCAGACGCCGATTTCCGAAGACCTGGAAGGCCTCGAGGACTACACGATCTACTACTACCGTCTCGTCGCCACGAACAGCCTCGGCACGAGCTACGGCGCCAAGCACAGCTTCAGGACGATTCCGCCAGAACCGCCGGTCATCAGCGGCACCTCCGCGAGCGGCGTCACCTCCACCGACGCCCAGCTGAGGGCGGGCGTCAAGCCGAATTTCGGCGAGGCGATCTATGGCTTCGAATATGGCGAAACATCGGCCTACGGGCAGCAGACCCTCGGCGAAGACCTATTGCCTGCGGACGCCGAGGTCCATCCGGTCCAGATCGACCTGTCCGAATTGGCTCCCGGCCAGCTCTACCACTACAGGGCGCTCGCGATCAACTACGGCGGAATCAGCTATGGGCCGGACCAGACCTTCACCACGTTGGACGTGCCGAAGATAATCTCAGAGGCGGCAGCCGGAGTTAGCGGAACGGGCGCCAAGCTCACCGCCCTCGTTCAGCCCAGTCTCAGCCCGACGTCGGTTCACTTCGAATATGGCGCAAACACCGCCTACGGAGGGTCCACTTCGAGCACATCGATCGGGGGCGGCGCCGAAGCGGTGCCCGCAGCCGTCGAAGTGAGCGGGCTCGCCCCCCAAGCCACCTACCACTTCCGGGCGGTTGCGAGCAATGCGATCGGTACCGAAACCGGCACCGATCAGACCTTCACGACCAGCGCCCAGACCAGCCAGCCGCCGCCGCCGAAACCCAAAGCCTGCAAGCGTGGGCTCGTTCGCCGCCACGGGAAATGCGTGAAACGCCACCGCACGAAACGGCATTCCACCAGCGCCAGGAGGTCCAGCGGTGAGTAGAGCACCGGGGGCCCGGCCCCGCCGCATTCTCGTCGGAACGCTGTTGGCCCTTGTCGCCTGCGCCCTGCTCGCGCCCGCGGCCCATGCCGAGTACACCCAGCTCTTCCAAAAACAGATCACTTTGGCCTCGGGTACCAAACCGCAGCCGATCGGCGTCGACCCGGAAGGCAACCTCATCGTCTTCCTCGAAGGCCAGGAAGTGATCGCCAAGTTCGACCAGAACGGGAACCCGGTCAACTTCTCGGCCCTGGGGACCAACATCATCGACGGCGCCGGAGGGCTCGAATGCGCGACCATCCCCAGCGATTGCGATCGCGTGCCGGCGGGCCAGCTCGGGCCGTTCTTCCTGGGCATCGACCCGATCGCGGCTGTCGACTCCTCGGGAGGGCCCACGAACGGCTACATCTACGTCAGGAACCACAACCGCAACCTGCTCACCGGCGAAGTCGCCGTCTTCGCTCCGAGCGGCCGGTTCCTCGGAACCCTCAATGAGTCGCAGGCGTCGCCGATTGCCACCCCCGACATCCCCGCGAACTCGATCTCCGTCGCGCCGGACGGCACGATCTACACGATTCGCGAAAATCAGGGGGTCTTTGGGGGTGCGCCCGGGGGCGGCCAAGCCGATATGTACGTCCCGGTGGACGGCAATCCCGCGCATGACGAATTTGTCGGCCAGGTCCGACTCGCTTTCCAGTATCACGTCGCCGAGGTCAACTTCCCGCCAAAGGCTGTCATCGGAGCGGGCGAAAACGGCGCATTCCTGAGAGACAGTGGCGCTGAAACCGCCGACGGGCGACCGCTGGGTGCCTGGCGCTGGTGGTCGGTCAAAGACTTCCAGCGACCCGACGAACAGTACTCGCTACCCAGCGAATACGAGCCGTTCGCCAGAGATGGTGACAACTACGCGTACCAACAAGGCTTCGTCAACGGCAATAACAACTGGGTCTACCTGATCGGTGGAGGCACAGGGATCGCAATCTACGGGGAAGACAACCAGCACAAGATCGGGCCAACGATCGCAACAGGCGCGGAACTCGGGCCAGACCCCGAAACGATCGCCTTCGACGACACCGGGGGACCCAACAACGGCGAGCTTCTATGTCCAGGGCGGCGAACACTCTATCTCGGTATTCGGGCCTCCCGTAGTGATCCCCGACATCAATGTGGAAGAAGCGGAAGCGGGGCACAAATCGGCGGTCGTACACGCTGAAGTCGGCCTCGCAGGGGGCCCCGATGTCAATGAATGCATCGTCGAATACGGGCTCACCAAGAGCTACGGCAGCGAAGCTGCCTGCAGCCCCTCCCCGACATATTCGTCCGACCAGGATGTCAGCGCTCAACTGCCCAATCTGTTCACTGAGTCCGACTACCACTACCGGATCAAGGTCAGAAATTCCAACGGCATGAACCACACCGTCGACAACGTTCTCCACACCGTCGCGGTGTTGAAGGCGAAAACGGGAGACGTCAGCAACCTCGAGCCGAACACCGCCACCCTGGAAGGGTCGCTCAATCCCGACGGAATGCCGACGACCTACAAATTCCAGTACGGCCTCGACAAGAAACAGTACGACCTCGAAACCGAATCCCAGAGCGCGGGGTCCGGAACATCGGATATCCCGGTCAACCCGATCGACATCAACAAGCTTCAGCCCGGCAGGACCTATCACTATCGCCTCGTCGCCGAAAACGAACTCGGGAGGACGAATGCAGAAGACCGGACCTTCACGGCACCGGCGAAGCCTCAGATCTCGAGCCTGAATCCCACGAACATCCTCGGGGAAACCGTTGACCTCACTGGCCATATCAACAACTTCAACCTCGACTCGACCTACCATTTCGACTACGGGGCAACGGCCGGCTACGGCCAGAGCACGCCGGAACAAGAGCTATCTGCGGGCGCGACCCCTCAATTCGTGGTCGAACATGTCACCGAACTGCAGCCGGGCATCACCTACCACTTCCGGCTGGTCGCGACCAACCAATTTGGGACCTCCTACAGCGCAGATGCGACGTTTGACTACGCTCCGCCCGGCTGTCCGAATTCCCATGTGCGCCAGCAGACGGGGGCGAACTATCTCCCGGACTGCCGGGCGTACGAGCTCGTATCTCCCTCGCGCGCGGGCAGCATCCAGTTCTTCCCGGGCGACTTCTTCTACAGGCTCGAAACCACGATCGCCGGCCCGGAATTGCAACCGCGGTATCAGAACACTGGATACGAGTCCTCACCGCCGCGGTTCGGCTTCTACGGCGGACTTGGCGGCCTGACTGGTGTCGAAGCTCCGAATTTCCTCTACGACCGCTATTTGGCGACCCGGACCGCCCAGGGCTGGGAAACCCACTACGCGGGGCTGAAGGGCGATGAAACCGCCGTATCGCTCCGCGGGCAGTGCAGCCTGACCCAGGCCAAATGCATCGATTACAAAGCCAACTTCTCATTCGAAACCGGTCTTGAAGCCGACCCGTTTCCATACGTCTGGAGCGCAGACGGCAAATTCCTCGGTCGCTGGCCGACAAACTTCAAAGTTGTCCCGGAAGCCGACCATCTGACCGGAGACAAACAGCCGTCGCCGGACTTCTCGCACTTTGTCTTCTCATCGCTCGACGTCCCGTTCAAGCCCGGGGGGCTGGAAGTCGCGCCCGGCTCCGTATATGACAATGACGTGAATCGGAGCACGATCGAAATCGTCTCCCGACTCGAAGACGGCGAACCGATCCCCCAGGACGCCGGCCCGGCGAGTGAGTTCATAAGGATTCCCGCGATCTCGAACGATGGCTCCCACATCCTGATGTCGACGGAAGCGAGTGGGGGCAGAGTCGATCTCTACATGCGGGTTGACGACGCGGTCACCTATGAAATCACCAAGGGCAGCGGAGTGGAATTGCTCGGAATGAACAGCGACGGGACGAAGGTCGCATTCGTCTCTCCGTTTGCGCTCACATCTGAAGACACGGACAGCAGCACCGACATATATATGTGGGAACAGAGCACCGACGAAGTGAAACTGATCTCGGTCGGCGCGGGAGAGGGAGAGAGCGACAACTGCTTCGCCAACTGGACCGAAAAGTGCGATGTGCAACTGCTGCACACCGAACGTCCCGATGTGGACGACAGGATGTCCGCCTCCGGTGATGTGTACTTCCTGTCCCCGGAGCAGCTCGACCCCGAAAACCCGGGAGTCAAGAACCAGAAAAACATCTACCACATCTGGAATGGCCACGTTCAGTACGTCACGACGC
The DNA here is from genome assembly GCA_963780815.1 of uncultured Solirubrobacterales bacterium. Taxonomy (GTDB): domain Bacteria; phylum Actinomycetota; class Thermoleophilia; order Solirubrobacterales; family 70-9; genus VRUE01. Next base: position 554,006 of record CAWADG010000004.1, on the reverse strand, counting down.
TCGAACCGGGCACCTCGACACTGCGCTCGCAGATCTCGAGCGACGGCCAGTACGCCGCGTTCCTGACCAAGTCCCAGCTGACCGGCTATGACAATCAGTACTACGACAACTTCGGGAACCTGAAACGGGCGGCCGAGATGTACGTGTTCGATGCTGCGACCGACGAAATCGAATGCGCGTCGTGCAACCCGACCGGAGAACCGCCACATATTCTTCGACTCGACCCGCCGGCCAATGAGGAAAATTACAAGAGCGCCGACGTGATGGCCAGCAACAGCGGCCGCTTCATGTCCGACGACGGGCGGGTGGCCTTTGCGACAGCTGACGCGCTCTCGCCTCGAGACACCGACGGGATCGTCGACGTCTACGAGTTCACCGGCGGTCGGCCGCAGCTGATCGGGGCCGGTACCGGCGACCGCGACGTCCTCCCGAAGCTAGCCCTGTTCTATCCCGGGCAGGTGGTGGGATTGGAGTCGATGAGCCGCGACGGTCGCGACCTCTACTTCTCGACCTATGACACGCTCGTCCCGCAGGACCAGAACGGGCCCTTCGTCAAGTTCTACGACGCGCGAGTCGGCGGTGGATTCCCCGTCGAAGGCGAACTGCTCCCCTGCGAAGCCGCCGACGAATGCCACGGCGAAACCAGCCACCCCGCCGGTGATCCGAAAGTCGGAACCGGAACCGAATTCACCGCCCCCGGCAACGTCACGGTTGGACCGAAGAAGAGCGGAAAGCAAAACGGGAGGCGCCATCGGACTCGACATCGCAAGAGGCAACGGCACAGAAATCGTCACTCGATTCAGAGGAGAGCTGACCGATGAGTCGCGGGCGATCGACGAGGTCAGGCGCTCTCCCGCGACGCGCGGTCGGAGCAGGCGTTGCAGCGCTCGGCGCAGCGATCCTCGCTGCGCTTCTCGCCGCGCCGGCTCTCGCCGGTCCCGAAATACAGATCTTCGAACTGGAACGCACGACGGCCCAGGCCGGCGGCCACCCCGACGTCTTCGCGAAGCTGAACTTCTCCACCAAGGAAATCGAATTCTCAGAAGCCGCAGAAGACCCGACGAAAACGAAAAACGAATGCTTCTGCACGGATCCGAGAAGCTTCACGATCCACTTCCCGACGGGTTTCATCGGCAACCCTCACGCCGTACCGGTATGCACGCTGGCGCAACTGGGCCTCTACCAGTGTCCGCCCGATTCCCAGGTCGGGCTTGCGACCGCCCTGTTCGGTCTTCAGCCGATCTACAACATGGAGCCGCGACCCGGCGAGCCAGGACTCCTGTCGACAAAGATTCCGATTCTCGCAACCCCCGTCTTCACGATCCTCCGTGCCCGGACGGATTCGGACTATGGCCTCGATGCGACGACGCCGGACATCTTCCATCTGCTCGGCCTGCGTGAAGCACAAATTCGCATCTGGGGCGTGCCGACCGCCGAAGAAAACAACAAGTACCGGCTCGGCACCGGGAGACTCCAACAGTCCGGCTGCTTCAAAAGCTACCCGGAACCCTGCTTCGAACAACCGGTCAGGGCAACGGCCCCGCCCGCCCCGTATCTGCAGAACCCGACCTCCTGCGAAGGGCCGATCACGGCCAGTGCCGACGCCACCTACTACAGCCACGACTTCGTGCACGCAGAGGTCGGCTGGGGCCCCACGACGGGCTGCGATCTGCTCGCCTTCAACCCGTCCCTGGTCGCTCAACCGACGACCGAAAGCGCGGACTCGCCCTCCGGCATCGACCTCATCGCCCGCGTGCCGCAAACGCAGAGTCCCACCGTTCCGTCGGCCTCGGAGCTGAAGTCGTTGAAGCTCACCCTCCCGAAGGGGTTCTCGGTGAACCCCAATGCCGCCGACGGCAAGTCCGCGTGCACGGCTGCTGAGAGTGCGATCGGCACGCTCGAAGGCGCGTTCTGCCCACAGAGCTCGAAGATCGGAACGCTGCGGATCGACAGCTCCGCGCTTCCCGGCCCGATCGACGGGGCGATGTACCTGGGCGAACCGAGGCCTGGAAACAAGTACCGCCTGATCTTCGCGGCCGACGGGTTCGAAACGCATGTAAAGCTGGAAGGGAGCGTCGAGCTCGATCCCGAAACGGGCCAGGTCGTGACCGAGTTCACGAATCTCCCGCAGAGCCCACTTCAGGAGTTCGACGTGCACATTTTCGGAGCCGAGCGCGGGCTGCTGGCGACGCCGACCAAGTGCGGCACCTACACAGTGGAATCCGAATTCGTTCCCTGGGCAGCAGAAGTCCTGCCGGTCACCTCCTCGGACGCCTTCACGATCGACAGCGGCCCCGGTGGGTCGCCCTGTCCGGGTGCGACACGCCCGCTTAGCCCCACCCTGGTCGCGGGATCACCGAACAACACGGCCGGAGCCTTCACTCCGCTGGGCATAAGGGTCAACCGCGGGGACGGCAACCAGAACATGAGCGGGCTCAGGGTTGTGACCCCTCCTGGGTTCCTCGCGTCGCTGAGGGGTGTGCCCTACTGCCCGGCGCAGGCGATCGCCAAGCTTTCCGAACCGGGCTATTCGGGCCGCCAGGAGGAGGAAACACCCGCCTGTCCGGTCGCCAGCCAGATCGGAACGGCCAACTCCGCCTCGGGGGCCGGTAGCCGGCCTCTCAACAGCCCCGGCAAGGTCTACCTGGCGGGTCCCTACAAAGGCGCTCCGGTCAGCCTCGAGGTCGTCGTCCCCGCGGTTTCTGGGCCGTATGACCTCGGGGTCGTGGCGGTCCGCGCGGCGGCCTACGTCAATCCCACCACCGCTCAGATCACGACCGTCTCCGACCCGATGCCGCAGATTCTCGAAGGGATTCCGCTGAGACTGCGCTCGATCCTGGTGAACCTCGATCGACCGGGCTTCGCGCGCAATCCCACGAACTGCGACCCCTTCGCGATCGACAGCGCGCTGTTCGGCGACGAAGGGGCGGCCGGGAACTCGACGGCCTTCTACCAGGTCGCCAACTGCTCGGCGCTCGACTTCGGGCCGAAGCTACAGCTCAATCTCAAGGGCTCGACCAAGAGACGGGGCCACCCCGCGATCCAGGCCGTGCTGACCATGAACCCAAATGAAGCCGACCTGGCCGGGACGACGGTCACCATGCCGAAGACCCTCCTGCTCGACAACGCCCATATAGGCAATGTCTGCACCAGAGTCCAGTTCGCGCAGGGGGCGTGTCCCGCGGCCTCGATCCTCGGCTCGGCAACGGCGGAATCCCCGCTGCTCGACAGGCCGCTGATGGGACCCGTGATCCTGCGCTCGTCGAGTCACGAGATCCCGGATCTGGTGGTCGATCTGCATGGACAGATAGACATCCAGCTCGACGCGGCGATCGACTCGACCAAGTCGGAAGCGCTTCGCACCCACTTCGAAGGGATCCCGGACGCTCCCGTCTCCAGGTTCGAACTGAACCTCGCCGGGGGGGCCAAGGGGCTGCTCGTCAGCAGCCAGAGCTACTGCCGGACGCAGGGCCAGGCGCTGATCAGCTTCCAGGGCCAGAACGGGGTCACGGTCAACCGTCGCAGCCGGCTCGGGAGCGGCTGCGTGAAGGCATCCCGGAAAAAGCGACATCGCCATGTGCTGCGCGCGAAGGTGGTGCCTTAGCCGATGGGGATCAAAGGAAGAGAAGGCAGGGCCATGGAAGGCGTCAGTGGAGGCAGAAGCGTGACGTTGCCGATGATCGTCGCATGCATCGCCGCGATGGCGACACTGGTCCTCAGCCTCGGAGCGACATCCGCATCGGCCGACGTTCAACGGCCGGTCGAGTTCAACTTCGGCCCTGACGGGACGACGTCAACGAACTTTCAGGGAGCGTTCTGCGGCGCCAAAATCGGCTTCGACCAGGTGGCCGAAAAGCTCTACTCGGTTCCCGTGTGTTGGACCGAACCCCTCTACGTATTCGACATGAGCACGCCGGGAAGCGTCACTGCGCTGCCTCATTTTCGCGAACAGGGCACCACACCCGATCGACCCCAGATAACCGTCGACAATTCGAACACGAGCACCCAGGGTCGGGTGGTCGCCGCGTTCGACAACCCCTGGAATTCCACGCCCGGCCATCCCTACACCGCGATCGAAGCCTACAAGCCCACGGGGGAACAGGTGGGTAGCCCGTTCCCACTCTGGGGTGGCTTCCCGGCGAACTACTGCTGGGTCGAGGTCGACTCAAATGGGAACATGGCGGTCTCGAACCGGAACACCGAAGCGATGGCCGAAGGCAGGGCCATTATCCGTTACAACCAGGCGGGTGAACAGCTGAATCCGGTCGATACGGCCAGGTACCAGGACGGCGCCCCCTGCTATCTGGCATTCGATTCACAGAACAACCTCTTCGTCAATGCCGGCAACAGCGTTTGGAAGTACACGGCCGCGTCGAATTACACGCAGGCCACCAAATTCATCGAAGTCGAAAAAGGGTCGGTCGGCCAGCAGATGACGGTCGACAAGGCGAACGATCATCTTTTCATGATCAACTCAGACGGGTCTCGTGTGCTGGAATATGACCCAACAGGCAAACTTCTCAGCGCGTTCGGCGAAACCTATGGGACCTTTGGTCCGTCGTTCAACTCGCTGGCGGTCAACGAAGCGACCAATGAGGTCTATGTATGGGACTCGGGGTCGGGCGCCGTCATCCATGTGTTTGGCCCCCCATTCGTGGTGCCCAAAGTGCGGACGGACAAAGCCGACCACGTGAGCACCACGGGAGCAGATGTCTACGGGCACATCGAAATCGACGGCTCCCCGCCGGTGATCGAATGCTTCTTCGAGTACGGGCTCGGCGTCGATTACTCCGAGGGGAAGCAGCCCTGCGTTCCGGGAGCGTCCGTCGGCAGCCCGATCACTTCCGACACGGACGTCAAAGCCCAGCTCACCGGGCTTCTCAACGAAAACGCCCGCTACCACTATCGGATTGTGGTCAAGACAGAAGAAGGAATCGCCGTCGGCAAAGATCAGGCATTCACCAGCACCGATCCTCCCCTCCTCCGAAACGCCAAGATCATTGAAGTCACCGCTGATCATGCCCTTCTCAGGGCGGAAATCAATCCACGCGGACTGTACGGCGCCTGGCATATCGAATTCGGGAAGGAACCCTGCACGATTGGAGGATGCCAGAGCTCCGAAAGCGAACGGTACATAAGATGCGGGGTCTTCTTCTGTGCCCCCGCCCCGTCCCAGTTCACCGAATTCTCCAGGGAGCTGAGCGGGCTCGAACCGGGGCAGACGTATCACTTCCGGTTCGTCGGCGAAAACGATCAGAGCGGGGTCGGCTACGGCGAAGAATTCGTCTTCCACACCTTCCCGTTGGATCCGGGCGGCATCGACCCATGCCCGAATTCACTCGGCCGCAGGCTCAGCGGCGCCTCCAAACTCTCGCATTGCCGCGGATATGAGCTCGTCTCCGCCGCCGACGCCGGTGGATATGACGTCGAGTCGAACATCGTCGAAGGATCGACACCGCTGAATGCCTATCCGCAGGCGAGCGACCGCTTCCTCTACACGACGAGCGCCGGGAAACTGCCGGGCATTGCCGGTAATCCGGTCAACCTCGGGACCGACCCGTATGTGGCGACGCGTGAAGGGGAAAAGGGGTGGGTGACCAGATATGTCGGCCTTCCTGCGACCGTCCCTTCGGCAAATCCGTTCGCGTCGACCCTTTCCGGGGCCGACGCCAGCCTCACGGACTACGCATTTGGCGCGCCGAATCACTGCTCGCCGTGTTTTGCGGACGGCAGCACCGGCGTGCCGATCCGGTTGCCCAATGGCAATCTCATCCAGGGGATGAAGGGCTCGATCAACGTTCCGGACCCCGAATCCGCGGGCAAGATCAACGTGCCGCTGTCGGCGGACGGCGAGCACTTCGTGTTCGGCTCTGAACAGCAGTTCGAGCCGACCGGAAACGACGGCGCGCTCTCTCTGTACGACCGCGATCTCGCGACGGACGCGACCCAGGTCGTGTCGACCATGCCGAACGGCTCGACGATGTCGGGTGAACCGGCCGAGCTGGCCATCTCGAGCGATGGAAGCCGCATACTCATCGGCCTCCCGGTCGCAGTCGACGCGGACGGCAACACGCGCTACGACCTCTATATGCACATCGGGACGAGCTCGAACTCGGTCCTGGTTGCCGATACGGCTGACGGAGTCCTCTACAACGGGATGACCGACGACGGAACCAAGGTCTACTTCACAAGCGACGAACACCTTGCCGACGACGCTGATTCGAGCCCCGACATCTTCCGTGCGACGATCGGGCCATCGAGTTCCTCGATCACGCGCGTTTCGACCGGAGTCGGTGGAACTGGCAACAGCGACGCCTGTGAACCTCCCGACGAATGGAACGTCAGCGAAGGCGGGCCGAACTGCGGCGCCCTGGCGTTTGCGGGCGGCGCCGGGGTGGCAGCGGGAGACGGGACGATCTACTTCATGAGCCCGGAGCTCCTGGCCGGTCCCTCACACGGAATCCAGGACGAGCCCAACGTCTACGTCGTAAGGCCGGGATCCGGTCAGCCCGAGTTCGTCGGACTGATGGACGACAGCCACATCAAACCGCCGCCCTCGCCTCCGCGGCATCCGGTAATCACGTCGAACTTCGGGGGGTCGCATACCGGTCCCAGGGACCTGGCGGTGAATGAATCCAACGGCGCCGTCTACGTCGTCGAACAGTACTCCGGGCGTGTTTCGCGCTACGACTCCGAAGGCAACCCGTATCCGTTCACGGCGGGCTCCGGGGCGGGCACCAACAAGATCGCCGGGCTCTCCACCGGAGGTGGAACTGAAACCACCATCGCGGTTGACAACGACGCAAGCTCACCGTTCCATGACGACTTCTACACCCGGGAAAATTCCCAGACTCTGAACCTCTACAGCAGCACCGGCGCGCAGCTCGGAGCGCTCACCGGTTTCTACGAAGCATGCGGGGTTGCGGTCGACCAGGCCACCGGAGACGTCTATGTCGGCGACTTCAGCTACGGCGGGGTCCGAAAATTCCACCCGATCTCCAATGCGACCCCGGTGACCAACGCAAACTACGAAGAAACGACCATTCGAACGCAGGGTATGAACCCGTGCCAGGTTGCTGCGGGCGGGGGTGTCGTCTACGCGTCTCAGTGGAGCCAAGGGCCGCTGAGGCGGTACCCGATGTCGTCGTTCTCCGCGAGCGGGCCAGAACTGCTGGGCAAGCAGGTTACCGGCCAGAGCAAGACGATGTACGTCGAGCCGAGCACCGGCGACGTGTACGTCGAGCAGGGCAAGCAGATCGCCGTTTATACGGCGGACGAGGAAGAAGAACTTCCGGATCGCTTCGTTGGAGTCGGAAAATTGAACGAAGAATCCCTCGGCGTGGCGGTGGACGGCACGAACCACCACGTCTATGCGACTAAGGAAGAAGACATCGTCGCTTTCGGCTATGAAGAAGTGCCATACCTCCTGATCGATCACCCCGGCGTGCTCCATGCAACGGAACAGTCGGAAACCCACGATTCGGCTGATTTCCAGGTCACGCCGAACGGGGACGACGCCGTCTTCACGTCGAAGGTGCAGTTGGCCGAACGGTCGACGGACGGCAACGCTCAGGTTTATCGGTATGACGCGCCTGATGAACAGATCGGCTGCGTGTCCTGCACGCCGACCAACGCAATCACGAAGAGCGATGCGTTCCTGACGTCGACCGGCAACAACATCGATGACAAGGGACGGGTGTACTTCACCTCACTCGAGCAGCTGACCCTGCGGGACACGAACCGCAGGACCGATGCCTACGAATGGGAAGAAACCTCCAACGGAGAAGGCGTGTTGAACCTAATCTCGACGGGCACCGGGGTCGTCAATGCGGCGCTCGCCACGGTTGACAGCGACGGCAAGAACGCCTACTTCTTCACCCGCGAGTCGATCATCCCCCAGGACGACAACGGCCCGACCATGAAGGTCTATACGGCTCGGGAAGGCGGCGGCCTCTCGTACCTTCCGAGCCGCGTGCCCTGCCAGTCAGCCGACGAATGCCGCGGGCCCGGGACGGCGGTGGCCCCGCCGCCCAACGTCGGCACTTACGAAGGCGACCTCGGCAATCTCACGCACCAAAAGAGCAAGGGATGCAAGAAGGGCATGGTCAGGAAGCACGGGCATTGCGTCAAGCGCCGGAGCACTCGATCGAACGCGAAACGGTCTCCGCATAAGAGGCGGGGTGGCCAGCATGGCTGACGCACGGACCTCCACCCGGGCGGTCGTCGGCTGCCTGATCGCTCTGGTCATCACGCTTGTTGCTGCCGCGTCGGCCCAGGCCTCCGAGGGGATCGAATCGTTCGACACGAGCACGACCAACACCGAAGCCGGCGGTCACCCCGATCTCACTGCGACCTTCACGCTCGCCGAACCGGGCCAGCCGGAGGCCGCCGAAAGCGTCTCGGTGAACCTTCCACCGGGTGTCTTCGGCAACCCGAACGCGATAACGCCATGCAGCTCGGCCGACTTCGCCCTGATGCGCTGCTCGCCGGATTCGCAGGCGGGGATCATCACCGTCCGCGCGAACCACGAGGGCAACCCGAACTTCCTGATGGGCACGGCGCCCTTGTACGTCGTCAGCCCGAGACCGGAAAAAGAGCCGGCGCGCTTCGCGTTCTTCGTTCCGCTCATCAACGTCGCGGTGAATATCCCGGTCCACCTGCGGACGGCGAACGATTATGCCCTGCGAATGACCGTCGAAGGCATACCTCAATCGGTGCCGCTGGCCTCGGCGCTCTTCCGGGTCTGGGGGCTGCCCGCGTCATCGGACCATGACCTCGAACGGTTCCTGCCCGGCTCGCCGGGTGCGCCGGCCGGCTGCCCCGAACAGGGCAACGCGAAGTGCGCTTCGAAAAACGGCCAGATTCCGAGGCCTTCCGGAATCCAGGTGAAACCTCTGATCGAGAACCCCAGCATCTGCACCGGGGAAGCTCTGGTCTCGACGCTGGAAGTGCGCACCTACCAGGACCCCGACCACGTCACGAAGGATCAGGGCACCTACCCCGCGACGACCGATTGCGAAAGGCAGGCCTTCAAACCGGTGCTCAACGCCGCGCTGACGAGCAACAGCGCCGACTCCCCATCGGGAATAGATATGGAGCTGAAGGCGGCGCAGTTCCTCGGCAAGGGCGCGAGCCCGTCGCCGATCAGGTCCGCGCTCGTGACCCTGCCGGAAGGCCTTTCGATCAACCCCGATGCGGCGGACGGCCAGACCGCGTGCACCGATCAGCAGGCGAACTTCGATTCGGAGGCAGTCGACGAATGCCCCGAAACGGCGAAGATCGGCACCTTCTCGATCATCACCCCCGCCCTGGACGAACCCCTCCACGGTGCTCTGTACATCGGCGAACCCAAGCCCGGCAACCAGTACCGGATCCTGATGGTTGCATCGGGCTTTGCGATCCATGCGAAGGTCGTCGCCGATATTCACAACGACCCGAGCACGGGGCAGGTCACGTTCTCTGTCGCGGATCTCCCGCAGGTGCCTTTCGAAACCTTCAAAGTGCACCTCTTCGCGTCCGATCGGGGCCTTCTTGCAACCCCGACCCACTGCACGCTCTACAAGATCGGATCGACCTTCTCCCCTTGGAACAACCAGCTCGCGCCCCAGCCTTCGGAACCAAACCTGGGGGTCAACTCGGGCCCCGGCGGCAAACCGTGCCCGGCCGTCATCAGGCCCTTCAACCCGAGCCTGGTCGCGGGCATGTCCAATGCCACGGCCGGGGCGTTCTCCAACTTCCACCTGAAGCTGGACCGCGACGACGGGGACCAGTTCCTGGACGACCTCGGCTTCAGGATGCCGCCCGGATTCACGGGCTACCTGAAGGGCATCTCCTACTGTCCGGAGGCCGCGATCGCCGCAGCGGCGGCCAATCTCGGCCGCGCCGAGCAGCAGCATCCGAGTTGTCCCGCCTCCAGCCAGATCGGTACGACGAACGTCGCTGCCGGTCCCGGATCCTCGCCGTTCAATGCCGTGGGCAAGATGTACCTCGCGGGACCGATCGGCGGCGACCCCCTCAGCCTTGCGGCGATAACCCCGGCCCTCGCCGGGCCCTACGACTACGGCTCGGTCGTCGTCAGGGTGGGCTTGAACGTGGACCCGATCACCGCCCAGGTGACGGCGGACTCCGAACCGGTTCCGCAGATCATTGGTGGGGTCCCGATCAGGATGCGCTCGATCCAGGTTAACATCGACAGGCCGAACTTCACGATCAACCCGACGAACTGCTCGAAGTTCACCGTCGACTCCCAGGGCATCGGCAACCAGGGGACCCTCGCGGCCTTCTCGTCTCCGTTCCATGCTGTGAACTGCGCCGCACTCCGATTCAAGCCGAGGATGTCGATCACGCAGCTCGGCAGCCGGGGCCAGACCAAGCGGTCCGAGAACCCGAGCCTCCGGTTCGACCTGCGGACCCGCCATGGCGATGCCAATATCAAGAGCGTTGCGGTGACGCTACCGAAGGCATTCGCGATCGACCAGAGCCACCTCGGCAACATCTGCTCCAAGACGCAGCTGCTGAAAGAACGATGCGCGGGCCGGAACCCGATCGGAACGGTGAAGACAGAAACGCCGCTGCTCGATGAACCGCTTCGGGGACCGGCGTACGCGGTGTCCGGCTTCGGCAAACTGCCGCACGTCGTCTTCATCCTCGCCGGGCAGGTGACGATCACGCCTGAAGCCGAGTCCTCCTCGGTCAATGGCGGCCACTTGAGGACGATCGTGCCGATCGTCCCTGACGCGCCGGTCGGTCACTTCCAGCTGACCCTCCTCGGAGGCAAGAAGGGCTACCTCGTCAACACGCGCGACCTCTGCTCCAGCCCGGCCGTCACGAAGGTGCAGTTCGTCGGCCAGAACGGCCGCCGCTACAACCAGAACGTCAAGGCGAAGACGCGCTGCATGGGCTAGAGGCGAACGGCGCGCACGGTCCGCATGTGGGACTGGCCAGGCCGTGACCGAGTCGCCTCCACTCAACGCATTCCGCCTGCCGCGCGGCAAGCATGGCCTTTCGCGGGAGCTCGTCGCCGAAAACCAGCGCTGGCGGTTGCTTGCGGCGGCGGGTGAGGTGTTGGCCGCAAACGGTTACACGAAGACGACGAGCGCCCGGATCGCCGACCGCGCAGGGGTATCGCACTCGACCTTCTACGAGCAGTTCCCGAACGTTGATTCCTGCCTGCTGGCCGCCCATCAGACCGCGGCTGATTGCGTGCTCGAAGTCGTCTCGACCTGCCGGGAGGGCGAAGATGTCGGCGAGCGCCTGGATCGCGCCGTCGAGGACGTCCTGAAATTCCTCTCCCGCGAGCCCTCGCTCGCGAAGCTGCTGGGAGCCGAGATCTCTGCCGGCGTTCCGGAGGTCGCAATGTCCCGTGATCTGCTCGTCTCCAGGCTTGCCGAGAAGCTCCGGACCGGCCGGATGGCGCGCGGGGTCGCGGGCGACGCGGCGTCGGGAATCGAATGCCACCTGGTCGGAGGCGCCGTCGCGGTCGTGGCGGAGGCCATCGACGCCCGCGAGGCGGACCGCCTCCCCGAGATCAGCGCCGAGCTGGGGCGTCTGCTGGCCGTGCCCTACGCGTCACGCTGACGGCCGCTCTCCGGGCTCGAGAATCCCTTACCCGCGCCCATGGCGCGGGGGGCCGACCACCTCGAACGAGACGGTGGCCGGCGTTGGGTCGGTCAACCCGCCGACCACCGATCGAACCCTGAAGCGGTGCCGGCCGAGCGCAAGCAGCGGGGTCGTCAGCGGCGAACGACACCGCTTGAAGAACGGGGTGTGGTCGAGCTTGCACTGGAACACCGCACCCTGCTCGCTGGATGCGAAGCGGAGCGTCGGAGTGCGTTGCCGGGTCCTCGCAGCGGGCTTCGCGGTCAGGCGGGTGTCGGGCCGCAGCCGCCGCAGCGGTTCGACGATCGGAGCCGGACCGACTTCGAACGCATAGGCGGCCGGCGTGGGGTCGACGTTCGCGTGTTCGTCCCGAGCCCGCACTTCGAAGGTGTGGCCACCGAGCGCGAGATGGTCGAAGGTGATGCCAGCGGCCGGGCAGAATTCGAATGCCCCTCCGTCCAGCCTGCACTGGAACATCGATCTCGGCTCGCTCGATTCGTAGGTGAAGGATGCGCTCTGGCCCAAGATCAGCGGCGGAGGATGGGAGGTGATCGTCGTCTCGGGCGGGATTCTGTCGAGAAGCGTGGAATCCACTGAGAATTCGTAGCTGGCGGGCGCTCCTAGGTGACCCACGTTGTCCGTTGCCCGGACCTCGAACGTGTAGGTGCCATCGGCCAGGTGCAGGTAAGTCTCCTGCGTATGACAGCTCCGGTAGTCGTCGGGCTCCCCACTCGGCGCCAGTGTGCATTCGAAGGTGGCGGGCTCTGACGCAGTGAAGTAAAACGCCAGATCCGGCCCCGGATTCGGACTGGGAGGCGGATTTTCGATCGTCGTGGTCGGCGGCGTCAGGTCCACTCTCCAGCGGAAGCTCGCCGGGTTGCCCGCGGGGTCGGGACTGTTCCTGGCGCGAACCTGGAACTGGTGGACTCCCTCGGCCAGCCCCAAGTAGCTCTTGGTCCCGGATTCACAGGGGGCGAAGAATTCCCCTCTCAGCCTGCATTCGATTTCCGCGCCGTCAGGGAAGGAGTGGAACGAGAAGGAGGCCGACGTCGAGGCGGTTTCCTTCGGTGGCGCGCTGTCGATCGCCGCACTCGGCGCGCTGCAAACGACCTCGGGGATCGTGCTGTTGTTGCTGCGGGGGTTGGGCAGGCGCTCCGAGAAGTCAACGAGGCTGTTGTCCGTGTCGTCATCGGCGTCGAGCGCCCCGGGGCAGCCATGGTTGATGTCCCGATTCAGGGCGTACAGCTCGCTGGACGTCATTGCCGGCGCGTTTTCCCCGGTCTGCGAGGGGGTCGTGCCTGTGAAATCGCCCCAGGAGACGCAGTCGAAGGATTCCCAGCAAACCGCGCCGCCCGAGGGGTTGAGGTTGAGACTAGGCATCGTCAGGTTTGGCACGGGCCCGGCGAGCTGGGATGTCAGGTATCCGGAGTCGGCGACGAGCAGGGTCATCTGGCTGTCGCCGTTGGCCACGTCGCCTGGGAAAGTGCCCGTCCCCATCACCGAGCCGGTGATGCCGTATGCCGTGAGCGAGCTACCGCTCACTTCGTTCTCTTCGGGGACCGAAGCCTGCAGGACGACGTAGCTGTCGTTCATGCCGCCCCCCGCGTAGACCTCCCGCACCATGATTTCTTCGACCCCGGCGCTCGCCGCTGGTGCGAAGACCGCGCTCGCGCAGCACCCGAGGAGGGCGAGCGAAACAAACCATCCGACTACACGGCGGCCGTCGACGGGCAACTCGCCCGTCCCCCTGAAACCCATGTTTATCAATATAGCGGTCGAGGTTTCCAGAAGTCCCGGACCTCGAGTTCGACGGTGTCGTCGTCCCCGCCGCGGCGGTCAATGCCGCTTTCCTGGCGGCCCTCGCCGACAGCTACGGCGAGGCGGTCAGCACCGACCAGCTGGTCTGACCGTCTCGGCCGTATGGCCGCGTCTAAAATGCCCCTCCTTCGCCCTAGCCGGCACCGACAATTTGAGCAAGCTCATCCGCACCGCCGCTGTCCTCGCCTCCTTCGTGGCGCTGGCGCTCACGCTGAGCGCCTGCATCACCGTCAAACCGGGGTCGCAGCAGACGAGCCAACCCGGCGGGATCGGGAACGTCGATGTCGACTTCCAACTCTGCAGTGCAGAAGAAGGGCCGGGGGCACCCCAATGCGAACTCGACGACTACACCGGCACAGCGCAGGTGATCCTGGCATTCATCGTGCCCAAGAGCGTGACCAACGTCCCCGCCAGTTTCACCGCGATCCCCGGCCCGGCCCCGGGCGGCGCGCCGATCACCTTCCAGCGCAACCAGAGCATCGATGCTTTCTTCAACAGCCTGGAAGGGCGTCCCCCGGATCTCGAAGCGATCGGCTACCTCTCCGACGCGGTTTCGGAGAACGAAAACGACAGTTTCGAATGGTCGGTGAAATTTCCCTTCGGCCTGCCTGGAGGGGCCGACGGAGGGAGTTTCGTCGGTCCTCTCAAATACTTCCTCGTATTCGGTTGGCGCAAGGTGGGGCCGGGCCTGTCGCCCGACCGGCCGGTCGAATGCGAGTCTGCCGCGCCCGATGAAAATGCCGCCTGCACCAGCACCGGCGAGGTCGAATTCGGAGTCTCCGACCTGAAGGTCACACCGCCGGCGGAAACGACCGTCTTCGCCGGGGCCACCGCCGAACTCCCCTTCGCCTTCGACTTCGGCAGCAGCGCCGCGGCCCCGCCGAGCAGCTTTGCGCTGAGCGCGACGACCACGCTGCCCGGAGCAACCGCGACGCCCTCGGAGTTGACCTTCCCGATCGGCCCCCTCAGCTCGAGCAAGCGCTTCGCCGGCCAGCGCAAGGCCGTCGTCGTCGTCCCGCCGAAAGCGAAGGAAGGCGTCTACGAGGTGCGATTGAACGCCACCACGGCGACCGGAGGCAGCACCGGCGGCGTGGCACAGCTGCGGGTGAGACAGGCCCGGGTCGGCATCAAGGCGAAGCTGAACAAGAGCAAGGGGACCGCGACGCTGACGCTGACGGTCCCCGCCGCCGGGACGCTGAGCATCTCCGGCAAGGGAATCGTCAAGGCCCAGCGCAAACCGAATGCCGCCAAGACGGTGAAGGTGACCGTCAGGACCAAGGGCAAGGCGAAGAAGAGGCTGCTGGCCAACGGCAGGGTCAGGGTCATCGCGAAGGTGACGTTCCAGCCGACGGGCGCCGCCGCGGTGACGACGAGCAAGCCGCTGAACCTGAAGACCACCCGGTGACCTTCGCGGTCTCGTTTTCCCAGCTGCTCCTGGTGGCGGTGTTCGCAGTGGGCTTGAACCGGAGCCTGCGGCACTCCGTATGCCGGACTACCGTGATTCAGGCGAGGCACTGTCTCCATGGCTGACGCTCAATCCCCCGACGGAAGTGGCGGCCGTCGGCGCGATTTGGCGCTTGTCGAGATTGAGGCGCTCTGCGCGAACATGCTCCACGACCTTCGCATCCTCAAGGCGAGCGTGGAATGCGTCCAGGCGGAGTGCAAGGAGGCCCAGGGGCTTCGGGCTTCGGCTGAGACCTGAGAGACTCCGGCTCTGCTCCCCGGGTCGAATAGTCGCCGTGTGCTCATCGCGGCCTGCGCGATGTCCTTCGGCTGGTCGTCCGCCCCGGACAGCGCCGAAGCCGCGCCCTGCCAACCCCCGAGCTTCGGGTACGGAGGTGGGGATCTTTCGATTCAGGGGACCCCTCCCTGCGAGGATGAAACCGAGCGCTTCGCCGTGTATTGCGAAGCCGGCATGGTCCGGTTCGAATATGCGGGAAATCGGATGCGGGTCCCCCGCGCGCCTCGCGATTCACGCCAACGCCGGCGACGACACGATCGATCTCTCCAAGGTCACGGCGGCGAACGGCTTCACAGGCTTGACCGAGCCGAACCTCGTCGAAGGGGGCTCCGGCAAGGATGAACTCGTCGGGAGCCAGACGCCAAGCGAAATCCTCGGGGGGACCCAGAACGACATCATCCTGGCCCGGAATGGCGTTCACGACATCGTCGATTGCGGTCAGGGAACCGGCGCCGTGCAGGCCGACCAGGCGGGTGTCGACGCGTTGTCGAACTGCGAGCTGATGGATCTCCTTCCCCTGCCGCCGGCCCCCGCCGCTTCGATCCCGACGCCGACCGGGAGGCGGGCGGCGGCACAGAGCAGATGCCACAGGGTCAAGGGTCGCAAAGCACGCCGCAGATGCTTCTGGCACGCAAAGGCCCTTCCTATCTGACTCCGGATGACCCGCCGCCCTACGCCGTCACCAGGTTCACGATTTCAGCAGCGCGCTCCTCGGGCTGACCCTCGAAGCCGCCCTCGACGGGCATGCTTGGCAGCAGTTTCCCCTGGACGAACCGGTCGGAGTGCTCCTTGGACTCCCACACGGCGGCGATGAGCATGCCCCCGTCGGTCGGGCCGGCGGCGTGGTAGATCTGTCCATCGGGCAGACCCTCCGGAGGGTGGACCACGGCTATCGTCGCCTTGTACTGATCCTCGGTCGCGCCCGGCCAGAAATGCGAGAGCAGGTATGCCACGGGTGATCCTTTCGTTGGGTCAGCCAAGCCTAGCCCGATTCGATTCTCGTCTGACATCGACAGCCGCCCCAGCCGTCGGCGCACAGGCTGGGTCGCCCGATCCGTCCGCGGACGGCGGGATCCTTCGCGGGCTTTGAAGCGAGATCGGTCCTATTTTGTCGTCGCCGGGATCGCCCTGGATCGGGAGATGGGCAGGCTACGGGCGCTGCCCGTGTTCGCCGATGGGCCGCTCGCGAGGCGGAAGCCCAAGCTCAAGGTGAGACGTGCGCGCAGGCGCCCGAATCGTCTCGGCTTCGCCGTGCCGAGTGAGTTTCGCCTCTCCGTCACCGCCTATCCCGGAATCCGTGGCGGCGACGTCCTCGAGGTGCTCCTCCACGAGCTCGTCCACCTGCATGTCGGGCGAGCCGCGGAGGCCCACGCCTGGCACGGCCAAACGTTCAAGAAGACCATGGCGCGGGGGATGATGGAGGGCTACGGGATCACCGAAATGAGGCCGTCCAACAGCCTCCATGGAACCTACGCCGAGGCGATCGAGCGGACCCGGGTCGGGAAGGGCACGCAGCTAACGATCCCGCTTGCCGCCTGAGCCCGGAGCAGGGCTACAATCACCTTCCATCCCGGCTCAGTTCCGAAAGTTGGCGATTGCCTTCATCAGTACCTGGGTGCTGGCCACAGCCGCTGCGGCCCATGCGGCTCCACTCACGATCGGCCAACTGCCGCTCGACGCGCCGCCCGCGGACTGCAGCGCAGGACCCTACGACTCGATTCAGCACGGCGTCTCCGGGGGGCGGGAGTACATGGTGCCGGAGGGCTACACGAAGATCTCCTCGTGGAGCACCTACGGGGGGACCGAAGTCGAAGGGCAGAAACTCGAGATGAAGGTCTTCTTCCACGTCTCGGGCACCACGTACACACAGGTCGCCCACGACGGGCCGCGGACGGTGAAACCCGGGGTCGTCAACACCTTCCCCGTCAACATCGACGTCTACCCGGAACTGATCCTCGGCCTCAACGACGTCGACGCCGCCACAACTCACAACGCCTGCGTGTTCGAGACCACGAGCGGGGACGACGTGGTTGGGACGCTCGCCGGGGATCTGGCCGACGGATTCAGCGGCATCTTCCCATTCAATGGTTCCCACGGACGGCTGAACCTCACCGCGACCCTCGCGGCGCCTCCCGGGGTCGACGCCGTTCAGCCTGGCTCGGGGCCGGCCGCTGGAGGAACCAAGGTGTTGATCGCCGGACATGACCTGACCGGCGCGAGCGCCGTCAGGTTCGGCTCGACTCCCGCCGCCTCGTTCAATGTCATCTCCGACAGCGCCGTCACCGCGACCTCTCCCGCGGGCAGAGGGCCCGTGGACCTCACCGTGACGACCATCGCCGGCACGACCCCCGCGGTCGGCGCTGACCGGTTCACCTACGAATCCACCGCCGCGCCACCGCCCCCCGGTGCCGGCAGGTCATGCGTGGTCCCGATGCTCACAGGCAAGAGCCTCCGGGCTGCCCGCAGGGCCCTGAAGAGGGCCGACTGCAAGCTGGGCAAGGTGATGGGAAGGGGCAGGGTCAAGAGTCAGACCCCCAGACAGGGCAGGGTCAGACCCCTGGGAGCGAAGGTCGACATCACCCTCGCCACACCCAGGCATTAGCGCGCGCCGACGCGCTGTAGTCTCGCCCTCGCCGCCGCCGACTCGAGGGAGAAAAATGCCGACAGAGGTTCGTCCCAGGCTGACCTACGCCAATGTCTGTGCGACCCTGGCGTTGTTCTCGGCGCTGGGGGGCGGTGCGTTTGCCGCGACCCGGCTGCCGGCGAACAGCGTCGGCACGCGGCAGCTGAAGAAGGGCGCGATGGCGACCGCGATCTCCGAATGAGCGACGAGGAGGAACATCAGGCCATGGCGCTCGCCACCGAGGCATGGACCGCGGTCCTGGCAGGTCTGATCCCGATCGTCGGCCTGGTCGCGGTCGGCTACCTCATCGTCCGGGCCGTGCGCGACAGCGACGAGGACGGAGGTGGCTGATCGACCCTCCGGCCTCGCGAGCGCGGTGGTGGTCGATGCGCGGGGCGCAGAACAGGAAGCCCGCGACGTATCGGTGTCCCCTCTGCGACGAGTACCTGCCGGCGCTCAGCGAGCATGTCCTCCTCATGCCCGAGGGAGACCCGAGCCGGCGGCGCCACGCGCATACCGCCTGCGTGCTCGCCGAGAGGAAAGCCGGACGGCTCCCGACCCGCGAAGAGTGGCGCCGCTCTCAGCCCGGGCCGCTGCGAGAGCGGCGGAGCCCATTCGAGAGGCTCAGGCGGCTGTTCCAGCGAACCGCGAGCTAGTCCCAACAATCGGATTGCGACGCGTGTTCCATTCGGCGGATGCCATTTTCGCCTGCCATAGTCGGCCTGTCTCGGCCTTTCGTTCCCGCTGAATCGGAGGATCAATGAAGGCACTGAGAAGTCGTCTCAGCTACGCGAACATCGTGGCCACGCTCGCTCTCGTGTTCGCAATGGGAGGTGGAGCGCTGGCGGCTGGGCATTACGTCATCAACTCGACCCGTCAGATCAACCCGAAGGTGCTGAAGAGACTGAGGGGCGCAGAAGGGCGCGTCGGGCCGACCGGGCCGACGGGGCCGCCCGGACAACCCGGCGCCGACGGCACGAACGGAGCAACCAGCGTCGTCGTCCGCTCAGCTGATAAGAAAACCGCCGCTGGAGGAGATGGCTTCGCCGGGGCCGAATGCAAACCCGGAGAGCGGGCGACCGGCGGCGGCGAGACCCTGATCGCTGGGAGCACCGCCAACCTCTGGTACTTCGACCCAGGGGGCCGGCCGATCTTCGAAGCGGGCGAAGAAGGGCCACCGCCCAAACCGGAAGGCCGGACCCCGGTCGGCTGGTGGAGCGGTTGGGCGAATGATTCGGGCGGCGAGGTCACGATTCGCGTCTACGTCGTCTGCGCCAAGCCATAGCCAGTAGAAATCAGGCTCCATGCGCGAGCGAACCCGCACCTATCGTGTCGCCATGGCACTCAACCGGCCCGTCGCCTGGTGGGGCCGGTTGGAGGTCGATGGGCTCGATTCGCTGCCCGCGGATGGTCCCCTCCTGGTGGTGGGTAACCACGACAGCCATTGGGACCCGGTGATGGTCGGGGTCGCCGCCTTGCGTCGCCGCCAGATCCGGGCGCTCGCCAAATCGACGCTCTGGGACGTGCGCGGGTTGGGTCCGATCCTCAACGGAATGGGCCAGATCCCGATCGAGCGAGGCGCAGGCGATGCCCAGGCGCTGGCGCGGGCGATCGAGACTCTGCGAGCGGGGGCCTGCATCGGCGTCTTTCCCGAGGGCACCCGCTCACGCGGGAAGGTGCTGCGGGCCCGCAGCGGGGTCGGCCGCCTGGCCATCGAGGTGCCGGAGGCGCATATCACGCTGGTGTCGATCGAGGGCACATCTGACTTCACGAGTTTTCCCCGCCGGCCGGAGGTCCGAGTTCGCTTCTTCGACCCTGCGGATGGGCAGGCGCGGCCCGAGGAGGAGGCGGGTGAGCTCTCGGCTCGGCTGCTTGCCGAGATCCGCGCGCTCGTCCCGCCGTCCCTCTCCTATCGCAAGCGCCCCTAGCGCCCTTTCGGCACAAGGACCAAAGCGGTTAGGCCTGAAACTCGATCGCGGGGCCTCTATTGCCTGGCAGTTGGGCATTGGGTAGGGAGGCGTCGAGCTTCGATACCGATCATCCACTCAATCTCTCTCTCGACCAGCTCAGCGGCCCTTGGCCCCTAGCCTGCTCCGTCGCCTGCCTTCCACAGCATTTCTCCCCAGGCGCTCCCTTGTCAGGCGTACCAAGCGGGGCTACGCTCGATGGGAGCTTGCGATAGAGGAGAGACATGAGTGCCCTGCGCCCTAAGCTGACGTACGCCAACATCATGGCGACCGTCGCCGTATTCATTGCCCTCGGCGGAGCCTCCTACGCTGCCACCCAGTTGCCCAAGAACTCGGTCGGGTCGAAGCAACTCAAAAAGAACTCGGTCATCACGGCGAAAATCAAGAAGGAAGCTGTGACTGCTACCAAGGTCAAGAAACGCACCCTGACCGCGACGCAGATCGATGTCTCAAAGCTCGGAACCGTTCCCAGTGCGGATCGAGCCGCAACCGCAGGTGACTCCAACACCCTTCAGGGCAGGGGCCCGAGCGGGTTCATACACGGAGACGGATCGGTGATCTTCAGCCGGCTCGATCTAGATGAAGGTGCCACGGCCGTCCCGCTTATGGCTCTGCCGGGCATCGGCAACATGACCGCAAAATGCCAGCCCGGCAAATTCGGAGTGGGTTTCGAAAACACCTCCGGAGAAACCATCGATGTGGCGTTGTCGGAAGAAAATAATCCGTCAAGCTTCTACGCCCTCAAAAATGGACAATCCTTAGAAACTCAGACAATCATCGGAAGAACAGAGGAATTGCAAATTGCAACCCGAGGGGCTACACCAGCATCCGCGACCATCAACGCGTCACTGAGCTTCACAGGGCCGAAAGCGTGTACTGCGTTCGCTCAGGCCACGTTGGCCAAGTGAGCGGCTGCTACGCTCTGCACGTTCCAAAGACGTTGAAGTCAGAAGAACCGAAGCGGGCGTGGCCTGGCCTTGTTGGGGGCGTCACTACCGATAGCGATGCCATACGTGCCGAGATCGGTAAGGAGCCGCTGCCGTTGACGCCAAGCGAGCGCGGCATACACGAGCCGATGATGGGAGAGGACAAGCGTGGCTGTCAGTCCTCCGGCTAGCCAGCTCGACCGGTCCGCAAAAGTCGGAGACGACCCGTCACCCGATCGGTGAGCAGATGACGACGACCTCATAGAAGGCGAATGGAGAGACTTCTCGGGCGCCCTGCACGGTGATCGCGCCGAACCAGCCGGTCGCAGGTCCCTCCTGATGTTCTCCTTCGCCGATGAACTGCTCTGGACGTCGGTCTTCAAACGTCGGCGTAGATGCCGAGACTCTGTCATTGAGCGTGTTGGAGGTATCCACGCCGCCGCCGATCGCCTGGTAGCCCTTCGGACAGGTGACTTCCTTAGAGGAGCTTTCGCCGCTTCCTTCGCCGAGTTTGAACGACTTGACCTCGGCTATTGTGCTCCGGAGGTACCGGGCATCGCTTTCGGTTTTCGAGTAGGGGGTGACGGGGATGAGCGCCTTGAGCGCGCCGGAGCTCAGATCGGTTGCTGCGATCGAGCCCTTCTTCACTTTGTTTCCGGTGACGGAATTCGGTTTCAGCTGCTTGGGGCCGACCGAGTTCTTCGGGAGGCTGAGAGTCGCATAGGCGGAGCCACCAAGCAAGAGGAAGAGACAGAGGGTCGAGACGACGTTGGCATAGGTCAACTTGCTGCGTAGGCGCTTCATCTGAATACCCTTCGGAGGAATGTCGGGAACGACGAGACGAGTGCCAGCGTTGCAGCACAGCCATTCGAGCGCAAGCGCGCGGAGGGAGTCGCAGCCCGGCGAGCGGGTGGGAGACCGCCCGGCCGATCAGAGAAGCGAAGAACTGGGGGTGGGGGAAGGGGCTTGGTGCCCGACCAGCATGCTGGCACTTTCGCTGGCACTGCTCCCCGATTCGGCTCGGTCGGCCTCTAACTTGGCCAATACCCGATGCCGGAGGAGGGACTGAAACCCCGACACGGCGGTTTTGAGCGTCTCGACCGACTCGGGGTTTGCGGCTGTTTCCGGGTGTTGTGTTGCCACCCCGAGCTGCCACTTTTTGCCGAGCCTTTGGCTTCCCTTTTCCCGAGGTTGTTGCTGCCCCGGTCACGCTCCGAAATATGCTGCAACAGCGAAAAGGCGGTGCGACAGTCTGCACACACCGGAACCCCTGGGAGCTCCGCCTGATCACCTACACGCGCTATGGCGCAATGGTCGGCTGCCTGCGGTGCGGCACCTCATGGCTGATGAGCAGTTATCCGCTTCCCGATTCGAGCTATATGAGCGGTGGTTGGCAGAACAAGCGGTAATGGATTAGGCAGCTCAATGTCATCGAGGCTGGGCAGCGGCCACATTTGCCGCCATCTCTGCTCTTGGCCGATGTCGGGCTCGGGACTTGCGGCTATCTGCGGGTGTCGGGTTGGCACCCCTGCCCCGATTCATCTACGGGCTTCTTCACCGGCGCCAACTGGACGAGGCAACGACCTGAACCAACCGACTGCTGCTTCCGTACATGGAACCCATCAAGCGAGATTCTCAAAACGAACAGAGAGGGATAGACCAGTGAATGCGAACCAGGAACTCTGGGAGAAGGGCGACTTCACGAAGATCGCGCAGACCATGCGGGAGAGCGGCGAGGCGCTGGTCGGGAAGTTGGGCATCACCGATCGGCTCAAGGTCCTCGACCTCGGTTGCGGCGACGGCACCACCGCGGTGCCGGAGGCCCAGTTGGGCGCCGACGTCCTCGGTGTCGACATCGCAAGCAACCTGGTCGCGGCGGGAACTGCGCGCGCCGAGGACCTCGGCCTGACGAACATCCGCTTCCAGCAGGGCGATGCGACGGACCTGCGCGAGCTCGATGATGCGAACTTCGATCTCGTCGTCAGCATCTTCGGGGCGATGTTCGCTCCCAAGCCGGCAGATGTGGCAAAGGAAATGGTCCGCGTCACCAAGCCCGGTGGCCGGATCGTGATGGGTAACTGGATCCCGAACGACCCGACCCTGGTGGCTCAGATCCTGAAGATCAGCGCCGCATACTCGCCTCCACCTCCGGAGGGCTTCGTCAGCCCGATGACATGGGGCGTGGAGGACGAGGTGATCAGGCGGTTCACGGAATCCGGGGTCCCCGCGGAGCAGATCTCGTTTCAGAGAGACACCTACACGTTCAACTATCCGGGATCCCCATCGGAGCTCGTCGGCGAGTTCCGGAGCTACTACGGGCCGACGATGAACGCATTCGCGGCTGCGGAAGAGAATGGCCGCGAGGCCGATCTCCAGTCCGAGCTGGATGCCCTGTTCAACGAAAAGAACACGGGCAATGGCGAGACGTCGATTCCAGCGACGTTCCTGCGAGTGACGGTCACGCGGTAGACGGCATACAAGCGCCGCGCGAGTGGGGGAATTCGGGCTGAGGCGAGGTGAGACGCTGCCGGTCGATCGGCGAGGTCGCTGACATTCCCATTGCAAAGGCTGGTCCAACGCCTGCAATCAGGTGGTCTCTCAACGGCGTATCTGTCGTCATCCCTCCATGGAACCACCGGGGTTGGCCCCTGGAACGAAACGTCGTACAGGCGGCCCAGTCCAATCGGATCCCCGAGGTCACGGCTGAAACGCGCCGGTGTGGCTGTCCGCTCCGGCGTCTTGCCACTTTCGTTGCTACTCCGACCATGAACGCTGCCCGGAGGGCGGCGCATTTGGCTCCACGAGCCATGCCGGAGGAGGGACTCGAACCCCCGACACGCGGATTATGATCGCGCAGCGTGAGTGCGGGGGAGTGCGTGCTGTTGCGGGATTTCGCCGCTAGGAGCCCGTTTCCGGCTCGAAAGCGGGGGGTCGATTGCGGGCTGAATCCGTGGCTTCCGCTGACACCCTGCTGACACCCCGTAGTGGGATGCAAGGGGGCAGCTCCGCGCATAAGGCTGCCTCGACGCCCCAGCAGTTTGGGGGGTATAGGGGACGCCCGAACCCGGACAAACGGCTTGCGCCCCAAGAGATGTAGACCGGACGCAAAGAAGTGGACCGGCCCGCCAGATCAAACTCCATTAGCCGAGGAGAATCAGTACGACGGTCAGGAGGCCGAGTGCAACGCCACCTGCGGCTAGGGCGCCGTGCGCGTAGCGGGGCGGATCGGGGAATCGTCCCTCCTCTAGGGCACGCTCAACCGTGCCGCGACGCCGGCTGCCATAGGCGATCACCGCGACGCCATAGATGGCAAAGCAGACTCCTGCGAGGTCATATGGCCACTGCGACGCGCCGCGATCTAGTCCGGGAATTACCCGGCCGACGGCCAGCGCCACTGCGAGTGCCGTGAGGCCGGTTCGCCACCAGGCGAGCTCGGTGCGCTCGCTTGCGAGACGGGTGCGTCGTGAGGCATCGATGGTTTCGTTCATGGCTTCATCTGATGTATCTGTCGCAAGGTTCGACCCTTATGAGTTGAATCCCTCCAGTCTTCGCCGGATGTCGGAGGGCGCTCCAGGCCACTCTCCGACCACTGCTATCGTCGCTCCCGTCGAGGAAATGACCCCGAAGCCGGACGTTGCGCCGCCACAGGCTGAGCCACCACGCGGGGACATGCGTTGGGTGCCCGGAGGCGAGTTTCTGATGGGGTCGGAGGACTTCTATCCCGAGGAGGCTCCGATCCACAGCGTTCGGGTCACCGGCAGCTATGGCCTGGCGGTCAACCTCGCCCGTGAGCTGCCCCACGTCGACCTCGCCGACGCAATCCGGCTGACCGCCCTGGCGGCAGAGAAGGACCCAGACTGAATGATGTCCCTTGGGCTGCGCAGCGATTTCAGGACTGCCGGGAGGGCGTCGACGGCGAAACCGGCCTCATCGCTCTGCTCCGCCAGACGCCAGTACGCCACTAGCCAAAGCCTCCAGATTGCGGCTTTGCCAGAAGCCGCGATACCTGCGAGGGTCGGACTCGTCCGAGGATCGATTCTCTTCGAGAGGGAGCCCTTATGAAGAACCTGCGTCGCAAGCTGACCTACGCGAACGTCGTTGCCACGCTCGCCCTGTTCATCGCAATCGGGGGTGCAAGCGCCTTCGCGGCGTCTCAGCTGGGCAAGAACACGGTTGGGCCGAAGCAGCTGAAGAAGAACTCGGTGACCGCCGCCAAAATCAAGGCAGGCGCGGTGACCTCGGCGAAAATCGGCGGGACGCTGTCGGGGACGCAGATCAATGCCTCGACGCTGGGCACGGTCCCCAGCGCATCGAGCGCCGAGAACGCACAGTCGCTCGACGGGCAGTCGGCAGCTCAGCTCACCAGCAGCTCAAAGCTGGGCTGTCCCGCCGGGATGGCCCTCTATGACGGCGTCTGCTTTGAGGAAGCCCCCAAGAGCGCAAAATCATGGCTGCCTGCCGCCGAGAAATGCTGGACGGAACATCTTCGGCTGCCGACGCTGGGCGAGCTGATGGGCTTCGAGAGCGCCACCTTCACGAAAACGCCGCCCCCAGAGTGGACCGAACCCGAATGGTTTACGGGGTCGGAATCGAGGGCATTTGCCGTCAGCGCAACGGGGAGCAAATTCGAATGGGGCTCCACCACCACGAACGAAAAATTCCCCTACCGCTGCGTCACCTTGGCTTCGAATTGATGGCGCCATCACCTTCCGCGCCGAATCCTGAGGCCCGGCAGTAGGCCGCAGTCGTAGCTCGAAGCCACCCGCTTCCCCGGCGGCCACCATATGGCGCCGGGGAACGGGCGGAGACGTGGGGTAAGCCACGCCCTCCGGGCGGCCAGGAGTGAGGTCGCCGCCTAAGCTCTATTTCACTTTCTGGGTCCTGAGCGCGGCTTTGCAGAAAGAGGAGACCATCTGGGCGCTTACATAGAGGCAGTCGCTGCGTGCATGCTGGTTCTGCTTGCGGTTCCGGGTCTCGCCTTGGCTGCAGAAGGATCGATTTCGGGACGGGTCACCCACGGGGGAGTTGAACCCGGCCCGGTGCCCGAGGTCTTGGCCTGCGAGCTCCAAAGTGAAGAAGAAGAAGAGGCGCAGGGGAAAAACTGCGCGTTGACCGCCGCAGACGGGAACTACACCATTCCGAATCTGCCGTCCGGCGACTTCAAGATTGAATTCTGGCCGGGCTACCTGCTCGTCAACTACGTCTTCGAGTATTACGACAACACGCGGGATTGGTCGCAGGCGCAGTGGATCGACGTAGCCAGTGGTCCGGTCACAGGAATCGACGCCGAACTGGCAGAGAGCGGCTTCATTAGTGGCAGCGTGACCAGAGCCTCTGACGGCGAGCCCCTGTCTGAAGTCCTGATCTGTGCCGAAGAACCCCTCCAGGATTTCGTCGAATGCTCCGAATCCGGGGTGGTTCAGGGCTCCTACCAGCTTTCAGGCCTGCTCGAAGGCGACTATCTGGTCGACTTCCTGCCCGCGGAAGGCCAGGGCGTGCGGTCGCAGTTCTATAAGGACAAGTCGGAATCGAGCGAAGCCGAGATGGTTCACGTGACGACTGGAGCCGTGACCGCCCCTATCGACGCCGCGCTTCCGGCAGAAGCCACGATCACCGGCTCCGTCACCGACGCCTCGACGCACGGCGGTCTTGGGGAAATCGAAGTCTGCGCCTTTGAGCTGACCGATCCCGAAATCACGGGTTGCGAATTCACCGAACCTTCCGGCTCTTATGTGATCACCGACCTTCCAACCGGTAGATACAAGGTCGGATTTTTCTCGGAATCAGTCGAAGAAGAAGAAGAAGAAGAAGAAGAAGAAGAAAAACCGCTCGGGGTCAGTCCGTTCCCCGTCCAGTTCTGGAACGATAAGCCGACTTGGGAATCGGCCGACACCCTGACGCTCAGACTTGGCCTCACGCCTGGGATAAACGCGGCGCTGGGTTTTTCGCCGCCAGCAATTCCGTCACCCGGAGCACCGCAGACTTCGTCTCTGATGCCCGCGTCACTGCCAAGGGCCGAGGCACGACGAGCCCACTGTCGGTCGGGCAGACGGTGGAAGAAGGTCAACGGCAAGAAGCGCTGCGTGAAGGTGCATAGGCGAACGCACCACAAACGTGGTCACCAACGGTAGTCTTCGAGCACAGTACGCAGGAGGGACTCGAACCCCGACACGCGGAGTTCCGATGGCGTCTTCAGGCACGGGAAGTGACCTGAGTTCCTCCAGGCGGTTTTCGGTTTGAATCCGGTCGCCCCGCTAGGAACCCCATCGAGGTCGAGTGGGCACCAGCCGACCGGAGAACACTCAACCGAGTCCGTCGATGAAACCCTGCCGCCAGCTCGGATACCGAAACTGCAGGCTGAGTTCGCGCTTGACCTTCGCGTTGGAGGCTCCCCTCGCTTCGGTCATCATGGCCGTCGCCACCTCACCGGCCAGCAGCCGCCCGAGCCAGCGTGGGACCCGCCTTGGTGACTTGGCACCCAGCGCGCTCGCCAGCGCCGGTAGCCACTCCCGCACGGGCGCGGGGTCGTCGTCGACGACGTTGTAGATACCCGGCTCGCCGCGCTCGACCGCAACCGCGGTCGCCGCCGCGGCGTCCTCGATATGGACGTACGACCAAACGCCGCCGCCGTCCCCGACGATCGGGAACCGGCGCTTGCGAATCGGCGCCGCGACCTGCGCATCCGGAGCCAGGCTGACGGACGTCCCCGGACCATAGAAGCCGCCATAGCGCAACGCGAGACCCTCGGCCCACTCGATCGTCGTCACCGCTCTCTCCAGATAGAGGATCGCCTCCAGCCCCGGCTGCATTGGCCCCGCCGGGTCGGGATCGAGCGGGTCTGCCTCGGTCTGGACCAGCCCCCCCTTGCGGGCGAATCGGAAAGCCCCAAAGCTCTGCGCCACGAAGCGCCGTACACCCACGGCGCGGCCAGCAACCAAGAGGTGGTTCGTTGCCTCAGTACGCAGCCGGTTGGTCATGATCGCCCCCCTGAAGCGCTCAGGGTGCCGCGCCTCACGGATGCTCATCGGGCCGGACAAGTCCGTGAGCTCATGCACGATCACCTCCGGCTCGGCGGAGGCCACCGCCTGGGCGACCGCGTTGGGGTCAAGGGCGTCGGCCACAATCGGCCGCGCTCCCAGGCCGCGAACCAGATCTTGCTTCTCTTCGCTTCTGGTCATTCCGGCCACCTCGTGGCCTCGCGCCACGAGTTGCGGGACGAGTGTCCTGCCTAGAACGCCCGTCGCACCGGCTACGAAGACCTTCATGATCGCTCCTCTCGTCGCGTTTCATCTAGGACGAGATACCGGCGCTCTCTTGTGACAGTGCCCAGCCGCGGGCATCTGAAACCTCGGGCGGACGATCGAACGTGCCGCTGACACCCTGCTGGCACCCCTTGGCGATGCGCTCCTGCGTAAGACTCAGGTGCGGGTGGTTGACACTTTGTCGACACCCTGGCCCTCTGAACCGCAGACGCGGCCGACCTTCGGCTCCACGAGCCATGCCGGAGGAGGGACTCGAACCCTCGAAAGCGGGGGGTCGATTGCGTGCTGTATCCGTGACTTCCGCTGACACCCTGCTGGCACCCCGCGCAGGAAGGCGTGCCCCGTTAGCGGAAGACGCCGGTGTGCCCGAGCGAGTAGCGCCCGGGCTGAGGGTAGACGCAGAGCCCGTGCGGACCGCTGCCCACCGGGATACGGGCGATCAGCTTGCCGCTCTTGGTGCTGATCGCGTAGACCTCGGCGTTGTAGCGACCCGACAGCCAGAGAACCCTGCCGTCGGCGGACACCCCTCCCATGTCGGGGCTGCCGCCACCCGGAAGGCGCCACTTGTCCACCACCCGTCGCTTGGCGAAGGAGATCACGGAGATCGAGCCTTCGTCGCGGTTGGTGACGTAGAGGAAGCGGGAGTCACGACTCGCGTAGAGCCCGTGGGCCCCTGCTCCGGTGGGAATAAACCGGACCTTGTGGAAGGTGTGGGCGTCGATCATCCAGACGCCGCCGTAGACCATGTCGGCGACATAGAAGATCCGACCGTCCGGGGAGAGCTTGACGTCCTGGGGCTTCGCCCCCGCTTTCAGCACCAGGGAGGAGACGACCTTCTCCCTGGGGACGTCGACTTTGATTAGCGCTGACCCAAACTCGCAGCTCGCCACCAAGTAGCGGCCGTCGGCGGTGAAGTCGATGTGGTCGACGCCAGGACACGGTACGGGCAGCGAGTGGTGCAGCCGCATCGAATGAGCGTCGCGGAAGTCGAGATGCTCCAACCGCTCGGCGACGACGATCGCGTACTTGCCATCCGGGGTGAAGTAGAGGTTGTAGGGATCCGTGACCGGAACCGGGCTGCCGCGGACCTTCCCGGTAGCGGGATCAATCGGCGTCAGGCTGTTGCCTTCGTCGTTGTCGACCCAGAGGGTCTTGAGATCGTAGGAGGGGGTGACGTGCTGGGGCAGCGCGCCCACTGGGAATTCGTCGATCACCTTGTAGGTGTGGGGGTCGATGACGCTGACCGTGTCGCTTTCGCTGTTGGGGACATATATCCGGGAGGGGAAGTTCCGCACCGCCGGCGCCAGCATCCCGGGGCGGTCGGCGGCATAGACGTCGTGTGGGTCGAGCGGGGGTGGAACCGCGTACGTGGACCCGGGGCCTGCAGCGGATTTGGCACTTTCGCTCTTGTGCGGGCTGGCAGCGCCTGGGGCTCCGCGTGCATGAGAACCGGAGCCACCACCGTGGTTGAGTACAACCGCGATCACCGCCGTAATAACCACGCCGATGGCGACTCCGAGCCCGATCAGGCGCCGCCGCCGTCGAACCTGCGCCGCACGCGCCCTTCTGCGTTCAACGAGCGCGGCGCGGGTCCTTCTATCTGTGCGTAGGGGCTCACTCATCGCGCTGAAGGCGCGCGACGGCGCCTCCACTCATCTGAAGCTGTTGTCGGGACGTTCCGGCATTATGCGGGGCTTGTCCAGCCTGCCCAAGTTGCTGGCCGTCTCCGCGGTTGCGCTTATGGCGGCTTCCTTCGCTGCCGGTTGCGGCTCAGGCGGCTCCGGAGGAAGCGGCGGAACGGACGCGACCGGCAGCTCCGGCACCGAGCCGCTGCGCGTGCAGGCCAAGACCTCGCCAGACCAGCTCCCTGCTCCGCTCTCCGGCGAGGCGGCGGTCTCGCAGGGCGCGCGAATGCTGATCATCGGCGGAGTGGACAGCAGCGACGCCTCGACCTCGTCCGTCCTCGCCTTCGACCCCTTGAGCGGCAGGGCGGCTTCCGCCGGCTCACTCTCGCAACCGCTTCACGACGCGGCCGCCGTAGCACTTCCGACCGGGACCCTGGTCTTCGGCGGCGGCTCCGCTTCGACGACCGACGAGGTCCAGAGGCTCCGCCCCGGTGCCACCGCCGCCGTCGTCGGACGCCTTCCCAACCCCAGCTCTGACCTCTCTGCCGTACGAGTGGGCCCCGAAGCGGTTGTCTTCGGGGGCTACGACGGGGCGGAGCCGCTCGATTCGGTGCTCCGGACCGTGGACGGCAGCAGGCTAACGACCGTCGCCCAGCTTCCGGTGGCAGTCCGCTATGCCTCGGTCGCGGCGGACGGGAGCATGCTTTACGTGCTCGGGGGCGAGCTGGCGAGTGGGCTTGACTCGAGCCAGATCCAGGCTGTCGACCTCGCCAAGGGTACGGCGGCGGCGGTCGGGAACCTGCCAGGGCCGCTTTCGCACGCCTCGACCGTTGTGCTGGGCGGACTGACCTACATCCTCGGGGGGCGTCTCGCCGGGCGCACGACCGACCAGATCCTCCGCTTCGACCCGGCAAGCACTCGCGCGAGGCTGACGGGGCATTTGCCGCGCCCGATTCAGAACGCCGCGGCGGCGACCACAGGAGACGTCGGCTACCTATTCGGGGGCCTCGACCCCCAGGGGACGACGCTCTCCTCGATCGTCACTGTGAAGCTGATGCCGGTCGCGGGTGGCGCTGCAGCGAAATAACCGAAGCGAGTGCGGGCTGCTTCCGCCTCTCTCACCGGCGTTGGGCCTATTCGAGCCCGGTCCCCGAATTGGAAGTTTGCGCAGACGGCTCACCCCTCCTCGATCTGGCGCTTGGACGGATGCGAGCATCCATCGGCCTTCCGCCGACACTCGCTTAGCACCTCGGCGATCGCCTCCAGTACCCGCTTGGTATTCGCTGACCCCTGGGCCTTCGGTTCCTTGGATCGGCTGCGTCAGGAAGCTCAGATGGAATCGTGGGGCTGCGTGCGTGGTCGATGACGAGGCGAACAGCTAGTGCTCCGCTCGACGCATTCATCGAGGCGGCCACCCACCTTTTGCCAAACCTTTGGCTCCCCCTTTCCAAAGGATGTAGCCGCCCCAGCG
Organism: uncultured Solirubrobacterales bacterium; assembly: GCA_963780815.1. GTDB lineage: Bacteria > Actinomycetota > Thermoleophilia > Solirubrobacterales > 70-9 > VRUE01. Next base: position 522,975 of record CAWADG010000004.1, on the reverse strand, counting down.
ACCGTTCTACATATGCGGCAACAACAGAAAAACAGTACGAGGGCCTGCACGAACCCCTGGGAGCTCCGCCTGATCACCTACACGCGCTACGGCGCAATGGTCGGCTGCCTGCAGTGCGGCACCGCATGGCTGATGAGCAGTTATCCGCTTCCCGATTCGAGCTATATGAGCGGTGGTTGGCGGAGCAGGTGACAGAGGAGTAGCTAGCCTCAATCTGATCCACGCCAAGCAGCCGACACTTTCGCACCGCATTCGCACCGTCCGCGATTCCTTAGGGCAACAGGACCCGCTGGGCGGGGGTTTTTGCCGATGCCGGAGGAGGGCTCGAACCCCCGACACGCGGATTATGATCGCGCGGCGCGAGTGCGGGGGAGTGCGTGCTGTTGCGGGTTTTCGCCGCCCGGAGGCCATTTTCGGCTCGAAAATGGCGTTCCGATTGCGGGCTGTATCCGTGGCTTCCGCTGACACCCTGCTGACACCCCACGGGTGTTGGGCGTTTCCCCAAGAGGCCCCGCCGGAGCTTCGGCTCGGCCCGCAGGGCGGAGCACATCTCGCCCGCTGGCACCTGCGGCGGCAGAAAAGCCGTCGAGAGGGTCGTAGCCCTGTCCGATCCTGAGGCCTCCCCTACTGAACGACTTTCAGCCTGCGAAAGCTCACCCGCTTGGACCCCTCGATCGTCACCGTCTCCTTGACCAGGATCATCTTGGCAGTGCTGAGGGTGGATCGAAACTTCTTCTTTGGCTTCAACAAGATGACGGCTAACTTTCCGGCCCTGGCCCTGGCTTTGGCTACGGCGCTCTCGGCTTTGCCCTTGCGCTGCTTGGTTACCGCCTGCAGCTTGAACCCGCAGCCTCGCGGTTCGGCACTATTTGGGCATCTGACCCGGACCCCCGGGTAGGCCACCTTCACCGTCTGGGTCTGGCTTGAGGATGCCGATCCGTTGCAGGAAGCGGTCTGCCCGGTGAAGATCAGAGTGGTTGAGCAGCCCTCGTTGTCGGTCAGATCCAGAGTCACCTGGTAGGTGCCCGGCTTGGCGAATGTGTAAGTTGCGAAGGGACCGGTGAGGCTGGTGGCTTGCCCGTCGCCGAAGCTCCAGACATAGCTTGCAATCGTGCTGTCTGGGTCCATGGAGGCCGATGCGTCGAACCTGAGTGGGACGCCGGGGCGGCCGCGGGGGGCTATGAAGGAGGCAAGCGAAGGCTGATCAGGGGTGATGGCGATTGCGCGAGGTTCGCTGCCGACTTCGATCGCTTCCCCTTCCGCCCTGCGTGTGGCCGTGTTGACCACCGAGACGGTGCTTGACCCGCTGTCGGCAACGTAGGCGCGGCGGCCGTCGGGGCTGATCGCGATGGCGCGGGGTTTGCTGCCGACTGCGATCGTTTCGCTTTCCACCTGGTTGGTCGCGGTATCGATCACCGAGACGTCGTTTGAGCCGAAGTTGGCGACGTAGGCGCGGCGGCCGTCGGGGCTGATCGCGATCGCCACCGGTTCGCTTCCGACTCCGCTTGCTTCGCCTTCCACCGTGTTGGTCGCGGTATCGATCACCAAGACGCTTTTTGAACCGGTGACGACGTAGGCGCGGCTGCCGTCTGGCGTGATCGCGATTGCGCGCGGAGGGAGGCCGAGTTTGATTGCTTTGGGCCCCACCGTGTTGGTCGCGGTATCGATCACCGAGATACTCCTTGAGCCTTCGTTGAGGACATAGGCGCGGCTGCCGTCGGGCGTGATCGCGATCGCGTCCGGTTCGGTGCCGACTTCGATCGCTTCCCCTTCCACCTTGTTGGTGGCGGTGTCGATCACCGCGACGGCACCTCGGCCTTCGACGGCGACATAGGCGCGGCTTCCGTCGGGGGTGATCGCGATGGCATCCGGGAATCGACCGACCCCGATTGGTTCGGCCGCCAGCTGGTTCGTCGTGGTGTTGATGACCGAGACGTTTTCGGAAAAGAAGTTGGCGACGTAGGCGCGACTGCCGTCGGGCGTGATCGCGATGGCGATCGGCAGGAAGCCGGCTTGAATGGCCGCGCCTTCCGCCCGATTTGCGGCGGCACTGACCACTGAGACACTTTGTGAGCCTCCGCTGGCCACGTAGATGTTGCGTGCGCTGGCGATCGGAGGCCCCAGGGCAAGGAGCAGGGCGGCGACCGCGAGAGCTGGGGCGAAGGTGAGGCTGGGAACAGGCGCCTTTGAAACTGGTGCGGCAGCCAGGTCGGAGTGATGAGACCGGCGTCGAGATACGTTCACAGGACTCCAATCGAGTCGGTAGAGCGTCAAGCTGGCCTACGTCGCCAGGTGCGCCCAGGTTCACGAAGAGTCGCGCCCCCCACCGCCACTCGATCACGGTTTGGGTGAGAAATCGGCTCTACAAGCCATGCCGGAGGAGGGACTCGAACCCCCGACACGCGGATTATGATCTGAGCCGGGAGTTGCGGCTGTTTGCGGCTGTTGTCAAGGCCGGTTGAAAACTCACCCCCCTGCGCCGGTCGAAAACTGACCCCCCTCCAAGGTCGATAGCCCGCCTGCGAAGCGGAGCCCGTAGGGCGAAGCGAAGCAGGCGGGGCGATCAGTCGTGCGGCGGCGGAGAGCCCAGGTCCTTGTCGCGCAGGCGGAAGGAGTCGCCCTTCAGCGCCAGGATCTCGGCGTGGTGGACGAGACGGTCGATCATCGCCGCGGCCGTCACCTCGTCTCCGAAGATCTCTCCCCAGGCCGAGAAGGGCTTGTTCGAGGTGACGATCAGCGAGGCTCGCTCATAGCGCGCTGAGATGAGGCTGAACATCAGGTTCGCTGCCTCGGGATCGAAGGGGATGTAGCCGACCTCGTCGACGACGATCAGCGGCACGAATCCCAGGCGGCGCAGCTCGGGCTCGAGGTTGCCGGCCCGCTTTGCCTCGCCAAGGCGGGCCACCCACTCGGTCGCGGTGGCGAAGGCGACTCGCTGCCCGGCGAGGCAGGCTCGGATCCCGAGCGCGATCGCCAGGTGGGTCTTGCCGGTCCCCGGTGGGCCCAGCATCACCACGTTCTCGCGGCCATGGAGAAAGTCGAGTTGCCCCAGGTGCTCGATGACTTGGCGCTTGACCGAGCGCTGGAAGGTGAAGTCGAACTCCTCAAGGGTCTTTCGGGCCGGGAAGCGGGCGGCCTTGATCCGGTTCTCCCCGCCGTGGGACTCGCGCGAGGCGACCTCGGTGGAGAGGACCGCCTCCAAGAAGCGCTCGTGTGACCACTCCTCCTCTCTAGCGCGCTCGGTCAGCTTGGGTAGGGCCCGGGCCGCCGCCGGCGCCTTCAGCGCCCGGAACAGGTGGGAGAGCTCTGATGCCTTGCTCATGCCGGGATCAGGGCGTCGTAGCGGGCCAGGGGGCGGACCTCGACCTCGGGCTCTTTGGGCGCCCGGCGCTCGCCACGCAGCTCTTCGAGTGCCCGCTGGTGGGCGGGGTCGGTGAAGGTGAGGTGCTTGGCGAAGGAGCGGCGGTGGCTCGCCGCGGGCTCGCCGCTGTCGAGCGCGACGGCGCCGACCTCGGCCTGGGAGATACGGACCTCGACCCGGCGCCCGGCAAGGCGAGGATCGAGCGAGTAGTCGTTGGTGTCCCACCTCAGGTAGGGCTGGGCGGGGACCCGGATCACGAAGCGGCGGTCGAGATCGGGCATCTGATCGGGCAGCGCCCGCATCAGCTCGCGCTCGGCAGCGAGGCGCTCGGCGGGCACCGCGCGAAGCGTCCGGTGGGTGCGGGCGTTGGCGCGGTCTGCAAACCAGCCGTCGAGCTGGTGCTGGTAGTCGAGCGGGCCCGCGAAGCTGCGGGCGGGCTCGAAGCTGCGCTCGATGAAGTCGTGAAGGCGCTCGAGCATGCCCTTGGCCTGGCAGTCGCCCGCATCGAGGATCACCCAGCCGAGCCCGAGCTCGCCGCAGAAGGCGGCGAAGGCGTCGGTGGGCTGACCGCCGCCGCGGTGGATCGCCCCCTCGCGATCCCAGACCACCTTCTCAGGCAGCGCCCCGAGCTCTCCGAGGCAGCGGCTCATGCCCCAGAGGATGTCGGGGGCCTCCTTGGAGAAGATCAGGCTCCCTGCGCCGGCGCGAGAGTAGCCCGAGCAGCAGGTGAGGACCCAGCCACGGCGCAGCTGGCCGTGGCCAACCGGGATCGGCTGGCTCGGCTCCCAGAGATCGAACTGGACCAGCTGGCCGGGCTCATATTGGGTGCGCTGGAAGGTGCGCGGCGGGTTGAAGACCGGGCGCAGCTCGCGCACGTAGTCATCGCAGATCGTCTTGGCGCCTCGGTAGCCGGCCTCGGTGATCCGCTCGCGGATCACCTGCGAGGGGATCGCTCCATCGGCCTTCAGCAAGGCGTGGATCTGCTCCTTGAACGCCTCGAGCTTCGAGGGCCGCGGCGCTCTCGGCCCGTAGCGCGGCGGCTGGGGGGAGCGCAGCGCAGCGCGGATCGTGTTTCGCGAGTGCCCGGTCCGCCTCGCGATCTCCTTGATCGACAGCCCCTGCACCTGCTTCATCGCCCTGATCTCGGCCCACTCCTGCACCTGAACCACCCTCTTCCTCCTGACCTCGATCGCTTGACCGAGCCAGGCTCGAAGTCCCCCCGGACGCTCTCGTCGCCGTCGGAGGGGTCAGTTTTCGTCCGGCGAGAGGGGGTCAGTATTCAGGCGGCGCCGACAGCTGTTCGGGATTTCCGGCTCTGGGAAGCCGATTCGTGCGTGACGGGCTGTGGCCGTTTTGCGGCTGTTTTCGGGTCTTGTGTTGCCACCCCGTTGCCACCCGAACCACCGCAAGGATATGCAGGGCCTACCGGAATCGAGCCGGGTGCAAAACGCAGCGTCAGCCTGGGGAACTTGTACTTGGAGGGCTTTGGTGCGGTTGAGAGGCCGCCGCGAGCAGCTGACGAAGTGCGCCTTGTCCGTCATCGGGAAGACGGGCGAGAACGTCGTGGGCCAACGCTCGCATCTCGGGCTCGGCGTGTCGGCAATGCGCGGCAAGGGCGAACTCGGCTATCGGTGAGCACATGTAATGCGCCCAGTAGCGAACGGCCACAGACTGCATCGCGCGTGCGTGCAGAAGCGCCAGGTTCCGCGGGAGTCCAACAATGCCCTGCGTCCGCAGCACCTGGAATCCCTCGGTGATCGCCCTGCACATGAGCCGGAGTTCTCTGCGGTCGTGGGCCAAGCGCCGTGGGTCGGTCTGGCAGCGGTACAAGGCAGCGGAAACACAGGCGATGAACACAGCGTGATAGGCCAGCCAGCCCGACAAGTCGGGAACGCGCCGCACCGGGAACCCGCGAGCGCTGAGCACCCGCTGAAACTGGTCCAGGCGCGGGTCAGGGTTTTGGCCGAGCGTCGTTGGTTGCTGAGAGATGCGCACGTAGTCCGCAATACCGGCTCTGATCACGCCACCGACCCCCGGAAATCCCAGGGCAACTGGGCCGGGAACATTGACTGGAAGCCCGGCACGGCCACCGGGGTTGTTGCCGAAGAACAGCACCAGCGGGCTAGCCGAAAGCTTGGCGAGCTGAGCGGCCGCAGACTGAAGAGTCTCTCGGCGCAGGGCGACGAGCACGAGATCGAAGGTGTCCTCGTCGGCTTGATCGACAACCGCCACCGGCGAGTCGATTACCGTGTCGGCCAACACGTCGCGTGCGCGCAGGCCCTCACGGGCCATTTCATCGGTCCGCGCGCCGTGCGCCAGCGCCGAAACATCGTCCCCGGCGGCCCCGAGCTGGGCGCCATAGACGGTCCCGATCAGACCGGCCCCAACAATCAGAATCTTCATCTGCCGCTGCTCGCTAGTTCTGGAAGCCGGGTGGCACGAAACACGATTGTCGGAGGGGCACAGTATCCGAGATATGCGGGTGAATGGGGCGGCAGGACTCGAACCTGCGACCGACGGATTATGAGTCTGAGCAGGGAGTTGCGGCTATGGCTGTCCGGCCTTTCCCCGCTAATCGGCAGTTTTCGGCGCTTCGGCGTCCTCGGGATTTGCGGCTGTTTGCGGGTGTTGTGTTGCCACCCCGTTGCCCCCTACAGCGGGTCGGACTCGGCGAGCGGCGGACCGACAACCTCCATGCCCGATTCGGCAGCGACACGGCGAAACTCGGCCAAGTCGAAGGCGCTCATATGCGACAAGCGCTCGAAGAACCGCTCCATCCCCGCAGGCGCGAAGGTGACGAGCATTCGGCCCTCGTCCTCGCCGACGACCTGGAAGCAATGGGGGACGCCGTGCGGGATGAAAACGAAAGACCCGGCAGGCGTAGTGCGCACCTCGTCCCCGAGCTTGAAGCGTAGGTCACCCGCTAGGACGTACACGGACTCATCCTCGCGGCCATGCACATGCAACGGCGGACCCTCGCCTGGCGGATTTCGGACTTCCAAAGCCGTCAGAGCGCCGTTCGTCTGCTGACCGCGGACGATGAAGGTCACGTCGCCTCCGAGTGGGCCGCGAAGCCCTTGCCCTTCTCCCGGGCGAACAGCCAAACCATGGGGTTTGTCTGGCATTGGGCAACTATTACACCGCGGGGGTCGCAAGGGGCGCTACCGCCTCGTCGAAGAACTCGGCGTGGCCGAGCCACTCGGCGACCTGCTTCACGTTGCGGCCCTGCTCGAACAGCAGCGAGGCGCAGGTGTGCCGGAATGTGTGAAAGCTGACCGCTGAGCGCGGCTCTTCGCGGCCCTCTACCTCGACCACGAAGCCGACGTTTTTGGCAGCCGGGCGAGTACCCGCCGGTAGACGTTGGCTGGCAGCAGCTCGGTCCCTGCCCTCGACGATGGGGCCTGCTGGCGGGGCGGCGAAAGGGATGGGCTACGTGCGGCTGGTCAGCTACACGCGGCAGGACGAGACGGGGGCCAGCTTGCGGGCGACCGGGTTCGTCAAGGTCAAGGAGTTGCCTGCGCGAAAGTCATGGGCGGAGTCGTCAACCGGCAGGGAAAGGCAACGCAGACACCCCGTGGGCGACGGCGGCGTGGCCCGGGTGCTCTGGGAAATCAGAACTGGCTAGGGGGTCCCTATCGATTGACCTCTCGTGGGGGGCGAGGTCATCCCGACCCGGTACCGCGTCCACATAGGCAAGCACTACAGGCACGGCTCAGCGAGACTACCTCTGAAGGAGCCGAGGCTTCCGCCTTCGCAAACCGATGCTTGGAGGTAGGCCATGAAGGTGCTCGTCGTTTACGCCCACCACAATCCCGCCTCGTTCACGCACGCCATCCTTGAAAAGGTCACCGAGGGCCTCGCGGACGGCGACCACGACTTCAAGGTGAACGACCTGCACGCGACCGGCTTCGACCCGGTCTTTCGCCCGGAGGACGGCGTCCAATTCGCCCACCCTTCGATCCCCGAGGAGCTATTGGAGGAAATGAATCCCGCCGAGGCCGTTCTGGAACTTGCCGGTGGCCCTATCCGCCGGTTCATGGCGAGGCGATGGCTCCGCAATAAGAGCCTGAGCGAGGTTGTCCAGGCGATCAGCGAGCACAAGCCCAAGGACGTGGTGGAACAGCAGGCCCTTGTCGCCGAAGCCGAGGGGCTGATTTTCATCGCACCGGTCTTCTGGATGGGCTTCCCCGCGATCCTAAAGGGCTGGTTCGAGCGGGTCTTCACCTACGGGTTCGCCTACACGTTGACCCCCGAGGGCTGGCAGGGAGACCTGAACGGCAGGGTCCCGTTGCTAACCCAGGAGAAGGGGCTGATCATCACGCCGACCTTCTTCGCCGAGGAAGAGTACGACAGGGGCTGGCGAGAGGCGATGGACACGGTCCTCTGCGACTGGGGCTTGAAGATGGCTGGAGTGAAAGAAGCGGATCACGCCTACTTCTACGCCGTCCTTGCCGCCGGTGACGAGGGTCGGCGAGTCTACTTGGATCACGCCTATCGGCTGGGGAAGGAGTTCTGAGGCGCATTCCGCCAGGCGGGCATCCAGTCAAGCGTCACCGCGTCATCGGCGTCTTGGTCGACGCATTCTCGGTCAGTGGCTCCGACTCACCTGCCCCCTTGCCTGCTTCGCTTAGCTCAAGCAGCCGCGCCGTGTTTGAGCGGGTCTCCTCGATTCCCCGCAACATCCGCTTGGGGGGGAAGTCGTCGGGCATCTGCTCAAACATGCGCTCGCAGCCAGCCATCATGCGCTCGTGCAGCCGGGGGGCAAGCTTCCTCCCAAGCACCACACCGGCGCCGGTGATAAGCGCAGCTATCCCTATTCGTCGCATCTTCGTTCCTTTCTAGGCGTGGGCTCCGCCCGGGCACCCCGCATTAGGGGTGCCCATGGCGAAAGTGATGACCGACGCGTTGCACCCCGCGCGGGTGGGTTGCTGCGAGCATCAATGTGCGCATCTCGTTCCTTTCTTTCCGTACGCGTCGCGGATCGGGCGAGACGCCTTGTAGTACCGCGGGGCTTCCAGCCGGGTTCAAACTTGACCCAGACTCTCTGACCCACGTGCGAGATCCTTGCCACTTCCCTTGCCACCCCCGGCCCCTGAGCGGCCCCGAGAGGCAACATATTTGGCTCTACAGGCCGATGCCGGAGGAGGGACTCGAACCCTCGACAAGCGGATTATGATCTGAGCCGGGAGTTGCGGCTGGTCGGGATTTTCGGCTCTAGACAGCAATTTTGGTCGGTACTTCTTTCCTCTCGTTGCGGCTGTCTGCAGGAGTTGTGTTGCCACCCCGACCTGCCACTTTTTGCCGAGCCTTTGGCTCCCCTTTTCCCCAGGTTGTTGCTGCCCCGGTCACGCTCCTAAATATGCTGCAACAGCGAAAAGGCGGTGCGAGAGTCTGCACACACCGGAACCCCTGGGAGCTCCGCCTGATCACCTACACGCGCTATGGCGCAATGGTCGGCTGCCTGCGGTGCGGCACCTCCTGGCTGGTGAGCAGTTATCCGCTTCCCGATTCGAGCTATATGAGCGGTGGTTGCCCGAACAAGCAGTAATGGATTAGGCAGCTCAATGTCATCGAGGTTGGGCAGCGGCCACATTTGCCGCCATCTCTGCTCTTGGCCGATGTCGGCCTCGGGATTTGAGGCTATCAGCGGGTGTCGGGTTGGCACCCCTGCCCGATTCATCTACGGCTGCTTCACCGGCCCCAACTGGACGAGGCAACGACCTGAACCAACGGACTACTGCTTCCGTACATGGAACCCATCAGCGAGATTCTCAAAACGAAAAGAGAGGGATAGACGAGTGAATGCGAACCAGGAACTCTGGGAGAAGGGCGACTTCACGAAGATCGCGCAGACCATGCGGGAGAGCGGCGAGGCGCTGGTCGGGAAGTTGGGCATCACCGATCGGCTCAAGGTCCTCGACCTCGGTTGCGGCGACGGCACCACCGCGGTGCCGGAGGCCCAGTTGGGCGCCGACGTCCTCGGTGTCGACATCGCAAGCAACCTGGTCGCGGCGGGAACTGCGCGCGCCGAGGACCTCGGCCTGACAAACATCCGCTTCCAGCAGGGCGATGCGACGGACCTGCGCGAGCTCGATGATGCGAACTTCGATCTCGTCGTCAGCATCTTCGGGGCGATGTTCGCTCCCAAGCCGGCAGATGTGGCAAAGGAAATGGTCCGCGTCGCCAAGCCCGGTGGCCGGATCGTGATGGGTAACTGGATCCCGAACGACCCGACCCTGGTGGCTCAGATCCTGAAGATCAGCGCCGCATACTCGCCTCCACCTCCGGAGGGCTTCGTCAGCCCGATGACATGGGGCGTGGAGGACGAGGTGATCAAGCGGTTCACGGAATCCGGGGTCCCCGCGGAGCAGATCTCGTTTCAGAGAGACACCTACACGTTCAACTATCCGGGATCCCCATCGGAGCTCGTCGGCGAGTTCCGGAGCTATTACGGGCCGACGATGAACGCATTCGCGGCTGCGGAAGAGAATGGCGGCGAGGGCGATCTCCAGTCCGAGCTGGATGCCCTGTTCAACGAAAAGAACACGGGCAATGGCGAGACGTCGATTCCAGCGACGTTCCTGCGAGTGACGGTCACGCGGTAGACGGCATCCAAGCGCCGCGCGAGTGGGGGAATGCGGCCTGAGTCGATGTGAGACGACGCGGCTGCCCCAGATGGATCGGCACAACTCGAGGTGCTGCGGTATCTCATCGACCTAGGGCTGCCGGATGAAAATCTGGTGCCGATCGCTTCGCGTATTGCCAATTCCCTTGCCACCCTGGCCGCAAATGGCTGTCCAGAGCGGCGCATTCGGCTCTACAGGGCCATGCCGGAGGAGGGACTCGAACCCCCGACACGCGGATTATGATCGCGCCCCGGCATTGCGTGGGAGTGCGTGCTGTTACGGGTTTCGGCTCTAGACCGGGAGTCCAGGCGTCGGCGCCAGGTCGTGATTGCGGGCTGTATCCGTGGCTTCCGCTGACACCCTGCTGGCACCTCCGCAGCTGCATCGATGCGCGCTGCGCAGAACCTGGGGCCTGCCCTCGTAGCCATCCCGACGCTGACATTCCGGCTTTGACGCGCCCTGGGTGCATCAGTAGATTCGATCGCTCCATAAGGGGGAGCCAGGGATGCACCAGTCTCGCCGCATGAAGTTGTTCCTGTTGGTCGCCGGAGCGGTGCTGGCCTTGGCAGCCCCGGGCCGGGCCTTGGGCGCGGTCACAATTGGAGCGACGTTCACCGCCGGCGAACCGCTCGCCGCTTCGCCGACCTACATCCAGTCGCGCTCGTCCGGGAACGCCTACGCGGCTCCGAGCGACGGCGTGATCACTTCATGGGCCCATCAGGCTGATGCGGACCCCCCGATGCTTCGGTTCAAGGTCGTGCATCCGCTCGGCGGCAATAGCTACGCACTCGTCGGTGAGAGCGATCTGACTCCTCAGGCGGCGGGCGTCCTCAACCAGTTTCCAATCCGCATTCCGGTTCAAGCCGGGGACATCATCGGCTTCTTCCTCGCAGGTTCGGGCTCCTACAAGGTGGCGGCTCTGGGCAGCCCGGGTGAAGACCAAGCGAGGTTCGTTGCCGGCGATACTCCGCCCGGTGACACGCTCTACCCGATCTCCATCGAACCCATCAGACTCGATATTTCGGCACAGCTCGAGCCCGACGCCGACCGCGACGGCTTCGGTGACGAGACGCAGGACCAGTGCGCCACCAAAGCCTGGACCCAAGGTTCGTGTCCCGACAGGGACCGGCCCGAGACATGGATCACCACGCGGGCCCCGAACGAAACCGACAAGACGGCGGTGAAGTTCAAGTTCCGCTCCGATGAGGTCGGCTCGAAGTTTGAATGCAGGCTCGACAAGCAGGTTTGGAAGTGGTGCTCCTCGCCGTACAAGCTCAGGCGCCTCCACGCGGGCGAGCACATGTTCAAGGTCCGGGCAATAGACGCGGCGGAAAATGTCGACCACTCGCCGGCGAAGGACAAGTTCAAGGTCATCGACTGACGCATACGCAAGGCTGACACCCTGCTGGCTGCTGGCGTTGCGGCTGTTTGCGGCTGTTCCAGGTTTCCGGCTCTAGGAAGCGGATTCGTGCGTGTCGGGCGCTGGCCGTTTTGCGGCTGATTGCGGGCCTCGTGTTGTCACTCCGTTGCCACCCAGCCCAAACGTCTACCGTCTCCGGCCGTGGGAAGGCTCAGAAACACGCCAAGATTGGGTGTCGTCCTGGCTGCGGCATTGCTGCTGCTGCTCCCTGCGCAAGCGGATGCGGCGCGCATCGCGCTCGGCGCCTTCATCCCTGGCGCCTCAACGAGGCCGGGCAAGATCGACGCCTACGCCAGGCACGTGGGTCATCGTCCGGTCATCGTCCAGATGTTCAAGAATTGGCCCATCGCCCCGTTCTACGGCCGCCAGCTGCACGCAATCGAACGTCGCGGCGCCGTCCCCCTGATCACGTGGCAGCCCGCTTCCAGTGGCGCCCGGGACGCGGCCGACACCTACCCGCTGCCGCAGATAGCGGCTGGCGACTTCGACGATTACATCCGCAGCGCGGCGGTCGCCGCTGCGGACTGGGGCGGCCCGATTCTGCTCCGCTTCGCCCCCGAGATGAACGGAGACTTCTATCCGTGGGGAGTCGGGGCCAACGGGAACACGCCGGGCGACTTCATCGCTGCCTGGCGCCACCTCGTGAGCATCTTCCGCGAGCAGGGCGCCAACAACGTCGAGTGGGTCTGGGGGCCCAACAACGGGCCACTGGGGGATCTCAGCGACGTCTACCCCGGGGACCAATGGGTCGATTGGCTCGGACTGAGCGCGTACAACCACGGGGGGTCCTGGGGATGGGAGTCGTTCAGCGGCGCCGTTCGCGACGCTTATCGGGAACTGGTCGCCATCTCCTCCAAGCCGATCATCCTCGCCGAGACTGGTTCCGGGGAGGCGGGGGGCAGCAAGGCCGGCTGGATCAGGCAGGCCTTCGGGCGTCAGCTGCCCCGCTTCCGGCACATTCGGGCGCTGGTTTGGTTTGATGAGGCCGACAGGGGGGCCGACTACCGCGTCAACAGTTCGCACGCCTCGGAGCGGGCGTTTCGCCAGGCGTTGAGATCCAGGCGCTATCACACCAGCGCCAGGCAGTTTCTCAAGACGCCGCCGTATCTCCCGTGACTTTCGAATTTCGACGATGCCGGAGGAGGGACTCGACCCCCGAGACGCGGATTATGCTCGCGCGGCGCGGTATCCGTGGAGTGCGTGCTGTTACGGGTTTACGCGGCTAGAAGGTCGTTTTCGCTCCGATACGGGGGTCTGGAGTGCGGGCTGTATCCGTGGCTTCCGCTGACACCCCGCTGACACCCCAGCGCGGTTGGCAAGAGTCCCACAGGGCGAGGTGTCGAGAGGTCGACCCCGGCCGCTTCCAGGGCCCTGCTACTGAACGACCTTCAGCCTGCGGAACACGATCCGCGTGCCCCTGATCGTCACCGTCTCCTTCACCAGGATCTTCGCAGTGTCCGCAAGCTTCGATCTGAACTTCATCTTGGGCTTCAGCGAGACGACCATGGACTACCTGCTGCGATCAGTGCCCCGCCGCCTGCCGCGCTCGCGGCGGAGCGAGCAGGGTCGCGGAGACGCCGCCCGAGACCGAGTCGCCGTTGGGGACGCTCGCCTGGATCGCGATTTTCGCCTTGACGCTGCGCAGCGCTTTCAGATTGCGCAGGCCGTTGGCGGAGAGCTTGCCGGCAACCGGAACGGTCGCTCCGGGCGCGATTGTCATCTTCGACGACCCGAGCTTCAGGCCCGCCTTCGCGGCTCGGGCCTTCCCGCCCTTCCGCTTCTTCTTCTTCTTGGGCGGTGAGCCGGTGACTGTCACCTGGGCCGTGCACGACAGGGCACTCGCCGCAGGGCATTCGATCGTCGAGGACCTGACTTTGAAGGCGCCGCTCTTCTTGACTCGCACCTTGCCCCCTCGGGAGAGCCCGAGTGAGGGCCTCAGCCGCGCGCCGGGGCGCTCCTCGACGAGCGGCGGCGGGCATTCGAGCCTTATGTCGAGATTCGTCACCGGCGGCGGGATCGTCTGCACCCCGGTTTCGACGAACCCCTGGCCCGAGTCGCCGGGGGCGTGGCAGCCGCTCTTTTCGACGCGGACCTTGTAGTAGCCGGCGATCACATCCCAGCCGAAGTGCCCGTCCGCTTCGCTCAGGTCGGGGTTGGCGCGGTTCATCGGCGACATCACCGCCGAGCCGTCGGGAACGGCGGTGAATGGGCCGGATTCGCTGTCCGATCGGTAGAGCGTGACGGTGGCTCCGGCGAGCGGCGCCCCGTCCGTGGTGCGCACGAAGCCGCTCGGGTCGATGTAGATAGGGAAGTTCGTTTCTTCCTCTGGTTCTCCCGGCGGCTTGTCTTCGATCGACACTTCGGCCGGGCCGTGGTTTGGATAGAGCGGTTCGATCGGGAAACGGAAATGCCCCGTCCCAGGTTCTTCGGGATCGGGTTCGACCGGTTCCTCGGGCGGATAGGTGAGTTCTTCTTCATTCGGGAACCTGACCGTCACTTCGACTTCATGGTCGATCCCAGTTTCGTATTCGATCACGAACGGTTCCTGCCAATGAACGACCGGCGTGCCGTTGCCGGTGGCGCCGCGATACCCCGAACCGCCGAAGCCCACGTTGGGCGGAGGAGCCTGGGGGATGGCGAGGACGACGTTCTGGTTCGGGGTGTCGGATTCGTCTGTGACGGTCGAGGCGCCGGACCGCGTCCTTGGCAGCGCTTCGGAGCTAGAGGGCGGGAAAGCGCTGATCGCGTAATCGCCTGAGACCGGGACCTGGATCGTGTAGCGGCCGTGCGCGCCGCTGGTCGTCGAGCGACAGGCGCCCCCGCCGACCGGGCAAGCCTGGACCGGCGCCCCAGGAAGCTCGTTCGGTTCTGATTCCGAGTTCTGGTAGATCGTGCCGCTGACGGTGCCGGCGATGTTGCTCGACGCCGAGTCCGATTCCCCGCTCGCCGCCGTCGCGGTCTCGGTGACCTTCAGGGCGTGCCCCACATCGGCCCCGGTCGCCGTGTACTGGGCGTTAGTGGCGCCGCCGATCGCTTCGCAGGAGGTCCCGAGGCAGCGGTACCACTGGCGCGCGACGCCGCTCCCGGCGTGTTCCCAGGTCCCCGCGGTCGCCGTGTAGGCGTGGCCGGGCTGCGGGTTCCCGGCCCCCGCCGAGATTTTCGGGGCGACGACGTTGATCGGGACTTCGATGGCGCCGCAGCCTTCGGGGAGGCTCGTCGCCGAGCGTCCTTCGACCGGCCAGGTGGTCGCGTCGTAGAAGCACATGTACTCGGTCTCGGTAACCGGCGCGAGCCAGCCGTCGGGTTGCGGCCGGTTGAGCGTGATGCCCGAGTTGTTCGACCCCGAGGAAGAATCGTAGTCCGAGACCAGCTGCGCCGGGCTGGTGTTCGCCGGGTCGCGCAGTAGAAGGGCGCCGGCGTTGGTCGACGACGTGTTGATCGCGATCCAGCTGCCGTCCCAGTCCGTGCGGAAGCTGTCGTTGGCGACGCCCTCGGTCTGCAGGCTGTGGTCGGCCTTCGGGAAGATCACCTGTCCGTATGTGCCGACGCCGAGGCGAGGCACGTAGGCGCGCATCCCCTGAGCCGGGTTGGAGGAGGCCTGGTTGGGCGCGAACGACCACGTGCGTTCGATCCGGACCTCGTTGGCGCCGGCGCCCGATTCGAAAAACGTGTAGCGGGTGCGGACGGGGATCGAGGGATTGTCGCCCGAGCAGTTGCTGGGCGCTGAGGAGGTCACCTCCACGGTACGGGCGCTGATCACCCGCCAGGAGCCCTTGTTGCAGGCCACGACCGGCCCCGGCCCATGGCTGTCTTCGTTGCCGTAGGACTCCCCCCAGAACTCGGTCGCGCTCCCGCAGGCCCCGTTGTTGGCAGCGAGGTCTCCTCCGAACGCTTCGCCTTCGCTGCGCCTCCACTGAGCGTCGTCCACGCAGTCGACGTTGCCATTGGAGTCGCCGAAGTTCCATTCGATGTGCGGCGCGGTCGCTGTGTCGGCGCCTTCGGTCAGGGTTATCGAAGCGACGGCGGGGCCGCAGGCGATCGAGAGCCCGGCGACGGAGAGCAGCAGCGCGAGGGCAAATAGCCAGCGTCTCGAGGCTCCCCCTCTCGCCGTGTGAGCGACGCTGTTCTTGGGCAGCTTCGGCGCCGCATAGGAAACGCCCCCAAGGGCGAGGGCTGTCGCAGACGTCGCCTTCGCGCTCGCGTAGGTCAACTTCGGGCGCATCGACATCTTGTGCACACTCCCCGTTGGATCGAGTTTGGCCGAGCGCCCCCCGAACTGCGAACTTCTGGCAGGGACCGTAGCCGGGTCAGCCCGCAGCGTCAATCTGGCGGTAGCCGAAATTCCTCCGGCTGAGCCTCGATCTGGCCCTGTCGCGCGGCGCGATTACGGGAGGCGTGCGTGCTGACTAGGGGTGGATCCATCGGAAACTCCCGGCACGCAGACCTCCCTTGACCAGTGCGAGGTGAAGGCGCAGAGAACACTTACCTGAGGGGATGCCGGAGGAGGGACTCGAACCCCCGACACGCGGATTATGATTCCGCTGCTCTAACCAGCTGAGCTACTCCGGCGGGACGCCGGATGGTATCGGCGGATTTGTCCGGCGGTCAGGCGACAGGCTCTGCCATCGGCGGGCCGTACTTGTTGTCGCCGGGATCGCTCTTCTGCAGATAGAAGATCAGCAGCACGATGAAGCCGATGATCGGTATCAGGCCGATCAGGATCCACCATCCGGTGCGATCGGTGTCGTGCAACCGCCGTATCGCAACCGAGAGGTTGGGCAGCAGCAGCCCGAGCGCGACGATGATGCTGATGATCGTGGTGCCGATGATGGCGTCGATGATGCTGGCGCCGATCCCGACCAGGATCCCGAACAGGAACCACCACCAGAACGCCGCTTTGTTCGCCCGACCATCGAACTTCGTGTAATGGTCGAAGCCTGATTTGACAGCCTCGGAAAAGCTCATCCGGTGCCTCTCCTCTCGCACTTCGTTTGGCGCATGCGCCCGATTGAGCAAGGAAACTAGAGGATGGACCCGATGCTTCTTTCAGTCCCCAACTTCTCCGAGGGTCGCGACGAGGCCCGAATCGATTCGATCGAGGCGGCGGTTTCCGCCAGCGCCACCCTCCTCGACCGCCACAGCGACGCCGACCACAACCGGACCGTCCTCACTCTCGGCGCCGATCCGGACCCGCTCCAGGACGCGCTCAGCGCCGGCGCGGCGGCGGCGATCGAGGCGATCGACATGTCCGCCCACGAGGGCCTGCACCCGGCGATCGGGGCACTGGACGTCTGTCCGATCGTTTGGATCGAGGAGGGGGATCGCGAAGCCGCCGCCGCGGCCGCCAGGGAGGTTGCGGCGCGAATCGGGGCCCTCGGGGTGCCGGTCTTCCTCTACGGGCATCTGGCGACCGGGCCCGATCGTGCCGAGCGCGCCTACTTCCGCAACGGCGGCCTCAGCGAGCTGTGGCTGAGGATGGAGGGAGGAGAGCTCCGCCCCGACGCGGGCCCCGACCTCCCGCACCGGACGGCCGGCGCGACACTGGTAACCGCGCGGCCCCCGCTGGCCGCGTTCAACGTCGAGCTCGACAGCGCCGATGTCGAGGTCGCGAAGGCCGTCGCCGCCGGCCTGCGCGAGTCGGGGGGCGGGCCGGTGGGGGTGAGGGCGATCGGCCTCTCGCTCTCCTCCGGCCGCTCCCAGGTCTCGACCAACGTCCACGACCCGCTCGCGGTCCCGCTCGCCCGTGTCGTCGAGCTCGTCCGCGACCTTGCAGCGCCGCTCGGCGCCCGCCCGGTCGAGGCCGAGGTGATCGGCCTGGTGCCGGCGGCAGCGCTGACCGGATACCCGGACGACGTCCCGATCCGCGACCTCGACCGCGCCCGGCACACGATCGAGGGTCGCCTCGCCGACTCCGCCTAGGTAGATTCACCTCCATGGCCCAGACGAAGAAAAAGCGCCGCCGCAAGCACCGCGGGACCCAGGGCGGCCGGATCGACACCAAGCGCCGGACAGGCCGGCCTCAGAGCCGGGAGGAGGCGAAGGCCCGCGCCCGCTCCCGTCGCAAGCCGGAGGCGAAGACCGACGCGCCGCCGACCTGGCGCCAGTCGGCGATCCGCGGGCTCGTCGCGGCGGCGATCTTCACCGCGATCCTCCTGGTCCTCTTTGGCCGCTCGGCCGGGCAGGCGCTCGCTCTCGGCGCCTTCATGCTGGTCTTCTACATCCCCGGCGGCTACTACTTCGACACGATGATGTGGCGCAAACGGGAGCGGGGCCGGATTCGCGCCGCCGAAGAGCAGCGGAAGTAAGTGGCGATCGAGGTACAGACGCTCACCGTCGGCCCGTTCGCCGAGAACTGCTTCCTGCTCCGCGAGGAGGGATCCGACCGCCTCCTGATCGTCGATCCCGGTGAGGAGCCGGAGCGCCTGCTGAATGCGGCGGAGCACATGGGCGGCAGGATCGAGGCGATCCTGATCACCCACTGTCACATCGACCACATCGGCGCCGTCTCGCCGGTCGCGGCCGCCAGCGGCGCACCGGTCTATTGCCCCGAGCTCGAAGCCAGGCTGCTCTCCGAAATCAACACGATCGTCCAGGTGCCGGGAATGGGGCCGTATGAGAGCTACGAGCCCGACGAGCTGCTGAGCGGCGGCGAGACCCTCGAGTTGGCCGGCCTCACCCTCGACGTGATCGCGACCCCCGGCCACGCTCCGGGCCACGTCACCTTCTCGGTCCGGGGCGAGGACGCGATCTTCTCCGGCGACGTCCTCTTCCAGGGCTCCGTCGGGCGGGTCGACCTCCCGGGCGGGGACGGGCCGACGCTGCTGCGCTCGATCCAGAACCTGTTCGACACCCATCCCGACGAGACCGACGTCTACGCCGGCCACATGGGCCCG
The DNA here is from genome assembly GCA_963780815.1 of uncultured Solirubrobacterales bacterium. Taxonomy (GTDB): domain Bacteria; phylum Actinomycetota; class Thermoleophilia; order Solirubrobacterales; family 70-9; genus VRUE01. Next base: position 504,675 of record CAWADG010000004.1, on the reverse strand, counting down.
ACGACGCTCGGCGCTGAGCGGGCGACCAACCCCTTCCTGACCGAGCTGTCGAGGTAGGCGGCGGGCACCTCCGCCCGAAAGGTAAGCAATGGCGAGCAAGTTCCAGGCTCCGCGCGGGACCTCCGACGCGCTCCCGCCCGATGCCCGCGCCCGCGCCCGGGTCGAGGCCGTCGCGGCGGCGATCTGCGCCCGCGCCGGATACGAGCCGATCGCGACCCCGATCTTCGAGGACACCGAGCTGTTCGAGCGCGGGGTCGGCCGTTCGACCGACATCGTCCGCAAGGAGATGTTCACCTTCGAGGACAAGGGCGGCCGTAGCATCACCCTTCGGCCCGAGGGAACGGCGCCGATCTGCCGGGCCTACCTCGAGCACGGGATGCAGAAACAGGCGCAGCCGGTGAAGCTCTACTACGCCGGCCCGTTCTTCCGCCACGAGCGCCCGCAGGCGGGACGCTACCGCCAGTTCCACCAGATCGGGGTCGAGGCGATCGGAACCGACTCGCCGCTCGCCGACGCCGAGGTGATCGCGCTGCTCTCCGACCTGCTCGCCGAGCTCGGCGTCCCGGGTGTCGAGCTCCGGCTCGGCAGTCTCGGCTCGCCCGCGTCGCGACGCGAGTACCTGGAGGAACTGAAGGCCCACCTGCGCGAGAACGAGGCCGAGCTCTCGAAGGACGTCCGCGAGCGGATCGAGATCAACCCGCTGCGTGCCTTCGACGCCGACGACGAGGGAACGCGGGGGGTCATGGGGGAGGCACCCACCATCGTCGATCGGCTCGACGGCGAGGACGCCGACCATTTCGCCGAGGTCCGGGCCCTGCTCGATGCCGCCGGCATCGCCTACGAGATCGACCCGACCCTCGTCCGCGGCCTCGACTACTACACGCGGACGATCTTCTCCTTCGTCTGCGCGGGGCTCGGGGCCCAGTCGGAGGTCGGCGGCGGCGGCCGCTACGACGGGTTGATCGAGCAGCTCGGCGGCCCTCCGACCCCGGCGATCGGATGGGCCACGGGAATCGAGCGGATACTTCTTGCGATCGACGAGGAGGAGGCCGGGCCTGGCCGTGACGCGTTCCTCGCGGTGGCCGACGAGGAGCAGCGCACCCGCGCCCTGGCGCTGGTGTCCGAGCTCCGCAACGCCGGACTCTCGGCCGAGGTCGACCTCGCCGGGCGCAGCCTCAAGGGCCAGCTCAAACACGCGGACCGGATCGGCGCCCGCCGGGTCCTGATCCTCGACGCCGACGGATCGGCGCAGCTGCGCGACATGGAGAGCGGCGAACAGCGGCCCGTCGACCCGGCCCGCGCGCTGGAGGAGCTCGGCAGGTGAGCGAGGCACCGGTCCCGCAGCTTCGACCGAACGCGTTTCGCGACGCCTGGTGCGGCCAGGCGCAGGGCGACCGAGTCGACTCCGAGGCCCGGGTCGCGGGCTGGGTCCACCGCCGCCGCGACCACGGCGGTCTGATCTTCATCGACCTCCGCGACCGCACCGGAATCGTCCAGCTGGTCTTCCACCCGGACAAATCCGGCGAGGCCTTCGCCCTCGGGCACGAGCTCCGCGCCGAGGACGTCATCAGCGCCGCCGGAACGATCGTGCGGCGCTCCGAGGACACGATCAACCCCGACCTGCCGACAGGGGAGTTCGAGCTCCAGGTCACATCCGCCGAGCGCCTCGCCGACGCCGACACGCCTCCGTTCCAAATCGAGGGATTCTCCGGCGAGGTCGGCGAGGACGCCCGTCTCCGTCACCGCTACCTCGACCTGCGGCGCGAGCCGATGCGCGAGGCGGTGGCCCTCCGCCACCGCGTGACAGCGGCGATGCGCGAGTTCCTCGACGGCGAGGGGTTCCTCGACATCGAGACCCCGGTGCTCACCCGCTCGACGCCCGAGGGCGCCCGCGACTTCCTCGTCCCCAGCCGCCTCCAGCGCGGCTCCTTCTACGCCCTGCCCCAGTCGCCGCAGCTCTTCAAGCAACTGCTGATGGTCGCCGGGTTCGAGCGCTACTACCAGATCGCCCGTTGCTTCCGGGACGAGGACCTGCGCGCCGACCGCCAGCCGGACTTCACCCAGCTCGACATCGAGCTGTCGTTCGTCGACGTCGAGGACGTGCTCGACCTCAACGAACGCCTGATCGCCCACGTCTTCGAGCGGACGGGCGGGCCCTCGCTCGAGCTCCCGATCGAGCGCCTGCCCTACGACGAGGCGATGGCGCGGTTCGGCACCGACCGGCCCGACCTGCGCTTCGGGCTCGAGCTTGCCGACCTCTCCGAGGCGCTGGCCGAGACCGAGTTCAAGGTCTTCCGCTCGGTGGTCGATTCCGGAGGCGCCGTGCGGGGCCTGAACGCCGGCCGGCGCGAGCTGCCGCGCTCCGAGCTCGACGGGCTGATCGCACGCGCCCAGGAGCTCGGGGCCAAGGGTCTGGTCTGGGCATTCAGGGAGGGAGAGGGCTGGCGCTCGCCGACGGCAAAGTTCCTCTCCGAGGGCGAGCTTCGCGACCTCAACCAGCGTCTCGGCGCCGAGGAGGGGGACCTGCTGCTGATCGTCGCCGACCGCCGCCGGGTTGCCGACGCCGTCCTCGGCCAGCTGCGGATCGACCTCGCCGAGCGCTTCGATCTGATCCCCGCCGGGGAGAACCGCCTTGCCTGGATCGTCGACTGGCCGCTGCTCGAGTGGAACTCCGAGGAGGAGCGATGGGACCCGCTCCACCATCCGTTCACCGCCCCCGCCGGAGAGTTCGATCCCGACAACCCGGGGGAGGCGCGGGCGCTGGCCTATGACCTGGTCTGGAACGGCCAGGAGATGGGGGGCGGCTCGATCCGTATCCATCGGGCCGACGTCCAGCGGGCGCTGTTTGCGGCACTCGGCATCGACGAGGAGGAAGCCGATGCCCGCTTCGGTTTCCTGCTCGAGGCGCTCCGCTACGGCGCGCCCCCTCATGGCGGCATCGCCTATGGCCTCGACCGGATCGTCCAGAAGCTGGCGGGGGCCGACTCGATTCGCGACGTAATCGCCTTCCCGAAGACGGCGTCCGGGATCGACGCCCTGACCGGCGCTCCGGCACCGGTCGGCGAGATGCAGCTGAAAGAGCTCGGCATCGCCCTCCACCGCCGCGGCCTCGCCGGCCACTGAGGCGGCGGCGAGGGCGTCAAGATGTGACCATGAGCCTGCTCGACCGGATGCGAAGCGCCTTCCAACGGCGCCCTGGGCCGGGCGCAACGCCGGTCCACGTCGACGATCCTGCCTTCGACAGCTGGGAGGTGGTCCGCGACTTCGGTGACCTGAGGACGGCGCGGGCCTGGCACCAGGCGCTGATCGAGGCGGCGATCACCGCGGTGCTGACCTCCGACTGGCCGCTCGACCGCTACGGCCGCGGCGACATCGCGCTTCGGGTCCGCCCAGAGGACTGGAGCGAGGCCGAGCTGCTGCTGTCCAACCTCGACGCCGAACTGGACTGAATCGCTCACCGGACTCCCCGCGGCAGTGCTACCGTTTCCGCGAGGCTCGAGTCCGTACGCGAGCCGTCTCAACGTTTGACCCAACACAAACGGCTTGGGAGCAGATCTCTCCCGGTCCCTAGGGATCGGGAGGAGGCCCCCGCCCTTTTCTTCAAGGGATCAAAGCCAGAGGCGGCAACGGCGGGTTGGAGCCTCTTTTCATACCTCTCGCCACCTTCCAGGCGCCACCCGCGCGCCTTCGGCGGCGAGCATGGCGCGGTGACCGATCGAAACCTCCATCGGGACGAGCCCACCGTTGTGCGGCGTATCGACGCACAACGGGGGTCTCACCATCGAGCCAGCGGGGAGGGTCCCTCTGAGAAGCGCGTGCACGCGGATCGGGTCATCGCCGGGCTGGCGCATGAGCAGCATGGAGTCCTCTGCCTGCGCCAGCTTCTCGACCATGGCATCAGTCGGGACAGGGTCATGGGTCGACTCCGGCGCGGGCAACTCCACCGCATCCACCGCGGGGTCTACGCGGTTGGACACCATCTCCTCAGTCGCGAAGGACGGTGGACGGCGGCAATCCTCGCCTGCGGCACCGACTCGGTGCTGAGTGACATCTCGGCGGGAGAAGCCTGGGGGCTTATTCACCGCCGATACGGGCAGGTCGAAACGACCAGAACGAGCAACTGGCGGGCCCCGGCCGGTCTCATCGTCCATGTGCGGCGATTGCCGGCCGACGAGAGGGCGGTGGTCGATGGGATTCCGGTGACCTCGGTCCCGCGGACGATTCTCGACCTGGCCGGGATCCTCGACCGAACGCGGCTCGAGCGCGCCATCAATGAGGTGGAGGTGCGAGGGCTGACCGACGAGCTCTCGGTGCCGGACCTGCTGCGGCGCCACCGGGGGCGGCGGGGGACCGCGACGTTGCGGGCGATCTTCGAGGAGCTTGCGTTTGCACGCGGTGTCACCGCAAACCAGTTCGAGACGGAGTTCGCGGAGCTGATTGCCGCCTTTGGCCTGCCCATTCCCCGCTACAACGCCGACCTCGCGGTGCGGGGCCATTTCATCAGGCCCGACGCGATGTGGGAGCGGGAGAAGCTGATCGTCGAGCTCGACGGGAGGGCCGTCCACGGGACACCGCTCGCATTCGAGCGGGACCGTGAGCGAGACCGCCTCCTGATCTTGGACGGGTGGCGAATCGTCCGCGTCACCTGGCTTCAGCTCCGCGACGCGCCCGAGAGGGTCGCCACCGACCTCGGCGAGCTGCTGGGTCGGCCTGCGGCTTCTACCCTTAGTGGATGAGCACAGAGCTCTTCGAGCATTTCCTGCGCGACGAGTCGCGCCGCGGGCCGGCTGAACCGGGCGCGTTCACGGGCGCGGCGGGCGGCGCGGCCTGCGGGGACCTGGCGCGCATCTCACTCGTCATCGAAGACGGCCGGGTCGCCGGGGTCAGCTTCGACGCCGAGGGCTGCGGGGCGACGCGGGCCGCGACCGCGGCCGTCGCCGAGTTGGTCGACGGCGAGCCGGTTCTGGTTGCGGCCCGGTTCGGTTCGGACGAGGTCGACGAGGCGATAGGCGGGCTCACCCCGGCGAAGCTGCACGCGGCTCAACTCGCAGCCGATGCCCTGCATCGAGCTCTTGCCGCCGCCGCCGCGAGCGAGGAGCGCCTTGCCCCGTCGGTCGAGGGCCGGGTCGCAGTCGCAATGTCAGGCGGCGTCGACAGCGCTGTCGCCGGCCTGCTCGAGCGTGAGCGCGGCGCCGACGTCGTCGGCATCACCGTCAAGCTCTGGGCCGACCGCGAGACCGACGGCGCCAAGGCCTGCTGCTCACCCGAGGCGGTCCTCGGAGCCCGCGCCGTCGCCCACTCGATCGACGTTCCGCACGTGACCCTCGACCTCGAGGAGGACTTCCGCAGGCGGGTCGTCGGCTCCTACCTCTCAGGCCACAACCAGGGCGCGACGCCCAACCCCTGCATCGTCTGCAACGGCGAGGTCCGCCTCGCGGCGATGGCCGACCTCGCCGAGCGGCTCGGCGCCGAGCGCCTGGTGACCGGCCACTACGCCCGGATCGTCAGCGACGAGGAGGGCCCGCTGCTCGCCGCGGCCGCGGACTCCGCCAAGGACCAGAGCTACATGCTGGCCGGCCTGCCGCCGTCGATGCTGCCGCGGCTCGGCTTTCCGCTCACCGACCTGACCAAGCCCGAGGTGCGGGAGATCGCCGCCCGCCACGGGCTCTCGATCGCCCGCAAGCCCGAGAGCCAGGACCTCTGCTTCCTCGCCGGCCAGGGGCAGCGGCGGTTCCTGCGCCGCCATGGCGACCTCCACGATCGCGAGGGCAGGGTGCTCGACCGCACCGGCGCGGTGATCGGGCGCCACCGCGGCCAGCACAACTTCACCGTCGGCCAGCGGCGCGGGATCGGGGTCTCTGCGCCGGAGCCGCTCTACGTCACCGCGAAGGACGCGTCCGCCAACACGATCACGGTCGGCACCCGCGATGAGCTGGCCGCCACGCGGGTGACGATCCGCGATGCAGTCCTCCACCGCGACGGAGCCCAGGTCGACTCGGTTCGCCTGCGCTACCGCTCCGCCGCGGTACCGGCCACCGTCGCGGGCCCTGCCGGTACGCGCACCAGCCTCGAGGTCGAGCTGGGGGAATCATTCGACGGAGTCGCCCCCGGCCAGACGGCCGTCCTGCTCAGGCAGGGCACGGTCGTCGGCCACGGGACGATTTCCGGTTAGAGGACCCCCGCTTCCTTGTCTTTCCGGAGCTTGGCCGCCGCGCTCACGCAGCGTGAGAACTCGGTCCCCTTTTTGCCTTTTTCGTGTTTCTTGCTCAGGCCCTTGCAGTCTTTGGCGGGGTTGGTCTTTTCTTCGTTGGCCGCTTTCGCCATCGCTTTCACGCAGCGTGAGAATTCAGTGCCCTTCTCGCCTTTGACGTGTTTCTTGCTGGCGCCTTTTTCATTGCAATACCGGCCGTAGGCTTTTGCCTGAGCCGGCAGGCCGGCCTTCGGGCCGGGGGTGTGGTCGCCCGGTTCTGCGGGGTTGTAAGTCGGGCCGTGGCCGTAGGGCGGTTCTCCTTCGTGCGGGTTTGCCGCGAGCGCGGGCGCGGCGGCCAGCGCGAGAGCGCCGGTGATGACCGCGATCTTCAACAGGTTCTTCATCATCTCGCCTCCTTCGGCGTGTCCGCCGCGAGCTCACCTCGCGGCTCTTGCTTTGTCGTCTAGAACGAAGGGCCGCCCCGATTGTCAGGCCCTATTCGGACGATTCGGCCAATTCGTCTTCCGCCGTCGGCTCGCCGGTCGCCCGACTCCCCGAGTTTTCGCCCTTTTCCCTCGCGGGCGCTTCTGGTGCGGGCGCGGGCTGCGCAGGCGCCGTTTCGTGCTCGGGCTGGACCCTGGGCTGAGGAGGAGGCTGCGAACGTGGTGACTGGCCGCCCTGGGCCTTCCCCCGAGGCGTCCCGGGAGAGGCGTTCGCGTGCGGGGATTTGTGCGTTGCAGAGTTCTGCTGGCCGTGGGCCGACGAGGCGGGCAGCCCCGCCGCCTTTCCCTGACCCCGCTTAGCCGCGTTCTTCTTCGGCTTGGCGCCTCCTGCAGACCCCTGACTCTTGGTCCCGGCGGGCGGGACGGATGTCGCAGCCGGTGGATTGGAGTCCGCGCTGGTCCCGTTCCCGGCGCTTTGGCTGCCGGCTACCCCGACTCCCGCCGCCACACCCGAGACGGATCGCTTGGAGCCGAATCGCCCCGCCGCAGCGGCCGCGGCGTGCCGCCCTGCCTTCGACGGCACCGACGTTCCGTCCGGCGGCGACTGGGATGGTGCCGAGCTCTCACGCGCCTGGCCACCGCCGTTGCCGATCGGAACATCGACGAGCCCACTTCGGTCCGCCGCCGTCGCGCCGATCGCGGCGACGACCGCACAGGTTGCCGCCGTCTTGACTACGGTCGAGGTCACCAGCGCCTTGCCCGCGCCCACTCCCACGGCGCCGGCGATTCCGCCGCCGGCCCCGCCCGAGCCGGCGCCGAGGACCCCCTGCAACAGCGCGGCAGAAACCGCGACTGGGAGTGGGGCGATCGCCTTCAGCTCGCCGCGGCGCCGGCCGATCGACTCCTGGAAGGCACGGCACTCGGCACAGGCCTTCAGATGGGCCTGGATCTCACGCCGCCGCACGACTCGGCCGTCGGCCTCGGAGATCGCCCAGATGACCTCGTCGCAGGTCATCTCACGCCCCGCTTCCATCTGGCGCAGGCTCACCCGCGCCTCGTAGACCGCCTGGCGTGCAGCGTCGGCCGAGGTGTCGAGCGCGGAGCCGATCTCGGCGAACTCGAGGTCGGCCAGCTCCCGCATCACGAGCGCGGCGCGCTGCCGCTCCGGCAGCTCGCCGAGATCGTCGATCAGCCTCCCGAGCCGCTCCCGGGCCTCGGCGGTCTCGACCAGCCCCGGCCCCGCGGCGACCTGCTCCGGGACCAGGACGGCGGTCTCCCGCCGCCGCCTGACCGTGTCGATCGACTCGTTGCGGGCGATCCTGTAGATCCAGGGCCGCAGCTTGATCTCCCGCCGCTCGCCGGGCAGGGACCGCAGGACCTTGACCATCGTCGCCTGAAGCGCGTCCTCGGCGTCCTGCCTGCTCCCGACCAGCGTCAGGCAGAACCTGTAGATGTCCTGGTGGTAGCGATCGAAGATCGCCTCGAACGCCTGCCGGTCGCCCGTCTTGGCGCGCCTGACGAGCCTCTCGTCCGATTGCAGCCTGGATAGGCCCGGGCGCGGGCGCTGCGTCGGCGCGGGCGCGGTGGGTTTCATGTGTTCCCGGTATCGGCACTTGAATCCATTCGGTCAAAGCTTAGGACCGCATCACCTCAATAACGACGCCCGTGACCGGATATAAGGCCCGACTCCCGGTCACTTAGGCTCCAATCTGTGAAGGCGCAGGAGATCCGCGACACCTACCTCTCGTTCTTCGAGGAGCGGGGCCACCGCATCGTGCCGTCGGCCTCGCTCGTCCCCTCCGTCCACGACCCCTCGGTCCTGCTGACTACCGCCGGGATGCAGCCGTTCAAGCCCTACTTCCTCGGTCGCGAGGAGCCGCCAGGGCCGCGCCTGACCGACGTCCAGAAATGCTTCCGGACGACCGACATCGAGGAGGTCGGCAACACCGCCCGCCACCTCACCTTCTTCGAGATGCTCGGCAACTGGAGCTTCGGCGACTACTTCAAGGCCGAGTCGATTCCCTGGGGATGGGAGCTCTCGACCGAGGGCTTCGGCATGGACCCCGACCGGATCTGGGTCTCCGTCTTCGGCGGCGACGAGGAGCTCGGCCTCGGCCCCGACGAGGAGGCGATCGAGATCTGGCGCTCGGTCGGCGTTCCGGAGGAGCGGATCGTCCTCCTCGGCCGCGCCGACAACTTCTGGCAGGCGGGCCCGACCGGCCCCTGCGGGCCGTGCTCCGAGCTCTACCTCGACCGCGGCGAGGACTTCGGCGGGCCGGATGACCGGCCGGGAGACGACACCGACCGCTTCCTCGAGTTCTGGAACCACGTCTTCATGACCTACGACCTCTCAGATGCCGGGGATGTGACCGAGCTGCCGATGCGCAACATCGACACCGGGATGGGCCTCGACCGGATCGCGGCGGTCCTCCAGGACGTCCCATCGGTCTTCGAGACCGACCTGATCCGGCCGTTGATCGACCTCGCCGAGGAGCTCTCGGGGCACGCCTACTCGGAGGGCAGCCGGATAACCAGGGCGATGCGGATTGTCGCCGACCACTCGCGCGGCGCCGCCTTCCTGATCGCCGACGGAGTCGTCCCCTCCAACGAAGACCGCGGCTACATCCTGCGGCGGATCATGCGCAGGGCGATCCAGCAGGGCCGCACCCTCGGCCTCGAGGCGCCGTGGCTGGGGCGGTTCGCCGAGAGGACGATCGAGATCATGTCGGCCGCCTACCCCGAGCTCGAGGCCGAGCGCGAGACGATCGCCCGCTGGGTCGGCGACGAGGAGGAGAGCTTCGGCCGCACCCTCGAGCGCGGGACCGAGATGCTCGAGCAGCTGGTCGAGTCGGCGCAGGCGCAGGGGACCTCCTGGATCGACGCCGCCGACGCCTTCAGGCTTCACGACACCTACGGCTTTCCCTTCGACCTGACCAAGGAGCTCCTGTCCGAGCAGGGCCTGGCGGTCGACGACGGCGGCTTCGTGGAGCTGATGGAGGAGCAGCGCACGCGGGCCAGGACCGGAACCGCAACCGCACACGGCTCCGAGGACCGTCACGAGCGGGTGATCGCATTCGCGACCGAGACCGCGCCGACCCGGTTCGTCGGCTACGAGACGCTGCGAGCGACGACGGGCGTAGCGGGGGTCGCCGGCGAGAACGGCCGCGCCCTGGTCAAGCTCGAGGAGAGCCCCTTCTACGCCGAGGGCGGCGGCCAGGTCGCCGACTCCGGAGTGCTCCGCTGGAAGGGCGGCGAAGCCGAGGTCGTCGACGTATACCGGATCGGCGAGGACCAGGTCCTGGAGGTCTCCGCCCCCCGCCCCCGGACGCGGGAGCGAGGACGCGAGATTTCCGGGGATGATGAACGCGTCCTCGCGGGAGCAGAGGAGGCGGGGGTTGAAGCTCTGGTCGACCACGAGTCGCGCCACGCGACGATGCGCAACCACACCGCGACGCATCTACTCCATGCAGCGCTGCGGGAGCGACTCGGCGACCACGTGCGCCAGGCTGGATCGGCGGTGCGGCCCGACAAGCTCCGGTTCGACTTCACCCACGGCAAGGCGCTCGAGGGCGCGGACATCGCGGCGATCGAGGACCGGGTCAACGGCTGGATCAAGGCGAGCCGGCCGGTTCGCTGGCTGGAGATGGAGCGGGGCGAGGCGGAACGGCTCGGCGCGATGGCCCTGTTCGGCGAGAAATACGGCGATTGGGTCCGGGTCGTCGAGGTCGACGGCGTTTCGCGCGAGCTCTGCGGCGGCACCCACGTCGCCAACACCGCCGAGATCGGGATCTTCAAGATCGCCTCGGAGGGATCGAGCGCCGCCAACGTGCGCAGGATCGAGGCGCTCAGCGGCCCCGCCGCGATCGATTGGTTCCGCGAGCGCGAGGAGCGGCTGCGCGAGGTCGGCGAGCTTCTGGGCACGCCGCAGGACCCGCTGACCGGGGCCCGCCGCGCGGCGGAGCGGCTGCGCGAGGCGGGGGAGGGGGCGAGGCAGGCGGCGCGGCAGCAACTCGGCGAGGAGGCCGAGCGGCTCGCCGGCGAGGCCCTCGACCTGGACGGCCTCGCGGTCGTGGCGGGCCGCGCCCCGCTCGCCGACCAGAAGCAGCTGCTCGATCTCGCCTCCCGCATCCAGGACCGGCTCGGGCAGGAGTCGGCGGTGGTCCTCGGCGGCGCCGAGGGGGAGAAGGTGGCGCTGGTGGCGCTGGTCTCGAAGCCGGCGGTGGCCCGCGGGGTCTCGGCCGCTGACGTCATCGGCGAGGCGGCTCCGGTCGTCGGCGGTGGCGGCGGCGGCCGCGAGGGAATGGCGCAGGCGGGCGGCCGCGAGCCCGCCAAGCTCGACGACGCGCTCAGCGCCGCCCGCGCCGCGATCGAGCGGGCACTGGGCTGAGACGATGCGGGTGCTCGCCCTCGATCACGGCACCGCACGAATCGGGTGCGCGATCTCCGACCCGAGCGGGACGCTGGCGACGCCGATGCCGGTGATCGAACCGCCGCACCCCAGGGCGGTTTCCGAGCTCGTCGCCGAGTACGCGGTCGATCATGTCGTCGTCGGCCTGCCGCTTCACCTCAACGGCAGCGAAGGGACCCAGGCCGGGCTGACGCGGACATTCTGCGGCGAACTCGAGGCGATGCTCGAGATCCCGGTCGAGATGTACGACGAGCGGCTGACGACGCGGATGGCCGAGGCGAGCCGTCGCCAGGGCGCGAGCGCAGCCTCGGACTCGCTCGCCGCCGCCCACCTTCTCCAGGCATACCTCTCGGCGCGGGGGACCGGCGATGAGTGACGACCGGCGCGACGGCGACCCCTTCTCGGCGGGCGATCCGCAGGCCTCCGCCCGCGAGGAGCGGCGCCGCGAACGCGAAGAGCGGCGGCGAAAGCAGGAGGAGAAGAGCCGCAGCCAGGAGCAGGTTGCGGCTCCACCGCCACCGCCCGACCCCCCACCGCGTCCGCCGTCGCCGCCACCGACGGCCGAGGAGGAGTTCTGGGGGGACGCGCCGCCACCTCCGCCGCGCCCGTCCGCTACCCAGAAGCGCCGGCGGCGAAGCCCCTGGGGATTGCTGCTGGCGGCGATCGCGCTGCTCGCCGGGATCGGCCTCGCCGTCGTCGCCTATGCGTACCTGACCCGCGACGAACCGCCGCCTCCGGAACCGCTGCGGACGATCACGGCCACCGTCCCCGAGGGATACAGCCGCGCCCAGACCGCCGAACTGGCCCGCGAACTGAAGCTGCGCGGCAACTACGAGAAGGCGACGATCCGCTCCCAGTACCTCGATCCAGCCGAATACGGCGGCAAAGACGCGAAGAACCTCGAGGGCTTCCTCTTCCCGGACACCTTCGAACTCGACGCCCATGCGCCGGTCGGCGATCTCGTTCGCGATCAGCTCGAAGACTTCAAGCGGCGAGTCGCCGGGGTCGATATGTCATATGCGGAATCGAAGAACCTGACCGTCTACGACGTCCTGACGATCGCTTCGATGGTAGAGAAGGAGGCTCAGTTGGAAAGCGAGCGGAAGCTGATCGCGGCGGTGATCTACAACCGCCTTCGCGATGGCATGCCGCTCGGAATCGACGCGACCGTTCGGTTCGCGAACGACAACTACACCGAGCCGCTGACCGAATCCGAACTGACGGCCGACTCTCCCTACAACACCCGGGTCAATGCCGGCCTGCCACCCGGGCCGATCGCCAGCCCCGGCCTGGCCTCGATCGAAGCGGCGGCGCACCCGGCCAAGGTCGGCTACCTCTACTACGTGGTCAAGCCCGGCACCTGCGGCGAGCACTCCTTCTCCTCGACCAACGCCGAATTCGAAGCCGACGTAGCCCGCTACAACGAAGCCCGCGAAGCGGCCGGCGGAAACTCGCCGGACACATGTGGGTGATCGCGCCATGGCCCGCCTAGCGGTCCTCGGTCACCCGGTCGCACACTCGCGGTCCCCGGCGATGCACGCCGCCGCGCTCGCCGACCTCGGTCTCGCCGCGGAGTGGAGCTACGAGGCGATCGACGTCGGCCCGGACGGGTTCGAGGCGCTCATCCACAGCATGCCCGCCCAGGGCTTCGTCGGCGCCAACGTCACGGTCCCGCACAAGGGGGCGGCGCTGACCGTCGCCGACAACCCGTCCGAGACCGCGCGCGAGATCGGCGCCGCCAACACGCTCAGCTTCACCGAAGGCGAGGTGATCGCCGACAACACCGACGCGCCGGGCCTGCTCGACGCGCTCCCCGACCCGCCCGAGGGGCGCCGCACGCTCGTCCTCGGCGCCGGTGGCGCGGCCCGCGCCGTCGTCTGGGCGCTGGTCCGCGAAGGGGCGGAGGTCGAGGTCTGGAACCGCACCGCGCTGCGCTCACAGAACCTCTGCGAGGAGCTCGGCGGCCACCCGGTCGAAGAGCCCGACCAAGGCGATTACGAGCTAATCGTCCATGCCACCGCCGTCGGCCTTCACGGCGAGCCCACCTTCGAGGAGCTCCCGCTCCGCGCCGACGGGTTCGCCGCCGGCCAGACCATCGTCGACATGGTCTACACCGACGTGCAGACCGAGCTGCTGAGAGCGGCAACCGAGGGCGGCGCGACCGTGGTCGACGGAATCGAGGTCCTGGTCCGCCAGGGCGTCCACTCGCTGCGAATCTGGACCGGTCGGGAGCCCTCGCTCGATGCCATGCGGGCCGCCGCCCGTAGCTGAGTTCGCCCCCCGGCGCCTATAGCCTTGGATCGATGACGGTTTTCCGCTTCACCACTGCCGGCGAGTCGCACGGGCCCGGGCTCGTCGCGATCGTCGAGGGCATCCCGGCGGGGCTCGAGCTCGACCGCGAGGCGCTCGACCGCGACATGGCGCGGCGCCAGCTCGGCCACGGGCGCGGCGGCAGGATGAAGATCGAGACCGACTCGGTCGAGATCCGCTCCGGCGTCCGCCACGGGCGGACGCTCGGCAGCCCGATCGCGGTGCTGGTCGCGAACCGGGACTACGCCAACTGGGAGGAGCGGATGAGCCCGTGGCCGGTCGACGCCGAGATCGACGAGGTCCACCTGCCGCGGCCGGGCCACGCGGACCTCGTCGGCGCCCAGAAATACGGCCACACCGACATCCGAAACGTGCTCGAGCGGGCGAGCGCCCGCGAGACCGCCGCCCGGGTCGCCGCCGGGTCGATCGCCCGCGGGTTCCTCGCCTCGCTCGGCGTCGGCGTTTACAGCCATGTCACCCAGATCGCCTCCGTCCGCGCCGCCGAGCGCGAGGACCTGGCACCGGCGGACTTTGCCGAGGTCGACGAGGACCCGGTCCGCTGCCTCGACCCGGAGGCGAGCCCGGCGATGGTCGAGGAGATCAACCGCCTCCGCAAGGCGAACGAGAGCCTCGGCGGGACCTTCGAGGTGCGGGTCTTCGGGCTCGTCCCCGGACTCGGCTCCCATATCTCCTGGGAGGACCGTCTCGACGGTCGCCTCGCCGGCGCGGTCGCCTCGATCCAATCGGTCAAGGGCGTCTCGATCGGCGAGGCGTGGGAGGTGGCCGGGCGGCCGGGATCCGAGGCCCACGACGAGATCTTCTGGTCGAAGGAGCGCGGCTACCACCGCGAGACCAACCACGCAGGCGGCCTCGAGGGCGGGATGACCAACGGCCAGCCGCTCTCGGTGCGGGCCGCGATCAAGCCGATCTCGACCCTGACCAAGCCGCTGCGCTCGGTCGACACCGAGACGAAGGAGCCCGCGCAGGCGCTCCGCGAGCGGACCGACTCGACGGTGGTCCCGGCCGCCGCCGTCGTCGCCGAGGCGATGGTCTGCCTGACGCTTGCCCGTTGCTACCGCGAGAAGTTCGGCGGCGACCACATCGACGACGTGCTGGCCGCGGTCGGGGCCTACAAGGCCCGAATTGACTGGGGTTAGAACAATGGCCGCCTCCTCCGCTCTCGCACGGACGCGCTCATCACGACCGGCGACCTCGCGTCCGCGCTACCGCGTCCGGGGGCGGCCGGGAACACCTTGAAGCCGGCAATCGTCTTCATCGGGTTCATGGGGTCCGGCAAGTCCCAGGCCCTGAGGGCGGCGGCGGCGGCCGGATTCGAGACGACCGAGACCGACGATCTGCTCGAGCGCGATCTCGGCTCGACGATCTCCGAATACTTCGAGAGTGCGGGGGAGGCCGCCTTCAGGGAACGTGAGAGCGAGGTCGTCGGCGCCCTGCTCGAGGGCGCCGACGGCGGGGCGATCGCACTCGGTGGCGGCAGCGTCCTCTCCGAGCGGGTGCGCGAGGCGCTCGGACGCCACACGGTCGTCCTGTTGCCGATCGATGCCGAGGGCGCCTGGCAGCGGGCCTCGGGTGGCGACCGACCGCTGGCTCGCGACCGCGCCGAGTTCGATGCGCTCCACCGCGAGCGGGCGCCCCTCTACGAGAGCCTCGCCGACGCGGTCGTCATCAGCCCGCCCCCCGCGGCACCGCGGCCGCGATCCCCGCGATCGCGGCCCTCTCCGATCTGCCGCAGGGAACCCGGCTGATCTGGGCGGCCAGCTCCTCGGGCGCCTACCCGGTCTACGTCGGCCGCGGCCTGCTCGACTCGGCCTGGTGGCCACTCGACGGCCGGCGGTTCTGCGTCACCGATGCCTCCGTCGGGCCGCTGTTCGCCGACTGCCTCGGCCCGCTCGAGGCGCGGATCGAGGTCGTCCCCGGAGAGGGCACGAAGACACTGACCGAGGCGGAGGGCGTGCTGCGCGAGCTCGCCCGCGCCGGGATGAACCGCGAGGACCACCTGGTCGCGCTCGGCGGCGGGGTCGTGGGAGACCTGGCGGGCTTCTGCGCCCACACCTACCAGCGCGGCGTCCCCGTCGTCCAGGTCCCGACCACGCTGGTCGCCCAGGTCGACTCCGCCTACGGCGGCAAGACCGGGGTCGACCTGCCGGAGGGCAAGAACTACGCCGGCGCCTATCACCTGCCGGCCGCCGTCATCTCCGACACCGACACCCTCTCGACTCTCCCCGGGGAGGAGCTGCGCGCGGGCTTCGTCGAGGTGCTGAAGACCGGGCTTCTAGCCGGCGGCGAGCTCTGGGAGCGGGTCCGCGCGATCGAGACCATCGATCCGACGCAACTCGAGGACGTCGTCTTTGCCTGCGCCCGCTACAAGTGCGAGGTCGTCGCCGCGGACGAGCGCGACGCCGGCCTCCGCGCCGTGCTCAACCTCGGCCACACCGTCGGCCATGCGATCGAGGCGGCGAGCGGGTACTCGCGATACCGGCACGGTGAGGCGATCGGGCTGGGACTGTTGGCGGCCCTCCGGCTCTCCGACGCGGGGGAGCTCCGCGTCGAGGTCGAGGCGATCCTCGGCCGGCATGGCCTCCCGGTCGAACTCGCGCCGGAGGTCGAGGTCGACGCCGTCCTCGAGGCGCTCGAGCGCGACAAGAAGCGGACCGCCGAGGGGGTCGCATTCGTACTCCTTCAGATCCCCGGCGAGCCTCGGGTCGGACAGCTCCTCGATCCGGCTAAGGTCAGGGCCGCCGTGGAGGAATTGATCCCGTGACCGGCCCACACAACCGCGTCGCGGTCCTGCATGGGGTTAACTTCGATGTCCTCGACCGCCGCGACCCCGACGTCTACGGCGGCCTCTCGCTCGATGAGCTCGAGCGCAGGATCGGCGGCTGGGCCCGTGGGCTCGATCTCGAGACGACCTTCTTCCAGACCAACTCGGAGGGCGAGTTCGTCGAGTACCTGCACCGCCTCCCCGACCTCTGCGACGCGGTCGTGATCAACGCCGGCGCCTGGACCCACTACAGCCGGGCCATCGCCGACGCCCTCGACGTCGCCAGGCTGCCCGCGGTCGAGGTCCACCTCTCCGACGTCGAGTCGCGCGACGACTGGCGCCGGGTCTCGGTCTTCGACGGGCTGGTGCTCGAGAAGATCTCCGGCAGGGGCCCCGACGGCTACCGGGACGCGCTGGCGAGGATCGCGAGCGAGCTGGACGGCGACCGGTGAGCGCAGAGCGAGGCGACCGCCTCGCCGGGCTCGTCGCCGAGCGCGAGCTGAATTTCACGATCGTCACCGAGATGGTCAACGTCCGCTACCTGACCGGCTTCTCCGGCACCAACGGAGCCTGCGTGTGCGGCGCGGAGACGCGACTGTTCCTGACCGACTTCCGGTACACGGAGCGCGCCGAGGCCGAGGTCGAGGGCTGGGACGTCATCACCATTGAGGACGACTGGCTGGGTGGGATCGCCTCCCGGATCTCGGGCAGGGCGGGGTTCGAGGACGAGCACCTCTCGGTCCGGACGATGAAGCGGCTCGAGGAGAAACTGACCGATGGAATCGAGCTCGTCGCCGCCGGCGGGGACGTCGAGAAGCTGCGGCGGGTGAAGGACGCCCGCGAGCTGAAGGCGATCGCGGCAGCGTCGGAGATCGCCGACGACGTCTGGCGCTGGAGCCTCGAGCGCGGGCTCGGGGGGCGAAGCGAGAGCGACATCGCTCGCGCCGCCGAATCACGGATCCGCGAGCTCGGCGGCGATCCATCTTTTCCGGCGATCGTCGCCTCCGGCCCGAACGGCGCCCTCCCTCACGCCGAGCCGGGCGAGCACGAGGTCAGCGAGGGGGAGCTCGTCGTCTTCGACATGGGCGCGAAGCTCGGCGATTACTGCTCAGACGGGACCCGGACCTTCGCCGTCGGCGAGCCCGGCGAGCGGGCGCGCGAGGTCTACGAGTTGGTCCTCGGCGCCCAGCAGGCGGCGCTCGACGCCGTCCGCGCCGGGATCGGCGGAGAGGCGCTTGACGAGGTCGCGCGCGCGCCGATCGAGGCAGCGGGCTACGGCGAGAGGTTCGGCCACGGCCTCGGGCACGGAGTCGGGCTCGAGGTCCACGAGGGCCCGCGCGTCTCGCGCCGCTCCGAGGACGTCCTCGCCGCCGGCGAAGTCGTCACGATCGAGCCCGGCGTCTACCTGCCGGGCGAGCTCGGGGTCAGGATCGAGGACCTCGTCGTCGTCACCGAGGACGGCCACGACAATCTCAGCAGCCTCCCCAAGGACCTGCGGATCGTCGACTAGCGGCTGAGGTCGACGCCATCGACCAGGCTCTCGGCGAAGGCGGCGATCAGCGCGACCGTCGCCTCGACGTCGCCGAGGTCGACCATCTCGACCGGAGAGTGCATGTAGCGAAGCGGGATCGAGACGAGCCCGGTCGGCACACCAGAGCGCGAGATCTGGATCGCGTCGGCGTCGGTGCCGGTGGTGCGGCCGCTGGCCTCGATCGTGTGCTCGATCTCGGCCGCCTCGGCCGCCTCGACCAGGAGCTCGAAGACCTTCGGCGAGAGGGTCGAGCCGCGCCCGATCACGGGCCCCGAGCCGAGCGGATGGCTGCCCAGCTGTTTCTCGTCGACGCCGGGGGCATCGGTCGCGTGAGTGACGTCGATCGCGACGGCGAGGTCGGGCCGCACCTCGAAGGCCGAGGTCCGCGCGCCGTGGGTGCCGATCTCCTCCTGGACCGCGGCGACCGCAGCGAAGCTGCCGCGAAGGGTGCCGCGCTCGTGGCAGCGACGGAGCGCCTCCAGCGCGATGTAGGAGCCGAGCCGGTTGTCCATCGAGCGCGAGACGAGCCGGTCACCGGCGACCTCGACCGGCTCGGCTGCGATCACGACCGGGTCGCCGATCCGGACCATTTCCGCCGCCTCGTCGCGGTCGGCGGCGCCGACGTCGATGTGGAGCGATTTCAGCTCGACCACCTTCTTGCGCTGGTCGGGCTCGAGCAGATGGATCGGTTTGCGGCCGACAACGCCCGGGACCACATCGTCGCGGGTGCGGATTTCTATCCGCTGGCCGACCAGGATCTGGGGGTCCCAGCCCCCGATCGATGTGAACCACAGAAAGCCCTGCTCGTCGATGTGCGTGATCGCGAGGCCGATCTCGTCGATGTGGCCGACGACGGCGAGGAGTGGGGAGCCCTCGCCGACCCTCGCGATCGAGGAACCGAGCCCGTCCGTGGTCACCTCGGCGAACGAGGCCTCCTCGCGCCAGGCCGCGGCGGCCGGGGCCTCGTGGCCCGAGGGCGCGGCAATACGCAGCAGCTTGTCGAGGAATGCAGGTGTCTCGGCCATGGAGTCGCGCAGTATGTCGGCTTGAAACGTCCGCGTTTACAGAAGTTTCGAATACCGTTGATGCCGATGGCCCAGATTCACAGTCCGACCGCCCTCGTGACCGGGGCCTCGAGCGGGATCGGCGAGGCAACCGCGCGGCGCCTCGCCCGCGAGCCGGGCGCGAGCCTCATCCTCGTCGCCCGCCGTGAGGAGCGGCTGCGAGCGCTGGCCGAGTCGCTGCCTTGCCCGGCGACCCACGTCGCCGCCGACCTCACCGACGACGACGCTCCCACCCGGGTCCGCGACCACCTCGCCGAGCACCACGGCGGCAGGCTGAACCTGCTGGTCAACAATGCCGGCGCCTCCTGGCGCGCCACCTTCGCCGAGGGCGGCCATCCGAACGCCCAGCGCCACATGGAGCTCAACTTCGACGCCGTTCTGCGGCTGACCGAGGCACTGCTCCCGATCCTCCGCGCCTCGGCCCCGAGTGCGATCGTCAACGTCGCAAGCACCGCCGGCCGCGTGGCGCGTGCCCGCACCGGGTCCTACTCGGCGAGCAAGTTCGCTCTGATCGGGTGGAACGACGCCCTCTACTCGGAGGAGCGCGGCAACGGGGTCCACGTCGGCCTGGTCCTACCGGGGTTCATCGCCACCGAGGGCTTCCCCGCCACCGAGCTGCGCGAACGGGCGCTGACCCGCTGGATGGTCTCGAAGCCCGAGAACGTCGCCGAGGCGATCGTCGAGACCGGCCTGCGGGGGAAGGCCGAGCGCTATGTGCCGCGGCCCTACGCGCTGGCGGCGGTCGCCCGCATCCTCGCGCCGGGGCTGGTGCGGCGGGTCCTCGCGGGCGGCAACGCCGATGCGCTGACGACGAGCACCGCGGCGGAATCGACCGAGTGAACTTCGGTCAGGTCCCGCTGAAGCGGGAGGGCGTCAGTTTGCAGTAGTGGAACGAGAAGATCGAGCTGACGTTGTTGGAGGCGTTGGCGCTGCGTTCGGCCCTGATCGCTTCGTGGTTCGCCTTGACCCGGTTGCCCTGCTTCAGGGCCTTGCCGATCTTGCCCAGGTTGTCCTTGACGGTGTCGAGGAAGCCGAACCACTTGACGAGCCGAGCGT
This sequence comes from uncultured Solirubrobacterales bacterium, assembly GCA_963780815.1. Taxonomy (GTDB): domain Bacteria; phylum Actinomycetota; class Thermoleophilia; order Solirubrobacterales; family 70-9; genus VRUE01. The sequence continues at coordinate 484,891 of CAWADG010000004.1, read as the reverse complement.
CGTCGGCCGGCGGCCTGGTGACGGCTTCGAGCTGCTTGATCGTGTTGCCGAAGGCGGCAGAGGCGCGCGTGAACTGATTCCCGGCGGGCGCCAGCTTCCCGGCTTTGACTTTGTCCTTGGCGCCCTTGAGGATCCGCGTGTTCGCTTCCGTGTTCGCCTGGCAGATCGGCTCGACGGCGGAGACGTATTCGTCGCGGGTCGGTTCGGGAGGCAGGACCGGCGTCGCTGCATGGGCGACGCTCGCGAACAGCATCGCGGCACCGAGCGCAGCAAGTATCCCCGGCGTTCCTCTCACAGTTGCCCCTGCGGACATAGATTACGTAACACCGGAAATGGACGCCAGTACCACCTACGCCGACTCGGGCGGTCTCAGCATCGCCTACAAGACGTTCGGCGAGGGAGAGATCGACCTCGTCGTCGTCCCTGGCTTCGTCACCCATGTCGAGCTGATCGAGGAGCACCCGCTGCCCGCTCGCTTCATGCGCCGCCTCGCGACCTTCGCGCGGGTGATCACCTACGACAAGCGGGGGCAGGGGCTTTCCGACCGGCCCGCCGACCCGCCGACGCTCGAAAACTCGATGGACGACCTCCACGCCGTGCTCGATGCAGCCGAATCCGAGAAGACCGTGGTGGTAGGTGTCTCCGAGGGGGGGCCGATGTCGATGCTCTTCGCCGCGACCTACCCCGAGCGGGTCTCTTCGCTGGTCCTCTACGGCACCTACGCGAAGATGGTCGAGAGCCCCGACTACCCACACGGTGTCCCGAACTCGGCCCTCGACCGCTGGGGAGAGCTGATGCGACAGGACTGGGGCGGCCCAGTCGGCGTCCACCTCTGGGCCCCGAGCATGGACGGCGACGTCGAATTCACGGAGTGGTGGGCACGCCTGCTGCGCCAGGGGACTAGCCCCGCCGGCGCGATCGCCCTGGTCGACCTCTACCGCGAGCTCGACGTGCGGTCGGTGCTTCCCAGCATCTCGGCGCCGACGCTGGTCCTCCATCGCAGCGACGACATGATCGTCCGCGTCGATCAGGCCAGGTACCTCGCGGAGCACATTCCAGGCGCGCGGTACGTCGAACTGCCTGGAAACGACCACCTCATCTGGGTCGGAGACCAGGACGCGATCCTCGCCGAGGTCGAAAAGTTCCTGCTGGGCAGCCATCTCGGGCCCGAGCCCGAACGCGCCCTGGCGACGGTCCTGTTCACCGACATCGTCGGCTCGACCGAAAAGGCGGCCGAGGCCGGCGACCGGCGCTGGCGCGACCTGATCGAGCGCCACGACGCAATCGTCCGCCGCCAGCTCCAGATTCACCACGGCCGCGAGGTGAAGACGATGGGCGACGGCTTCCTCGCCACCTTCGACGGCCCCGCCCGGGCAATCCGATGCGCCGCGGCTGTACGGGACGAGCTGGCCGCGATCGGGCTCGAGATCCGGGTCGGGATCCACACCGGCGAGGTCGAGCTGGTCGGCGACGACGTCAGCGGGATGGCGGTCAACATCGGCGCCCGGATCGGCGCCCTCGCCGGCGCCGGCGAGCTGCTCGTCTCGAGCACGGTCAGGGAGCTGGTCGTCGGCTCAGGCCTCGAGTTCGACGACCGCGGCCCCCACAACCTGAAGGGCGCGCCCGGCGAGTGGCGCCTGTTTGCAGTGGCCTAGCGCCGAGATTACGATTCACGCCGCATGAGGTTGACTCGGCAGAGCCCGAAGCGTTCAGCCCGGATGCTGTTTCTCGCCGTTGGAGTGCTCGCGGTGCTGGCGCCGGCCGCGATCTCCGCCGTCACGAGTGGCGTCCCCGAATTTGGCGGCAGCGCCGTCGGGAACGACCGGGTGGTGCTTGGCTTCAACCTGCGCGGAGCCGGGTGTCCGGGGCCGGAATGCTTCAAGCATCATGCCCATGTCGTCGGGTTCGACGCCGAGGGCTATGACTATCCGGACTGTCCTCAACTGCTCGCCGGGGGCACTGAACTGAAAAAGCCGGTCGCGGTCGGGCGCAACGGCAGCTTCGAAGGCTCCGGACCGGGCGACTACGCAGGCGAACGCATCTCCGTCGGCGGCCGCCTTCTCGAAGATGGGCGCCGGGCGCGGGGCTGGTTCCTCGTCGACAACGGCGGCTGCCTGACCGAACGCACTCGATGGACCGCGAAGCTGGGCGGATGAGGCGACCGCGACTCGGCCCCCGGGTCCTTGCCGGCTGCTGTTGCGCTCTCGCCATGCTCTCAGTCGCAGGGCCGGCGCTGGCCGGGGGCCGCGACCATCTCTATCTCGGCCCGATCGACCAGGTCGATCTTCCCGGTCCCGGCGCCCGGAACGAAGGAGCATCGAACTGATCGTCCACAGGCAGCAACACCATGACGGCAGGGTGACGGCCCGGGTCGTCTTCATCAAGATCGTCGACGTCAACCTTCACTGCGAGGACGGCGAGTGGGTCGGCGCCGGGCTCCCGCGAGGAGGCAAGAACACGGTCATCTTCAATGCCGGCGACCCGATGGACATCAAGGGCGGGAAGTTCGCCGAACCGAAGGGCTTCTCCTCCGAAGGGGAACGCGTCGCGATCAGGGGGACCGTGTCGAGTCGGACGGCGGCCGGAAGGCTGAAGATCTCCGTTCATATCGACCCCCAAGAACCCGAAATAGTGGGCGAACCGAAACGTGTTCCCGGAACCTGCAGAAGCGGCGCGCTGAACTGGAGCGCGAGTCCGGCGCCCGGCTCGGCCCACTAAGGTTCCGCGCCGTGATATCGACGAATCAGTTCAAGAACGGGTCCCACATCGAGATCGACGGGACCGTCTTCAAGATCATCGAGTTCCAGCACGTCAAGCCCGGCAAGGGCGGCGCCTTCGTGCGGACCAGGCTGCGCAAGATCGAGGACGGCTCGGTGCAGGACAAGACCTTCCGGGCGGGGGAGAAGTTCAGGCCGGTCCGGACCGAGTCGCGAAAGATGCAGTACCTCTACGACTCCGGCGACGCGGCGGTCTTCATGGACAACCGCGACTACGAGCAGATCGAGATTCCCGGCGAGGTCGCGGGCGAGGCGAAGCGTTGGATGCTCCCCAACGCCGAGGTCGACATCCTCTTCGTCGACGACCGTCCGACCGACGTCCAGGTGCCGAGCGCGGTCGAGATGAAGGTGACGACGACCGAGCCCGGGGTGAAGGGCGACACGGCTTCGGGCGGCGGCAGCAAGCCGGCGACGCTCGAGTCCGGGGTGACGATCCAGGTGCCGCTCTTCATCGAGGAGGGCGAATCGGTCCGCGTCGACACCCGCAGCGGCGAGTACGTCTCGCGCGCCTGAACGCCGCGCGCGCCAGAATAGGTCCAGCATGCGCAGGTCCGACCAACGCCGCGACGCCGTCTTCGCCTGCTATCAGCACGACGTCACCGGGCGCCCGCTCAACGACCTCCTCGCCGAGGCGCGCCCATTCACGCGTGAGCTGGCGCTCGGCGTCGAGGCCCACAGCCACGAGCTCGACGCGGTGATCGCACGTCACGCCAAGGGCTGGGACATCGACCGGATCGCGCCGCTGGAGCGCAACGTGATGCGGGTCGCCCTCTACGAGATCGAGCACAGCGACGACGTCCCGGTCGAGGTGGCGATCGACGAGGCGGTCGGCATCGCCAAGGAGTACTGCGGCAGCGACGCGCCCGGGTTCGTCAACGGGATCCTCGGCGCGGCGGTCCGCGAGGGGGTCTCCTGATGGCCGACGGGACGTCCGACGCCAGGCTGCGCGAGATCTCGGACCGACTCGAGACGATCGCCGCCGAGCTCGAGGGCGAGGTCGCCGGGGACGAGCGGGCGGCGGAGCTGGCCCGGGAGGCCGCCGAGCTCTCGAGCGAGGCCGTGGCCGAGGCCAACCGCCGCATCCGCGAGGCCGACAGCGAATCAAGTTGACCCTCCATTTCGTGGAGAACTTGATGCCCTGCCCGGTCGGCGCAACCTGATGTATCCGGAGGACCTGCGCTCGCTGGTCGATGCCGAGCTCGAACGGCTGCGGTTCTCGGACGCGGCCTCGACCGCGGGCCTCGAGGACGCGATGCGCTACTCATTGCTCGCCGGCGGCAAGCGGGTGCGGCCGGTCCTGGTCCTCGCCACCGCCCGTGCCCTCGGCGCCGAGCCAGAGCGCTTCCTCCCGGTCGCCTCGGCGATCGAGCTGATCCACACCTACTCGCTGATCCACGACGACCTGCCGGCGATGGACGATGACGACCTGCGGCGCGGCAGGCCGACCTCGCACGTGAAGTTCGGCGAGGACGTCGCGATCCTCGCCGGCGACGGCCTCTTCGCCGAGGCGATCCGGATCTTCTGCGCACAGCCCGGCGACCCGTCGCTGGTGCTGGCGGCGCTCGGCGAGCTGGCCACCGCCACCGGGGTCGGCGGCATGGTCGGCGGCCAGTACGTCGACGTCACCGGCGCCGAGCGCGACGCCGAGGGGCTGCGGCGACTGCACGCGCTGAAGACGGGGCGCCTGATCGCGGCGGCCGTGAGTGTCGTCCTGATTCTCGAAAACGTCGCCCAAGATGAGACAATTCCGTATCGCCGGTTTGCCGGCGAGCTCGGTGTCCTCTTCCAGATCGTCGACGACATCCTCGACGTGATCGGGAGCGACGAGCAACTCGGAAAGCCCCATGGAAGCGACGAGCGGCACGGAAAACTCACCTACGTCAGCCTCTTCGGGCTCGACCGCGCCCGCGAGCTCGCGACCGAGTCCCATGCGAAGGCCACCGGGGCCCTCGCCGAGGCCGGAGGCGACACCGGCGACCTGAGGCGGGTCGCGGACTACATCTTCACCAGGAACGAATGAGCCAGAACGACAAACCCGAGGAGCCGCTGCTCGACTCGATCGAGTCGCCGGCCGACCTCCACGACCTCGACGACGCCCAGCTGGAGCAGGTGGCGCAGGAGATGCGCACCTACATCATCGACACGATCGGCGAGATCGGCGGCCACTTCGGCGCCAACCTCGGCACCTGCGAGCTCGCCGTCGCCCTTCACAGCCTGCTCGACTCTCCCCGCGACAAGATCCTCTGGGACGTAGGCCACCAGGCCTACCCGCACAAGGTCCTGACCGGGCGCCGCGACCGGCTGCCGACGATCCGCAAGTACGAAGGCCTGGCGCCCTTCTGCTCGATCTTCGAGTCCGAGCACGACATCATGGGCGCCGGCCACGCCTCGACCTCGATCGGATACGCGGTCGGGCTGAAGGAGGCGATGCGGAAGGGGATCGGCGAGGACGGCAGGGTCGCTGCCGTGATCGGCGACGGCGCCCTGACCGGCGGCGTCGCCTACGAGGCGCTCCACGCCGCCGGCGGCCTCCAGACCCCGATCGTGATCGTCCTCAACGACAACGGCATGTCGATCTCGCCGAACGTCGGCGCGATCTCCGGCTACTTCAACCGGGTGCGGCTCAACCCCCGCCTCTACCACGCGCGCGAGGAAGTCGAGGATCGACTGACGCGGCTGCCGCTGGGCCTCGGCAAGCGGATCGAACGGCTCGGCCCTGAGATCAAGTCGGCGATCAAGGCCTACTGGGCGCCGGGGCTCTTCTTCGAGGAGCTCGACCTCGCATACATCGGCGTCATCGACGGCCACGACGTCCGGGCGCTCCGCAAGGCACTACGCGAGGCGTTCGAGGCCGACCGCCCGGTCGTCGTCCACATCCACACCGTCAAGGGGAAGGGCTTTGCCCCGGCCGAGGAGGGCGGCCTCGAGGGGATGGAGAAATGGCACGCCGCCAAGCCGAAGTCGATCAAGGACGGAAAACCTGCCGCCTCCTCTGCTCCCGCGACCCCAAAGGAATCGGAAATGGATTCGGGCTCGCTCCCGCGTCCGGGGCCGGCAGGGTTGGTGGAGGTCCAGGAGTCGGACGCACCCAAGGCGATTGCCCCGGAGCGGTTGGAGAAGCCGCCGGCCGCCGACGCCCCGCCGCAGTACACACAGGTCTTCGCCGACGCGATGGTGCGCGAGGCGCGCCGCGACGAGCGCGTGATCGGGATCACCGCCGCGATGGCGGGGGGGACCGGCCTGCAGAAGCTCGCAGATGAGCTCCCCGAGCGCTACTACGACGTCGGGATCGCCGAGCAGAACGCGGTCCTGCTGGCCTCGGGGCTGGCGCTGCAGGGCGCAAAGCCGGTCTGCGCGATCTACTCGACCTTCCTCCAGCGCGCCTACGATCAGTTGATCCACGACGTCTGCCTGCAGGAGCTCGACGTCGTCTTCTCGATGGACCGTGCCGGCCTGGTCGGCGACGACGGCCCGACCCACCACGGCGCATTCGACATCGCCTACATGCGGCCCCTGCCGAACCTCGTCGTGATGGCGCCGCGCGACGAGGCGATGTTGGTCCACATGCTGCACACCGCGATTGCCCACAACGGCCCGGCGGCCCTCCGTTACCCGCGCGGTGCCGCCGAGGGCATCGAGCTCCCGGGCCGGCCGGAGGAGATTCCGATCGGCACCGGCGAGATGCTGGAGAGCGGAGAGCGGGTGGCGCTGCTCGGCTACGGGTACGGCGTCACCGTCGCCCGCGACGCCGCCGAGATCCTCGCCGGCCACGACCTCAAGCCCACAGTCGCCGACGGGCGCTTCGCGAAGCCGATCGACACCGAGCTTCTCGAGCGGCTCGCCCTCGGGCACGACCTGATCGTGACGATCGAGGAGGGGGTGCTCCCCGGCGGCTTCGGCTCGGCCGCGCTCGAGCACCTCGAGGACGCGTTCAGCGACCGCCCCGAGGAGCGCGCGAGGCTTCTGAGGATCGGCCTCCCGGACCGTTTTGTGACCCACGGCAAGCCGGCCCTCCTCCGTCAGGAAGTCGGTTTCACGGGGCCCTCGGTGGCCGAGCGGGTCCTCGCCGAGCTCCGCTCCGGGCAGCCCGCGCTGCACTGAGAAACAGCGAGCTTGCACCAAAGCGCTCAATCGGCTAGCCTGCGCGAGCCTCTTGAAGGCAGAGAAGCAGTTTCGTTGAGTTAACGAAGTGTTTCTGGGGTAACTTCAGGGAGAGAGGCATGTATCTCGGTATATGCGGTTCCGTAGGGAAGCGGACCGCTTCCCGCGGCCGGCACTGCCGGCCGCGGCACGTTGTGGGGGGACGGCCGAGGAAGCGGACATGCAGAAAACACCGCGTTCCCGGTAATCGGCGCCCGATCAACCGGCCGTCGCCGGGGCGCGCCTGAGGAGCGACGTCGGAACGCCGACGACCAGATAGGCGACCGCGACCGCGGTGAAGAAGAACTTGGCGTAGGCGAACGTCGCCGCGAGGAATGGGAAGGCGCTGCCGGCGCTGCCGAGGGTGAGCAGGAGGCAGATGTTCTCGAGCGCGTCGAACCCGGCGCCGATGGCCCCGAAACCGGCGATGAACCCGCCGATCGCCGCCAGCCGGCGCAGCCCGCGTCTGCGGGCTCGATCGCGGACGGCGGCGATTGCAAGGGTCAGAAAGGTCCCGTAGGCAATCAGGAACCCGAAATCGATCCAGAGCGACTGGCGGGCCGCATCCTGCCCCTTGTCCCCCCATTCGCCCATGATCTTGTCCGCTTCGCTCTGGCTCCCGGCGACCTCGAACGGGACGATCCCGGGACCGCCTGTGTCCTTCATCCGCCCATCCGCGGGCGACATCGCGAGCAGCAGCAGCACGGTCGCGATCCCCGATGCGATCAGTCCCCGCCGGCGAGTCACGCCCGGGATTATGCACCGCGCGGACACAGAAAACGCCCCGCAGGGAGACGGGGCGTTCTCTGTAATTGCCTCAGGGAGAGACTACGGCCCCCGCAGTGGGACGGTGCGGAGGACCGCTGTTCAGGCTCGCCCATACCCGAATCCCCGCGCCTCAATCACCCATCGCTCCGATCGGGCAAAAAAGAACGCCCCGCCGGGGAAGTGAGGCGAGGCGTTCCTGGGGTTATCACAGGGAGAGATAACCAAAGGCCATCCACTGGGGCATTAGGAATGACCGCCTCATAAAGCCAACCACCTCCCGGTTAAGAGGGGCTAAATCATCGAGACTGGGCCGTCGGCCGCACGAGAATCTCGTTGAGGGTCATCCGTCGAGGACGGCCGACGGCGAAGGAGATCACCTCGGCGATGTCCTCCGGTCCTATGGCCAGGTCACTGACGTATTCCTCGGTGGCGCGTTTCGTCTCAGCGTGCGTGATGTGCGAGGTCAGCTCGGTCGCCACCGCGCCTGGCTCGATCACGGTGACCCTGACGTCCGGCTGCAGCTCCTGTCGCAGCGCCTCCGACCAACCTCCGATGCCCCACTTGGTGGCCGCGTAGACGGCATTGCCCGGGCGGGCCGTCCGACCGGCGACCGATGAGATGTTGACGAGATCGCCCTCGCCATCGCGAAGCTGGTCGAGGAAGACCTCGGTCGCGCTGATTGCTCCCAGGAGGTTCACCTCGACCATCTGCCGATAGTCAGCTCGCTGCTCGGCTGAGAAGGGCCCGAGCAACATCACGCCGGCGTTGTTGATCAGGATGTCGGCGCCACCCAGCTCCCCCCTGACCCGATCGGCCGCGGAGGAGAGCGCGTCGCGATCGGTCACATCCGCCTCGATCGCGACCGCCCCACCTCCGATCTCTACGGCCAGCGCCTCGATCCGATCGGCGCGACGCGCGAGCAGGGCCAGCCGGTTCCCCTCAGCGGCGAGCGCCCTGGCCGTCGCCGCGCCGATTCCCGACGATGCCCCGGTGATGACAGCGACGCGACTCGAATTCATCGGTCGAGGTTAGCGCCGAGACCGTGTGCTGCAGCCGCGCGCTCAACAGAAAACGCCCCGCCGTGGTGGCGAGGCGTTTCCGGGGTTACCGCGGGGAGAAACAAAAGCGCGGGCTCCCGCAGGGGCAGCGGAGAACCCGCGTCAACAGGCCATACGGCCTCCGGCCGAATCCGGTTCAATCCATGTGCGTGCCCGGCCCTTGGATCGAACTGGAACTTGAGCAGCGCTCTTCCGCCGCCCCCGATGAAGCGGCGGCGATCGTCACGAAGCTTCGCGCGCGAGGCATGAAGATCCACGGAGATGGACCCACCTGGCGTACCGACGTCGAGACAGATGATCTCGAGGTGGCCACGAAGACGGTCTCCGGCGCTCTTACGTCGATCGACGAGCACTGGGAAGCGGTTCTTGCCATCGGACCGGCCCGCGGATAACTCTCAACCAGAGCCCCGGCCAGCCGACCTCACATTGTGGAGCGGACCCAGGAAAGATGGGCCGCAGACGGTTCGCGAAGCTGAAGGCCAGGGTCAAGAAAGCCCAGGGGGCCCAGAATGCCAAACTCAAGGCGAAGCTGAGGAAAGCGCGCGCCGCCGCCAAAACGGCCTGCTGAGCCGGTGGCTACTTCTTCGTGCCGATCACGTCGACGGCTCCAAACGTCGCCGTCGCCCCGTCGCTGCCCGAGTTGCAGTGCAGGACCGCCACGACCGACAATGTGTGGTTGGTCGGGGCCGAAGGCTGGAGCAGACCGGCGCCTCCACCGATCCTGACCCGGGCGCCGCTTATCGTCCCGGTCGGGTCGGGGACGTTCGCCACCGCCTCGTTGACATTGATCGGTATCTGGGTGGGCTTGGCGGAGTCGGCGAGGACGTAGGCCTGGATAAACCGCGGTGGTTCGGAGGTGGGCTTGAAGGCGACGTCCAGCGCCCCCAGCATCGTCTCGTCGCTCCCCGGGCTCTGGGTGTAGGTCTTATCCGGGCCGTCCTTCGGGTATTTGGTCTGTTGAGCCGACCATAGACCCGGGCGGGCGCTCGAGCAAGGGCAACCCGCGTTGCTACGCTCGTTGGAGGTTCCCGGGAGGCGCCGCGCTCTGCAGGTCACGACTGATCGGATCGCCTCAAGGAGGTCAATATGAATCGCTTTCCCCGACCGTGGCGCGTCGTCATCGCCGTCACGTCACTCCTCACAGCGCTCGCGTTCTTGGCTGCGCCGGCCTCCGCGGTCAAGCCTCCGAAGGTGATGGCGGGGCTCGGCGACTCGATAACGCGGGCATTCAACTCGGATGGACCTGGCTGCCCGACCGGCCCAGCGCTCGATTGCCCCAAGAACTCGTGGTCGACGGGGACGAACCCGGCGGTCGACAGCCAGTTCCAGCGCGTTGAGGCTATCGATCCCGGCCGCAATCCCGTCGCCTTCAACGACGCCGTCTCCGGTGCCCGGGCGAGCGGACTGCTCGGCCAGGCGGAAGCCGCCGCCGGCCAGCACGCCGACTACGTGACAATCGAGATCGGCGCCAACGACGCCTGCGGCTCCACCCCGAGGGCCACCTTCCGCAGCCAGGTGAAAACCGCGCTCGACGCTCTCGTGGGATCAGACCCCAAGGTCTACGTCGAGATGCTGAGCATTCCGGACATCAACCAGCTGCTCACGCTCTTCACCAATCCACCCGACCCGAATGCGCTCACACGCTGGTCCGCCTTCAGCGTCTGCCAGGCGCTGCTCGCGAACCCGCTCTCGGCCGAACAGGCCGACGTCGAACGCCGAGCCGCGTTCCGCGGCCACGTGATCGACCTCAATGGCGCGCTCGCGGAAGTCTGCGCCGGATTCAAGCGCTGCCGCTTCGACCACAACGCGATATTCAACTCGTCGTTCACGACGGCCGAGGTCGCGACGGTGACGAACACCGGGGGCCTGAACATCTTCCCGTTCAACGTCATCCCGATCTTCGGGCCGGGAAACGAAAACTCGACGGCGGACTACTTCCACCCGTCGCTGCTGGGACAGGCGCAGCTGGCGGAGACCTCGTGGAACGCCACCTTCTCGATGAACTGACGACCCGGGCCTCCCTCTAGCCAGACCCAACAGAAAACGCCCCTCCGGGGAGGAGGGGCGTTTCTGGGGTTACTACAGGGAGGAGAGATCGACCATCGACCCCATGGCCATGCGGGAACCCGCATGCCAAGCTAAACGCCGTCCTGGCAGCTCCGGCTGAATCCGGTTGTTTCGGGGGCTGACTGCGGCACGACTGTGGCACGGGACGGCGGAGTCGACACGAAAAACCGGACGGAAATAGCCACCGCATTCGGCAGCTCGATCGCAAGCAGCGCGGTGGTCAAGCGGTGTGCGACCTGGCGCGGTCAATCGCCGAGCGCACGGGAGGACAGCTGTCGATCAGGCGCTGCGCTGCGGAGAGCAGACTCGCGTCTTTGAGCAGCATCGCGGCAAAGGCTTCCTGGCGCTCCTGATTCAGCTCGCCGAGGATCCGTCCCACCCTGACGACGCTGTCGTCGCTCAGGGCGTCGACCAGATAGACGGTCTCTGGGATGAGGTCGCGCTCTCCTGCAGCAATGAGTAGCTCTCGCAGCTTCTCATCGTCGAGGAGACCCTGGATCTCGTCCAGCCGGGACCGATTCTCCAAGAGGAACCCCACGCGCGCCAGGGCCTCACCGTCGAGCATGTCAATCACTTGGATCAGGGCGTCGCGGCCGATGCGGCCCCCGAACGCTCCCATGGTCACCCAGTCCTGTCGTTCGGCCAGGACTCGGGTCACCTCCACGACCTTTGTCGCGTCGATCCGGTCGAGCAGCGAGCCGACGGAGCGCAGGTCCATGACGGCGGCCACATCGGCGACGAAGTCCGCCGGAAGCCGGCCGGCGAAGTCCGCGAGCTCATCGGCGGTCAGCAGGCTGGCCGCGCGGCCACTGAGCTGAGCACCGAGGGCATGCTCAGTAAACCCTGCCGCCACGCGGCTGGGCAGGTGGCGACCAAGAGCGACAATCCGCTCGAAGTGCTCGCGACTCCCCGCAAGCAATCGGTCGGAGATGGAAGCTCGCAGCTCCCGCAACTCCCCTGGATCAGCCCCCTCGAGGAAGGCCAGCTCTCGTGGGTCGATGCTCAGCACACGAGCGAGCTTGAGCAGCTCCGCGCGAGTATCCATGGACGTGGTCATATACCCAGCACCTTTCGCGTGATGCCGCGCAGCACCCGCGGAACGTGATCGAGCGCGGACCCCGTGGCATCGGCGATCTCAGCTGCCTGACGCTCCTCCGCGTCCGCAGCGAGTGCCTCGATCCTCCCGATCGCTTCGGGGTGCAGGCCCGCGATGCCGGGCGGGATTTGAAGCTGCTCAGAATGGCTGTTCGTGGTTCACCTCCGAAACAGCCCGAGTCACTCAACGTAGACGACGGCGCCTATCGGAGCAGCGCTCGACTCGGTGCAGAATAGCCGCCGGGTAGGCGGCCGATCCGAATTCGGCTCTATAAGGCGCCAACAACAGAAAACGCCCCTCCGGGGAGGAGGGGCGTTTCTGGGGTTACTACAGGGAGGAGAGATGTGGGGCTACCCGCATGGGCAAGCGGAAAACCGCATCAGCAAGCCATACGTGATCCCGCAGAGCCCCGCTGAATCCCGCCGTTTCGATGTCTCACTGGCGCACCACTGGCGCACGAGACGGTTGTCAGGCGTCCAATTGGAGCCAGGCCGCAAGGGCCCGCTCGACCGCGGGTAGGCGCCACCATTCCGGCGGGAACTTTCCTTCGCTGAATCCGAGGGGTTGCCAGGGCCAAGCCCCGATTGCGGCCCAAAGCCGACGCCCCTTGGCGATGTCATCGCGCAAGGTCCGCGCCGCACTTAGGGGCTCGACGCCGGCGATGTAGCCGTAGTGCTCGGCGATGTCGTCATAGCGGTTTTGACCTATGTCGCGATGAACCGCGACGCTGAGGCGGGCGAGCTGGATCTGGGCATGGTCTGAAGAGGCGACCCGCGCCGCCCCGTCGCGCTCCCCCTCAAGATGGGCTGCGACCTGCGGCTTGATCCCGCACGCCGCCGGCTCCCGGTCGAAGGCATGCCATTGAGGCGTCTGCGTTAGCGCCGGGACCCGTAGGCCGTCAACGATCTGAAACGCCGGACGACGCCGCCCCCAGAATCTGATCTTCTCCAAGAGCAGCGGGCCGGGGGGCAGTTTTGGGGGTCAAAAGTGCCCTTATGCGATCGGCTTCCTTGCTTCAGCATCGGCGGCATGACAACCACTATGAGAACTTCGTCGGTCGACGCTGACGAGCTGCGCAGGCGGCGACAGATGGCAGGCCTCACGCAACGAGAGCTGGCCCAGCTCGCCGATTGCTCGCTGGCGTGGGTCGGTAACGCCGAGGGCGGTTATGTCCCGCGGACGAGCCCGACGCTTGTGCGGGTGCTCGAGGCGCTGGAAGCCCTAAACGACGTCGGCCCCGCTACGAACGGGGCCGAAGTCAAAGTGCCCGGAAGGCCGTCCGGACATGGGTCAACGTAGCGGCCAAGGACGACAGGACGCTGCGGCCGCGCCGCCGCAGAACATCGAAGCCGAGGAATCGGTCCTGGGAGCGATGCTGGTCACTGAATCCGCGGTCGCGGCCGCGATCAGCGAGGCCGGGCTTCGCGCCGGCGACTTCTACCTTGAAAAGCACTCGACGATCTTCGGCGCGATCCGCGACCTTCACGAAGCCTCGAAGCCGATAGACGAGCTGGCCGTCGCCGAGGAGTTGAAGCAACGCGGCTTACTCGATGAGGCGGGAGGTCGACACTACGTCTCCGAGCTCGCCGCCAAGGTGCCTGCGGCAGGTAACGCCCGCCACTACGCCGAGATCGTGCAGGGCCACGCGATCGACCGCGCCAAGCGCGAGGTCGGGCTCGAACTCCAGAATGGGTTGCCGCCGGCTGAGGCAATCGAGCGGCTCTCGGTGCTGGCGACTCCGACGGTGTCGGAAGACTCCGGGCATCCCTTTGCCCTCTCGATCGAGGAGTTCATCGCCGCCAAGGGCGACGCGCCGACTCCGCTGATCGGCACCGAGGACGACACCCTGATGCCCGCTTTCGGGCTCGGTCTGCTGATTGCGAAGGGCGGCAAGGGCAAGACGACGCTGATCAGCAACACCATCCTGCACCTTGCCTCAGGGGAGAGCTGGCTTGGCTTCGAGGTCCCCCGACCACTGCGCATCCTGTTCATCGAGAACGAGGGCCCCCGCGAGCCGTTCCGACGCAAGCTGGAGCGCCACCGGAGCCATTGGCCGCACCCGCTGAAGGGTGAGATCTTCATCTACGACGAGAACTGGGGAGCGGCCCGTCTGGACGAGATGGGGTTTGTCGAGAGGCTCAACCGCTTCGCCGACGCGCACGAGGTCGACCTCATCGTCGGAGATCCACTGGACAGCCTCGCCATAAACGGTGTCGGCTCGCCCGAGGACACCCGCGACATGGTCGACCGCTTCAAGGCGGCGGGACTGTTCTCGCGGACCGCATGGCTGCTGCCGCACCACCCGCGCAAGGAGAAGGTCGAGGACGCCGTAGACGAAGCATCCGGCGCCTGGGGCGGCCGGCCGGACCTGATGCTGGGGCTGGAGAAGCTGCCCGGTGAGCGGGCCCGATTGAGCTTCCCGAAGATCCGCTGGGGGAAACGAGACGGCTACGCCTACCTGCTCTCCTACGACGCCGACACCGAGTCATTTGAGTTCCTCTGCGAGGCAAGCGAGGACGACCGCGATTACGCGGCCGAGATCGAGGAGCTATTCGTCGACGGGAAGTGGCGCACCACGAGGGAAATCGCTGACGCGAAAGAGGGCGGCATCGGGGCCGGCCGCGACCTGGTGGAGGAGGCGGTCGAAGCAGATCCGGATCGGTTCGTTTCTCGGACGGGCCCTGAGGCAAAAGAAGTCGGAAGACACCCCAACGCGACCGTCTGGGGTCTGGCTTCATGGCAAAAGCCAGACAAGCCAGACACGTTTTCCCAGGGGGTCCTGTCGGAGGGTGTGGCGTCTGCCCCTCCCCTAAAGGGGCAGACACACACCTCGGCAGACCCCACGAGCCCAGAGAGTGTGGCTTTTCGGTCGAAGCCAGACGCGGAGGACGACGACAGCCAGACGGGCTGCCCCAGCCACCCCGATGCGCCGTCACCCGGGTGCCGCTACTGCCGAGGACAACAGGAGGCGCCGGCATGACCAGGCACTCGACTGCAACACGCGAGCCCCGTTGGCTGTTGCTCCTCGACCTGCGCCGCCAACTTCCGAGAACGCGAGGGACGATGCGTGGGCAAACTGAACGCGCGATCGATCGACTCGAGGTCGAACTGGCGGGCGGCCGAGGCGTGGCCGGTCGGGAAGCGACGAGATGAAGAAGCTCGACGCCCCGATCCCCCGCGTGGCCCTCACCCCGATCGAAGCGGCCGCTGCCCTCGGTGTCGGCCCCACCTTCTTCGACGAGACCATCGCCCCCGAGCTACGCATGATCAGGCGTGGCCGCAAGCGACTGGTCGCGGTGGCCGAGCTCGAGCGCTGGGCGCAGGAGAATGCGGAACGCCCGATCGCCGAGGAGGTCGGATCGTGATCACTTTGCACGACCCGTGCCAAGTTCATGGTCCCGCCCGGGGCGCAGGGGGGGTAACCGGTTCCGCGTGGATTCATGCGGGTTTGGTCACCCCGTATCCGCTCGTCGCGAAGAAGATTCATTCAAATACGGAGGTAAGGCATGAGCCGGCCTAAGCGCGAACCGACGCCCGGGGAGGTCGCGATTATCGTCCGGATGCGCTCCGAGTGGTGGCGCACGTTCGAGGAAGTCCGCGCCGCCCTGGCCGAGGAGTGTGGGAACCCGCCCAGCATCGGCCTATTGCACAGATGGGTCGGCGAGCTGCGGCAGGAGATCTCAGCCGCGACCGCGAGGCGGGTGAGGCCGTGATCGGCCGCTTCGAGGCCCTTTCGCCTCCCCGCGAGCACGGCCGCTACGTGGTCACCTGCTGGGGGATAGGAGATAGAGGCTCCCGAAACTGCCCCTACCCGGTCAACTGGTGGGGGGAGGGGAGATAGAGGGGTCCGAAGTGGGAATAGCCGTGACAAGCCTGGATCGGCGTGGCTGCGGCAGATAAGAGGCGCCTCAACGGGAATAGCCGTGACAGGCCCCATCCAGCCCGGGCCTTGACAATGCGCTGCGCTGCGCCCTCGACCCACCCTCTCCTCACCTGTCTCAGCCATCGCCTGGCCAGGGCCTTGGGCCGGCTGGATGGGCCCTCCACGGGCCCGGCCAAGGTCTCCTTTCCCGCGGCAGGGCGAGGCGGGCGTGGGTGTGGGTGCCCGGCGGTCGAACCCGTCCCTCGCCCCGCCAGGTCTCCGGCCCTGCCCGGCCCGAGTTTGGTCTTGCCAACCCCCAATGAATGGGCTGCCATCCCCGCCGGGGCCTCGCCCAGGCCGGGCCGGCCTAGGACAAGGCAGGCAATGAACTCCCCGGGGGTTGGAGCCGGGCTACAGAAGCGAGGCGCGGAACGGCGGTCCCATGGACCAGGACTCCTCCCTCGCGCGGCGCCCCGGGCTAATTGCCCGGGTGGCGAGCTACCTGCGCGAGTGAGCTGTGGCTGTTTTCGAGATCGAAGCTCATCTCACCCGATCCTTTGATCACCTTCGCCATCGCGATCTCGGCCTCGTCATACTCAAAGCCGCCGGGGATCTTCACCTGGATCGAGTACGCCTCGGGCTCCTCGCCCATCGATTGGATCGGCTCGGTGGAGGTCTCCAGCACGCCGTCGACCACGCAGCGCGCGTGGCGGCCCTCGACGTCGATGTCAATGTCAATGTCGGCAACCACCGGGTCGTGGAAGGTGTCGATGATCTCGGCGAGGATGCCGTAGAAGGTGCCGCCGTTTTGGCCCGAGAGGATGGCACCGATTGCCTCGGTCTGCTCGGCCGACATTCGAGCATCGAGGATCGGCTGACCGGTTCCATGACCTTCATGCAGAGCTCCTGGCCATGAGTACTTCAGCGCCCACTTCGCGCCATCCAGGGAGACATCGCCGAAGTTGCCCTTCTCGACGATCATCGCCGCCATTCCCTCGCAGTTGCCATGGGTTGGGTTGGCGTTGAAATCGCAGGGGCAGCCGGGGTCGCAATTGCAGTTCTTCATGTAGGGCCCCTCGAGGCGCCAGTCCGTCATCCGGGTCTCCTTCTTCGTGCCGGGCCTCCGTCAGGGGCCAAGCCGTTGTGAGAGCGACCCTAACCGACATATAGTCACCTGGCAATGGACGTGGCTTCGCTACCGCAGCCGGATCGCGTTCGATTTGCCCTGATCGGCGCGCTGATGGGCTTGGCGCTGCTCGCCTGGCTGTGGGTCGATCAGCGCATGGCTGGGATGGATGCAGGGCCGGGCACCGACCCGGGGACCCTCGGCTTTTACGTCATCTCCTGGGTGGTGATGATGGCCGCGATGATGCTGCCCTCGATCACCCCCATGGTCTTGGTCTTTTCCTACGTTCAGCGCCGGCGCCGCGGGCGCGGCGCGGGCGAGCAGACGGTCTCGAGCTCGTTGTTTGTGGGTGGCTACCTGGTCGTCTGGACGGCATTTGGCCTGCTCGCCTACGGGCTCTTTGTCGGGACCAGGTCGCTCTCGATAGGGGCGTTGCGGTGGAGCAGCGGCGGGCGCTATCTCGCCGCAGCGGTTCTCTTGGCGGCGGCCGCGTATGAGCTCACACCCGCCAAGGACGCCTGTCTGCGCCGCTGCCGCGGTCCGCTTGACTTTGTCATGGAGCACTGGCGAGAGGGTGAGCTCGGGGCTCTTCGGATGGGGGTCCTCCACGGCACCTGGTGTGTCGGCTGCTGCTGGGCGCTGATGGCAGCGCTCTTCGCCCTTGGGGTGATGAGCCTGGCCTGGATGGCGCTCATAGCTGTCGCCATCGCAGCCGAGAAACTTCTGCCCTGGCCTACGGCGACCAACCGCGCGATCGCGGCCCTTCTCGGAACCGTCGCGATCCTCATCATCGTCGCGCCGGCCCAGGTGCCCGGCCTGACGCTGCCAGGCTCGCCCGCTGGCGCTCGTGCGATGAAGGCGATGGGCATGCAAAGCGGCGGCCACCTAAAACCTCAGCAAATGCCCATGAGCAGGAAACACCAAATGCGGTCGCCTTAAGCGACCTCATTGGCATAACGTCGCAGCCGCGTCTACTCTGCCTTCGAAACCGCTGGGGCCGACTCGACTTGCGGTTTTCATCGACAGAAACAGCAAGAGCGTCGCGTCGCCAATCTGCAAGCGGTTCCGTTACTGCGAAGAACCGCCGTCTCTACGCCTACGGAACGCTGTAGCCGGTCGATCAGAAGTCTTCGCCGCGCGGCCGGCACCTACAACATCAGCGTCCAGTACAAAGCGACCTCTGGCTCAGTCACCGCCAAGGAACGCAAACTCTGGGTCGCAACCCTCGGCTAGCGGCAGAGGAGTGGCTTCTAATCGTCGCCGGACCAGCGCAAGCGACCGACCCGCCGGGCCGGCCGCTCGCGCCTCAGCTCAGCTTCCGGCCCGGTAAGTGATGCCGCTCAGCAGGGCATTTTCTTTCAAGGCGACCACGGCGCCGACCGGGAATGGTCCCGCCGCCGCTCCGAGAACAAACACGCCCTGTTCTTTCAACTGTTCGAAAACCTGAAGCGTGCCGCTTGGGGGACGATAGCCAGGGGGAAGGGTGAAGATGACCCCCGAGCTGCCTCTTTTCACAAGCCCTTCCAGATGGACGATCCCGAAGGCGTCCTTGTAGAAGCCGGCCTGCGGAAAGCTCACTGGACCTTCTGCGCCGAAATTTTTGGCGCCGTTTTCGAACCCGGGCTGCCCAGGCGCTCCGATCAGTCGGATCGGTTCGGCCTGCGGAATCGAATCTGCGCTGGCGGCGTGCGTCGCGTTTGGCACCGTGCCCAGCTTCGCCAGGTTGATCTGCTTGCCGGTCAACGTGCCTTTCTTGACTTTGGCGGCAGTGATGGCTTCCTTCTTCACTTTCGCGGTGCTCACCGCGTTCTTCTTGAGCTGCTTGGCGCCGACGCTGTTCTTCCCGAGTTGAGAGGCGGCATAGGCTGCGCCTCCGCTCAGGACCACGAACGCCAGGATCGTGACCATCACATTCGCGTAGGTCAGCTTGGGACGCAAGTTCTTCATAGGGGCTCCCTCTCGAAGAGAATCGATCGTCGGACTCGTCCGACTCTCGCAGGTATTGCGGCTTTTGCGGGCTGGGAGCAGGGGAGGTAGCTTTCGTGCCGTGAGACCACTCCGCCTGCCCCTGCTGTCCGTCTTCCTGATTCTGCCGCTGCTGTTCTTGGCTTCGTCAGCCTCGGGAGCCCGCGCCCGCGGGCCATACGTCGTTAGCCATTGCAGCTGGCGCACAGGCGTTTCCTGCCCGGTTCCTCCGACAATGTGCAGCCTTAAAGGGGGCGTCCAGGACCGCCACTGCACGCCAGGCGCCCTTAACCCGGCGGTGCGTCAGACGACGATCGGCAAGACGATCTGCAGGTCCGGCTACACGAGCCGCATTCGCCCCCCAACCAGCTACACCGATCCCCTCAAGCTCGTCTCGATGAAGGCGTACGGGTTGGGCACCGACACGTCGGCGTATGAGTTCGACCACCTAATCTCTCTCGAGCTCGGCGGAGCGCCTTCCGACATCCGCAACCTCTGGCCGGAGTCCCACTACGGCCCGTCCTTCTCATACCGCAAGGACGGCCTGGAGAACTCCCTCAACGCCAAGGTCTGCAACGGGACGATTTCGCTCGCCACCGCACAGCGCAGGATCGTCAACTGGAGCACGCTATGTCTCGACAAGGGGCACCCCGGCTCCGGAACCGGAACCGTCGCCGCGCCGCCGCCGCCCTCGGGCGGCAACTGCGACCCGGCCTATCCGACCGTCTGCATCCCACCGCCCCCACCGGACCTCGACTGCAGCGAAATTCTCATATCGCAACTTCACGGTGCTGCCACCGGACCCCCATCACTTCGACTCCGACGGTGACGGGATTGGTTGTGAGTCCTAAGATAGACTGTCCCTGAGGTGCTAGAGAGCTGACATGGATCACGCTTGGGCGCAGGGGTTCTGCGAGAGTTGGGTGGCGGCCTGGAATGCTCACGACCTAGAGCGTGTGCTCAGCCACTTCTCCGACGACGTCGTCTTTACCTCGCCGGTGGCCGCGCAGCTGCTTGACGAAAGCGACGGAGTGATTCGCGGGAAGGATGCTCTCCGCCGCTATTGGAGTGAGGGGCTGCCGCTCATCCCGGACCTCCACTTCGAGGTACTCGGGGTCTACGTCGGGGTCAATACGCTCGTTATCAACTACCGCAACCAGAAGGGTGTGCTGGTGAGCGAGGTTCTGACCTTCACGGGGCAAATCGTCACACAGGGCTACGGCTGTTACCTGCTGGGGGCAGACGCCAACCCGGCAGGCGCCGGGACTCCACCGGGCTGAGTTTGGTGGACGGCCGGGGAAGGTCCACACGGCCACTGGGTCGGCCACAAGGGCGCCGACCTGATTGCCCGGTTTGCCAGAACCGGCACACCGTGGCGATCACCTGGCGCAAGCCGACCGAGCGTGACCGCGGGCGGAAGGCCGAGATCGTCGTCGGGTGAAGGGGCCGGAGCCCCCGTTCTTTCACAATTTCGTCCGGCAGCTCACTCCTGTCGCCGAAGGAAGCCCGTCCCCTCTGGGCCCACCTGAACAGGTCCCGCTGGCAGGGTCGCCCCGGGGGGCGGGAACTCTTAGAGCTCCATCTCGGCAAATGCTTCGGCGACCTTCTTCGGCGCCTTGCCGGAAACAAGCACCCGCGTACCGGAGCCTTCTGGAGTGAAAGTGGCGGTGATCGTGGCGTCGGATTTCACGAAAAGGAACAGCAGGCCAATCGGAAACAGGAAGACAATTGGGAAGACCATCCACCAGGGCGTGTACCGCTTGTGGAAAGTCAAGCCAGCCTCGCTTTGCGTGGTCAGCTGGTAGTTGTAATCGGAAAGCTGTCCCGTCCATTCCGACATGGATTCGGTGAGCAGCGTCGCTGGCGGCTTTTCGGTCGTTATCTCTCGCGTGAAATCCTGCATCGCGCCACCAGGCTGACGCTATCCGATCCGCGTGTCTCCCGGCTTCGACTTCGCAAGCTTCATCAGCCCCGTTTCGCCGTCGACACCCTCCCGGGCGTCCTGGAACCTCTGCAGCGCCCATATCGCCTCGTTGATCAACAGGCCTCGCTCCTCAGCCAGGCGAACGAGGCACCGAAGGGCCATCGCGTCGAACCGGTCGGGGTCCTTAGTGGCGGCCAAGCAGGCGAGCCGGATCGCGTCCGCAAGATCGACGTGGGGCAGCTCACGTGCGAGGTTGACCGCCAGGCCGTAGCTACCGGTATTGAGGGCCGTTCGAAGCCGGCCCGATGCGGTGCCCGCATTGCCCACGAACGTATGTTCGCACACATGTTCGATCTGAACCGGACGGAATACTTCCTCCCTCGTGCTCACCTTTGGACTGTTCGCCCACATCGCAGAAGTGACAGATACCACGTCGACGGTCGAGTGGATCTCTGCGATCGCAACGGCCCTAGCCGTAATCGTCGCCCTTGGAGGGCCGTTCTTTTTCAGCTGGGTTCGCCGCCCCCAGCTGGAGGTGGCCTTGGACAAGGATTCGAAACTCGACTTCATGGCCGGGGTTCCTGTGTCCGATTCGCCAGAGGGCAAGCCAGAAACCTGGCACGGAGTGCTGCCTCGCCTCAAGAACGAGGGGCGTGGCCAGGCGTTGAGTGTGGAAGTTCTCGTAACGGAAATCCTGGATATCGAAAAGGACGAGCCGCTTCAGGTGGAGACTCGGCCCCTCGCCTGGTCAGCGGTTGGCGGCGTCCAGATGAACATCCCCCCCTACGTCTCGCGTCATTTCGAACTCGTTGTCGCGCATGGACCAATCGTCATAGAGGGCCCTATTCCGGGCCGAGTCAGGCCAGGCTTTCCGGACAAGCTTCGGACCTCGGGAGATCGGGAATTGCTACGAAAAGGGAAATACAGGATGGGCCTGGTGGTGGCCGCTCGAAATTCAAAGGCAAGTCGATTCAGTGTCGACATTGCGTATGACGGGGTGTGGCGAAATGACGCTCGGATTTGGCAGTTTCTGCAGATCGGAGAGATCGAAAGGGCGGGACCTCTTAGGTCCTGGCTTCGCCGACTATTTGCCTGGCTGCAGTTTTGGCGGTAGATTCGCTCCAAATGCAAAGTGGGGCCGCGCTGGTGGAACAGCCGGCCCCGGTGGCAGCCGGCATAGCTTCCACCAGGCCGACTGCACGGGCAAGGCTATTCGCCCCCGCGATCCCTCGAACACGAGGAGGCTGAGCTGATGCCAACCGGGATCGTCAAGAGGCACTCAAAGGGCTGCCCCTCCCTGAATGGAGGCGGACGGTGCCGCTGTAAGGCGGGATACGAGGCGTGGGTGTACATGCCGAGGGAGAGGCGAAAGGTTCGCAAGACATTCAGCCGCGAAGCGGAGGCCAAGTCCTGGCGAGCTGACGCACTCGCTGCTGCGAACGCGGGGAGCCTGCGTCCGAGCCGCCAAGACCCACGCACCCTCGGCGCGGCTCTGCGCGAGCTCGTGGACGGGATGAAGGCGGGGACCGTCCGGCCCAAGGGGCGGGACCGCTACAAGCCGAACACGATCCGCTCCTATGAGCGAGCTCTCCGGGTTCATATCGAGCCATCAGCCGTGGCGAGATTGAAGGTGGGGGAGGTGCGTCGCCAGGACTTGCAGGCACTCGCTGACGACCTCTTTGCCTCGGGGCTCGGCGCCGGGACGGTGAGCAACGTCCTCAACCCGATCCAGGCGCTTTACCGCCGCGCCGTCGACCGTGACGAGCTGGCCTTCAACCCTTCCGAGGGCATTGACCTTCCCACGGGGGCTTCGACGCGGCCCAAGCGGATCGCATCAGCCGAGGAAGCCGCTGCTCTGCTCGAGGCCCTCGAGCCCGAGGATCGGCCGGTGTGGGCGACTGCGTTCTACGCCGGCCTCCGCAGGGGCGAGCTCCAGGCCCTCCGCTGCCGCGATGTCGACCTCGGGGCAAGCCTGATCCACGTCGAGCGGGGTTGGGACCAGGACGAAGGGGCGATCGAGCCGAAGTCTCGCTCAGGGCGCCGTCGAGTCCCGCTGTTGGCAATCCTGCGCGACTACCTAGACGAGCACGTAATGAGGACCGAGCGCTTGGGCGACGATCTTGTATTTGGTCGCAGCGCGGTCGACGCTTTCGTCGCCTCGACCATTGACGGACGGGCGAAGCGTGCGTGGGGGGGCGAAAGCGGAATCACTTTGCACGAGTGCCGGCATACCTTCGCCTCGCTACTGATTGACGCGGGGGCAAACGCCAAGGCCGTCCAGGAGTTCATGGGCCACTCGAAGATTCAGACGACCTTCGACATCTACGGGCACCTGCTCCCCGGCAGCCACGATGACGTTCGAGAGCGGATGGACGCCTACCTAGCGGACGATCGAGTCAGAATCGAGACATGATGCTGCTCGATGTCGTCGCCAGGGCAGGTTTCCGATGGGGTCCTCCTAGCTGGAGCTGGGGCGATCGTCATCTCCGCCTTGATTGCCGGCGGGGTTTCGGTTTGGCGGACACGCAGGCTCCTTGACGCTGAGGCTGATCGCTTGGACAGCCAGCTCGCCCATGAGCGGCAGCTAAACGAGCGACACGAGCTCCGAGGGGTCGTGGACGAAGCAATCAAGGCAGTTCAAGAAGCTGCCCACTTGGCTCTCGAACTGCGACGTTTCGTGTTCATGCGGAGCCAGCATGAACCGACGGTGGAGAGCGAATTCGAGCAAACCGAGAGCGAACTCGAGGCGGTTGCTCGCTCGCTCAACGGGCTTCAGTCCCGCCTGGCCGTGCGCCTACCGCCGGACGCTGGGCTTCCTGAGTCGATCAACGATGTCAAGGCCGGTTGAAAACTCACCCCCCTGCGCCGGTCGAAAACTGACCCCCCTCCAAGGTCGATAGCCCGCCTGCGAAGCGGAGCCCGTAGGGCGAAGCGAAGCAGGCGGGGCGATCAGTCGTGCGGCGGCGGAGAGCCCAGGTCCTTGTCGCGCAGGCGGAAGGAGTCGCCCTTCAGCGCCAGGATCTCGGCGTGGTGGACGAGACGGTCGATCATCGCCGCGGCCGTCACCTCGTCTCCGAAGATCTCTCCCCAGGCCGAGAAGGGCTTGTTCGAGGTGACGATCAGCGAGGCTCGCTCATAGCGCGCTGAGATGAGGCTGAACATCAGGTTCGCTGCCTCGGGATCGAAGGGGATGTAGCCGACCTCGTCGACGACGATCAGCGGCACGAATCCCAGGCGGCGCAGCTCGGGCTCGAGGTTGCCGGCCCGCTTTGCCTCGCCAAGGCGGGCCACCCACTCGGTCGCGGTGGCGAAGGCGACTCGCTGCCCGGCGAGGCAGGCTCGGATCCCGAGCGCGATCGCCAGGTGGGTCTTGCCGGTCCCCGGTGGGCCCAGCATCACCACGTTCTCGCGGCCATGGAGAAAGTCGAGTTGCCCCAGGTGCTCGATGACTTGGCGCTTGACCGAGCGCTGGAAGGTGAAGTCGAACTCCTCAAGGGTCTTTCGGGCCGGGAAGCGGGCGGCCTTGATCCGGTTCTCCCCGCCGTGGGACTCGCGCGAGGCGACCTCGGTGGAGAGGACCGCCTCCAAGAAGCGCTCGTGTGACCACTCCTCCTCTCTAGCGCGCTCGGTCAGCTTGGGTAGGGCCCGGGCCGCCGCCGGCGCCTTCAGCGCCCGGAACAGGTGGGAGAGCTCTGATGCCTTGCTCATGCCGGGATCAGGGCGTCGTAGCGGGCCAGGGGGCGGACCTCGACCTCGGGCTCTTTGGGCGCCCGGCGCTCGCCACGCAGCTCTTCGAGTGCCCGCTGGTGGGCGGGGTCGGTGAAGGTGAGGTGCTTGGCGAAGGAGCGGCGGTGGCTCGCCGCGGGCTCGCCGCTGTCGAGCGCGACGGCGCCGACCTCGGCCTGGGAGATACGGACCTCGACCCGGCGCCCGGCAAGGCGAGGATCGAGCGAGTAGTCGTTGGTGTCCCACCTCAGGTAGGGCTGGGCGGGGACCCGGATCACGAAGCGGCGGTCGAGATCGGGCATCTGATCGGGCAGCGCCCGCATCAGCTCGCGCTCGGCAGCGAGGCGCTCGGCGGGCACCGCGCGAAGCGTCCGGTGGGTGCGGGCGTTGGCGCGGTCTGCAAACCAGCCGTCGAGCTGGTGCTGGTAGTCGAGCGGGCCCGCGAAGCTGCGGGCGGGCTCGAAGCTGCGCTCGATGAAGTCGTGAAGGCGCTCGAGCATGCCCTTGGCCTGGCAGTCGCCCGCATCGAGGATCACCCAGCCGAGCCCGAGCTCGCCGCAGAAGGCGGCGAAGGCGTCGGTGGGCTGACCGCCGCCGCGGTGGATCGCCCCCTCGCGATCCCAGACCACCTTCTCAGGCAGCGCCCCGAGCTCTCCGAGGCAGCGGCTCATGCCCCAGAGGATGTCGGGGGCCTCCTTGGAGAAGATCAGGCTCCCTGCGCCGGCGCGAGAGTAGCCCGAGCAGCAGGTGAGGACCCAGCCACGGCGCAGCTGGCCGTGGCCAACCGGGATCGGCTGGCTCGGCTCCCAGAGATCGAACTGGACCAGCTGGCCGGGCTCATATTGGGTGCGCTGGAAGGTGCGCGGCGGGTTGAAGACCGGGCGCAGCTCGCGCACGTAGTCATCGCAGATCGTCTTGGCGCCTCGGTAGCCGGCCTCGGTGATCCGCTCGCGGATCACCTGCGAGGGGATCGCTCCATCGGCCTTCAGCAAGGCGTGGATCTGCTCCTTGAACGCCTCGAGCTTCGAGGGCCGCGGCGCTCTCGGCCCGTAGCGCGGCGGCTGGGGGGAGCGCAGCGCAGCGCGGATCGTGTTTCGCGAGTGCCCGGTCCGCCTCGCGATCTCCTTGATCGACAGCCCCTGCACCTGCTTCATCGCCCTGATCTCGGCCCACTCCTGCACCTGAACCACCCTCTTCCTCCTGACCTCGATCGCTTGACCGAGCCAGGCTCGAAGTCCCCCCGGACGCTCTCGTCGCCGTCGGAGGGGTCAGTTTTCGTCCGGCGAGAGGGGGTCAGTATTCAGGCGGCGCCGACACAACGACTGTCGGAGTGCATTTGAAGTCCTGCGCATGGCCAATCGAGGTGCTTGGCCTCGATCCTCAAGGGAGGACCGCGACGAAATCCAGTTACTCCTCGACGAGCTGGATCCGAAGATTGAGCATTTTGAGTCCGAGGCGCGTCAGATCTCCCAGTCCCAACTGGGCGGCGAGAACGTCTGACTGGCGCACCAACTGGCGCACGAGCCGAATTCCCGGTGCCGGCGACTAACGCCTACGGCTCAGATTTGGCTCCACAACAGAAAACGCCCCTCCGGGGAGGAGGGGCGTTTCTGGGGTTACTACAGGGAGGAGAGATATGTATCTCTATATATGTGGATCGATGGGAGGTAGGTGGGCCCTTAACGCGTCGCGCGGGGCTCATCGAGGGAGATCGATGGGCACCGTATGGGCGGCGCCAGACCCAACCGGGAAGTTCTCTAAACCAAGCCTTTCATCGGTCCTCGTCTGCGAATCCTTGAATCAGAATACGAACATATGTGCGATTTATGTGTGAGCCGAGTCACAGAGGCTCTCCATAGACCCCATCTCGAGCAAACCTAATACCCAATACTAAGGACTGGGTAACCGGAGCGCAAGAGGAACCTAAATTCGACGGAATCCCTGCATCTGACGAGTTCCCAGTACGGTTGGCCGGTGAAGAAGGCACGGATCGACGCTGTGCTCGCCGATCGGGGGCTGTTCCCGTCGCGCTCGGCGGCCGCCAGCGCGGTGCGGGCAGGCGCCGTGCGCGTCGGTGGCGACGGGCCGGTCGCGCTGCGGCCGAGCCAGCTGGTCGAGCCGGACACCGAACTGGTGATCGATTCGGGCTCACGGTTCGTCTCGCGCGGGGGGCTCAAGCTCGAGAACGCGCTGACCGCGCTCGAACTTGACGTCGATGGACGCGATTGCCTCGACGTCGGCGCCTCGACCGGTGGCTTCACCGACTGCCTGCTCCAGCGCGGTGCCGCACGGGTGATCGCCCTCGATGTCGCCTATGGACAGATCGGGCTCGGCATCCGCGAGGATCCGAGGGTGACAGTGATCGAGCGCGTCAACGCCCGCCACCTCCGATCCGAGGACCTCCCGTTCGCCCCCGACCTGGCCACGGTCGACGTCTCGTTCATCTCGCTGACGAAGGTTCTGCCGGCGATCGCCGCCTGTATCGCGCCCGGCGGCGAGGTTCTGGCGATGGTCAAGCCCCAGTTCGAGCTCGGCCGCGAGCGTGTCGGCAGGGGCGTCGTCCGCGACCCCGCCGACCGGCGGGAGGCGATCCTCTCCGTCGCCCATTGCGCACAGGAGCTGGGGCTCCCCGTCCGGGGCTTCGCATCGTCGGGCCTGGCCGGGCCGAAGGGGAATCTCGAGACCTTCGTCTGGGGCGGGGGAGAGGGCGACGAGGTCGCCGATTTCGAGGCGGCGATCCTGGCGGTGGAACCGTGAGCGCGGCGAGCGAAGGCGCGACCTTGATGAGGAGGGCGGCGCTGATCACCCACTCGCACCCGCCGGCGACCACCGACGCGGTGGGGATCGCGATCGAGATTGCGGCGGCGGCCGGGTGCCGCCTCGTCGCGACCCCCGACGAGGTCGCCAAGCACGCCACCGCGGCCGACGGGCTCGAGACGGTCGAGGTCCTCCCACGCGACCTCGACCTCTGCCTCGTACTCGGCGGCGACGGCTCGATCCTCTACGCGCTGCGGCACTTCGCCCGCACCGGGGTCCCCGTCTTCGGGGTCAATTTCGGCACCGTCGGCTTCCTCGCCGCGGTCGACCGCGAGGAGGCGCGGTCCGGCATCGAGCGCGCCCTCGCGGGGGAGCTCGAGATGATCGACCTGCCGGGGCTCGAGGTCGAGCTCTACGGCGAGGCAAGGGTCGGCTTCAACGACATCAGCTTCATCCGCCGCCCGCGGGACCGGGTCGCCGAGCTGACCTACCGGATCGCCGGGGAGGTCGTCGGCGACGTCCGCTGTGACGGCCTCGTCGCCGCGACGCCGGCCGGCTCGACCGGCTACAACCTCGCCAACCAGGGGCCGATTCTCGCCTGGGGTGTCGAGGGATACGTCGTCAGCTACATCTCGCCCCACTCGCTTACCGCGCGGGCGCTCGTCGTCGCTCCCGACGACGTCCTCCACGTCGGCAATGCCGAGGGCAGGGAGCCTGTCGACATCTCGGTCGACGGCGGCCAGGCCGGCACGCTTGGGCCCGGCGACGAGCTCGAGATCGGGTTCGCAAACGGGGTCGGCAGGCTGGCTCAGCTGCCGGGGTCGAGCTTCTACCAGCGGATCCGCGAGAAGTTCGGCCACCTCGCCGTTTAGCCGGCGAGCTCGGTTCTCTAGGGTTGAGAGGCATGGAGCGAAAGTGGTGGACCCTCGTCCTGATCTCTATCGCGACGTTCATGCTTCTGCTGGACATCACGGTCGTGAACGTCGCCCTTCCGGACATCAGGACCGACCTCAACGCGAGCCTTTCCAGCCTGCAGTGGGTGGTCGACGCCTACTCGTTGATGCTTGCCTCGATCCTGCTGACGGCCGGGTCGCTCGGCGACCGCCTCGGGCGGCGGCGCGTCTTCACGATCGGCTTCGGCGTCTTCACCTTCGCCTCGTTCCTCTGCGGGATCGCCGGCGACCCGACCCTGCTCAACCTCGCGCGCGGCCTCCAGGGTGTCGGCGGCGCCGGGATGTTCGCCACCTCGCTGGCGCTGATCGGCCAGGAGTTCCACGGCAAAGACCGGGCGACCGCCTTCGGCGTTTGGGGAGCGACGATCGGCGGCGCGGTCGCGATCGGCCCGCTCGTCGGTGGCCTGATCACCGAGCACCTCGGATGGGAATGGATCTTCTTCGTCAACGTTCCGATCGGCATCACGGCGATCGTCCTGACCGAGCTGAAACTGGCGAACGTCGCCGCCCAGGACCCGCAGCGGGTCGACTTCCCCGGCCTGATCACCTTCTCCCTCGCCCTCTTCTTCCTGATCTTCGGCCTGATCAGGGGCAACCCGGAAGGCTGGGGCAGCACCGAGATCGTCGCCTCCCTGGGGGCGGCGGTCGTCCTGATGTGCGCCTTCGTCGCGATCGAGTCGCGCAGCAGCCACCCGATGCTCGACCTGAGCCTGTTCCGCAACCCCGCTTTCAACGGGGTCTCGGCGGTCGCCTTCGGCCTCTCGGCCGGGATGTTCGCGATGTTCCTCTACCTGACGATCTACATCCAGGGAGTGCTCGACTACTCGCCGCTCGAAGCCGGGCTGCGGTTCCTGCCCCTGACCCTCCTCTCCTTCATCGCCTCGCCGATCGCGGGCGCGCTCTCGCACCGAATCGCAATCCGCGTTCTGCTCGGCGTCGGCCTCGCGACCGTCGGGGTCGGGCTGCTCCTGATGCACGGGGTCAGCGCCGACTCGGAATGGACGGCGCTGCTCGCCGGGTTCCTGGTCGCAGGCGTCGGCATCGGGATCACCAACCCCGGCATCGGCCAGGCGGCGATCGCCGTCGTCCCGGTTGAGAAATCCGGGATGGGCTCCGGGATCAACACCACGTTCCGCCAGGTCGGGATCGCCACCGGCGTGGCCTCGCTCGGCGCGATCTTCCAGTCCCAGGTCGACTCCAAGCTCAGCCAGCTGCTCCCAAACGCGCCCAGCGGCCTCTCCGAACTCGTCGCCTCCGGGGGCTCGAAAGCCGCGACGGAAGTGGTCCCACCCGGGCAGAGGGCCGAAGTCGCGCATGCCTCGACGGTGGCCTTCGTCAGCGGCTTCAACGAGATCATCCTGATCGCCGCGGTCCTCTCCTTCATCGGCGCCACCTGCGGCTTCTTCCTCGTCCGCTCGAAGGACTTCGTGCAGGCGACCACGGCTGAGAAAGAGCCTGCCGGCGAGCCGGTTCCCGCCTAGTCGCCGCCGCCGCGGATGCTAGACAGGGAGCGTGCTCCGAGAGCTGCGGATCGAGAACCTGCTCCTGATCGAGAGGGCCGAGCTGCGCCTCGGCGCCGGCCTCAACGCGATCACCGGTGAGACTGGCGCCGGCAAGACGATCCTTGCCCACTCGCTCGATCTCCTGATGGGCGGCAAGGCCCGCCGGCAGATCGTCCGACCCGGGGCCGAGGAGGCCTGGGTCGAGGGGTCGTTCGACCTGCCCGAGGGCGTGCTCGAGGAGCCGGAGATGGCGGAGCTGGCCGCGCGCCTGCCCGGGGGGGTGCGGGAGGTCGTGCTCGGCCGCCGGGTCTCGGCCTCAGGGCGGACGGCGGCCTTCGTCGCCGGCCGCGCCGCCTCGGCCGCCGACCTGAAGCTGCTCGGCGGGCGGCTGCTCGCCTTCTACGGCCAACACGAGCACCGCAAGCTGACGATCGCCTCGGCGCAGGTCGAGATCCTCGACGGCTTCGCCGGACCCGAGCACCTCGCGCTGCGCGAGCGGTATCGAGACTCACACCGCGAGGCGCTCCGCCTCGAGGCCGAGCTGGCCGAGCTGCGCGAGCGGGACGGATCGCGCGAGCGCGATCTCGACCTCTTCCGCTATGAGCTGTCCGAGATCGAGGCGGTCGCCCCGAACCCTGACGAGATCGAGGAGCTGGCCGGGGAGCGCGAGCGGCTGCGGCACGCCGAGGGACTTCGCGAGGCCGCCGCCGGCGCGGCCGAGGGAGCGACCGGAGCAGGGGACGGGGACGACGCCGGCGCCGCCGGCGCGATCGCGGCCGCCGGCTCCAAGCTCGACGCGGTGGCCGGGGTCGACCCGAGGCTCGATGAGATCGCTGCCCGGATGACGGCGCTCTCGGTCGAGCTCGGCGACGTCGCCAGCGAGCTTCGGGCGTATCTCGACGGGGTCGATTCCGACCCCGAGCGCCTCGCCGCGGTCGAGGAGCGGCTCGAGGAGATCGACCGCCTGACCCGCAAGCACGGCGGCGAGATCGACTCCGTCCTCCTCCACGCCCAGCGCTGCCGGGCGGAGATCGAGCGCCTCGAGTCGTCCGAGGTCCGCTCGGCCGAGGTCGAGGAGGCGCTCGCGATGGCGGCCGCGCGGCGCGCCGAGCTCGCCGGGGAGCTCAGCCGGGGCCGGGCGGGAGCAGCCGCCGGGCTGAGCAAGCGGGTGGCGGCCGAGCTCGATCACCTGGCGATGCCGGGGGCGACCCTCGAGGTCGTCCTCGAGGCCCTCCCCGACGGGTTCGGCCCGAACGGAGCCGAGGGGATCGAGCTGCGACTTGCACCGAACCGCGGAATCGAGGCTGCACCGCTCCGCGACGCCGCCTCCGGCGGCGAGCTGTCGCGAGTGATGTTGGCCCTGACCGGCCTCGGCGCCGGGGCCGGCGCGGGGACGCTCGTCTTCGATGAGATCGATGCGGGGATCGGCGGCCGCACCGCCCGCACGGTCGGCGAGCGGCTGCGCGACATCGCCGACGGGCACCAGGTGATCTGCATCACCCACCTGCCGCAGGTCGCGTCGCTCGCCTCGACCCACTTCAGGATCGAGAAGGACCGCGGCGAGCCGGCCAGGGCAACGGTCCAGCATCTGGACGGCGAGAGCGTGGTCGAGGAGATCCGCCGCATGCTTGGCGGCGGGGACGGGGACGGGGACGCCGCCGACCGCCACGCGCGCGAGCTGCTCGCCGCGGCCTGAAGCCGCTCGCGGAAGCCGGGTAGTCTCCTTCGGTGGCCATCGCCAGTCGCCGCCGTCTCCCTGCGTTTCTCTCGCGCCGGAACGGGGCGGCCGCGAACGGGGCGGTGCGCGGCACCGCCAGGCCCGGCCGGCGAACCAAGAACCTGGTGAAGCGACTCCGCCCTGGCGACGTGGCGGTGATCGACCACCGCAACATCGATCGGATCGCGGCCGAGGAGCTGATCTCGACCGGCGTGCGGGCGGTTCTCAACGCCTCCGAGTCGACCGACGGCCGCTACCCAAACGCCGGGCCGCTGATGCTGGCCCGCGCCGGCGTGGTGCTGGTCGACTTCGCGGAGGCCGACCCATTCGAGGCGATCGACGATGGCGACGCCCTGACGGTCTTCGACGGCACGGTCAGCGTCGGCGGCGAGGTCGTCCTGCGCGGCGAAGAGCTCGGGGTCGAAGAGCTCGAACGCCGCTTCGACGAGCAGCGCGAGCGGGTCGACGAGGCGCTCGCCGAATTCGCCGAGAACACCGTCGCCCATGTCCGGATGGAGTCCGACCTCCTCACCGACA
The DNA here is from genome assembly GCA_963780815.1 of uncultured Solirubrobacterales bacterium. GTDB lineage: Bacteria > Actinomycetota > Thermoleophilia > Solirubrobacterales > 70-9 > VRUE01. The sequence goes on along the minus strand of CAWADG010000004.1, from coordinate 452,916 downwards.
GGATCGAGTTCCCGTCGACCCGAACTAGCTTCCGCGACCGCCAGGTCCTGATCGTCGTCCGCGGCGACCGCCATCGCCACGACCTGAAGGCGCTCCGCGCCTACATCCGCGATGTCCGCCCGGTGATCGTCGCCGTCGACGGCGCCGCCGACGGGGTTCTGGAGGAGGGTCTGAAGCCGGACCTGATCCTCGGCGACATGGACTCGGCCGGCGACGCCGCCCTGCGCTGCGGCGCGGAGGTGATCGTCCATGCCTATCCCGACGGCCGTGCCCCGGGCCGCGAGCGGCTCCTCGAGATGGGGATCGATCACACGATCGTCCCCGCTGCCGGGACCAGCGAGGACGTGGCGATGCTGATGGCCTACGAGAAGGGCGCGGACCTGATCGTCAGCGTCGGCGCCCATTTCAACCTGATCGAGTTCCTCGACCGCAAGCGCGGCGGGATGTCGTCGACCTTCCTCACCCGGCTCCGGATCGGCGAGAAGCTGGTCGACGCCAAGGGCGTCAGCCGCCTCTACAACCCCGGGTCCGGCTTCGGCCCCGCCGCCCTCTTCCTCGCCGCCTTCGCGATCCTGCTGGCGATCGTCGTGATCGCCTCGCCGGCTCTCAGCGACCTGACCGAACTGATCTGGCTGAAGATCAAGATTTGGCTGGGCATCTAGCCTCTCCAGCATGAGCGCGGAGCGAGCAAGCAAGCATCTCTGGTTCAGTGCGCAGCGAGCGAAGCGCGAAAATTCCTAGATGGGCTATAGCGGGCGCTACCACGCGACCTCGTTGATCGCGGTCTTCCTCGCTCTTGCGATCGGGGTCGTCATCGGCGCCGCGCTCGGCGGCAACACGATCAACAACACGCGAAAGGACCTCGAGCGGAGCCTGACCGGGAACCTCGAGGACGCCCGCAACCACGCCGAGGAATTGAGCGTCGAACTCGGCCAGGCGAACGAGTTCGCCGACCAGGTCTACCCGGCGCTGGTGCGCAACGACCTGCGCGGACGGCGGATCGGGGTGATCGCGATCGGCGGCCTCCCGGGGGAGATCTCGGGTGCGATCGACGACGCCCTCGGCCCGACCGGTGGCCGGCTGGTGGCGGTCGGCGTCGTCCGCGAGCCGGTCGACCTGTCCTCGCTCGGGGACGACCTGGCGAAGACGCGGCTCGCCGCCGTCGAACACGATCCCGACACCCAGACCGAATTCGCCACCGGGGTCGGCCGCCAGCTCGTCCTCGGCGGCAATCTGCTCGAGCGGGTGCGCGGCCACCTCTTCTCCCGCGCGAGTGGCAATTTCCGCGCCCTCGACGGCGTGATCGTCGTCCGCGACCAGCCGCAGGACCTCGGGCCTGTCCAACGCTCGACGGCGGCCAGAATCGAATCGGGCATGCTCGACGGGGTCACGGCGACGAGGACCGCCGCCGTCGGGGTCGAGGCGACCGACGCTGAACCGTCCTCGATCTCCTTCTTCGGTGCCAACGACCTGGCGAGCGTCGACAACGTCGACCAGACCGCCGGGAAGCTGGCGACGGTGCTGGCGCTGCTCGGCGCCGAGGGGAGCTTCGGCGTCAAGGGGTCGGCCGACCAGCTTCTGCCGGACCTGCTCGCGCCCCGCCAGAAATGACCTGGGTCGGGTTCCCGGTCGCGATCGCGGTCGCCGTCTTCATCGCCCCGGCGGGGGTCCGCGGGCTGCGCGACGCCGGACTCACCCGCGAGAACTACCGCGGGGCGGCGCTCGCGTTCCCGCTCGGTGCCGTCCTCGCGACCGCGGCGCTCGTCGCGCTGGCGCCGCTCGCCTTCCTCAACGACCGCGGCGACCTCGAATTCCTCGACCCCGACCTGCGCCACTGGATGCCCTACATCCTCGGCGTCGCCTTCCTCGGCTTCCTCGACGATTCGCTCGGCCGCGGCGAGGCGGCGAACACGCCGCGCGGCTGGCGCGGCCACGCGCGGGCGCTTCGGGAAGGATCGCTCTCGACCGGGGCGATCAAGGCGATCGGGGCGTTGGCACTGGCGGCCTACGTCGTCTCCGGGCGCGGGCTCGAATCGTGGCGCTACCTCGCCGACGTCGCCCTCCTGATCCTCGCCACCAACACCTTCAACCTGCTCGATCTGCGGCCGGGGCGGGCCGAGAAGGGGCTGGCGCTGCTCGGCGCCGGCCTCTGCCTCGGCGGCTGGACGATCGCCCCGATCGAGCTGCTCGGGATCTTCGCCGGGCCGGTCCTGGTCGGAGCCTGGTTCACGCTTCGCGAACGGGCGATGCTCGGCGACACCGGCTCGAACCTGGTCGGCGCGATCGGCGGCGTCTGGCTGCTGACCTCGCTGGGGGGCGAGGGGCGGCTGATCGCCCTCGGCGTCGTCGCCGTGCTCACCGTCTACGGCGAGATGCGCTCGATCTCGACAACCGTCGAGTCGTTTCCGCCATTGCGCTGGTTAGACTCGCTGGGCAGAGAATGAATGGCAGCAAAGGCGATACGAGATTCATCTTCGTAACCGGCGGAGTGGTCTCGGCTCTCGGCAAGGGAATCGCCGCCTCCTCGATCGGACGCCTCCTCGTCTCCCGCGGCTATCGGGTCCAGCTGCAGAAGTTCGACCCCTACATCAACGTCGATCCCGGGACGATGAGCCCGTTCCAGCACGGCGAGGTCTTCGTCACCGAGGACGGCGCCGAGACCGATCTCGACCTCGGCCACTACGAGCGCTTCACCGACGAAAACACCTCGCGCGCCTCGAACGTCACCGCCGGCGCCGTCTACAACTCGGTGATCAAGCGCGAGCGCCGCGGCGACTACCTCGGCGCAACGGTCCAGGTGATCCCGCACATCACCGACGAGATCAAGAACCGGATCCTGATCGTCGCCGAGTCGCAGTCCGTCGACTTCGTGATCACCGAGATCGGCGGCACGGTCGGCGACATCGAGTCGCTCCCGTTCCTCGAGTCGATCCGCCAGCTCTACAACGACCTCGGCTCGAAGCGGAGCATGTTCGTCCACCTGACGCTGGTGCCCTACGTGGGGCACGCGGGCGAACTGAAGACGAAGCCGACCCAGCACTCGGTCAACGAGCTGCGCCGGATCGGGATCCAGCCGCATGCCCTGGTCTGCCGCTCCGAGGGGCGCCTCGACCGCGACATCCGCAACAAGATCGCGCTGTTCGCCAGCCTTCCCGTCGACGCCGTGATCTCGGCCCACGACGTCGACAACATCTACAAGGTGCCGCTCGTCTTCCGCGCCGAGGGCGTCGACGACCTCGTCCTCGACCATTTCGGGATGGAGGCGCCGGCGCCGGACCTCGCCGAGTGGGAAGCGATGGTGCGCCGCGCCGACGCCGCCGAGGGTCGGGTGAAGATCGCCCTGGTCGGCAAGTACGTCGGGCTCGAAGACGCCTACAAGTCGGTGATCGAGGCGCTCGAGCACGGTGGCTTCCACCACCGAGTCGAGGTCGACGTGGAGCTGGTCGACTCCGAGGACTTCGACCCCGAGCGGCTCGAGGGGGCCGACGGCATCCTGATCCCGGGCGGCTTCGGCGAGCGCGGGATCGAGGGCAAGGTCGCGGCGGCGCGGATCGCGCGCGAACGCTCGATCCCGTACCTGGGAATCTGCCTCGGGATGCAGATCGCGGTCGTCGAGTTCGCCCGCGCCAAGGCGGGGATGGAGGGGGCGAATTCCTCCGAGTTCGACCCCGAGACGCCCTATCCGGTCGTCGACCTCCTGCCTGAGCAGAAGGAGGTCTCCGAGATGGGAGGGACGATGCGGCTCGGCGCCGACCCGGTGAAGCTCCACGACGGGACCCGGGCGCGGGAGATCTTCGGCGAGGCCGTGATCTACAAGCGCCACCGCCACCGCTATGAGGTCAACGTCCAGCTCCGTCGTCGGCTCGAAGACGAGGGCCTGGTCTGCGGGGGCACCTCGCCGGATGAGCGTTTGGTCGAGATGATCGAGCTCCCCGACCACCCGTTCTTCGTCGCCTCCCAGTTCCACCCCGAGTTCAACTCGCGGCCGAACCGGCCCGAGCCGCTGTTCCGCGAGTTCGTCGGCGCCGCCGCCCGCCACGCCGGCGCCAAGCCGGCCGAAGGGGCCGACCTCGACCGGGAGGATTCCTCGGTAGCCCATTAGCCTGTCCGGCGTGGAGAGGCTGCACGAGAGGTTCGTCCGGCTCTGCGAGATCCGCAGCGTCACCGGCGAGGAGCGCGAGATCGCCGATTCGCTGATCGCCGAGCTGCGGGCGATGGGGCTCGAGGTCAGTGAGGACGACGCCGCCGGCCCAGCGCAAGCGGGGTCGGGCAACATCCTCGCCCGGCTGCCGGGAAATGGGGATGCCTGGGCGATGTTCTGTGCTCACATCGACACCGTCCCGCATCCGGGGCAGATCGAGGTGGTGGAGGCCGACGGCACCTTCCGCAGCCGCGGCGAGACGATCCTCGGCGCCGACAACAAGGCGGCGGTCGCGGTCTTCGTCGAGCTCGCCGCCCGCCACGCCGCGGAGCCGCCGCCGGTTGGGATCGAGCTGCTGCTGACCGTCGCCGAGGAGGAGGGGCTGCGGGGAGCTAAGGCGGTCGACCCGGGGACGCTCCGCTCCGACTGCGGCTTCATCCTCGACCACGCGAGCGCCGTCGGCGAGGTGATCACGAGCACGCCGACCCAGCAGCAGATCGTCGCCGAGTTCACCGGAGTCGAGGCGCACGCGGGGATCAACCCCGAGGACGGCAGCAACGCGATCGCGGCGGCCTCGGCGGCGATCGCCAGGATGAATCTGGGCCGGCTCGACGAGGGGACGACGGCGAACGTCGGCATGATCGAGGGCGGGACGGCCGGCAACGTCGTCCCCGGCCACTGCCGGATCGTCGCCGAGGCGCGCAGCATCGATGCCGGCCGCGCCGCCGAGGTCGCCGGGGAGATGAGCGAAGCCTGCGCCTGGGGCGCGGGTGAGCACGAGTGCGACGTTGACGTGCAGGTCGAGGAGCTGTTCCGCGGCTACCGGCTGCCGACGTCGTCGCGCTCGCTGGCGCTGGCCGAGGCGGGTATGCGGCGGGCCGACCTCGACCCGGTCCGGACCGCGACCGGCGGCGGCAGCGATGTCAACGCCCTGATCGCGAACGGAGTCGACTGCGTGCTGCTCGCCAACGGCACCGAGGGCCCTCACACGCCGGACGAGCGCGTCGCCTCGCGCCACCTCGACAAGATGCTCGAGGTCTGCGAGGGGATCCTGGTCGAGGCCGCCGCAGCCCCGGCGTGAGCGGCCGCCTCAAGCTTCGCCGTGCCGTCGTCGTCGACGAGGATCCGCTGACCGTCGAGGTTGACGGCGAGCGGCGACCGGCCTGGGCCGACACCGACCTGCTGGGGGCTATGCGCGAGGGCGACGAGGTCGTCGTCAACGTCGCCGCCCTCGATCTCGGCCTCGGCTCAGGCGGGTTCGACGTCGTCCACGTCAACCTGACCCGCGGCCTCGACGGTGGGGGAGGGGGCGAGGAGCATGTGATGAAGCTCAACTACAGCTCGCTCCAGCACCCCGTCGACCCGGTCGAGCGCCCGTTGGAGGGGGCCGGGGCCGAGGCCTTTACCCCGGTCCTCGTCCTACCCCTGCACGGCCACCTCGCACCAGCCGCCTGGGCGGCGGGCGAGGCAACGCCGGGGATCAGGCTCGGGTACGTGCAGACCGGCGGCGGCGCGCTGCCGGGCTCCTTCAGCCGGGACGCCGCCGAGCTGCTCGACCGGGGGCTGCTCAGCGACCACATCACCGCCGCTCCGGCCTATGGCGGAAGAGGGGAGGCGATCTCGGTCGCCGGCGCCCTCGACGCCGCCGCGAACCGGTTCGGCTGGGACGCGGTCCTCGCCGGGCCCGGGCCGGGGATCATCGGATCGGAGACCCGCCTCGGCCATGGCGGGATCGCGGCGCTCGACACCGCCCACGCGGCGCTCGCGCTGGGGATGCCGACGCTGCTCTCGCCCCGCCTCTCGAGCGCCGATGAGCGCTCCCGCCATCGCGGCGTAAGCCACCACACGCTGACGGTGATGCAGCTGCTGCTCGGCGCGGTCGAGGTGCCGGTGCCGGCGGGCGAGGCGGTCCCGATCGCGGTTCTCGCCGAGGCCTGCGGCTGGCGCCACCGCCTGCGCGAGGAGCAGGTCGATCTCGCCGGGTACGCCGAGAGCGGGCTGCCGGCGAAGACGATGGGACGCGGGATCGGCGACGACCCGCTGTTCTTCGCCGCGGCGCTCGCCGCGGGCGGCGTCTTGCGCGGCAAGGGATGAGCGCGATGCGCCAGAACGAGCCGTCATGGCCACCGCTCTGCAGGACAAGCCTGGCGCCGAGAAGGCGCCGATCGACCCGCGCTTCGCGGGCCTCGTCCTCGACTTCCTCTCCTACCTCGAGCTCGAGCGCGGCCTCTCGCGCAACACGCTCAACGCCTACCGGACCGACCTGCACCAGTTCGGCGGGTTCCTCGCCGCCCGCGGCATCGACGCGCTGACGATCCGGCCGGTCGAGATCTCCGACTTCCTCGCCGACCTCGCGACCGGAAACGGGCGCCCGGCCTGCTCGGCGTCGACCATCCACCGCAAGTCGGCCTGCCTGCGCTCCTTCTATAAGCACCTGCGCCGCGACGAGCTGATCGCGGACGACCCGACCGTGGCGCTGAGCGCGCCGCGACGGGCCAAGAAGCTGCCGCACGTCCTCAACTACGCCGAGGTCCAGAAGCTCCTGGCGGCGCCGCGCGGTGACGAGCCGACGACGCTGCGCGATCGGGCGCTGCTCGAGGTGATGTACGCGTGCGGTTTGAGGGCATCGGAGACGATCGGGCTCGACGTCGCCGACCTCGATCTGCATGAGGGCTTCCTCCGGGCGCGCGGCAAGGGCTCGAAGGAGCGCCTCGTCCCGCTCGGCCGCCGGGCGATCGCCGCGATCGCCGGCTACCTGCGGGGCGGGCGGCCGAAGCTCGTCGGCGACCGCCACGAGGCGAAGCTGTTCCTCAACTTCCGCGGCGGCCCGCTCACCCGCCAGGGCCTCTACAAGATCGTCCAGCGCCACGCCCGCGCCGCCGGCCTCGGCGGCCAGATGAGCCCCCACACCCTGCGCCACAGCTTCGCCACCCACCTGCTCGCCGGCGGCTGCGACCTCCGCGCCGTCCAGGAGATGCTCGGCCACGCCGACATCGCGACGACCCAGATGTACACCCACCTCTCCGGCGAGCAGCTGAAGGACGTCTACTTCCGCGCCCACCCCCGCGCCACCGACCCCTGACCCCAGCGGATGTCGCACTTCCCGCCACCCCGGGGAGGAAACTGCGACATCGATGGGGTAGAACCGGGGGATGCCGGAGCTCCCCGAGGTCGAGACCGTCTGCCGCCAGCTCGGGCCGGAGATCGAGGGGCGGCGGATCGAGCGGCTCGAGGTCTACGACGAGCGCTGGTCGCGCCCGGTCCCTCCTCGGCGGCTGGGCGAGGCGGTGTCCGGAGCGACGATCGAGGGCCTCGGCCGCAGGGGCAAGTACCTGCTGCTGGCACTCGAGCGGGCGAGAACGCTGGTGATGCATCTGCGGATGACCGGGAACCTCGTCCTGGTCGACGGACCTCGCAGACTCGACCCCTCGGAGGGGATGCGGCTGTACGAGGGAGAGCGCAGCGCCGACGAGCGGTTCCTCCGCGCCCGCTTTGTCCTCGACGACGGCCGCGAGCTCTGGTTCACCGACCCGCGCCGGTTCGGCGAGGCCTTCCTGATCGACGACTCCGGGCTCGATGCCCGCTTCGAGCGGCTCGGGGTCGAGCCGCTCTCCATGGACTTCACGCCGGAGGTGCTCGGCGAGCTCGCCGCCGGACGCACGGCGCCACTCAAGTCGTTCCTCCTCGACCAGTCGCGGGTCGCGGGGGTAGGCAACATCTACGCCGACGAGGCGCTTTTCCGGGCCAGGCTGCACCCGCTCTCGCCGGCCGGCTCGATGCGACCCGAGCATCGCGAGGCGCTCCACGCCGGCATCGTCGCCGCGCTCGAAGCGGGAATCGACGGCGGCGGCGCCTCGATCGACGACTTCCGCGACGGCCGCGGCGAGCGGGGGTCGATGCAGGACGAGTTTCTCGTCCACACCCGCGAGGGCGAGGTGTGCCCGCGCTGCGACGGGACGATCGTCAGGATCGTCGTCGGCGGCCGCTCGACCTACTACTGCCCCGGCTGCCAGGTCCGGCTCCGCCGCCGCCCGCGCCGCTCCCGGCGTCCGGCCCGTCGTTCAACGTAGATCGGTCATGGCCGGAAAGACGCTGAAGACGGAGGCGGTCGTCCTGCGCAGCATCCGCTACGGCGAGGCCGACCGCATCCTCCACCTCTACTCATCCCGCTACGGCCGGATCGGGGCGATCGCGAAGGGCGCCCGCCGGCCACGCTCGCGGTTCGGCGGCCGCCTCGAGCCGTTCTTCCGCCTTGACCTCCTCCTCCACGAAGGCCGCGGCGAGCTCCTCACCGTGACCGGCGTCTCGACCGTCGACGGCTACCCGCGCCTGCGCTCCTCCGGCCCCGCCCTGACCGCCGCTGCCCGCGCCTGCGACGCCGTCCTCCGCCTGCTCGACTCGACCGAGCCGAACCCACCCGCCTACAACCTGCTGTGCCGCTACCTGGCGATGCTCGACGATCCCGCCGCGGAGCGGGCGGCGGCGCTGGAGGCGGCGCTCTCGTTCCGGCTGAAGCTGGCGCTGGCGGCGGGCTTCGCCCCCGAGCTCGCCTCCTGCGCACACTGCGGCGAGGCCGAACACCTGACCGGCTTCTCGGGCGCCGCCGGGGGCGTCGTCTGCTCGGGCTGCGAGGCGGGCTCCTTCGCGCTCTCCGAGGACGGGCACCGGTTCATGGTCGAGGCGATCGCCCAGCCGCTGGCCGAGGCGCCGGCGGCGGAGGCCGCGGCGCTGAGCCAGGCCGAGCGGGCGGTCACCGAGACCCTCGAGCATCACGCGCATGTGCAGCTCCGGCCCGCGGCCTGAGGGCCATAGGATCGGAGCATGAGCGCGAAGCGAGCAAGCGTGCATATCTGGCTATTCGCGCAGCGAGCAAAGCGCGAAGCGTTGTGATGGAGGCGACGGCGACCCTCGAGGATCGGGTACGAGCCTGGGAGGCCGAGTTCCTCTCCGAGGCGGGGACGCCGTCCTACCCCGCCCGGCGCCGGATCGAGGAGCCCGACAGCCCGCTGCGGACGCCTTTCCAACGCGACCGCGACCGGATCGTCCACTCCAAGGCCTTCCGCCGCCTCAAGCACAAGACGCAGGTCTTCATCGCGCCCGAGGGCGACCATTACCGGACCCGGCTGACCCACACGCTCGAGGCCTGCGGGATCGCCCGCACGGTCGCCCGCGCCCTCGGCCTGAACGAGGATCTGACCGAGGCGATCGGGCTCGGCCACGACCTCGGCCACCCGCCCTTCGGCCACACCGGCGAGAGCGCGCTCGACGCGGCGCTTCGCGAGCGCTGCGACTCCGGCTTCAGGCACAACGTCCACTCGCTCCGGGTCGTCGACGTCCTCGAGCGCGACGGCCACGGGCTCAACCTGACCGAGCAGGTCCGCGACGGGATCCTCAATCACACCGGCTCGGACCGCCCGGAGACCCAGGAGGGGCGGATCGTCAAGCTCGTCGACCGCGTCGCCTATATCAACCACGACATCGACGACGCGCTGCGGGCCGGGATCCTGCGCGAGGAGAACCTGCCGGCGGCGGAGATCGAGCTGCTGGGGCCGACCGGGTCAGCGCGGATCGACACCCTCGTTCGCGACATCGTCGAGCGCTCGGTTGCGGCCGGCGACATCACCCAGAGCGAAGAGGTCGGGGGCGCGATGCTCCGCCTGCGGAAGTTCATGTTCGACGAGGTCTACCTCGGCCAGGCGGCGCTGCGCGAGCACGAGCGCGCCCACCGCACGGTCCGCGGCCTCTTCAACCACTACATGGAGCACCCCGACGAGGTGCCGGCCGGCGACCCCGAGGCGAGCGACTGCCAGCGCGTCGCCGATTACATCGCCGGGATGACCGACCGCTACTGCATCGCCCGCTTCACCGAGCTGACGGTGCCGGAGGCGGCGAGGTTCTAGTGGCGCTGATCTCCGCCGAGAGCCTCGAGCGGGTCAAGCAGGCCGCCGACATCGTCGAGGTCGTCTCCGCCCATACCGACCTGCGCCGCCAGGGCGCGCGCTGGGTCGGCCTCTGCCCGTTCCACGAGGAGCGCACCCCATCGTTCTCGGTCGACCCCCAGGAGAAGCTCTACCACTGCTTCGGCTGCGGGGTCGGCGGCGACACCATCAAGTTCGTCGAGGAGAAGGAGGGGCTCGGCTTCGCCGAGGCGGTCGAGGTCCTGGCCGACCGCTACGGGGTCGAGCTCGAGCGCGAGCGCGAGGACCCGCAGGCCGAGGCGCGCCGCCAACAGCGGCGCCGGCTCGGCGAGCTGCTCGACCGCACCGCGGCCTTCTACGCCAGCTATCTATGGGACTCCGAGGAGGCGGGGAAGGCGCGCGCCTACCTGGCCGAGCGCGGCCTCGAGGAGGAGACGTTGCGCCGATTCGGGGTCGGCTTTGCGCCGAGCGCCTGGGACACGGTCCTCGTCCGCGGCCAGCGGGCCGGTTTCGACGTCGGCCAGCTGCGCGCCGTCGGCCTCGCCCAGAGGGGGCGGGGAGGAGGGGAGTACGACCGCTTCCGGGCCCGGATCATGTTCCCGATCCGCGACCGCCGCGGACGCACCCTCGGCTTCGGCGGCCGGGCGATGCGCTCCGACCAGGGCGCCAAGTACGTCAACACCGCCGAGACCGAGTTCTTCCACAAGAGCGACATGCTCTACGGGCTCGACCTCGCAAAAGGGGCGATCGCGAAGGCGGGGCGCGCCGTGGTCGTCGAGGGCTACACCGATGTCCTCGCCCTGCACCAGGCCGGGGTCGAGGAGGCGGTCGGGGTGATGGGGACGGCGATCACGACGAAGCAGGTGGCGGCGCTCTCGGGGCTGATCGAGGAGGTGATCCTCGCCCTCGACGCCGACTCGGCCGGCCAGGAGGCAATGCTGCGAACCCAGCAGGTGGCCGCCGACCGGCAGATGCGACTGCGGGTGGCGGCGATGCCGGCGGGAGAGGACCCGGCCCAGATGGTCGCCGCGGACGGCGGCGCCGAGCGTTTCCGCGCTCTCCTCGAAGCGGCAATTGAGCTGCCAGCGTTCCAGGTCGGCCTCGTCCTCGACCGCACCGACATCGGCTCGCCGGCCGAGCGCGACCGGGCGCTGGCCGAGGTGGCGCCGATCCTGGCCGCGATGGGCGAGGGGGCGAGCCGCGACGACCTCGTGCGCCGGGTCGCCGAGCAGCTCGAACTCGATCCGGCGCTGGTGATGGGGCGCCTGACCGCCGCTCGGCCGCTGAGCGGCGGCGCCCGGGAACCCGACCCGCGGGCCGCCGCGCCGCAGCGGCCGCGCGGCGAGCTGACCTCGCGCGAGCGCCGCGAGCGGGCCCTGCTGGCGATGTGCATCGCACTGCCCGAGGAGGGGAGGGGATACCTCTCCAAGCTCGGCGAAGGCCACCTCTCGAGGCTCGGCGCCCGCGCCGCGGCCTGGCTCGCCGACAACCTCGAGGACCCCGCCTCGAACCTGCCCCGCGACGACGCCGAGCTCGCCGGCCTGATCGCCGAGCTCGTCATCCTGGCCGACGACGAGCCCTCCTCGCAGGACGCGATGGACCTCAACTACATGCTGCTCGAGCAGGGCCGGCTCGAGGCCGAGATCGCCGCCGCCGGCGAGGGCGACGATCCCGAGCGCCGGGCCGAGCTGAGCCGTGAGCGGGCGGCGCTCGTCGAGCACATCGCACGGGCGGAGCGGGTCGGGAGCTAGCGAACATACGTTCGGGTTCTCGTCCGATCCTGGCTTCATGCTTTCTGCATGGAAAAGCGGTTCCTCGAAGAATGTCTGGCTGTGGGGATGTCCTTGGCCGAAATCGGCAAGGTCGCAGACCGGCATCCATCGACGGTGAGCTACTGGCTGGTGAAGCATGGGTTGAGCGCTGCCGGCAGAGCGCGTCATGCTCCCACTGGGAAGGTCGACCAGGCTCGATTGAGGAGACTGATCGCGGACGGCGCCTCCATCGCGGGGATCGCGACAGAGTTGGATGCCGGCAAGTCAACCATCCGCTATTGGCTCCGCCGCCTGGGCCTGGAGACTGTTCGTGCCGCCAATCGGCAGCATGGTCCACTCCAGAGCAGGGTGACGATGGTGTGTCCTGCGCATGGACGGACCACTTTTTATGCGCGGTCGGACGGCGGATACCGCTGCGGGAGATGCAGCTCAGTTGCGGTCACAAATCGCCGACGGAAGATCAAGCGGTTACTGATTGAAGAGGCGGGTGGGAAGTGCACGATCTGCGGGTTTGCAGATCACCCGGCAGCTCTGCAGTTCCATCATCGTGATCCAAAGCTGAAGGAGTTCCAGCTTGGACATCCGGGTCTCACACGGAGTTTGGAGCGGATGCGTGCGGAGGCTAGAAAGTGTGTACTCCTCTGCGCAAATTGCCACGCTATGGTCGAGGTTGGCGCACTGAAGCTATCTGCTGCCGACCGCTAGAGTTTGCCGCGCCGAGAACAGGCCACCTGCTCGGCTTTGATCCGGGGTAGCTCAATTGGCAGATGCGCTCGGCTGTTAACCGAGAGGTTGTGGGTTCGAGTCCCACCCCCGGAGCTTCGGGACGGCCGCTAGGCGGCCGTCCCGGGCGCGGGCCAGCTCCTCGACGAGCTCGGCGGCGCGCCCAGCGCCGTCATGGGCGCGCGCCCAGGCCGAGAGCTCGGCGGCGCGGGCGGTGAAGGACGGGTCGGTGAGGATCCGCTGCGCAGCCCAGCGCAGGGGTCCAGGGCGGCAGAGCCGCCAGGGCAGCGACAGCCCGACCTTCGCCCATGCGACCCGCATCGCCGTCTCGCTCATGTCGCCGATGAACGGGCAGACAAGCAGCGGCGTCCCGGCCCCGAGGGCGCGGGCGACGGTGCCGTGGCCGCCGTGGGAGACGACGAGCGAGGCCGCCGGCATCAGCTGGCTGTAGCTGAGCCAATCGACGAGGCGCGCGTTGTCGGGGATCTCGATCGGGCGCAGTGGCCGGACCCGGTTCGTCGTCGCCACCACCCGGACCGGCTGATCGGCGAGCGCGGCAAGCGCCGTACGGACCAACTGGTTTTGCGAGTCGTGGGCGGTGCTCGGGGCGACGAGGACCAGCGGCGCGCCTCCCTGCGGCAGCTCGATGTCGGGATGGGGAATCTCGAAGGTCATCGGCCCGGTGATCTCGACTCCCTGCGGCCAATGGCGCGGATACTCGAGCTGGGGGAACGTCCCGACGAGGGCGAGCTCGGGGCTGATCCCGCCGTGGAAGCGGTCGATCGGCGCCAGGCCGAGCCGCTCGCGCTGCCGGTTGAGGTCGCGCCGGCCATGCTCGAGGCCGATCTCGAGCAGCCGCCGGCCCTCGCGCCATGCCCAGCGCCCGATCGGCGTGCGCGGCGCCCGCAGCCCGATCGCGAAGAACGGCAGGCCGGGCTCGACCACCGGGTAGAGGTGGGGAATCAGCGTCGCCCGCGGGATCCCCGCGACCTCGGCGGCGAGGGCCGGGGCGAGGGTGAGGATGTCGCTGACGACGACGTCGGGACGCATCTCATCCAGCAGCGGAACCAGCGCCCGTGCCGCCTCGGCTGCGTGCGCGCCATCGCTGGAGTCGGGGTCGGGCGGCGGGAACATCCGGTATTCCTCCGCCGCCGCGAAGCCGAGGCCGGCGCCCTCGACCGCGGCGCGGCGCTCCTCCCAGGTCTCGATCGTCACCTCGGCGCCACGGTCGGCCAGCGCCTGGCCGAGGGCGATCGCGGGAAAGACGTGGCCGGGATCCCCGAAGGCAGCGACCAGGTAGCGCCTAGGGGGTATCGAGCCCCTCGCCAGGTCGGGTGAAGACGATCTCCGGGACATGGCAGTTCGGCGATGTTCGCAGCAGGAAGCGGACACCCTCGGCGATGTCCTCGGGGCGGATCATGTCCTCGCCCGGGACCTGGCCCTTGGCGAACTCGGTCATCGGGGTGTCGACGAAGCCCGGCGCGAGCGCCGTGCACTGGATCCCCTCGCCGCCGAACTCGCGGTGCGTCGACTGGGTGAAGTTGATCACCGCCGCCTTCGTCGCCGCGTAGATGGAGAGCCAGGCCTGGCCACCCTTGCCGGCGATCGACGCGGTGTTGACGATCAGCGCCTTGCCATGCTCGGCGCCCGCCTTGCGCAGCATCGGCAGGCCCTCGCGGGTGCCGATGATCAGCGCCCGCAGGTTGACCCCGAGCTGCATGTCGAGGTATTTGGTCTGGATCTCCTCCATCGGCGCCCCGATCCCGACCCCGGCGTTGTTGATGAGGACGTCGAGGCGGCCGTAGGCCTCGGTGTGCCTGGCAAAGAGTCCGACCACGTCGTCCTCGTCGGCCATATTGGCGGCGACGCTCTGGACCTCGAGGCCGTCGGCACGCAGGCCCTCGGCCGCAGCCTCGAGCTTCTCCGGGCGCCGGGCGGACACGGTCAGCGCATGGCCTTCCTCGCCGAGGACGCGGGCGATCGCCAGCCCGATTCCGCTCGAGGCCCCCGTGATCACTGCAGCTCGCTCCGCCAAGACGCTCTCCTCGCGCTCGATTCCGGTTGGGCGCACCCTAATAACATGGGCCTCCCGATGTCCGCTCGTGTAGCCCGCGTCACGCCCACTTTCGCCTGCGCGCTTTCAGCCGCCGCGCTGCTCGCCGCCTGCGGCAGCTCCGACTCATCGACCGACGGCGGCGAAGCATCGGTCAACCGGCCGGCTCCGCCGAAGAGCGAGTTCCCGAGCCCCGACGGCAGGTCCCTGCTCGAAGTCGTCAATAGGACCTCCGGCCCGGCCGAAGTCGTGGTCTCGCCGGCTGCGATGGTCTTCTACGAGGGCGAGAACCGCTACCCGTTCGGCGTCTTTCACAACGATCGCAGCCAGATCTCCGACGCCACGGTCGCTCTCTACATCTCGAAGGCGCCACCGCCGAAGAAGGTCGAAGGCGCCGCCGCGGAAACGAAAAAGCAGCGCAAAGGGGCGATCGCGCGGGCCCGCCACGAAGCCCTCGAAGCGCCGGCGATCGGCCCATTCCCGGCCGCGGTCGAAACGCTCGAGACCCAGCCGGCCTTCCGGGCCGAGACGACGGCCGATGACGAAAGCGCGGCGACGGTCGTCTACAGCACGAACCTCGACTTCCCGAGCAACGGCGAGTGGCGGATCGCCGCCGTGATCAAAGAAGAAGACGGCAAGTTCACCGGGGCGATCCTCCCGAGCGCGGTCGTCGGTGAATTCGACGGGATCCCGCGGGTCGGCGACAAGGCGCCGGTGATCCACACCCCGACCGCCGCCGACGCCAACGGCGACCTCTCGAAGGTGACGACGAGGATTCCCCCGGACACCCAGAACAAGGTCGACTTCGCGGACGTTGTGGGGAAGGAACCGATTGCCCTCTTGTTTGCGACCCCTCAGTTCTGCCAGAGTCGGGTATGCGGCCCCGTCGTCGACGTGGCCGAGCAGGTCAAGGAGACGTGGGGCGACAAGGTCAACTTCATCCACATGGAGATCCACAACGACAATGATCCAAACAAGGGCGTCCGGCCCCAGGTGCGCGCCTACCACCTGCCGAGCGAGCCGTGGCTGTTCGTGATCGACAGCACGGGGCGGATCGCCGGCGAGGTCGAGGGAGCATTCGGAGTCGACCTGATGACCCGAGAAATTGAAAAGGTGGCGGAATGAGCGAGGCCACGGCTCCCGATCCCGAGCTTCTGAAGTCCTTCGCCGAGGAGGCGAAACGCCGCTGCGACGTGATCTCGGCCGGCCTGGCGACCGAGACCGAAGACTTCGAGACCCTCCGCGCCGAAGCCCACGCCCTGCGCGGGACCGCGGGGGCGGTCGGGCTCCGCCGCCTCGCAGAGCTCGCGGGGTTGATGGAATCCGATCTCGCCGAAGCAAAGAAAACCGGCGTGATCCGCGGCGGGCGCTCGCACCAGATCGCCGATGCCGCCAAGGCCCTCTCCGACGGCGCCGCCGCGGCCGCCGAGGGCAAGGAGGAGCCGCCCGACGTCGGACGCTCGCTCGCCCAGCTCTTCAGCGCCTGACGTTTTCGGCGGCGCTCAGGGGCCCTGCCGGATCAGCCGGACCGTCGCTTTGTTGAAGGCCGACTCAATCTGGAAGCCTTTGAGCGCGCCCCCGGCCACGTCGCGCTTTACATGCTTTGGTTTGCCGACGTCCGATGAGCGCAGGTTGAGGACGATGACGTGCTTTTTGCCAAAGATCTTCTTGATCGGCAGGAGCCCTCGTTCCAGCGGAGGCAGGTTCGGCCAAGTCCACCCAGAGGAGGCGGTGATGCCCGTCTGGGGGTCTTCACCGCACTTGTTGTCTTCGAATACCACCGAGTTGCCGTTCGAGTGCCCGATCGTGAGAAGAAGCCCGCCGTCTTCGTAGGCGAGGAGGAACTTCCCGTCATCGTGAAATGGCTTCTTGCAGTCGCCGTTCTGCGAGAGGTCGACCGGCGGCACGTCGCATGGCAGCGGAGGATGCGAGGGCGAGGCCTGGCTCCCGCCTGTCGCTTCCTTCTTCTGGGTCAGTTTCGCCGACAGCGATGCATCGGTCTCGCGGCCCGAGCGGTGGACGACGGCCTCGTTGCCGTAGCGGTCAAATTCGACCGTGACGCCTTTGCCGCGCTGGTAGGTCAGGTCCTCGTCCACCGTTGCGTTCTCGATGAAGAGGCAGGTTCCGGATTCACCGGAGAGCTGCGATTCGAGCGTGTCGGTCGCTTTCCCTTCGACCACCACGTCGAAGGTCGCCCGTTCCTTGGGCGGCGGCAGGTGGACGTTGATCGGCGGCAGCGGCGGGAAGCTGGGATCGCCGCTCGCCGAGGAGGCCGTGACGATCGCGATGATCGCGATTGGGAGGACGAGCACCAGAGCCAAGCTGGACCGGCGCATCGCGTAAACCTACCGCCCCGCGAGGACCCCGTCGAGCCCCGGCTTCAGGCCCAGGGCCCGATGCCGCCAATCCGATCGATCGTCGTACGGATTCGCACCCCCGGCGGCGGGTCATCCATCGGCGGGAACTTGACCTCGGGCCCGAGGTAGACGTGCGCGAGCTCCTGCAGGAGCTCCGGGGCCCCGCCCTCCTCGACCGCCGCGCGGCCGTGGACGATCAGATACTGCTTGAGGCCCGGCGGCTGTATCTCGGACCCCTCGAATGAGAGCGTCACCCGCGGATCGCGGCTGACGTTCTGGATCTTGCGCTGATCGGATTTGAGATGCCCGCTCACCAGATCGCCGCCGTCGATACCGACCCAGACGCATGTGACTTGAGGCGAACCGTCCTCGTTGAGGGTGACGAGGTGGCCCAGCGCTCCTCCCTCGATCAGCTCCTTTGCACTCTCCGGCAACTGCATCGCTCGGGAGCGTATCGCTCGCATCCCGCCGCCCTCCGCAGTCGCTACGCTCGCGCTCAGGGGCGGTAGCTCAGTCGGTCAGAGCAGCGGACTCATAATCCGTCGGTCGCTGGTTCGAGTCCAGCCCGCCCCATCGCTCTAGAAAGCCAAATACGCCGCCTCCCGGCGCGGTGTTTTGGCGCAGAGGGCAACGGATAGGGCAACGCGCCAATGTGCGAGCCGCCTCGGCGCGACTCCGGCCCGTGTGACTTGGGGAACCACGGGGACAAGGAGGCGGTATCGGTGAGCAGCCGGGTGAAGGCATCGTTCGTTGGATCGAACACCCGACCGGTCCACGCCGCTGAAGATCAACGGCGTCGACGTCGACTGAAACGGGAGATGTCTATGCGCCGACCCGAACATGAGCCGGGTCCAGCTCTCCAACAACAACGGAGAATTCCTCTTTACCTTCGGCTGGAAAGCGCGATTTGCAGGCGAGATTCCCATCGAGTTTAGCTCTGTAAACGACACGGTTTGCATTTATAGCCTGGATTCTCTACAGTGGTCGCGCTCGCCGGGGAGGCGGGCAGGGAAGTGACGGAAAGCAGGGAGCCGTTCCGGGCAGCGTGGGTGCCGCCCGGGGCTCAGAGGGACAAGGAGAGACCGACGTGAGAGGCCACGGGAAGGCATCGTCCGCGGAATCGAGTCTGCGGGGGGGTTCGCTCCTCGGCCGCATAGCACCTGCAATCTTCGCGACCGCTCATGGCTCTGACGTGGATGGGAGTGGTGTGCCCATTTCCGTACGGCTCCGGCGTCGCTTCATCCTGGCGCTCCATTTGACGGTGGTCGCCAGCGTGCTCGGGATGGCCGCCGGAGTAAGCGGCGCCTCAGCGGTCCAACCGCTTTCGACGATCGGGATCATCGGCAAATGCTGTCACGAAGGAGTGCTCGGCGAATACTATTACGCCAACTCGCTCGACATAAACAAGAAAACGGGCGACCTCTACCTCCTCGACCCGAACAACAGCCACGTCCTGGTCTTCGATTCGAACGGGAACTACAAATTCACCTTCGGCTCGGAAGGGACCGGCGCCGGCCAGCTCGGTAAGTACTCGAGCGTCGGCATCTCCGTGGACCAAACCTCCGGGGACGTGTATGTCAGCGAGAGCGGCGGCCCGCTCGCCAACAACCGGATTTCGAAGTTCTCTGAAACCGGCGAATTCATCCTCACCTTCGGGCGCAGGGTCAACGAAACAACCCTGGGGGATGTCTGCACAAAAGCCTCAGGGGACGTCTGTCAGCCCGGCAGCAACGAAGGCGAACGCGCGATCGTCAATTCGATCGCCGCGGTCGATCCGGATACGGGAAACGTCTATATCCCGAGCAACGGGAAAACGTCGATCTACGCGCCGAACGGCAAATACATCGAAACGATCGAAACCCCCGGCGTCGTAAACCAGGTCGCGATCTTCAACGAAATCATCTACCAGCAGACCTCGAACGGATTCAAGACCTACTCGGACACCGGAAACCCGCTCGGCGAAATCGTCGTTCCGGCGTTCCAGGAATTCTCGCCGGTCGGCATGGTGCCGGCACCGGGAACCGAACAACCGGGCGAAACCCATCTCTACGTGATGATGATCAACAACGCCACCGGAAAAACCGAGGTTGGCGAGTTCAATTCCGCAGGCAAACTGCTCATCGAGCACGGTATCGGAATGCCGTACCCTACCCAGGGCTCGATCGCCGTCGATCCGTCAATCCCTCACATCTACGTCGGGACCTTCCCCAACGATCCGTTCGGCGGACCGGCGATCATCCTCGGGATACCGGAAACCGTTCCGGCGGTGGCGCTCAAACCGCCGACGCAGGTCGCGGCGAGAAGCGTGACCCTGAATGGTTCCGTCAACCCGGAAGGTACGACGCTCAAAACGTTCTGGCATTTCGAATATCGCCAGGCCGGGACGATCCCGTGGACCGCCAGTCCGCAGCCGCCGATCGACATCGGCAACGGAAATACGGATATCGAAGCGAGCCAGGGCATCACCGAACTGATTCCCAACACCACCTACGAATACAGGCTGGTTGGGAGCCGCGAATTCGGAGGCGGGACGACCACGTCGCCGATTGCGAAAGTCAAAACGGCCTTCGAAGAACCGAGGATCTCGTTGGTGGCTCCGAGTCACCTCACCGACACCGAAGCGACGATCCAGGGCATGGTCGATCCGGAGAACTCGCCTGCCACCTATTACTTCGAATGGGGGAAAACGACCGCCTACGGAGAAAGGGCTCCGGTTGAAGGCGAAGGTGACGCCGGCAGCCAGTATGGGCCCGGCGGAGTCTTCGAGCGGATCCGCGAACTCGAACCGTCGACGACCTACCACTTCCGCCTCGTGGCGACGAACCCAGCGGGAACCGTGACCAGCGGAGACTACGAATTCACCACCTATTCCACCGCTGATGAGGTATGGGCGCCGCGAGACATCGAGTTGGTCAACAACCCCGATGACGGCAACCAGGAGACCCTCCCGATCCTCCAGGAAGAATCGGTGTCTCCCAATGGAAGCGAAGTCATGTGGGCAACGCCCTCGGGCTCGCCCCAGAGCTACACGGGCTTCGGACAGCTCTATCTATCGAGCCGGGACGTCAGCACCCCGACAGGCTGGACGTCGCTTCCGTTCGGCGTGCCCGCCAGCCAGCAGGTCCATGGCGGAGACTCGTCCTACATAGCCTCGGCCGCTTCACGAGATTTCAGCACGGTCGTCTTCTACACCACCGATTGCTTCGAAATCGGCCTTGGCTTCTGCGACCACACCTTCGTTCGAGTCACGAGGTCTGGAGAACAGGAAGTTCTTGCGGACCCCGGTGTCCCGAAACTCTCCGCGATCAGCGTTTCCGATGACGGCCAGTGGGTCAATTACTTCAATCCGCGGACAAAACAGCTGGTCTCGCATCAGGCGGGGGGACAGGACCACATCCTGCCCACCCCCGCGTGCGGCTACGAAGTTCCCTCGACGCGTTACAGCAACGTCTCTCTCGGATCGCTCTCCCGGGTCTTCGTGCAGAGCAACGGCCTCAGCGAACCGTGTGAAGAACCCGGCATATACATGATCGACCGGGAAACCAGCAGCATCACCAAGATCTCGTCCGGGGGCAGCTTCATCAGGACGAATGAGGACGGCACCCGGGTGATCTACGAGAAAGTCGATGGCGAATACCCGAACGAAGAACGCAACTTCTACGAGTGGAAAGACGGCGCCGGCGCGACCTGTCTCACCTGCGGCGAAATGCCTCCTGTCGTCGCGGGTTACGGGATCGAAAACGTGACCGTCTCGGAAGATCTCTCGCACGTCTACTTCTGGGCACGCAAACCGTTCAGCGAAGGAGGCAGCTGCGCTGTCGGTCGGATGTTCGTGATCCATCACGAAGAGATCGATTTCGTGGCGGAAGACGGAGTGGGCGGCTGCGTCGGCGACTACAACTTCCAGACCACGCGAGACGGCAACACCTTTGTCTTCCTCTCCAACCTGACGGGCACGACGGCCGATGACACCGGCCTGAGACTGACCAAATTCGGCGAAGCGGCCAACAACGCCATCCAGGTCTATCGCTACGACGATGAAACCGGATACACGGAATGCGTCTCGTGCCAGGGCACGACGGAGCCTGCAACCGGTGGCGTCAGCAACGGATTCGGTGCGGCCACCTCTCTGTCGGACGACGGGTCGACCGTTGGATTCGCGACCGAAGCGGCGCTCGTCCCGCAGGACATCAATGGGTCCACAGACGTCTATGAGTGGCACAACGGCGTCACCCGGCTCGTGACGAACGGCGAAGTCGAGTTCGAAGGATTCCTCGCGCAGCCCGACCTATGGGGTGCCAGCGAAGACGGCAGGACCCTCGTCTTCTCGGCCGCGACGGTGGCGCTGACCGGCCACGAGACTCACAAATACGGAAACGTCTATGCCGCCGTGGTCGGCGGCCCTGGATTCCCGGCGCCGAACCCTCCGGCGCATTGCGCCGAAGACGCCTGCCAGGGACCGCTCCAGCCCTCGCCGCCGCTCGACTTCCAGGGAAGCTCGGCCTTCCACGGCCCGGGCAGTCCGGTGCCGAATCGGGGTAAGGGCAAGACCCATCACCACAAGAAGCATCACCACAAGAAGAAGAAGCGTCACAGGCGCAATGCGACCGGCGGGCGGGGCTGAGCGGATGAGGACCAAGGAGAAGCTGAAGATGACGAAGAAGATCCTCATCGGCCTCATCGTTCTCGTCGCCGCGTCGCTCGCGCCGGCCGCCGCATCCGCAAGTGTGCAGTGGGACGCCAAGTTCACATGGGGACCGACGCAGCTGCACCCCGGCGAGACTGCGCTTTTCACGGTCAGTGTGCGGAACCGGGGCACGACCCCCAACACCGGATCGATCAAAGTCGTCGATCATCTTCCCCTGGGAGTGAAATTCAAGGAACCGTTTTCGCTGGAAGGCTGGGCCTGCTCCGCGAGCGGCACCGCGACCACACTCACCTGCACCAGGAACATCCAGCTCACACCGTTCAGGGGGACCCCTCGCCTGCAATTCTTCGTCGAAGTCGATCCGCTCGCGAGCGGCACGCACGACAACACGGTGATCATGTCAGGAGCCGGAAGCGAAACCGTGACCGACGTCGACCCGGTTGAAATCGGCGACGACCCCCTCGGCTTCGGCTACATCCCCGAGAGCGTCAACGGCAACGCATATTCGGTGGATCGCCCACGCCAGACGCTTCAGACACAGGCGGGCGGGCATCCCTTCGAGCTCAGAACCGACTTCGATTTCAACGAGATGTTCGGAATCCGCAAAGAAAGCTTCAATCCAGAAGAAGAAGCAGAAACTCCGTACACGAAGCCGATCAATCGGGTGCGGACCATTCAGGCGATCCTCCCGCGCGGCCTGATCGGCAACCCCGAGGCCGTGCCGAAGTGCCGGGTCACCGACTTCCTGCGTGAAAGCAAGGAAGGCCTCCAGGCGGCCGGGTGCGATCCGGCGACGCAGATCGGGGAACTTCGGGTGATGTTCTCCGACGGCTTCGGAGGAGGCGGCTGGGGCACCATTCAGGAACTGCCGCAGGTTGCGCTCTACAACCTCACTCCCCCCAAAGGAGTCTCGGCCGACTTCGGCTTCAAGGCAGGCGGCCTCTTCATCGGCCACATCTACCAGACGCTCGATCCAGCGCACGACTACGCCGTGCGCTCGACCTCGCCGTACATCACGGACATCATTCCAGTCCGTGGTATCGAGCTGACGATCTGGGGTGTTCCCGGAGATCCGGTGCACGATTTCGCGAGGGCCTTCCCGACGAAAGAAAAGAACCCCCATCCCACGGAACAGGAAGAAGAAGAAGAAGCAGAAGAAAACGAAACGATCTTCGGAGCCCATGTTGCCCCGCCGTACCGCCCGCTGCTCAACCTGCCGATGGATTGCGGCGTCAACAATGGGCCGTTCATATTCACCGCCGATTCCTGGGCCAACCCCGGTGACTTCACCACTCCGCTTCCGGGCGTCAGCGGTGACGTCAACGTCACGGGCTGTGATGACCAGAGGGTCCGCTTCAATCCGGCCATCAACCTGCAACCGACCGACCGGGCTGCCGGCTCCCCCACGGGCCTCGACGTTCACCTCGAAGTCGAACAGCGCGAACAGAGCGTCGAAAACCCGAAACTTCTCTATCCGGAAAACGGTCAGCTGCACGGTATCGACACCCCACCGATGAAGAAAGTCGTCACGACCTTCCCAGAAGGAATGACGATCTCGACATCGGCGGCACAGGGCCTCGGCGTCTGCACATCAGCCGAGCTTGCGCTCGGCACCAACAAACCGGTCGCCTGCCCCGACAACTCGCAATATGGGACGCTGACGCTGCACACGCCGATCCTGCCGCGCGATGAACCCATGCGCGGGTTCATCTACATCGCGAAGAAGGGGGATAACCCGTACCACAACTTTCTCTCGATGTATTTCGTGATCCAGGAACCCGAACGCGATCTGCTTATCAAGATCCCGGGCAAGATCGACCTCGATCCCGTCACCGGCCAGATCAAGGTGACGTTCGACGACCTACCGCAGTTCCCCCTCTCGGACATGCAGCTCACCTTCAAGGGCGGTGTACGCTCGGCGCTGGCGAATCCGCGTACATGCGGCAAAAAGGTCATCACGGCGGACTTCTACTCCTGGGCCGCTCCGAACACCCCACGTCGCGTCACCAGCTCCTATGACATCACGAAAAAGCCGGACGGCTCGCCCTGTCCGCAGTCTCTGACGAACCGGCCCTTCGACGTGCAGATGTCCGCAGGAACTGTCAATCCGAATGCGGGCAGCTACACACCCTTCATCTTCCGGATGCAGCGCAGTGATGACGACCAGGAGCTGAGCCAGATCACCACGCAGCTGCCGCCGGGCCTCACCGCTCGGATCGCCGGCAAGACCATCTGCTCCGACGAAGCCATCGAAGCGGCGGCAGACCCGCGGCGAACCGGTACGGAAGAGAAAGAACATCCGTCATGTCCCGCCTCGAGTCAGGTCGGGACCACGGAAGTGGGATCCGGAGTTGGTGTGCCGCTCACCTATATCGGCGGCAAGATTTATCTGGCGGGCCCGTACAAAGGGGCACCGCTGTCGATCGTCGTCATCAGCCCGATCCTGCCTGGGCCGTATGACCTGGGCAACATCGTCGTGCGCTCGGCCGTGCATGTCGACCGGGCGACCACGGCGGTGACGGTGGCCACCGACCCGTTCCCGCAGATATACCAGGGCATCCCGGTCCGAATCCGCGACATCCGCCTGAAAATCGACAGCCAGGAAACCATCCTCAATCCGACGAACTGCGATCCGAAGACAATCGGAGCGCACCTCACCGGAGCCGGCGGCGACGTTAACACGACAGCGGACGACACCGCGTCGGATCTGTCCGAGTCCTTCCAGGTGGCCAACTGCTTGGCGCTTCCGTTCCGGCCGAGGCTCAGCTTCCGGCTGCGAGGCGGCACATCGCGCGGCGACCACCCGGCGCTAGCGACGACGCTTGTGAATAAATCCGGCGACGCAAACCTGCGCAAAGTCCAGGTCACCCTGCCACGCTTCACCTTTATCGACCAGGGCCATATCCGAACGATCTGTACGCGCGTCCAGTACGCCGAGGATGAATGTCCGCAGGGATCGATCTACGGTTACGCCAAAGCCTGGACGCCGCTCCTCGACCAGCCCGTCGAAGGCCCGGTGATCCTGCGGAGCTCGAACCACCTACTGCCAGACCTCGTAATGGACCTCAAAGGGCAGGTCGACGTCAACGTGGTCGGTCGGATCGACTCAATCAACGGGCGCACTCGAACGACGTTCGAAGGCATCCCGGACCAGCCGGTGAGCAAATTCCAACTGACGCTCCAGGGAGGCGGCAAAGGCCTGCTCGTCAACGCCAAAGGTCTCTGCGGGTTCACGCCGCGGGCAACCGTCCTCATGGACGGCCAGAACGGCCTGACCGCCGACCAGTCCCCGCTGATGAAGAACAGCTGCGGGAAAGTATCACGGAAGAAACACAGGCATCATCGCCGTGGGCATCGGCACGTCAACCGGCCGAGTAGGGCGGGCTGATCGATGCGAGATCACGCACAGGCGAGCATCTCGAGGATGAGTCCGATCGGTTCGCGTCTCACCCGGGTCGTGGCCGGGTTGGCAGTGGTCTCATGCCTCGCTGCGTCGAGTGCACAGGCGTCAACCAGCGTCTATCAGGAGACCGAAACGATCCTCCCGAAAAACCTCTTCCCCCCGACCGGCCTCGCCGTGGATCAGGAAACCGGGGATGTGGTTGCGGCCGGATTCTTCTTCGGCTCCGGGCACATCCATCGCTTTGCCGCGGGGACCGAAACAGAGGACATATTCGGTGAAGGTGACTATCAATCGGTGGCGATCGATCCGACCAACCACAACATCTACGCACTGACCAAGGCACCGACTCCCATCCGGGTCGAGATCTACAACCAGGAACTCGAAACGGCACGCAAACCGATTCCAACGGCGGCCGGAACGGGCATAATCGGCGCCGATTCAGCCGGCAACGTCTTCATTTCCGATATCGGCCCGATAAACGAGCAACAGAGGTACACGGTTTCAGGCACGGGTGGAACCTACGAACTCATCTTCAACGGGGAAACAACCGCTCCGATCGCCTGGAATGCGGGTGAAGGCGAAGTCGCCGAAGCACTGGAAAACCTGGCCAACGTCGGCTCGGGCGATATATCCGTCAGCCGAGCCGGACAGACCTATATCGTCACCTTCGGCGGCTCGCTGCAGTACTCGGATGTGCCGGAAATCACCGCAAACAGCAGCGGGCTCACGGGTGGAGTGGTAACCCATATCGAAACCATCAACGATGGGACCAACGCTCCCCCGTCGGTGAAAGAGTACGCGCCGACCGGGATCCTGCTGCAGACCATCTCCTGTTCCGCATGTCCTGGAGGTGCGTTCACCACGGCCCCGATCGGTGTGGCACTTGACGCGAATGACAACCTGTTCGTGGGGGACGCGGCCGGCGAACGAGTGATCGAGTTCCATGCCACCCCTGCCAGCCCCGCGACCAATTACACCACGATTGCCCCAACTGAGCTCGCAAGCGGAGCCATGCGCTCATTCACCGTCAACCCTGCCACCGATGAGGTGTGGGTCTTGGGCGACGACGGTGAGGGCACTCATGTGAAGGGTTTCGAATTGGACGGTACTCAATTCACCGAATTCGGCAAAACTGTGTTCACCGCTCCGTTCTACAACTTTTTCGGGACGCAGAAAATGGCCGTCAACGGTAAGACGGGTACCGTCTACGTCGGCGATCTCATCTTCACCAATGCAGGGAAAGGTGCGTTCGGGGAACCCCTGGAAGAACTGCATGCGGCGATTGTCGGATTCAGTCCTGCGCCTCCGCCCACGATCCAGGCGGATCCGGCAATCGTCGAAGCGTCGCGACACGCGACGATGAAGGCGCTCGTCAACCCCAACGGCACGCTGGTGCTCAACTGCACGTTCGAATACGGCCTCACCGAAGCGTACGGGACGAAAGTCCCCTGCAACGATCCGGGATTCGGCGAAGGACCGGTCAGTGTCGGGGCGGAGGCGGTCGGGCTCGCTCCGGGGACGACCTACCACTATCGGGTCACCGCCACCAACGAAGGAGGCACGACCGTAGGCCCTGACCAGACCTTCAAAACCCTGATCGACAAAGCGATCCCCGCCACCGGCGGCGCCAGCGCCCTGCAAACGACGGCGACGCTGGAAGGCACCATCAACCCGCTCGGCAACCCGATGACCGCCTGCTACTTCGAATACGGCCCCGGCCCCGGCTACGGCGGCCAAGCGCCCTGCGCCTCGCTGCCGGGGGCGAGCGGGTCGCCGGTTCCGGTCAGCGGCCTGGTCGGAGGGCTGTCCCCCAACAGCGGCTACCACTATCGCCTGGTGGCGGTGAACGCCGGTGGGACGGAATACGGGGGCGACCGGGAATTCGCGACCCTGCCGAAAGCGCCGGTGATCACGACCGGCGCAGCGACCCTGGTCGGCGCCGATAGGGCGCGCATCTCGGGGACGGTGAATCCGGAAGGGTCCCTCGGTCGCTATCAGTTCGAATACGGCCCGACGACCGCCTACGGCAAGACTACGCCGAGCGCGACAGCGGTTGGCTCCGAAGTAATCAAAGTCGCGGAAAACATCACCGGCCTGCAACCGGCGACCACCTACCACTACCGATTCAGCGCCACGAGCATCGGCGGCACGACCCACGGGCCGGACATGACTTTCACGACCGGGCCGCGCCCGATCGGGCGGGTATTCCTGCCGGCGAAAGCGCCGCTCAAACGGCGCGACGCCTCGATCGAAGTCCAATGCCGGGGCGTTGCGATCGCCGAGTGCAAAGGCACACTCGTGCTGCGCGCGAGGATCAAACAGGGGATTCGCTTTATCCTGGTCAAGGTCGGCGAAACTCCCTTCGACTTCTTCGGAGGCCAGAAGAAGGTGCTCGTCGTACACCTCAACAAGGCTGGCGGGAAAGTCATCGCCCAGAGCGAAGGCAAACCCATTTCCGCCGTCGCCAGCGCCGCCAACAAGAACCGTGTCGTCCGACTCTCCCGTGGCAGGCACTAGGCGCGCGAGGAACACAGAGAAGTGATGCGCACGACCACGAGGAAGTCCAAGGCACTGCTATTGGTGGCGGCCCTGGCCCTGACGGCCCTGGCGGTCACCGTTGCCCAGGCCGAGGTCAGTCAGAAGGGGATCATGCGTCTCACCTTCGACGGCCAGATCAAGCCGAAGGCCCTTCCCCGCAGCCATGAGGCGCCCGTCACCGTCTCGGTCTCGACCCACATCGCGACGATCGAAGAAAAGGAACCGCCGGAACTGCTGCGGATCTCCCTGGCGATAAACCGCAACGGGCATATCGACTACCAGGGCCTACCGCAGTGCCACCTCAACGAAATCCAGCCGTCGACCAACGCCGAGGCACTCAGAGCCTGCAAATCATCGATGGTGGGGACGGGCTACTTCTCGGCAAACGTGATCCTGCCCGAACAATCGCCGTTCCCATCTGAAGGCAAGATCTATGCCTTCAATGGGGACGTGCTCGGGCACCCGGTGATCTTCGCCCACATCTATGGCCAGAAGCCCCTGCCGACTTCTTTCGTGCTTCCGTTCGTCGTCCGGCACTCCAACGGCAGATACGCGACGACCCTGGTCGCCTACCTTCCAAAAGTGAAGGCGAACTGGGGCTCGATCACCGGTATCAGGCTGAAGCTCAATCGCACCTTCCGGTACAAGGGTCAGACGCACCATTACCTGACCGCGTCCTGCCCGGCGCCCAAGGGCTTCCCGGGCGCGACCTTCGCCTTCGCCAAAGCCGAATTCGTGTTCGCCGGCACAACCGTCGAATCGACTTTGAACCGGAGCTGCCGGGCGAAGGGCTGAATGGAGCGCCTGCAACACCGCCGCGTTCGGGTTGCGGCGCTCTCGTTCCTGGTACTGGGGTGTTCCGCCGTCGCCGCCACCGGCTGCGGTGGCGGCTCCAACTCGAGCTCGACCACCGCGACTGAACCGCCGCCGGCCGAATCGACAGCAGCCACGGCCGGTGATTCGAAGCAGGCTGGAGAATCTCCAGCGAAGGGCTCTGGCGGCCAGCAACACTCTCCGCCGGCCCACCACTTCAAGGGAGGCGAATCGGAAGTCGAAGAATTCGGGTCGGAAGCCGGCGGCTCCGAATCAGCCGCCGTGCTGGCCGCCGAGCAGGGGTATCTCGCCGCCATCGCCCACCGGAATTACGACAAGGCGTGCTCACTCGTCTCGAGTTCACTTAAGCAACAGTTCGATGAACTGGTGGCGACGGGAGGCGGTGGTCATCACCCGACCTGCCAGGAACTCCTCCCACATATTCTCGCCGCCAACGCCTCTCATGTGGCTGCGCTCCAGCTATCTGGAAAGGTCCTCAGGGTTCGGGTGAACGGCAACGACGGATTCGTCGTGTTCCACGCTCCCGGTGCCCGCCTCTTCGCCTATCCGATGACAAACGATCGAGGGGGCTGGCGAGTCGGATCGATCACGAGCTCGGTCCTCGCGCCCTCGGCCGCAACCCTCGGCGAAGGATAGGAACGAGGAGTTGGGCCGATTCACGAGCGCCCGAACGGTCCGCACGCAGCTGCTCTTGGCGTTGACGCTGGCTGCCCTGTGCATCCCTGGGACGGCCTTCGCGAAGGGCCGGGTCATCGTCCAATGGGAACCGGGAACTTCTCACAGGGAACGTGGGGTCGTGCGCCGTCGCGCCGGCGTCCGCTTCGAGGCCGACCTCGGCAACCGCAGCTTTCAGCTGGTCGAAACGGTCCCCGGAGAGACGACCACCACCGTTGCCCACGAGCTCGCATCAGAGCCCGCCGTCGTCCTCGCCGAACCCGACAGCGTCAACGACACGACCTCGATCCCCAACGACCCACTCTTCGGACAGCTCTGGGGACTGCTGAACACGGGGGCGGGTGTTCACTGGCAGACAGCTACCCCCGGAGCTGACGTCAACGCGCCGGGCGCCTGGCTGCGCACCGCCGGAGACCCCTCGGTCGTCGTCGCGGACCTTGACAGCGGCTACCGGTTCGAACACCCGGATCTGGCGCCCGTGACTTGGACGAACCCCGGTGAGATCCCCGGAAATGGAATCGACGACGACCACGATGGCATCGTCGACGACGTCCACGGGGCCGACTTCATCGGTCCCAACGGCCAGGTGCCCAGCGTCGACGGGGACCCGACCGACGACGACCTGATCACCGGCGGCCATGGCGTCCACACCGCCGGCACGATCGGCGCCGCCGGCAACAACGGGGTCGGCGTCACCGGCGTCGCCCAGAACGTGAGGCTGATGCCGCTCCGCGTCTGCTCGCGGTTCCCGGGCAGCGAAGACAACCGCTGCCTTACCTCGGCCGAGGTCGCCGCCGTCAACTACGCCGCCGCCAAGGGCGTCCGCATCGTAAACATGTCATTCAGCGGCACCGGCGCGAGCCAGGCCCTGGTCAACGCGATGGCAGCCGCCACCAAGACGCTGTTCGTGACCGCGGCGGGCAACGACCGCAGCGACAACGACAGCGGCCTCGCCCCGACGATCGGCGAACCGAACCGAGGGGCCCACTATCCCTGCGATTTCACGCCTCAGAGCCAGGCCTCTCCGCCCGTCCCGGCGGCGGTCGACAACGTCATCTGCGTGGCGGCCACCGACCAGAACGACGCCCTCGCCCCCTTCTCGGATTGGGGCAGGGAATCGGTCGACCTCGGCGCGCCTGGAACCGACATCCTCAGCACCTACCCGTTTCCCGCCCGGTTCGAAGACGGCTTCGGGCCCAGCTTCGCGTCGAGCTGGGCCGCGACCGGCCCGAACGGAGGCTTCGAACTGATGAACGAGGCGCCGTTCGCCTCCTACGGCATCACCGACAGGATCGGCTCACCGTCGCCCAATACGACCCGCGAGAGCACCTCTCCCGCGTTCTCGATCCCGCCCAACGCCGGCTGCAAGTTCAACCAGTACGGTCGGGTGGATCTGTCCTCAGGCGACTCCTACCAGGTCGAATTTTTGTTCGACGGCGCCCCCCTCGAAACGATAAAACCGAGCTATACCGTTGAACCGGGCTTCGAGCACCGGTCGTTCGTACTCTCGAGCGCATTCGAGACGGGCGGGCAAGTCCAGTTCCGCCTTCGCTTCACCACAGGGGGATCCCCCCTGCCCTTAAGCGGCGTCCTGCTCGACGAAGTATCGGTGACCTGCGCCGAGCCGCTGGGCCAGAGTTCGGGCTACGGCTTCCTCGAGGGGACCTCGAGTGCGGCGGCCTATGTCAGCGGTGCCGCGGCGCTGCTCCTCTCGATGCAGCCCTCCGCATCGGTGACTGAAGTTCGCGAAGCCCTCCTCAACAGCGTCGACCGCAACCACGAACTCGACCAGAGGACGACTACGGGGGGTCGTCTCAACGTCTCGCAGGCAGTGGACGTCTTCGACCACATGCCGCCCGCCGCTCCGTCGCTCAGCGGCACGACCCCGCCCTCACGTTCCAACTACAACCACCCGCGGATTCTGGGAAGCGCCGAGGAATTCTCGACCGTCCAGATCTTCGACACGGCGTCGTGCTCGGGACAGGCGGCCGGCGTGGGCTCCGCCGCCGAATTGTCCTCGTCCGGCATCGAGATGACAGTTTCCGACGACTCCACGAGCCACTTCTCCGCGAGGGCCATCGACACCGCCGGCAACGTCTCCGGCTGCTCGAACTCGGTCGAATACGTCGAGCGGACCCACGTGTGCCGGGTCCCCAGGCTGCGCGGCAGGCCATTCCGCCGCGCCAAGAGCGCCCTCAAGGACGCGGACTGCAAACTGGGAAAGGTGCGGCGGCCGAAGCGAAAGAAGACCGCCGGGAGCCGGCTCGTCGTCGGCTCGACGAAGCCCCGGGTCGGCTCGCACCCGCCGGACGACACCGTCAACCTGCGCCTCGCCTGGAAGCCGGCGACCCCCCGCCGGCATTGACCTCCGTAAGACCTTGATTTGGTCAACGTGAAAGTCGTCGGGCCGATTCTAGTTACGGTGCTTTGAGCAACAGACTGTCCGGCATTTCATCGAGCGGAAACTCGCCTAACAAAAACCGCTTCGCCTCATCGCTCAAACGGTAACGCCCGTAGATCTGTGTCCCTTCGCGTTCGACGGGTCCAACGTAGACAGACTCGCCATTCTCATCAAGGGCAACAGTCTCAACTTCTATCGCCCGTTTGAGTAATTCACAGAACACTGTCTCATAGTCGGTCAGATCTTCTTTGACCGTTACTTCATCGTCCATCCGTTTCTCCTCTTGACCGGGTCGGGGGAGAGTCCCGCCGGTTGTACCACCAACCCACTCCTGTGTGGGCATGGAAAATGACGAGTTCGTCACATAGAGTGGGGCGGGAAAAAGCTAGGTATGTAGTAGCGCTATTTGGAGGGTGTGGTGTCGGCGTAAGCCGTCGCCATCCCCACCGAACTCGCGTGGGAGCGGTTATTGCCTGCTGGCCGGATCATCAAATCGCGGGGCGGGAGGGTACACCGGGGGGTACGGGCCGCTATGGGCGCGACAGACGCCGGAGAAGATCGGCGGGTGTGCCGGTTCGTGGCGGGGGATCGGAGGGCGTGGAGCGGCGTGGTAGTGGCCTCTGGCTTGACCGAAAGTTGTGCCATCGCCGTCCCGATGAGCGCGGCTCGGGCCTCTATCGGTTCTAGGACCGGCCTTCCAGATGCTCTAGCCGCGCCTCAATCGAGTCGAGCCTTGCCATGACCCGATCCTGATGTTCCTCGCCTTTGCCTGGGCGGATAAAACGCATGGCTATATAGGCGGAGAGCGCAGCAACGAACATCAGGACGAGGGCGACAATCTTGCTGGGCGCTCTCAGGGTGTCGTCAGTCTCATGACGCTTCATCGAAGGCCCAGTATGCCTCAAGGCCAAAGAAGTGCGGCCCTCTTACGGGAGTCAGCCTTGCGGCAGGGGCGAACGGGTGTGGGGCGTTCCGCTGGCGGTTCCTGACGGGCGCTTAGAGGTCGAGTCGCACCAGCAGGCGGCGGACGCTCTCACGATGCCAACGCTTGCCGCGTGGCGAAGCATGGCCGTAGGTATTCAATCGCTCCGCTATGGCGCGGGGAGACTGTCCCTCAGCGGCAGCGTCACGCACTACCGCTGCAACCTCCGGGCTGATTGGTCTGGGCTTCGTCTTTTTGACGGCGGGGAGTCCCGGCTTCCGGCCAAGGCGTTTGTTGCTCTGCGCCAGCCCTTCCCGGATGCGAGTGCGAATTGTCTCGCGCTCCCATTCAGCTATCGCGATCAGCATGTGGGCGACGAGTTTCCCGTTGGGTGTGGTCATATCGACGCCCAGATCCAGCACCACAATTCCCCATCCCTCGTCCTCAGCCCGTTTCAGGATGCGGGCAAAATCCAACACAGAGCGCGAGAGCCTGTCCAGTTTGGAGACTGCCAACACATCGCCGGGACCCATCGCGTCGAGCGCAGGACCAAGCGCGGGCCTGTTCTCGGCGGGAACAGAGCCGGACACGGCCTCATCTGTCACACGCTCCGGCGTCCAGCCTCGCTGGTCGGCCATCGCCTCAAACGCTTCAAGCTGCGCGGCGAGCCCCAGACTCTGATCGGCGGTGCTGACTCTGCGGTACAGGATGGCGCGGGTGTTCTCGGGCAACTTGAGCCTTTCTCGACTGGATGACACGAACCCTGTTAGATGACAGGGATTGTGACAAGGGTAGCTCGTGCCTATTGCGGGCCGCAAAGGGCTTGGGTAAGGGAAAAGCGCTCCGCGTCAACGTGCAAAGCCGCCTGGTAAGGCGAAATCCTCGCGCCGGCGGAGCCGCGAGTTCAAAAAAAGGTAGACACGACGGTCCCGGGCAAGCTCGTCGGCTCCGGGGATCGCTCGCTCGGGGATCCGCGGACGCTGGGGCGTCTGGGCCAATAGGGGAGAGAGGCTCTTGCCAGGGGCCCGCAAACCCAGGCGGGTAAAGAGTATTGAGCCATGGCGGGCGAGCTTTTCCCATCAGGAAGCGACTTTGGCCGTTGCCTGAAGGGGAAGGTCTCAAGAGACGAGCCCGGTCAAGGTCGTTGGGTACTGGCGGGTGTCGGCGCGGAATGCCGAACATGAGCGGTTGAGCACCTGGACAGTTTGCTTGGCCGCCGCGTGTGGTGGCCCCTGCTGAGCAGGGGCTGATCGAGGCCACCGCGACTTCAACTGCGCAGTACCGTTTTGGATAACAACATGCAGAGACCCCCACGCATCTCCTTCGCCGCGATCGCGAGCTTGCTTTTTCTGCTCATGCTCTCCCCGTCGCTGGCCGCGTCACCGCCGCTGCGGCTGGATACCGGCTTCGGCAAAAAGGGCTTGATTACGGACCCGGAAGCGCCTTCTGCCTTCGGGAGGGTCGAGGCGATAGCGGTGGCTCCGGGACGGTCTATCTACGTCGCCGCCGAAAGCGTCGAGCATACGGGCACGGTTGTGATCGCCCGTTACTGGCGCGGCGGCGAGCTCGAACGCAGCTTCGGGACGCGGGGGTACTTGACGCTGCCGGCATTCGGACGGGTCTACGCCCTCGCCGCCGACGGGTCCGGCCGGCTCCTGGTGCTCTCACGGGGAAGGAGGATCAGTCGCATCGCCGGGGGAAGGCTCGATCCCTCCTTCGGGAACGGCGGCTCGGTGAGCATGGCCGCGCTGGGGCTAGACAGCTTTCGGATCTGGTCGCTGGTGGCGCTGCCCGGGGGTGCCGTGGCAGCGGCGGGAGGCAATCAAGTAGTGGGTGTCAGCGGCCCCGCGGAACAGATGGCGGTGGTGAAGCTCCGTTCCGACGGGACGCTCGATACTTCCTTCAACGGCACCGGCTCCCGTGTCGTCGGCTTCTTCCCCGAAACCTACAGCGCCGCCGACCAGATCAAAGAGCAGGCCGACGGCGATTTGGTTCTGGCCGGCTACGCTGGAGCCAGCCCCGCGCTGGCGCGTCTGCTGCCGGACGGGGGGCTGGACCCGAGCTTTGGGAGCAACGGGCAGGTTGCCTCGCCGCACTGGCTGCGTGGATCGATCGGTGCGCTCACCGTCAGGCGCAACGGCAGCATCCTCGCCGGTGCAAGTGGCTTTACCGGTGCACGCGTCGAGGGCCGGGCGCTGCTTCTCCGCTACGCCCCGGACGGCGTCCTCGACCACCACTTCGGCGCTATCGCCGCCCCTCAGAGTCACAGCGATCTGGTCGCGGTTCCGATCGCGGTGATGCGCGCTCGGCGCCACATCTTTCTCGTGACCACACGGCATGGCCCAGCGATCCGTGCTTACCGCTTGAACGGCAAGCCGCTCCATCTGGGCCCAGTCCGCGGCGTCCCGCGGGACATCGCTGACCTCCTTGCCGCCGCCCCGCAAGACCGCAGGTTGGTCCTCGCCTGGACTCCGAAGGATTCCCTGCCTCAGGGCGGGGTGGTCCACCTCGCGCGCTTCATCGTCCGCTGAGCAGGACTTAGACTCCAGGCCTTGAACTGCCTCGGGCCCACTGAGTTCTTGCCGAACTTCGGCTCCCCCTGGAAGGGGAAGGTGCAAGACGACGAGCGGGGTCAAGCTCCTGGCGGTAATGGGCGCGGCTAAGAAGGCGATGAACGCGACCGCCACCAGTCCAGCCGTGGCTCTAGACCAAGATGCAGTTGCTGGGTGAGATCGGCCCACTCTGGTGCGGGATTTCTCCAACGTTGTAACTGGGACGCCAGCTCAGATGCTCGGCCGCCAGCTTCCTTCCAACAGCCGGGCGGCCCTTCGCGGTTGAAGAGCTCCATCTCCGTTAGGACAAGTACGTTGGCGTACGGAGATGCCATTCTGGTTCGGGCGCGCCAGTTTGGTGAGTGCCAGTTTCTCAGCCGCCGCCAGGCTGGGTCGCAGGGTTGCAAAAACCAGCGTGGCGTCGGGATACCTGGCCCTAAGCTTTTCGGCGCGCTCGAAGTCCCGCGGTTCGAATCGTCCATCGCTCTACGGGGTCGCCGTTGACGCCGAAGCCAGGCACACCATCCTGCGGCGCAATAGTGCGAGCCAGTCAAATGATGACGGCTTCGACGTCGAAGGCTCGACGACGAAGGTCACCAAGAACAGCGCAGTGCGCAACCGCGACCTCGGCATCGAGGCCGTGCGCGGGGTGATCGACGGCAGTGGGAACATCGCCCACCACAACGGCGACCCGCGCCAGTGCACGCACATCGCGTGCAAGTAATTCTGGGCATCCGCTCAGCGGAAAGCTCGACAGAGCTTCGCCCCTGCGGCACCGGAAATTTGTCCCGAAGTTTGTCATCGACTCCAGTGAACTGAGCCGAACTCCCTGAACGGGACTCGGTCTGTTCGAGCCGGGGCGAAACCAAACTTTTGTCCCGAATGTTGTTTGGAAGGCCGAGGCCGGCAGCTGTTTGAGCCTTTTCTGTCTGCGTGCGCGCTCCGCTCAGAGCACCCGGGGCCCTGCCCAACTCTCTGGACCACTTTGCCCTGGGTATAGTTGCCGGCGTGGCCAGGCAACTGGCAAGAGCGAGGCGTGTTGGTCGCGGTCACCCGGTTGCCTTGATGCTTCTGGCCGTCATGTTGATCGTCCCGGCCACAAGCGCCTTCGCCAGCGACGCCTACGTAGTTAATCGCGGCTCGAACACCGTCTCCGTGTTCGACACCCGGAGCAACCAGGTCGTCGGCTCTCCGATTCCGGTCGGCGAACTCCCCGAAGCGATCGCGATCACCCCTGACGGCCGTAGGGCCTACGTCACCAATGCCTTGGGTGCCAGCATCTCGGTGATCGACACTCAGACCAACCAGGTGGTCGGTGCGCCGATCGTCGACACGGGCCTCCCCGATGGGATCGCGATCACCCCGGACGGGAAGGCCGCCTACGTAAGCAACTTCTTCGGCAACAGTGTCTCGGTGATCGACACCCAGACCAACCAGGTGGTCGGCTCCCCGATCACGGTCGGCTCGGAACCGGCCGCAGTAGCGATCACCCCTGACGGCAGGTTCGCTTATGCCGTCAACTCCGGCTCCAAAAGCGTCTCGGTGATCGACACCCGAACGAACCAGGTCGTCGGCACGCCGATCACGATCGGCAAATTCCCAATCGGGATCGCCATCACCCCCGACGGCAGGACCGCCTTCGTTTCCAACTCCGGCTCCAAAAGCGTCTCGGTGATTGATACGCAGACCAATCAGGTTGTCCCCCCCGCAATCAAAGTCGGCGAAGAACCGGGCTCGATCGCGATCACCCCCAACGGCAGGTTCGCCTATGTCGTCAACAACGAATCGGGCGATGTCTCGGTGATCGACACCCAAGCGAACCAGGTCGTCGGCACGCCGATCAAAATCCATGCTGGCGCGATCGGCATCGCGCTCACGCCTGACAGCAGAGAGGCGTATGTCACCGAAACGGGGCCCAGCGGCGTGACTCCGATTGATATCCAGACCGGCATGCCGGGCGCGTCGATCGGGGTCGGCACCGATCCCTGGGGGATCGCAATCGTTCCCGACCAGTCTCCCGTAGCCACCTTCAGCGCCCCCCGCGCCCGACCGGGCGTGCCCCTTTCCCTCGATGCCTCGGCTTCCAGCGACCCCGACAGCACCGTCGCGACCTATGCGTGGAATTTCGGGGACGGGCAGACCGCCACGACCGGTGGCCCGAGCTTCACACACACCTACCGGAAGCCCGGCTCCTACCAGGCGACGCTGACCTTGACGGACAGCGAGGGCTGCTCGACGTCCATGATCTTCACCGGGCGCACCGCTTACTGCGACGGATCGGCCTCTGCGAGCCAGACCCGGACGGTGCGGGTTTCCTATCCCGGAGTCCGCGTCAAGTGCCCCAGGAGCGCCAAGCCGAAGGGCTGCCGATACAAGCTTCAGGCCGTTTCCAAGAAGCGCAAGGGCAAGGCGGAGAGCGCCGTCGGCACCGGCAAGGCAAAAGCCGGGAAGTCGGCGGTCGTCTTGCTCCTACCAAGAGCGAAATTCAGGTCCAAGCTTGCCGGCGCCAGAAAGGTCCTCGTCAGGGAGACGGTGGAGATCAGCGGCTCCCGACGGACGAGCTATTTGAAGCTGAAGA
Organism: uncultured Solirubrobacterales bacterium; assembly: GCA_963780815.1. GTDB lineage: Bacteria > Actinomycetota > Thermoleophilia > Solirubrobacterales > 70-9 > VRUE01. The sequence goes on along the minus strand of CAWADG010000004.1, from coordinate 415,401 downwards.
TCGTCCAATAGCGAGCCCGAATCTCATGACTGATCGGAGCCTCCCAGGGATCGGACCACCCTCGGATATCCAGCGTCGACTTCTCGCGCGCTACTTGATCAGCTCCTGCGCCGTGGCTCAATGCAGACCGAATGCTCGCGTTGCTGTCGCTTGTAACTTTGTCCCGAAATTTGTCCCCGACTCCACCGAACTCCCGGAATCCCCTCAGAGCGATGTCGCACTAATGCGCCAGGTTCTGCTTGCCGGAACAGTTCTGGAGCGCCTCATAATCCGTCGGTCGCTGGTTCGAGTCCAGCCCGCCCCATATCAACGACAGTGCGGCTGTTGGCCTGCTTCTCGCGCAAAGCGGAAGCGCGGCCTACTGATCGAGGCCCCCAGTAGCTCGTCATCCCGGGTAAATTTTGACCCGCGCCAGGCTTGGGCCTAGGATCACTCCACGATCAAGGAGAGAAGGGAAGTTAGGTTGGGTCTCCGGTCCGCCAGCGAACCGCCACCCCAGTGCGACGGGAGGCGCGCTCCGCTCGCATGGGTCGGTGTCGTTCTCGTGGCGACCCTCGCCACACTGCTGTACGCCCCACCGGCGGGTGCCGCATCCGGAACCTGGGAGCGCGCCTGGGGCAAGAACGTCAGCGGCGGCGGCGTCTTCGGGGTCTGCACCGTGGCAGCGAGCTGCCAGGCAGGGACCACCGGCGGGCTCGGCGGTGAGATGCAGACCCCCTATGGCGTCGCCATCGACTCGAGCGGCAACGTTTACGTCGTCGAGATCAACAACAATCGGATCCAGAAGTTCGACTCCTCAGGCACGTGGCTGCGGGCCTGGGGCAAGAACGTGAACGGCGGCGGCGTCTTCGGGGTCTGCACCGTGGCAGCGAGCTGCCAGGCGGGGTTCACCGGCGGGCTAGGTGGTGAGATGAACACTCCCGCGGCCGTCGCCACCGACTCGAGCGGCAACGTCTACGTCGCCGACGAGAGCAACCAACGGATCCAGAAGTTCGACTCCTCTGGGACCTGGCTGCGGGCCTGGGGCAAGAACGTGAACGGTGGCGGCGTCTTCGGGGTCTGCACCGTGGCAGCGAGCTGCCAGGCGGGGACCACCGGTGGGCTCGGCGGTGAGATGAACTTCCCCGACGCTGTTGCCGTCGACGCAAGCGACAACGTCTATGTCGCCGATTCGGGGAACAACCGGATCCAGAAGTTCGACTCCTCGGGCACGTGGCTGCGGGCCTGGGGCAAGAACGTGAACGGCGGCGGCGTCTTCGGGGTCTGCACCGTGGCAGCGAGCTGCCAGGGGGGGACCACCGGCGGGCTCGGCGGTGAGATGTCGTCCGCCTTCGGCATCGCCACCGATGCGAGCAGCAACGTCTACGTCGCCGACGGGGGAAACCAACGGATCCAGAAGTTCGACTCCTCGGGGACCTGGCTGCGCGCTTGGGGCAAGAACGTAAACGGCGGCGGCGTCTTCGGTGTCTGCACCGTGGCAGCGAGCTGCATGGCGGGGAGCATTGGTGCGCTGGGCGGCGAGATGTTCCAGCCGGTGGGCGTCGGCACCGATGCGAGCGCCAATGTCTATGTCGGCGACTCGAACAACTATCGGATCCAGGAGTTTGACTCCTCGGGCACTTGGCTGCGGGCGTGGGGCAAGAACGTGAACGGCGGCGACGTGTTCGGTGTCTGCACGGTGGTAGCGAGCTGCCAGAGGGGGACCACCGGAGGCCTTGGCGGCGAGATGGTCTCGCCCTTCGGCGTCGCTATCGATGCGACCGGGAAGCTCTACGTCGCCGACACGAGCAACAACCGGATCCAGAAGTTCGACCCCTCGAAGCCCACGATCTCCAGCTCCGCCACCAGCGTGATTATCGGCGCCTCGATCGCAGACCAGGCGACGCTCTCTGGTGGGTCCAGCCCCGGCGGCACGATCACCTTCACGGCCTATGGGTCGGACGACGCGAACTGCGGCAACCCGCCCGCTTACACGTCGGACCCGGTCACGGTCTCGGGCAACGGGAACTACGACAACTCACCCACCTTTACCCCCGGGACCCCGGGGACCTACCGCTGGCGCGCCTCCTACTCAGGCGATGTCAACAATGCCGCCGTCTCCACCCCCTGCAACGACTCGAACGAGAGCTCGGTGGTCGCCCAGGTGACCCCGACGATCTCGACCCAGGCCACCGCCAACACCCCGATCGGGGGGCAGATCTCCGACCAAGCGACCCTCTCGGGCGGAGGGGGCCCGACGGGCACGATCACCTTCACTGCCTATGGACCGGACGACGACACCTGCGGCAACCCCCCCGCCTACACCTCGAGCGCTGTCGCCGTTTCGGGAAACGGCGAATACGACTCCTCACTGACCTTCACCCCGGCGACCGCGGGCACCTACCGCTGGATCGCCTCCTACTCCGGGGATACGAATAACGCCGCCGTCGCCACCACGTGCGACGACCCGAACGAGACCTCGATCGTGGCCCAGGCCACCCCGGCGATGGTCACTCAGGCGACCGCCAGCGCCGCGGTCACCACGCAGATCTCCGACCAGGCCACGCTCACTGGCGGATCGACACCGACTGGCACGATCACACTCACGGCCTACGGCCCAAACAACACCACCTGCGCCAACCCACCCGCTTACACCAGCAGTGCCGTCGTGGTCGCCGGCAACGGGAGCTACGTCAACTCACCCGCCTTCGCCCCCGGTAGCCTCGGCACTTACCGCTGGCGTGCCTCCTACTCCGGGGACGCCAACAACGCGGTGGTCGCTACCCCCTGCAACGATGCAAACGAGGCCACGCAGGTCGTCATCGCGACGCCCACGATTTCGACCCTGGCCACCGCCAACGCCACCCTCGGCGGGCAGATCTCCGACCAGGCGACCATTTCGGGCGGCGGTGCTCCGACCGGCACGATCACATTCACCGCCTACGGTCCGGACGCCGCAAACTGCGGCAACCCACCCGCGTACACGTCGGATCCGATCTCGATCTCGGGCAACCACAACTACGTCAACTCCCCAGCCTTCATCCCGGCGACCGCCGGCACCTATCGGTGGATGATCTCCTATTCCGGCGACACAAACAACGCCGCCGTCTCCACAGCATGCAACGACTCGGGCGAGACCTCGATGGTGGCCGGTCTTACGACCCCTCCGATCCTGCCGACGTCGCCGGTCCTGCCGACGTCCCAGGCCAACAACGCGTTTGCGATCGGCAAGCTGCGCGGCAAGGCGCTGACGGTAAACGTCTCCTCCAGGGGCGTCGTACAAGTCACCGATGCCGGCACCACCGCGAGGAGGGCCTTCGCTTCGGCGACGAGGCTACTGAATCCTTCGACCGTCAGCGGCGGCCCGGGAGCGATCAAGGTGACGCTCAAGCTGACCAAGCTTGCGAATCAGATGCTGAAGCAGAAGGGCAAGGTCACGGCGCGCGCCCGGATTACGTTCACTCCAAACGGCGGCACCGCCAATTCCCAAACGACGAAGTTGAAGATCAAGAAGAGGTGACTCCGCCCGGGGACGCGTAGGACCAGCACCCTGCGCCCAGCGGCGACCCGCTGGCGATGCTCTCTTTGGCGTAGAGACGGGAGTGGCAATACCACGCAAGGTAGTCCCTGCGACGTTGTCCCGAAATTTGTCCCCGACTCCACCGAACTCCGCGAAACTGCTCAGACAGATTTCGATCTGAGGCGCCAGATTTGGCCTACTAGAGCGGTTCTGCGTCGACTCATAATCCGTCGGTCGCTGGTTCGAGTCCAGCCCGCCCCAAGATGAGCCCTCGAACAGGGGAGCCGACGATGGGGACCGTTTTCGGGCGCGCCCTCGGGGGTGAGCGGGGACGTAACGCTCGACCCGTCAATCGCGTCCTGATCGATGCCGGGTCCACATACTTCGAGAGACTTGATTCCCCGCTCGGGCGTCGATAAGTTCGCAAGAACAAGGCGCCCAGTCGAGCAAGGAGGCCCCGCGTGTCTGCCGGACGAGACTATGCGACGGATCATTTTGTCGTGGTTCTGTTTGAGAACCGATCGCTCGACAACATGCTCGGTCACCTCTACGGACCGGATGACGGGAGGACCTTCGAGGGCGTGGTCGGCAAGGAGCTCTCGAACCCAATTCCCGAGTGGGCCGAGGACCGCGCCGAGCGCAAGGAGGTGCCGTACACGGTCGCTACGGACATGGACTCGCCGAACCCGGACTCGGGCGAGGAGTGGTACCACACGAACACGCAGTTGTTCAACGTCCTCGACGAGCACAACCGCTTCAAGATCGGCGAGAAGGTAACCGAACCGTGGAACGCACCGCCACCGGGCGCGACGCCGACGATGGACGGTTTCGTCACGGACTACATCAGCACGTTCACCGGCGAGATGGGCCGTCAGCCGACCTACGAGGAGTACGCCCACATCATGACCGGGTACACGCCCGAGCAACTGCCGGTGCTGAGCGGAATCGCTCGTGAGTTCGGCGTCTTCGACCACTGGTTCTCGGAGGTGCCGTCGCAGACGTTCATGAACCGCTCGTTCTGGACGGCTGCGACATCGTCAGGGCTGGTTGTGAACTCGCCGGCGAAAAAGTGGTTCACGCAGAATGACGCCGAAACGATTTTCGAGCGGCTCGAGCAACATGGCAAGACCTGGAAGATCTACGTGATGGAACCGATGGCGTGGTCCTTCCACGGCGTCATCCACTTCTCGCGCCTGAAAGACCGGCTGGCGACCAACGTGGTGCCGTTCGCGGAGTTCGAGCGAGACGCGGCGGCGGGAACCCTGCCCGACTTCTCGTTGATCGAGCCGAACTTCATCAGCGGGCACGGCGACTACCACCCGGCGTTCGGTCGCTCACTGCCCAAGGTCGAGGTAGCTTCCGCCGACCCTCCGTCCTCGATCTTGGCGGGGGAGGCGTTCCTGGACCGCATCTTCAGCGCCTACCGCTCCGGCACGTCGGAGTCGGGGTCCAACGTCTGGAACACCACCCTGCTGATCGGCTGGGATGAGCCGGGCGGAACCTACGATCACGTGCCGCCCGGCCCGGTGCCTCCACCCGACCCCGATGCACCGGCAGGCGAAATGGGGTTCAAGTTCGACCGATCGGGCTACCGCGTTCCCGCGATCCTCGTCTCTCCCTGGGTCCCACAGGGCTCCGTCTTCAACGACGAATACCGCCACACCTCCCTGATCGCGACCCTGCGGAAGAGCTGGGGCCTCGGCGAGGCGCTCACCCAGCGGGATGCGTCGGCGCGAACCTTCGACGATCTATTCACCCTCGATGAGCCGCGAGACCCGCAGACCTGGGCAAAGATCAACGCCCACCCGGTCCCGGCATCGCACCTCGACGAGGACGCCATCGCCAAGGGGCTTAGCCAGCTCGGTAAGACGATCGGGCAGGGCATCATCGAACAGGCCAAGGCACTCGGGATCGAACTCCCATCCCAGCTTGAAAAGCCCGACGCGGAGATCACCCCAGCGGATATCACTGAGGTCCTTCATCAGATCGCCTGGCATTTCTTCCCCCTTCTCGCGCCGGATGCCAAGCCCGACGCAACTCAGCCAACGCAGAGCACTGGAGCCGAACAGCGATGAATGACGCTTGCTAGAGCGATTCTGGCGCGACTCATAATCCGTTGGCCGAAGGTTCGAGTCCTTCCCGCCCCATCAAGTGGTCCTCCGCGAATCAGTCGATGATTCCGATATCTGTCGCGAGCAGGCCGTTGCCAGCATCGTAGTTGGGCGGCCGCGAACGATGAGCCCTGAAAGAGGCAGGACGCGCCCATGGATAACTCCCCCCCAATTGTCTGATCTTCGGCGACTACTACGAGGGTGCGTACGGGCCAACGATCATCCTCATCCTCGAATCAGAGCGGGCAGTCCAATGGCTTCACAGCCTTTTCTTGGGCCTTGGAACCGAAGACGTCGGCGATCTGGACCTCGCAGCGGCGCCCGAGGCGGACTTCCAAAACCTTCGGAGATTTTCCCTCAGCACGGCCGAAGTTCAGCCGGCGGTCGCTCTGACGGCGGCCCACTCGGATCCCCCGAATGCGGAATTCGATTGGCGACAAGATCGCCGCGGTTGGACAGACGCGGCAAAGCAAATTGAGACATTCCTCAATGGCGGCTCAGGGCATCACTACCTCACCCAAGAGCGTCACGACGCCGCCCTTGTTGAAGTCTCATACAGAGAGGAGCTATCGAGATGACGGCCGAGGTGGGGCAGGGAACTCCCATTGCACCCTCTCGGAGGAGGGAGGCAGCTGAGGCATGAGCTCACCCGATGGCCACCTCTTGGTTCTTGCCTTCTTGCCCCAGCATGTATGGGAAGTCGGCGCGGGAGTTTTCGCGATCCTGATTGGAGCCAATGGCATCTATTCGCTAGCCCGCAGTCGAGAGGTCGCAAGGAGAGAACGACTGAATGAGCGGACCGTGATGGCATTCGGGCTCATCCAGACCGGTCTTGGTTTAGGTATCGGCATTGCCGCATTGACGGTCGACGCGGAACCACCCGGCGGACTTCACGGAGGCGGTGGCTGGGGCGGGACGATTGGGATAGCGTTCCTCTGTATATGGGTCCTTGCGATGTGTTCGTGGCCAGCTTCCAGGATGATCAGAGGGCTCCGGGACAAGAGTGATCGCGGCAGATAGCTGCGGCGCGAAACTTTGTCCCGAAATTTGTCCCCGACTCCACCGAACTCCCTGAATCTCCTCAGACCGACTTCGCTCCAACAAGCTAGATTTGGCTTGCTAGAGCGGTTCTGGCGCGACTCATAATCCGTCGGTCGCTGGTTCGAGTCCAGCCCGCCCCACTAAGCAATGGCTCTATGCGTGCGACAGGGGGCTTTATGCTCAGCCCAATGATTCTCCCGGCGGGCGATGCTTCTTGTCGCTCGTTCGCTGTTCTCTTCAGTGCAGTCGTCCTGCTCTTGTTCGCGTTGCCGGTCGGTGCCGAGGCCAAACCCGGCTACAGGGCGCATCCTGGAGGAACCAAGCTGATCCTTCCTGTCGAAAACAGGGCCGACGCCGTGATCTCGGTCTCAGCCGATGACAGGCAGCGGGTAGGGCTCGCGGTGGAGGGTCCGTCCTCAGGGACCGAATACTCGACGAAGGGTCGCGTGAGCGGGCGGCGGATCGAAGCTGATTTCGGCGATTTGGGCCGGGTGGACGTCACGTTGCATTTCGTCCACTACAGGCCCGGTTTCACCCATCCAGGGCGCTTTCCTGGACGTTGCCAGGGACGTGCGCCGCGGGAAGGAATAGGGACCTATCGCGGCGCGATCGAGCTCTCCCACGAGGGTGCTGTCCCCGAGGTCTCCGTCAAGAGTGGTCGCGTCTTCTTCACACGCCGATTTCGGCAGGTCTGCAAACGACTGCGGCCGAAATTCGAGCCGGGCCCCTTCCCAAACCTCAAGCGCAAGGCCGAAGAAGCCATCTTGACGGTGACTGGCAAGGGGGAAGGCCGTACCGTCAATCTAGACGCTCAGATTTTCGCCCTCAGGCAACATCCGGCGCGCTCGGCTGGCCACGTCTATGCGGCGGCCTACGAACGACACGAAGGGGTACGGATCACCAGGACAATGGGCGGATTCTTCGAACGAGGCTCGTTCGTCATGAGCAAGCGCGGCAAGCAGCCGGAGACCATTACGGTCGAGCCGCCAGACCCCTTCGCCGGCCAAGCCCTCTACTCGCACAGCCCGGGCTCCACAGCGAGCTGGACTGGCGATCTCACCGTCGATCTGCCGGGCGCCGCCCGGATCCCCCTCACCGGCCCCGGCTTTACCGCAGCCGTGTGTCGCGGCAAAGTCGATGACTGTCGTCTCGGCGGCAGCAGTTCTCGTTCCCAGGACCGAGGTCGGCGAAGTATGAGAGGCACAGAATTCAGCTGCCAGGAAAGTCGGAGGCAGGGCGGAGGCAGGCCGAAGCATGAATTGGCTTGCCAATGCGGGTTGCTGCGCCAATGTAACCAATCCGCCCCATTGACTGCAGTGCAATTTCCCTCGCTTCGGCGGCTGCCCTTCTCTAGTCGGACCAAAGTGGGCCACGTGCCGGACCTGGACCTCGACTGCTTCTGAGGATCAGGCAAGGGGCGGGGGAGTATGAATAGCGCTCACCTGAATTTGTCCCGCCCAAACGCGACCAACGGCCCGGAGACGTGCGAGCATCCTTGGCACGTGGCCGACGAAACCCTGACCCACGAGCAGGCGCTGATGCTATCGACGAGCGAGGTGAAGAGGTCTACGTCGGATTCTTGTATGCGTCAGCCAGGCACGCCGACGGCTTACAGCCAGTGCAACATTTCCAGGGCAAGCTGGGAACCCCCTGGACCCGCGGCCCCCGAGGCTAGACAGAGGGCATGGCTTCTATGGGATCGGCGTGAACAGCTTTGCGCTTCCGGCAATGAAGGGCACGGTCCACCTCCGCGACAATGGCATCGATTTCAGAGTCGCCGAGGGGGCCGTGATCCGAATCGCTTGGCGTGGAAGCTCCGAGGTAGGGGATTGGCGTCCGACGCGCGAGGACCTCGCCCGACTCAATGAAGTCGGGATCAAGCTGCCCGAACATGAAAGGCCCGGCGTCGTTTTGCCGACGGAGGCCAAAGGGGCCGCCGAATAGTCGCCCCTCATCGGCTCCGCAGCGCGGAAAGCAGCCTGAACCCACGCTCCGGGGGCTTCTGAAAAGACGGCCAGTCACTGCAAGCCTCTCGGCCGGATTGGGTCGGCGCGGGCCGCCTCAGCGGTTGCTGCGCCATCCGTATAGGTCTCGGATCCGCCTTTCCATCTCATGGTTCGAATACCGTCCAGTTAGTCCCAAGGAAAAGCCCCGGAAATGAGGCTTTTTCCGGTTCGGCGGTCGGGGCGGCGAGTCGCAGAACCCCGTCTTGGAACGGCAATTAGGAGCGATACGACTCACGAGGAAGCAAAACGGAAGGGCGCCGAAGCGAGGCTGGACGAGCTTGCCGCCCTCGCTCGAGCCAGCGAGACGGACGCCGAAATCAACGCCCTGGTGAGGCGGCTGGTCCCTGCGGCCCGGGCCTTATCGGCGAAACACGAATCCCGCAGCCACGCATATCCGACGGCTTACGCCGCGGCCGCCTGAAGACGCAGAAGCGCTTCATCGCTGGTGGACCTCGCAGTCCCGTCGGGCCGATTGCTCGCACCCGCAGAACGTGGTGCCCGCGCTTCGTCCAGTAGCGCAGCGGCGAGTCACAGCGCCGGTAGAGGCCTCGGTCGCGTTTGCATTCGAACCCTTTGGTTCGGGTCGGTGAGTAGAAGCGGAAGTGGGCGCGGACACGGTGATAGTGGGTGACGCTGACGTTGTAGAAGTTCTCGGCGAAGAGCAGAAAGGTCTCGGGGCGGCGTCGAGCCCTGCGGTGTCCGTGATGGCCGGGCGGGTCCGGGACGGCAAACGGGTCGGTGGAGGTGAAAACACGGCCTTCCCCGCCGACCAGCGCGCAGAGCGAGATCGAAGTGCAGGAGGCGCCGAACAGGGCGTTGTGCGGCTGGCCTTCAGGTGTGAAGGGAATGAGGTTTTCGAAGTGCCAGGCGCTCCCCCCGCCCGGCGGGTCCGTTGAGGTCATCACGTCGCCGTTGTCGTCGACGGCGAGGCAGGCACCTGCCGCCGGGCAGGAGACGCCGGTGATCTGCACCGAGCCGCCGGCGTTCGCCTCACTCCATGTCGCTTCGGCGCCGGCAGAAGGGTTCGTCGTGGTCAGGATGTTGCCGCTCATGTTGCCGACCGCGCAGAGCCCGGTCGAGACGCAGGAGGCTCCTTCGAGGTCGCCCGGACCGGCCGGGGTGGCCACTGATCTCCAGGCCCCTTGGCCGCCGGTCGGGTCGGTCGAGGTGTAGAGCCGACCTCCGCGGGCAGCGGCGACGCATAGCGAAGGGGTGCCGCAGGAAATGCTGCGGAGGTCGAGCTGCTCACCGAGCTGCGCCGTCTGCCACTGCCCCGCGATCGCGTTTGTCGAGGTCAGGACCCGGCCGCCGTTGGAGTTGTTCGACCCCCCCGAGACCGCAGCACAGAAAGACGGCGACGGGCAGGAGATCGAGATCAGGTGAGTAGCGCCCGTTTGGCTCTTGCCGTTTACGTTCACGGGCGACCAGGCGTCGGTCCCGCCGGTCGGATCTGTGGAGGCAAAGATCCAGCCGTCGTAGGTGGTGAGAGCGCAGAAGCTCTCCGACGCGCAGGAGACGGCCTGAAGCGCCCCCGATGGTGGTTCGCAGTCCGGTTCTCCTTCGACGCAGGTCTTGCCCGGTCCCACCGGGTATTCGAGCTTTGTCGTGTGCCAGCTGTTTGCGCCGCCGGTCGGGTTCTGCGAGAAGGCGAGAGTGCCCTCTCTTCCGCCGACGGCTACGCACAGAGATTCGCTCGGACACGAGATTCCGGAGAGTCCAATCTGCACCGGTTCGTTTTCGGAATTTCGAATCGGAGCCAGCCGGCGCAGCGTCCACTTCGTGGCAGAGGCCGTGCCCGGCGCGGCGATCATCGCGAAGAAGGCGATCGCACAGCAACTGACGATGCCGACGCCCTTTGCAGGGAAGGCTTTTCTGAGTCGGGTTCGGAGAGGCATGAAGCTCTTTGGCTAGAAACGAGGGGCCGGAACCCTAGTTGCGGTGGCGCTAGGCCCGTCTAATTGCGAGTCTGGGCAGGACGCTAACTCCCCCCTCAATCTTTGTCCCGAAATTTGTCCCCAACTCCACCGAACTTCGCCAAGCTGCTCAGACTCACTTCGCTCCAACACCCCAGATTCCGCTTGCTAGAGCGGTTCTGGCGCGACTCATAATCCGTGGAGCGCAGGTTCGAGTCCAGCCCGCCCGACAGAGGAAAAAGCCCCTAGGGCAGGCGGGCTGAACGAACCGCCCTTCGGAGGCGTATCTGTCTTCGGATGAGGTGGGGGCGACGAAAACCGTGACTGCGGCAGTCGCCTTGTGCTTGGTGGCTGGGGCGGCGGCCCTTGCCGGCTGCGGCAGTGAAGCAAGGCCGACGCGGGACGAAGTCAACGCCGATTACTTGCAGGTCGCCAAAGACGCCATCGCGAACACCTTCATGATCGATCGGGCTACCGAAGATCCGCCTGACCTTCCGGGCCGGCTAGCGCGAGAGTTCCGGGGATTCGCCGAAAACGCCGACTACACGGCGACCCTTCTCCTGATGGTCTCAGACCTCGGGCCCGTGGGGGCCAAGGCCTTCGTCTTTGGGCACAGCCTGGGGATTTACGAATCGGCGCTCCTGGCCGTCGTCAGGCGCGCGCGCCGTGGCGATCGCCCGCTCATCCGGCTCTTGCGAGGTGTGCGCCAGGCGGGGGCCGGCGTCCGGGCCACCGGTGCCGCCTGGGAACGGACGCTGAGAGCCGCCATTGCGGACTGATGAGGACGTCTCGGTAAGGCAGATTGGCTCGTTCGCTCGGTGAAACAATCTGCTCGTGAAGATCTTGAGCCTGAGATGGGGGGAGGCTAGGCGGATGGAGGTACTTCGTGAATGATGACTGGCGCCTGCAGATCGACCTGCGCGAGGAGGATCACGCCCGCGGCCTCACCGAGCGCCTCGCAGCCCGGCAGCTCCAGCATGACCTGAGCGCGGAGTTTCACGATCGCGTCATCGTCACTCGAGACGGAGACCGGGTGTTCCTCTACGCCGGCACGCGAGAGCAGGCCGAACGGGCCCAAGACGCCATCGCGGCGGACGCGCGCCAGCACGGATGGCAGATCGAGGTCGATTTCCGCCACTGGCACCCCATCGCGGAGGAATGGGAGGACCCCGACAAGCTGCTGCCGAACGATGATGCCGCCAAGCTGGTCGAGCGTGAAGAGCTGATGGCGCGAGAGCGCGAAGAGACGGCGAATAGGGGGAATCCCGAATTCGAGGTCCGAGTCGACCTCCCCTCCCGCCACGACGCGGTGGGACTGTCCGAGCAACTGCGAAAAGAGGGCCTTCCCACGGTCCACCGCTGGAGGTACCTGCTGGTTGGCGCCACCGACGAGGATAGTGCCAAGGCACTCGCCGAGCGGATCCGAAAAGAGGCCCCTACTGGTAGTCGAGTGAATGTCGAGGGCACGTGGGCGGCGGCCTACGCCGAGCGCCCTCCGAACCCGTTCGCGGTGCTGGGCGGATTGGGCGCCTGACAGCTCCGGCTGCGCACTCGCCTTACTGTGCTTGGTCGATCAGGGCGAAGTCGGGAACGATGTTGCCTGCGAATTCATTGAGGTGGATCTCGGCCAAACCGTGGGAGCGGACGCCGATAATGAGGAAGCCGTCTTCGCCGTCTTGCCAGATCGCATCAACGTCGTCGGCCTGAGTCTTCCGGACCCGGAAGCGGGGCGGTCTGCTGCGGCCTGGCATGCCTTTGGGCATGGACAGCGACATGGACCATCTCGCCCTTTCCCAGAACGCCTATCGGGAAGCAAGGGACGAATGGGTGTCGGCGAACGACCAACTTCTGCACGGGTTCGGGGAACGCCAAGCGCTCCTTCTCCAGGTGGTTGCGGTGCTGCTGGCCGAGAGGGGGTCGACCTACCGACTAGCGCCGGACTTGTCTCAGGCCCGATCTCAAGGGTGCGTCCCCTAGACTCCCCTGCGGGTTGGGCCTTTTCAGTCGCAGATCGAAGGACGCTGAACGCACGGGGCCTTCTCCGGCGGAGATGCGTGGACGCGCCGCGGAGATCGATGACCCGAGCGGCCTCGGCTGGGAGGTGGTGTGGGAGGCGCTCAAGACCGAGCCGCCCGCCGACGATCCCTCGACGATCACCCAGGAACTTGGGCTCGGCGAGGAACGGGACCTATCCCAGACGACCTCCGACATGCCCGCGACCGAATTCAACGGGACCCGGAACGGGCGAGAGGTGGCCCTGCGGATGGGCGTTGTCCCCTCCGCCTGGCGCGACCGGGGTGCCAACGAGGTCCAGGTGACGGGGGCGGTCGTACCGTTCAAGGTCCGCGAAGACGATGGCCGCCTCGTCGCCGAGCCGGGCGCGCCCTCTGAGGTCGAAGAGCTCCTCGCCGGCCTCGCGCCGGCCCAGGATGTCTGGCGTGATCTCGAGGTCGAGGGGGGCTCGGACGGCATCCTCGCCCGCCGTCCGATCAAGATGAAGGGCAACCCCCAGGGCTACGTGTACGACCTCTGGCTCGTCGAGCGCCTGGCCGACCGCCTCGGCGCTTAGATCAGATTGCCCAGGCCGGCCAGATCTGGCACGGGCTCAGCGGCAGACCCAACCGGCGGGATAGGCATCGGCTTTGACGCTCAGCCCCGCGGTCGAGGTCCTGGTGACAACCATTCTGTCCGTGCAGGTCTGGGTTTCGCGACGCACGAAGGCCACGCCGGAGACCTTCGTCCCGGAGATCCTCCTGGTGCTTCGCACCCCGAATGCGTCACAGGTGAGCGCACAGGCCTGCTTGGCCTTCTTTTCGATTTCCCTGTGCGCTTGGGAGACGGTCAGCGAGCTGGCCGCGGCAACTGAGGCCAGCAGTGCCATCGAAACGGCGAAGATGGCCGCGATGGAGAGGATGAGACGCTGCATGGATTGGACTCCTTCTTCGGGGTTTCGCGCTTCTTAGCGATGCCCCGGCCAACCGCTCCCCAAGGGCGGGTAAAGACTCGGCAACACAGCGTTACTCGGATGAAGGGCCTCAGCTCTGGGCCGCCTGCTCGACGACGTCGGCCGCGGCCTCCGCGCCTCCGTAGCCCTCGATCGCGGTCGCCATTCGGCGGGCTCCGTCGCGGAGATCCGCGGAGTCGAGGGCGGCGAGGACCGCTTCGCGAATCCGTCCGCTCCCGGATACCGGGTCCAGCGACACGCCGGCGGAGAGGGCTTCGATCCTTGCCGTGTTGTCCCCCTGGTCGCGGCCGAGCGGGAAGCAGACCATCGGCAGGCCGGCGGTGAGGGCCGCCATCGCCGTCCCCATCCCGCCATGGGTGACCACCAGGTCCGCCCTGGGGAAGATCGCCGAATGCGGCACGAAACGCTCCACCCGGACCCGCGGATCGAGCGAGAGCTCCTCCGGATCGAGCGCGAGCCCGGTGAGGACGAGGGCCCTCAGCGGCAGCGGGGCGAGGGCAGAGGCAATGCGATCGAGGAGGTCCTCCTGGTGCATGTAATCGCTCCCGAGCGTGACGACGACCAGCGGCCGCCGGTCGGATGGCGGCCATGGTGGCTCCCAACGCGGCGGCTCGGCCTCCTCGAAGATCGGCCCGACGTGGATCAGGCCAGGTGGCGCATCGGCGCCCCAGTCGTCGAACTCGCGCGGCATCGCGACGATCGCAGCGGCTGCGCGGCGGGCCAGGGCGACTGACGTGGTCATCGCCCGGGGCCCAGGGCCCGGCACCTCCAACCGCGGCGCTCCGAGGCCGGCGCGCAGGCGGTTCAGCTCCCTGAACTGCCAGCGCCAACCCCACTCACCCTCGCCGTCGCCCTCGGCGACTCCGCAGAAGTCGTGCGTGAGGTGAAACAGGAGCACGGTGGGCAGCTCGAGCAGCTCACCGAGCCCGGCGGTGCCGCGCAACAGGCAGTCGACCACGAGCACGTCCGGCCGCTCGCGGTCGAGCTCCCCGAGAACCGCCCTCGGCAGCTCCTCACCGATGACCAGGCCGTCGAGATAGGTGAACTGGTCCTCGACGGCTCGGCCCCGCGAGGCGTCGAACTCGAGGGCGGCCGGCCACGGAGCGTGGTGCGCGCCGGCCTCGGCGACGCGCCCGGCAAGGCCCTCGGGAGCGAAGACGCGGACCGCATGGCCGCGCGCTGCAAGTGCCCTGGCGAGGCCGAGCATGGGCTGCGTCGCCCCACCGCCCTGCCAGGTGACCAGGGTCGCCTCGATCGGTGATCCTTGGCTAGTCACTCGGTCCTCTTAGCCCGGCGCCGACCTTCCACCCCAGTCCTCGGGGCGCACATCGCGCAGAGTTTGAGTCAGCGTCCAGCGGTGGCCCCAGGGGTCGATGAATGCCGATTGGCGCTCTCCGTACTCGAAGTCCCGGGGCTCCGCGACGATCGTCACCCCGGCTTTCCGGACGCGCTCGTGCACGCCGGCGACGTCGTCCACCCTCAGCATCACCGATTGGGTTACCCCGGGTCCCGAGGGCGCGGTCCGCTCAGCCGTCGCATCGGCGACGATCAGCGAGCCCGCGCCGAAGCTCAACTGCGCCCGATGGTTCGGGCCGATCCAGACGCGCTCGACGAAGCCGAGCACCTCAACCATCCAGTCGACCGCCGCCCGCACGTCCGGGTAGGTGAGGACGGGTATCACCGGGCCGTCGGGCGCTGAGCGATTCTCCGGCACTGGCCGAGAATAGTCGTAGCCTCCCCAACCAACCGATCCCTCTGTGACAAGCCGCTCATAGCGAACGGTGCCGCCTGGCCCGCCGTACCCCACGGTATGAAACGGACTCGCAAGAGGATCACGGTGTTGGCAGCGGCCCTCGCCGCCGTCGCACTGGCGGCGGTTGCCGCGGTCGCCGGCGCGGGGCTGCGTGACTCTTCAACCGCCACGGTGCTTCACCGCTCGAGCTTCGCGTGGCAACACCCCGGGATGGCCCCGGCCCCGTGGTCGAAGTCGAGGCTTCCGGGCTCGGATGCAAGCCTGCCCGTGCCTCCCGGCTGGCGCCACGAAGCCGGCGACGCGGGCACCCGGACCGTGGTGCAGCGGACGGCGTCGGGTCGGATCGCCGGCTACCTCAACGCGACGCCCCGCCAGGGAACCGAGAGCCTTCGCAACTGGACCGAGTTCCGTGTCGACCACAACAGGGATGAGGGCGATCGCGAAGTGAAGCTTCTGGCCGGCGCGACCGGGCTCCGGTTCCGCTCGGCCACTGGCTCCTGCGTCCTCGACTCCTACCGAACTGAGATCGGCCGTCCGTATCGCGAGATCGCCTGCATCGTCACCGGGCGCTCGGCGACGACCGTGATCGTCGGCGCCGCGCCACCGCTCCACTGGGAGTCCGAGGCGCCGACGCTCGAGCAGGCAATCAACAGCTTCATCACCTGACCAAACCCAGAAACGAAAGGAGTAAGCAGATGCTCGCAATCCAGGCAAAGAGACTGGCGGCGCTGGCCGCGGTAGTGGCAATGGTCGGAGGCGGAACGACGTCCGTCGCCGCCGCATCTCACCACCGCCATCATCACCGCGGAATTCCCCAGCACAACCTCGGCGACCACGACGCCGACAACAACGGGGGTCCCAGCGACGGCGACGGCGCGATCTAGGCCATGCCGCCAGCAACCCAGACGGCCGAGTGGGTGGCGGCCGATGTCGCCACCCACTACGCCGATTCCGATGGTGTGAGCATCGCCTACCAGGTGCACGGCGACGGACCGATCGACATCGTCTTCGTGCCGGGTTTCGTCTCCCACGTCGATCTCTTCTGGGAGGAGCCGCATGCGGCGCGCCTCCTGCGCCGGCTCACCTCCTTCTCCCGTCTGGTCGTATTCGACAAGCGGGGCCAGGGCCTCTCCGACCGGACGGACCGGCCACCGACTCTTGAGGACTCGATGGGCGACCTCAGGGCCGTGATGGAGGCGGCCGACTGCCGGCCGGCCGTCGTCTTCAGCATCTCCGAGGGCGGGCCGATGGCGACCCTCTTCGCGGCAACCAATCCGGACCTGGTCTCGTCGCTGGTCCTCTACGGGACCTACGCTCGTGCCCTGGCGGCGCCCGACCACCCGGATGGGGTGCCGACCGAGGCTCTGGACGCCTTCCTCGAAATGGTGACGGAGGAATGGGGCGGTCCGGTGGCGAGCAACCTCTGGGCGCCGAGCCTCGACGGGCATCCGGACTTCGAGCGTTGGTGGGCCCGGCTCCTGCGCCAGGGAACCAGCCCTGCCGGGGCGGTCGCCCTGTTCGATCTGTACCGGACCATCGACGTCAGACCGATCCTGCATGCGATCCAGGTACCGACTCTGGTTCTCCACCGCGGCGGCGACATGGTTGTCCCGGTCGGACAGGGCCGATACCTGGCGGAGCGGATTCCCGATGCCCGTTATGTGGAGCTCACCGACAGCAATCACCTGGTGACGGTCGGCGATCAGGACACCCTCGTCGACGAGGTCGAAGAGTTCCTGGTCGGAAGCAGGCGCGCCCACGAGCCCGAGCGGGCCCTGGCGACGGTCCTGTTCACCGACATCGTCAGCTCCACCGAGAGGACCCGCGCGCTCGGAGATCGTCGCTGGCGACACCTGTTGGAGCGCCACAACAGGATCGTTCGCCGGCAGCTGGCCATCCATCGCGGCGGCGAGGTGAAGACGCTGGGTGATGGATTCCTCGCGACGTTCGACGGGCCCGCCCGGGCGATCCGCTGCGCCGGGGCGATCCGAAACGAGCTGCAGGGAATCGGGATCGACGTACGGGCAGGAATCCACACAGGTGAGGTCGAGTTGATCGACGACGACGTGAGCGGGATGGCGGTCAACATCGGCGCTCGCATCGGCGCCCTGGCAAACCCGGGAGAGGTCTGCGTTTCGAGCACCGTGCGGGAGCTCGTGGTCGGCTCGGGCCTCGAGTTCGCCGAGCGCGGGGTCCACGACCTGAAGGGCGCCCCAGGTGAGTGGCGCCTTTACGCTGTCGACCACTGAGGGCTTCGCCTGACAACCTCACTTCGAGGCGCGGCCATTACTCAAAGGCGGGCCGTGCGCGTCCGATAAGGCGGTATGGCCCCTGACCCCGGTGCCCGACCTGTCCAGCTGACGATCGCCGACGATCTTCGGCGCGATCGCCCGACCGTGCTCTTCCGCGGGCTGTTCGCGATACCGCTGATGGTCTGGCTCGCGGCCTGGTCGGTCGTCGCGCTTTTCGCGGCTGTCGGGAACTGGCTCGCGACGCTCGTCCTCGGGCGCTCACCGGCGCCATTGCACCGCTTCCTGGCCAGGTTCGTCCGCTACGCGACCCAGTCCTTCGCCTACCTCAACCTCGTCAGCGACCCGTACCCGTCCTTCACCGGCAGCCTCGGCTATCCGGTCGACCTCGAGATCGACCCGCCCGCCCGCCAGAATCGCTGGACCGTCGGATTCCGGATCGTCCTCGCATTGCCGGCGATGCTCCTCGTCACCGTCCTCGCGGGATACGGGGCAAACGGGTACAGCTTCCTGACACCGCAGCTGAGCCAGGTCGGGTTCACAGTCCTCACGATCGCCGCCTTTCTCGGCTGGTTCTCGGCCCTCGTCCGCGGCCGGATGCCCCGCGGCCTGCGCGACATGGCTGCGTACGGGCTCTCCTACGGCGCCCAGTTCTGGGCCTACATCCTGCTGCTCACCGACCGCTACCCCTCCAGCGACCCGCTGACCGCGATCGGCCCGCTGCCGATCCGCAACCACCCGGTAAGGCTCGAGTCCGGCGGCGAACTGCGGCGCAGCCGCCTGACGGTCTTCTTCCGGATCCTCCTCGCGTTCCCCCACCTGATCTGGCTGACGCTTTGGGGCCTGGTCGCGCTCGGCGCCGCGGTGATCAACTGGTTTGCGACGCTGATCCTCGGCAAACCGCCCAGG
Organism: uncultured Solirubrobacterales bacterium; assembly: GCA_963780815.1. Classification (GTDB taxonomy): domain Bacteria; phylum Actinomycetota; class Thermoleophilia; order Solirubrobacterales; family 70-9; genus VRUE01. The sequence goes on along the minus strand of CAWADG010000004.1, from coordinate 396,955 downwards.
GCCCTCCATCGCATCCTCTCGAGCTACCTTCGCTATCAGGCCCACGTCGTCGCCTACCTGTACCTGATCGGCAACCCCTTCCCTGGGTTCACAGGAAGAGAGGGCAGCTACCCGATCGATCTCCATTTCGCCGGGCCCGAACGGCAGAATCGCTGGACCGTGCTATTCCGCTTCGTCCTCGTGATTCCGGCCCTCTTCGTCGTCAGCGTCTACAACACCCTGCTGTTCTTCGCCGGCTTCCTCGGTTGGTTCGCGGCGCTCGTCACCGGACGGATGCCCGCCGGCCTTCGCAACGCGGGGGCGCTCGCCATCGGCTACGCCGCTCAAGCCAACGCGTACCTCTTCCTCGTCACCGGTGCTTACCCGAACAGCGGCCCCGAAGAGTGGCGGACTGCGCCCGTCATCTCGATGCCCCCGCCGGCGCCGGCCCCGCCCCCGGCGTCGATGCCGCCCGTGCCGGTTTGAGCCTGGAGATGGCGGGGGCCGTGACGACAGCCACGGAGCGGGTCGGGACGACACCGCTGAGGCGCGTCTGGCGCCCCTCGACGCTCGCCCTGATCGTCGGCGCTGTGGTCTGGGTCTGGGCGGCCCACGCGCTGTGGGTCTCGACCGAAGTGGCCCCCCTCGCGGGGCCCCATCTCGATCCGAGCCGCTTCTTCGGCTCCGCCTTCCTCGACCGCAGCGCCACCTACGGGCGCTTCCTCGAAATCGAGGGCGTTCTGAGCATGGTCACGCTGCTGGTCGTCCTCGCCATCTACGCGCGCTACGGCCACCGCCTGATGCGGGAGTCGGCTGCGGGCCGGATCGGGACCGGGATGCTGCTCGGGATGCTCGGCTTCGCGGTCGTGTGGCTTTCATCGGTTCCCTTCGGTCTCGTCGAGGTCTGGTGGCAGCGGCGCTACCACGTCTCGCATCAGGGCTACGTGGAGTGGCTGCTGAACAGCTTCTTCAACCTCGGAGGGACCTTCCTGTTCATCTGCCTCGCCCTACTCGTGACGATGGGCCTGGCCGGGGTCTTCAGGCGCTGGTGGTGGGCGGCAGCGGCTCCGGTGTTGGTCGCCATCGCCCTGCTCTACTCGCTGGCCAGCCCCTACCTGATACCGAGCACCGCTCCGCTCCGGAACCCTCAGCTGGTCGCCGACGCCCGCGCCCTCGAACGCGGGAAAGGGTTGTCAGGAACCAGGCTCGAGGTCCAGGAAGTGCACCGGTTCACGACGGCCCCCAACGCCGAGGCCGCCGGCTTCGGGCCCAGCAGCACCGTCGTCCTCTGGGACACCCTTCTCGACGGGAGGTTCAACCACTCGGAGGTTCGCGTCGTCCTCGGCCACGAGCTGTCGCACCTTGCCCACCACGATCCGCTCAAGGGGGTCGCCTGGGGGGCGCTATTCCTGATTCCCGCCTGGGGGCTGATCGCGCTCCTCACCCGCAGACGGGGAGGGATGGCCCGCCCCGAGGCGGTGCCGGTGGTGCTTCTGGTGCTGGCGGCGATGCAGCTGCTCGCGATGCCGTTCTTCAGCGCCGTCTCGCGCCGCCAGGAGGCCGCCGCCGACTGGTCCGCTCTGGTCGCCACGCGCGCGCCCGCAGCCGACAGGGCCCTCCAGCGCCAACTCGCGATCACCAGCCTCAGCGAGCCCGACCCGCCCGGCTGGTCATCGTTCCTCTTCGGCACCCATCCGACGGCGATGGAACGCATTTCGATGTCCTACGCATGGGAAGAATGGGCGAAGGGGCAAGCGAAAGATTTAGGAAGCTCAAAGCTCCCCTGAAAGTAACCCACCTAGGTTGAGTCCATGAGCCGACAGATGAGCTACTCCCGTGTGCTCTCCACATTCGTCGCCGAGGCCGCCCACGACACCCGGGCCTCGGTGCGCGCGGCCAGGGCACGCCCGAAGGCCGGCGCGCCCAGGCCCCGTGCCCTCGAGCGGGTCAGACTCACGCGCCCCGCCGCTGCCGAGGAGAGGACGGTCGGGCCCGCGGCCTGAGCGGACCGACGGGCCTGGTGGCCCGCCAGACCGACTCGACGCCCGACCCGGCCGGCGGGCGCAACCCGGGCTCCTCGCCGACCAGCTCGAACCCGAGCTTGGCGGGAATGCCGGCGCTCGCCCGGTTGTTCGTGTCGTGGTGGATCTCGACCCGGTCGAACGGCGGCAGGGCGAGCGCGGCGTTGGTCAGCGCCAAGGCCACGGCGGTCGCGACGCCCTGGCGGGTATGGGGAGCGGCGATCCAGTAGCCGAGCTCGACGCCCTCGGGACCGATCCGCCGGTGCATCCCGCAGCTTCCGGCGATCTCACCGTCGCGGACGACGGCGAGGACGACGTCGCCTCCGGCGTTCCATTCGTCCTCCCAGCGCTGGACCAGCTCGATCCGCTCCGCCAGGGTCCTCGGCTCCTCCGCCATCCACGGCATCCAGGGCCGGAGGTGCTCCGCGTTGTCGGCGATCAGCCGCCCGAGCGCCTCCGCGTCGTCGGCCGTCCAGCGCCGGAGCAACAGGCCTTCGGCCTCGATCCGGTCGGGTAGGCGGTCCATCGCCGCATGCTAGGGCGCTAGAACACGGTCAGGGCGGCGAGGGAGAGAACCGATACGGCGACCACGAGCAGCGCGGCCCCGGTGAGCAGGCTGCCCACCCGACCGAGATGGTGTCCCGCCATCAGGTCTGCGTCCTTGCCCAGCGCCCGCATGAACGGGAGCAGCACCAGCAGCAGGACGGCGTTCAGCGCCTGGGAGAGGAACAGGATCGAGATCAGCGGCGCGCCGGGGATCAGGACCAGCGTCGCGGCGACGATCACGACCGCGGCGTAGCTGAGGTAGAACTCCCGGGCTTCCTCGAAGCTGTCGTCGAGCGCCGCCTTGCGCCCGATCGTCTCCGACACCGAGTAGGCGGTGGAAAGCGGGACGATCGCCGCTGCGAGGAGAGCGGCACCGAGGAGGCCGAGCCCGAACAGCGTCGCGGCGACGTGCCCCGCGAGCGGCTCGAGGGCCTTGGCCGCGTCGCGGGCGTCGTTGACTTCGATCCCTTCCGCGTGAAGCGTGGCCGCGCAGGCGACGACCACGAAGGCGCCGATCACACCGGTCAGCACCGCGCCGACGATCACGTCGACACGCTCGTAGGGGAGGTCGCGAACGGTGAGCCTCTTGTCGACCGCGTAGGACTGGATGAACGCCAGCCCCCACGGCGCCAGCGTCGTGCCGACGGTGGCGACGGCGACCAGGGCCGCATCGCGGGTCAGCGGCATGTCCGGAACGGTTAGGCCCTTCGCCGCCTCGCCCCAGGCGGGGTGCGCGAGGATCCCCGAGAGAACGTAGGTGACGAAGACCGCGCTGAGGGCGAGCAGAACGTGCTCGACGTAGCGAAAGGAACCGCGCAGCACCAGCAGCGAGACCCCCGCCGCCGCGAGGGGAACGGTGGCGTAGCGACTGAGCCCGGCGAGGAGATCGCCCGCCGCGGCGACGCCGGCGAACTCGGCGCAAAGGGTTCCGGTGTTGGCGATCAGCAGAGCCCCGATCACGAGACCGGCGGCGCGTCCGCCGTAGTGCTCGCGGACCAGCGTCAGCAGCCCCTTGCCGGTGACGACGCCGAGCCGCATCCCGAGCTCGTGGAAGACGATCAGGGCCAGGGTCGATACCGCCAGAACCCAGAGCAGCTCATAGCCGTACTTGGCGCCGAGGATCGAGTAGGTGGTGATCCCGGCCGGGTCGTCATCGGAGAGGCCGGCGAGCACCCCGGGCCCGACGACGGCCAAGAGCGAGGCAAGGCCTCCGGCCGCGAGCAGCCTCGGCCGGTGGCGCGTCAGGTGCCAGTGGAGGTGACGCCCGGGCGTTCGATGCCCGCCGGGGTGGCGGCTCACTTGGCGACGATCGTGACCCTCGATGCTTGCCCCCTGAGGCCGAGCACGCGACGACCATACAGGTAGACCTAGATACTGACGCGATGAGCGTCCCGGATCCCGCCAACGGCCCCGTCGGGCACGAGGTCCGCGAGGCCGATCCGGCGGATGTGGCGGGCATCTCGAGGGCGCTCGGAGCTGCGTTCGCCGACGACCCGGTGATGAGCTGGCTGATCAACGACGCGGCGCGACGGCCCGGAGTCCTCGCCGGGAACTTCCGCCTCCTGCTCGAAGAGATCTGGCTCGAGCACGAAGCCACCTACACGACGGTGGGAACCGCCGGCGCCGCGATCTGGGACCCGCCCGGCAAATGGAGCGTGAGCATCCCGAGGCAGATCGGCCTGCTGCCGCGGGCGCTGAGAGTGTGGGGGCGGCGCCTGCCGCGGGCGCTGCTGACCCTCGCCAAGCTCGAACGCGGCCATCCGACGAGGAGCCACTACTACCTCGCCGTGCTCGGGGTGGAGCCCGAGAGCCAGGGACGCGGCCTCGGGTCGGCGCTGATGTTCCCGATCCTCCACCGCTGCGATGCCGACGGCGTCCCCGCCTACCTCGAGGCCAGCTCTCCCCGCAATCGGGCCCTGTATGAACTGCACGGATTCGAGGTGACCCGGGAGTTCCAGGTCGGTAGCGGCGCGCCGCCGGTCTGGGGGATGTGGCGGGACCCGAGCTAGATGGGAACCCCACTCTCGACACAGCCGTCCGGTGCGGCGCCGCGTTCTACTCGATCCCGAGGCCCTGGCCGGCACGGAATCTGCTGATCGGCGGAGTGACCAGCCGGCTGCCCAGGAGCCGGCCGAGATGGCGGAGTTCGCTCGAGGCCTCGCGGCCCACCTCTGCGGCGATGGCGGGGATCCGGTGCGGCTGCCGCCGTGCCGCCCGGCCGATCGCGCGCACGATTCGCCCGGCGCTGAACAGTTCGGCCGGTGGGACGTCGTGGTTGAGGATCCGGAGGAGCAACTCGGTCGCGTCGGGATCGGCCGCGACCTCGCCCAGGAGCTCATGGGCGACGATCGGTGAGAGGCTCGACCCCATGTCGCTCGCGAACCGGTGCATCTCGGACGCGTCGCGGTCGCGCCACCGCCACCAGCGCTCGAGCCCGGCGTCGAGCTCGGCTCCCTCGGCGAGGCCGGCCGCGATCGCCGCGGCAAGGTGCTCCGCCTGGCGCAGCGCGTCGGAAATGCCCTGGGCCGGGGTCGGGTCCTTGAAGTGCCCGGCGTCCCCGAGCAACGCCCAGCCCGGGCCGGCCGCCTGCCTGAGGAAGCCGTGCCAGTTGGCGACGACCCGAACCGGCCCCACGCGCTCGGCGCCGGCGAGGAGGCCGGCGAGCTCGGGCCAGGTGCCGATTCCGGCCATCAGCCCGGCATTGCGGTCGGCGAGGAACTCGGTGCGGTCGGCCTGGAGGGGGCAGGCTCCGGCCAGGTAAAGGCCGCCGTCCGTCGGGCTCGCGAGCAGAGCCAGGTCGCCGATCCGCCCGAGCCGGAGCCGGCCCTCGGTGTCCGCGACGCGGTCGAAGTAGGCCCAGGCGAAGACCCTGCCCGGGGGCGTCACCCGGTAACGAGCGGCGCCGACGAGATCGGCGACGGTCGAGCGGCGGCCGTCGGCGCCGACAACCAACCGGGCGCGGACCGAGTCGCGCCCGGTCTCCACGCCGCACACTCGGCCGGCCTCACGAACGAGGCCGACGGCGGCGGCGCCGGTGCGGACCTCGGCCCCCGCCGCGCTGGCCTCCCGCAGCAGGAGCTGATCGAGTGTGACCCGGCGGATCGAGAGACCGGGAGCGCCGAAGGCATCGACGCCGAGCTCGGCGTCGATGCGAACGTCCTCGTGGACGAGTGTGAGCCTGGTTATCGGTACCGCGCCCGCCGCGAGGATCTCGTCGAGAACGCCGAGCCTCTCCAGCGCGAGCACCCCGCTGGGCTGGATCACGTGGGTGGAGGGGGTGTCGCTCGGAAACGTCGCCCTGTCGAGCAGGCAGACCCGCATGCCGCGCCTCGCCAGCATCGTCGCCAGCGGCGCGCCGGCGCAGCGCGCCCCGACGATCGCAACGTCGAAATATCCCGGCCGCCGACTCAATGCCCGTCCAACATGGCAGCCGCGGATATGGGTGTCGATTACCTCCGGGGTAGGTTCCGAAGCGCCCGGGCTGTCGCCTCGTCAGCCGGAAACGTCAGCTCGATCGAGAGCTCGGATGTGGTCACCTCGGCCGCGGTCCCGAACGTCATGACGGCGGCGAACAGGGAGAGCTCACCGCCGTCGGGGCCCCTCATCCTGATCTGCGGAGTGAGGATCTGCCCGGCGGCGGTGCCCGTCGTCGGGTGACCATCGTGGTCCGGCCCCGGGTAGGCGAGGACCTCCTCCAGAAGCGCAGCCAGATCGTCGTCGCCGGTGATCTCCACCTGGCGCCGGAGGCGTCCGATGAAGTACGCGCGGACCTCGCCGAGGTTGAGGGTGTCGCGCGCGAAGCCGCGCGGGTGCAGGCCCACCCTCATCACGTTGACCGGGGGCTCGAGAAGCACCGGGTCGACCCGGGCTGCGAGCGCCGCCATCGCCGAATTCGCCGCGACCACGTTCCAGCCGCGGTCGACGACGACGGCAGGCGCGGGCTCGTTGGCCGCGAGGATCACCTCGAGCGCCTCGCGGACGCCGGCCATCTCCGGATCCTCCAGCGTCCGCTCCTCGAACCTCGGCGCGTAGCCGGCGGCGAGCAGCAGTCGGTTGCGCTCCCGGAACGGGACTTCCAGCTCCTCGGCGAGGAGCTCGACCATCTCGGCGCTCGGCCGCGCCCTGCCGGTCTCGACGAAGCTCAGGTGCCGGGCAGAGATCCCGGCCTCGAGCGCGAGCTCCATCTGCGTCCGACGGCGACGCGTCCGCCACCCCCGCAGGAGCGGCCCCACACCGGTGTTCGAGCTCTCGGGTGCCATGCGCGGGAGGGACTCTAGCCCGCTCAGGTAGGCCACTCGATTACCTCTCGGGTAGTGGCCGGCCGGCGCTCGAGCCCAGGTACTGTTGGGCAATGACCGGCGATCCCGAGCTCGACCCTTTTGAATCGCTGGTCGCCGACGCGATCGACCGGCTGCCCGACCAGTTCCAGGAGGTGCTGGCGAAGGTCCCCGTTGTCGTGTCCGACCTCGGTACCGAGGCACGGGCATACGGCCAGTACTACGGGGACGGGATCGCGCGCGAACGTTACGAGGACAGGATCGTGATCTATCGCGACACCCTGGAACGGGACTTCGGCCACGATCGGGACCTGCTCGCCCGGCAGGTCGACCAAACCCTCCGCCACGAGCTTGCCCACCATCTCGGATGGGATGAGCGCGGTGTCGGAGGCCTCGGCCTCTGACCCGCCGCGGCAGGGCGCCCTACCCCGGTGCCGGCTGCGAGGAGGTGGCCGGCGAGGGTGTGGGCCTGCGTAGCATCAGGATCATCGCGATGCAGGCGTCGACGGTCGCGACCAGCAATGCGATGTTTCGAAACAGCGTGTGTTCTGCGGACCCGAAGGTGCTGGTCGAGAGGATCGAGGCCACAACCACGATCCAGGCGGGGCGCGCCAGCCGAGTCGTCCCCGCGGTGAGAACGACGGCTGCCAGGCCGACCAGCCAGAGCATGAACTGGGGGCTCAGGACCCGGCTGGTGACGACGAGCAGGAGGACGATCGTGAAGATGAAGTCGCGGCTGACGGCCGCATCGGCGAGATCGGTGCGGCCGTCGTGGATCGCGCGCGCCCGGAACCACCACCAGAGCGCCGCCCCCCCGAGTGCGGCGATGCTCAGCCACTTGAGCACGCCGGCGACGACGTCCGCGGTGTGGGAGGGGATCTCCCAGGCTCCGAACCGCAGTTCCCTTGGGACGGGTTCCGTCGTCACCACCTCCCGCAGGTCCCACGGCACGGTGGCCACTGCTTCCTCCTGCAGGCCACGATCGCGTTGCTCGGTGAGGAAGGTCGAGAGGTCCCCAAACGCGATCGCAGCGATGAGGAGGACGACGGAGATGACAAGAATCGAGGACAGGATCGAGACAAGTAATCGCCGCCGGTCCCACTCGCCGAACAGGAGGACGATCGGCCAGACCTTGATCGATGCGCCGAGCCCGGCGAGGGCACCGAACAGCGCCGGCCGGCGGTGGATCACGACCAGGGCGGCGATCCCGATCACCGTCGGGACGATGTCGAACCGCAGGACGGGGTAGACGCCGAGGATCGGGAGCCCGATCAGCCAGACCCAGACGCCGGTGAATTTCCCGCTGCGGCGGCCGAGAAGGGCCAGCATGCTGAGGCCGATGAGGTCGATGATCAGCATCAGGCCGACGAACGTGGCGCCGTAGCTGGCCGGCCCGAGCCGTGGGATGAGCATCAGGAACGCCGCGCCCGGCGGGTACTGCCAGCTTTCCTCAACCGGAATCATGTGTTCGTTGGCGAGGATGTCCGACCAACGGTGGTAGACGTCGACATCCTCGAGGTTGAGCGGGTGTTCGTGGTGCCAGAAGCCGGCGTTGACGACGATCAGGGCCCGCGTCGCGACCCAGACGCCGATCCATAGCCAGACCGTACGGTTGGAGAGAGCCGTCCGCACCGTCGCCGAGATTCCCTCCGCAGCGCCCGCCATGACCCGGTGACTATCAGAATGATCGGGCGAAGCCCGGTCCGAACAACTGAGAGGAGAGCAATGGAGGCAACTGCCCAACCCGAGCCACTCAACCAGGAGGGATTCGACGCCTTCCGCCAACGCGCAGAGGAGGAGGGGCCGGTGGTGATGCTCAACCTTCTCCGGTTCCGCCCCGAGGGAGGCCAGCGACGCTACGGGGAATACGGAGCAGCGGTGGCGCCGCTGCTCGAGAAGGTCGGCGGGCGAATCGTGTTCGCCGGCGAGCCCGCGACGGCGCTGCTCGGGGACGACTCGTGGGACCTGGTCGCGCTCGTCGAATACCCGAGCCGGAACGCCTTCCTCGAGATGATCTCCTCGCCCGAGTACGGAGAGATCGGCCACCTCCGCACCGAGGCGCTGAGCAGGGGCGAGCTTCACCCGATGGACCCGGCAGCGATATGAGCCGTCGCGGCGCCCTGGTCGCGACGCTGTCGATCGCGGCCGGGCTGTGTGCGCCGGCGATCCCGGCCGCGGCCTCGGCCGCGGTCAAGCTCCACCGCTGCGACCTCGGCGCGGCGAGGCCGCTCGGTGCGGTCACATCAGCGTGCCGATGCGGAGAGGCGACCCCTCGCTCGGCAAGACCAAGGTCGCCTTCGCCGTCCGAACGCGCGGCGACCGCTCGCGCCCCCCGCTGGGAACGATCCTCGCCACCGACGGCGGCCCAGGCTACGGCTCGACGGCGGCCCCGTTCGTCCGCTCGCTCAACGCCGCCCTGGCGCCCCTGCTGAGGCGACGTGACGTCGTCTACGTCGACGCCCGCGGGACCGGCCTCTCGGATCCGCTCGACTGCCGCACCCTGCAGCGCGGCCTGATCCTCGAAAGCACAGCGATCGGGGAATGCGCCAACCAGCTCGGCCCGCGCTTCGCCGGCTACACGACCGGGGAAACCGCCGATGACCTCGACGCCGTGCGCGAAGCACTCGGCCTCGGCAGGGTGTTCTTCTACGGCGACTCCTACGGGACCCTGCTCGGCCAGGCCTACGCCGTCCGCCACCCCGTCGGCCTCCGGGGCCTGATCCTCGACTCGGCCTACCCTGCCGACGACCCCTACTACCGGACGCTCCTGCCGGCTGGCCTGCGCGGGCTCGAGATCGCCTGCCGGCGCGCCCCGGACTGCTCGGGCGACGCCGCCGGCCGCTACTCACGGGTGGTCCGCCGCTTCCACGCCAGGGGACGGCCGACCGACGCCCTGCTGAGCTTCCTGCTGCAGTCGGGGACGCTCGCGCCGCGCTCCTACCTCAGCCTCGACGAAGGCGACCGCCGCTATCTCGCCGGCGACCCGCGCCGGCTCAACCGCCTGATCGCGCCAGGCCCGCCCGGCCACGGCGCGATCCGGGAATTCACCTACGGGCTCGAGATCACGGTCGAGTGCAACGACTATCCGCTGCTCTGGGATCCATACCAGTCGATCGACAGCCGGATCCGCCGAGCTCTCGACCTCGGTCAAGCGAATCCCGGCCGACCACTTCGCCCCGTTCGGCGCTCGCGAGTACCTGCTCTCACCGGCCGCGCACCTGACCAACTGCCTCACCTGGCCGGCACCGCCGGCGGGCGGGCTCGCGCCGCCGGTGCCGGACGGCTGGAGGGCGCCGCGGAGCTTCCCGACCCTGATCCTCGCCGGGGAGATCGACGACATCACCTCGGTCACCGAGGCGAGGCAGGTCAAGCAGAGGTTCCCGCGCTCGCAACTGAGCATCACGCCCAACCGCGGCCACGTCTCGAGCCTCTACTACCCGTTCCGCTCACCCGCGGTGGGAGTGATTCGTAAGTTCCTCCGCACCCACTAGCGCCCACGTGCGAAGATCGCGGCGATCGGTTCGAGGCCGTCCAACGAGAGGAGCGAAGGGTGTCAGTTGACCTGTTGAAGTGGAGCGGCGCGGCGCGCGCCAAGGCGGTGGTCCTGATCCTCGCGGTCGGGCTCGCGGGAGCCGCGTGGACGGGCTGCGGCAGCAGCGACAGCACCGACACCGTCAACTCGATCCAGGAAGAACTCGAAGAAAAGGCCAACGAAGCTCAGAAGGAACTGGAAAAGAGCAGTGAAAAGGCTCAGGAAGGCGTGAAGAAGGGCGGCGAAGAACTGAAGAAGGGCCTGAACGAAGGTGGCGAAACGGCCAAGAGCGGCGTCAAGAACGCCACCAAGGAAGCCGAAAAGGCGATCGAAGAAGGCACCGAAAAGGCTGAAAAGGGCGCCGAAAAGGCCAAGAAGGAAGCCGAAAAGGGAATCGAAGAAGCCAAGGAACAGGCGGGCTCCTACTCACCCTGAGCTAGCGGACCTGGCAGACCCGGGTCAGGGTGGTGCTTAGGCGCTGCCCGTTGGCGAAGTCGAACCGGCCCTTGGCGAACGCGAAGGGTCCGCCGCCGAACCCGGCGGGCGCCGCGCAGCGAGCGCTTAGGAAGCTGCGCGGCCGGCCGCGATAGCGGTACTGGCGCTCGAAGCGAAGCGAGATGTCGGTGACATATCCGAGGTCCGATGCGATTTCGGGGATCCGCGCGGTGAACACGGTGCCGAAGTCGCCCTTGCTCGGATGGGTGATCGAGAATTTGAGGACGATCGTCGTTTTCGCCGGGTTCGCGTTGTAGATGTGGAGGATCAGACCGGGGTGGCTGGTGCTGCCGCTGTTGAAGGCGAGGATCCTGCCGTTGACCGGGAACTGGTCGTTGGAGAAGTCGACGATGGCGGCGAAGTGGCCGCTGCCGACGAGGGCGCCCCGGCAGCGTTCCAACGCCTCATCCGTCGAGGTCGACTGCAGGGTCCCCGGCTGACAGCGCGGCAGTCCGAGCGTGTAGAGCTTGCTGTAGCGGTTGACGGCGACCGAGATCTTGCGCAGGCCGGGCGGCCGGCCGCCGTTGACACTTGAAACGGACCCGCCGATCAGAACGCTGACCGGGGCGTCACGGTCGCGTGGCAGGACCTTGGGCATGAAGCGCCCGTCGAAATCGAGGCGGATATCGCCACGCTGCACCAGCTCGGCCCGGGCGAGGCCGGCACCGAGCAGAACCGCAGCAGCGATCGTGAGGACCAGGGTCCGTCGCACACACCTCAGTGTAGGTCTGCGATAGCAGGGGATTCGTTACGGCTTTGCATAGGCTTGATCTCGCCATCGCGGGTCGAGCCGACATCGACGCCTGGGTCTCCGCCTACGAGCGGGCCTGGCGGACAGCGGGGACCGAGGCGCTCGCCGGCCTCTTCAGCGAGGACGCCCGCTACCGGATGTCCCCCTATGAAGATCCGGCGGAGGGCCTCGACGCGATCGCCGCGCTGTGGGAGCATGAGCGCGAGGGCCCCGACGAGGGCTTCGAGATGCGGCACGAGATCGTCGCGGTCGAGGGGGAGACCGGGGTGGTCCGGGTAGACATCGATTACGCACGCGGGACCGAGTACCGCGACCTCTGGGTGATCAGGCTCGGCCCCGACGGGCGCTGCCGCGACTTCGAGGAGTGGCCGTTCTGGCCGGAGAAGGGGCCAACCGCGGAGGAGAGCGGATGAAGACCAACACCACCTACATGACCTTCCACACCGAGCAGCGCCGCGCGCTCGTGAGGATCACCGAAGAGGTCCAGGCGGCGGTCGACGAGGCCGGGATCGGAGAGGGGATGGTGCTGGTCTCGGCGATGCACATCACCGCCGGGGTCTGGGTCAACGACGACGAGCCCGGCCTGCACGAGGACACGCTCGAATGGCTCGACAAGGTCGCTCCGCCGAGCTGGAAGGCCGCCGCCAACGAGGTCGCCGAGGAGCTGCTGCCGGAGGGCGGCGACTACCGCCACCACCGCGGCGGCGAGGACAACGGCGACGCCCACCTCAAGAACCTCCTCGTCCACCACCAGGTGATCGTCCCGGTCACCGACGGCCGCCTCGACCTCGGCCCCTGGCAGCAGGTCTTCTACTGCGAGTTCGACGGCGGGCGCCCGAAGCGACTGGTGATCAAGGCGATGGGGGAGTGAGGACCTAGCCCTCATCCGGCTTTTCGGGGTGGGTGATCCGCTCGACCCCGTGGCGCACTTCTTCGACGGCTTCGCGCCCGGCGGCTCGGACCTCCTGGGTCGCGGCGGCGACGCCCTCGCTCGGCTTGCCGCCGATGACATCGCGGAACGCGTTCTTGACCCGCTCGGTGCGGCGGTCGGGCCGGAACCGCGCCTCGGCCTCCTTCTCCTTCTCGGGATTGCCCTCGCGATAGCGGCGCCTTCCCCACGGCGAGCCGGGCTTGCCGAGGCGGGCCGCCCCGTAGATCGCGATCGGGAGGACGAAGAACCCGATCGTCCCGTGCAGGATCCGCTGCTTCGCGAAGCAGATCGCGACCAACCCGAGGACGATCGTTGCCGCGACCAGGCTCCCGAGGAACTGGTCGATGGATCCGGTCTTGAAGTCGAACGGGGTGAAGCCGAGCAGGATCAGGCCCATGAATCCCGCCGCGATCACCGTCGCGTCGATCGAGACCCGGCCCTCCTCGGACCAGTAGACGTCTTCGAGGTAGACCCAGAGCGCGAACTCGTCGATCGTCAGCCCGGCGCCGACCCCGAACGCGAAGGCACAGATTTCCGCCCAGGGACCGTCGCCGAGGACGGTGAACCCGACGGCGCCGGCGATCATCATGGTCACGATCCCGAACACCAGGTGGTGGACGTGGACGCCGCTCTCGCTGACGACGCTCCCCGGCCACCACGGGACCCTCGGGCTTCGCATCAGCCGGGTGCTCATCCTGATGAAGCCGAAAGACAGGAGAAACCCGACGAGGACGAAGAACAGTCCCTGCTTTTCTTCGGCGACGATCTGGTCGTTCCAGAAGTCGGCGAGTATCGAGGCGGTCGTCATCTGCCGGGAACCGAGTGTATCCGCGGCCCCGTTCCCTCCTTTTCGCGGATCAGCTCGACGGTGAGGAGCACCGCCGCGACCGCGTAGAACGGCGTCGTCGCCAGGTTCGCGAGCACGTCTGCCAGCCAATCGGCGAGGAAGCCTTCGCCGAGCAGATGGTGGGGGAGGTCGGTCAGCAGTTGGGTCAGGCCGTCGCCGATCAGCTCGATCGGGAGGAGGATCGCGAGCACGGTCCAGAACCGGCCGCGGACGAGGCGGACGCTGCGGCGGATCGCGTCGCGGACGCCATGACCCTCGATCTCGACGATCGGCGCCGCGAGCGCGAGGAAGACGAACGCGAGGACGCCGGGGACGAAGAGGAGGATGAACCCGATCGCGACGACGACCGCGTAGATCAGGTCGATCGCGATCAACCGCCCGTACTCGACCTCGCGGGCGATCTCGGTCAACGATGGGGGCTCGTCGCTCTCGTGGTCGCCGGTCATCAGGGCCGCGACCGCTCCCGTGTAGAAGACCTCGCCGAGCAATCCGGTGATCGCGAGGAGGATGAGGGCGACCGCGGTGGCGGCGATCTCGGCGACGCTTCCGAGTTCGATCGAGTTGGTGTCGAGGGTCGCCGCCAGCGCGTGGAACAGGCCGACCGGCACGAAGACGACCACCCCGAGCAGGAGCAGGGGAGGGGCCCAACCGCGGTAGAGGGAGAGGATCCGGGCGTATGCCCGAAGCGTGGTCAGCCTGGCGGCCACGCTAGCGGCGCTGTCGCCGGCCGGCCGGCTTGCGGCCGCGCGCCTCGAGCTTCGAGCGCGAGGACTCGGTGGCCGGCACCCGGTTCAGCCGGCGCAGTTCGGGCACAAGCAATTCTTCGGCGCAGCGGCGGTGCCAGTGGTGATGCTCGGTACCGCCGAGCCGGAGCAGGTACTGGACGACGACGTGCTCGGACCCGATCTCGATCTCGCCGTGGCACCCGGGGCAGCGGTAGAGCTTCTGCGAGATGTTGCGGATCAGCCAGGCCTCGTTGCCTTCGTCGTCGTAGCCGCGCAGGCTCCAGCGGACGCTGGGCTGCCCGGAGAGGTCGCTCATCGTCTCGTCGAGAGCCAGGCGAAGCCGGCGGCCATCGCGACGTTCGCGACACCCGCGAGGCGCAGGCCGAGCTTCGCCCCGGGCCTGCTGATCGCCGGGGACCCCGACCAAAGCGCGTCGGTCGCGATCTCGGTCCCGCGCAGCCAGCCCAGTGCCCACCAGTCGCGTTCCTCGCCGCGGAAGGCGGCAACGGCGTGAGCGGCGGCGAAGGTGAGCCAGATCGGCCCGCAGCGGCGGAACAGATGGGTGGCATCGGGGGACGGCTCGTCGTGACCGAGCACCCTCAGCGTCGCCTCCGGCGCCGCGATCGCCGATGAGCCGAGCACGAGGTCGAACACGATCATGTTGCGGTTGGTGATGCGGAGCGCCTGCTCGAGCGTCATCTCAGCCTCCATCCAACCAGATCGGAAGGGAAAGCAAGCGGTCCGGCGAAATTGACCGCCGTGACCAAGACAGCCACCAAATCCCCCCAGTTGACCAGCCTCTCGGAGTACATCCAGGAGCGTTTCGATGAATTCTCCCGGTCCCAGAAAGACGTCGCCCGCTACATCGTCGACCACCTCGACGAGGCGGCCTTCCTCACCGCCGAGGAGCTGGCGCGTCGCGCGACCACCTCTTCCTCGACCGTCGTCCGCTTCTCCCAGGCCCTCGGGTTCGAGGGCTACCCGGAGCTCCAGCAGGCCGCGATCGAGGAGTACCGCACCACGGCGGTCGCCGCGAACGGCTCGACGAGCGGTGGCGCACTCTTCTCCTTCGATCACTCCGAGCTCGAGGGGTCGCTCAGCGCCGACCACTCCAATCTCGAGGAAACGGCGCGGAACCTGACCCGCGAGCAGGTCGACGGCGCGGTCGCCGCCCTGGCGGAAGCGCAGCGCGTCGTCGTCGTCGGAGTCGACCAGATGGCCTTCTTCGCGAGCTACCTACGCCACATGCTGAGCCTGCTCGACATCAGGGCCGAGATCGTCGCCAGCACCGGCGGCGAGTCGCTTCAGCGGCTGGGGAGGATCGACGAGGAGACGCTCGTGATCGTCCTCTCCTCGGGCCGCGCCCACCCGCTCCTGCTGCGGGCGATGAAGCTTGCGATGCACCGCCGCGCGCGGACGCTCGCGATCTCCGACGCCTCGATGTCGGAGGTGGGGGAGCACGCCGAGCAGACGCTCTACTACTCCTCGAACAGCCCCTCCTTCACCCGCTCGAACACCGCGCTGATGGCGCTCGTCCAGGGCCTCGCCCACGGCCTCTATGCCCGCGACGAAGCCGCGCACAAAGACCGCATCCGCGCCTACAAATTGAAGTAGGAGTATTCCGCCGCCTGCTCCGCTTCGCGTCCGCGGGCGGCGGCAACGCGTCTCTTCGGCGCCGCTCGCGGAGGCATCAGATCGTGACGCTCGCTGATTTGGCGACCTGATAGGCGTCACCTTGTACGTCCGGGTGCAGGATCGGTTGTCCTTGGGGCCGTAATATTGCTCCGTGGCCGAGCACGCGACATTCAGGCTGAAGACGGGCCTCGCCGAGATGCTGAAAGGCGGAGTGATCATGGACGTGGTCACCCCCGAGCAGGCGCGGATCGCCGAGGAGGCGGGCGCCTGCGCGGTGATGGCGCTGGAGCGCGTCCCGGCCGACATCCGCAGGGACGGCGGCGTCGCGAGGATGTCGGACCCGGCGATGATCAAGGGGATCCAGGAGGCGGTGACGATCCCGGTGATGGCCAAGGCGCGCATCGGCCACTTCGCCGAGGCCCAGGTCCTCGAATCGCTCGAGGTCGACTACATCGACGAGTCCGAGGTCCTGACCCCCGCCGACGAGAGCAACCACATCGATAAGTTCGCGTTCGAGGTGCCGTTCGTCTGCGGCGCCACCAACCTCGGCGAGGCGCTGCGGCGGATCGGCGAGGGGGCGGCGATGATCCGCTCGAAGGGCGAGGCCGGGACCGGCAACGTCGTCGAGGCGGTCCGCCACATGCGCGAGATCACGGGCGGGATCAAGCGCCTGGCCCAGCTCGGCCCGGAGGAGCTCTCCGGAGCGGCGAAAGAGCACCGGGCGCCGCTCGAGGTCGTGCGGGCGGTCGCCGAGGGCGGACGGCTGCCGGTGCCGCTGTTCTGCGCAGGCGGGATCGCGACCCCCGCCGACGCGGCGCTGATGATGCAGCTGGGAGCCGAGGGGAACTTCGTCGGGTCGGGGATCTTCAAGAGCGCCGACCCGCAGCGGCGGGCGAAGGCGATCGTCGAGGCGACGACCCACTTCAACGACCCCGAGCGGGTGGCCGCGGCGTCGGTCGGCCTCGGTGAGGCGATGCCGGGGTTGGAGATCCCGGGGCTCGAAGCGGCCGACGCGCTCCTCCAGGACCGCGGTGCCTGAGCTCAGGATCGGCGTCCTCGCGATCCAGGGAGGCTTCGAAGCCCACATCCGGATGCTGCGCGGCCTCGGGGCCGACGCTCGTGAGGTTCGCGTCGCCGCCGAGCTCGAGGACCTCGACGGCCTCGCCATCCCCGGCGGCGAGAGCACGACGATCGTCAAGGGGATGCGGGTTGCGGACCTCGAGGAGCCGATCCGAGCCGCCCACCGGAACGGCCTCGCGGTGTTCGGGACCTGCGCCGGCCTGATCGTCTGCGACGACGCCCACCTCGGGCTGATCGACGCGACCGCGCGCCGCAACGCCTTCGGGCGGCAGTTGCAGAGCTTCGAGGCCGACCTCGCGGTCGAGGGGATCGGCGAGGACCCGCTGCGAGCGATATTCATCCGGGCGCCCTGGGTCGAGCGCATCGGTTCCGGCGTCGACGTCCTCGCCGAGTACGAGGGACACCCGGTCGCGATTCGCGAGGGACGCGTTCTCGCGACGGCGTTCCATCCCGAGCTGACCGACGACCCCCGCCTGCACGCGCTGTTCATGGCGATCACAACCGAAGCGCGCAAGCGCGTGGGAGAGGGGGCAACGAGGTGAGAGACCCGAGGGCTGAACGCCTGGCGAAGATCCTGGTCGGCTACTCGACGAGGGTGAAGGAGGGAGAGGTGGTCGCGATCGACGGCGACTCGGCCGCCGAGCCGCTGCTCTTGGCCGTCTACGAGGAGGTGCTGAAGGCAGGGGCCCATCCGATGCTGAACGTCGCCCTCGAGGGACAATCGGCCGCCTACTTCAGGCACTCGAGCGATGCCCAGCTCGAGTGGATCTCACCGGTCTCGCGGTGGGTGCTCGAGAACGCCGACGTCCGCATCGCGGTCGGCGCATCGACCAACACGCGCGAGCTCTCGGCGATCCCTCCCGAGCGCCAGACCAAGCGCCAGGCTGCCACCGGCGAGCTCCTCTCGCGGGCGATGGAACGGAGTGCGAGCGGCGAGTTCCGCTGGGTCTACACGCTGTTCCCGACCAACGCCTACGCGGCGGAGGCGGAGATGAGCCTCGTCGATTACGAGGACTTCTACTACGGCGCCTGTCTGGCCGATGACGGCGACCCGCTGACCGCCTGGGAGAGCGCCTCGGCCGAGACCAAGCGGCTGGCCGAGGTGATCCAGGGCCACGAGGAGGTCCGCGTCCTCGCCCCCGGCACCGACATCAAGCTCGGCATCGCCGGCCGGACCTTCATCCCCTGCGACGGCGAGCACAACATGCCCGACGGCGAGTTCTTCACCGGACCGGTTGAGGACTCGGTCGAGGGCGAGGTGACGTTTCACCTCCCGGCTACGATCGGCGGCCGCGAGGTTGCCGGCGTCCACCTCAGGTTCGAGTCGGGCAAGGTGGTGGACGCGAGCGCCGAGCGTGGGGAGGAGTACCTGATCAACCTGCTCGACACTGACGACGGCGCCCGCCGCCTCGGCGAGCTCGGGATCGGCACCAACTACGCGATCGACCGCGGCACCCGCGAGGTCCTGCTCGACGAGAAGATCGGCGGCACCGTCCATATGGCCGTCGGCAAGAGCTATCCCGAGTCGGGCGGCGTCAACGAGTCCGCCGTCCACACCGACCTGGTCTGCGACCTCCGCCTCGGCGGCAAGCTCATCGTCGACGGCGAGGACTTCCAAATAGACGGCAAGTTTGTGAAGTAGTTATTCCGCTCGTTTGCTCTGCTCTCGGGCACGGCCAATGGAATCAGATATGGATGGCCGTGTCCTCCCGCGTCGGCGACGAGCGGGGTCTGGCGCCAGCTCCGCCGCGGGTGGATCCGCCGTGAATCAACTTGACCCTCCATTTCCGGGTCAAATTGATTCGCGGCCCTACTCCTGGGCTACCGGTTCGGGATCGGCGATCCGGCGAGGAGGAAGAACCAGCCGATGAAGACCGCGACGGCGAGGAGGACGGAGCCCATCATCGTCGCCTCGACGACGGTCGTGGTGCCGATCGGCGCCTCGGTGTCGCGCATGCTCTTGAGCCAGCTCGGGCGCATCGGCGACAGCCGGTTGGTGCCGGTGATCCGCACGTAGAGCTCGTTCATCTTGCCGATCAGCCAGGCGTCGGCGAGGGTGGTGAAGAGAATCCCGATCGCGACGACGGCGTAGGGGCCCTCGGCCGGGAACTGGGTCTCGGAGACCTTCGAGCCGATCCAGATCCAGCCCACCGGGATCGCCGTCCACAGCCCAAGCGCCGCGACCAGCATCGCGATGAAGACCACGCTGCCCGCGATTCCCTGGGCCGCGCTGACGTGCTGAGGGTGGGTGACCGTTTCCGAGGACATCCCGCTCCATAGAATAGGCGCATGTCCGGGCACTCCAAATGGTCTTCGATCAAACACAAGAAGGCCGCAACAGACGCCAAACGCGGAAAGATCTTCACGAAGCTGGCCCGCGCGATCACAGTCGCGGCCCGCGATGGCGGCGGCGACCCCGATGGGAACCCGGCGCTCGCGACCGCGATCCAGAAGGCCCGCGACGCCTCGATGCCCAAGGACAACATCCAACGGGCGATCGACCGGGGGACGGGAGCGGGCGCCGACGCCACCGCGATCGAGCACGTCATCTTCGAGGGATACGGCCCCGGCGGTGCCGCGATCCTGGTCGAGGCGCTGACCGACAACCGCAACCGCACCAGCGCCGACGTCCGCTTTGCCTTCAACAAGCACAACGGCAGCCTCGGCGAGCCCGGCTCGGTCGCCTGGATCTTCGAGAAACGCGGGGTGATCGCGGTCGACGGCGGCCGCTACGGCGAGGACGACCTGATGCCGGCGATCGACGCCGGCGCCGAGGACGTCCGCGACGAGGGAGACCTGCTGCGGGTCCTCTCCGAGCCGGCCGACCTGGCGACCGTGCGCGAGGCGCTCGAGTCCGCCGGGGTCGAGCTCGAGTCCGCCGACATCGCGATGGAGCCGAAGAACACCGTCGAGGTCAAGGGAAACGACGCCAAATCGCTTCTGGGACTGATCGAGGCGCTGGAAGACCATGACGACGTCGACAGCGTCCACGCCAACTTCGACATCCCCGAGAGCGTCCTCGAGCAGCTCGCCGCATAAGCACGGCCAAGCCGGGTCCGGGAGCAGAGGAGGCGGCGCCTGATAAAGGCATCCGAGGCTCTTCCCAGAATCAGGTCCCATGCAAGTCGTGATCGGGGTCGACCCCGGCGCAGCCAACCTCGGGTTCGGCTTCGTCCGCGTCGAGGGAAATCGGATGAGCGCGCTCGACGCGGGTGTCGTCGAGACTTCGGCCGAACAGCCGATCGAGCGTCGCCTCGAGCACATCCACGCCGAGCTCGCGAAGCTGATCGAGTGGCACGAGCCGACCGCGTTCGCGATCGAGGACCTCTACTTCGGCAAGAACGTGAGATCGGCGATGGCGGTCGGGCAGGCGAGCGGGGTCGCGATGCTCGCCGCGGCCCAGCGCGGCATCGCATGCTCCGCCTACACGCCGCAGGCGATCAAGATGGCGGTCTGCGGCAGCGGGTCGGCGGGCAAGACACAGGTGCAGCGAATGGTCGGCACGCTGCTCGGGCTGCCCGAGCCGCCGGCCTCGGACCATGCCTCCGACGCGCTCGCGGTCGCGATCTGCCACGGCGCCGGCGCCGGTCGCCGCGCCGCGGTCGAGGCGGCCACCGCGCGGGTGGGCGGATGATCGCCGCGGTCCGTGGAGAGGTCCTGGTACGGCGGCCCGATCACGTCGTGATCGAGGCCGGCGGCGTCGGCTACCTGCTGACGGTCTCCGCCGAGACGCTTAAGGCAGTGCCCGCGACCGGCCGCGAAGCCTTCCTCCACACCCAGCTGATCCCGCGCGACGACGCCCTCGCGCTCTACGGCTTCGCCTCCGAGGAGGAGCGGGAGCTGTTCGGGCAGCTGGTCTCGGTCAGCGGGGTCGGGCCGAAAGTCGCGATCGCGGCGCTGTCCGGGGGTCCTGCGCGGGAGCTGCTGCGCGCGATCGCCGCCGGCGACGCAAAGCGCTTCCAGGCGGTCCCCGGGATCGGCAAGCGAACGGCGGAACGGATCATCGTCGAGCTCCGCGAGAAGGTCGCGGGCGAGCTCGAGGAGGAGATCGCCGTCGGCGGCGAGGCCGCCGACGATCGCTCGCTCGCCCGCGACGGCCTCGTCAACCTCGGCTACGCGCCGCTCGAAGCCGAGCAGCTGCTCGACGGGATCGAGAGCGGCGACGCCGAGGAACTGATCGCCACCGCGCTGCGCAGGGCCGGCGCGGGCAGGGCGGCATGAGCGACGCAGGCGGCTCAGAGAGCCCGCCCCCGGACGCGGGAGCGCGGGCGCGAGATATCCGGTGGTGATGAGCGTGCCCGCGCGGGAGCGGAGGAGGCGGCGCCTCAAATCAGAATCCACGACGCCCGGGCCGATGTCCCCGACGAGGAGCTCGACCGCTCGCTGCGTCCCCCGACCCTTTCGGATTTCGTCAACCAGGCGCAGGTCACCGAGCAGCTCGCGATCTTCATCGAGGCCGCGAGCCGCCGCAGCGAGCCCCTCGACCACGTCCTCCTTGCCGGCCCGCCTGGCCTCGGCAAGACGTCGCTGGCCCACATCGTCGCCGCTGAGATGGGGGTGCCGCTGGTGCAGACGGCAGGCCCCGCGCTGGAGCGAAAGGGGGACGTCGCCTCGTTCCTGACCGCCCTCGAGCCCGGCAGCGTCTTCTTCATCGACGAGATTCACAGGCTCGGCCGGGCGGTCGAGGAGACGCTCTACCCGGCGATGGAGGACCACGAGCTCCCGGTCGTCCTCGGCCAGGGCGCCGGGGCCCGCACGGTGACGCTGCCGCTGCCGCCCTTCACCCTGATCGGGGCGACGACCCGCTCGGGCCTGTTGACCACCCCGCTGCGCGACCGCTTCGGCGTCTGCCACCGGCTCGAGCACTACAACGCCGCGCACCTCGCCGAGATCGTCGAGCGCTCGGCGCTGATCCTCGACGTCGCGATCGACGCCGAGGCCGCGGCGACGATCGCGGCCCGCTCGCGCGGAACGCCACGGGTCGCGAACCGGCTTCTGAAACGGGTCCGGGACTTCGCCCAGGTGAAGGGGGAGGGAACGATCGACACCGGCGTCGCCGTCGCCGCGCTGGAGATGCTCGAGGTCGACGCCGGCGGCCTCGATCGCGCCGACCGCGGCCTGCTCACGACCGTCGCCGAGAAGTTCGCCGGCGGCCCGGTCGGGCTGTCGACGCTTGCGGTGGCGATCGGCGAGGAGCAGGACACGATCGAGGACGTGCTCGAGCCCTACCTGCTCCAGCAGGGCCTCCTGAAGCGGACACCCCGCGGCCGCGTCCTCACCGAGCGGGCCTACGAGCACCTCGGGCTGCCGGCCCCCGAAGGAGCAAAAAGCCTGTTCTGAGTAGCCTGTGGGGGGATGCCGTTCTTCATCTGCCCCAACTGCGGGAACAGGGAGTTGAGCGCCGACCGGACGGCCGGTTTCAGCACCCGTCCCAAGGGCTGCTCGAAATGCGGGTTCGGATTCGTGTTCGAGCTGCTCGATGACTACTACCCGGCGCCAAACGCGGCCTTCTTCGTCTGCGACCGGGAGGCCCGGGTGATCGATGCCGGCCGCGGCAGCTTCGAGCTGACCGGGCTGACCGACGAAGACGTGATCGGACGCCCGGTCAAGGAAGTGCTCGGTTTGCAATGGCTGCAGTCGGGTGATGGCGGCAAGACCGCCGACCTCGACGGGGACGGCGTCGCCGACCCGATCGAGACCTCGCTCGAGTGGGGGGTCCGCTCGCTCGGCAAGAAAGTGGCCGTCAAGGCCGAGGGCGACATACCTGCCGAAGCCGTCGCCGACGTCTTCCCCGCCTACGATGACGACGGCGGGCTGCTGCTCGTCCTCACCCCCGACAGCTGAGCCAGATGTCAAGGCGCCGCAGCAACCTCTTCATCCTCCTCTTCGTCGTACTCCTGGTCAGCGTATCGGGGCTCGTGATCGCGACCAAGGAAACGAAGCTCGGCCTCGATCTCAAGGGCGGGGTCGAATTGATCTATCAGGGGACCCCCACGGGCCAGACGACCGAAGTGAGCGGCGGCGACATCGACCGCTCGATCGAAATCATCCGCGAGCGGATCGACCGCCTCGGCGTCTCCGAGCCCGAGGTCGCCCGCCTCGGAAGCGACGGGATCTCGGTCAGCCTGCCCGACGTCACCAACGCCCAGCGCGCGATCGAAACCGTCGGCAGCACCGCCCAGCTCTACTTCTACGACTGGGAACCGAACCTGCTCGGCCGCGAGAAGGTGATCGGCGGTAACCCCGGCCAGAAACCGCCCGACTCGGCCATCAACGAAGCGAACAAGGAATGGGAAGCGGCCGGACGCACCATCACCAAACAGGAAAACGAACAGCTGATCTTCGCCGGCGCCTATCCGAGCGCCTGGGGGGCGGTGAAACTCGCGGAAGAACAGGAACCCGAACCGGAATGCGAAAAATGCTCGAGCAGTCGGAATCGCTACTACCTGTTCTCACCTGACGAAAAGCACAAGCTGATCGCCGGGCCCGAGTTCACCAAAGCCGACCTCTTCATCACAGCGACCGGCAAAAAGCGGGTCGAGAACAATAAGTGCCAGGAACAGGAACCGGGCGAAAAGGCGAAGAAGGGCTGCCCGATAATCGCCACCGTGGCGCCGGGCACGACCGTCGTTTCCGAACTTCCCTCCGACGAATCCGGCGCGGTGCTCACCGAAGCCGAACCCGGCTGGTTCGCCCTGCACGACGAAGCGGCCCTCTCGGGCAAGGAAATCACCAACCCGAAGCAGGAACGCGGCCAGAACGGCGAACCGAACGTCGTCTTCAACTTCACCGACAGCGGTCGCGAAGCGTTTCAGGAAGTGACCCGCCGGATCGCGCTGCGCGGCCAGGCGCGCGCGATCGGCCCGGTGACGGCCGAAACTGCCCAGGCGCTCTCCGGCCGTTTCGCCGTCGTCCTCGACAGCGAAGTCAAGACCCGGCCCTTCATCAACTTCGCCGAAAACCCGGACGGGATCGACGGCAGGACGGGAGCCCAGATCTCGGGTGGCTTCACGAGCATCCAGGACGCTCAGGAACTCGCGACCTTCCTCCAGATCGGCGCCCTGCCGATCAACCTGAAGCTGATCAGCCAGAGCGAGGTCTCGGCGACCCTCGGGGAACAGGCCCTGCACCAGGGCCTGAAGGCGGGGCTGATCGGCCTCCTCCTGGTGATCCTCTTCCTGATCATCTACTACCGCTTCCTCGGCGTCGTCGCCACCCTCGGCCTCGCGGTCTACGCGGTCTTCTTCTTCGCCCTGATCAAACTGATCCCGATCACCCTGACGCTGCCGGGGATCGCGGGGCTGATCCTGACGATCGGGGTCGCGGCCGACGCGAACATCGTCATCTTCGAGCGAATAAAGGAGGAGGTGCGCGCAGGGCGCAGCATCAGCGCCGCGATCGGCGTCGGCTACCGCAAAGGGATCGCGACGATCGTCGACGCCAACGTGATCACCCTGCTGACCGCGTTCATCCTCTTCGTGCTCGCAACAGCCGGCGTCAAAGGCTTCGCCTTCACGCTCGGCGTCGGCACGATCGTCTCGCTGTTCACCGCGGTCGTCTTCACCCAGGCCTTCCTCGGCGTCTTCGGCCGAGGCCGCCTCCTGAACAGCAGCCGGATGATCTCCGCCGGCAGCCAGCGGGTGCGGTGGCATTTCAACTTCATGGGCGCCAGCAAATGGTTCTTCTCGCTCTCGGGGACGATCCTCGTCATCGGCGCCCTCTCGCTGGCCATCAACCAGCTCAACCTCGGGATCGACTTCGAATCGGGCACGCGGCTGAACTTCGCCCCTCAGCAATCCGCCTCGGTCGAAGAAGTGCGCGAAGTCCTCGAGGAACACAACCTCGCTAACGCCGAGGTCCAGGAAACCGAAGACGAACAATTTGGCACCGGTTTCCAGGTCCAGGCGAGCGAGCTGGAACCGGGGGGCGTCGGGGCGGTGCGAAGCGATATCAACCAGGCATTCGGGATCAAGGCCGGGAGCTTCCAGAGCACCAGCGTCGGCCCGACCTTCGGCGAACAGGTGGCGCGGAGCGCCCTGCTCGCGATCATCTTCTCGCTGCTGCTGATCACCGGCTATGTCGCCTTCAGGTTCGACCCGAAGTTCGCGGTGCCGGTCCTGATCGCGGTCTTCCACGACATCCTGATCACTGCGGGCGTCTACTCGCTGACCGGAAAAGAGGTGACGAGCGGTACGGTCGCCGCGTTCCTGACGATTCTGGGCTACTCGCTGTACGACACCGTGATCGTCTTCGACCGGATCCGCGAGAACGTGCCGCGGATGCCGCGCGCGGCGTTCTCGCAAATCGTCAACCGCTCGATGAGCGAGGTCCTCACGAGATCGCTGATCACCGGCCTCTCATCGGTCTTCCTGGTCGGCGTGCTGCTGGTGTTCGGCGGCGCGACGCTGCAGGACTTCGCCTTCGCGATGATGGTCGGGATCTTCTCCGGAACGTACTCGTCGATCTTCATCGCCTCGCCGGTACTGACCGCCTGGAAAGAACGCGAGCCGAGCTTCGTCCGCAGGCGAGAACGGCTCACCGGCCCGGACGGGACGGTCCCCGCCTTTGCCGATGAGGTCGAGCTTGCGAAGATCGAGCCGGAGGACGAAGCAGTGGCCGACGCAGAGGCCGTCGCCGAGCCCGAGCCGCGCGAGGCGGCGGTCGCGACCGCCGAGGCGCCGGGTGGCGATGGCGGCGACCCGGCCACGAACGGCGAGCCCCCCGCGGTCGACCCCGCCGCCGCCGCACGGGCGGAACGGAACGCGAAACGACGGGAACGGCGACGCCAGCAGCGGCGCAAACACGGGAGGA
The DNA here is from genome assembly GCA_963780815.1 of uncultured Solirubrobacterales bacterium. Lineage (GTDB taxonomy): Bacteria > Actinomycetota > Thermoleophilia > Solirubrobacterales > 70-9 > VRUE01. The sequence continues at coordinate 371,325 of CAWADG010000004.1, read as the reverse complement.
ATCGCTAGATGGCCCTGCTCGTCTGGTTCATGATGGGGATCGCCCTCTGGCACTTCACCGTGTTCCTCCCCGATCGCTTCTGGCAGGGCATCGTCGGCGCCCTGCTCGGCGCGACATTCGGGGCTGTGATCTTCGGCGCGATCGTCCAGGTCGCGAGCGGCAAGAGCCTCGGCGACACCGACCTTTCCACGGCGCTGATCGCGATCCCCGGGGTCGCGATAGGCCTCGCGGTCGTCTGGGTGATCGGCGTCCGCACAGAGCGGGCAGAGATCTAGGCTTTTCCGTCCCGAAGGGCGCCTAGCTTGAAGGCGTGGCGGATACCGTCAACGCCTACAGGGCGGACCCATACGACTACGCCGAGGCACGGGCGCTCGCCGACGCGCTCGACCTGAGTGAGCCGGTCGCGATCACGCTGGTCCGGCGCGGCTACCGTACCCCCGAGGAGGCTCGCGCGTTCCTCGACGCCGACGAGTCCCACCCGCCGACCGCATTCGACTCGATGGAGGGGATCGTCGACCAGGTCCTGCAGGCGGCCCTCGCGGGGCGGAGGGTCACTGTCCACGGCGACTTCGACGTCGACGGCGTCTGCGCGACGGCGATCCTGGTCGGGACGCTGCGCGAGCTCGGCGCCGAGTGCGACTGGCTGATTCCAGACCGCCTGGCCGACGGCTACGGGCTCGACGCCGGCAACGTCCGCCGCCTCGCCGAGCGCGGCACCTCGCTGCTGGTGACGGTCGACTGCGGCATCACGGCGATCGACGAGGTCGCGCTCGCCAAACAGCTCGGCATCGACGTCATCGTCACCGACCACCACCAACCCGGCCCCGAGCTTCCCGACTGCCCGATCCTCCACCCAGAGATCGACGGCTACCCCTTCACCGAGCTCTGCGGAACTGCCGTCGCCTGGAAATTGGCGACCGCTCTACGAGCGACGTCGGGAATGGGGTCTCCGAGCGCGCCTTCGCGCGGAGTTCCCGGAGACCCCATTCCCGACGACGACCTCGATCTCGTCGCGTTGGCGACGGTGGCCGATGTCGTGCCGCTGGTCGGGGAGAACCGGTCGATCGTGCGAAGGGGATTGGAGGAGATTCGGCGGGCGAAGCGGCCGGGGATGCGGGCGCTGCTCGAGGCGGCCTCGGTCGAGCCGTCCCAGCTCGACGAGGGCGACCTCGCGTTCAGGCTCGCGCCGAGGATCAACGCCGCCGGCCGCCTCTACCGCGCCGACGCCGGCGTCGAGCTCTTCCTGACCGAAGACGATGCGAGGGCGACCGAGATCGCCGCCGAGCTGAGCCGCGCGAACGGCGAGCGACGGGCGACCGAGCACGAGGTCGACGCCGCCGCCGAGGCGGCCTCCGCGACCTCCCCGAGCATCTCCGGGAGGCGCCGGCACTCGTGGTTGCCGGCGAGGGCTGGCATCCCGGGCGTGGTCGGGATCGTCGCCTCGCGCCTCGCCGAGCGCCACCACCGCCCGGCGATCGTGATCTCGCTCGACGGCGAGGGCGGCGGTCGCGGCTCGGGCCGCAGCATCCCGGGGTTCGACCTGCTCGCGGGGCTCGAGGCCTGCGCCTCTCACCTGACCTCCTTCGGCGGCCACCGCGCCGCCGCCGGCCTCGAGCTCCCGGCCGACGCGGTCGAGGGCTTCCACGAGGCCTTCTGCGCCCACGCCGCCACGGTCCTCGGGCCCGAGGACCTGGTGCGGACGGTCCAGATCGACGCGATGATCGGCGGCGCCGGCCTCGGCCTCGACCTGGCCGAGGAACTGGAGCGGCTGGCGCCGTTCGGGATGGGCAACCCGGGCGTCCGGCTGCTGGTCCCCTCGGCCCGGGTCGAGGACGTGAGGGCGATGGGGGAGGGGAAGCACTCCCGGTTCAGCCTCCGCAGCGGCTCACATCGTGCCGTCGGCGTCGCGTTCGGCCGCTCGGGCCTCGGGGTCGAAGAGGGCGACGCGATCGATGCCGCGGTCCGGCTCGAGGTGAATCGCTGGAACGGATCGGTCGAGCCGCGGGTCGTCCTGCGCGAGCTCTACCCACACCCCACCGTCGAGAACCACGAAGGGCTCTCGACTGAGTGGTGGGACCGGTTCGAGCGCGAGCTGCACCGCGACCCGCCCCTGGCGATGTCGCAGTTCCCTTCGGGGTTCGGGGGAAACAGCGACATCGAGGGGGAGGGGAGGCGAGTCGAGCTGCGGACCGTCAACTCGGGGGCGGCGATGGTCGCCGAGCTCGCCTCCAGCGGTGGGCGCGAGGTCCTCGCCGCGGTCGCCGACACCGAGCGCAGGGCTCCGCTCGCGAGACAGGGAGTGAGACTCGCCGACGCCTTCTCGCTCGAAGCCGAGCCGGAGCTCGCGCGCGGGTTCGAGCACGTCGTGCTCGTCGACCCGCCGGCATGCGAGCGCGTCGCCGACCTGCTTGCGCTTCCGGGGGATGATGGCGGCTACATCCACCTGGCATGGGGGGAGGCTGAGCAGCGGTTCTGCCTCTCGGTGCTCGAGCAACACCTCGCCCAGCGATCGGCGCTGATTTCCGTCTTCCGGGCCCTCCGCGAGGCCGGCGAGTGCAGCGGCGAGCAGCTGCGGGAAGCGCTTTCCGGACGGGGGGCCGAGACGCGACGCCCGGAGGCTGCGGCTCGCTGCTTCCGGATTCTGACCGAGCTCGGCCTGGTTCAGGGCGCGCCAAAAGCGGGCGACGGGACGGTCGGGGTCGTATCCTCATCAGAGACCGAACTCGAGCGCTCAGGCTCGTTCCGCGCCTACAGCGCCCGTCACAAGGAGTGCATCCGATACCTCGGGCGACACAGACATCGATAGAGCAGCAGGAGCTCCTCGCCGACCTCTTCGCGGTCGTCGAGGAGTTCGACTCGCCGCCCGAGATCGACCGCGGGGCGGTCAGCCGCGCCTTCGAGTTCGCCTGCGAGCGCCACGCCGACCAGGTGCGGCGCTCGGGCGACGAATTCATCACCCACCCGGTCGGCGTGGCCCAGATCTGCGCTCGGATGCGGCTCGACACCGAGACGCTCTGCGCGGCCCTGCTCCACGACACCGTCGAGGACACCAGCGCCAGCCTCGACGAGGTCCGCGCCGAGTTCGGCGAGGAGATCGCCCTCCTCGTCGACGGCGTGACGAAGCTGACCGGGATGACGTTCGAGAGCCGTGACGAGCGCCAGGCCGAGAACTATCGCAAGATGATGGTCGCGATGGCCAGCGACGTCAGGGTGATCCTGATCAAGCTCGCCGACCGCCTCCACAACATGCGCACCCTGGGGGCGCTGCCGAAGCAGAAGCAGCTGGCCAAGTCGCGGGAGACGCTCGAGATCTACGCGCCGCTGGCCCACCGGCTCGGGATCCACGCGATCAAATGGGAGCTCGAGGACTTCGCGTTCGCAACGCTCCATCCCCGCAAGTACAAGGAGATCAAACAGCTCGTCTCCCAGCAGCGTGACGAGCGTGAGGTCTACGTCAACGAGGCCGGCGAGTTCCTCGCCGAGGAGCTGAAGCAGGTCGGGATCGAGGCCGAGATCTCCGGCCGCGCGAAGCACTTCTACTCGATCTACACGAAGATGACGAAGAAGGGGCGGGAGTTCAACGAGATCTTCGACCTGACCGCGATGAGGGTGATCGTCGGCTCGGTCAAGGACTGCTACGGGGCGATCGGCGTCATCCACTCGCTCTGGAAGCCGCTGCCCGGGCGCTTCAAGGACTTCGTCGCGATGCCGAAGGCGAACATGTACCAGGCGCTGCACACAACCGTGATCGGGCCCGAGGGCAAACCGCTCGAGATCCAGATCCGGACCTCCGAGATGCACAATCTCGCCGAGTACGGCGTCGCCGCCCACGTCGCCTACAAGGAGGGCGCGACAGGCGACCCCCAGCGCGAGAAGATGACCTGGCTGCGGCAGCTCGTCGAGGCACAGGGCGACCAGGACCCGACCGAGTTCCTCGAGTCGCTGAAGGTCGACCTGTTCGAGGACGAGGTCTTCGTCTTCACGCCGAAGGGCGAGGTCAAGAACCTCTCCGCCGGCTCGACCCCCCTCGACTTCGCCTACGCCGTCCACACCGACGTCGGCCACCGCTGCGTCGGCGCCAAGGTCAACGGGAACATCGTCCCGCTCCACTACCAGCTGCGCTCGGGCGACATCGTCGAAGTCCTGACCGCGAAGCAGAAGCGCGGTCCGTCGCGCGACTGGCTGAACCTGGTGCGGACCAGCCGGGCTCGAAACAAGATCCGCGCCTTCTTCAAAGAGGAACGACGCGAGGACGCCGAGAAGCGCGGCCGAGAAGCGCTCGAGGAGACCCTTCGCAAGCGCGGGATCCCGATGCAGAAGGTCGCGATCTCGCCGCTGCTCGCGGACGTGATCCGGGAGATGGGCTACCGCAAAGCGGCCGACTTCTACATCGCGCTGGGCCAGGGCAAGATCTCGACCAAGGCCGTCTCGAAAAAGGTCATGCAGCGGCTCCAGGGCGGCGAGGCCGTCGAGGAGCACGAGCCGTTCGGGAGCACCGCAACCGACGACAAGGCGCGGCGGACCAAGGAGGCCTCCAACTACGGAATCAAGGTCAAGGGCGCCGACCAGGTCGCGGTGCGGCTCGCCAAGTGCTGCCGCCCGGTCCCCGGCGACGAGATCGCCGGCTACGTATCGCTGGGTCGCGGGATCACGATCCACCGCACCGACTGCAAGAACCTGAAGGCCCTGAAGCGGGCGCCGGAACGGTTCGTCGAGGTGAGCTGGAACGGCGACAACGAGGCCTCCTACCGGGTCCAGCTCCAGATCGACGCCTATGACCGCACCCGACTCCTCGAGGACCTCTCACGGACCTTCTCCGAGGTCGGGATCAACATCATCGAGGCGAGCTGCATGACCAGGCACCCGATGGTCAAGAACACGTTCGTGATCGAGGTCGTCGATCCCGAGCAGCTCAAGCAGTGCCTCTCCCGCCTGCGCAACGTCGAGTCAGTCTTCGACGCCTACAGGATCACCCCGACATCCTGAAAAGAATCGGGACCTGATCCGTTATTTTCAGTAGGTGGCGTATGCATTTGGTATGAATTTCCTGCGCAACGACTTGCGCACGACGCCCACCGGAGACAGCATGTGAGCCCGCGATCCTCCGATGTCCGAGCCGGTTCGGCAGGAGGGAGGTACCTGCTGGACGACCGACAAAACGGGGTGAAGCGCTCGATCAGTGTCACCGTTGGTGCGATCGCGAGCAAGATCCTTGCGGTTGAAATGGTAACCCGCGGTCACTCGAGCTCTCTCACCGCGGAACGAGCGATTCAGGCCTACCTGAACGACCGGGGGTCCCCGGAGCCGGGATGGGCCTACCCGTCATTCCTGCGTGGCGGGAAAGCCGTCGACGGCGTGCGGATACGCCTCGATCTCGACGTGGGCCTCTGGCGTGACCTTGAGGTCGAGGCCGCGAGGCAGGAGGTGAGCGACCAGCAGCTGCTCGAACATGCGGTCCTCTACTTTGCAGCCGAGGACCACGCTGGACGCGTGACCGAACGGATCCTCGAGGACCTCGACGACGAGGAGTGACGCGCGCGGGCCGGCGCTCAGGACGCGCGGCGGCCTGCTACGACCGGCGCGGCACCGAGCTCGGTCAGATTCGCCTGCAGGGCGCGACGGCCGCGATGGTGGAGGCCGTGCACCGAGCTCTCCGATTTCTGCAGGGTCGCCGCGATCTCCAGCGGCGAGAGGCCCGCGATATGCCGAAGTATCAGGACCTCGCGCTGATCCTCCGGGAGTTGCTCAAGTGCCCGCTTCAGATCGCGGCTCAGATCGGTGCTGGTCTGGGCGTGGTTGTCGTCAGCGATCCTGACCTCCTCCGCCGGCAGCGCCCGGCGTGACCGCATGTGGTCGAGCGCCGCGTTGCGCGACACCCGCATGATCCAGGCGGCGAAGGGCACGTCGCGCTGCTCGTACTTCTGGATCGCGGTCATCAGCTTGGCAAAAACGTTCTGAGTGATGTCCTCGGCTTCGTGGTGGTCGCGAACAAAGCTCGCGATGTAGCGCTGCACGTCCGGCGCGAAGCGGACATACAGAAAGTGGAGGCCGTCGTTGTCACCCGCCTTGGCGCGCTCGACGGCCTGTTGGACGAGCCAGGTGTTCTCGTCGGCGGAATCCGTCGCCCTGCCAGTCAAATTGTCTCCCCGTTCATTTGTCCCACTCGTTTTTGATCTCGGTATCGGAACCGGTGGCCGACAAGAAACTCTTCCCAAGGTGCGGGGTATGTACCCCGGACTTCGATCCACTTTCCGAAATGACATTGACAGGAATAGTGGCCTTTCGTTCGAATGTCAATCTCAATATTCGTCCAAATTTCCGACCGGGTATCAAGTCGCTCGAAATGAACCGATATTGGAGAGGCTGAAGATAGGAGGATCTCAGCCGGATATGGTGAAAATTCTGGGTACAACGGGTAGTTGAGCAATTGGGGCCGCAGTCACGGGGAACAAATGAAAGTCACACTCGGACAATTTGCCTGCTCAGGACTCGAATCCCAGGTCGGAACCGACCTCACCGCGGCCGTCGAAACAGCGATCCGCCACTACACCGGCAAGCTCACCTACGGACGGCCGCCCCAGCCCTTCCCACGATTTCTTGGTACCGAACGGTCACAAGATTTCGGTACAGACACCTCGGCTGAAAACGAACTCGAGGAGCTCGAGGTCGCGCTTGACTTTCAGACAGAGGCGTTGCTGCGGCGGGAGGCGATGAAGTACGACACCGACGTCGACGCGATCGCCACCCATGCGGTGATGGTCTACCTCGCCGAGCTCGACTTCCTCTCGGCGCCCTCGCGCCCCGCCTGACCGCTTCTGGAGCTGCTCAGGCAGCCTGCCGGGCGGGGCTCGCTGCCTGACTCGCCGCGACTTTGGCGGCGCGGCGTCGCAGGACCTGGTCGACGGAGGAGACCGTGACCGGCTCACCACGCGATTCGAGCGAGCGCTCCAGGGCCTGGAGCGCGAGCACGACTTCGAGGCCCAGGCGTGAGCTGGACGCGGGCGTCGTCCCCTCGAGGATCGCCGAGGCGAAGTCCTTCAGCTCGAGGCCGAGCGGCTCGGCCGGCTCGATCTGGGGGGCGACCATGTCTCCGGTGCGGTAGGTCAGCCGGTACTCGCCGAAGTTCGCGGGCGGCTCGGAGAACTCCATGCCCCGGTCGAAGATGCGGACGGAGGCGTCGGCGGAGGTGTCCTCGTACTGGACCATCTGCTTGCTGCCGACCACGACCATCTGACGCATTTTGCGCGGCGCCAGCCATGAAAGCTGGACGTTGGCCTGGGCGCCATCCTCGAACGCCATTGTCAGGAACGCGGTCTCATGGACGCCTTCCTGATAAACGCTGCGCCCGTTCGCCGTCACCTCGACCAGCGGCTTACCAAGCCAGTGGAGCAGGATCGAGAGGTCATGCGGCGCAAGGTCAAGCACGACGCCGTCCTGCTGGTATTTCCCGAGATTCATTCGCGAGGACGTCACGAAGTAGATCTCCCCGAGCGTTCCGTCCTGGATCAGGTTGCGGACCTTGTTCACCGACGGGCTGTAGAGGAAGGTGTGGCCGGGCATCAGGACCAGCCCCAGCTCGTCGGCCAGCTCCATCAGCTCGATCGCCTCGTCGGCGGTCCGGGCGAGCGGCTTCTCGACGAGGACGTGCTTGCCCGCCTCCAGGGCGGCGCGAACCAGCCGGTAGTGGGTGTGAGGCGGGGTCGCGATCGCCACCGCTTCGAGGGTGGGGTCGGCGAGGGCGACGTCGAGGTCGCGCTCGCAGGTCAGATCCGGGTTCTGGCGGCTGAAATCCTCCAGGCGCCTCTCGTCGCGATCGCAGAGGCCGGCGAGCCGGAACTCCGGCCGCTCGGCCAGATTGCGCACGATGTTCGGGCCCCAGTAGCCGTACCCAACGACGAGCGTCTCGATCGCGTGGTCGAGGTTCATCACTGAGTGAACGGGACGAAATGCGCCCACCTTGTGCAGTTGCGACGCGCCTTGAGGCTGAAATAAGGACGAGCCGCTCTTGCTAGCTCGCCTAGGGAGCCGAGACGTTCGTCAGGTTGTCGTCCCAGACGTTGTTGGCCCAGGTCAGCGGCCCCGAGAAGTAGTCGCCGATCCCGTAGCTGCCGCCATTGGGGTAGTAGCCGTGGCCGTCGCCGGGGCTTTCGGTCCCCGTGTTCGTCACGCCCTGGCAGTAGTGGTGGCCGTTGCCCACGCGTTCGGCCCCGAGGCAGCGAGCGATGTGGTTGCCTTCGATCACGGCCTGGGCACCGGCGGGGTTGCTGTTGTTGGCCTGCGGATAGAAGACGAAGCCGCCGCCGGCGAGGAGGCTGTTCTTGACGGTGTAGCGGTTGCCGCCGCCGCAGATCGTGTCGCCGAAGACCACCGCGGTCTGCTCGACCGGGTTGAACAGGGTGTCGTGGTCGGCGGTGAAGGCGCCCGAGCAGAAGTAGACGTTCTCGACGTGGTCGGCCGAGATCTCGATCTTGGCGATCCCGTAGGAGTTCTTCAGGGTGCCTTCGCCGTACCAGTTGGAGTCGCAGCCATGCAGATAGAGGTTTTCCCCGACCGTGCTCGAGCCGCCCTGGTTGCGGATGTCGTGCTCGCAGGTCTTGCCGGCTTCGGTCCTGGTCTCGACATTGCGGATCACGGTGCCGCTGACGCCGCTGTTGACCCTGATCGCGTAGTTGCCGCAGGTATTGGTGGTGCCGCAATTCCCCGTCTGGGTGACGCGGCTGTTTTCGATCGTGACGTTGTTGGCGTTGACGTAGATCTGGCCGGTCACGTCTTTGCCCGAGATCACCTGGCCCGCGGTCGAGACGGTGATGCTGCCGCTCGCGGTCAGCGCGGTGCCGGCCGGGACGCCGGTGTTGGTCGGATCCGGATAGCCGCAGCTGCTCGGCTGGGCGAAGCAGTTGGAGCCGCCCGGCGGCGGCGAGGCGGCTTCGACGGTCCAGTCCTGGGTCGCCGGGCTCAGGTCGACGTTGCCGGCCGGATCGGTGGCCCGGACCGAGAAGCTGTGGGCGCCGGTGCCAAGCGTCGAGTAGGCCTTCGGCGAGCTGCAGGCGGCGAAGGAGCCGGAGTCGAGCTTGCATTCAAAGCTCGAGCCGGGCTCGGTCGAGGAGAAGGAGAAGCTCGCCGAGGTCGAGGTCGTCGTCCCCGAGGGGCCGGAGCTGATCGTGGTGTCGGGCGGGGTCGTGTCGGGCGGGGGAGTTTCGGAAGTGGATGGGGTGGGTTCCACAGCCCAGGTGTCGGCGGCGGGCGTTGGGTCGACGTTTCCCGAGGCATCGAGGGCCCGCACCGAGAAGCTGTGCGTACCGAGGCTTACGGAGTACGACTTCGGCGAGCCGCAGGATCGCCACCTGGCTGCATCGAGCTTGCATTCGAACTTCGAGCCGGACTCGGTCGACGTGAAAGCAAAGTTCGCCGAGGTGACCGTCGTGCTGGCCAACGGCTCAGCCGTGATCGTCGTGTCCGGGGGGACACTGTCACAGACCAGACGATGGTGGACGTACTGGCAGCCCGCGCTGAGGGAGCTGACCGCTGTGCGGCGGCCCTTCCGCCCTCCAGACCCCTTCTTCGAATTGAAAGCGGTGGTGAGCGGCTCACGTTGACCGAACAACGGCGCAGTCTTGGCGACAGCCCACCCGGCGCCGAGCGAAAAGAGCACCACACAGGCGACAATCACCGCGGAGAGCTTTCGCCTCCGCCATCCCGGTGTGGCTCCAGTGGAATCCTGTCCCTTGCTGGCCATTGCGGGGCGTTTCGGATGAGGAATTCGAGTAATCGATCATTTCCTGCTCCCCGCAGACGGATGTTCTACGCGGTGTACATAACCTGGAAGGCGCCTTTCTCAGGGAGCCGAGATGCTCGTCAGGTTGTCGTCCCAGACGTTGTTGGCCCAGGTCAGCGGCCCCGAGAAGTAGTCGCCGATCCCGTAGCTGCCGCCATTGGGGTAGTAGCCGTGGCCGTCGCCGGGGCTTTCGGTCCCCGTGTTCGTCACGCCCTGGCAGTAGTGGTGGCCGTTGCCCACGCGTTCGGCCCCGAGGCAGCGAGCGATGTGGTTGCCTTCGATCACGGCCTGGGCACCGGCGGGGTTGCTGTTGTTGGCCTGCGGATAGAAGACGAAGCCGCCGCCGGCGAGGAGGCTGTTCTTGACGGTGTAGCGGTTGCCGCCGCCGCAGATCGTGTCGCCGAAGACCACCGCGGTCTGCTCGACCGGGTTGAACAGGGTGTCGTGGTCGGCGGTGAAGGCGCCCGAGCAGAAGTAGACGTTCTCGACGTGGTCGGCCGAGATCTCGATCTTGGCGATCCCGTAGGAGTTCTTCAGGGTGCCTTCGCCGTACCAGTTGGAGTCGCAGCCATGCAGATAGAGCCCTTCGCCCGTTACCGAGGAGGAGCCCTGGTTGCGGATGTCGTGCTCGCAGGTCTTGCCGGCTTCGGTCCTGGTCTCGACATTGCGGATCACGGTGCCGCTGACGCCGCTGTTGACCCTGATCGCGTAGTTGCCGCAGGTATTGGTGGTGCCGCAATTCCCCGTCTGGGTGACGCGGCTGTTTTCGATCGTGACGTTGTTGGCGTTGACGTAGATCTGGCCGGTCACGTCCTTGCCCGAGATCACTTGGCCCGCGGTCGAGACGGTGATGCTGCCGCTCGCGGTCAGCGCGGTGCCGGCCGGGACGCCGGTGTTGGTCGGATCCGGATAGCCGCAGCTGCTCGGCTGGGCGAAGCAGTTGGAGCCGCCCGGCGGCGGCGAGGCGGCTTCGACGGTCCAGTCCTGGGTCGCCGGGCTCAGGTCGACGTTGCCGGCCGGGTCGGTGGCCCGGACCGAGAAGCTGTGGGCGCCGGTGCCAAGCGTCGAGTAGGCCTTCGGCGAGCTGCAGGCGGCGAAGGAGCCGGAGTCGAGCTTGCATTCAAAGCTCGAGCCGGGCTCGGTCGAGGAGAAGGAGAAGCTCGCCGAGGTCGAGGTCGTCGTCCCCGTGGGGCCGGAGCCGATCGCGGTGTCGGGCGGGGTCGTGTCGGCGGCCGCAGCGACGAGGAAGGACTTCCTGTTGGAAGCTGAACCCCCGCTGGCGTCGCTGACACTCAGCCGCACGTATTTGGTGCCGGTCGATTCAAAGGTGAACTCGATCGCGCAGCCTTCCCGGGTCTGCCAGATGGTGGCGCCGGTTTCATCCTCGAAGGTCCAGGTGCAGCTGAGCGGCCCTTCTCCGGTTGACTTGGTGCCGTCGAGTTCCACCGGGACGTTGACCAGCGGGTTGGTGGGCGCGGTCCAGATCGCTTCCACCGGGGTGTTTGGCGGCGGCGAGGAGGCTTCGACGGTCCAGCTGCGGGTCGCCGGGCTCGGGTCGACGTTGCCGGCCGGGTCGGTGGCGCGGACCGAGAAGCTGTGGGCGCCGGTGCCAAGCGTCGAGTAGGCCTTCGGCGAGCTGCAGGCGGCGAAGGAGCCGGAGTCGAGCTTGCATTCAAAGCTCGAGCCGGGCTCGGTCGAGGAGAAGGAGAAGCTCGCCGAGGTCGAGGTCGTCGTCCCCGAGGGGCCGGAGCTGATCGCGGTGTCGGGCGGGGTTGTGTCGGCGGCCGCCGACACCATGAAGGACTGCTTGTTGGAAGCTGAACCCCCGCTGGCGTCGCTGACACTCAGCCGCACGTATTTGATGCCAGGAGATTCAAAGGTGAACTCGATCGCGCAGCCTTTCTCGGTGTCGTAGACCGCCGATCCGGTTTCGTTCTCGAAGGTCCAGGTGCAGCTGAGCGGCCCGTCTCCGGTTGAGTCGGTGCCATCCAACTCCACCGGGACGGCGACCCGCGGGTTGGTGGGCGGGGTCCAGATCGCTTCCACCGGGGTGTTTGGCGGCGGCGAGGAGGCTTCGACGGTCCAGTCCTGGGTCGCCGGGCTCGGGTCGACGTTGCCGGCCGGGTCGGTGGCGCGGACCGAGAAGCTGTGGGCGCCGGTGCCAAGCGTCGAGTAGGCCTTCGGCGAGCTGCAGGCGGCGAAGGAGCCGGAGTCGAGCTTGCATTCAAAGCTCGAGCCGGGCTCGGTCGAGGAGAAGGAGAAGCTCGCCGAGGTCGAGGTCGTCGTCCCCGTGGGGCCGGAGCCGATCGCGGTGTCGGGCGGGGTCGTGTCGGCGGCCGCAGCGACGAGGAAGGACTTCCTGTTGGAAGCTGAACCCCCGCTGGCGTCGCTGACACTCAGCCGCACGTATTTGGTGCCGGTCGATTCAAAGGTGAACTCGATCGCGCAGCCTTTCTCGGTGTCGTAGACCGCCGATCCGGTTTCGTTCTCGAAGGTCCAGGTGCAGCTGAGCGGCCCGTCTCCGGTTGAGTCGGTGCCATCCAACTCGACCGGGACGGCGACCCGCGGGTTGGTGGGCGGGGTCCAGATCGCTTCCACGGGGCCGGAGCCGATCGAGGTGTCGGGCGGGGTTGTGTCGGCCGGCGTCCCGATCGCAAAGGACAGGTCAGATGCGTGGCGATCTAGCACGCGGGACGCGGCGCGAAATGGCTTGGCGGCAGTCGCTGGCTCCAGGACGGCCGCCGCAGCAACGGCAATCAACGCCAACGAAAGCACCACTTTTTTTCTGGCTGGGAGTCTGAACATGGAGTGCGCCGTCAGGCCGGTTCGTAGGCGCAGGGGGCCAGGCCATGCCCAGCTCGCCCTCCGCCCCTCCCGCGATTGCCGCCGCAGGCTGAACCTGTCCAAAAGTTGTGCAGCAGCCTACCCGAAATCGGGTGCTTTAGACACGAAATTTGCGGTATGTGCCGCCAAGTGGCTCAGGGAGCCGGGATCTTCGCCAGATTGTTGTCCCAGACGTTCTTTCTCCAGGTCAGTGGCCCGGAGAAGTAGGTGCCGATCCCGTAGCTGCCCCCATTGGGGAAGTAGCCGTACTGGTCGAAGCCGCCCCGGCAGAGGTGGTTCCCGCCGCTGGGTGCAACGATTTCCTTGGTCCTGCAGCGGGCGATGTGATTACCTTCGATCACCGTCCGGGCACCGGGCGGCTTGCTGCTGTTGTTGGCCTGGGGATAGAAGACGTAGCCGCCGCCGGCGAGGAGGCTGTTCTTGACGGTGTAGCGGTTGCCGCCGCCGCAGATCGTGTCGCCGAATACCACCGCGGTCTGCACGACCGGGTTGAACAGGGTGTCGTGGTCGGCGGTGAAGGCGCCCGAGCAGAAGTAGACGTTCTCGACGTGGTCGGCCGAGATCCTGATCTTGGCGAGGCCGTAGGAGTTCTTCAGGGTGCCTTCGCCGTACCAGTTCGAGTCGCAGCCATGCAGATAGAGCCCTTCGCCCGTTACCGAGGAGGAGCCCTGGTTGCGGATGTCGTGCTCGCAGGTCTTGCCGGCTTCGGTCCTGGTCTCGACATTGCGGATCACGGTGCCGCTGACGCCGCTGTTGACCCTGATCGCGTAGTTGCCGCAGGTATTGGTGGTGCCGCAATTCCCCGTCTGGGTGACGCGGCTGTTTTCGATCGTGACGTTGTTGGCGTTGACGTAGATCTGGCCGGTCACGTCCTTGCCCGAGATCACTTGGCCCGCGGTCGAGACGGTGATGCTGCCGCTCGCGGTCAGCGCGGTGCCGGCCGGGACGCCGGTGTTGGTCGGATCCGGATAGCCGCAGCTGCTGGGCTGGGCGAAGCAGTTGGAGCTCCGCGTGGCGGGCTGCTTCGCTTGAGATCCACCATGCTTCGCTTGAGTTCCACCATGATTGGCTTGAGTTCCACCATGATTGGCTTGAGATCCGCCGCATGCGCTGAGAAGAGCAGCGAGGACCGGCGTTAGGACGAGTGTCCGACTCAGACGCAGCTTGAGGGTCACGGGAGTCGCGCTGCCACCAGCTCAGGGAGCCGAGATGCTCGTCAGGTTGTCGTCCCAGACGTTGTTGGCCCAGGTCAGCGGCCCCGAGAAGTAGTCGCCGATCCCGTAGCTGCCGCCATTGGGGTAGTAGCCGTGGCCGTCGCCGGGGCTTTCGGTCCCCGTGTTCGTCACGCCCTTGCAGAGATGGTGCCCACCGCTTGAGACTTCGGACGCCAAGCAGCGAGCGATGTGGTTGCCTTCGATCACGGCCTGGGCACCGGCGGGGTTGCTGTTGTTGGCCTGCGGATAGAAGACGAAGCCGCCGCCGGCGAGGAGGCTGTTCTTGACGGTGTAGCGGTTGCCGCCGCCGCAGATCGTGTCGCCGAAGACCACCGCGGTCTGCTCGACCGGGTTGAACAGGGTGTCGTGGTCGGCGGTGAAGGCGCCCGAGCAGAAGTAGACGTTCTCGACGTGGTCGGCCGAGATCTCGATCTTGGCGATCCCGTAGGAGTTCTTCAGGGTGCCTTCGCCGTACCAGTTGGAGTCGCAGCCATGCAGATAGAGGTTTTCCCCGACCGTGCTCGAGCCGCCCTGGTTGCGGATGTCGTGCTCGCAGGTCTTGCCGGCTTCGGTCCTGGTCTCGACATTGCGGATCACGGTGCCGCTGACGCCGCTGTTGACCCTGATCGCGTAGTTGCCGCAGGTATTGGTGGTGCCGCAATTCCCCGTCTGGGTGACGCGGCTGTTTTCGATCGTGACGTTGTTGGCGTTGACGTAGATCTGGCCGGTCACGTCCTTGCCCGAGATCACTTGGCCCGCGGTCGAGACGGTGATGCTGCCGCTCGCGGTCAGCGCGGTGCCGGCCGGGACGCCGGTGTTGGTCGGATCCGGATAGCCGCAGCTGCTCGGCTGGGCGAAGCAGTTGGAGCCGCCCGGCGGCGGCGAGGCGGCTTCGACGGTCCAGTCCTGGGTCGCCGGGCTCAGGTCGACGTTGCCGGCCGGGTCGGTGGCCCGGACCGAGAAGCTGTGGGCGCCGGTGCCAAGCGTCGAGTAGGCCTTCGGCGAGCTGCAGGCGGCGAAGGAGCCGGAGTCGAGCTTGCATTCAAAGCTCGAGCCGGGCTCGGTCGAGGAGAAGGAGAAGCTCGCCGAGGTCGAGGTCGTCGTCCCCGAGGGGCCGGAGCCGATCGCGGTGTCGGGCGGGGTTGTGTCGGGCGGGGCGGAGGCATCGACGGTCCAGTCCTGGGTCGCGGGGCTCGGGTCGACGTTGCCGGCCGGGTCGGTGGCGCGGACCGAGAAGGTGTGGGCGCCTTCGCCGAGGCCCGAGTAGGCCTTCGGCGAGCTGCAGGCGGCGAAGGCGCCGGAGTCGAGCTTGCATTCGAAGCTCGAGCCGGACTCGGTCGAGGAGAAGTAGAAGCTCGCCGAGGTCAGGGGCGTCGCTCCGGAGGGGCCGGCGATGATCGAGGTGTCGGGCGGAGTCGTGTCGGGAGCCGTCCCGACGGCGAAGGACTGCTTGTTCGAGGCTGATTCTCCATTCGCATCACTGACCGACAGTCGCACGTACTTGATGCCGGCGGACTCGAAGGTGAAGTCGATCGAACAGCCTTTCTCGGTGTCGAAGACCGTCGACCCGGACTGGTTCTCGAATGACCAGGAGCAGCCGAGCGGCCCGTCTCCGGTTGACCCGGTGCCATCCAACTCCACGGGAATCGCGACCTGCGCGTCTGTGGGCGGGCTCCAGATCGCTTCAACTTCGGTGTCGGCCGGGGGCGGGGTGGTGTCGGGGGGGACCGTGTGGGGCGGAGGTGAGCTCAGCGCCACGAGTGGAATCGCCTGTTGGAGACCCGGGTAACTCGCGGGATTCCAGGGCCCGGTACCCGCCAATACCTCAGCTCCATCGCGATAACCATCGCCGTCGCTGTCGGCCCTCCGAGGATTGGTCTTCGTGAGCCGGACCTCGGTCCCGTCGCTCAACCCGTCGCCGTCGGTGTCGGCTTTGCGGGGATTCGTCTTCGTCCGCCGCACCTCGGTCCCGTCGCTCAACCCGTCGCCGTCAGTGTCGGCTTTGCGGGGATTCGTCTTCGTCCGCCGCACCTCGGTCCAGTTGCTCAGCCCATCGCCGTCGCTGTCGGCCTTCCGAGCCGAGGACGGCTTGGCGACGGCGATCGCCGGCAGGGCAGCCCAGGCGATGGCGACGATCGCTGACACGACCGGCAGCATGAACATCATCCTGATGAGGTGGAGCGAGCGCATGCTACGGATTATCGGTCTCAATCGATACTCGCTCAATCGGATGGCTTCATGCTGGGGAACGTTCTAATTTGCGACCCGAGTTGCCCACCTCTTCCGAGGCACGAACAAACATCCGGCCGCCTGGATGCGCACCCCTGCGGCATCCCATCTCAAGACACTCCCGCCGTAGCTACGCCTAGCAAACGCGGGCGAGACTACCTAAAAGTTTGCAGTTATGTCAACTGACCGGTTCCGCGGGGCGACCGTGAGGGGTCCTCAATAGGGATCCGCGGCGGGCCAGCAGCCTGCGCAGGGTTGAGAAGCGTCCCTCTCGAACGGGCCCCATCTCCAGCGCCCTCGAGTATGCCGCCTGCAACGCCCTTTCCTGATGCTCCCAGGCGAGGTAGCCCTCGGCTCGAGCGCGACCAACGGCGCCCATCCCGGCGCGCCGTGAAGGATCGTCGAGCAGCTCGGAGATCAATCTCGCGAATTGCGCGTGATTCTCCGGTGCGGCGAAGACGGCAGCCTCGCCGGCGCCAAATCGGGACTCGGTGAGGTCATAGGAAACGATTGGCCGGGCCATCGCCATGTACTCGGAGATCTTGACCATCGATGAGATGTCGTTCAGCGGGCTCTTGGGATCCGGAGCGATGCAGATGTCCGAGGTGGAGAGCACCCTGCTTATGGTGTCGTGCTC
Organism: uncultured Solirubrobacterales bacterium; assembly: GCA_963780815.1. Classification (GTDB taxonomy): domain Bacteria; phylum Actinomycetota; class Thermoleophilia; order Solirubrobacterales; family 70-9; genus VRUE01. The sequence goes on along the minus strand of CAWADG010000004.1, from coordinate 354,626 downwards.
GACCCAGCCGGTGAACTCGACATGGTCGGACAGGCCAAGTTCTCTCGTCAACCCGCGCATCTCGTCGACCACGTCACCGTCCCCCATGAAGATCGCGTGCCAGTCGCTTCGAAGGGCCTTGAGCTCCGTGAGCGCGCAGAGGGCGCGATCGACGCCATCCTGCGGCCCCATTACCCCTGCGTAGCTCAGCAGAAAACGCTTGCCTCTCCTCAGCTCCGGGTCGGGTTCGGTTCGCTGGAAGCGCTTCAGGTCGGGGCCGGTTCTGACGACCACCACGTCGGCCGGATCGCGGCGACCGCGCTCGAGTGCGACCCGACGATAGGAGTCGTTGACGGACAAGACGACGTCTGCGCAGCGAAACGCGACCTGCTCGGCCATCAGCGTCACGCGGTGGAGGAGGCCCGTCCCGAAGCGAGTCTCGTACAACTCCGGCGTCAAGTCGTGATGGTCGAAGATGAATCGAGCGCCACGCCGGCGGAGTCCCAGAACCGCGAGGAGCAGGAAGTCCGGTGGACTGCAGGCATGGACGAGATCGAAGGGTCGTTCTCTGCCCAGGCGACGAGCGAGTCGACGGATGCTCCACAGCGCAGCCAGGTACTCGATTGCGTATTCGGTGGGCCGCCCGTCCGCCCTGCGTGGCTCGTAGCGGTGAATCGTGACGCCATCGATTTCGTCGAAGGCCTCGCGGTCGCGATACTCGCCGACGGGACAGATGACGGTCACGTCATAGCCGGACCGGACGAGGGCCGTGCTCTCGTTCCAGACGTGCCGATCTGAGGGGACCGGCTCGTTCTGCACAAGGATGAGGATCCGCTTGCCCATGGTTCTCAGGCTCGGACTTGGTCGGGCTCGAAAGCGATGCCGCCCGCAGCCTCGACTGCCCACTCGATGCTCGCGCGGTCGGCGCCGTCACCCTCGATTCGGACGCTGCCGCCGTCCGTTGTGAGCCGCAGGGCGTCTCTAGTTAGCCACCAGGTCGCGACTTCCCAAGGCAACGCGTTCCAGCCGCCCTGCTGCCCGACGAGGTACTCGAGAAATTCCTCGTACATGCGGAGCCGGGCCGGGGTGTCGAGGTAGTCGGGGTGGGTGATGAGGTTGATCAGGCCACCGTTCGCGATCAGCCAGTCGCTCTTCTCGGTCCAGAGGTCGACTGAGTCCTTGCGAAGAACCTCCCAGAGTGTGTGATCCTGAACCAGCGTGATCGGAAGCTCGACGAGATCGCCCAGGAAGTACGGAAGAATCGAGCAGCAGCCCCCTGCCTGCGGCTCGAACGGATCGGTATCCGGAAACGAGCTGTCGTACAGGGCTCCAAGCTCCGGCATCCAGTCGGCGTTGCGGTGGGTCGCCGGGGAGCGGAAGCCCGCGACTTCCCAACTCGCCAGATAGCGATGGATGGCCGGAAGTTCGCGCTCGAACGAGCGCCGGCTCTCGAACAGCCTGCCGTCGTGCTTGACGCCATGGAGCCCGATCTCGCAACCCGACGCGCGGACCTCGTCGAACAGGCCGCCCGGAATCGGGTACCACTCCGCGACGAAGTTCCACGACGAGGTGAGCCCGTGCCGGCGCTCGATGTCGATGATCCTTTGAACGTTGGCGACTCCGCTGGGTCCCTCCACATCATGGGTGAGAATCGCCGCGAACTGCCTGCCGTCGGGCCAGCTCGCGATGGTCGGGATCCGGTCGGCGCCGGACTCGGCCAGCGCCGCGCGCAGGTCGGCCTGGCGCCGCTCGACCAGCAGGGGCTCGATCGGCCAGGCGGGGAAGTCGGCACGCGCCTGGCGCTTCGCGTACAGGCGCCGCATGGCGATCTGCAGCCGACGCGGCAGCATCGGCTTGGCCGCATAGTAGGCCGCCATCAGCCGCGAACGGCTGGCGTCCGCACCGTGGTATCGCTCCTCGAGGTAGTGGCGTGGATCGGGGTCGTGGATCACGCTCGAACCAACGGGTAGCGCGCTTCCGGGCTTCTGTCGGCAGGCGAAGTTACGAGTGCTCGCGCCGACGGCGACGCTAGGCCACGTGCCGGTATAGCGCCTCTCCGACCAGGCGGCCAACCACGGCCGGAGAGTGTCGGATCGTTGCGCTCATGATGCGCTCTCGCAGCGCTGACTCGGGCGCCGGCTCGTGATCGCTGAAGTAGGTATAGGGGAGCTCGACCTCTTCGGCCCCCCAGCCACTCTTGAAGGCTCGCAGCCCCTCGTTCTCGACCTCGGTTCGTCCGAAGTCGAAAGTGTGGAAGCCCGCCTCACACGACCAGCGGATCGCTTCGGCAAGGAGAAGGTTATTGGGGCGCTTATTGAGAGCCCGCTCATCGGAAGCGCCGTACTTGTAGGTGACCGTGCCGTTGTGGGTCAGGAAGACGGCAGCGGCGACGGGCTGGTCATCCTCGAGAATCGTCCAAACGAATCCCAACCCTGCAGCGAATAGCTCCTCGAAGCGCCTGATGAATCGCTTGGGTTGGGTGGGGACGCCGAGTTTCCGGCGCGTCCTGAGATGAAGCGCGTAGAAGGCGTCCAGGGCGGCAAGGTCCGTCCCGCCGCACTCCCAGGAGCCCTTCGCGTCGAGCCTTCTTGACTCCACGGACACGCGACTTCGTAAAGCCATCTTCGACCTGGCCTGGATCATCTGCCAAAGGAAGGATGTGGTGAACGAACCGAGTTCGAACGAAGGCCTTCGGGGCGGGCAGGGATCCATGGACGGTCAGCTCCAGGCCTGTCCGTAGAGTCTCCTTAGACAGGGCCTTCGCCAGCGCATCCAATGCCTCAGAGCTCGCATCTCCAGCCAAGGCCGGCGAGCAGATGTCCGAGAATGGGAGCGAGACCAGCCGCCTGCCCGTGAGTCTGCTGTTGACCCGTGCGATCGGGATTCCGGCCTCGATTCCGGCCCCGTTCTCGACACAGCAGGCTTCGAGCTCGTATCCGTACTGGAGGCGGAGAAGTTCCAGCCAGCGGGGGTGGTGGAAGATTTCTCCGGACGGGCTGCCTGCGACGAACGAGAGCCAATCCGGGTCTGAGATCGGGTCGATGAATCTTGTGCTCAGCACTGAAGATCAACGCATGGCGGCAGGCTTTCTTCCTCCCGGCGCGGCGGAAGCCGGCGCTTCCCGACGGCGTTACTTTCGGGCCCATGCTTGTCCCACAGGAGCCATCGAAGATCCTTCATTCGGTGAAACGAAGGATCGGGTTGCGCAACGCGATGGGGGATCTTGCCCAACGGCCGCGCATCTGGAAATACCAAATGTTGTCGAGCTGCCGCTGGGATGGCGGGCGCCCGCTCATCCTGCAGCCGGTGCTCTTCATCGGACCGGGCACGGTCTCGCTCGGTGAGGGGGTTCAGTTCGGCTGGAAGCAGTCTCCTCTCTTCTATACCGGGTACTGCCATGTCGAGGTGAGCAGCGAGTCGGCCCGAGTCGAAATAGGGAACCGAACCGAGTTCAACAACAATCTGATGATCAAGAGCGAGGGGGCCGGAATCCGCGTTGGTCGGGACGGGCTGTTTGGCGCCCATGTCGAAATATTCGACAGCGACTTCCACGATCTCGATCCTGCCCGCCGGAAGACCGGCACCCAGAGGACGGCGCCGGTTGAGATCGGGGACAACGTCTTCGTCGGCATGGGCGTGCGAATCCTCAAGGGAACGACGATCGGTTCCGACTCGGTGGTGGGCGCCGGGTCAGTCGTCGCCGGGTCGATCCCGGCCGGGGTCGTCGCGGCGGGCAATCCGGCGCGCGTCATCCGCGAGCTCTGATCCCAAGGCCCCCGAAAGAAGGTCGTGCGATCGCCCGTTTATTCGCTGCTGGGCGAATTTCGCCGCTGCCAACGAACCCGAAGAGACCCGGAGACCCCATTGGAGCTGGTCAAGATCCTACGAGAGCTTTACGCACGGAAGCGCCTCGTCGCTGTCGTGCTCGGAATCTCGTTTCTGATCGGCTTTCTCCTCGCTTTTCAGCCCGGTTTCCCACCGAAAAGCCGCCAGTATCGGGTCGCCGTGGCGTCATCGGACATCCTGGTGGATACGCGGGACTCGCGAGTCGTCACCGTCGGGAGTGCCCCCCGACCTCCCGACCCTCACCAGCCGCGCGGACCTGGTGGCGAACCTGATGACGAGTGGCCCGCTGAAGGACGCGATCGCAAAGAGTGCCGGGGTGGATCCGAATGAGCTGGTCGTCGTGCCCCCTGCAAACGCCGCCACACCGACCACACCGGGAGGTGCCCCGGTTCCGGTAAGGCCTCATGCGAGTCTCGGGATTCCCGACGCCAAGGCAAAAATACTCAGCCTCTCCACGGATGAAACCCTCCCGATCCTTCATGTCTCGGCGCAGGCGCCGGATGTGGAGACAGCCCGAAAGCTGTCCGGCGGGACGATCATCGGCCTGAGAAAGTACCTCGGCTCCGTCGCGGCGTCGCAGGGCATCCCTACGGCACATCAACTGGTCGTCAGGCAGTTCGGAGCGCCGTTGGCCGGAACGGTGACGAGAGGGCTGCCACGACGCTATGCCCTTGCGGCGACCGTGATCCTGGCTTTGCTCGGTTGCGGAGCGATCCTGGGTGGATCTTGGTTCATTCGCAGTTGGAAGCAGATTGAAGAGGCAGAGAGCCGGGGGCGCGCCGCAGATGAGAGCGGCGAGAAGGATGATGGGGCACCGGCCACGACCTCGGACGACGAGCCGGCGGTGCTGCGCCTCGACAATAAGGCGCTCGGACGTGAGCCATCGGGGAAGGCCCAACCGGAACCATCTGCTGAGCTGGCACCCGCCACGCATTCCTCCGAGGTCTGACCTGCCAGGGCGTTGACGAGAGGATGCGCCTCGGCATCTACATTCGCGAGCTATGGGGCCACAAGGTTGGCCTGGGTCTGTCCTTCGTCATTGCCGCCGCCGTGACGACCCAGGTCGTCTACGGCATCAGCCTCTTGCCGCCGAGGATCGAGGGGAACTCGCTCAACGTGGCCAGCGCATCAACTCACATGATGGTCGACGCGCCGCAGTCGACCATCGTCGACCCGCACACCGACGCTTACACGATCCAGTCCCTCGCGAACCGGGCGTTGATCCTCGGCAACGTGATGGCGAGCCTGCCGGTCCGCCGTCACATTGCCCGCCGCGTTGGAGTATCCGCCAACGAGGTCCGGGTCGAGCCCCCGTTGACGCCCGAACAGCCGCGCGTCTTGGTTGATTCGGCTCACACACCGCACGTCACCGACATTCTCAAGCGGCCTGACGAATACCGGTTGAGCATCCAGGCCGATCCGACGGGCCCGGTGCTCGATATCTACGCGGTCGCCCCGACCCGCGACGAGGCGACGAAGCTCGCCAATGCGTCGGTTGATGGGCTGCGCGACTATCTCGGATCGGTCGCCACGAAGGACGGGACGCCAAAGCGGGATCGGGTGCGGCTCGAGCAGCTCGGACGCGCCACGGGTGGCTCGATCGACTCCGGCGCCGGAATCCAAATTGGGACCCTCACATTCCTGCTCGTCTTCGGGATCGGCTGCCTCGGGGTGCTCTTCCTCGCCCGGGTGCGGCGCGGATGGGCGATCGGTGCAAGCAGCAACGTTCCGTCTTCTCAGGAGGCGAGCTAGATGGGCCTCGCCGCCCTGCCGCAAGTGCTCTGGAGGCGACGGATCGCCGTGGCCGTCGGTGCGCTGCTGGCGATCGCCGTGACGGTCGCCGGAATCCACCGGGGGGCCGGAGCCCCGCCGACAGCCTCGTCCCTGACCCTGGTTCTCATCGACACCCCGAAGTCTCTCGTCGCCGACGCCAAGGCCAGGGGAGCGGACACGATCTACACCAGGGCACAGTTGCTGGCGGGCCTGATCGCTGACGACGACGCGAAGGCGGTGATCGCCCGCAGGGCGGGGTTGCAGCCCTCCCAGCTTGCGATTGCAGGCCCCGGCGCGGCTGCGCCCCACCCGTCATCACTCCACTCGCCGAACAGGCGACCACGGTGGCGAAGCCGATCCAGCCATACCTCGTTTCGGTCGAGGTCTCTCCCAGCCTTCCGATCATCTCGATCGACGCCAATGCGCCGCATCGAGATGAAGCATTGAAGCTCGGCAGGGCCGCCGTCGAGACGCTCCCCGCCGTTGCACGGGTCACGCCGGGTGGGGGCAGCAGCGTGGTGATCAAGCAGCTGGGACGGCCGCTGACGAAGATCAACGTCCCTGGGCGTGGAAGGGCGAAAGCGGTGATTGGCGGGCTGGTGTTCTTCATCCTCTGGTGCCTGGGCTGTGTCGTCTTCGACGGGATGGCTCGTCGCCGCAAATCGGGCCGCGCCGAATGGCTCGATACACGAGGAATCCTTGGGGGTGAGCAATGCGTCTCGGAATGCACATGCGTGAGCTCTCGGAGCACGAGCTCGGTTTCGCGCTCGCGCTCGCGCTCGCCCTGCTTGCCGCCGGTCGCGTGGCGCGGATTCAGCCTTTTCCCACCGGGCTCCGTACACAGGGCTGACAACGGCGGCGGTGACGCACGTCCTCGTCGACACTCCCCAGTCGAGCACCGTCGACCTGCGCCAGAACCTCTATGACCTCGAAGGGCTCATCAATCGGGCCCGGCTGATCAGCAACGCGATGGCGCCGTAGGCGCGCGCGAGCGGATCGCAAGCCGGGCCGGCGTGGCGGCAAACACGATCACGACCATCACCCCACTGAACGCGGAGTACGGCGATGCCGGCGGCCTGCAGGAGGCCGAGGGCATTTCGAAAGCCCCGCAGTACCGCCTCGAAATCGTGGCGAATCCGACCGTGCCGGTGATCGACATCAATGCCGAGGCACCGACACAGGGTGCCGCGATGAAGCTGGCAGGCGCACGGCCGGTGGCCTCGATTCCCGAACTGGCCGCGATGGTCAGGAGCCAGGGCGGCTCCGCGGGATTCACGGATTAACTCGTTCAACTCGGACGGGCGCAGCCGGTGGCGACCAGCCGCGGCGGCGGCCCGGTGTTGGCGCCACTCGTCTTTGCGCTGGTCTTTGCAGTCGCCGCACCGATGATGCTGTTCGCCGTTCGGGTGCGGAAAGGCTGGCGACTCAGCAACGACACGCTCGGCGCCGACGCAGCGTCCTGATCAATGGGCCGGGCGTTGCAGAAAGAACCCCAGCCGTTCGCCGTTTCCTAAGGGAGAGCCAATGCAGATGAAGCCGCTTGTCAAGGTAATCGTGCCCTGTTACGAGTATGCGGACTACCTCCCCGCCTGGTCGACAGCGTTCTGGCCGGAGGCGTCCGGGTCCGGATCCTGATCATCGACGACTGCTCTCCTGACGACACCCCGACTGTTGCGCGCCGCATCGCCGAGGATGACGGTCGTGTCGAATATCGCCGCCATGAGCGGAACATCGGCCTGATCGAAAGCCGGCCAACGAGGGCCTGGAGTGGGCGGACGGGGACTATGTCGTGACCTGTCTGCCGACGACATGCTCACGCCGGGGTCGCTATCCCGGGCCACCCGCGTGATGGAGTCGAACCCGCGCGTTGGATTCGTCTACGGGCGTGCGGTGCAGTTTGCCAGCGATCAGGACCGCCGGTCGACAGCGGGCGCTGGGGCGGGACGAAGGTCTGGTCGTCCGAGGGTTGGATTCGCCCACCGCTGCCGCCCGCCGGCAAATGGCGGGGGACGAGAGATCTGTCCGTGAAGCGAACCGCCTTCGCTGCCGCTCGGGCCATGGCTGCATTTCGTCTCCGGAGGCTGTGGTCCGCACGTCGGTCCAGCAGAAGGCCGGTGCCTACGATCTCGATGGCGGTCACATGAGCGAGGTGAACATGTGGCTGCGGATCGCTGCGATCTGGGCGTGGCCTACGTGAAGGGCGCCGCGCAGGCGCTGTACCGCATCCATACCGACAGCATGTCCCGCACCATGCTCAGCAGCAGCACTGGGCCGATAACCGAGCTCACCAACCGGAGGGCCGCGTTCGACGGCTCTTCGCGGGCCCGGGGCGCCAGCTTCGTGACGCCGCCGACCTCCACGCCACGATATCCCGTACCCTCGCCCGCCAGGCTCTCTGGCAAGCGAGTCGCGCCTACGATCGCGACAGGGTTGACAACCCCGGAGAGGTCTCCGCCGAGGAGTTCGTCGACTTCGCCCTGAAGACATGTCCAGACGCATGCCGTCTCCGCGAGTGGCGGGGCCTTCGGCTGCGACAGCGCATCGGGCGCCGGCCGCTCGCTGTGGTTTCCGCCGTTCCTGGCCACCGGAGCTGCGCACCGACTGCGCACCCACTACAACCGGCTGCGCTTGCATGCGCGCGGGATATAGATGTAGATCGAACCCAGGGCGTCTTCGGGCGTGCGCCGGAGGCCGTCACTGCTGACGGAAGCTCATGTGCTGCCAGGGCGTTTATCTGAGGCAGATGACACCGCGTTATGAGTCCCGCCCCGCCCGCCGTCGACCGGGTCATCGAGTCACGCCATGGACGATAGGTCGCCGACCGAGACCCGGGCTGACGACTCGGCCGACGTCCGCTCCACCGACGATCTGACCCAGGCCGCGGCGGGGGGGCTGCGCTGGGTTGCCTACGCGCGCGTCGGGATCGAGGTCCTGCTGCTCGGCTCGATGGTCTTGCTTGCGAGCCTGCTTCCGCCGGCCGCGTTCGGAATCTTCGCGGTCGTCGTGATCGTCCAGGAGCTGGCGCTGATGATGCCCATGGAAGGGGTCGGCGGGGCGCTCGTTCAGCGGGAGGAGGTCACCCGGGAGCACCTGCAGGCGCGGCCTTGCGCTGACCATCGCGTCAGTCTCGTGCTGACGGCGTATCATGGTCCCCTCGCGATTCTGTCGGTCGAGCCGCTCGTTCGGCCAGAGACGGAGTGGCTGACGATCGCGACGACGCCCTATTTCCTGTTGGGAGCCCTCTACTCGCTCCCGATGGCTGTGCTGCGCCGCCACCTCGACTTCCGCCGGATCAGCATCATCGAACTCTCGCTGAACGCGACTCGCGCTGTTACCATGCTTTGCTCGCGATCGTCGGCCTCGATGCGTCGGCGCTCGTCTTCGGAAGCATGGCGGGCTGGCGGTCAGCGGTCGTCTTGGCCCTGTTCTTCGCGCCGGTGCCGCTGCCGCGCTGGCGTTCGAGCGCCGTCCGCGACCTGATGCCCTACGGCGGCCCGGCGGCGCTCGCCACTGTCGCCTGGACGGGGTTCCGTAACGGGGACTACGCGGTCATCGGGGGCGTGCTGGGTCCGGCGCAGGCGGGCTTCTACTGGCGGAGCTATCAGCTGGCGGTCGAATATCAGGGCAAGGTCGCCAGTCGCGATGGCCCAGATCGGCGTTCCCGGTGCTCGCACGCACCGAGGGAACCGAGGAGCTGCTGGCGCTGCGCCAGCGAATGGTCCAGCTGCTGGCCGTCGTCGTCTTCCCGCTGCTGGTGATGCTCGTGATTCTCGCGCCGGTCCTCATCCCTTGGCTATTCGGCCCGGTCTGGGAGCCGGCGGTGGTGCCGACCCAGATCGCTCGTGCTCGGTGGCGCGGCAACGATGGCGATCAACGCCTGCGGCTCCGCGCTGATGGCCAAGGGCCGCGCCCGCGCGCTGCTCGGATACGGCGTCGCCCATTTCGTCGTCTACGCCGGCGCGGTGCTCGCCGTGGCCCACCTCGGCCTCGACGCGGTGGCGCTCGCGGGGTCGGTGGTCCACGGGATCTTCTTGATCGTTGCCTACGTCGTGCTCCTGCGCGGTGTTGTTCGCAGCCCAATGCGGGTGCTTTGGCAGGACCTCGCGCCCGCGACGACCGCGTGCATCGCGCTCGTCGCAGCCGCTGCGCCCGCCGATTGGGGGCTCTCCACCGTCAACGCGCCTGCACTCATCCAAATGGCCGGGGTCGGGATCGCCGGGTCTGTCAGCTATCTGATCGCCCTCCGAGTGTGGTTCCCGGCCTCCGCACGCGACCTGGCCTCCGCAATCCGGCGCATACTGCCGGGTCGCCTTGCGGTTGGCCGCTTGGGGCGAGCAGTGCTTGCGGGGTCGTAGGGCGAGGTGACACCTTCGAGCGGCAAACGATTGCCGAGCATCCCTCAACTCGTCAGGCGCTTGTCGGACGAGCGGTCCCTGCGCTGGCGGCGGCCACCAAGAATACAAACCAAGGCCAGCAGCGCAGTGCCCACCATCTACTACCTCTGCCCGGATTATCCCGATCCCAGTGGCGGGATCCGCGCCATCTACCGTCACGTCGACATCCTCAACGATCACGGGCGAAGCGCGACCGTTCTGCACCACAGCGACGGCTACGCATGCCGGTGGTTCGAGCACTCAACCCGGACCGTTGGCGCCCCGTCCGTGCAGCTTTCGCCTGACGACGTGCTTGTGATCCCCGAGGTCTATGGACCGTTCCTGAGCAGGCTGCCACGAGAGCCAAGACTCGTGGTCTTCAACCAAAACGCCTACCTCACCTTCGACCACGTGCCGGCGTCCCGTCCGATCTCGTACGACATGTTCGACGCTGTGCTGACCGTCTCAGGCGACAGCGCAGACTTCCTGCGGTTCGCCTTCCCCGACATAGAGATATCCATCGTCGAGGGCGCGATCGACCCGGACGTGTTCCACCCCTCGTCGGACCTGCCTGACCGCCGTATCGCGATGATGCCCCGCAAGCGCCCCGAAGACGCCCGGCAGATCCTTCGGCTCCTCGGTCACCGCCTGCGCGGCTGGGACGTCGTGACCATCGAAGATGCCTCCGAGCAGGAGACCGCCGCGAAACTGCGCATGTCACCGATCTTCCTTGCCCTTGGCAAGAAGGAGGGATTTGGATTGCCGCCGGCCGAGGCGATGGCGTCCGGCTGTTACGCCGTTGGATTCCACGGGTTCGGCGGCCGGGATATCTTCGACCCCTCGTTCTCAAGCCCGGTGGAGGACGGTGACGTGCTCTCCGCCGCTCGTGAGGTGGCAGAGGTGCTCAGTCTCTATGAGCGTCAGCCAGATGCCGTTCGCGAGGCCGGTGCGCGCGCTCGGGAGCACATTCGGAAGCAGTTCTCGCTCGAGCTCCAACGTGAGAAGCTGCTCGCCTTCTACGAGCGATTCGGCTGAGACGCTCTCAGGCGAAGGCCGAGCGAGCGTTCGCCAGGAATCGTGACTTCGAGCCGACAGCCCAGTTCAGCAGCACCCGGGCTCGATGGGCAACGGCGACGAACCTCTCGGATGGCCTTCGGCTGATCTTGCCAACGCAGAGCAGGGGCGCCAGCAGGATCAGGCGGAAGAGGCTGCCGACGCCGATGGCGGCAGCGTAGGCGTGGGCTGACCAGGCCCCACGGAAGCGACGCTGGTACATCCAGGGCGCCTGGCCCATCGCCATTGCGTAGAGGAGATCGCGGCGAGGCGAGCGGCTGGAGCTGTACCCGCCGTCATGAAGCACGACCGCGCTTGGCACATAGAGAAGGTCGAGGCCGGACCGTCCAATGCGAGCGCAAAAATCGAGATCCTCCAGGTACATGGGTAGGGCCTCGTCGAGGCTCCCGACCGTCTCGAGCACTGACCGCGAGACCATCAGGGCTGCGCCGCTGAGACACGGCACCGGGACGATCTCGTCACCGAGTGAGGCGGCAAGCGTCTCACCCCGCCCGATCTTCTCGAGGAGCGGACGAATCCCCAACTGCTGAGCCAACGCCAGCCAGGGCGATGGAAACCGCCTCGCAGCGGTCGGCTGCACCGCCCCGTCGGACTCGACTATGCATGGACCGACGGCGCCCGCGCTCGGATTGGCGTCAAGCGTGTCGATCAGTTGGCGAAGCGCGCCTGGGAAAAAGCTCGCCTCGGGGTTCAGGAGCATGATCCGCTCGCCCCGAGCCTCGCGAATCCCGAGATTGACCGCAGACGAGAAGCCCAGGTTGCCTCCGGTTTGGAGGATCGTCGCATCGGGGAACCCGTTCTCGACGATCTCGACCGTGGCATCGCTGCTCGCGTTGTCGCAGACGATTGCCTCTATGTCATTTCCGCCTTCCTCGAAGATGCTCCGGAGGCAGTCCTGAACGACCTCCGCGTTGTTCCAGGTGACGACGATGACCGACACACTCACCGATGTGCAATTCTCGAGCGCGGAAGGGCGGGCTTCAGAGCTCTCCCTGGTTCCAGTTCGCAGACTCACGGCTGCGAACTCCCCAGGAGCTTTTGAAGATTTCGAAGTTGGGCCTCCCAGCGGTTTTCCTGCTCCTCGAGCGCCATTTCGGCATTCAGCCTCAGCTCATCGTGAGATTGCAGTGCGCCCTTGATTCCGGCCACCACACCATCCACCGAATTTGACGCTCGGACGGCGTAGGGAAAGTATCTCTCGAGCGCGGGCCAATCACTCACGATGAGGGGCCGACCGGCGAAGACAGCCTCGTTGGCGACTCGGTTCACGGCCTCGGGTCGGTTTGTGAGGGTCATGACGATGTCCGCATTTGCCAGTGCGTCCCGATACGCGGACTGATTCAGGTAGCCCACAAAGCTCAGGTTGGGAGCCGCGCGCTCGACCAATTGTGGGGGGGCCTTCCGCAAATCGCCGGTGACCACGATGTCCACATCGGGAAGCTGCCTCGCTGCATCGATCACCGCCGCGACGGGTTCGTCGACATTGAAACTGCAGACGAAGAGCACGGCCGGACGGCTCCGAAGGGGCGGGGCCGGCGTTGATTTCCACAGCGGGGGAGCCTCATGGACTATCACGGCCTTCCCGCCGCGTCGCTGAACTCTTTCAACCAGATCGTCGACCGCGACGATGTTGCCCTGCACCCGCGGAATGAGGAAGTGGTGCAGCGGCATCATCAGCTTTATGAATCTCTTGCTCTTGTAGAAACCAAACGCCGAGGGATGGCTGTCGAGGACCACCGGCGCACCGGTCATGCGGCCGTACAGATAGGCGATCAGCCCTGGGATCACGGGGGGATTCGAGGCAATCACTGCCCGCGGCCGACGAGCGAGCAAATACAGAACGGTCGCGACCGCGCTTCCGGCGTAGCGCAGGGGAGTCGATCGAGGATTCACGAACGGAAGGTCGTAGATGCACTTCGACTCACCTCCCAGAGCCGAGGCGATCTCTCTCGAGCGCTCGGGCACGTTGCTCCAGGCGAGGACCGAAACGAGCGGCCGGGCGCTGATCTCGACGTCGAAGGGGCGTTCCGCCACCGCCTCAATCGAGGATGGGGACCCAGATGCGTTCACACGCCAAACAACGCTCCTCACATTTCGCAACTTCCGATCAGACCGGGATCGGGACCGAGTGCGGCGTTTCCTCGGCCTCAGGCGTATCGAGGCGATCGGCGTTGCGCAGGGCAGACGTGTCGCGATCGGCTGCCGTTTGGCCGTGCGTATCGCCTCCCGCGATGACCGATAGCAGGCCGGCGAGGGTGAGCAGGATGTATGGGGCGTGGGGGAACGACATGATGTCGAACAGCACCGAGAGCATCAGGAAGGGTGCGGCGGCGGCGGCGATCGCCAGAGCCGGGGAGGCACGGGCGGGGTCGCCCGACCGGATGATCGGCGCCGCGACGGCGATGATCATGATCACCATCAGGAGGAAGGCGACGAGCCCGACGATCCCCGACTCGACCAGGCGCGTCAGCAGATCGTTGTCGAGGACCCGATAGGTGGTGTGTTCGTAGGAGCCGAAGCCCCTGCCGAAGACCGGGTGGGAGAGAATGTCCGGCCTGATCGCGTTGTAGTCGGATATGCGGTCGCTGACGGTCGAAACCCCAAGCCTGTTCGGCGCGAATTGGTCGATGACCGAACCGAGGGCATTGGGCGAGAGAATGGGCATCGCGATGAGCACGATCAGGCCGAATGGTGCGAGCTTGAGGACCTCGCGGCGGCGGAAGTAGGCGAGGACGAGGCAGGCCGTGATCGGCGCGAGGATCGCGCTCTTGCGATAGGTCGAGAGCATCGCGCCGATCAGCACACAAACTGCCAGGCCATAGAGGATGCGGCGCGGCCATCGCGTCGACTGCATCAACCCGACGATCGCGATCGGCAGCGCCATCGAAAGCATCGCAACCACCTCCAGGCCCTGATCGCCTGGACCGACCACCATCGTGCGTCCGATCTCGTCGACGACGTTGGCCCCGTTGGAGGTGAATTCGAAGGTGCCGGGCAGCGCTTTTTCCGCCCAGCTGTAGAAGGGGTTGAAATCGAAGCGGTACTCCACCAGCACTCCGATTGCACAGATCACGGCGAGGATGAGGATGTAATTGAGGAACGGGCGGATCTCTCCCTTGCGGACGACGCTGGCGACGACGAGGAAGAACGAGAGATAGGCGCAGAGGAGCGCCAGCTTTTTCACCGCCAGGCCGAGCTCGAGGGTCTGGTTGAGGTAGGGGGCGTTGAGCACGACGCTCAGGCCGGCTACGGCGGCGAAGACGGCAAAGGCCGCATGGATCGGAGTGAAGTTCCAGCGCGGGGAGCCGCGCCCGCCCACGGCCAACGCGACGATCCAACTGAGGATGATCACCGGCAGCACCAACCGGTCCAGCTTCAGGTCGACAGGGAACGAAATCGCAAGCTGTATGTCGTTGAAGGGGACCAGCCAGAGCATCGCGATGAAGGCGGCGACGATCCAGGGCAGCGCTCTGGTCGTGTGGGGCCAGTTCCCGCCGGGCTCCTCTTCCGCTCGCGGCTTGAGGGCTGCCGGCGGAGCGATTCCCGGCGCTGTCGGCCCAGCCCTCCCGGCGCGGATCCAGCCGCGTCGGACCGCGCCGATCATCACGAAGATGCCGAAGCACACGCCGAAGATGACCAGGAAGGTGAGCACGAATATTTTCTTCGGCGCCGTCGGATCGAGCTGGCCGGTGACAGCGGAACCGAGCGGTTTCAGCTGGACCCGGTTGGCGTCTGGGAAGCCATCGCGGTTGGCAAGGACGCGGATGTAGTCGTTGCCGGCCCCGGCGGTGGTATCGGCGAGCTGCTTTGCCTTCGCCATGGTCGGTCCCTGCGCGTAGACGTCGAGGATGGGCAGCGTCGGCTGCGCCTGGATGTCGAGGCGGTAGGGATCGTGGGAGAGGAGGATCTCGTTCGCCCGGCGCTCCTCGTTGGGTTCGGTCAGGGCCAACGGCACACCGTGCGTGATCTCTGTTGAGGCAGCGAGGTCGCCGGGGTCGATCCCCATCTGCGCGGCGATCCGGTGGAGGACCGGTGGGCTTGCGAGCACGTGGCCGACGAGGCTCGCGCGACTCGTCATCGTTTCGAACTCGTTGGCGCCGACGTGACTCCTCTCATCCTTCGGCGGGTCGACCAGGATGTGGGTCACGGCGGCACCGGTCTGGAGCTCCCGCATGGTTATCTTCGGTGGCAGCAGGCTGATTCGGCAGAGGCTGAAAATCGCTGCCACCAGGGCGACAACGGCGCTGATCGCAGCGACGGCGAGCAGCCTTCGCCTACGAGCGATCTGTGGTGTCGGATGGTCCATCTGCACAGGGACACAGGCCGCCAACGCGCACGCGTCCGATTGAGCAACGAGTGAGAGGGGTCACGCCTTCCTCGCGGGGAATCGCTCTTCCCTTGAAAAGTTCGCTGCTAAGCAGCCGTTATTTCCGAGCAAGCAGGGATCGCCGTGCGATCCAGTCCCAGACCACAGATCGAGGAATCAGCGTGATCAAAGGCCAGCGAATACTCGTCACCGGCGGCGCCGGCACGATCGGGTCGACCCTGGTCGACCAGCTCGTCGAGACGGGCGCGGCCGAGGTGGTCGTCCTCGACAACTTCGTCCGGGGGCGCCGCGCGAACCTCGCCTGGCGCTGAGGAGAGCGGCAGGGTGACCGTCGTCGAGGGCGACGTCCGCGACACGGCGCTGGTCGCCGAGCTCACCGCAGGGCATCGACCTCGTCTTCCACCAGGCGGCGATCCGGATCACCCAGTGCGCCGAGGAGCCGCGCCTGGCGCTCGAGGTGCTCGTCGACGGCACCTTCAACGTCGTCGAGGCCGCGGCGGCAGCCGGGGTCGCGCAAGCTGATCGCCGCCTCCTCGGCGTCCGTCTACGGGCTGGCCGAGCGAGTTCCCGACCGCACGAGCGCCACCACCCCTACGCGAACGACACGCTCTACGGCGCCGCGAAGACCTTCAACGAGGGGCTGCTGCGGAGCTATCACGCGATGACCGGGCTCGACTACGTCGCGCTGCGCTACTTCAACGTCTACGGCCCGCGCATGGACGTCCACGGCGCCTACACCGAGGTGCTCGTGCGCTGGATGGAGCGGATCGCCGACGGCGAGCCGCCGCTGATCTTCGGCGACGGCACCCAGACGATGGACTTCGTCTGCGTGCCCGACATCGCGCGCGCCAACGTCCTCGCGGCCGAAGCGGACGTCACCGACGCGGTCTTCAACATCGCCAGCGGCGTCGAGACGAGCCTCAACGAGCTGGCCGAAACGCTGCTGCGGGTGATGGGCTCGGACCTCTCGATCGAGTACGGGCCGGAGCGGGCCGTCAACGGGGTCACCCGGCGCCTCGCCGACACCTCAGGCGCGCAAGCGGGAGCTCGGCTTCAGCGCCGAGATCGACCTCGAGGAGGGCCTGACCCAGCTCGTCGAGTGGTGGCGGGAGAGCCGCGACGCGCCAGGGCCCGAGCCCTGATCCCGAACGGAGGCCGCGCTGATGGAGGTCCCGTTCGCGAGGCCCTGGTTCGGCGGGGGGGAGGCCGAGGCCGTCGCCGAAGTGATCGACTCCGGCTGGCTGACCCAGGGGCCGCGGGTCGAGGAGTTCGAGCGGGCCTTCGCGCGAGCGCGTCGGCGCCCCCGAGGCCGTCGCGACGACGAGCTGCACGACCGCGCTTCACCTCGCCCTCTACGCCTCGGGAGTCGGGCCCGGCGACGAGGTCATCGTTCCCTCGCTCTCCTTCATCGCGACCGCAAACGCCGTCTGGCACTGCGGCGCGACGCCGGTCTTCGCCGACATCGACCCGCTCACCTACAACCTCGACCCCGCCGACGTCGAGCGCCGGCTGACCCCACGGACCAAGGCGGTGATGCCCGTCCACCAGGTCGGCCTTCCGGCCGACATGGACGCGCTTCCTCGACCTCGCGCGAGCGCCACGGCCTGGTCGCTGGTCGAGGACGCGGCCTGCGCGATCGGCGCCCTCCACCGCGGCCGCCCGATCGGCTCGCTCGGCCCGCTCGCCTGCTTCTCCTTCCATCCGCGCAAGGTGATCACCTGCGGCGAGGGCGGCATGATCGCCGTCCACGACGCCGAGATGGCGGAGCGCCTGCGGAGGCTGCGCCAGCACGCGATGGACCAGTCGGCGCTGGCCCGCCACGCGGCCCGCGACGTCGTCATCGAGCACTATCCGGAGCGCGGCTGGAACGCTCGGATGACCGACCTCCAGGCGGCGGTCGGACTGCGCCAGCTCGAGGTCCTCGACACCGTGCTCGCCGAGCGCCGCCGGCTCGCCGAGCGCTACTCGTCGCTGCTGAGCCGGATTCCGTCGATCGAGCACGCCGCACGAACCCGACTACGCCGTGCGCACCTGGCAGTCGTACCCGATAAGGGTCGGCCCCGGGGCGCCGTTCGGGCGCGCAGGAGCTGATGCGGCAGCTGCTCGCAGACGGGATCGCCACCCGGCGCGGCATCATGGCGATCCATCTCGAGGGGGCCTACGGCGAGGCCGGCGCCGAGCTCCCGCACACCGAGGCGGCCGCCCGGGACGTCGTCCTGCTGCCGCTCTTCCCGGGCCTGACCGACGAGGCCCAGGACTACGTCATCTCGAGACTTGCGCATCACGGACTGCGCAGGCCGCATGACGATCGGTCGCGCTCGTGACTCGACTCCGCGGCGAACGGCGCGGTCGCCGTGGGAACAGGCCTTGCGATCGGCCCGCAGGCGGCCGGCTGCCGGCGCGACCTGGCGCCCGAGCCGTCGGTGGCGTCGAGACCGTCGCCGCTTCACCGAGCTCGACGATCCGGGTGCTCGACGTTGCTCGGCGCCGACGATCATGCTTCGTCGTGCTTTCGCCGCTCCTGCTGCTCGTGGCCGTGGCGATCAGGCTCGACTCTCCCGGCCCCGCGATCTTCAGGCAGCGCCGTCTCGGGCGCAACCTCGAGCCGTTCTCGGTCGCCAAGTTCCGGACGATGCGCGAAGGAGTCGGCGGCGGACGCACACCGTCGTCACGTCGAGCAGATGATCGCCGGCGAGGACGGCGGCGGGCCGCCCGATGACGAAGCTCGCAGGAAGACGCCCGGGTGACCCGCGTGGGCGCCTTCCTGCGGCGGACCAGCATCGACGAGCTGCCGCAGCTCTGGAACGTGCTGCGGGGGGAGATGTCCCTCGTCGGGCCGCGGCCGCCGATCCAGTACGAGGTCGACAAGTATCCGCCGGAGGCCTTCCGCCGCTTCGCGGTCAAGCCCGGCATCACCGGCCTGTGGCAGGTGCGCGGCCGAAGCCTGCTGACCTTCGAGCAGATGATCGCGCTCGACACCGAGTACGTCGAGCGCCGCTCCCTGCCGCTCAACCTCAAGATCCTGCTCCTCACCCTGCCGACCGTGATCCACGGCAAGGGCGCCGCGTAAATTGGCCAAGACTCACCTCGAGTAGAGGATTAGTTTCGGCGATTGCCGAAAAGGACTAGCCCGGGGCGGAAATTCGTAGGGGCTCTGGGCGTTGCAACTATAGGTGCTGTCGATTCGGAAATTCGTCGTGCTGCTCGCCCTGCTGGTTCCGGCAGGCCTGGCCACGTGCGCCGAAGACGCCCTTGCGGGGCCGTGCGATCCGCCCGCGAACGAAATCGTCTGCGAGAACTCGAAACCGGGCAACCCGCCGAGCGAATGGGACGTCGAAGGGGCGGGCGACCCCAGCATCCAGGGCTTCGCCACGAGCATCAGCGTCGACCGCGGCGAAACGGTCCGCTTCAAGATCGACACCCCATCCACGGCCTACCGGCTCGACATCTACCGGATGGGCTACTACGGCGGAGACGGCGCCCGCAAGGTCGCCAGCGTCAAACCCTCGGCGGCTCTTCCGCAGAGCCAACCCCCTGTGAAGAAGAAGCCTCGACCGGCCTGATCGATTGCGGCAACTGGGCCGAATCGGCGTCATGGGCGGTGCCCGTCGAACGCCGTCTCGGGGATCTATTTCGCGAAGCTCGTCCGCGAAGACCAGCCCTCCGAAGGAAGCCACATCATCTTCGTCGTTCGCGACGACGGCGGCGGGTCCGATCTCCTCTTCCAGACCTCCGACACGACCTGGGAGGCCTACAACCGATACGGCGGCAACAGCCTCTACGTCGGGGGCCCGGGCGAAAACCCCGGGCGCGCCTACAAGGTCAGCTACAACCGGCCGCTGACCGTTCGCGGGACGACCCCCGAAGACAGCCCCTTCAACGCCGAATACCCGATGGTCCGCTGGCTCGAGCGCAACGGCTATGACGTCAGCTACACGAGCGAGGGCGACGTCGACCGAGACGGCAGCCGCGCTGCTTGAACACAAGGTCTTCCTCTCGGTCGGTCACGACGAGTACTGGTCGGCCGCGCAGCGGGCGAACGTCACGGCCGCGCGGGACGCCGGAGTCAACCTGGGCTTCTTCAGCGGCAACGAGATCTTCTGGAAGACGAGGTGGGAAAACAGCCACCGGACTCTCGTCTGTTACAAGGAGACCCACGCGAACGAAAAGATCGATCCCGAATCGAACGTCTGGACGGGCACCTGGCGAGACCCGCGGTTCGGCCCCCAGGACGGGAAGGAACCCGAGAACGCGCTGAGCGGGACGATCTTCATGGTCGACTGTGGGGACGACGGCGATCGAAGTCCCCGCGGCCGACGGCAAGCTGCGCCTCTGGCGCAACACGAACATCGCCTCACTCGAACCAGGAGAAACCGCGACCCTCGCGGCGGAATACGCTCGGCTACGAGTGGGACGAAGACCTCGACAACGGCTTCCGGCCGAAGGGCCTCTTCCGCCTCTCCTCGACCACCACGGAAGTGCCCGAGAAGCTCGCAAGACTTCGGCTCCACCTACGGGCCCGGGACGGCGACGCATCACATCACCGAGTACAGGGCGCCCAGCGGCGCCCTGGTCTTCAGCGCCGGGACGGTCCAGTGGTCCTGGGGCCTCGAAGGCGAGCACGATCGCGGAGAATCGACCCCGGACGACCGGATGCGCCAGGCGACGGTGAACGTCCTGGCGGACATGGGCTCGCAGCCGCAGACCCTGCAAGCGGGCCTGGTCGCCGCCTCCGAAATCGACCGATACGACGCCGCCCACGTCAGCGATCGCGAGTCCCGCCGAA
Organism: uncultured Solirubrobacterales bacterium; assembly: GCA_963780815.1. Lineage (GTDB taxonomy): Bacteria > Actinomycetota > Thermoleophilia > Solirubrobacterales > 70-9 > VRUE01. The sequence continues at coordinate 334,468 of CAWADG010000004.1, read as the reverse complement.
CGGGTCGAAAGTCCAGGTCGGCAACCCGGTGACGATCACCGGCACCGCGACCGACGCCACCGGGGAGACCGAAAAAGGCGGCGCAGGTCGCCGGCGTCGAAGTCTCCGTCGACGACGGGTCCACCTGGCATCCGGCCGAGGGACGAGGGGAATGGAGCTACACCTGGACCCCGGACGCCGTGGGCACGGCAACGATCAAAGCCCGCGCCGTCGACGACAGCGGCAACATCCAGCCGGCCGCCGCCCAGGTCGACGGTCGAAGTCGAACCGCGGTCGTGCCCATGCTCGATCTGGGAAGGCAGCCTCACCGCGCACCAGCGGACGCAGACTCGAACGCGGTTGAACTCGGGCTCAAGTTCCGGTCCGACACCGACGGCTTCATTACCGGGGTCCGCTTCTACAAGACCGCGGAGAACATCCGGCCCCCATAGCGGCCGCCTCTGGACCAGCGGCGGAACCCTGCTCGGTCAGGTCACGTTCACGAACGAGTCCGCGTCGGGATGGCAGCAGGCCGACTTCGAAAGCCCGATCGCGATCCAGGCCGGCACCACCTATGTCGTCTCCTACCACGCGCCCGTTCGGCCACTACTCCGCGATCAGGAACTTCTTCTCGCTCGTCGGGACCGACAACCCACCGCTCCATGCCCTGGCCGACGGAATCGACGGAGGTAACGGCGTCTTCAACTACGGCCCCGCGGGCGGGCTGTTCAGCGAAGGGGGACCGCACACCTTCGAAGCTGCGAACTACCTCGTCGACCCCGTCTTCACCGAAGAACTGGAAGAAGACACAACGCCGCCGGTTGTCACCAGCCGAATTCCGATCGCGGGGGCGATCGAAGTCGACCCGGAATCGTCGGTCAGCGCAACTTTCAGCGAGCCGATCAAAGCCAGCTCGGTCTCCTCCTCGACGGTCGAACTGAGGGACGGATCCAACGCGCTCGTCGAAGCCACGGTCAGCTACAGCCAGCCAAATCGACGGATCACGCTGACTCCGACCGAGCCCCTCCAGTTCTCCTCTCAGTACACGATGAGGATCAAAGGAGGTGCGCGGGGGGATCACCGACCTCGCCGGCAACCCGATGTCAGCCGACGCGGCCTGGACCTTCACGACAGCCGCGGCGCCGCCGCCCCCGCCGGACGAAGGCCCCGGAGGGCCGATCCTCGTCATCACCAACACGGAAAACCAGTTCGGTCGCTACTACCCGGAAATCCTCCGGGCCGAAGGCCTGAACGAGTTCATCGCGACGGATATCTCGAAAGTGACGCCGGCCGTGCTCAATGCACACGACGTCGTGATTCTCGCGCAGGGCAAGCTCAGCTCCGGACAGGCTCAGATGCTGACCGAATGGGTCCAGCAGGGCGGCAACCTCATCGCGATGAGGCCCGACTCCAAGCTGCTTGGGCTGCTCGGCCTCAGCTCCGCCGGCGGCGTCCTCGCGAACGCCTATCTCGGCGTCGACACCTCGACTGCGCCCGGGGCAAGGGATCGTCGGCGAAACCATCCAGTACCACGGCAACGCGAATCGATACACGACCGCCGGCGCGGAAACGATCGCCAGCCTCTACTCCGACGCGAACACCAAAACCGTCGAACCCCGCGGTGACTCTGCGCCAGGTGGGATCGAACGGCGGCACCGCCGCAGCCTTCAGCTACGACCTCGCCCGGTCGGTCATCTACACCCGCCAGGGAAACCCCGCCTGGGCGGGAGAAGACCGAGACGGGATCGGGCCGATCCGCTCAGACGACCTCTTCTTCGGCGCGAAGGCGGGCGACCCCCAGCCGGACTGGGTCGACCCGAACAAGGTCGCGATTCCGCAGGCGGACGAGCAGCAGCGGCTCCTCACCAACCTCATCGGCCAGATGAATCTCGATCGCAAGCCGCTGCCACGGTTCTGGTTCCTGCCCCACGACGAGAAGGCCGCGGTGGTCATGACCGGGGATGACCACGGCAACGGGGGAACGGTGGGGCGCTTCGAACAGACTGGAGGAACTCGAGCCCACCGGGGTGCTCGGTCGCCAACTGGGAATGCGTTCGCGCGACCTCCTACATCTATCCGAACACCCCGATCTCCGATGCGACGGCCGCCAAACTGACCGGGGAAGGATTCGAGATCGGGCTGCACTTCACGACCAACTGCGAAGACTGGAGCAGCACCTCGCAGCTCGAAACGATCTACTCCAACCAACTCGCCGAATGGCACGCGAACTTCCCGAGCCTCAGCGGCCCGTCCACCAGCCGCACTCACTGCATCACCTGGAGTGACTGGGCCAGCCAGCCAAAGGTCGAGCTCGAAAACGGTATTCGGCTCGACACCAACTACTACTACTGGCCTTCCGAATGGATTCAGGACAGGCCGGGAATGTTCACCGGATCCGGAATGCCGATGCGATTCGCCGATCGGAACGGCTCACCGATCAACGTCTACCAGGCGACGACCCAGATGACCGACGAGTCGGGTCAGTCCTACCCGGGGACGATCAACGCCCTGCTCGACGACGCGCTGGGACCAAAGGGCTACTACGGCGTCTTCACCGCCAACATGCACACCGACGAAGCGACCTCCACCGACGGCGAAGCGATCATCAACGCAGCGCTGGAAAACGGTGTGCCCGTCGTATCGGCGAAGCAGATGCTGACCTGGCTCGACGGTCGCAACCAATCCTCGTTCGGCTCGATCTCATGGGCCGGCGGGAAACTCCAGTTCAGCATCAGCCCGGGAGCCGGCGCGACGGGCCTGCGGGCGATGGTGCCCAAACTGTCCGCGAGCGGAGAACTCGAATCGGTCAAACGGGGCACCACGACAGTCCCACTGACGTTCCAGACGATCAAGGGTGTCGACTACGCGTTCTTCGACGCAGCGGCGGGAAGCTACACCGCGACCTACTCAATCGCTTCGCCGCCGCCCCCGAGCCTGACCGCGACGATCCCGGCATCGCCGGCCAATGACAACAGCCCCGAGATCACCGGCGCGGCGACGGCCGGCACCACGGTGAAGATCTACACCGGATCGAGTTGCGCCGGCTCTCCGGTCGCAACAGGAACGGCAGCCCAACTCGCCTCCGGCATCTCGGTCAACGTCCCCGACGACTCGACCACTGCTTTCAGCGCAACCGCGACCACCAGCTCGGAAGTCACCTCGAGCTGCTCGGCGTCGATCACATATGTGGAGGATTCAACCGCGCCGAACACGACGATCACCCAGAACCCGGGAACGCTGGTCGCCTCCGGCGCCGCCGAATTCAAATTCAGCGGCGACGACGGCACCGGCTCGGGCGTCGCCTCGTTCCAGTGCCGGCTCGACTCGAGCGAAGCGGCGGCCTGGGCGACATGCGCCTCGCCGAAGAGCTACTCGGCGCTCGCCGACGGCTCCCACACCTTCGAAGTCCGGGCGATCGACCAGGCCGGCAACACCGACGCCACCCCGGCGTCCTTCAGCTGGACCGTCGACACCACCGCGCCGAACACGACGATCACCCAGAACCCGGGAACGCTGGTCGCCTCCGGCGCCGCCGAATTCAAATTCTGCGGCGACGACGGGCCGGCTCGGGCGTCGCCTCGTTCCAGTGCCGGCTCGACTCGAGCGAAGCGGCGGCCTGGGCGACCTGCGCCTCGCCGAAGAGCTACTCGGCGCTCGCCGACGGCTCCCACACCTTCGAAGTCCGGGCGATCGACCAGGCCGGCAACGCCGACGCCACCCCGGCGTCCTTCAGCTGGACCGTCGACACCACCGCGGCGAACACGACGATCACCCAGAACCCGGCGGCGCTGGTCGCCTCCGGCGCCGCCGAATTCAAATTCTGCGGCGACGACGCCGGCGGCTCGGGCGTCGCCTCGTTCCAGTGCCGGCTCGACTCGAGCGAAGCGGCGGCCTGGGCGACATGCGCCTCGCCGAAGAGCTACTCGGCGCTCGCCGACGGCTCCCACACCTTCGAAGTCCGGGCGATCGACCAGGCCGGCAACGCCGACGCCACCCCGGCGTCCTTCAGCTGGACCGTCGACACCACCGCGCCGAACACCACGATCGACCCGAACCCGCCGGCGCTGGTCGCCACCGGCGCCGCCGAGTTCACCTTCTAGGGCGACCGACGGCGGCGGCTCCGGCGTCGCCTCGTTCCAGTGCCGGCTCGACTCGAGCCAAGCGGCGGCCTGGGCGACATGCGCCTCGCCGAAGAGCTACTCGGCGCTCGCCGACGGCTCCCACAACTTCGAAGTCCGGGCGATCGACCAGGCCGGCAACACCGACGCCACCCCGGCGTCCTTCAGCTGGACCGTCGACACCACCGCGCCGAACACGACGATCGACCCGAACCCGCCGGCGCTGGCCAACACCGGCGCCGCCGAGCTTCGCCTTCTCGGGCACCGACACCGGCGGCTCCGGCGTCGCCTCGTTCCAGTGCCGGCTCGACTCGAGCCAAGCGGCGGCCTGGGCGACCTGCACCTCGCCGAAGAGCTACTCGGCGCTCGCCGACGGCTCCCACAAATTCGAAGTCCGGGCGATCGACCAGGCCGGCAACGCCGACGCCACCCCGGCGTCCTTCAGCTGGACCGTCGACACCACCGCGCCGCAGACCGTCGATCGACCCGAGCCCGCCGGCGCTGGCGCAACACGGCGCCAGCGAGCTTCGCCTTCTCGGGCACCGACACCGGCGGCTCCGGCGTCGCCTCGTTCCAGTGCCGGCTCGACTCGAGCCAGGCGGCCGCCTGGGCGACATGCACCTCGCCGAAGAGCTACTCGGCGCTCGCCGACGGCTCCCACAAATTCGAAGTCCGGGCGATCGACCAGGCCGGCAACACCGACGCCACCCCGGCGTCCTTCAGCTGGACCGTCGACACCACCGCGCCGCAGACCTCGATCGACTCGAGCCCGCCGGCGCTGGCCAACACGGCGCCAGCCGAGCTTCGCCTTCTCGGGCACCGACAGCGGCGGCTCCGGCGTCGCCTCGTTCCAGTGCCGGCTCGACTCGAGCCAGGCGGCCGCCTGGGCGGCCTGCACCTCGCCGAAGAGCTACTCCGCGCTCGCCGACGGCTCCCATAACTTCGAAGTCCGGGCGATCGACCAGGCCGGCAACACCGACGCCACCCCGGCGTCCTTCAGCTGGACCGTCGACACCACCGCGCCGCAGCACCTCGATCGACTCGAGCCCGCCGGCGCTGGCGCAACACGGCGCCGCCGAGCTTCGCCTTCTCGGGCACCGACACCGGCGGCTCCGGCGTCGCCTCGTTCCAGTGCCGGCTCGACTCGAGCCAGGCGGCGGCCTGGGCGACTGCAGCCTCGCCGAAGAGCTACTCGGCGCTCGCCGACGGCACCCATAAATTCGAAGTCCGGGCGATCGACCAGGCCGGCAACGCCGACGCCACCCCGGCGTCCTTCAGCTGGACCGTCGACACCACCGCGCCGCAGACCTCGATCGACATCCGAGCCCGCCGGCGCTGGTCAACAGCGCCGCCGCGAGCTTCGCCTTCTCGGGCACCGACACCGGCGGCTCCGGCGTCGCCTCGTTCCAGTGCCGGCTCGACTCGACGAGGCGGCGCCTGGGCGGCTGCACCTCGCCGAAGAGCTACTCGGCGCTCGCCGACGGCACCCATACCTTCGAAGTCCGGGCGATCGACCAGGCCGGCAACACCGACGCCACCCCGGCGTCCTTCAGCTGGACCGTCGACACCACCGCGCCGCAGACCTCGATCGACTCGAGCCCGCCGGCGCTGGCCAACACGGCGCCAGCGAGCTTCGCCTTCTCGGGCACCGACGCCGGCGGCTCCGGCGTCGCCTCGTTCCAGTGCCGGCTCGACTCGAGCCAGGCCGCCGCCTGGGCGGCCTGCAGCTCGCCGAAGAGCCTACTCGGCGCTCGCCGACGGCTCCCACACCTTCGAAGTCCGGGCGATCGACCAGGCCGGCAACACCGACGCCACCCCGGCGTCCTTCAGCTGGACCGTCGACACCACCGCGCCGCAGACCTCGATCGACTCGAACCCGCCGGCGCTGGCCAACAGCGCCGCAGCGAGCTTCGCCTTCTCGGGCACCGACGCCGGCGGCTCCGGCGTCGCCTCGTTCCAGTGCCGGCTCGACTCGACCCAGGCGGCCGCCTGGGCGGCCTGCACCTCGCCGAAGAGCTACTCGGCGCTCGCCGACGGCTCCCATAACTTCGAAGTCCGGGCGATCGACCAGGCCGGCAACACCGACGCCACCCCGGCGTCCTTCAGCTGGACCGTCGACACCACCGCGCCGCAGACCTCGATCGACTCGAGCCCGCCGGCGCTGGCCAACACGGCGCCAGCGAGCTTCGCCTTCTCGGGCACCGACACCGGCGGCTCCGGCGTCGCCTCGTTCCAGTGCCGGATCGACTCGACCCAGGCGGCCGCCTGGGCGCGTGCAGCTCGCCGAAGAGCTACTCGGCGCTCGCCGACGGCTCCCATAAATTCGAAGTCCGGGCGATCGACCAGGCCGGCAACACCGACGCGACGCCGGCGTCCTTCAGCTGGACCGTCGACACCACCGCGCCGGTGGTGAGCATCGACTCCGGCCCCTCGGGCCTCACCAACGACCCGACGCCGACCTTCACCTTCAGCTCTGAGCCTGGCCTGAACTTCGAATGCTCGCTCGACACCGGCGCACCGAGCTTCGGCCCGTGCTCGGGCAATGGGACCCACACACCCCCCGCGCCACTGGCCGATGGGCCCTACACATTCCGGGTGCGAACCGCCGACGCTGCGGGGAACCCCGGCTCGGCAACCCAGAGCTTCACGGTCGACACGACCGCGCCGGATGCGCCGGAATTGACGGCGACGGTCCCGGCCTCACCCGCCAACAACAACTCGCCCAAGATCTTCGGCTCGGCTGAAGCAGGCTCCACCGTTCGCCTATTCATCACGAACGACTGCTCAGGCGATCCGATCGCAACAGCGACGGCAGCCGAACTCACGGCGGGCATCAGCGTGTCCGTCCCCGACGATTCCCTCACTCGTTTCCGTGCTACGACCACCTCGAGTATCGGTAACCCCTCGTCGTGCTCCGCCGCGCTCACATACGTCGAGGATTCGACCGCTCCCGAGACCCAGATCGACTCCAGCCCGCAGGCATTGAGCAGCAGCGCCACCGCAAGCTTCTCCTTCTCCGGCACCGACACCGGCGGCTCGGGCGTGGCGTCGTTCCAATGCCGCCTCGACTCGAGCGAAGCCGCGGCCTGGGCAGCCTGCGCCTCGCCGAAGAGCTACTCGGCGCTCGCCGCCGGCAGCCACAAATTCGAAGTCAGGGCGATCGACCATTCCGGCAACACGGATGCCACTCCGGCCTCGTTCAGCTGGACCGTCGACACCACCGCCCCGAACACGACGATCACCCAGAATCCGGCTGCTCTGGTCGGCTCGGCCGCTGCCGAATTCAAATTCAACGGCGACGATGGGACCGGAACCGGCGTCGCATCCTTCCAGTGTCGCCTCGATTCGAGCGAAGCGGCGGCCTGGGTTGCCTGCTCCTCGCCGAAGAGCTACTCGGCGCTCGCCGACGGCTCCCACAAATTCGAAGTCCGCGCGATCGACCAGGCGGGGAACACCGACGCTTCTCCGGCGTCCTTCACGTGGACGGTTGACACCACCGCGCCGAACACGACGATCACCCAGAATCCGGCCGCTCTCGTCGCCTCCGGCGCCGCCGAATTCAAATTCAACGGTGACGACGGTACCGGCTCCGGCGTTGCGTCGTTCCAGTGCCGGATCGATTCGACCCAAGCGGCGGCCTGGGCAAGTTGCTCCTCGCCGAAGAGCTATACCGGTCTTGCCGACGGCAGCCACTCCTTCGAAGTGAGAGCGATCGACCAGGCCGCCAACACCGACGGGACGCCGGCGTCCTTCAGCTGGACGGTAGACACCACAGCGCCGGTGGTGAGCATCGACTCCGGCCCCTCGGGCCTCACCAACGACCCGACACCGACCTTCACCTTCAGCTCCGAGCCGGGGGCGAGCTTCGAATGCTCGATCGACACCGGGACTCCCGATTATGGGGCGTGCTCGGGCAACGGAACGCACACACCCGCCACCCCTCTCGCGGACGGCCCTTACACGTTCCGGGTGCGCGCAACCGATGCTGCGGGGAACCCCGGTTCGGCAACCCAGAACTTCACGTTGGACACGGCTGCGCCGGACGCGCCGGAACTGACGGCAACCGTTCCGGCCTCGCCGGCCAACAACAACTCGCCCGAGATCTTCGGCTCGGCTGAAGCAGGCTCCACCGTTCGCCTCTTCATCACTAACGACTGCTCAGGCGATCCGCTGGCAACGGGGACGGCAGCCGAACTCGCGGCGGGCATCAGCGTGTCCGTCTCCGACGATTCTCTGACCCGTTTCCGGGCAACGACGACCTCGAGCATCGGTAATCCCTCGCCGTGCTCCGCCGCGCTCACCTACGTCGAGGACTCGACCGCTCCCGAAACTCAGATAGACACCGGCCCGTCAGGGCAGAGCGGCAGCTCGTCGGCCAGCTTCGGGTTCTCGGGCACCGATACCGGCGGCTCCGGCGTCGCCTCCTTCCAGTGCCGAATCGACTCGAGCGAAGCGGCGGACTGGGGGAGCTGCTCCTCGCCGAAGAGCTACTCCTCGCTCATCGACGGCTCTCACACATTCGAAGTCCGCGCGATCGACCAGGCCGGCAACATCGAGGCCACGCCTGCCAGTTCCACCTGGACGGTCGACACCACGCCTCCGGTGGTCAGCATCGATTCCGGGCCGTCCGGTGTAACCAACGACGCGACACCAACCTTCACCTTCAGCTCCGAGCCCGGCTTGGCCTTCGAATGCTCAATCGACACCGGCTCACCGAGCTTCGGGCCGTGTTCGGGCATTGGGACCCACACGCCGTCCTCGCCCCTCGCTGACGGCCCCTACACGTTCCGAGTCCGCACCGCCGATGCGGCAGGGAACCCGGGTGTCGCCGACCCGCGACTTCAGTGTCGAGGCCACCGCTCCCGACGCGCCCAGCCTGACCGACCTGGTGCCGGCGTCCCCGGCGAACGACAACTCCCCGAAGATCGTCGGCTCGGCGCCGTCCGGAACGACCGTCCGGCTCTACGCCGGCGCCAACTGCTCCGGCACGTCGTTGCCACCTTCCCAGCCTCGAGCCTGGCCACCGGTCTGACCGTGAGCGTCGCCGACAACTCGACCACCAGCTTCAGCGCCACCGCCACGTCCGGCGCCGAATCACGTCCTCCTGCTCACATGCCCTCGCTATGTCGAGGATTCATCGCACCCGATACTTCGATCACCGATCACCCGCCCGCGCAGTCGGACTCCAAGGCAACGCCGAGTTCTCCTTCACCGGGTCCGACGGGTCCGGCTCCGGCGTCACGGCGTTCGAATGTCGCCTCGACTCCGGCGCCTGGGCGGTGCAGCTCGCCGCTCAAATACTCAAGCCTCGCCGACGGCACGCACAGCTTCGAAGTACGGGCCAAGGACGCCGCAACAACACTGACTCCACGCCGGCGCAGTTCGAATGGAGCAGTCGACACGTCTCCCTCAACCGAACCGAACCAGCCGGCCCCGCCCACCGGCACCGGGCCCCACACCACCCGCGGACGAGGCTCAATTCATCCGCGTGGTCACCAATACGAAGATCGGGAACGGCGCTCCTCATCTTCAGGGTCACGAGCCCCGGTCACTTCTCGACCCGCGCGGCACCGGTCCGGGAATCGCGCAACCCGGTCAGAAGAGCAATGCGAAGACGAGCGGCAAAGATGAAACAGGTTCGGCTGCGACAGACGCAGCATCAAGCCGGCAACCACCAGCGTGGCGGGCGCAGGCGAGGTGAAGGTACCGATCAGGCTGACCCTGACCGGCAAACGCCTCCTCCGCGAGCAGCACAGGCTGAGGGTCCGCATCAACGTCAGCTTCATCGCGCTCGACGGCTCGACCACGACCTGGAAGCTCGAAGTGAAGCTCGTCAAGCGGCCATCTGGCAGGCACAAAAACCGAAATCAGGCGCCCTAGGCACGCAAGATGGAGGACTCGACATTCGTTCTATCGATATGAAAGCCGAGACCGAACGGCGAGTCGGGGGATCCATGACCCCGGCTGAACTGGCCATCATCGTCTGCGCAGATTGCGTCGAGTCGCACGGTCGAATCGAGCGGGCCCTGGGGGGCGACACCCTCCCGATCCAGGACTGCGTCGATGACCCGGTGGAAGTCATCGCGCTCGAGCTCGACACCTCCACGATCGTCGTTCTCGTATGCGATGTCGACAAGCCACGCGAGATGGCGGCGCTCCGTCGCCTCCGCCGGGACGCACCCGATCCGGCCATAGTCGTCATCTCACCGCCGACCACCGGCACCGGTGTGCGCCGGGCGCTCGACGCCGGCGCCGACGCCCTCGTCTTCGACCCCGAGCTGGAGCGGACCCTTCCGACCACTGTGCGAGCCGTATCGATCGGCCAATCCGCGATTCCACGCAAGTTCCTCGCAGGCGTCGAGAAACCGGTGCTCTCGCATCGGGAGAGCGAGGTCTTGGCGTTGGTGCGAAGCGGCTTGACGAACGCCGAGATTGCCGAGCACCTGTTCCTTGCGGAAAGCACGATCAAGAGTCACCTCTCATCGATCTTCACCAAGTTCGGCGTTCGTTCCCGCAAGGAGGTCGCAGCGGCCTTCGCCGACGGGGACCCCGCCCTTGGGGAGGCGGTGGCCCTCGCCACGAACGGGGAGCCGCCGGAACGGGCGACGGCATGAGCGGCGGGGCACAGGCCGCGGTCCTGGCGCATAGCGCCAACGGCCGTGCCTCCGCCGCCGTGCCGTTCACCCGCCTCGACAACGCCGACCCCGAGCTCCACAATGAACTGCTTCAAGTCGTCGAGGACGTCAGCTCCCGTGCCGCCTTCACCCTGGGATCGGAGGTGGCGGAGTTCGAGCGCGCGTTCGCTGAGTGGTGCGGTACCGAGCACGCGGTGGGGGTGTCCTCCGGCACCGCCGCACTCGAGCTGGCCCTCCGCGGGTTTGGAGTTGGCCGGGGTGACGAGGTCATCGTTCCCACCAATAGCTTCATCGCCACCGCCGAGGCGGTCAGTGCGGTCGGAGCCACGCCACGCCCGGTGGACGTGGATCCAGAGACGGCACTGGTCACGGCCGAGATCGTCGAGGCCGCGATCACTCCCCGGACGCGATGTGTGATACCGGTTCACCTCTACGGCCGAACGGTCGAGATGGATCCCCTCCTCTCTCTTTGCCGAGACCGTGGAATCCTCGTGATCGAGGACGCCTGCCAGGCCCATGGCTCGCTCTCCAGGGGCCGTCCGGCAGGCTCGCTGGGAGACGCGGGGTGCTTCAGCTTCTACCCGACCAAGAACCTCGGTGCCTGGGGGGATGGTGGGGCGGTGGTGACATCAGATCCCAAGCTCGCCGACAGGGTTCGCAAACTGCGCTCCCACGGGGAGTTGACTCGCCACTATCACGAGATGCCGGCGACAACCGACCGCCTGGACGCCCTGCAGGCCGCGATTCTCCGGGTCAAGCTGGCCCGGCTGGACGAGGCCAACCACGCCAGGCGCGCCGCGGGTGCGGCGCTTTGCGAGGCCCTGGCCGAGACCGCCGTCACCCCGCCGGCGCCAACGGCAGTCGACGGCGATCACGTTTTCCATCTCTTCGTCGTCCGCACCCCTGTCCGCCACGCCTTCCGGAGTCACCTGACCGACGCCGGAGATCGCCCACGCGATCCACTATCCGCGGCCGATCCACCTCCAGCCCGCATACGCGAACCTTGGCTTCATCGCCGGAGACCTGCCGGTTGCCGAGCGGCTCGCCGGCGAAAGCTGCTCGCTGCCGATCTTCCCCACCATCAGCGAGCAGGAGATCGATCGAATCGCGACCGTCGTCGGCGAGTTCGATGCCCACCGCGACTAGGTCACCGGCCAACGAGGCACCGCATCGGCTGATCGAAGATGTCGAGTTCGGCGAGGGCGTCTTGGTCCACTCATTCACCAACCTCTACGGGTGCCGGATCGGGGACCGGACCAGGATCGGTACCTTCGTCGAGGTGCAGCGCGGCACCGTGATCGGCGCCGCATGCAAGATCCAGAGCCACAGCTTCATCTGCGACGGCGTCACGATCGAGGACGAGGTGTTCGTCGGCCACGGGGTCACCTTCGTCAACGACCGTCGCCCGCGCGCCACCGACGCCGACGGCAGCCTGCAGACCGAGGCCGACTGGGAGCTACTTCGCACGACGGTCGAGCGCGGTGCCTCGATCGGATCGGGCGCAACGATTCTCGGCGGCCTGACGATCGGACGCGGAGCGACAATCGGCGCCGGCGCGGTGGTGACGAGGGACGTCGCCCCGGGGGAGACCGTCGTCGGCAATCCGGCTAGGCCACCACGGTGAGCGCGCCCGGCTCGACCCCGAGCGATACCTCGACCCGCTCGCCGATGTAGTCGCCGTCGACCTGAACTGGGAACGGCCGGGCCGCCCCATCCCTGGTGGTCGACGTGGAGCGGATCCTGGCCTCGGTCACGTCCTCGAAATGCTCGATCTGGCGGTGGCGGGCGGCGGGGCGCTTCTCGCTGAAGAGGCGGGTGATCAGGGTCGGCATGTCGCGCTGTGCGGCGCGCTTCAGCACCCCGAGCGAGAGGGTCCCGTCGTCGATCTCCATCCCCTCGCATACGCGCAGCGGCCGGCTCGCGAAGTAGGTGAAGGGATCCGAGTTCTGGGCGAGCGCGGTGACGCCCTCGACCGTCCTGCCGGCGACGTCGACCTCGATGTGGACGGGATTGAGGAGGAACTCGCGGTAGAAGGCCGAGAGAGCCGCCCATGTGTAGTAGTAGGGACCGGCCTTCGACTTCATCCCGGGATGGGCGTCGACCCGCTTCACGACCGTGGCGTCGATCCCGACCCCGCAGGCGAACACGAAGCGACGGTCGTCGACCCTGCCGAGGTCGATCTTGCGGGGCGCCCACTCCTCGGCGAGGGTGAGGAGGTGCTCGGTCGCGTCGACGACGTCGTTCGGTATGCCGAGCGTCCGGCAGACGACGTTGGTCGAGCCGCCGGGCAGGACCGAGACCGGCACCTCGGTCCCGGCAAGGCCGTTCGCGACCTCGTTCAGGGTCCCGTCGCCGCCGAAGGCGACGACGATGTCGTAGCCGTGGTCGCGGACCTCGCGGCCGATCTCGGTCGCGTGGTTCTGGGCCTCGGTCGAGACTGTCTCGACCTCGAACTGCCCCTGCAGGGCATAGACGACGAGGTTCTTGAGCCGGTTCGAGACCGTCGTCGCGTACGGGTTGACGATGATCAGCATCCGTTTCTTGCCCCGCCTGCCTGGCCTTCTGGAGCCGAATCGGGACATCTTCAGCGGCGCTTCAGGATTCGGCGCGAAAGGTGATTCCGTCGAGGATGCAGAGCACGACCGGACAGCTGACGGCTCCGACATCGCTCGTGGGAAGGCTGGGGGCGCTGCCATGGACCAGGACGACACCTACTTCCACTTCTTGCGGCAGCGAGAAGTTCAGATCCGGCCGCGGGAGATATCCGGGGGGCAGCTGAAATGCATTGGCACCTTCGGTCGAGCAGTCGCGGTAGCTGCCCTCGAGGTGGACGATGCCGATCTGGTCCTTGTAGAACCGGACGCTCGCCGTGTCGGGAAGCCCGGCGTTGTGGCATCCATTCTGGAACTGCGGCTCACCCGGGCCGCCGACCGCGTGCCAGCGTTCGGGCGGGGGCAGGGAGTTGGCGACGTCGGCGCTCCCGGCATGGGCCGCGTTCGGCACCGTGCCCAGGGTCGAGGCGTTGACCTGCGCGCCTGTCAGGGAGCCGCTCTTGACCTTGGCGGCGGTGACCGCCTGGTTCTTGATCTTCGCCGTCGTGACCGAGTTCTTCTTCAGCTGCTTGGCTCCTACGCTGTTCTTGGGCAGCTTCAGCGCCGCGTAGGAAGCACCGCCCAGGGCGATGAAGACGGCGATCGTCGCCATGACGTTGGCATAAGTGAGGCGTGGACGAAGCCGGCCCATCGGTCGGCAGTCTACGGACTGCCCTGGCAAGGATCGCTTCTTGCCGGAGCGCCTACCCGGTCGCCTCATACCGGACCACCTCTCCGTCGTCGCGTTCGCGGACCCGCCCTTCGTTGACGAGCAGGTCGGCGTGGCCGATCACCTCGGAGAGGGTGAGGAAGGCCTGGGTGACGGCGACGTTGCCCCAGATCGCCTGCGCGACCTCGTAGCCGCTGCGGGGGCGCTCGGCGATCAGCTCGTAGATCTTCTCCTTGCGGCGCTCGGTCTTGGCGAGGCGCTCGTCGATCAGGGCGACGTGGTCGATGATCGGCTCGCCATGCCCGGAGAGGACGAAGTCGGCCGGCATCTCGCGCGTCTTCCGCAGCGACTCGATGTAGGTGACCAGGGCCTGCTCGCGGCGATCGGAGCCGTCGAGTGCCCGCGCGATCAGCGGGTTCGAGGAGATGTGGCCGATCAGGTGGTCGGCGGCGATCAGGATCTGGCGCTGCCGGTCCCAGAAGACCGTGTCCGACGGGCTGTGGCCGGGTCGGTGCAGAGCTTCGAGGCTGCGGTCGTTGAACTCGATCATCTCGCCGTCACCGAGCGGCCGCGTCACCTGCGCGCGGGCGCCCCAACCGCGGAAGCTGCGGGAGACGCTCTGGAGGGCGTGGGCGACCTCGGGCGGTATCCCGTTGCGAAGCATCAGATCGACCGCGAACTCGTCCTCGCGCTCGGCGTCCTCGCCGAAGTTCGCGAGACGCTCGGCGGCGACGCCGATCGCCGCGACCTCGGCGCCGGAGTGCTCGACGACGATCTCGACCAGCCCGAGGTGGTCGATGTGCTGGTGGGTGAGGATCACCAGCTCGAGCTCGTCGATCGCGTGGTCGCGCTCGCCGAGCTGGCGCTGGAGCTCATCGAGCGCCTTGCCCGAGTTGGGGCCGGTGTCGATGAGGGTCAGGGGGTCGTCCTCGATCAAGTAGCAGTTGACGCGCCCGACGGCGAAGGGCGTCGGGATCGAGAGCCGGTGGATGCCGGCCAGCGCGGCCTGCTCCAGGGCCTCCTGCGGTGTCTCGGTCATGACCTGATCAGGGCGAGCAGCTCGTCGCGCCTGGCCTCCATGTCCTTCTCGGAAACCAGCGACTCGAGGGTGAGGCGGAGGAGGGGCTCGGTGTTGGAGGGACGGACGTTGAAGTGCCAGTCCGGGTAGTCGACCGAGATCCCGTCGAGCCGGCTCTGCTCGCCGTCGGAGTAGCGCTCGGCGATCTCCTCCATCTTCGCCTCCTGGTCGGCGACCTCGGAGTTGATCTCGCCGGAGATGAAGTAGCGCGAGCGAAAGTCCGCCATCAGCTCGCCGAGGGTCTGCCCCCCCGTGGATACGAGCTGCAGCATCAGGAGCGCCGGGATCGTGCCCGAGTCGGCGCACCAGAAGTCGTGGAAGTAGTAGTGACCGGAGACCTCGCCGCCGAAGATGGCGTCGTCCTCCCGCATCTTCCGCTTGAAGAAGGCATGGCCGACGCGGGAGATGTCCGAGCGGCCGCCGTCGGCGGCGACGAGATCGCGCACGGCGCGGCTCGAGCGAGGGTCGTAGAGGATCAGCGCCCCCGGGTTGGACCGAAGCAGCGAGACGGCCAGCAGGGCGCAGACGAAGTCGCCGTCGCAGAAGTGGCCGTCGCCGTCGATGAAGAAGCAGCGGTCGGCGTCGCCGTCCCAGGCGATCCCGAGGTCGGCGCCGCTCGCCCGCACCTCGTCGATGATCTGGCGCCGATTCCCCTCGAGCAGCGGGTTCGGCCCCTCGTCGGGGAACTCGCCGTCGGGCTCGAAGTGCATCTCATTGAGGTCCAGCCCCATCCGCTCCAGCATCGGCCTGACCATCGGGCCCGCCATGCCGTTGCTGCCGTCGACGACGACCTTCAACGGCTTGACCTTCTCGAGCTCGACGAAGGAGAGTGCCTTGGCGCGGAAGTCGTCCCAGATATCGACCTCCTCGAGCGAGCCGCCGCCGGGCCCCTCGCCGAGGCCGGCTTCGATCTCGCGACGGACCTCGTCGATCCCGGCTTCTCCCGAGAGCGCCAGCGCCCCCTCGCGGAGCAGCTTCACGCCGGTGTATCGCTTCGGGTTGTGGGAGGGCGTGACCATCGCGCCGCCGTCGAGATCGCGCGAGCCGACCAGGTGGTAGAGCATCTCGGTCGCGACCATCCCGGCGTCGAGTACCGTCGCCCCCTCGATGATCATCCCGTCGCGGACCTCGGCCGCCATCGACGGGGCGGTTTGCCGCATGTCGCGGCCGAGGCCGACCCGCAGCTCGGCGGGCGGTTTGCCCCGGAGGCGGGAGAGGACGCGGATAAACGCGCGGCCGATCGCGAGTGCGGTCGTCTCGTCCATCTCGTCGCCGTAGACGCCCCTGATGTCGTAGGCCTTGAATATCGCGGGCGGCGCGAGGGTCAAAACGCCCCCGCCAACGCTTCGTAGCTCTGCTCGAGGGTCTGCGGCATCACCCTGGTGTCGGCGATCACCGGCATGAAGTTCGTGTCTCCGCCCCAGCGAGGCACGACGTGGAGGTGGATGTGGTGCTCGACGCCGGCGCCGGCGACCCTGCCCTGGTTGATGCCGACGTTGTAGCCGTGCGGGTCGTAGACCTCCTCGAGCCTTGCCATCGCCCGCTGCGCCAGGGCCATCATCTCCGCGATCGTCTCCGGCGAGAGCTCCTGGAGGCCGGCGATGTGCTCGTAGGGGGCGACCATCAGGTGGCCGTTCGTGTACGGGAACAGGTTGAGGATCACGAAGCAGCGCTCGCCGCGGTGGACGATCAGGTTCGCCTGATCGTCATCCGCGCCGGGCTTGGCACAGAAGATGCACTGATCCTCGGTGTCCTTCGACGCGTCCTTCACGTAGGCGAGGCGCCACGGCGCCCAGATTCGGAAATTGGCCACACCCCTGATCCTATGAGAGCCGGACGGGCAAGCCATGCCCGGACGCGCGGCGACTCCGCGGGACTCGAACAAGTCGCCACCTCCTCCGCTCCCGGACACCAGAAAGCCATGCCCGGACGCGGGAGGGCGGACGCGAGATCCCCGGTGATCATGTGCGCGTCCGCCCGGGAGCGGAGGACATGGCGTTTAGTTCAGAGCCAGCCGCGTTTGCGGAAGAAGGTGATCATCACCGCCAAGACGACGACCATCCCGCCGATCACGACCCAGAAATCGGTCAGCGACGCGGACGCGGGCTCGCCGCCGCCGGGTAGCCCGACGTTCATCCCCCAGATGCTCGCGATCAGCGTTGCCGGCAGGAAGACGATGCTGAAGACGGTGAGGATGCGGAGGATGTCGTTGAAGCGGTGGGAGATGACCGACTCGTTCGTCTCCTCGAGCGCCTCGACGACCTCCTTGTAGTTCTCGAGCATGTCCCAGATCCGCTCGTGGGCGTCGACGATGTCGTCGAAGTAGATCTCGAGGTCGAGGTCGGGGGCGAGGTAACGCTGCTTGACCCGCTCGAGATCGCGGAGAACGGGGCGCTGCGGCCGGATCACCTTGCGGAAGTTGATGATCTCCTGCTTGACGTTGGAGATGTCGCGAACGACCTCGTCGGAGCGGCCCTCGAAGATGTCGTCCTCGAGTGCGTCGAGCTTGTTGCCGATCTTGCGCAGCATCGGGAAGCAGTAATCGAAGCTGTCGTCGACGAGCCGGTAGAGGAGGTAGCCCGAGCCGCGTGAGAAGAGCTGCTCACGGGTCTCCTCCTTGACCCGGCAGGTCTCGAACAGGTACTCGACCGGCTGCAGCGGCTGGTTCGGAATCGTGACCAGGTAGCCGGGACCGACGAAGAGGTCGAGCTCGCCGGTGCCGAGGCGGCGCGCGGCCGGATCGAAGATCGGGAAGTGGAGAACGATGAACAGGTAGTCGTCGTAGACGTCGATCTTCGGGCGCTGATTGCGGGAGAGGACGTCCTCGAGGTCGAGGGCGTGGAAGTCGAAGTTCTCCTCCAGCCAGCCGCGCTCGAGCGCCCCGGGGTGCTCGATGTTGACCCAGCGCAGGTCCTCGGTGTCGATCTGCTCGACGTTGGGGGTCTGGGGCTCAGCCGGCGCCGGCGCGAGCGTCGCCGCGCCGCGCAGAACGACGCAGCCGTGGTTTTGGAAGGTTCGGCATCGTTCTGGCTCATCATGTCGGCGGTCTCGCAGGGCATGGTTTGAACAAGGTTAACTGCCACTCCTAATTCGGCCCGGGTGAAATTTCCCCTGGTAACCTTCGGCCACACATACGCCACATCCAGAGGGGTGGAGGGACTGGCCCATCGAAGCCCCGGCAACCACCTCGGACCATCGGTTCGAGGGGAGGTGCCAACTCCAGCAGGTCGCAGCCGAAGGCCTGGAAGATGTGGGGGATGTCCGATCAGGACCTCTGCCCCACAGAAGGCGGAGGTTTTTTTTATGACGAACAGAAGGACGATCGGATGTCAATCGAGAGCTTGAAGTGCAAGGAGTGCGGGGCGGCGTACGACCTTGCCGCCCATTTCGCCTGTTCGAACTGCTTCGGCCCGCTCGAGGTGGCGTACGACCACTCGGCCCTCGACGCCGCCGAGGCCAGGCGTCGGATCCAGGCGGGCTCCCAGGGGATCTGGCGCTATGCCGACTTCCTCCCGTTCGTCGGCCGCCCGGGGGACCCGCTCGAGCCCGGCCTGACGCCGCTGGTGCGCGCCGACCGACTCGCCGAGCGCCTCGGGATCGACGCCGAGGTCTGGATCAAGAACGACGCGGCCAATCCGACCCACTCGTTCAAGGACCGGGTCGTCGCCGTCGCCGTCGCCAAGGCCCGCGAGCTGGGCTTTCACACCGTCGCCTGCGCCTCGACCGGGAACCTCGCCAACGCGGTCGCCGCCCACGCCGCGGCAGCCGGCCTCGAGTCCTATGTCTTCGTCCCCGCCAACCTCGAGGAGCAGAAGCTGCTCGCCACCGGGGTATACGGGACCAACCTGGTCGGCGTCCGCGGCAACTACGACGACGTCAACCGGCTCTGCACACAGCTTGCCGAAACGAGGCCGTGGGCCTTCGTCAACGTCAACCTGCGCCCCTATTACTCGGAGGGCTCGAAGACCCTCGCCTACGAGACGGTCGAGCAGCTCGGCTGGGAGCTGCCGGATCGGGTCGTCGTCCCGATTGCCTCGGGCTCGCTCTTCACCAAGCTCGGGCGAGGGTTCGCCGAGTGGCTCGAGATCGGCCTCGTCGAGGGCCATCAGCCGGTCTTCAACGGCGCCCAGGCTGAGGGCTGCAGCCCGGTCGCAACGGCGTTCGCCGAAGGCTGGGACGTCTGCAAGCCGCAGCGGCCCGACACGATCGCGAAGAGCCTTGCGATCGGCGACCCTGCCGACGGCCCCTACGCCCTCGAACAGGCGCGCCGCACCGAGGGCAGCATCGACTCGGTCGACGACGAGGAGATCCGGGCCGGGATCCGGCTGCTCGCCGAGACGACGGGGATCTTCACCGAGACCGCCGGCGGGGTCACGGTCGGCGTCCTCACCAAGCTGGCCGAGCGCGGCGAGATCGGCAGCGGCGAGCGCATCGTGGTCTACATCACCGGCGAGGGGCTGAAGACCCTCGACGCGACTCGCGATAGGTTCCAGATGCATGAGATCGATCCCGACCTCGAGAGCTTCGAGTCCGAGTTCGCGCAGCGGGAGGTAAGCGTCTGATGGCAGTCACGGTGAAGATCCCGACCCAGCTCCGCGCCGCGACCGGGGGCGAGGCCGAGCTCGAGGTGACGGGATCAACGGTCGGCGAGGTCCTCGACGCCGTGTTCGACGCGCACACCGACCTTCGCGAGCGGATCACCCAGGACGGCGACCTGCGGCGCTTCGTCAACGTCTTCGTCAGCGGCGAGGACATCCGCTTCCAGGAAGGGCTACAGACCCCGATCAACGAGGGCGACGAGGTGACGATTCTCCCCGCCGTCGCCGGCGGTTGCTGAAGCCACCCGTCGTCATCCTCTGCGGCGGCCGCGGGACGCGGCTGCGGGAGCGGACGGAGTCGGTCCCGAAGGCGATGGTCGAGATCGGCGGCCGGCCGATTCTCTGGCACGTGATCGGGATCTACGCGGCCCAGGGATTCGAGCGCTTCCTGCTCGCGACCGGCTACCTGGGGGAGGCGATCGAGGAGTTCGTGGCCACCGAGGCCTGGCCACGCGGCATCGCGATCGAGTGCGTCGAGACCGGGGTCGACACGCCGACCGGTGGGCGCGTCGCGCGGCTCGCCGACCGGGTGGAGGGGGGAACGTTCTGCCTCACCTACGCCGACGGGGTCGCGGACGTCGACCTCGCGGACGAGCTCTCCTTCCACCACGGCCACGGCGCCCACGCGACCGTGACGGTCGTGCGCCCGCGCCTGCAGTGGGGCGTCGCCGAGCTCGACGCCCACGGCCGGGTTGAGGGTTTCGTCGAGAAGCCGCGCAGCGAGCACTGGATAAACGGCGGCTTCCTCTGCCTCGAGCCGGCCGCTCTCTCCTATCTGGATGAGGAGAGCGTCCTCGAGCGCGAGCCGCTCGAGCGGCTCGCCGCCGACGGCCAGCTCCGCGGCTTCCGCCACGAGGGATTCTGGGACTGCATGGACACTTACAAGGACGCGGTCGTGCTGAACGACCTCTGGGCCTCCGGCGAGCCGCCATGGATGGTGTGGGAAGAGGCTGCGGCCCGGTGAGCCTTTCGCTCGTCACCGGCGGCCACGGCTTCGTCGGCTCGCACCTCGCGCGGGCGCTGCTCGAGCGAGGCGAGGCCGTCCGGATCCTCGACCGGCCCGGGCCCCGCACGGCAGATGTCGGCGGGATCCGCCCGTCGGGGCTCGACCTGCTTGGGATCCGCGGCGAGGTCGAGGTCGTCGAGGCCGACCTCCGCGATGCAGAGGGGGTGGGGGAGGCGGTCGCCGGCTCCGGCGCCGTCTTCCATCTTGCGGCGCAGACGATCGTCGGGGTCGCGCGCGAATCGCCGCTCGACACGTTCGAAGTCAACGTCCGCGGGTCATGGAACGTGTTCGAGGCCTGCCGGGACAACGACGTCGAGCGAGTCCTCTTCGCGTCCTCGGACAAGGCCTACGGGTCGAGCCCCGAGCTTCCCTATCTCGAGGACTTCCCCCTGCGGGCTTCTTTTCCCTACGACGCCAGCAAGGCGGCCGCTGACATCGTCGCCCGCAGCTACGCCCGGGCATACGGCCTGCCGCTCGCGGTGACGCGGTTCGCGAACGTCTACGGCGGTGGCGACCTCAACTTCTCGCGCCTGGTTCCCGAGACGGTTGTCGCCGTCCTCGACCGGCGGCGGCCGCAGATCCGCTCCGACGGCAGCCCCGAGCGCGACTTCCTCCACGTCGACGACGCGGTCGCCGCCTATCTCGCGATCGCCTCGGCGCTGGGTGAGAACGGGACCGCCGGCGAGGCCTTCAACGCCGGCGGCGACCGGCCCCACCCGGTCAGCGAGGTCGTCGGGCTGATCGCCGCCGCCGGGGGCGGCGAAGTCGAGCCGGAGTACCTGGGCGAGGGGAGCCCGGAGGGCGAGATCGACCGCCAGTTCGTCGACTCGACCAAGCTCCGCCAGCTGACCGGGTGGCGCCCCGAGGTCGACCTGGCCGACGGCCTGAGCCGCACGCTCGGGTGGTATCGCGACCGTCCGGACGCCCGTCCAGGCTGATCGAAGCCGACCGGAGCCGGGGATAGCCTGCCGCACCGTGCCGATCAAAGCGGGTATGAGGCTCTTCGCCGTGTCGGTGGCCGCCGTGACCAGCCTCGGCCTCGTGGCGGGGTGTGGCGGCGGCGCGTCTTCGGGCGAAGCGCCCGATCGCCATTCCGATAGTCCCTCCACCAACGGCGCCACGACGGCAGGGACCGTTGACGTTGAATCGGGAATCGCGCAGAGCCCGGCCGAACGCGGCAGGGAAGCAGGGGGTGCCAGGGTCCAAAAGGCGATCACGGGGCCGACCCACTCCGACCGGAGCGGGAGCGATGGCTCCCCCGCAAACGAAGAATCGAAGAACGGCCAGAGGCACCGCGGCGGCGGCCACGGCGCCCTGAGCATCCTCGACCAGCTTCGCCGCGTCGCCCGTGAACGCCTCAACGCGCTCGCCCCGAGGAAGCAGGGCACGTCCGGGAAGGATGACGGCCTCCACATCCTCGAAATGCTGAGATAGGGGGATGTGCGGCCGGTTCACGGTCACGACGAAGGACACGAAGGCGGTTGCCGACCGTTTCCAGGTCGAGCTCGAACGCTCGCTCGAGCGGAACTCGGCCGGGAAGGCGCCGCCGCCGAGCAAGGAGCGCGCCAACCACGCCGCGCGTGGGCTCGAGCGCTTCAACGTCGCCCCGACCCAGGAGGTCCTGACCGTGCGGTCCTCGCCGGATCCCGAGGAGGCCGCCGAGGGCATGCGCGAGGCTCGGATGATGCGCTGGGGCCTCGTCCCTCGCTGGGCCAAGGACCTCAAGGTCGGCTACCGGATGATCAACGCGAAAGCCGAGAACCTGACCTCGAGCAGGGCCTACTCGCCGCTGGTCGGAAAGTTTCGCCACCGCTGCCTGATCGTCGCCGACGGCTTCTATGAGTGGATGAAGGCCGAGGACCCGAAGCAGCCGCGCCAGCCCTGGCGCTTCACGGTCGACGGTGGCGAGCAGTTCGCGTTCGCCGGGCTATGCACGCGCAAGGAGTGGGAGGACGACGAGGAGCGCGGGGTGGAGGACGGCTGGCTCTACAGCTGCACGATCGTGACGACGACCCCGAATGAGGTCGTCGCGAAAGTCCACGACCGGATGCCGGCGATCCTGCCCTCGGCTGAGGCCGAGGCGACCTGGCTGCGGCCGGACCTCGAGGTCGAGGACGCGATCGGGATTTGCGCGCCGCTGCCGGCGAGCCGGATGGAGGGCGCGCCCGCCAACCCGAAGCTGAACAAGGTCGAGAAAGGGATCGAAGGACCGGAGCTGCTCGTCGCCCCGGCCTAGGCGGGGCCGCCGACGACGCGCCCGCCGGTCTTCGTCGTCGCGGTGCCGGCCGCGGTGTCGGTCGAGCAGACGATGCTCACCGTGGGCGGCGTGGTCGTCCGCCAGATCGATGCGAAGCCGAGTTCGAGCGGCTTTTCCGGCTTTCCGTCGGGCAGGCCCCACTGCCATTCCTGCAGGGCCTGCTTGTACGGGGGCCAGCTGACGACGACGCCGGGCTGGTTGACGAATCGCTTCAGCGCGTCGTCGAATTCGAGCGCGGCGACATCGGTTCCGTGCGAATTGAACTCGACGACGACTTCGTCCGGGAAGTCCTGCTTGAGCAGGTCTTCGCCGCTGCTCGAGCGCGGGTACGAGGCGCGGCTGCCGGGAGTCTTCGCCGGGATAGTCCGCCGCGGGACATCGGTACGGCACCTCACCCGACCCTGGCCGACGGCGCTGCCCGCGTCGATCTTCAGGACCGCCGAGACCCGGAACAGCTTGTAGCCGGAGACGTTTTCTTCGGAGGTGCTGATCTGGGCGTTCGCGATCCGCATCGCGCCGCCCCCGGGAATCGAGACGTCGCGAGAGCTGGGAACCGGGACGGTCTTTTCCCATTCGAGGGCGACGATGCCGCTCAGCTTCGTCGACGTCAGCAGCGGCGCGGCGACCGTCGCCAGCAGCCCGACCGCCACCACCGCGAGCGCCCCGCGCGGGGGCCGGGTCTCCATGATCCGCTCAAGCGCGCCCTTCATCGACGGCCACCCTACATACGCGCCCGACAGGATTCGAACCTGTGGCCTTCGCCTCCGGAGGGCGACGCTCTATCCAGCTGAGCTACGGGCGCAGAGGGTGCAGCTTAGACTCCCGTCAGGGCGGTGCGGAGCGAACATATGTTCGTCCGACAGGAAATCTACTCTCTGGGCATGGCACGCGGGGGGAGTGGCAACGCGGGTGAGGCCGCCGTTCTGGCCGCACTCGTCCGGGAAGGTTTCCCAGTCCTCATCCCATTCGGAGAGGGACACTCCTATGACCTGGCAATTGACCTCGGGGAGCCTCACATCCTGCGTGTCCAGTGCAAGACGGCATGGCGTGTCGGGGGCTGCATGATCTTCAATACCCGCTCGACGGACCATGGTCGTGGACCGCAGTCCTACTTCGGCCATGCGGACATATTTGGCGTCTACTTCCCGCCTTCGGCAGCAGTGTTTCTCGTACCGATCGATGGGGTGGCTGCGACCGCAGGTCGCCTTCGCCTGGAACCCACTCGCAACAACCAGAAGCGGGGCATTCGGTTCGCCTCCGACTTCGAGATCGATCGCTGGTCTGTTGAGTCGCTCCGAGGCTTCGCGTTGCGGAACGCAGCACAAGCCACGCAATTGACCTTCGCGTAGGCTCGCCGCCATGGATCTCTCTGTCGCCTTCCTCGGCACCGGCGGGGCGGTGCCTTCGGCGCGGCGCTCGACCGCGAGCGTCCTCGTTGCACGCGGCGGGGAACGTCTCCTGTTCGACTGCGGAGAGGGGACGCAGCGCCAGATGCAGCGCTCGCTCGGTCTCGTCCAGCTCGACGAGATCTACCTGACCCATTTCCACGCCGACCACATCCTCGGCCTGCCGGGATTGCTGAAAACCTACGACCTCACCGACCGCGAGAAGCCGCTGACGCTCTACGGCCCGCCCGGCCTTGAGGAGCTCTTCCGGACGCTCGGGAGGCTCGTCGGGCGCCTCGGCTTCCGCCTCGAACTGGTCGAGGTGGAGGAGGGGGACCGGGTCGATATCGACGGCGGCGAGATCCGGCCCTTCCCGGTCGAGCACAGCGTCCGCGCCTGTGGCTACGCCCTGGTTGAGGCCGACCGGCCGGGGCGCTTCGACCCTGACGTGGCGAAGCGGCTCGGGGTCGCCGAAGGCCCCGACTTCGCCGCCCTGCAGCGGGGGGAGACCGTCACCGGCGCCGACGGCCCGGTCGCGCCGGGAGACGTGATGGGCAAGGCGCGCCCGGGGCGGACGATCGTGCTCACCGGCGACACTGCGCCGTGCGCAGCGACCGTCGAGGCCTCGCGCGGCGCCGAGCTGCTGATCCACGACGCGAGCTTCTCCGAGGAGGAGGCACAGCGGGCCGCCGATACCGGACACTCGACCGTCGGCCAGGCCGCCGCCGTGGCCCGCGAGGCCGAGGTGAAGATGCTCGCCCTGGTCCACATCTCCTCCCGCTACCACGTCGGCAAGATCCTCGAGGAGGCGCGCGAGGTCTACCCGCCGACCGTGGCGCCGCGCGACTTCGACGTCGTCGAGGTCCCGTTCGCCGAGCGCGGCGAGCCCGTGCTCGTGCCGAGCGGAGCCAGGGACGCCGGCGGGGATGGGTAGGCCCTCGACGAGCCTCCCCATTTTGCGAGGAGGGGCCCACCCATCCCCGCCTTTGCCGCTGCTACATTGAGGCCGTCCTTTAACCAGGTCCGGAGAGGCCGGGAAGGAGCACCGGAATGAGCGAGAAGGTCGTGCTCGAGCGCGACGACCTGAGGCGGACGCTGCGGCGGATCGCCCACGAGATCGCCGAGAAGAACCCGGAGGCGGACGGATTGGCGGTCGTCGGCATCCACACTCGGGGCGCCCTGCTCGCCCGCCGCCTGCACGCGATCCTCGGCGAGCTCACCGACGCCTCCGTCCCGATCGGCGACATCGACATCTCCTTCTACCGCGACGACGTCGGCTCGAACTCGCGCGACCTCGCAGCCGGTCGTCCACTCCTCCCACATCGAGTTCGACCTCTCCGGTCGCACCGTCGTCCTCGTCGACGACGTCCTCTTCACCGGTCGCACGGTCCGCGCCGCGATCGACGCTCTGTTCGACTACGGCAGGCCCGAGCGCGTGCAGCTCGCGGTCCTCTGCGACCGTGGCCACCGCGAGCTCCCGTTCCGGCCCGACTACGTCGGCAAGAACCTGCCGACGGCGCGTGGGGAGCGGGTGAACGTGCGACTGGAGGAGGTCGACGAGGTCGACGAGGTCACCATCTCCGAGCCCCTACCAGCGGAGGCACTGACATGAAGCACCTGCTCTCGATCGAGGAACTGTCACGCGAGGAGATCGAGGCGATCCTCGACCGGGCCGAGAGCTTCGCCGAGGTCGGCCGCCGCGACATCAAGAAAGTGCCGACCCTGCGCGGTCGCACGGTCGTGAGCCTCTTCTACGAGTCGAGCACCCGCACCAGCAGCTCCTTCGAGCTCGCCGCGAAGCGGCTCTCGGCCGACCTCGTATCGGTCAAGGCCGCCGGCTCCTCGGTCGAGAAGGGCGAGTCGCTGAAGGACACGGTCGCGACCCTCTCCGCCTACGACCCCGCCGCGATCGTGATCCGCCATCCCCACGCCGGGGCGGCCCAGCTCGTCTCGCGCTGGACCAGCGCCGCGGTCGTCAACGCGGGCGACGGCAAGCACGAGCACCCGAGCCAGGCGCTGCTCGACACCTTCACCCTCCGCCGCCGGCTCGGCACCCTGGAGGGCAAGCGCATCTGGATCGTCGGCGACGTCCTCCACAGCCGCGTCGCCCGCTCGAACCTGATCGCCTTCCAACGGATGGGCGCGGCTGTGACGATCTGCGGGCCGCCGACCCTGATCCCGCGCGGGATCGAGGAGCTCGGGTGCGACGTCGCCCTCTCGCTCGACCGTCTCGGGGAGGCGGACGTCGTCTACGTGCTGCGGATGCAGCGGGAGCGGATGAGCGAGAGCTTCGTCCCCTCTCTGCGCGAGTACGCGGCCGCCTTCCAGATCGACACCCGGCGGCTGAACCCACGTCAGCTCCTGATGCACCCGGGGCCGGTCAACCGCGGGGTCGAGCTCTCCGGCGAGGCCCTCGACTCGCCGCAGTCGCTCGTCGCCGAGCAGGTCGCCGCCGGGCTGGTGGTGAGGATGGCGATCCTCTTCGAGCTGCTGGCCGGGCCCGACCGCACCCCCTCGCCGAAGGGCGAGGGCGACGGGGCCGACCGGCCGACCCCGATCGGGCAGCCGGCTTGAACGGCGGGCCGGACAGGGTGAGCCTCTCCGAGGCCCTCGACATCCGGGCGGGGGACCTCCCCGACCTGATCCTGCGCAGCACGACGGTCCTCGACCCGGTGGCTGGGATCGACGGCCCCCACGACATCGTCATCCGCAGGGGCCGGATCGCCGAGCTCACCGCTCCCGGCGCCGCCGATGTCGAAGGCGCCGAGGTCGTCGAGGCGGATGGGACACGCGCCTTCCCCGGCTTCTTCGACCCCCACGTCCACCTCCGCACGCCGGGCCACGAGCACAAGGAGGACATCGAAACCGGGACCCGGGCCGCCGCCGCCGGCGGCTACTGCGGAATCCTGGCAATGGCCAACACCGAGCCGCCCGTCTCGACGCCGGCCGACGTCGCCGCCCTCCGCGAGCAGGCGGCAGCCGACGCCTCGGTCCAGGTCGGATTCCTGGCGACGGTCACGGCCGGCATGGGGGGCGAGGAGCTGACCGAGATGGTGGCGCTGCGCGAAGCCGGGGCGATCGGGTTCTCCGACGACGGCCTGCCGATCGCCAGCGCCCGGATCATGCGCCGCGCGCTCCAGTACCAGCGCCTCTGCGGCGGGACGATCGCCCTCCACGAGGAGGACCCGGACCTTTCCGGCGACGGCGTCATGCACGAGGGGCCGGTCTCGGCCGCGCTCGGCCTCGCCGGAATCCCCTCGGTCTCTGAGGCGACGATGATCGCCCGCGACGCGGCCCTCGCCGCCTACGAGGAGGCGCGGATCCACATCCAGCATCTCTCCGCGTCCGAGTCGGTAGACGCGGTCCGGGCCGCCAAGGCCGCCGGGGTCGCGATCAGCGCCGAGGCCAGCCCTCACCACCTCTGCCTGACCGACGAGGAGGTCCGCAGCCTCGACCCCAACCGCTTCAAGATGAATCCGCCGCTGCGCTCCGAGCGAGACCGCCAGGCGTTGATCGACGGCCTCCGCGATGGCACGATCGAGTGCATCGCCACCGACCACGCGCCGCACGAGCCCGAGGAAAAGGAGGTCCCCTTCGAGCAGGCGGCGATGGGGGTGACCGGGCTGGAGACCGCGTTCGCCGCGATCCACACCGACCTCATCCTCCCCGGCGTCCTCGACCTCGCGCTGGTAGTCGAGCGGATGTCGGGCGGGGCCGAGCCGTTCGGCCTCGAGCGCCCCTCGCTGGCGCCGGGCTCGGAGGCCAACGTCGCCCTCTGCGACCTCGAGGCGGAGTGGACGGTGGGGGAGGAGGGCTTCGAGAGCCGCTCCCACAACTCGTGGTGCGACGGGCGCTCGCTGACCGGTCGGGTCCTGATGACCGTCGCCGGCGGCCAGGTCGCCTACCGCCTGCGCTCCTTCAGCCTCGGAGTCGCCCAGTGAGCCCTACGGCCGGTTATATCCTGCTCGAGGACGGGACCCGGTTCGAGGGCGAGCTCTGCGCCGCCCCCGAGCAGGTCACCGGTGAGGTCGTGTTCAACACCTCGATGACCGGCTACCAGGAGTCGGTGACCGACCCCTCCTACGCGGGCCAGATCATCGTCTTCACCTATCCGCTGGTCGGCAACTACGGGGTCTCGGCCGAGGCGATGGAGTCCGACCGCGCCCACGCCCGCGGCGTGGTCATGCGCGATGCCAAGAACTGCGAGGACGTCGCCAGCGCTGAGGGCGGCTGGCTCGACTGGCTGACCGACTGCGGGGTGCCGGGAATCAGCGGCGTCGACACCAGGGCGCTGGTCCGCCACATTCGCGACCGCGGCGCGATGCGGGGCGGGATCTTCGCCGCCGAGCTCGACGAGAGCGAGGCCCGCGAACGCGTCGACGCCGAGCCCTCGATGGACGGCGCCGACCTCGCCGCCACGGTCACCCCACCCGAGCCGGTCCGCTTCGACGGCGACGGCCCCCACGTGGTCGGGATCGACACCGGGGTCAAGCTCAACATCGTCCGCCAACTGCGCGAGCACGGATGCCGCCTGACCCTGCTTCCCTGCACCCACAGCGCCGAGCAGGTCCTCGCCGAGGACCCCGACATCGTCTTCCTCGCCAACGGCCCCGGCGACCCCGCCGCACTCGACGACGTCGTCGACACCGTCCGCGACCTCGTCGGCGTCAAGCCCATGTTCGGGATCTGCCTCGGCCACCAGCTCCTCTGCCGCGCGATCGGCCTCGATACCTTCAAGCTCCCGTTCGGGCACCGCGGCGCCAATCACCCGGTCAAGGACCTGGCGACTGGCCGGATCGACATCACCTCCCAGAACCATGGGTTCGCCGTCCAGGGGCCCGGCGGCGAGTCGAGGATCGAGGGCGACGAGCCGGTCCGCTGGGAGACCGACTTCGGCGCCGCCGAGCTCTCTCACCTGAATCTCTACGACCGCACCGTCGAGGGCCTCGTCCTCAGGGACGTCCCCGGCGCCACGGTCCAGTACCACCCCGAGGCGGGCCCCGGCCCGCACGATGCCCGCCACCTCTTCGAGGAGTTCCTCGCCCTTGCCGCGTAGAGACGACATCGAGAAGATCCTCCTGATCGGATCCGGCCCGATCGTGATCGGCCAGGCGGCCGAGTTCGACTACTCGGGCGTCCAGGCATGCAAGGTGCTGCTCGAGGAGGGCTACGAGGTCGTCCTGGTCAACTCGAATCCGGCGACGATCATGACCGACCCCGAGTTCGCGACGGCCACCTATGTCGAGCCGCTGCTGCCGGGACCGGTGGCGAAGATCATCGAGAAGGAGCACCCCGACGCGCTGCTCCCAACCCTCGGCGGCCAGACCGCGCTCAACCTGGCGATGGCGCTCCACGAGGACGGGACCCTGGAGCGGTTCGGAGTCGAGCTGATCGGCGCCGACCAGACCGCGATCAGGCGCGCCGAGGACCGCGAGGAGTTCCGCCAGACGATGACCGGGGCCGGTCTCCGGATCCCGTGGTCGATGACCGTCGGCAGTCTCGGCGAGGTCGAGGCGGCGATGGCCGAGGGCAGGATCACACTGCCGGCGATCGTCCGGCCGGCGTTCACGCTTGGCGGCCAGGGCGGCGGCGTCGGGGAGACCGAGACCGAGCTGCGCCAGGTCGTCAGCGAGGGGCTCGCCGCGAGCCCGATCAACCAGGTCCTGGTCGAGGAGTCGGTGCTCGGCTGGGGCGAGTTCGAGCTCGAGGTGATGCGGGATCGCAACGACAACGTCGTGATCATCTGCTCGATCGAGAACGTCGACCCGATGGGGGTCCACACCGGCGACTCGGTCACCGTCGCGCCGGCCCAAACCCTCAGCGATCGCCTCTACCAGGAGCTCCGCGACCAGGCGATCCGCGTGATCCGCGCGGTCGGAGTCGAGACCGGCGGCTCCAACATCCAGTTCGGCGTCCACCCGGAGACGGGCGAGATCGTCGTGATCGAGATGAACCCGCGGGTCTCGCGGTCCTCGGCTCTGGCCTCGAAGGCGACCGGGTTCCCGATCGCGAAGATGGCCGCGAAGCTCGCCGTCGGGTACGCCCTCGAGGAGATCCCCAACGACATCACCCGCGCTACCCCGGCCTCGTTCGAGCCGACGATCGACTACGTCGTCACGAAGGTGCCGCGATTCGCCTTCGAGAAGTTCCCCGGCACCGAGGGCCGCCTCTCGACCCACATGCAGAGCGTCGGCGAGGTGATGGCGATCGGCCGCACCTTCGGCGAGTCCTTCGCGAAGGCGATGCGCTCGCGCGAGCTCGACTCGCCGGCGGAGCCCCCGGAGGACAACGAGAAGCTGCTGGCGGCGATCGCGATGCCCTCGGCCGAACGCTTCGACCTCGTCCTCGAGGCCTTCAACCGCGGCCTTTCGGTCGAGGACGTGCACGAGCGCTGCCTCGTCGACCGCTGGTTCCTGCGCGAGCTCGAGACCCTCGCCAACGAGGGCGACGGGACCGATGGCCTCGAGCGCACCTACAAGGCGGTCGACACCTGCGCCGCCGAGTTCGAGGCCGCGACGCCCTACTACTACTCCGGCCACGAGCGGCCGCGACCCGGCGGCGGCGTCGCCTCCGAGGTCCGGCGCGGAGACCGAGCCTCGGTCGTGATCCTCGGCGCCGGGCCGAACCGGATCGGCCAGGGGATCGAGTTCGACTACTGCTGCGTGCACGCGGCGATGACCGCGCGCGAGTCCGGCCTCGACGCGGTGATGATCAACTGCAACCCGGAGACGGTCTCGACCGACTACGACACCTCCGACCGGCTCTACTTCGAGCCGCTGACCGCCGAGGACGTGCTCGCCGTCTGCGAGCAGGAGCGCCCGGAGGGCGTGATCGTCCAGTTCGGCGGCCAGACCCCGCTGAAGCTCGCCCGTGCCCTCGAGGAGGCGGGCGTCCCGTTGCTCGGCACCCCCGTCGATGCGATCGACCTCGCCGAGGACCGCGGCCGTTTCGGCGCCCTTTTGCGCCGTCTCGAGATCAAACACCCCCCCTACGGCACCGCCCTCTCCGCCGACGAGGCCGCGGTGATCGCCGAGCAGGTCGGGTTCCCGCTGCTGGTCCGGCCCTCCTACGTCCTCGGCGGCCGCGCGATGGAGATCTGCTATTCGATCGAGAACCTCGCCGCCTACCTCGAGGCCAACGTCAAGGCCGACCAGGAGCACCCGCTGCTGCTCGACCGCTTCCTCGAGAACGCGATCGAGGTCGACGTCGACGCCCTCGCCGACGGCTCGAACGTCCACGTCGCCGGGATCATGCAGCACGTCGAGGAGGCTGGGGTCCACTCCGGCGACTCGGCCTGCGTGCTGCCGCCGATGAGCCTCGGCGAGGAGATGCTCGAGGAGATCCGCGGGACGACCACCCGGATCGCGCTCGAGCTCGGCGTCATCGGCCTGATCAACATCCAGTACGGCGTCGCCGGGGGTGAGCTCTACGTGATCGAGGCCAACCCGCGCGCCTCCCGCACCGTGCCCTTCGTCTCGAAGGCGACCGGGACACCGTTGGCGAAGGTTGCGGCGCGGCTGATGCTCGGAGAGAGGCTGGCCGACCTCGAGCTGCCCGCGCCCCCGGCCGACTTCGTCAGCGTCAAGGAGGCGGTCCTCCCGTTCGCGCGCTTCGCCGGTGTCGACTCCGTCCTCGGCCCGGAGATGAAGAGCACCGGGGAGGTGATGGGAATCGCGACCGACTTCCCGACCGCGTTCGGCAAGGCGCAGGAGGCGGCCGGCGTCTCGCTGCCGGCCGAAGGGGCCGTCTTCATCACCGTCACCGACACCGACAAGCCCGCGGCGACCCAGCTCGCGACCCGCTTCCACGACATGGGATTCGAGGTGATCGCGACCGGCGGCACCGCCCAGTCGATCACCTCGATGGGAGTGCCGGTGACCCGGATCAACAAGCTGAGCGAGGGTAGCCCGAACGCGATCGACCTGCTGCGGGAACGGAAATGCGACCTGGTGATCAACACGCCGACCGGCTCCGGCGCCCGCGCCGACGGGCACGCGATCCGGACCGCCGCCGTCCGCCACGGGATCCCCTGCGTGACGACGATGACCGGCGCCTCGGCGGCCGTCCGCGCGATCGCCGCCCGCAAGGAGCAGGACGCGGAGGTGCTGTCGCTGCAGGAGATCCACCATTCCGCAACCTCCTCTGACACAACCGCCACCTCCTCCGCTTCCGCGGGGCCGAAGAAGAATCAATGATGGATTCGCCCCCGCTCCCGCGTCCGGGGGTGGCGGATGGTGATCCCGGCCGGTCATCCCCACCCTTCGGCAGGCGGTTGTGCGAGGTGGTCGAGGCCCATGACTCGGGCGGCTACCGCATCTTCTCGCTGCGCGACCCGGAGGGGCCCGCGCCC
This sequence comes from uncultured Solirubrobacterales bacterium, assembly GCA_963780815.1. GTDB lineage: Bacteria > Actinomycetota > Thermoleophilia > Solirubrobacterales > 70-9 > VRUE01. The sequence goes on along the minus strand of CAWADG010000004.1, from coordinate 301,801 downwards.
CTGGCGGGCCAGTTCTACATGCTCGCCGCCGAGCGCCACTGGGAGGGGACGGGGCAGCGCCCGTTCCTTCCGCGGGCGCTATCGGTCGCCGACGCGGTCGGGGAGGACGGGGCCCTTCGGCTCGATTTCCTGATCGAGGGGATCGGGCCGGGCACCGACCGGCTCTGCGAGCTTGAGCCGGGCGACGGAGTCTGGGTCAACGGCCCGCTCGGCAACAGCTTCTCTGAGCCCCGCCGGCTGGCTCCGGGGGCCGCCGGGGCGATCCTCGTCGGCGGCGGGATCGGGATCGCGCCCCTCGCCCTCCTCCGCCGCGCCCTCTCCGACCTGGGGGTCCCGACCCGCGTCCTGCTCGGCTTCCGCGACCGCGCGCACTCGGGTGGGCTCGACGACCTCTTCGCCTGCTGCGAGGTCCGGCTCGCGAGCGAGGACGGGCATGCCGGGCACGCCGGCTATGTCACAGACCTGCTGGCGACGATGCTCGCGGGCGACGACGCCGCCGGCGCCGCCGTCTACGCCTGCGGCCCACCGCCGATGCTCGACGCGGTCGGCCGGATGTGTTCCGAACGCGGGGTGTCGGCGGAGCTGGCGCACGAGGCTCCCATGGCCTGCGGCTTCGGCGCCTGCTACGGCTGTGCGGTCCCTCGCCCCGACGGCGACGGCTACATCCGCCTCTGCGTCGACGGCCCGGTGTTGCGCGCCGATGGCAGCGCGACACCCGCTGAATCTGATTCGTCTCTGCCGGGGGGTGGCGCCGTAGGGGGGCCCGCCCCCGAGGAAGCTTTAGCTACCGCAGGGGGTGGGGGGTCCCCTACGGCGACAGGACCCGCCGGCCCAGACGCGATCGAGTTCTGCGGAATGCAGCTGCGCAACCCGGTAATCAACGCATCGGGGACATTCGACGCCATCGCCGCCAGGCGGGTGTACGGGGACGCACTCCTCGAGCAGTTCCCGTTCGCCGCGTTCGTCTCGAAGACGATCACGCTGGAGCCGCGGGCGGGCAACGAGCCGCAGCGGATCTGGGAGACGCCTGCCGGGATGATCAACTCGATCGGCCTGCCGAACAGGGGGCTCGGGGGTTTCCTCGCCCTCGACCTGCCGCAGCTGGCTCAGCTGCCGGTGCCGTTGATCGTCTCGGTGATGGCGACCAGCCGCGAGGACTTCGCCCGCATCGTGGAAGGGGTGGCGGGTCGCGAGGAGGTCGCGGCGATCGAGCTCAACGTCTCCTGCCCCAACGTCCACTCCGGCCTGATCGTCGGCGAGCAGCCGCTGGAAACCTCGGCGCTGCTCGACGCGCTGCGGCCATTGACCGAGAAGCCGCTGATCGTGAAGCTGACGCCGAACGTCGCCGACCCGGCGTCGGTCGCGGTCGCGGCCGAGGAGAGCGGGGCGGACGCGATCTCGCTGATCAACACCCTGAAGGCGAGCGCGATCGATCCGGCGACCGGCAGACCGGGAATCGCGGCCGGCCACGGCGGCCTCTCCGGCCCGGCGGTGCGACCGATCGCAGTGGCCCAGATCCGTGCCGTCGCCGCCGCGACGCGGCTCCCGATCGTCGGCATGGGAGGGGTCGAAAGCGGCTCCGACGGGCAAGAACTGCTCGCCGCCGGGGCCACGTTGGTGGCGATCGGGACCGAGAGCTTTCGCGACCCGGCAGCCGGGAATCGGGTCTCCGCCGAGCTCGCCATCCTCGATTTTGAGAACCACGGCCTCGACCTCAGGTCCAGGTCTAGGTGAATTTCGCCGAAATTGGCGAACACCCCCTTGCGCACCCGCGACCCGCGGCTATACTCGCCGCCCACATGCCCGCCCCAGTCAAGACGTCATCCGCGGCCCCGGAGAGGTCCCTGGACCAGCGGATGGACGCCCTCCGGCGGGCCAACGGCATCCGCACCGCCCGGGCCAAGCTGAAGAAGGACCTGAAAGCCGGTAAGGCGAGCATCAACGCGCTCCTTCTCGATCCGCCCGAGTACGTCATGACCGCCAAGGTCTTCGACATGCTCCTCGCGGTTCCGAAGTACGGCCGGGTCAAGACCAACCGGATCCTCAACCAGTGCCGGATCTCGCCGTCGAAGACGATCGGCGGCCTCTCCGAACGGCAGCGCGCCGAGCTCGTCTCCCAGCTCCGCCGCTAGCGACCGGGCGGCCGGTCAGTATCCGGCCCCTCCGATGTCAAAGGTCTTCGTAATCACCGGTCCGTCCGGGGTCGGCAAGGGGACGCTGATCGCAAAGCTTCTCGAACGGGTCCCGGGCCTCGAGCTCTCGGTATCGGCGACCACCCGGGAGCCGCGCGAGGGCGAGGTCGGGGGGCGCGACTACCACTTCCTCAGCCGCGAGGAGTTCGACGAGAGGGTCGACGCCGACGACTTCCTCGAGTTCGCGACCTACAGCGGCAACCGCTACGGGACGCTCCGCTCGGAGGTCCGCCGCCGGCTCGACGAGGGGGTCTCGGTCCTACTCGAGATCGAGGTCCAGGGAGCGCGCCAGGTGCGGGCCGCGATGCGCGAGTCGATCCAGGTCTTCATCGGGCCCCCCGATCCCGACGAGCTGCGACGGCGCCTCGAGCGCCGCGGCACCGACTCCGATCAGGCGATCGACGCCAGGCTCGAGGTCGCCGAGCAGGAGCTCGCCGCCCAGGACGAGTTCGCATACCGGATCGTCAACGACGACCTCGAGCGGTCCGCGGCCGAGCTGGAGGGAATCGTGCGCGCCGAGCTCGGGCTTTCTCTAGACTCCCCCGCCGAATGATCAAGCCACGCGTAGACAAGCTTCTCGAGCACGCCGACTCGCATTACGCCGCGGTCGTCGTCTCGGCGAAGCGTGCAAGACAGATAAACAGCTACTTCCACAGCCTCGGCGAAGGCAGCTTCGGCGAGTACCCGCCGCCGATGGTCGAGACCCAGGGCGAGGCGAACTACCTCTCGATGGCTCTCGAGGAGCTCGCCGAGGGCAAGCTCAAATACGAGTACCGCGCCTAGGCGCACCGCTTCCAGGAGGTCGCAGATGGCCCGTATCCTGCTCGGCGTAAGCGGCGGGATCGCCGCCTACAAGTCGCTGGAGCTGGCCCGGCTGGCCACGCTGGCCGGCCACGGCGTGCGGGTCCTCATGACCGAGAACGCCGGTCGCTTCGTCGGCGCCGCGTCGTTCGAGGGGATCACGGGCGCGCCGGCGCTGACCTCGGAGTTCGAGCGCGACCCGCTGCGCGGCGCCTTCCCCGGCGACGCCGCCCCCGAGCACGACCCGATCGGACACCTCGAGGTCGCCGCCAACTGCGACGCCTACCTCGTCGCCCCGGCCTCGGCAAACACCCTCGCCAAGCTGGCGGCGGGAATGTCAGACTCGATGCTGACGACCTCGTTCCTCGCCTGCACCTCGCCGCGGCTGGTCGCGCCGGCAATGAACGACCGCATGTACGCCGACCCCGCGACGCAGGCCAACATCGCCGCCCTCCGCGGGCGCGGCATCACCGTGATCGAGCCCGAGGAGGGACTGCTGGCGTCGCGCGGCGAGCAGGGTCGCGGCCGGATGCCGGACCCGGCGCGGCTGCTGGAACGGGTCGAGGCGGTGCTCCCCGGCGGCGACCGACCGTGGGACGGCCTCCGCGTCCTCGTCACGGCCGGCGGAACCCGGGAGCCGATCGACACCGTCCGCTTCATCGGCAATCGCTCCAGCGGCCGCATGGGCCTCGCCCTCGCCTCCGCCGCGGCGCGCCGCGGAGCCGAGGTGACCCTGGTCGCCGCCAACGTCGCCCTGCCCGAGCCCGCCGGCGTGCGCCGGATCGACGTCGAGACCGCCGACCAGCTCGCCGAGGCGACCCGGGCCGAGTTCCCCGCGTGCCAGGTCCTGTTGATGGCCGCCGCGCCGGCCGACTTCAGACCGCCCGCGGCCGAGCCCGGAAAGCTGAAGCGGGCCGATGGCCTCGAGCTCCGGCTCGAGCCGACCGAGGACATTCTCGCCGGCCTCGCCGCCCAAAGAGGCGCCGGGCAGACGATCGTCGGCTTCGCCGCCGAGGCAGGGGAGGGGGGGCGCGAGCGCGCCCGCGAAAAGCGCAGCCGCAAGGGAGTCGACCTGATCGTTCTCAACGACGTCTCCGACCCGGCGATCGGGTTCGAGAGCGAGGAGAACGCGGTGACGCTGATCGACGCCGAGTCCGAATCGGAGGTGCCGATCGCCACCAAGGAGGAGATCGCGGGGGCGATCCTCGATCGGGTCGACGAGCTGCGCCGGCCGGGCGCAAGGAGCGGGCTATACTGAATTTAAGCTTTTTCGTGCCTAGCAGTCTCGAGAAGTGGGCCTGGCCCACTTTTTTTTCGCCCCAAATCAGATGGAAGACCTCAAGAACGACATCCAGCAGCAGCTCCACGACCTCGACCGGCAGATCGATCTGGTCGGGCTCGAGCGACCCGGGACGGAGGCGCTCCGGCTCTTCGTCGACCACCCCGACGGGGTGGACCTGGCGCTGTGCGAACGGGTGACCAAGCACCTCAACCACCTGCTGGTCGACTACTCGCTCGAGGTCTCCTCGCCGGGCCCGAAGTATCGCCGCCCCAGTCCAGTTTCCGACACTTCGCAGAGGATCAGCGAGGGTGAGCCCGAGGAGGTTCAGTGAGTAAAGAGATCGTCGACGCAATCAGAGCCCTCGAGCAGGAGAAGGGGATCGCCGCCGACACCCTGATGGACGCCCTCGCGGACGCCCTCCTGTCCGCATACAAGAAGACGCCGGGGGCGGCCAAATACGCCCGCGTCGACCTCGATCACGAGACCGGCGACTTCCGCGTCTTCGAGCTGATCCTGCCGCCGGAGCTGGAGGAGAAGCTGCTGGCCGAGGCCGCCGAAGCGCAGGAAGAGGAGGAGCGCGAGATCGACCCCGAGACGGGCGAGCTGCGCGAGCTCGAGGATCCCGAGCTCGACCCCGAGATGATCGCCCCCTACGAGGACCAGATCACGACCCGGGACGTGACCCCCGACGACTTCGGCCGGATCGCCGCCCAGACCGCCAAGCAGGTGATCCTGCAGCGGATCCGCGAGGCCGAACGGATGATGATGTTCGAGGAGTACCAGGACCGGGTCGGCGAGCTGATCACGGGGATCATCCAGCAGTCCGACAAGCGCTACACGCTGGTCCAGCTGCGCGAGCGGGTCGAGGCGCTGCTGCCGAAGTCCGAGCAGGTCTACAACGAGCGCTACGACCACGGGATGCGGGTCAAGGCGGTGATCACCGACGTCTCCGACTCGACCAAAGGCCCGGCGATCGTCGTCTCGCGGCGCAGCCCCGAGCTGATCAAGAGCCTGTTCGAAATGGAGGTCCCGGAGATCGCCGACAAGCTGGTCGAGATCGTCGGCGTCGCCCGCGAGCCGGGCTACCGCTCGAAGATCGCCGTGATCTCCCACGCCGACGGGGTCGACCCGGTCGGCGCCTGCGTCGGCCCGCGGGGCTCTCGGGTGCGAATGGTCGTCTCCGAGTTGCGCGGCGAGAAGATCGACATCATCCCCCACAACGACGAGCCCGCCCGGTTCGTCGCCAAGGCCCTCTCGCCCGCCCGGGTGCGCGAGGTGATCGTCGACGACGAGGGGCGCCAGGCCACAGTGATCGTCCCCGACGACCAGCTCTCGCTGGCGATCGGCCGCGACGGCCAGAACGCCCGCCTCGCCGCCCGCCTGACCGGCTGGCGCGTCGACATCAAGTCGGAGACGGAGTTCGCGCAAGAGGAGGAGGAGATCGAGTACGAGGGCGAGGAGGCCTCCGACGGCCACTGCCTGGCGGTGCTGGCCAACGGGCGTCGCTGCCCGAACGCCGCGATCGGCGGCTCCTCCTACTGCGGCCTTCCCGCCCACCAGGCCCTGAGCCGGTTCGAGACCAACCAGATCGCCATCCTGGCGCCGCTCGCCGTGGGCGAGATCGAGATCCTCGCCGACCCCGACGCCGACGAGGGCCAGGTGACGGAGATCGTCGGCCGGGCCGAGGCCGAGTTCGTCGAGGAGGCCGAGGAGGAGGTCGCGGAGGAGCAGGCGGCCGAGGACGCCGACGAAGAGGCGGAGGCCGAGGCCGAGGCGGAGGGCGCGATCGAGGACGCCGACGCCGTCGAGGAGGAGGCTTCCTCGGACGCTCCGACCGCGGGTCCTGTCGCGGAAGAGGCGTCTGCCGACGAAGCCCAGGAGGACGAAGCGCAAGACGCCCCGCCCGCCGACCCCGGACGCGAAGCGGAGGAGTCGGCGGTTGATGGCGAAGCCGTGCGCGAGGCCGACGACGATCACGATCTGGCTCCTTCGGAGGAGGCCGAGGGCCCTGCCGCCGACGCTGAGTCGCCGGACAAAGCGGAGGAGGCGGACGGAATTGTTGAGTCGGCCGAGGAGGTTGAGCAGGCCTAGTGGCCAAGAAGCGCGTTCACGAGATCGCCAAAGCACAAGGCGTGACCAGCAAAGAGCTGCTGGCCGCGCTGAAGGCGGCGGGCGTCGAAGCGAAAGCCGCCGCGTCGAGCGTCGAGGAGACCGAGGCGTTGCAGGCGCTGTCTGGCTCGAAAGCGGCCGACGGCGACGGGGCCGCGGCAACGGCGACCAAAGCCAAACCGAAAGCGAAGGCCAAAGCCAAATCCGAGGCGGATGGCGCCCCGGCCGCGAAGCCGAAACCGAGCCCGGCCAAGGGCCCGGTGCGCCCGGCCGAGAAGAAAGGCGGGACCGGTGGAGCCGTGAAGAAACGCCGCGTCGTGATCGACTCCCAGGCCGCGCGCCGTGACCAGATGGGCGGCCCGCCGCCCCAGCGCCCGCCGCGCCGGCGCGGCGGCAGGCGGCGCCGGCCACTGCTCGAGGAGCCGCCGGTCAAAGCCGAGGAGCCGGCCGAGCCGGAGGCGACCAAGGTCCAGTCCGGGGCCACCGTTCGCGAGGTCGCCGAGCTGCTCGGCCTCGGCAGTGCCGAGGTGATCAAGAAGCTGATGACGATGGGGGAGATGGCGACCCTGACCCAGACCCTTACCGACGAGTCGATCAAGGCGATCGCCGACGAGTACGACCGCAAGATCGAGATCGTCACGGCAGCCGAAGAGGAGCCCGAGGCGCCCGAGTTCGAGGACTCCGATGAGAGCCTCGCGCCGCGGCCGCCGGTCGTGACGATCATGGGCCACGTCGACCACGGCAAGACCTCGCTGCTCGACGCGATTCGCGAGACAGAGGTCGCCGCCGGCGAGGCGGGCGGGATCACCCAGCACATCGGCGCCTACCAGGTCCACCACGACGAGAGGACGATCACCTTCCTCGACACGCCCGGCCACGCCGCGTTCACCGCGATGCGCGCCCGCGGCGCGAAGGTGACCGACGTCGCGGTGGTCGTCGTCGCCGCCGATGACGGCGTCATGCCGCAGACCAAAGAGGCGATCGACCACTCGCGCGCCGCCGACGTCCCGATCCTGATCGCCGTCAACAAGATCGACAAGGACGGCGCGCAGCCCGACCGGGTCCGCAACGAGCTCGCCTCGGACGGGCTCAACCCGGAGGAGTGGGGCGGCGACACGGTCTATGTCGACGTTTCGGCCAAGACCCACGAAGGGCTCGACAACCTGCTCGACATGATTCTGCTCGTCTCCGAGCTCGAGGAGCTCTCGGCGAACCCCGACGCCCCCGCATCGGGCACCGTCATCGAGTCCCAGCTCGACCCCGGCCGCGGCCCGGTCGTCAGCATCCTCGTCCAGCGCGGGACGCTCAAGGTCGGCGACGCCCTGGTTGCCGGCCCGCAGTGGGGAAGGGTGCGGGCGATGCACGATTTCACCGGCGACCGCGTCGAGGAGGCGCTGCCGGGGATGCCGGTCGAGGTGCTCGGCTTCGACGGCGTCTGCGAGGCGGGGGAGCTTGTCCGTGCGGTGGAGAACGATCGCCGTGCCCGGCAGCTCGCCCAGGAGCGCGCCAACCGTCTCAAGACCGAGGCCCTCGCGCGCCGCCAGGCGCGCAAGGTGAGCCTCGAGGAGGTCTTCTCGCGGGCTCAGGCGGGCGACATCAAGGAGCTCGACATCGTCCTCAAGGCCGACGTCGCCGGGTCGCTCGAGGCGCTCCAGGACGAGATCGCCAAGGTCCCGCAGGAGCAGGTCGGAATCAACATCATTCACTCCCAGACCGGCGGCATCAACGAGTCCGACGTGATGCTCGCGTCCGCCTCCAACGCGATCGTGATCGGCTTCAACGTGCGGCCGCTGGCCGACGCCAAGCGCGCCGCCGAGCGCGAGGGCGTCGACGTCCGCACCTACTCGATCATCTACAAAATCACCGAGGACCTCCGCAACGCGATGGAGGGGATGCTCGAGGCGGTGGAGGTCGAAGAGACTCTCGGTGAGGCCGAAATCAAACAGACCTTCAAAGCCTCGAGAGTGGGCCGGATCGCCGGCTGCCTCGTCACCCAGGGCAAAGTCACCCGCGACGCAAGCGTCCGCCTGGTCCGGGAAGGGACCGTCATCTGGGACGGCAAACTCGGCTCCCTGCGCCGTTTCAAAGACAACGTCCAGGAGGTCGAGGAGGGCCAGGAGTGCGGCATCGTCCTCGAGGGCTACGCTGATGTGAAGGAGGGCGACGTGCTCGAGTTCTTCCAGACCAAGCAGGTCGAGCAGACGCTGGAGTAGGATGGCCGCTCCTCGCATGCGCCGCGTAAACGAGGTGCTGCGCGAGGTGATCGGCGCGGCGATCGCCACCGACCTAAGCGACCCTCGCATCGGCTTCGTGACCGTGACCTCCGTCGAGACCAGCCCCGACCTACGCACCGCCAAGGTGCATGTGAGCGTCCTCGGCAGCGAGGACGAGCGCGAGGCGACGCTCGAGGCGCTGCGCTCCTCGCACGGAGTCCTGCAGTCGAAGGTCGCCGCCGAGACCAGAATGAAGAGGACCCCGACCCTGACCTTCCATTACGACCCGACCGTGGAGACCGGAATGCGGATCTCACAGCTGCTGGAGGAGGACGATGGGTAGCGCCGGCGTCAGCGCAAACTTGGCCATCGAGCGGGTGGCGGACGAGCTTCGACGCCGGGAGAAATTCCTGCTCACCGCGCACGAGGGGCCCGACGGCGACGCGCTCGGCTCGCTGCTCGGGATGCACCACCTCCTGACCCAGCTCGGCAAGGACTCGGTGATGTTCCTGATGGCGAAGGAGTTCCCGCTCCCGATCGAGTACCGCTTCCTGCCGCTCGAGGAGGTCTTCCACGAGCCGCCGGCCGACATGGCCGACCGCACCGCGATCTTCCTCGACTGCGGGAACATCGACCGGATGCCCGTCGATTTCCTCTCCGCGGGAGCCCACGAGATCATCAACATCGACCACCACCACGACAACACCCACTTCGGCGACCTCAACCTGGTCGACGTCGAGGCCTCCTGCACGGCCGAGATCGTCTACCAGCTGGCGCGGCTGCTCGGGGTGCGGATCACGCCCGAGATGGCCTCGGCGCTCTACGTCGGCATCATCACCGACACCGGCAAGTTCATGTACGACAACACCGACGCCCGCACCCACCGGATCGCAGCCGACCTGATCGAAGCCGGGGTCGTCGTCGACGACACCTACCGCCGCCTCTACGAGCACGTCCCGATCGAGAAGATCCGCCTCGTCGCCCGCGCCCTCGACGGGATCGAGCGCTACTGCGACGAACGGCTCGTGCTCGCCTACATCACCGCCGAGGACTACGCGGCCACCGGTGCCGGTGAGGAGATGACCGAGGGGATCATCGACCACCTGCGCTCGGTCGAGGGGGCGCAGATCGCCGCCTTCATCCGCGACCTCGGCGACCGCGGCCGCGCCGCCCGCAAGGTCAGCCTGCGCTCGAGCACCGGCGAGATCGACGTCTCGGCGATCGCCCGCAAGCACGGTGGGGGCGGCCACAAACGCGCCGCCGGCTTCTCGACCGACCTCGAGCTCGACCAGCTGATCACCTTTCTCTGCGGCGAGGTCAGCGACCAGATGGATTAGATGGGGGTACGGGCCGAGGGATCCGTTCTGCTCTGCGACAAGCCGGCCGGGATAACCTCGCACGACATGGTCGTCGGCTTGAGACGTGAGCGCGGCTGCAAGGCGGGGCACGCGGGAACTCTCGACCCCTTCGCGACCGGCCTGCTGCTGGTACTGCTCGGGGGCGCCACCCGGCTGCAGCGCTTCCTCACCGCGCTGCCGAAGACATACCTGGCAACGGCCCGGCTCGGCTGGCGCTCGAGCACCGGCGATCCCGACGGCGAGCTGCAGGAGACGGGGCGGCGGCCCGAGTCGCTGGAGCTGCCGACCGGAACGGTGCGCCAACGGGTTCCGATGACCTCGGCGGTAAGGGTCGGGGGGGAGCGGCTCTACCGCAAGGCGCATCGCGGTGAGGAGGTCGAGACCCCCGAGCGCGATGTCGAGGTCTACCGCGCCGACCTGCTCGGGCACGACGCCGAGAGCGCTCGCTATGAGATCGAGTGCTCGTCGGGCACCTATGTCCGGACCCTGGTCGAGACCCTCGGGGACGCCTATTGCTCGGAGCTGCGCCGTACATCGATCGGCCCGTTCGGCGTCGGCGACGCAGGATCGGAGCTGAGCATCGAGCGGGTGGCGGAGCTCGTCCCGGCGGTGGCAGAGGGGGTCCGCTGATGGCGCCGATCGCGGTCACATCGCTGCCGGACGCGAAGCCCCGCCCGCGTGACGTCGCGATCGGGACCTTCGACGGCGTCCACCGCGGCCACCAGGCGGTGATCAGGGGGGCGGACACGGTCCTCACCTTCGACCCGCACCCGCTCGAGGTCCTGCACCCGGCGGCGACGCCGAAGCTGATCATGCCGTTCCGGGTAAAGCGCGACGTGATCGAAGGGCTCGGCGTCGAGGAGCTCGTTGTGATCCCGTTCGACCGCGAGTTCGCCTCGCGACCGGCGGAGGAGTTCATCGAGGACGTCCTGATCGCCCGTCTCGGCGCCGAGCGCGTCTCGGTCGGGGAGAACTTCCGGTTCGGCGCCAAAGCGCAGGGCGATCCAGCGATGCTGGCCGCCCGCACCGAGTTCGAGACCCGAATGGTGCCGCTGGTCGAGGTCGACGGCGAGACCGTCTCCTCGACCCGGGTCCGTGCCCTGATAGCGGCCGGGGACATGGAGGGCGCACGGCACTGCCTCGGCGCGCCGTTCATGGTCGAGGGCGAGGTCGTCACCGGCGATCAGCGCGGCCGCGAGCTCGGGTTCCCGACGGCGAACATCGTCCCCGACGACCGACTCGCGATCCCCGGCCACGGCGTCTACGCGGCCTTCGCCAACGGCGTGCCGGCCGCCGTCAACGTCGGCGTCCGCCCGACCTTCGACACCGGCCGCGGGGTGCTGATCGAGACCTACCTGATCGACCATGAGGAGGACCTCTACGGGACGATGCTGAGGGTCGCGTTCGTCAAGCGCCTGCGGGGCGAGAAGCGGTTCCCGGGGGTCGAGGAGCTGGTCGCCCAGATGCGGATCGATGCCGAGGAAGCGAAGCAGGTCTGTGCTAGCTTCAGCCCCTGATGACGCTGACGAAGGAGCAGAAGAGCGAGCTGATCGGCAAGTACGGCCGCGCGGACGGGGACACCGGCTCGGCCGAGGTCCAGGTTGCGCTGATGACCGAGCGGATCAACGAACTCACCAAGCACCTGCGGACCCACGCCAAGGACCATCACTCGCGGCGCGGCCTCCTGATGCTGGTCGGCAAGCGGCGCCGGATGCTCCGCTACCTCGAGAACTCCGACCTCGAGCGCTACCGCGCCCTCGTCGCGGACCTCGGCCTGAGGCGATGATCGCCGCCGGAGAGCCGGCCCCCGAGTTCACGCTTCGCGACCAGGACGGCAAGGATGTCTCGCTGGCCGATTTCAAGGGCAGGAAGGTCCTGATCGTGTTCTACCCGTTCGACTTCAGCTCGGTCTGCACCGACCAGCTCACCACCTACCAGGAGATCAGGCCCCAGCTCGCTGAGCAGAACGTCGAGATGGTCGGGATCAGCGTCGATCACCCGTACGCCCACAAGGCATTCCAGGAAAAGCTCGGGATCGACACCACGCTGCTCGCCGACTTCGAGCCCAAGGGCGAGGTCGCGAAGGCCTACGGCTCCTACGTCGACGGAATCGGGATGGCCAACCGGACTCTCGTCCTGATCGACGAGGACGGCGTCGTCGAGTGGGCCCACGAATCACCGAGCCTGGGGGACATGCCCGCCCCTACGGTGATCCTCGACGCGCTCGGGTCGGTCAAGTCCTGACAGCCTGTACCCTCTCTGCGAAAGAGAACGAGAGTTCTGAACGCAAATTGGGCCGCAAACCGTGCGGCCGGAGGTAAAAACTAAATGAGCATGTTTGACGTAAGTCGCGTCTCGGTGGATGTCGGCGATGGCCAGATCTCCTTCGAGACCGGCAAGCTCGCGCGCCAGGCAAGCGGCGCGGTCGTGGTCCAGTCCGGGGACACCATGGTCCTCTGCACCGCGACGATGGGCAATCTCAGGGATGTCGACTTCCTTCCCCTCACCGTCGACGTCGAGGAGCGGATGTACGCTGCGGGCAAGATCCCGGGCTCGTTTTTCCGCCGCGAGGGTCGCTCGGGCGAGAAGGCTACGCTGACCGCGCGGATGATCGACCGGCCGATCCGGCCGCTGTTCCCGAAGGGCTGGCACTTCGAGACCCAGCTCGTCGCGACCCCGCTCTCCGTCGACCACGTCCACCCCTACGACATCCTCGCGATGAACGGCGCCTCGGCGGCGCTCGCGATCTCGCCGGTCCCGGTCGCCGCCCACGTCGGCGCGGTGCGGGTCGGCAAACTCGACGGCGACTTCGTCGTCAACCCTCCCGAGGAGAGCCTCGAGGAGCTCGAACTGGACCTGATCGTCGCCGGCACCGACGAGGCGATCCTGATGGTCGAGGCCGGCGCCGACGGCGTCACCGAGGCCGAGATCCTCGACGCCCTCGACATCGCCCACTCCGAGATCAAGAAGCTCTGCGCCTCGATGCAGGAGCTGGCCGACAAGGCCGGCAAGGAGAAGCTCGAGGTCGAGGCCCCCTCGATCGACGAGGGTCTGCTCGAGGAGATCCGCTCATCGCACGGCCAGGCCCTGGTCGACGCGATCGCGACCGAGGGCAAGCTCGAGCGCTACGAGGCGATCGGCAACGTCAAGGACGAGGTGGTCGAGAAGTACGCACCCGCCGGCGATGATGGCGAGGCCGACGCCGAGCGCAGCTCCGAGGTCGGCGCCGCGTTCGATGCGATCGAGAAGGACACGATCCGCAAGGCGATCGCGGTCGACAAGAAGCGACCCGACGGCCGCGCCCAGGACGAGATCCGACCGATCGAGTGCGAGGTCGACATCTCGCCGCGCGTCCACGGCTCGGCGCTCTTCACCCGCGGTGAGACGCAGATCCTCTCCAACGTCGCGCTCGGCACGACGCGGATGGACATGCGGCTCGACACGCTCGGGCTGCAGACGACGAAGCGCTTCTGGCACCACTACAACTTCCCGCCGTTCTCGGTCGGGGAGGCCGGCTTCATGCGCGGCCCGAAGCGGCGCGACATCGGTCACGGCGCGCTCGCCGAGCGGGCGCTGGCGCCGACGATCCCGGGCGAAGAGGACTTCCCCTACGTCCTGCGGGTGGTCTCGGAGACGCTCGAGTCGAACGGGTCCTCGTCGATGGGCTCGGTCTGCGCCTCCTCGATGGCGCTGCAGGCCGCGGGCGTCCCAGTCACCGCGCCGGTCGCCGGAGTCGCGATGGGGCTGATCAAGGAGGGCGACGACTACATCGTCCTCACCGACATCGCCGGCGTCGAGGATCACCTCGGCGACATGGACTTCAAGGTCGCCGGCACCAAGGACGGGATCACCGCGCTGCAGATGGACATCAAGATCACCGGCGTCACTTTCGACATTTTGCGAGATGCGCTGGCCCAGGCCAACGAGGGCCGCCAGTTCATCCTCGGCAGGATGGCCGAGGCGATCGACGGCCCGCGGGAGATCCTCTCCCAGCACGCGCCGCGGATCGAAGCGATCAAGATCGACCAGGAGAAGATCGGCGCCGTGATCGGCAAAGGCGGGGAAACGATCCGCGCCCTATGCGAGGAGTTCGAAGCGGAGATCGACGTCGAGGACGACGGCACGATCCGGATCTACGCTCCGACCGGCGAACTGGTCGAAGCCTGCGTGGCGCGGATCGAGTCGATGACCAAGGAGGCCGAGGTCGGCGACCGATACGACGGCGCCAAGGTCGTGAAGACGACCACCTTCGGCGCCTTCGTCGAGCTCGTCAAGGGCACCGACGGCCTGCTCCACATCTCCAACGTGAAACCGGGGGAGAGGGTGGACTCGGTCGACGACGTCCTCAGCGCCGGCGACGAGATCGACGTCACCGTGGTCGAGGTCGACCGCGAGCGGGGCCGGATCGGCCTCCGCCTCTCGGATGACCCCTCGGTCGCGGGCAAATCCGCAGAGGAACTGGCCGCAGTCGGCACCGGGGACAGCGGCGGCCGCCGCAACGGCGGCGGCGATCGCGAGCGGCGCGGCCGCCGGCGCGAGCGCGAGCGCCGCTAGCGCGGAGCGAGCAGGCGTGCATATCAGGCCTTTCGCGCAGCGAGCGAAGCGCGAACATTGATCAGGCAATGAACCACGCACAGCGATCAGCCCTGAGCTCGGGCGTCCGGGTCGTGACCGAGGAGGTTCCCTCGGTCCGGTCCGTCGCGCTCGGGCTCTGGGTCCGAACCGGCTCGCGAAACGAGACCCTCGCCCAGGCGGGAGTCTCGCATTTCCTCGAGCACCTCCTGTTCAAGGGGACCGAGAGCTACTCGGCGATCGAGATCTCGGAGCGCTTCGACGGCCTCGGCGCCTCGGTCAACGCGGCGACGGGGAAGGAGACGACCCACCTCCACGCGCGTTTTCTCGACGAGCACACCGACGAGGTCTTCGAGCTGCTGGCGGAAATGCTGCTCGGCCCGACCTACCCCGAAATCGACTCCGAGCGCGACGTGGTGCTGGAGGAGATCGCGATGTACGAGGACGAGCCGCAGGACCGCGTCCACGACATCCTCGCCGACGCGGTCTTCGGCGATCACCCGCTCGGGAGGCGGGTCCTCGGCGAGGCCGAGGTGATCGCCTCGATCCCGGTGCCCGACATCTCCGAGTACCACCGCGCCCGATACACGGGCGCAAACCTCGTCGTCGGCGCCGCCGGTCACCTCGAGCACGAGCGGATCGTCGAGCTCGCCGAGCGGTTGGTATCGCCGGCCGAGAGCGGCAGCGCCGGCTCCGACGGCGCGACGGTCGAGGCATCGGCGCGCTTCCGGTTCTACCCGAAGGACACCGAGCAGTACCACATCTGCTTCGGGGCTCCGGGGATCGTCCGTGAGGACGATCGTCGCTACGCCCTCGCCGTCCTCGACGCGATCTTCGGCGGCTCGACCTCCTCGCGGCTGTTCCGGGAGATCCGTGAGAAGCGCGGCCTCGCCTACGCCGTGGGCTCCTACAACGAGCAATACACGGACTCCGGCCTGGTCGCCACCTACGTCGGGACCCGTGCCGACAACGTCGAGGAGGCCTGCGCGGTGATCGGTGCCGAGCTGGCTCGCCTGCGCTCCGAGCCGGTCTCCGCCGAGGAGCTCGCACGCGGCAAGGAGAGCGTCAAGGGGCGGCTCGTCCTCTCCTCGGAGTCGACCGCGGCGCGGATGACGCGGATCTCACGCGCCACCCTCTTCGGCCTCCCGATCGACAGCCTCGACGAGATGCTCGCCAAGGTCGACGCGGTCATCGTCGAGGACCTGACCGAGCTCGCGGCCGAGCTCTACGGCGCCGAGCGGCTCTCGGCCGCGTGCATCGGTTCCGACGAGGACTCCTTCCGCAAGGCCCTGGCTCCGGTGAGCCAGTCCCTGGCCACAGCATGATCAGGGTCGGGGTGTCAGGGGCCGCGGGGCGGATGGGGGAGACCGTCTGCGGCGCGGTGGAGGGCGCCGATGACATGGAGCTGGCGGGGCGCGCCGACCCCAGCCTCGGTGTCGAGCTGTCCGAGTTGCTCGTCGACGTCGAGGTGGTCGTCGACTTCAGCACCCCCGACACCGCCCTCGAGAACGCGAAGGCCTCCCTCGCAGCCGGCGTCCACATCGTCATCGGGACCACCGGCTTCGACCTCGATGCCCTCCGCGAGGCGGCCGAGGGGGCCGGGGCCAATTGCTTCGTCGCCCCCAACTTCGCGATCGGCGCGGTGCTGCTGATGGAGGCCTCGCAGCTGATCGCCAGGCACATGCCGGAGTGCGAGATCGTCGAGCTCCACCACGACCGCAAGGTCGATGCCCCCTCCGGGACGGCGAAGCGGACCGCCGAGCTGATCGACGCGGCGGGCGGCAACGTCCACCAGCCGATCCACTCGGTCCGTCTGCCCGGGCTCGTCGCACACCAGGAGGTCATCTTCGGCGGCGAGGGCCAGACGCTCACGATCCGCCACGACTCGATCGACCGCAGCTCGTTCATGCCCGGCGTCCTGCTGGCGGTGCGAAGGGTCGGCGGCCTGTCCGATCGCTTCACGGTCGGGCTCGAGAACCTGCTCTGAGCCGCTGAGCTAGGCTCCGGAACGATGGCTCTACTGGAAGGCGTCCTCACCGCGATGGCCACCCCCTTCGAGGAGGGCGGCGCCGTCGACGAGGCGGCCGCGCGCGGGCTGGCGGCCGACGTCGTCGAGCACGGCTCCCACGGCATCGTCGTCGCCGGCTCGACCGGCGAGGCGGCGACGCTCGACGACGACGAGCACATCGGCCTGCTGCGCTCGATCGTCGACGAGGTGGGCGACCGGGCGACGATCGTCTGCGGGACCGGGACCAACGACACCCGCCACTCGATCGAGCTGACCAAGGCCGCCGCCGACGCCGGGGCCGAGGCGGCGCTGATCGTGACGCCCTACTACAACAAGCCGAACCCGGCCGGGATACAGGCCCACTTCGAGGCGATCGCCGCTGCGGTTCCCGACCTGCCGCTGATCGCCTACAACATCCCCTCGCGGGTAGTCGTCAACGTGCCGCCCGCCGACCTCGCCCGCCTGGCCGAGATCGACAACGTGATCGGCCTGAAGCAGGCCAACAACGACGAGCTGCAGCTGATCGACGGCCTCGCGGTGCTCGCCGGCAACGACGACTCGTTCCTGCGGACGCTCGAGATCGGCGGCGCGGGAGGAATCCTCGTCGCCTCGCAGGTGGTCGGACCGCAGATGCGGGAGATCTGGGACGCGGCCCAGGAGGGCGATCTCGACCGTGCGCGGGAGATCGATGCCGGCCTGCGACCCCTCTACGAGGCGCTCGCGATGACCACCAACCCGATCCCGGTAAAGGCCGCGCTCGAGATGACCGGCCAGATCCCGACGGACACGCTTCGGCTGCCCCTTGTCCCCGCCGACGAGGGCCAGCGCGAGGCGATCAGGGCGGCGCTCGACTCGGTCGGCGTGCCGGTCGCCGGCTAGCGATGGCGAAGACCCTCCGCGTCCTCCCGCTCGGGGGCCTGGGCGAGATCGGCAAGAACATGACGGTCGTCGAGTACGACGGCCGGATCGTCGTCGTCGATACCGGCCTGATGTTCCCGACGGCGGAGATGCTCGGGATCGACCTCGTCCTGCCCGACTTCTCCTACCTTCGCGAGCGCGCCGGGGACATCGAGGCAATCGTTCTCACCCACGGCCACGAGGATCACGTCGGCGCTCTGCCCTACGTGCTGCGCGAGATCGGCGAGCCGCCTGTGATCTACGGCGGGATGCTGACGATCGCGATGGTCCGCTCGAAGCTCGACGAGCACAAGCTCTCGGACGCGCCGCTCCAGGACCTGCCGGCTGGGGAGGTCGTCCGCCTGGGTCCGTTCGAGATGGAGATGGTCCACCTCTCGCACTCGATCCCCGACGCACGCGGGGTAATCCTGACGACCGAGCCGGGGTCGATCCTGCTGACCGGCGACTACAAGTTCGACCAGACTCCGGTCGACGGGCGCCCCGCCGACATCTCACGGCTCGCCGAGCTGGGCCGCAATGGACTGCTGCTGCTATGCGGCGACTCGACCAACGCCGACCGCCCCGGGGTCGCGCCGTCGGAGTCGAGCGTCGGGCCGGCGCTGCTGGAGACGTTCAAGGACTGCGACGGGCGGATCATCGTCACCTCGTTCGCCTCCAACATCCACCGCGTCCAGCAGGCGATCGACGCCGCCGTCAAGCTCGACCGCCGGGTGGCGCTGGTCGGGCGCTCGATGCGCAAGAACTTCAACATCGCCTCGAGCCTGGGGATCGCCGAGGCGCCGTCGGGGCTGTTCATCCAGCCGCGCGAGATCGAAGACTTCCCCGACGAGAAGGTGATCGTGATCTCGACCGGGAGCCAGGGGGAGCCGCTCTCGGCGCTGCGGCGGATGGCGAACAACGACCACCGCGACGTCGAGCTGCATCGTGGCGACACCGTCGTCTTCTCAGCCACGCCGGTTCCCGGCAACGAGCGCGCCGTCAACGAAACGATCGACCGCATCCACGAGATCGGGGCCTCGGTGGTCACCGCCAAAGACGCCCCGATCCATGCCTCCGGCCACGGCTGGCAGGAGGAGCTGAAGCTGATGCTCAACCTGACCAAACCCCGCTACGTCCTGCCGATCCACGGCGACCACCAGCGCCTGCGGCTGCATTCAGGTCTCGCCGAGTCGGTCGGGATCGATCCGGCGAACATCTTCCAGGGCCGCAACGGGCTACCGCTCGAGATCAACGACGGCGGCGCCCGCTTCGGCGAGGACATCCACGCCGGGGTGGTCTATGTAGACGGCGTCAACGTCGGCGAGCCCGATGACGTCGCCCTCCGCGACCGCCGCGAGATCTCCGACGACGGGATCTTCATCGTCGTCGCGACGATCTCCTCCGACGACGGGAGGGTCGTCGCCGACCCGGAGGTGATCCTGCGCGGGGTCGCCTTCCTCGAGGACGAAGACGCACTCGTCGAGGAGCTGAAGGATGTCGTCGAGGACTCGATCGAGGACGCTGCGTCGGCCGGCACCCGCGAGGTGCACCTGATTCAGGAGGACCTCCACGACTCGATCGCAAAGCTCGTCTACGAGAAGCTCCGGGTCCGGCCGATGATCCTGCCGGTCATCGTCGAGGTCTAGGCGCCCCCGCAAATTTCTAGGCGCCCCGGCGAAACTAAAACGGGCCCGCCGGGACGTTGGGGAGGCCAGGCGGGCCCGCGTGTGTCTCGTCCGGCTCAGAACCTAGGCCGCGCTGCTAAAGCCGGCCTAAAGGCGCACTAATTCCCTGCTCAGACCTGCTCAGCGGTATCCGGACGGTGAACAGTGCCCCGCCTGACTCCGACTCGGTGACCGCGGCGCTGCCGCCGTGGGAGGCGGCGACGGCGCGGACTATCGCGAGGCCGAGCCCACTGCCCGACCCCCGAGCCGCCGTGTCGGCCGGCCCTTCGCCGCGGACGAAGCGATCGAAGACCTCCTCCCGCAGGGGCGGCGGGATGCCGGGGCCGTCGTCGCCGACTTCGACGACGGCGTCGCGTCCGGAGGAGCAGAGCCGGAGGTCGATCCGCGAACCCGGTGGGGTGTGGCGTACGGCGTTGTCGAGCAGGTTGAGGACCAGCCGGTGCAGCTCGTCGGGATTGCCGTCGACCCGCAGCGGTCGGTCGTTCTCGATCCGCAGCTCGCGTTCACCGACCGTCGGCGCGACCTCGGCCGCGGCGTTACCCGCGATCTCGGCCAGGTCGCAGGCGGTACGGGCACCGGGGCGCCCGGCGTCGGCGCGGGCCAGCAGGAGGAGATCGGCCACCAGCCGGCTCATCCGGTTCGACGAGCGCAGCGCCGAATCGACGACGGCCCGCTCCTCGTCGTCCGCCGGGCCCTCAAGCGAGGCCTGGAGCAGCTCGAGGTTGGCGACGATGCTGGTCAGCGGCGTGCGCAGCTCGTGCGAGGCGTCGGCTACGAACGCACGCTGTTTTCGCATTGCGGTCTCCCGCTCGGAGCGGGCCGCGTCGAGCGAGCGCAGCATCTCCTCGAGAGTCCCGGCGAGCTCACCCACCTCGTCGTCCCCTTTCGGCACCGGCATGTGACGGGAGGGGTCGCCGGTGTCGCTGATTTCGCGTGCAGTCGCGGTCAGCGAGGAGATCGGGCGCATCGCGCGGCCCGCGATCGCCAGGCCGGCGAATGCCGCCAGCAGGGTGGCCCCCAGCACACCGGCGGCGATGAACACCCAGAGCCGGTCGATCGTCGAGTTGATGTGACCTTCGTCGCGGCCGTACTGGACGTAGCCGGCGACGCGCCCGGTCTGGCCGCTGCGGAGGGTCACCGTCACGACCCGCATGTCACCGACGTGGTGGACCCCGAGGACGGGGGAGCCGAGATCGGCGGGCCGGGGGCTGGCTTCGAGCTGTAAGCCGTGCGAGTCGTAGATCCGCGCCGTGGCGCCGTTGGGGCTGACGAAGTCGCCGAGATCGGGCTCGCGCACGATCAGCGTGTTGGTGATCGTGTCGACGATCTGGATCTGGGAGGCGAGCGTCGCGACGGCCTGCTGCATCTCGCGGTCGAAATCGTCGCGAATCCGCTGCGCGACGAGGTTGCCGATGACCACACCGAAGAGGACCAGGATCGCGAGGGTCAGCCCGGCCGAGGTGCCCGCAAGGCGCCATCGAACCGGCCAGTTGCGTGGGCGGAGCCGGGAGATCCGGGCGCTCACGCCTACGCTTTCAGGACGTAGCCGGCGCCCCGCTTGGTGTGAAGGAGGCGGGGCTCGCCGCCTTCCTCCAGCTTGCGGCGCAGGTTCGAGATGAAGACGTCGATCGTGTTCGTCGCAGCCGTCGGGTCATAGCCCCAGACCTCGTCGAGAAGGCGCTCGCGCGAGACGACCAGCCGCTGGTTTCGCATCAGGTGCTCGAGCAGCTCGAACTCGCGATTGGTCAGCTCGATCTCGCGGTCGCCCCGGCGCACCTCGCGGGTGTCCGGGTTGAGGGCGAGGTCGGCGACCTCAATCGAGGCTGAGCCACGCGGCGGGCGACGGCGGAGAAGCGCCCGGATCCGGGCGAGGAGCTCCTTGCGCTCGAACGGCTTGACCAGGTAGTCGTCGGCGCCGCTGTCGAGGCCGCCGACCCTATCCTCGGTCTCGCTGCGGGCGGTCAGCATCAGGATCGGCACGTCGCTGTCGGCGCGCAGCCGACGGCAGACCTCGACCCCGTCGAGCCGGGGGAGGCCGAGGTCGAGGACCACGAGGTCGGGCGAGAAGCCGGCCGCCACGTCGAGGGCATCGATCCCGTCGGCGGAGGTGCGGACGTCGTACCCCTCGTTGCGCAGCGAGCGGCGGAGGACATCGGCGATGTCCTCGTCATCCTCGACCACGAGCACGCGGCCGCCGGCTTCGCCTCCGTCGGTGAGCATCGAGAAACGATGTTAGCCCCGCAAATGGCGACTTCGCCTTTGTTTTAGCGCGAATTTATGCCCCCGCGTCGATATGCGGTCGAGGTTGGGGCCGGCGATGCGGCCCCAACCTCGACCGCGCAGGGGAGACGGGGCCGGCGTCGAAGCCCCCTCCATGTTCGTGCGTAAACAGCGCGGGGCGAAACGGCGCCCGAAAGCGAAGGCGAAGGCGGGCAGGGCGCGGGTGCCGCGGCCACGACTGCCGCAGGCGCTCGAGCAGCGCCACCTCGATCTGATCGGGCTGCTCCTGATCGCTTCCGGCGTCTACCTCGGGTTTGTCCTCTTCTTCGGCTGGGAGGGAGGCAAGGTCGGCTACGGGACCGAAACGGCGCTGACCTACCTGGTCGGCGACGTCGGCGCCCGGATCTTCACCGTGCTGATTCTCGTGACCGGGGTGGTGCTGGTGACCGGGGCCTCGATCGGGACGATCCTCCGCGGCCTTGGCCGCGGCATTCGTGGGCTCTTCCTCGGCGGCCGTGGGGTCGCCGAGACCGTGGTCAGGACCCGCGAGGGCCACGGCCACGGGGATGCCGAGCTCGAGACCCAGGCCGGCCCGACCGATGTGATGAGCGCCTACCCCGACGAGGAGGACTTCGAGCCGACCGTCGCGATCGGGAGCTTCGACGACGACGTCGCCGAGGCCGAGGCGGGCTCCGAGCCCGTCGCCGACCCTGAGGAGGCCGCTCCGACGACCGAGACGCCCGCCCTCACCCCTCAGGGGAACAAGCGCGGCGTCACTACCTCGGAGGAGATCGACTACCGGCCGCCGCCCGCGAATGCGCTCGAGAAGGGCCGCGCCGCCGACAAAGGCCCCGACCCGCGCGACCACGACGCCGTCGGGCGGAGGCTGGTCGAGACGCTCGGGCACTTCGGGGTCGAGGCGAAGATCGTCGGCATCGTCAGCGGCCCCCACGTCTCCCGCTACGAGCTGCGCCTGGCGCCCGGCACCAAGGTGAAGAAGGTGACCGAGCTGGCCAACGACCTCGCCTACGCGCTCGCCTCGACCGACATCCGGATCCTCGCCCCGATCCCCGGCAAGCAGGCGGTGGGGGTCGAGGTGCCCAACTCGCGGCGCCGCATGGTCCGCCTCGGCGACATCTACGCCGGCAGGCCGGAGAAGACCTCGCCGCTCGTCGCCTGGCTCGGCAAGGGGATCGACGGCAACGCCGTCTGGACCGACCTGGCGAAGATGCCCCACGTGCTGGTCGCCGGGACGACCGGGTCGGGCAAGTCCGGCTGCGTCAACGCGATCCTCTCTTCGATCCTGATGCAGGCGTCGCCGAACGACGTCCGCCTCGTCCTCGTCGACCCCAAGCAGGTCGAGCTCAACCACTACGAGCACGTCCCGCACCTGCTCACCCCGGTCGTCACCTCACCCCGCCTGGCGGCCAACGTGCTCGCCAACCTGATCGGCGAGATGGAGAGCCGCTACGGGATCATGGGCGAGGCCCGGTGCCGCAACCTCGGCGAGCTCAACCGGGCGCGGGCCAGGAAGGGCGAGCCGCCACTTCCTCACATTCTCTGCGTGATCGACGAGCTCGCGGACCTGATGATGGTGGCGCCCGCCGAGGTCGAGGACTCGATCATCCGGCTCGCCCAGAAGTCGCGGGCGACCGGCATCCACCTCGTCCTCGCGACCCAGCGCCCCTCGACCGACATCATCACCGGCACGATCAAGGTCAACATCCCGGCCCGGATCGCGTTCGCGGTCTCCTCCCAGACCGACTCCAGGGTGATCCTCGACCAGGGCGGGGCCGAGGCCCTGCTCGGGCAGGGCGACATGCTGTTCCGCGGGGCGGGCACCTCGAAGCTGCAGCGGATCCAGGGCGCGTTCATCACCGAGGAGGAGATCGCGCGGATCACCGGCCACTGGGCCAAGCAGGGGGAACCCGAGTTCGAGGCGGAGCTGCTCGAGGCGCGTGAGGAGACCCCGGAGGCCGGAACCGACGACGAGTTCGATCCCGACCGCGACGACCTCCTCGACGAGGCGATCCAGCTTGTGGTCCAGACGGAGACCGCCTCGGTCTCGATGATCCAGCGTCGGCTGCGGGTCGGATACACCCGGGCGGGACGCCTGATCGACATGCTCGAGCGCCGCGGCGTGATCTCCGGCTACGAGGGCTCGAAACCACGGCAGGTCCTGATCACCGCGGCCGACCTTCCCCGCTTCCTGAGCGGCGGGGAGGCGGGCGAGCCGCTGCCGGTCGACGCCGAGTAGGGCCTTTTCCCGCCGAACGGCAACAATGTCGGCGTGGAGTCGACCGGTATAGGTAGCACGCTGCGCGATGCGAGAAATCGGCGCAAAATCGACCTTTCCGAGGTCGAGGATGCGACCAAGATCCGGAATCGCTTCCTCCGCGCGATCGAGAATGAGGAGTGGGACGTCCTCCCCGGCGAGATCTACACCCGCGCCTTCATCAAGACATACGCCTCCTACCTCGGTCTCGACGGCGAGCGGCTGGCCGAGGACTTCACAGCCGAGGTCGGGACGACCGGCCCCTCCGAGCGGCTTCCGACGCGGGTCGAGCCGGCCCTGAGCGCGCGCCGCCCCCCGGGGCGGTCCAGGGTCCGAGGCCGGGTTTTGGTCGTGGTCGTCGTCGCCGCGCTGATCGGGATCCTGATCGCGATCGGCCTCGCCAACGGAGGCGACAACTCCTCGGGCGGGAAGTCGGGCTCGGCGGGGGCGAAGAAGGGCCACTCCGGTGGAAACGCGACCCAGAAGGCGGCGCCCGGCGTCGCGGTCAGCCTCGAAGCCACCGACGAAGTCTGGGTCTGCCTGCTCGACGCCGGTGAAGAACCGGTCATCAACGGCCAGATCCTCGCCGCCGGGGAACGGGAAGGGCCGTTCCGCTCGAAGGGGTTCTCGGTCGCGTTCGGCAACGGCTCGGTCGAAATGGAGATCGACGGAAGACCGGCGCACCTGCCTCCATCGTCGAGCCCGATCGGATTCTCGGTCGACGAAAAGGGGCGGCTGACCGAACTGAAGGAAGGCGAAAGGCCCGAATGCGGATGACACACAGCGCCGCCTCCTCTGCTCTCGAGAATGGCTGAAGAATCAAATATGGACAGCCATTCTCTTTCGCGTCCGGGGGCGGGTGTTCGGGCCGGGATCGTGGTCACCGGGACCGAGGTGCTGACGGGGACGATCGCGGACTCCAACGGCCCCTGGCTCTCGGAACGGCTCGCCGAGCTCGGGATCGACGTCGCCCACATCGTGATCGTCGGCGATCGCCCCGACGACCTCGAGGCGGCGCTCCGGTTCATGGCAGCCGAGGGGATGGACGTGATCGTCACCTCAGGCGGGCTCGGCCCGACCGCCGACGATCTGACGGCGGAGGTGGTCGCCCGCTTCGCCGGCCGCGAGCTGCGGCTCGACGAGGAGGTCGAGGAGAAGATCGCCGAGATCCTGCGCGGCTTTGCGCGCCGCTTCAAATTCGACGAGGAGGCGGTCCGCGAGGCAAACCGCAAGCAGGCGCTGGTCCCCGAGGGGGCGACCCCGCTCGACCCGGTCGGCACGGCCCCGGGGCTCGTCGTCCCGGCCGACGGCCCCGTCGTCGTCGTCCTGCCGGGGCCGCCGCGGGAGCTGCAGCCGATGTGGCCAGCGGCGCTTGGCACCGCACCGGTGAGCGAGGTTCTCGCCAGGGCGACGCCGCTTCACGGCTACACGCTGCGGATGTTCGGCATCCCCGAGTCTGAAATCGCCAAGAGCCTGCGCGAGATCGAGGCCGACGGCGTCGCGCTCGACGAGGTCGAGATCACCACCTGCCTGCGGCGCGGCGAGATCGAGGTCGAGGTCCGCTATCGCGACGAGGCGGCCGCCACCGCCGACGCCGTGCGGGAGGGCCTGCGGGCGCGCCATGAGCGCCACCTCTTCAGCCTCGACGGCGAGACGATCGACTCGCAGGTGGCGAAGCTCCTGGCCGGTCGCAGGCTCGGCCTGGCCGAGTCGTGCAGCGGCGGCATGATGGCGGCCCGGATCACGAATGTCCCCGGCGCCTCGGAGTACTTCGCCGGCAGCGTCGTCTCCTACTCGAACGAGGCGAAGGCCGACCTCCTCGGCGTCGACCCGGCCCTGATCGAGGCCCACGGGGCGGTCTCACTGGAGGTTGCCGAGGCGATGGCGCGCGGAGCCCTCGAGCGATTCGGCGCCGACATCGCGGTCGCGATCACCGGGATTGCCGGCCCGGACGGCGGCACCGAGGAGAAGCCGGTCGGCTACGTCTGCTTCCACGCGCTCCTCGCCGAGGGGCCCGCGGTCGCCCGCGACCCGGTCATCCCGGGCGGCCGCGACGACATCCGCGAGCGCTCGGCGCTGGTCGGGATGCACCTGCTCCGGATGCTGCTGACCGGCGGCGAGCCACCGCTCTGAGGCGGAGCGAGCGAAGCATCCACATCTGATTCCCTGCGCCGCGAGCGAAGCCGAAGCATTGCTCTGAGGCCGAGCGAGCAAGCGTCCGTATCTGTTTCCTTGCATTTGCGCGTTGTGTCGCGCGCAACGACCGCGTAGCGTCGGCGGGGTGGCCAAGGAACGCCTGAAGAGCCCGCGGGCGCGGTTGTTCATCGCGCTCGATCTCCCCGAACCGGTGCGCAGCGCGATCGCCACCTGGGGGAGGGAACAGCTCTCGGATCCGGCCCTGCGGCCGGTGGCGGAGGAGAGCCTGCACATCACGCTGGCCTTCCTCGGCTTCCTGCCCGAGAAGCAGATCCCACGGCTGGCCGAGATCGTCGCCGGGGCCGGCGGGCCGGCGCCGCGGATCGTGCTCGGGGAGCCGGTTCCGCGGCCACCGCGGGGGAGGCCCCGGCTGTTCGCGCTGCCGGCCGACTCGCGGGGCACGGTCGCCCTCCAGAAGGGCCTCGAGGAGACGCTGGTCGAGGCCGGGCTCCACGAGCCCGAGAAACGCCCGTTCTGGCCCCATGTGACGGTCGCCAGGGTGCGCCGCGAGGAGCGGGGGTCGAAGCGGCCGGCGCTCGTCTCGAGCGCCCCTGGAGCGCTGCCGAAGGAATTGCTGCAGCCCTTCGATGGCGTCCGGATCACGCTCTACCGTTCGCAACTCCAGCCGCAGGGTGCGCAGTACACCCCGCTGGCGCAAGTCGAGCTGCCCGCGAGTGGGCGGCAGTGAGGTGAAACAGATGGCAGACAAGAAAGCGACTTTGAAGGACGCCTCGGCGAAGGAGGCCAAGGCGAAAGACGCGGCGCTGGCGGCGGCGGTGACGCAGATCGAGCGCGACTTCGGACAGGGCGCGCTGATGCGCCTCGGCGCCGACAGCACGGTCAAGGTGGAGGCGATCCCGACCGGCGCTCTCGCGCTCGACCTGGCGCTGGGGATCGGCGGCGTGCCGCGAGGCAGGATCGTCGAGATCTTTGGCCCGGAGTCCTCGGGCAAGACGACGCTGATCTACCACATCATCGCCGAGGCCCAGAGCCGCGGCGGCATCTGCGCCTTCATCGACACCGAGCACGCGATCGACCCCTCCTACGCGCGGTCGATCGGGGTCGACACCGACGAGCTGCTCGTCTCCCAGCCCGACTACGGCGAGCAGGCGCTGCAGATCGCCGACCGGCTGATCGCCTCGGCGGCGATCGACGTCGTCGCGATCGACTCGGTCGCGGCGCTGACCCCGAAAGCCGAGCTCGACGGCCAGATCGGCGACACGACCGTCGGCCTCCAGGCGCGGCTGATGTCGCAAGCGATGCGCAAACTCGCCGGCAACCTGAACCGCACCAACACCGCCTGCCTGTTCACCAACCAGATCCGCGAAAAGGTCGGGGTCCAGTTCGGCTCGCCGGAGACCCAGCCGGGCGGCCGGGCGCTGAAGTTCTACGCCTCGCAGCGACTCGACATCCGCCGCATCGAGACCCTCAAGGAGGGGACCGAGGCGGTCGGGAACCGGGTCCGGGTCAAAGTCGTCAAGAACAAGGTCGCCTCGCCGTTCCGGCAGGCCGAGTTCGACATCGAGTACGGAGAGGGGATCTCGCGCGAGGGTGGCCTGCTCGATTTCGGGATCGAGCACGACCTGGTCCAGAAGTCGGGCGCATTCTTCTCCTACGGCAAGACACGGCTGGGCCAGGGGCGCAACAACGCCAAACAGTTCCTTGCCGACAACCCCGAGATAGCGAGTGAGATCGAGGCCAAGATCCGGGCCGCACTGGGACTCGGCGCAGAGGGCTCGACCCCCGCAGAGGCGCCGGCCGAACCGGTCGTCGCGGCCGAGGAGGCCAAAGCGGCCTGAGTTCGGGGCGGATAGGATTCCGCGCCATATGAGTGCGGAGCGAGCAAGGGTGCATCTCTGGTTCTTCGCGCAGCGAGCGAAGCCCGAGGATTAAAAATGGACAACTCGACCCTCTTCTACATCTGCGGTGGCGCGCTGGCCGCCTCGGCGGCAATCGTCAGCGTCATCGGGCTCAGGGTCGAGAGATTCCCCGGTCGGGCCGCGCCCATAGTCGCGCTCTGGTTCATCGCCCTGATCGGGTGCACCACGACCTTCGGAGTCCTCAACTCCCAGGACGAGGAGCAGCACCGGGAAGCCGAGCTGCAGAAGGGCTCCGAAGAAGTGGAACAAGAGGAGGAACAGGCCCTCGAGGCCCAGTAGCTACGCTGGGCGCATGAGCGCGGATCGCGCCAGGCTCAGCTACCACGTCACCACGTTCGGCTGTCAGATGAACGTGCACGACTCCGAGCGGATGCAGGGAATGCTCGACTCGCTCGGCTACCGCGAGGCGCCGACCCGTGAGGACGCCGACGTGATCCTCTTCAACACCTGCTCGATCCGCGAGTCGGCCGACAACCGGTTCATCGCCCACCTCGGCGAGGCCAAACGGCTGAAGTCCGAATTCCCGGGCCGGGTGGTCGGCGTCGGCGGCTGCTGGGCGCAGTCGGTCAAGGACGAGGTGTTCAGGCGATTCCCGTTCGTCGACGTCGCCTTCGGCCCCGGCCAGATCCATAAGCTCGCCGAGTTCCTGACCTCCGACTCGCTGAGCGCCCAGGGCTACTTCGAGTTCGAGGATTTCTCCGGGCACCTGCCCGCCCATCGTGGGCGCGAGTTCCAGGGCTGGCTCCAGATCTCGCAGGGCTGCAACTGCCGCTGCTCCTACTGCATCGTGCCCTCGACCCGAGGCCGCGAGGTGAGCCGCGACCCCGACGAGCTCGTGGCAGAGGTCGAAGGGCTCGCCGCCGACGGCGTCCTCGAGGTGACGTTGCTGGGCCAGAACGTCAACAGCTACGGCCGTGACCTGCCGAGGGAGTCGAGGATCGGGTTCTCCGAGCTGCTCGCGCGGATCGACGCCGTCGAGGGGGTCGAGCGGGTCCGCTACACGAGCCCCCACCCGAAGGACATGCGCGAGGACGTGATCCGCGCCCACGCCGAGCTCCCATCGCTCTGCGAGCACATCCACCTTCCGCTGCAGTCGGGGTCGAGCGCCGTGCTGAAACGGATGCGGCGCACCTACGACCGGCGCCGCTACCTGGATCGCGTCGCGATGATCCGCGAGCACGTTCCCGACTGCGCGATCACGACCGACATCATCGTCGGCTTCCCGGGCGAGACCGATGCCGACTTCGAGCAGACGCTCGAGGTCGCCGACGAGGTCGGCTACGACGGCGCCTTCACCTTCGTCTTCTCGCCTCGGCGCGAGACCGAGGCGGCGACGATGGGAGAACAGGTCCCGCACCCGGTCAAGCGCGAGCGGATCGAGAGGCTGGTCGAGCTGGTCCAGCGGCGAGCCCAGGAACGGGCACAGCGATTCGTCGGCCGCGAGATGGAGGTCCTCGTCGAGGGGCCGAGCCGCAATGACCCGACCCGGCTGCGGGGCCGCACCAGGCACAACAAGACGGTCAACTTCGACGGGATCGCGAAGCCCGGCGATCTCACCCTGGTCGACGTCAAGAGCGCCACATCGACCACATTGAGCGGGGTGGCCGCAAAGCCCCTCCCCGGGGTTGCGGCACTGCCCCTCGCTCAGCCTTCGGCACAAGCCGCTCGAGGCAGTGCCGCAACCCGGTAGGGCGAGGTGGACGTCCTTGCGATCTTCGGGCCAACGGGGGTGGGGAAGACGGGCGTCGCGATCGCAGTCGCCGAATTGTTGCGGGAGCGGGGGGAGGACCCGGTCGCGATCTCCTGCGACGCGCTCCAGGTCTACGAGGGGCTGGAGGTCCTGACCGGAGTGGCGACGGCCGAGCAACGAGCGAGGCTCGAGCACCGGTTGATCGGGATCGTGCCGATCACCGAGCCATTCTCGGTCGGCGATTACATGCAACTCGCCCACCGCGAGATCGATACCGCGCTGGGCGCCGGGCGGCGGCCGATCGTCGTCGGCGGCACCGGCCTCTACCTGCGGGCCGCGGTCGCCGAGCTATCGCTGGTCCGGGTCCCGCCGGAAACCGAGGACTCTGAGCTCTGGGCGCCCGACACCCGGCACCCGACCCGGATCTTCGGCCTCGACATGGATCGCGAGGCCCTGTACGAGAGGATTGACGCCCGCGCCGAGGCGATCGTCGCCGGCGGAGCCAAGGACGAGGTGCTCCGTGCCGAGGCCGCGGGCCCGTCGCGGACGGCCCGCATGGCGCTCGGCTTCGACGAGCTGATCGGCGGCGACGTCGAGCGGATGAAGAAACGGTCGCGCAACTACGCCCGGCGCCAGCTCACCTGGATGCGGAAGATCCCGAATCTGCGCTGGATCGACCGTGGCGGCCGGCGGGATGCCGACATCGCCGAGGAGATCGCGCGCTCACTAGGGGAAGAGGACCGCCCGGGTCCTGCGAGCGCCGGGGATCGCAACAAGTAGCTGCGCCCGCAGCCTCCCCCGCTGAGCCAGCAGCGGCCGCCCACGGGAGTCGAGGAGGACGGTGAACCTGTGCGAGCTGCCCCCCCGCAGCCTGAAGGTCCGCGCCGCCACCCCGATCCTGCCGAGACTGCGCCTCGGCGTGCGCACATTGGTGCGAAGTCGGATCTGGCCGGGACAGATGAGGTCCGCCGACCATCCACAGCGAACCCTGACCCTGAGCGCTCGCCCGGAGACCGACACACCGGAGATCGTCAGCGGCGGCAATGCGCGCACCGCCGGGGTCGCCGTCCCGACGGTCATGGCGTCGACGAAATCGCTGTCGATGTTGATCCGCACCCCGCCCCAGACCTCGTCATGCCCGCCGCGATACTGGTGGATCCGCTGGTGGTTCGGCCAGGCGTCGGCGCTGAGATTCGGGTCGTCGGTGTCGGCGCGCCCGTTCCAGTTCGCGCTCCAGATGTCGTCCGGGCCGGCGAAGCTCGTTCCCCAGCGGCGGCCGAGGTCGACGATGCCCGACGCGCTCGAGCTGTAGACGCCGGATGTGTAGCCCAGCTCGTGCAGACGCTGGGTCCACGCGGCGAGGAACGTCATCGTCGACGCGGTGGCGGCGGCCGTCCTCGTGTAGCTCTCCATGTCGTGATAGATCGGGCTCCCGGGCCCGATCCCGATCACCTGCGCGTCGGAAACGGCGTCTTCGGCCTCGGCTTCGCCCTCGGCGGCAGCGAAGCTCGAGTCGAGAACCGCGCATGAGGTGCAGCTCGAGGTCGGTGCCTGCAGGCCGACGTAGATGGGGATCAGGTTCCATTCGATGGCAATCTGTTCGCCGACCCAGCCCGCGGTCAGATTCGGCTGGGTGCAGCCCCGATTGCGGCCGCCGATGTAGACACCGGCCGCCTCGAACGGCGACGATTCCCGCCAGGCCCGCATCGATCGGGACGAGGGGGCCGTGCAGGCGTCAAACCCGTAGCCGGTGAAGATCGCCGGACCGGCGATGACTGCCCCCTCCGCGGGCGGCGGCGCGAGCGCCGAGCTCGAGGCTCCCTCGTCGCGCACGGTGAGCTGGGGGCGACCCACGCCTCCGGCTGCCGGACAGACGTCAGGGCCGCTGGAGCTACAGAATCGGGCCCCACCGGCACCCTCGGCGCTCGCGGCCACCGGCGTCCCGGCCGAGAGCGCGCAGAGCGCGACGGTGGCTGCGAGCAGCGCTGCAGCCGTGCCTGTCCGAACAGCCCTCATCGCCCCTTCAACCGTTCTACCTCCGTAACGTTTCGCCTGCTCCGCCCTCCATTTGCCCAGTTAGGCTGCGCCGATGCGATTCGAGAAGTGGCAGGCCCTCGGCAACGACTACCTGATCCTCGAGGCCGATCGGCTCCCCTGGGAGCTGAATGCAGCCCGCGCCGTGCGTCTCTGCGATCCCCACTTCGGCGTCGGCTCGGACGGTGTGCTGCTGCTCTCGCACAGCGAGGACCCCGAGTTCATCGCCGACCTGCGGATCTTCAACCCGGACGGATCCGAGGCCGAGCTCTCAGGGAACGGCGCCCGCGAGGCGATCCTCTACCTGCGCCGCAACGGCTGGACCGACGAGGACACGTTCTCGATCCGAACCGCCGCCGGGCCGATCACACCGACGATCACCTCCGAGCGCACCTGCCGGGTCGAGATGGGTCGCGCCGCGACGACCTCGAAGGACTACCCGTCGGGGCCCGCCGAGGGGACAGGGGTGCTCGAGTCGGGTGGGCGCGAGTGGGCATTTCAGCACGTCTCGATCGGCAACCCGCAGTGCGCGATCGTCGTCGCGGCCGACGAGCTCGAGGGACTCGACCTGGCCGAGATCGGGCCCGGGATCGAATCCAACGGGCTGTTCCCGAACCGCACAAACGTCTCCTTCCTCGCGATCGACCGCGACCGCGTGAGGGCGAGGATCTTCGAGCGCGGGGTGGGGGAGACGCTCTCCTCCGGGACCGGGGCCAGCGGCGCAGCCGTGACCGCCGTCCTCGGCGGCGCACAGAGCCCGATCACAGTCGCCCTCGACGGCGGCGAGCTCTCCGTCGACGTCTCCGGCGAGCTAGACGTGACGCTGACCGGGTGGGCCGAGCCGGTCTGCTCGGGCGAGCTCTCACCCGAGCTGCTCGCCGCCCTGGCCGAGCTTTAGGGTTTCAGGGGCGATGGCAAGCACCGAGCCCAAGCCCGGCATCGCCGCCCCCTCGAGGCGGCTCGAGGCGATGCCGCCGTACATGTTCGCCGAGCTCGAGCGGCGGGTGGCCGACAAGCGCGCGGCGGGGATCGACGTGATCAGCCTCGGGATTGGCGATCCCGACGAGCCGACCTACCCGCACATCGTCGCCGCGATGCAGGACGCGGTCGCCGACCCCGGCAACCAGAAGTACCCGAGCAACCGCGGGCGCGAGGAGTTCAGGATCGCCTTCTCGGGGTTCTACGGCGATCGGTTCGGGGTCGAGATCGACCCCGAGAGCGAGGTGATCCCGGCGATCGGCGCCAAGGAGTGCATCTACAACCTCTGCTTCGCGTTCCTCGACCACGGTGGGGTCGCGCTCGCCTCCGATCCCGGCTACCCGGTGTACACGGGCGGCCCGATCCTCGCCGGGGCGACCCCGGAGCTGCTGCCGCTCGTGCCCGAGCTCGGCTTCGCCCCCGATCTCAGCGCCGTGCCCGCCGAGACCGCCGCCCGGGCGCGGCTGATGTTCCTCAACTACCCCAACAACCCGAGCGGCGCCGTCGTCCCCCAGGGCTTCTTCGACCTCGTCGTCTCCTTCGCCCGCGAGCACGAGATCCTCGTCGTCCACGACAACGCCTACTCGGAGACCACATACGACGGATACGTCGCCCCGAGCTTCCTGGCGACGCCCGGAGCGAAGGACGTCGGGGTCGAGGTCTTCTCGCTGTCCAAGGGCTACAACATGACCGGCTGGCGCTGCGCGGCGATCCTCGGCAACCCGGAAGCGATCGAGACCTACTGGCGGCTGAAGACCAACGTCGACTCGGGCCTCTTCGAGGCGGTCCAGCTCGCCGGGGTCGCCGCCCTGCGCGGCCCGTCGGGTCCGCTCGAGCGGATGAACGAGACCTACGCCCGGCGTCGCGACCTGGTCGTCGGCGCGCTGCGCGAGATCGGCGTCGACGTCCAGGCGCCGAAGGGGACGATCTACGTCTGGGCGCCGGTCCCCGAGGGCCACACCTCGACCTCGTTCGCCGAGCTCGTCCTCGAGGAGGCGGCGGTCGTCGTCTCGCCCGGGTCGATGTACGGGCCGAGCGGCGAGGGCTTCTTCCGGATCTCGCTGACGACGCCCGACGATCGGATCAGCGAGGCGGTCGAGCGCCTCCGCGAGCACCTCGCCTAGGCGGGCTGACGCTTGCTCCAATAGCGGTCGAGGCCCCGCCATTGGTACTCGGGCGGGACCGCCTGCAGGAGCTCCGCGGCCGCCTCGGGGTCGGGCACTCTCTCGGCAACCCGCTCGCGGTGGCGCTCCTCATAGGCGGCCTCGTCGAGATCGCGGGCGAGCTGCGCCTCCTCGCGCAGCCGCTCACGGACCGCCGCCAGGTGGGGCTCGGGCTCATCGATCGGGCCCCAGTGGGTGAGGCCGAGGCGCTGCGGCCGCCATCCTTCGACGATCCCGATCGAGTCCTCCCACGCCTCGATGTCGATGTCCGGCGGCGGTGTCGGGGGGACGATCAGGTCAGTCCCGGGTATCAGGACCGCGGCGACGTCACCGACGAACGCGGTCCCGCTGTCCTCGTGCAGATAGCAGACGTGGTGCGAGGCGTGGCCGGGGGTGTAGGCGACACGCATTCCGAGCACGGTCTCGCCGCCGGCCAGAGCCCTGACGTTCGCCTCGGGGACCGGCACGATCTCTCCCCAGAGCCGCTGCATCTGGTCACCGTAGAGGCGCTCGGCACTCGCCAGCAGCCGCGAGGGGTCGATCAGGTGAGGGGCGCCGAGCTCGTGGACGTAGACGTCGAGGCCCGGCCAGCGTCGGACCAGGACCCCGGTTGCGGCCGCGTGGTCGAGGTGGATGTGGGTGAGGACGATCGCCCGCGGCTCATCGCCGCCGAGCGCGTCGACCAGGTTCCGATGCGATGACTCCGGCCCAGGGTCGATGAGGGCGCCGTCGACCTCCCAGCAACAGATCACATGCGGGCGCCCGAGGTGCAGTACGTCGATCGGTCGCATCGGGCCCGCTCGACGATCAGGTCGCGGCCGGGATTTTGCCCTCGGCTTCGAGCGTCTGCCGCAGGCCCTCCTCCATGCCGCGCGGGGCGTAGCCGAGCTCACGGGTCGCCTTCTCATGACTGGCCCAGAAGGTGACGCCGTCGGCCGAGGAGATCATCTCACGCAGGTTCGGGGGCTGGTTCATCAGCTTTCCGACCAGTGGCCCGGCAGGCGCGAGCACCTTCAGCAGAGCGGTCGGGACCGCGTGCTTCGGCGGCTTGCGGCCGGCGACCCGGGCGACCATCTGGAGCGCCTCGCGCATCGTCGTCGTCGGGCCGCTGATGACGTAGATCTCGCCGAGCCTCCCCTTGTCGAGCGCGAGCAGGATCCCACCGGCGATGTCTTCGACGTGGGTCATGCAGACTCCGAGGTCGGGAAGCGGTATCAACGGCAGTTTCCCGGCCAGCAGCTGGTCGATCAGGTCGGCGACCTGCGAGGTGTCACCGGGGCCGTAGACGCCGCCGGGCTGGACGATGATGCAGGGCAGGCCGTCCTCGGCGATCATCCTCTTGGCGATCCGGTGCGATTCGACCTTTGTCTCCTCGTAGTAGGAGGTGAAGTCATCGCCGGGGTGCTCGTAGGTCTCGTCTACGATCTTGCCGTGGGTGTCGCCGAAGACGCCGCAGGTCGATACGTGGACGATTCGCGGCGTCTTCGCGTCGAGCGCCGCCTCGAGAACGCGTTCGGTGCCGGTGACATTGGCGTCGAACATCGCCTGATGCTGGGACTCGGGGATCCCGACCTCGTACATCGCCGCGGCGTGGACCGCGGCATCGCAGCCCTCGAGCCCGGCCCGGATCGCGTCGCCGTCACCGAGGTCGCCGGCGACGAGCTCGCAGCCCATCTCGGTCAGCTTCCCGGCCTTCTCCGGACTGCGGACGAGGCAGACGACCTCGTCACCGCGGTCACGAAGCTGGCGGACCACCTCGCCGCCGATGAAGCCAGTGCCGCCGGTAACGAAGATCTCCACAGACGGGAAGCCTATCCTGGGGAGGTGGACCAGAGCCAGAACGGAGCCGGGCTGACAAACCCGCGGGCGCGCCAGCGCGCGCTGGCGATCGGGATCGTCAACGGCGAGGAGGGCGACGGCGACGGCCTCGCCGAGCTGAAGGAGCTACTGCGAACCGCCGGCGTCGCGACCGCCGGCGAGATGGTCCAGCGCCGCGCCCAGCCCGACCCCGATCGCTACTTCGGCAAAGGCAAAATGGCCGAGCTGAAGGCGGCGATCGCGGCGACCGGCGCCAACGTCGTCGCCTGCGACGACGAGCTGGCGCCGCGCCAAGAGCGGAGCCTCGAGGCGACCCTCGACGTTCCGGTGATCGACCGCACCGCGGTGATCCTCGACATCTTCGCCGACCACGCCCACACGGCCGAGGGGAAGCTCCAGGTCGAGCTCGCCCAGCTCGAGTACAACATGGCGCGGATGAGGGGGCTCTGGACCCACCTCGACCGCCTCGACGGCGGAATCGGCACCCGGGCCCCGACCCGAGGCCCCGGCGAGACCCAGATCGAGACCGACCGCCGCCTCGCCCGCAACCGGATCGCCGCCCTGAAGCGGCGCCTGTCCCAGCTCGAGCGCAACCGGGGCGTGATGCGCGCCCGCCGCCAGCGCTCGTCGCTGCCGCGGGTCGCCCTCGCCGGCTACACCAACGCCGGCAAGTCGACGCTGCTGAACGCGCTGACCGGGGCCGAGGTCGGGGTCGGGGACCGCCTCTTCCACACCCTCGACCCGACGACCCGGAGCTTCGAGCTGTCCGGCCGCAGCTACCTGCTGACCGACACCGTCGGGTTCATCGAGAAGCTGCCGCACCAGCTGGTCGAGGCCTTCAAGGCGACGCTCGAGGAGACCGTCGTCGACGACCTGATCCTCCACGTCGTCGATGCGGCGGCGCCGGAGGAGCGGCGGGCGGCCGACATGCGGGCTGTCGACGAGGTGCTGGAGGAGATCGGCGCCGGCGGGAAGCCGCGGCTGCTGGTCCTCAACAAGGCCGATTTGCTGAGCGAGGACGAGCGGGGCGAGGCGCTGATGGACCATCCCGACGCGGTCCTGGCCTCGGCCCTCGACGGCGAGGGCCTCGACCGGCTGCGGAGGGCGATCGAGGAGGCCTTCGAGGACACCCTGGCCGACGTCGAGCTGCTGATCCCCTACGAGGAGGGAGCGCGCCTGCACGAGCTGCACGAGGTCGCCGGCGACCTCGAGCGGACCGAGCGCGACGACGGCGTCCTCGTCCACGCCAGGGTGCCGGTGGCCGAGCTCCATCGCTTCGACGATCTCGCCGTCCTCTAGCCGGTTAGATTCCAGGCCGTGGAACTGAGGGTGAAGAGGCTCGACCCGGAGGCGCGGCTACCCGAGCGCGCCCACGATGGCGACGCCGGGCTCGACCTCTGCGCCTGCGAGGCGGCCCACCTCGGGCCCGGGGAGCGCTGGAGCGTCGGGACCGGAATCGCGATCGAGGTCGCGGAGGGGCACGCCGGGCTGGTCCTGCCGCGCTCGGGCCTCGCGCGAGAGCACGGGATCGCGCTCGTCAACAGCCCGGGCCTGATCGACGCCGGTTACCGCGGGGAAGTTCGCGTCCTGCTGCTCAACACCGACCCGGCGGAGACGTTCAGGATCGAGGTCGGCGACCGGATCGCACAGCTGGTGATCGCCGCGATCGCCGCGATCGACGCGGTCGAGGTGGACGAGTTGAGCGAGACCGCCCGCGGCGGCGGCGGCTTCGGCTCGAGCGGTCGCTAGCGGCGCCTGACCCGGAACCTGAAGACCGCCGGGCTCGGGTCCGAGTTGCCGGCGGCGTCGGTGGCGGTCACGCGGAAGACATGGATGCCGGGGCCGACCCTGTAGGCACGGGGCGAGGAGCAGAGCCTGGGGCGGCGGCGGTCGATCCTGCAGACGAACGTCGATCGCTCGTTTGCGGAGAATCGGAACACCACCCGACGACGACCCCTGATCAAGCCCAGGGCCTTGCGCGGGCCGGTGACGATCCGGGTCCGCGGCGGGGTGCGATCGGGCGGGGGTGGCGGCGGCCCCGGGGCGGGCGCCATCGGCGGGGGAGGGGTGTCGGGCGGACGAAAGCTGTTCGGGGCGCGTTCGTGGATCGCCTCGCATCCGACCGGCGCCGCGTCGGGGCCGTTTTCGGGGAAGTCGATCTGAGCGGTGTCGAAGCCTTCGCCGCAATCGATGACCGGGTCGGGGTCGCGCACCGGAGTGCCGGAGTTGGCGAGGATCGAGTCGTCGCCCGCGCCCGCGAAATAGCTGTCGGGGCCGAGGCGCCCGAGCAGCTGGTTCGGGCCGGAGTCTCCAACCATGACGTCGCCGAGGCTCGTGCCCTCGGTGTCCTCGAGACCGCTCAGTGATGTGAGCAGCGACGCGCTCGCGCATTCGGGTTGACCGTCGGGCCCGAGCTGACCCGCCAACCCGGCCCCCATCTCGATCGCGATCGCGGCGTTGAAGTTGGCCCAGTTGGCGTTGTCGCTTCCGGGCCCACCGTCGAGCGAGTCGCCGTCGCAGACGGCGTTCGAGACGAAGAGGTCGTCGCCCGTCCCAGCATCGAGATGGTCGGCGCCGCCGTTGTTGGGGACGGCGTCGTCTCCGCCTCCGGCGTCAGACGTGTCGTTCCCGGCGCCGTCGATCAGGGCGTCCTCCGTTTCGCCCCCGGTCAGCACGTCGTTCCCCTCGCCGCCGAGCAGGACCACCGAGGTCGAGGCCGGGAACCCCTGAGTCGCCGTCAGGGTGTCGTTGCCGGCATTGCCCGCGAGGAGGATCGAGTCGGGCGGTTCTGTGACCGGGAATTCGCCCGCCGGGTTGCCGCCGACCGTGAATCTGACCTGGCCGGAGGAGTAGGAGGCGGCGACGTCGTCGGCGCCGTCGCTGCCCGAGAGGAAGAAGGCCTGGCCGGCGGTGGCCTGGGAGGCCATCGGCCCGGATGACACCGTGCCCGGGTCCCTGGGCTGTATTTCCTCGCCGGAGAACTCACATTCGTTCCTGCCTGCGACCGGGACGATGCACCCGTCGCCCTCGGCACCGCCGTAGGCGACGTCGGCGCCGCCGCCGCCGTCGATCAGGTCGGCGCCGCCGCCGCCGTAGAACGTCTCTGAATCCGAGGTTCCGACGATGTAGTCGTCGAACGGGGTGCCGATCACGACCTCGAAGTTCCCGAAGGTGGTCTCCGGTGCGAGCGGTTCATCGACGCCTCCGCCGGATGGGGCGAGCCCGTCGTTGGCAAAGTTGTCGCCGAGATCGACGTAGACGCCCCTGCCGACGTCGGCTGGAAAGCCGGCTTCATCAAAGAAGGCGCTCTGGTTCGGGAACCCGGGCGTCGCCCCGGTCGCGAAACTGAGTGTGTCGGTGCCCCCGCCGGAATCCCCGATCTCATCGACCGTGGCATCGCCGCGATCGAGGTCGTTCCCCGCTTCCCCGTCGAGGGAGTCGGCGCCGAAGCCACCCGAGAGCCGGTCGTCGCCGGGACCGCCGCGGACCCGGTCGTCGCCGACCCCGCCGTAGAGGCGGTCATCCCCTTCGCCCCCGAAGAGGCTGTCGTTGCCGCGGCCTCCGAAGAGGGAGTCATTGCCGCCTTCGCCGAGGACGGTGCCGATCCCGCGCGGCGCATGGATCGTGTCGTCGCACGGCGTGCCGATGATCGTGTCACCGACCGTCTGCGGCCCTTCGGCGCAGCTCGGAGCGGCACCCGCGGGCGGGGCGGAGGCAAGCACCAGAAGGAGGAGCCCCAAGAGAGGCCCGGCCGGTCGCAGGAGTCGCATCATCGCTCTAACTACCCGAACCGGACCGCCGGAACTCAGTTGCGCATCGCCGCTCCCCGGGCGGAGGCCGCCGCGGCGAGCTCGAGGTCGTCCTCGAGCGGGTCGAGCACGGGGCGGCTGCCGTAACGGCGCTCGAGCGCGAGCGCGATCAGGTGGTCGGCGAGCCAGGCGTTCTTCGGCAGCAGCGGCCCGTGCAGGTAGGTGCCGATCAGGTTTCCGCGGCGAACTCCCTCGAGCCCGTCCTCGCCGTTGTTGCCGAACCCCTTGATCACCCGCCCGAGCGGCTCCGCCTCCCGGCCGAGGTGGGTGCGGCCCCCGTGGTTCTCGAAGCCGGCGATCTGCCGCGGCTCGTCGCCGAGG
Source organism: uncultured Solirubrobacterales bacterium (assembly GCA_963780815.1). Lineage (GTDB taxonomy): Bacteria > Actinomycetota > Thermoleophilia > Solirubrobacterales > 70-9 > VRUE01. The sequence goes on along the minus strand of CAWADG010000004.1, from coordinate 262,300 downwards.
TCGCTCTCGATGATGACGTTGCCGATCAGGCGGGGGCCGGGCTTGCGAACGGTGGTGAGGTCGGCGAGCCCGATCCCCGGCAGCCGCTCCTCGCCCAGTTGGTAGCTGTGGCCGAGCAGCTGGTAGCCGCCGCAGACGGCCAGCATCACCGCCCCGTCGTCCACCGCCTCGGCGAGCGCGTCGCGCTTGGTCGCGACCATGTCGGCGGCGACGACACGCTGGTCGCGATCCTGGCCGCCGCCGAGGTAGAGGAGATCGTGGGCGCCCGGGTCGAGGGCCTCGCCGGGCCCGGCGGCGGCGAGGGCGAACCCGATGCCGCGCCACTCACAGCGGCGGCGGAGGAAGAGGATGTTGCCGCGATCCGCGTAGATGTTCATCTGGTCGGGATACAGGGCGAGGACCCGGAGCTCCATCAAGACCTCCTCTCGATGAGGACGACGGCGGACCCGACATGATCGTCGGTCATCGGGACCTCGTCACGGGCGGTGGGGCGCAGGCCGGCATCCTCCGCCTCGTCCTCGAGCCGCGCCGCGGAGAGCGCGAAGAGCGGGATCTCATCGACCTCCTCGCTGAGGTCCCCGGTCGGGGACACCAACTGCCGCAGGCGGCGGACGAGGAGCTTCTCCTCGTCTATCGCGATCTCGAGCGGCTGGCTCGAGTAGACCCAACCGTCGACCTCGCGCGTGTCGGGAAGGGGCGGCGGTATGTCGTCGGTGGCGGCCGGCACCCGTTCGACGATCGCAAACGCGGCAATCCCGCCGGGTCGAAGATGACGGGCGACGCAGGAGAGGCAACGGAACCTCTCCTGCGGGCCGTCGAACAGCTGCGCCAGCTGGGTCGGCGCCAGCACCAACCCGAACTCCTCGTCGATCTCGAGCTCACGAGCGTCGGCGGCGATCGCCTCGGTCGGCAACCCCACGGCGCGCAGGTTGAACGCCTCCACCAGAGCATCGTCGAGATCGACCCCGACGACCCGGTGCCCCCGCCGCGCCAGATGAAGGGCGACGCGACCGGTTCCGCAGCCGAGATCGAGGACCGGGCCCTCGCAGGATTGGGCGAGCCTCTCCCAGAGGGCGAGGTCGGCCTCGTAGGCGCCGCACTCGAGGTCGTGCCAAATGACGCGTAAATCCGCCCGTCTGCTCTGCTCTCGCTCGCTCCCGCTCATTTCCAAAAGTCCTCGGTCAGGCCGCGCGAGGAGAGCAGGCGGTGGAGCTCGAGCAGGGCGGTGTAGGTGGGGAGCGCGAAGAGGCGCTCGGGCGCGGCGGCGAGCGCCGCGTCGACGGAGCGCTCGATCTCGGGCTCGACCGCGATCGCCTCCTGCGGCCAGCCCGCGTACTTGAGGCGCAGCGCCATCTCCGGCGCCCGGGTGCCGGCGCAGGTCACCCGCCGCACGTGGCCGGCCAGCAGCTCGAAGTCGGCGTCCCAGATCCAGGAGACGTCGCGGCCGTCGGCGATCCGGTCGTTGAGCCCGATCCAGAGGTCGAGGCCGCCGTCCTCCTCGAGCCGGAGGGTCCGCAGGACCTCGTTCGTCCCGGCGGGGTTCTTGATCAGCAGGATCGACGCCCGCCTGCCCGCCACCTCGATCGTCTCGACCCGGCCGAAGGCCGATCTGGCGGCCGCGAGGGCGGCCGGGATCCGCTCCTCGGCGACGCCGAGCTCGAGCCCGGCCGCCACCGCGGCGAGCGCGTTGTAGACGTTGTATAGGCCGGGCAGTGGGAGGTCGAGGCTGAGATCTCCGGCCGGGGTGCGGACGGCGACGGTCGAGCCCTCCATCCCTCGCAGCTCGATCCGCGTCGCGGCGACGTCCGGCGCCGGGCGCTCGGCGCCGCAGTTCGGGCACGAGTAATGACCGAGGTGGCCGACGAAGGCCCGTTCGTAGACGTAGGGGTGGCCGCAGCGCCGGCAGTGCTTGGCGTCGAACGCGTGCTGGAGCTCCGGCAGCGCCTGCGAGGAGTCCTCGATCCCGAAGTAGGCGACGCCCTCGCGCCGGCGCTCCTCGCCGTCACGGCCGAGGTCGGCGACCAACGGATCGTCGGCGTTGAGGACGAACCGGGAGCGCCCCACCCAAGCGGAGACCGTCTTCGCCCACTCGTCGGCCAGGACCTCGATCTCGCCGTAGCGGTCGAGCTGGTCGCGGAAAAGGTTGCCGAGGACGATCAGGGTCGGGTCGAGCTGGTGCGCGACCTTCGGCAGCCAGGCCTCGTCGACCTCGAACAGCCCCTCGTTGCCGCCCTGCTCGAGCAGGGCCGTCGCGATCCCCCAGGTCATGTTCGAGCCGGCCCGGTTGTGGACGGGAGCCCGGCCCTCCGCTTCGAGCAGGGCGGCGATCATCCCCGCCGTCGTCGTCTTGCCGTTGGTCGCGCTGACGAGGGTGACACCGCGCTCGAGGCCGGAGCCCAGGCGCGAGATCGCGTCGGGCGCGAGGCGCAGCAGCACCCGGCCCGGCAGCGTCGTGCCGCCGCCGCGACCGCTCGCCCGGCTGGCGGCGCCGATCGCCCGCGCCGCCGCCCGCTTGGCGCCGAACACGGCCCCGTTGCGCCCGCTGGCGCTCAACTCAGCCCTCGGCCTGGGGCCGGGGCACGATCACGCCGAGGGCGCGGGGCAGGACCCGCAGCGCCGCCGGCAGGTCGGTCAGGTGCTCACCGTCGGCATAGACGGGGATCGCGCGGCTCGCGCTCAACTCGAGGTGCGGCGCCCGGAAAACACGCACCTCGTCGAGCTCGACGTGGGTTCCCTTGAACACCTTCGGCAGGTTACCCACGAACCGGAGCTTGCCGCCCTCGCCGACCATCACGACGTCGAAGAGCCCGTCGTCGAGCTCGGCGTCCGGCGCGACGAACATCCCGCCGCCGAAGGCCCTGTTGTTGGCGACCGAGACCGAGTATCCGGTGAACCTGATCCGCTCCTCGTCGACCCGAACGGTGAAGCGGGCCGGCTTCCAACCGATCAGTGTGCGGAGCGCCGCGAAGGCGTACACGAGGCTGCCCTGGAAGAGCCGGGATTCGTTCGCGACCCGGTTCGCTTCGGAGTCGAAGCCGACGCTGACGATGCCGAGGAACCGCTTGCCGTTCGCCTCGCCGACGTCGATAAGGCGCGAGTGGCCGGCGGCGAGGACCCCGACCGCCGGCTCCGGCTCGTCGGGGATCTCGAGCACCCGCGCGAGGTCGTTGCCGCGCCCGCTCGGAATGATCCCGAGCGGCGTCTCGGCCCCCGCCATCGCGCCGCCGACGGCGCCGATCAGGCCGTCGCCGCTAACGACCACCGGCACCTCGCCCGCCTCGACCGCGCGCAGCGCGGCGTCGACGCCGTGCTCGAGGTCCCTGGTCCGCAGGACGCGGAAGTCGACGTGGAGCTCGTCGAGCGCCGACTCGATCCGCGGCAGCAATTTCAGCGACCGGCCGCCGCCCGAGGACGGATTTACCAGCAGCACGAGGGGCAGGCCGGCGAACTCCATCGTCTGAGCAGCCTAGTCGCGCCGGTGCCGCTCGGCGGCGGGAAGCCGGCCGACGTAGAACGTCCCGGCGCCGGCGTTGCCGATCTCGACCGGCTCGACGCCGTGCTGGAGGAACTTCCAGCGCAGAAGCGAGGGACGGGTGTAGAACGGGGTCTCCGGGCCCCAGCTCGAGGCGACGATCACCTGGCCGCCCGGCCGCAGCACCCGCGCCAGCTCGGCGAAGAACGGCGGCATGTTGAGCTGGGCGACGAGGTCGAACGAGTCCTCGGCATAGGGGAGGGAGGAGGCGTCGCCGACCCTGAAGGCGATCCGTCCCTCGGGGTCGAGCCCAACCTTCGTGACCGCAGCGTGGATCATCTCCTCCGAGAGGTCGACGCCGCGGACCCGCGCCTGCGGGAACTCGCGGGCGAGGAACAGGGTTCCGGCACCGGTCCCGCAACCGACGTCGAGGATCCGCTCGGGAGCGGGGGAGACGTGGAGGGCCGCCGCGGCCAGCGGCTCGAGATGCTCGACGCTGCCGGCGCCGGTGCGATCGTCCCAGGCGCTCGCCCGCTCCGAGAAGAACCGGCGCACCGCTCCGCGCAGCAGCGGCCAGAGCCATGGCGCCCGGGCCGCGACGTTGTTGATCGCGCGGCCGACCGCGAGGTTCCGACGCGATGGCCCTCTCCGCTCCTTCGACACGCACCGATCATTCCAATTAGGCTTCGCGGCCGATGAGCGCGGAGCGAGCAAGCGTCACGATCTGGTTCTTCGCGCAGGGAGCGAAGCGGGAATATTTGCGATGAGCGGGGATGAGGGAACCGGAGGGCGGCAGGTCGACCAGCGGGTGATCATCCTCGGCGTCTTCGCGCTCGTCGCGGTGGCGATCGTGGCCGCGATCCTGATCGCGCGAAGCGGCGGCAGCGACTCCGGCTCGACGGGCGCCGCCGGGTGCGAGGAAGTCGAACCTCCCGAACCGAAGAACGTCAGCTTCAAGGCGCCGAAGCAGACGGTCAAGAAGGGGGAAGAACTGACCGCCGTCGTCGAAACGAGTTGCGGCACCTTCGACATCGCCCTCGACTCCCAGCGGGCGCCGAAGACCGTCAACTCGTTCGTCTTCCTCTCCGAAGAAGGGTTCTACGACGGCCTCGACTTCCACCGCGTCATCCCAGAATTCGTGGTCCAGGGCGGCGACCCGCTCGGCAACGGCTCCGGCGGCCCCGGCTACAGCCTCGTCGAGAAGCCGCCCGCCGACCTCGCCTACACCAAGGGCGTCGTCGCGATGGCGAAGGGCAGCACCGACCCCCCGGGGAGCTCGGGCAGCCAGTTCTTCGTCGTCGTCGGAGCCAATGCCAACCTGCCGCCCGAATACGCCCTGGTCGGCAACGTCGGCGAAGGCATGGACGTGGTCGAAGCGATCGCCGAACTCGGCACCCAGTCCGGGAAACCGAAACAGACCGTCCTCATCGAACACGTCGAAATCGAACGCGGCTGAGGCGGCCGACTAGGCTCCTCGCCATGGCGAAGGTCGACGTCGGGGACGCGGCACCGGAGTTCGAGCTGCCGGGGACCGGTGGGCGCACCTACCGGCTCGCCGACTACCGCGGCGGCAACCTCGTGATCGCCTTCTACCCGGGCGACGGGACCCGCGTCTGCACCCAGCAGTTCTGCTCCTATCGGGACAACGCCGAGCGCCTCGACGGGCTCGACGCCGAGGTGGTCGGGATCTCACCCCAGTCGGTCGACTCGCACGAGCGCTGGACCCAGGAGAAGGAGCTGAACGTGCCGCTGCTGGCCGACGAGGACCTCGCAGTGTCAAAGGCGTACGGGGTCGTCGGCTGGGCATCGCCACTGGCCAGGGTCGTCGGCCTTTCGACCACGCCGGGGGGCTCATACGTGATGCGCTCGATCTTCATCGTCGACGGGGAGGGCATCGTCCGCCACCGGCACACCTCCCGCAGCAGCGCGAGCTACCAATCGGTGGGCGACATCGAGCGGGCCCTGGCCGCTGTCGGCTGATGCCCGCCGAGCCGGTCCAGTTCACGGCCGGCGACGGGCTGACGATCCGCGGCGAGCACACCGCCGCGGGCCCCGCGATCGTCCTCTGTCACGGGATCACCGCGACCCGGCGCTACGTCGTCCACGGCTCGAGGGTCCTGGAGCGCGCCGGTCGCACCGTCGTCACCTACGACGCCCGCGGTCACGGCGAGTCGGACCCGGCGCCGTCGGGACGGGGTTATGGATACCCGGAGCTCGTCGCCGACCTCGAGTCGGTCGTCGAAGAGACGGTGGGCGAGGGACAGTTCGTCCTCGGCGGCCACTCGATGGGCGCGCACACCGCGGTCGCCTACGCCCTCCGCCATCCCGAGCGGCTCTCCGGCCTGGTCGTGATCGGCCCGGTCTACGCGGGCGAGATCCCCGAGGAGCGGCTCGAGTACTGGGACGGCCTCGCCGACGCTCTCCACGACGGTGGGGTCGAGGGATTCGTCGCCTACGTCGTCGAGCGCCAGGAGACCGATCCGGCCTGGCGCGAGACGGTGGCGCGGATCACCCGCGAACGGATCCAGCTCCATCGCCACCCCGAGGCGCTGGTCGACGCCCTGCGCGAGGTCACCCGCTCGCGGCCGTTCGACCGACTCGAGGACCTGGGGGCGCTCGAGCTGCCGGCGCTGGTCGTCGCGAGCCACGACGGCGCCGACCCGGGGCACCCGCGGGCGGTCGCCGAGGCCTACGCCGAGCAGCTGCCGCTGGCGCGCCTGATCGGCGAGGAGGAGGGTGAGTCGCCGCTGGCCTGGCAGGGGGGAAAGCTCTCGCGCGAGATCGCCGAATTCATCATCTAGGCTTCGCACACGATGGACGAGGGCCACCCGATCCACTACATGGCGGTGCCGCGGGGCACGCCCGTCTACGGCTCCGACGGCGTCGAGGTCGGGCGGGTCGTCGAGATGCTCGACAACTCCCGCGAGAACATCTTCGACGGCGTCATCTTCAGGGACTCCGACGGGAAGTCGCGGTTCGCGGACGCGCCCGAGGTCGCGAGAACAGCCGAACGCGCCGTGACCCTGACGATCGACTCCGAGGAGGCGCTCCGGCTCGGTCCGCCGGAGAAGCCGAGCCGCCCCGGCGGCGGCCGCCTCGGTCGCATGTTCAGACCGCGCTGAGGAAGAGCGCATAGGCTCGGATCCGATGTCCGCACCGAGCGAGGGGACTCTGCAAGCCGTGAGCACCTTCGTCGCCGCGTTCGGCCTCGGCGTCGCAATCTACATCGGGATCGCTGAGGCGGGTGGGGGAGCCCCCACCTGCCTTGCCGGCGGCACCGGCTGCGAGACGGTCGCCAACAGCCCCTACGCGCATCTCGCGGGGATAAACGTCGCGGTGATCGGCATCGTCGGCTACGTCCTACTCCTGGCCGCCGCGCTCCTGCCCGGCGACTTCGCCCGGATCGGGGGATTCGCCCTGGCGCTGACGGGGTTCGGGTACAGCCTCTACCTGACCTACCTGGAGCTGTTCGTGATCGACGCGATCTGTCAGTGGTGCGTTGTCAGCGCGATACTGATGACGATTCTGTTCGGGCTGAACACGATCCGCATGCTCCGCTACACGGGGACCCCGGCATGAGCGCGAAGAAGGAGCGAGAGAAGCGGCGCGAGAAGCGGCTCGAGCGCGCGAGTGAAGCGGCCGACGACGCCCGCCGCCAGCGGGTGATCAAGATCGCCAGCGCTGCCGGGTTCCTGGCGATCGTCGCGGTCGCCGTCCTCGTCGTCGTCAGCCAGAGCCAGAACAGCGGCGGTGACACCAGCCTCGAGAACGTCTCCTCGGTCGAACGGGATCTCACCAACATCCCGCAGAAGGGCCTGACCCTCGGCATGTCCTCGGCGAAGGTGATCCTTGTTGAGTTTGGAGATCTTCAATGCCCGGTTTGCGGCGACTTCGCCGTCAATGTGCTTCCCGAACTGATCTCGAACAAAGTGCGGACGGGCGAAGCCCGGATCGAGTACCGCAACTTCCCGATCCTCGGCCCGGAATCCGAAACCGCGGCGCCGGCCTCGATCGCGGCGGGCGAACAGAACCGCGGCTGGAACTTCATCGAGCTCTTCTACAGGAACCAGGGGATCGAGAAGACCGGCTACGTGACCGAAGAATTCCTGACCTCGATCGCGAAGGGAGCGAAGGTCGTCGACATCCCGCGCTGGAACAGGGATCGCGAAAGCGCCAGGGCCCGGAACGAGGTGAGGCGGACCGCCGCCGAAGCGAGACGGCTCGGGTTCGGCGGGACGCCGTCGTTCGCGGTCGAAGGGCCGGGGACGAACGGGCTGGAACCCCTGGGAAACCTTGGAACGCTGGGGGAATTCGAAGAAGCGATCGACAACGCTTCCTAGGCCAGGTTCACATAACCGTCATTATCGTGCGTTGATCAGGCGTGGAGAGCTCGGGACGAGCCCCCTAGCTGCCCATCATCATCCGCATCTGCACTTCCTTCGCCACCTCGAGGAACCCGAGCGCGACGTAGGGCCTTGCGTTCGAGCTCATCCGGATGTTGGAGAACTCGCCGTCGGGGGTCACGACCTCGACGATCGTGATCAACCTCCCGATCTCCGCGTCCTCCGGGATGTCCTGATCGTCTTCAATCTCCTGCATCATTTCCTGGACGTGCTGGCCGAGTTTTGATTGGTCGATTCCCATATGGCCCTTTCTGCGTCGGTCGACGGATGGGCCAGAACCTACCTGCGAGCCCTAACCGGCCACGGCGCTGCCGCGAATCAGCGGCCTGATCAGCGGCGGGGCCTCCGGCAGCTCGTCCTCCGCGGCGGCCTCGACCGTGAAGCCCGCGGCCCCGAGCGCGGTGAGGGTGTCGCGGTTGCAGTGGCAGCCGTCGGCGAAGAACTTCCAGGGCCCGTGGAGGCGGTCCTGCCAGCGCGCCGTCGCGGGGTCGTTCGAGCGGACGTGCTCGACGAAAAGCAGCTTGCCGCCGGGCTTCAGGACCCGTGCGGTCTCGGCCAGCGCCGCGGGGAGATCGGGGACCGTGCAGAGGACCAGCGTGTAGACGGCGGTGTCGAAGCTCGAGTCCTCGAACGGGAGCCGCTCGGCCGGCGCCTCGACCACCTCCGCCTCGATGCCCGCCTCGCGCACCTTCGGCCGCAACCGCTTGACCATGTGCGGGTCGGGCTCGGCGAAGACGACCTCGACGACCGCATCCGGGTAGAGGCCGATGTTGGCCCCGGTGCCGCTGCCGATGTCGATCGTCCGCCCAACCGCGACGGACAACGTCTCCCGGCGCATGTCGCGCAGCCCGGCCTCCTCGGTCCGTTTTGTCAACCGGTCATAGAGGGCGGAGAAGGCCCGCCCCCAGGTGGCGTCGTAGATCCGACTCATTGCCGCTCCTTCGTCGCAAGTCGCTTGTCCAAACCCATGCTTTGGGAAAGCGCCTTGCCGATGTTGGGGCCGCTCAGGCCGCGTCGCGCTGCGCGGCCGCCGCCTGCTCGGCCTCGTCCGCCCCGCCGCCTGCGTCACCCTCGGTGCGGCTCGCCGCGGCACGCTCCTCGTAGGCGCGGCGATCGCCGGTGGAACCGGTCATGACCTTGTCGACCTGCATGAAACGGGCGACAGCCTCGCGGACTTTCCGCGGCAGCAGCGCGCCGGAGATCAGAGTCGCCTGGAGGGAGCGTGGGACGTAGGCGTCGAACCGGTTGAGCTCGAGGGCGTCGACGATCTCCCTGGCGACGTCCTCCGGCTCGACTTCTTTCACCCCGCGCGTCGAGGAGAGGCCTTCGGTGAGCGCGGTGTTCACGAGGACCGGCATCACCAGCGAGAGGTCGACCCCGGTCCCCCGCAATTCGAGCCGCATCGACTCGGTCAGGCCAACGACCGCGTGCTTGGTGGCAGAGTAGGTGGCGATCCCCGGGACCCCGACCTTTCCGGCTGAGGAGGCGACGTTGACGATGTGGCCGGTCCCGCGCGGGCGCATCCGCTCGACCGCGAGCTGGGAGCCGACGATGACCCCGTAGAGGTTGATGTCGAGCTGACGGCGGATCGAATCGTCGGCCTCATCGACGAGCGCGGTCACCGGCATGATCCCGGCGTTGTTGATCAGGACGTCGATCGGGCCGAGCTGGCGTTCGGCCTCGTCGATGAACGCGGTGAACGAGGATCGGTCGGTGACGTCGAGCGACAGCGCGACGACTCCCCCGCCGAGCGACGCGGCGGTCTCCTCGGCGAGCTCGAGGTCGAGGTCGCCGATCGCGACCCTGCAGCCCTTGCGGACGAGGGCCTGGGCCGTCGTCTTGCCGATCCCGCGCGCACCGCCGGTGATCGCCACCACCCTGCCGCTCAGTGATCGCCGCTCCTTTGCCATCCTTACCTCCTCGACCCGGCTTCCCTCAGGTTGCCGGCTTGTAGACGGTGACCACGGCTGCGCCGCCGAGGCCGATGTTGTGTTGCAGGGCCACCTTCGCCCCGTCGACCTGGCGCCTGTCGGCTTCGCCGCGCAGCTGCCAGGTCAGCTCCGAGCACTGCGCGAGCCCGGTCGCCCCGAGCGGGTGACCCTTCGAGATCAGGCCGCCGGAAGGGTTGACGACGACCTTGCCGCCGTAGGTGGTCGCTTCCTCCTCGACCAACTTATGCCCCTCCCCCTCCGGCGCGAAGCCGAGCGCTTCGTAGGTGATGAGCTCGTTGGCGCTGAAGCAGTCATGGAGCTCGCAGACGTCGACCTCGTCAGGGCCGACCCCGGCTTCCGCATAGGCCCGGTCGGCCGCGGCCCTCGACATGTCTGAGCCGACGATCGTCATGCAGTCGGCGCCCTCGTCGAAGGTCGAGGAGAGGTCGGTGATCATCGACTGGCCGACGATCTCGATCGCCCCGTCCCAGAGGTCGTGCGAGTCGACATAACTCTCGGAGGCGACGATCGCGCAGGCCGAGCCGTCGGACGTTGGCGAGCACTGCAGCTTGGTCAGCGGGTCGTGGATCATCTTCGCCGCCTTGATGTCCTCGATCGTGTACTCGTCCTGGAACTGGGCGTAGGGGTTGTTGACCGAGTGCTTGTGGTTCTTCCACCCGATCCAGGCGTAGTGGTCGGGTTCCGACCCGTACTTCTCCATGTGGTCGCGGCCCGCGTTGCCGAACATCTGCGGCGCCGGCGGCGACTGCTCGGGATCGCGGATCTCGAACATCCGCATCGCGTGCTTGTCGAGCGCGTTGGTGCGGTCGGTGTACTTGACCCCGAGGCTGCCCGGCTCCATCTTCTCGAAGCCGACCGCGAGTGCGCACTCGGCGAGGCCGCCCTTGACCGCCTGGCGGGCGAGGAACAGCGCCGAGGAGCCGGTCGAGCAGTTGTTGTTGACGTTGACGACCGGGATCCCGGTCAGCCCGAGCTGATAGAGCGCCCGTTGCCCATAGGTCGAGTCTCCGTAGCAGTACCCGGCGAAGGCCTGCTCGACGTCCTCGTATGGGATTCCGGCGTCGGAGAGCGCCTTCTCCCCCGCCTCCTTGGCCCAGTCCGGGTAGTCGCCCTCCTTGGTGCCGGGCTTCTCGAACTTGGTCATCCCGACCCCGATCACGAACGTGCGGTTGCTCAAAGTGACTCCTAAAGCTGATTGGCTGGTCAGCCAGGAAATTTACAGACTTATCCGGACCTGAGGCTCGATGCGGGTTACGCGCATCGGGCCTCTAGCAAACCTGATCGAGAACGGGAACCGCCACAGCAGTGGCCAGCCGGGGTGCGCATACTTGCGCTACGGGTGGGGTCACACGGTCATCACGGCTCTGATCGAGGGGTGGGGAGGTAGAGTCCACGAGCGGTGAGCCGGGAAGCCTGGTCGGCGCCCTATCCGAATGCCCGACTCTCCCTCTCCCATTCCTGGCCGCCCCTTCCTCGCCACGAACGCAGAGTGGCGACGGGAGGCGCTCCGTATGAACCTCTGGCTCGTCCCCACGATCGAGATCGCCCTTGCCGCAATCCTGTTCGCCGGGACCTACGCTGCCGATCGCGCCATCTACAACGGCCACCACCCGCTGCCGAGCTGGGTGCTCGCAGGGTCGGCGGACTCCGCGCGTCAGATCCTCACCGCGCTCGCCGCAGCGGTGATCACTGTCATCGGCGTCGTTTTCTCGATCATGATCGTGACGCTGACCCTCGCCTCGACGCAGTTCGGGCCACGGATGCTTCGCAACTTCATCCGCGACCGCGGCACGCAGATCACGCTGGGCACGTTCGTGGCGACGTTCGTCTACGCCGTCCTGACGCTGGCCAGCATCGGCCCCGGTTCGCACGGCGACTTCGTCCCGCACATCTCGGTCACCGTGCTGCTCGTCCTCGTCCTCATAGACCTCGGCGTCCTGATCTACTTCATCCACCACATAGCGATGTCGATCCAGCTGCCGCAGGTGATCGCGAGCATCGCCGGCGACCTTTCCCGGGCGATCGAAATCGAGAGTGAGCCCGAGGATCGTGGGCCTCGTGCCGCGTCCGCGACCGGACCGTCGGTCGCGGAGCTCATGCAGCGCATCGAGGAACGTGGCGGCATCGTCCAGGCGCCCGGCAGCGGCTACCTGCAGTTCGTCCGGCACGCCGAGCTGGTCGAGATCGCCGCTCGCACCGGCTCGGTCATGCAGCTGGACTATCGCCCCGGGCACTTCGTGGTCGCGGGACAGTCGCTCGCCAAGGTCTGGCCGGCCTCGGCGGCTCCGGCGGTGGCCCGCGAGCTGGCCCGCTCCCATGTGACGGGTGCGGTTCGCACCTTGGCTCAGGACATCGCATTTGCGGTGGACCAGCTGGTCGAGATTGCGATCCGGGCGCTCTCACCTGCGGTCAATGACACGTTCACCGCCCTCACGTGCATCGATTGGCTCACTGACGGCCTCTGTCAGATCGAGCTTCGATGGGCCCCGGTGCGCGTGCACCGCGACGGCCAGGGATATGTGCGCGTCGTGACCTCGCATATCAGCCACCGCCGGCTGGTGCAGCGCGCCCACGAGAAGATCCGTCAGGCCGGTCGGGGGATGCCCGCGGTGATGATCCGCCAGCTCGACGGCCTAACGCGGATCATGGGCCTCACTTCGACGCAGGAGCGCCGCGCCGTGCTGATCGAACAGGCGGACATGATCATGCGGGGGGCGGAAGAGTCGGTATCGGATCCGTCCGACCTCGCAGAGGTGCGAAGGGCTTTCGAGGCGCTGCGCGAATCCGCGAGCGATCGAAGACATTCCTAACAGCAGCCTCCGAATGCTGGCATGCTGGCGCGACAATGCGCTGGGGCGAATCCCTCCTCGGGCTCGACGCGGAGCGGCGGCCGGCCTGGCTTGGCCTACTCCTGGCAGTCGTGGTCGTCGGGATCGCGACGGCGCTCATCTATCCCCTCAAGTCTGTGGCTCCGGTCATCTCTCTCGGGGTCGTCTTCATCCCGGCAGTGCTGCTGATCTCCGTCCAGTGGGGTCTTTGGCAGGGCCTGTTCACGGCGCTTCTGAGCGCGATCGCGTTCAACTGGTTTCACCTTCCGCCGGTCGGTCGATTCACCATCGCCGACGACCGCGATGTCGTCGCTCTCGTCGTCTTCGTGGCGGTGGCGGTCGCGAGTAGCGCGCTCGCCGAGGTGGCTCGTGCCAGGGCCACGGAGGCCGACCACAGCCGCAAAGAGGCAGATCGCACCGTGAAGGAAATGGCCGAGCTATCGCGCGAGAAGGATCGGATGCAGGCAGAGGCGATCGAGGCCGCGGCGCTGCGTCGCAGCGACGAATTGAAGACCGCCCTGCTGCGCTCGGTCTCTCACGACCTGCGTACGCCGCTCACGTCGATGATCGCCGCTGGGGCGGCCCTGGACTCATCGACCGTGACCCCGAGCGAGCGACACGAACTGTCCGTCGCGATCGTGGAGGAGGGCGAGCGGCTTTCGAAGTTGGTCGAGAACCTGCTCGATGTCTCCCGCCTCGAATCGGGCAACGCGGAGCCCCATCGGGAGCTGGTCAGTCTCGCTGAGGTCATGGAAGAGGCTCGGCACTCGATCGGAAATGCCGGCCGGCTGGTCCAGTTCACTTCGGACCCGGAGCTGCCGCCGCTCCGGGCCGATCCGGTGCAGCTGGAGCGTGCCTTTGCCAATCTGCTCGACAATGCTGCGCGACACGGCGAAGGTAAGGCGGTCCTGGTGAGCGCTCGATCGATCGGCTCCGATGTCGAGGTGCGCGTTGTCGACCAGGGACCCGGTATCCGGGCCACTGAGAGGGAGCGAATCTTCATGCCCTTCTACCAGGCCAAACCCGGCGGGACTCGCAAAGGGTCCGGTCTCGGGCTCGCAATCGCCAAAGGCTTCGTCGAGGCCAACGGAGGTAAGATCGGCGTCGAGAGCCTGCCCGGCCAGGGGACGAGCTTTGTGGTCACCTTGCCGTTCTCAAGGGAGGATCAGAGTTGACACCGGCGCCCCGCGTGCTCGTCTGCGATGACGAGCCGCAGATCCTTCGGGCTCTCAAGGTCATCCTGCGTGACGCCGGCTATGAGGCTGTGCCGGCAAACACCGGCGAAGAGGCGCTCGACCTCGCCTCAGTTCGCCCTCCCGACGCGGTGATCCTCGACCTGATGCTGCCGGACATCGACGGGGTCGAGGTGGCCCGGCGGCTTCGCGAGTGGACCAAGATGCCGATAGTGGTCCTCTCGGCCGTCGGCGAGGAGGGGCGCAAGATTGAGGCCTTGACCGCCGGCGCCGACGACTACGTGACGAAGCCCTTCAGCGCCCCGGAATTGATCGCCCGATTGGAGGCTGTGATGCGTCGGGCGCGCCCGGAGGCCGAGGAGCCGAAGATCGTCGCCGACGGCCTTGAGATCGACCTCGCCGCCCGAGCGGTGTTTCGGGATGGCACCGAAATTCATCTGACGCCGATCGAGTTCGACCTACTGCGGATCCTCGCCCGCAACCGAGGTCGGTTGATAACCCATCGGTCGCTGCTCGTGGAGGTTTGGGGGCCAGAGTACGCAGACGACGCGCAAATCCTGCGCACTCACGTCGCCAACCTGCGACGGAAAATCGAGCCGCCTGGAGAGCCCGTTTACATTCGCACCGATCCCGGAGTCGGCTACCGGTTTACCCAGTAGCAGGTAGATCCTAGCCTTCATACGATCTTTATGCGTTGGGCCGAAAACCTCATGCGGCCTTGATGCCGGCTAGTGCATGATCCGCCCCGTGTTCGTCTTCGCCGACATCTTCCCCGGAGGTGGCAGCCCGATCGCGGATGTCTTCGCGATCGCCCTCTCGGTCGGCCTCTTCGCTCTCGTCTACTGGGCGATCGACCTGATCGACCGGATATGAGCGCGCTTCCCCTCGCCTCGCTCAGCGGCGCCGACGTCTTCGGGTTGATCGCCTCGGCCCTCGTCTTCGCCTATCTGGTCTACGCGCTGGTCCGGGGAGAGAACCTCTGATGGCACAGGGCTGGTTGCAGGTCGCAATCTTTGTCGGCGTCGTGATCGCCCTCACGCCGCCACTCGGCAAATACATGGCACGGGTCTTCACCGGCGAGCGTGTCTTCCTCAGCCCTATCCTCGGCCCGGCAGAGCGGTGGACGTACCGGGTGCTGCGCGTCGACCCCAGCGAGGAACATGACTGGAAGGCCTACTCGAAGAGTCTGGTCCTTTTCTCGGTCTTCTCCTGGGTCGTCCTCTACCTGATCCTGCGAACCCAGGGGATCCACCCCTTCAACCCCGAAGGGTTCCACTCCGGGCCTTGGGACGTCAGCTTCAACACCGCCTCCTCCTTCGTCTCCAACACCAACTGGCAGTACTACGGGGGCGAAACGACGCTGACCTACTTCTCGCAGATGGCCGGCCTGACCGTGGAGAACTTCGTCACCCCCGCCGTCGGCATCTGTGTCCTGCTCGCCTTCATCCGCGGCATCATCGGGCGCAGCGGGCCCGGCCTCGGCAACTTCTGGCAGGACCTGACCCGCAGTCTCTTCTATGTGCTGCTGCCGCTCTCGGTGATCGTCGCCCTGATCCTCGTCTCCCAGGGCGTCGTGCAGACGCTCAGCGGCGCCAGCATCGCGAAGACCGTCGAGGGGGCCGAACAGGCTCTGGCGATGGGCCCGGCCGCCTCGCAGATCGCGATCAAGCAGCTGGGCACCAACGGCGGCGGCTTCTTCAACGTCAACTCCGCCTACCCGTTCGAGAACGCGAACAGGCTGACGAACTTCGTCGAGATGCTTTCGATCATCCTGATTCCCGCCGCCCTCACCTACACCTACGGCCGTATGGTCGGGCGCCAGCGCGAGGGCTGGTCGATCTTCGCCGCGATGCTGGCGATCTACCTCGCCTTCATCCTGGTGATCATCCCGGCCGAGCAGCACGGTACCCCCGCCGAGCACGCAGCCGGCACCCCCACCACCGCGATCTCCGGCTCGACCGGCGGCAACTTGGAAGGCAAGGAGCAGCGCAACGGCATCACCCTGTCTGCGCTGTGGGCGACCACCACGACCGTCACCTCCAACGGCTCGGTCGACTCCGCCCACGACTCCTACACCGGGCTCGGCGGCGCAGTGCCGATGTCCGGGCTCGGCACCAGCGAGGTCGTCTTCGGCGGCGTCGGCACCGGCCTCTACTCGATGCTTCTCTACGTTCTGCTCGCGGTCTTCATCGGCGGCCTGATGGTCGGCCGGACGCCGGAGTACCTGGGCAAGAAGATCCAGGCCAAGGAGATCAAGCTCATCTCCCTCGGAATCCTCGTCACCCCGCTCGCCGTGCTGGTGACGACCGGGCTGGCGGTCGCCACTCGGGCTGGCCTGCGCTCGATCTACCAGGCGGGCCCGCAAGGATTCTCGGAGAGCCTCTACGCCTACCTCTCGCAGGCCAACAACAACGGCTCGGCCTTCGCCGGCTACACCGGGTTCCTGCAGCCGAATGCGCCCGGCAACCACGGCGCCTATGGGATCTCCTTCGCCGACCTGCTCGGCGGCGCGACGATGACCCTGGCCCGGTTCCTGCCGATCGTCCTCGTCCTCGCGGTCGCCGGCTCGCTCGCGGGCAAGAAGGTCGCACCGGCCGGACCGGGCACGATGCGCACCGACACCCCGACCTTCGTGATCCTCCTGGTCGGAGTGGTCATCCTGGTCGGCGCCCTCACCTTCTTCCCGGCCCTGCTGCTCGGCCCGATCGTCCAGAGCCTGACCACGAGGCTCTTCTGAGATGCGTCGAACCGCCCTCACCTCGATTCTCGCCGTGATCGTCTTCACCCTGATCTTCGGCCTCGCCTACCCCTTGGTGATGACCGGCATCTCCCAGGTCGTCTTCCCGGGCAAGGCAGACGGCTCGAAGGTGACGGTGAACGGACAGCTGGTCGGCTCCAACCTGATCGGCCAATCGTTCTCGCGGCCGGTGATCGGCAAGAACGGCAAGCCGAAGCTCGACGAAGAAGGGGAAGAAATCCTCGTCCCCGACAAGCGCTACTTTCAGCCCCGGCCCTCACAGACCGGCTACTCGGCAAACGTCACCTACTTCTCGAACTCCGGGCCCAACAGCGTCGAAGAGCGCGAAGCGGTGCGCGAAAATCTCGCCGCCTACGTGAAGCTGAACAAGGCCTACGACAAATCGCTGACCAAGGCCGACGTCCCGGTCGACGCGGTCACGATGTCCGGCTCCGGCGTGGACCCCGAAATCTCCGAAGCCAACGCAAAGATCCAGGCGCACCGCATTGCCGCTGTCCGCCACCTTCCCTTGAGCAAGGTCGAAGACCTGATCTCGGCCCACACCAACGGCCGCTTCCTCGGCGTCTTCGGGGAGCCCGGCGTGAACGTCTTGCAACTCAATATCGCACTCGACGAAGAGGCACCGATCAAATGAGCACCGAAGCCCAACCCCGTTCCCTGTTCGACCCCGAGATCCTCCGCCCGGCTTTGTTCGAGTCGCTGCGTAAGCTCGACCCCCGGGTGCAGGCCCGCAACCCCGTCATGTTCGTGGTCGAGATCGGTGCGGTGATCACCACGGTGGCCTGGCTGATCATGGTCTTCGGCGGCAAGCCGCTCGGCGGTGGCCATGAGCCGTCGTGGTTCACCTTCACCGTCTCCGTTTGGCTCTGGCTCACGGTCGTCTTCGCCAACCTCGCCGAGGCCCTGGCCGAGGGCCGCGGTCGCGCTCAGGCCGCCAGCCTGCGGGCGATGCGGACCGACACTGTCGCGAAACTGCGCGACGGGGGCGAGAAGTCGGCCTCCGAGCTGATCCGGGGCGACGTGGTGGTCGTCGTGGCGGGCGAGCCGATCCCCGGCGACGGCACCGTGATCGAGGGCATCGCCTCGGTCGATGAGTCGGCGATAACGGGCGAGTCGGCGCCGGTGATCCGCGAGGCCGGCGGCGACCGCAGCGCCGTCACGGGCGGGACCAAAGTGCTCTCCGACCGGATCGTCGTCGAGATCACCCAGGAACCGGGCAAGTCGTTCCTCGACCGGATGATCGCCCTGGTCGAGGGCGCGGAAAGGCGCAAGACTCCGAACGAGATCGCACTGGGCATTCTCCTCGCTGCCCTCACCCTGATCTTCGTCGTCGTAATCGTCTCGCTGCGGCCGTTCGGCCTCTTCGCGAGCACGGAACTCTCGGAGACGACGCTGATCGCGCTGCTGGTCGCGCTGATCCCGACCACGATCGGCGCTCTGCTCTCGGCGATCGGAATCGCCGGCATGGACCGCCTAGTGCGCCGCAACGTCCTCGCCCTCTCCGGCCGCGCGGTCGAGGCCTCCGGAGATTGCGACGTGCTGCTGCTCGACAAGACCGGCACGATCACCCTCGGCAACCGCGAGGCGGTCGAATTCAAACCGATGCCGGGCGTCTCCGTCGAGGACCTGGCCGAGGCCGCGCAGATGGCCTCGCTCGCCGACGAGACCCCCGAGGGGCGCTCGATCGTGGTCCTCGCCAAGACCTACGGTATCCGCGAGCACGACTTCGCCGGCCACGAGCCGACCTTCGTCCCCTTCAGCGCCGAAACGCGAATGAGCGGCGTCAACTTCAACGGAACCCGGCTGCGCAAGGGAGCCGGCGACGCGATCGAGGATTGGGTCCGGGAGGTTGGCGGGCGCGCTCCGGCGGAGCTGAAACCGGAGCTCGACCGGATCGGCCGTGAGGGCGGGACGCCGCTGGCCGTCGCCCGCAACGAGTTCGTCCTGGGCGTCGTTTACCTCAAAGACGTGATCAAGGAAGGGATGAACGTTCGCTTCGACCAGCTGCGCGCTATGGGCATCCGCACGATCATGGTCACCGGCGATAACAGACTGACCGCGGCGAAAATCGCGGAGGAGGCCGGGGTCGACGACTTCCTCCCCGAAGCGACGCCGGAGCGAAAGCTGGAATTGATCAAGGAGCAGCAGGCCGACGGCCGCCTGATTGCTATGACCGGCGATGGCACGAACGACGCTCCCGCCCTCGCCCAGGCCGACGTCGGCGTCGCGATGAACACGGGAACCCAGGCGGCGCGAGAGGCGGGCAACATGGTCGACCTCGACTCCAACCCGACGAAGTTGATCGAGATCGTCGAGGTCGGCAAGCAGCTGCTGATCACCCGCGGCGCCCTCACCACCTTCTCGATCGCCAACGACGTCGCCAAGTACTTCGCGATTCTGCCGGCAATGTTCGCGGCGACCTACGCCGTCTCGGCTGGGGAAAAGGGGCCGCTCGACACCCTCAACATCATGTCGCTGGGTACGCCGGAATCGGCGATCCTCTCAGCGGTGATCTTCAACGCGCTTATCATCCCACTGCTGATCCCGCTCTCCCTGCGCGGCGTCCCCTACCGGCCGATCGGGGCCACCGCGTTGCTGCGCCGCAACATCTTCATCTACGGGCTCGGTGGCATCATCGCCCCGTTCATCGGCATCAAGCTGATCGACCTGATCGTCCACAACCTGCTGGGGGCCTGAGAGGGCGGGCATGATGAGGGGCATAGCACTCGGGGGCTCGTGTGAGCCGGCGTCCTCGGTGCTGCCAACCGATGCGCATCTGGGAGGACGTCGCAGCAACTCGCTGTTGCTTCGTCTCCGCGGCTCTCTCCAGCAGGCTCGCCTGGACCGGCTGCTGGCCGAGGGCGCCGATCCGGCGGAAACCGCGGAGCTGTCGCTCAGGGCTCGGCAGCTCCAGCGCCCAGGGCGGAGGCGTGCTCTGGCCAAGGGCCTCGAAAGGGCCATCGCCCAGGCGAAGCAGTACTCACGAAGCAACATCAACTCCCCGATCAGCCGAGAAGAGGTAGCGCGGGCGCATCCGCTGCTCTTGAGACTCGCTGAACGCCTGAGGAGCCAGGAGCCAGTGAGCCCTCGCGGCGTGGCTATCGCCAGGCGCCTGCTGACGGACTCGAGGAGCCCGATCTTCTCGCCGGGTTGGAGCCGGGCGAGGGCCACGCCGGGAGAGCTGGAGCGACAAGCTCGGACCGCCCTCGCTGCGCTTGACGAGCGATCTTGTAATTCCCCGATAGATACCCGGCGGCGGTAGCTTCGGGTGGAGGCTGCGGAGGCAGAGAAGAGGAGCGGGACTGGAGCAGATGCCCTGCGCCGTGGCCATTACAAGATCTTCCTTGGGATGGCGGCCGGGGTGGGGAAGACCTACCGGATGCTGCAGGAGGGTCACGCCGAAGCCGGGGCGGGGCGCGACGTTGCGATCGGGTACCTGGAGCCCCACAAGCGCCAGGAGACGATCGATCAGGCCCGCGGGCTTGAGGTGGTTCCCCGTCGCAGCGTTCCCTACCGCGACGTCACGGTCGAGGAGATGGATCTGCCGGCTCTGCTCGCCCGCAGCCCGGAGCTGGCGCTGATCGACGAGCTCGCCCACACCAACCCTCCCGGGCTGGAGCACGAGAAGCGCTACGAGGACATCGCCGACGTCCTCGCAGCCGGGATCGACGTCTTTTCGACAGTCAATGTCCAGCACCTGGAGTCGCTCAACGATCGGGTCGCCGAGCTGACCGGGGTCAGGGTGCGCGAGACCGTGCCTGACTCGGTGCTCGGGACCGCCGATGAAGTCGTCCTCATCGACCTGACGCCCGAGGCGCTGATCTCGCGCCTGCGCGCCGGCAAGATCTATCCCTCCGAGAACATCGATGCGGCGCTCAACAACTTCTTTCGGATCGAGAACCTCGCGGCGCTGCGCGAGGTAAGCCTGCGCCAGGTGGCCGAGGACGTCGAGGCCAAGCGGCTGACCCTGCACCAGGTGGAGCCGGTCGGCACCCGCGAGGAGCGGGTCGTCGAGGAGGTCCCCCAGGCGGTCGGCGAGCGGGTGCTCGCCCTGATCCGTCCCCGGCCAAGCTCCCAGCGCCTGGTGCGCCGTGCCTGGCGCTCGGCGCAGCGGCTCGGCACCGACCTCGACCTGCTCTGGGTGAAGCCACCTGGGAAACCGATCGAGGGCGAGGAGGAGCGCCAGGTGACCGCACTGCGCCAGCTGGCCTCGGTGCTAGGGGCGACGCTGCTGATCGAGGAGCACGACGACGTGGTGGCCGCTGCAGCGCGGATCGTGCGCGAACGCGGCTCCACCTACATCATGGTCGGCGAGTCTGATCCGCCGCGCGGGCTGGCGCGGTTGCGGGTGCCGCTGCCACAGAAGCTGATGCATGTGACTCCACCCGGTGTGGACGTGCGGATCGTCGCCCACCGGGGTCAGAAGGAGAACGGTTCGTGATCGAGCATTTCCTCGTCGGCCTCGCTCTGCTCCTCGGCCTCGTCGGCGGCTACCTGCTGGCCCGGTCTCGCTGGCGCGGCAAGCCCTCGGAGCGACCGGACGACATCCGCCAGATCCTGCTGCCCTTCACCGGCACCGAGATCTCACTCCGGGCGGTTGACGCAGCCATGCGCCTGGCCCGGGCAGAGAACGCATTGCTGATGCCGGCGTACCTGGCGACCGTTCCCAAGCAGTTGCCGCTGGACTGCGCGATTCCCGCCGAGGCGGCGAAGGCAATGCCGATGCTGGAGGCGATCGAGCAGCGTGCGGTCGCCCAGGAAGTGCCGGTCGACTCCCGAATCGAACGCGGCCGCTCCTATCGCCACGCGCTGCAGCGTTTGTTGGAGCGTGAGGAATTCGATCGGGTCGTGGTCCCGGCAACCGCGACCGGGGGGCCCGGCCTCTCGGGCGACGACCTCGTCTGGCTCTTGGAGAAGGCCCCAGCCGAGGTACTGATCCTGCGCCCCGGCCCCGAGGATCGGCGAGTGGTCCGCGCGAACGGAGGTGCCGAAAGTGGTGGCACGATCCCGGCCCGATCTAGGTAGGGCCACGGCGAGGGGGAGTCCTGAGAGGCGCTCGCCCAGCGGCTTGGACGAAGGTGGTCGGCGGGCACCGCCGGACTCGATCTGCTTCACAAGATCTTTATGCCGATGCACCAAATCTGTATGCGGCATTCATGCGCCGGGATCTACCGTGGATTGAGCAGAGAACCCTCAAACCCCTTCTGTCCCAGATGAGGCCCATTCCGGCAATTAGTTCCAGACGCAACGCGAGGCAGGGAGAGGCGCTCGTCAATCGGGCGTCACTCGCGCTTCGCCTGCGGGTCCTCTTCAGGCGAGGTGCGCTTGACCGAGAACTGGCTGAGGGCTGTCCACCCGACACTGCCGGGGACCGCGGGTTGCGCGCTCGACAATTGACCG
This sequence comes from uncultured Solirubrobacterales bacterium, assembly GCA_963780815.1. Lineage (GTDB taxonomy): Bacteria > Actinomycetota > Thermoleophilia > Solirubrobacterales > 70-9 > VRUE01. Next base: position 240,294 of record CAWADG010000004.1, on the reverse strand, counting down.
AGCCGGATAGCTGCCGACGGCTGGCCGCTTCGCTGCGAAGCTGCGTTGAAGACGCCGAAAATCCGCGGCGACGTGGGTTCAGCTCGGCGATCCCGGTGCGCCGGGACGTCGTGCTGATTTGGCGCGATTCCCTTCTCGATCTCGCTGGGCGCCTCGGACAGCCCGCTGCCGTCAGCGCCACCGGTGTCGCTCGTGTGCTCCGCCTGCTTACAGATGGAGGAGGCCCGCTGTACGACCCTCACTCCGAGCGTCTGATGGGCGATGTCCTCTGCTGGGTGACGGAGGGGTTTCCCCAGTGCCCGCCGCACAACTGGCAGTCCCCGGTGATCATGAGGCTCGAGCCAGCTCACGTCGCCTGGACCTGCGCTCGCTGCGGTGCGGTGGCGCTTAGCAAGGACCGAGAGACCATGCCCTCGGCACCAGAGTCCAGCGACGCCTGAACTGGCCTGGAGGTCTGCCTAAGCCGGTCTTCCAAATCGCGGTCGCCCCCGCCGTCGTGTCTTGGCAGTCGGGTCGGCTGCCCCCGGCCACTGCCGAATGGTCCCCTGCGCGAGTGAGTTGCTTCCAGACGTGGACTCAACGACCCGACCAGGTTTCGCGCTGACCGGGACCCGGGTGCGGGAGACGATCCCGGACGCGGTGCTGGGCGCCGCCGAAGAAGTCGTGATGATCGACCTCACGCCAGAGGCGCCGAGCGCGCGCATGCGCGCGCTCGGCGCAACCCGCTCAGCACCGACCTCGACCTGTCTGGGTAAGGCCCCCGGGCGGGTTCTGATCGGGGTCGCGCTGATCCTCGGCCCGGAGGTGGGTTACCTGATCGCGCGGTCGCGCCGCCGCGGGCGCCGCTCCGAGCGCCCGGACGAGAGCCACAGGATCCTCCTCCCCTTCACCGGGACGGCGATCTCGCGCCGGGCCGTCGACGCAGCCCTGCGCCTCGCCCGGGCCGAGAACGCGGTCCTGATGCCGGCCTACCTGGCCGAGGTCCCGAAACAGCGAGGACTTCGAACGGGTCGTCGTCCCGGCAAGCGGAGGCCAGGGCGCCGGCCTCTCCGGTGACGACCTCGGTCTGGCTGCTGGAGAAGGCCGCGACCGAGGTCCTGATCCTCCGTCCGGGGCCGGGGGACGAGCGGATCGTCAGCGCCAACGGCGCTCGCGGGCCCAGCTGAGGAACCTCGCCCACCCCGCATCCACCCCCTCGGGGCTAGGCCAGAGCAGGAACAGGGCCAATGTGATCGCGATCCCGATCAGGGTCGCGACACCACGCTTTGCAGCGTCTTCCAGGGCGGGGCCGCCGAAGGTGTCGGCGAGCAGCACCGCAAAGGTGGTGATCGCCATGGTGAACAGTGCGTACTGGACGGTGAGCATCCCGTAGGCGAATCCGGTCGCGATCGTCAGCACGACCGCGATTGCGACCCCGTCGCCGTTGAGCCACTTCGAAAGCGCCGTCGCGATCACCAGGCCGACCAGGGTCCCGGCCGCACGCAGCACCAGCCGGTCGAAGGTCGTGTCGTAGTCGGGCCGCAGGACGAAGAGGACTGTGAGCGGAATCCAGAAGCCGTGTTCGGAGAATCCCAGCAGCCAATAGGCGGCGACACCGGCCCCGAGCGCAAGGCCGAGGCGAAGCCCATGCTGAAAGCTTGGCGAGCGTGGGGTCAGGTTCGCGCCAAGCGCCTCCTTCGCGGCCGCCGGGTTCCAGCGGTTCTCGCCCTCGTCCCGCCGCCGTTCGCCGGCGGCGAAGACGGCGAGGGAGAAGGCCGCCTGCGCGACCCCGCCCAGCGTTCCGAACAGCAGCGCGACGCCCGCGTCCCCGGCGTCGACCGGCAGGCCCTGGGTGATCAGGAGCGAGAGGGCCACATTGAGCCCGGCGATCGCGAACCGCGGCGACACCGAGGCGCAGTAGCCCGCCAGGACACCGACGATGGTCAGCGATGCCACCGCCAACGGCGCCGAGTTCGCGGTCAGGGCGCCTAGGGCCGCCGCAAGCCCGACCAGCGGCGCCAGCGCCAGCTGCCACCGGGACCGGGTCAGCGCCGGCGCGTCCATCGCGACGAAGCCGACGAGCAGGGCGCCCGTCGCGATTCCGCCACGCGACTCCAGTTCGAGCCCCAGCTCGAGCAGGAGGATGACCCCGACCGGGACCGAGAGCAGCAGCCCGCGGCGGATCGCGGGCCAGGCCGCCGCCGGGCCGAAGCCGAACAGCGGCGGCGTCCGGATGTCGAGCGACGTGGCCTCCATGGGGCCGCAGTCTCCCCATCCGCCCGGGGTAGTTCAACCCGTCGCCAGTACCCTTGGAAGGTCGTGTTCATCGCCGATATCAGCAGCGACCCGGCGGCCGGGGTGGGTATCTTCGCCGCGCTCGCGGCGGGGATCGTCTCCTTCCTCTCGCCCTGCGTGCTGCCACTCGTGCCCGGCTACCTCTCGGCGGTCACCGGCGTCTCCGCCGGCGAGCTCGAGAGCGCCGGCTGGCGCCGGGTCCTCGGCCCCAGCCTGCTGTTCGTCGCCAGCTTCTCGGCGATCTTCGTCCTCTACGGGCTGACGGCGACCGGCCTCGGCTCGCTCCTCCACGACCACGAACAGCTGCTGACGAAGGTCTCGGCGATCCTGATCATCGCGATGGGCCTCCTCTTCGTCGCCGCCCCGTTCATCCCGCGCCTGAACAGGGAGTGGCACGTCGAGGGACTGCTCGAGCGGGCGGGCAAGGGCGGGCCGATCGTCGCCGGGGCCGCGTTCGCGATCGCCTGGACGCCCTGCATCGGCCCGACCCTCGGCGCGATCCTCACCGCCGCCTCGCTCTCCGACTCCGCCGGCCGCGGCGCCTTCCTCCTCGCCGTCTACTCGGCCGGGCTCGCGATCCCGTTCCTGCTTACCGCACTCGCCTTCTCGCGGATGACGACCGCATTCGCGGTCGTCAAGCGCCACTACTCGGCGATCATCGCCTTCGGCGGCGCGATCCTGATCGCGATGGGGGTCCTGATCTGGACCGGCGAACTGACCCAGCTCAACGTCGAGGCCCAGCGCTGGCTGTCGGAACTCGGGATCGAATTCTGGAACGTCTGAGAGCGGCGCTCAGTTGCTCGACGGGATGAGGGTCTCGAGCTCCTGGCCGACCGCCTCGACCTCCTCGATCCCCTCGCCGTCGAGGTCGCGTGAGCAGACGATCCGGAAGCGGCCGGTGCCGATCTCGGGGTCGGGGACGATCGGCAGCCCCCTGATCTCCTCCCAGCCGAGGCGCTCGACCTCGAACGGGTTCATCCGCACCTCGGCGGCCGGGTACGGGCAGTTCGCGTTGTGCTGGTCGATCGCCTTCGCGATCGCCTCGAGGTTCTTCGCCTCGGCCGAAGCCACAGGCAGAGTCTAGGAGCCGCTGGGCGCGGGCGCGCCGAGCTGGGCCTCGGGCCAGGCGCCGAGCAGATCCGGGCAGTCCTCGGCGCCGAGCGCGAGCAGCAGCTCCTCGGCGATGTGCGGGGCCAGCGGCGCGAGGACCCGGGCGAGCAGTCCCAATGCCTCGAGCAGGGTCTCGTAGTCGTCGCGCGAGAGTCGCTCGCGGCGCTTCACGATCCGCTTCTCGTAGTCCTGGATCCGCTCGAAAAGGCGGCCTACGTCGCGGACCGCCTTGTGCATCTGCAAATCCTCGTAGTCGGCGGTGATCCGCGCCAGCCCGTTGTCGCACCATTTCCCGAGCCGGTCGCGGATGAAGGCTGTGTCGGCGGCCGCCTCCGGGTCGTCGCGCGCATCCTGCGCGTCGGCGATCGCGTCGTGGGTGTAGTCCCAGATCCCGCGCAGGAAGCGGGAGGCGTAGCGGATCGCGCCGTCGGTCCAGTTCAACGCCTTGGCGGGCCCCGCGGCGTAGAGGATCGCGACCCGGACGGTGTCGGCGCCGTGCTCGGCGACGAGCTCGTCGGGGTCGACGACGTTGCCGAGGTGCTTGCTCATCTTGCGGCCGTCGGCGACGACCATCTCGTGGAAGAGGCAGCCGGCGAACGGCTCGCCATCGGCCATGAACGCGAATGGCCCGATCTCCCGCAGCGCCTTGGTCACGACCCGCTGGTCGAAGACGAAGCCGCCGCTGTCGTTGCCGGCGACGAGCCGCTCCGAGGGAAGCCAGCGCCGCAGGTCGGGGTGGGTGAACATCTCCGCCGCCCTGGCCTCGGGCGGCACCGCCGCCGGGACCCAGAGCCAGAGGGCGTCGAAGTGGCAGTCGAGGGTGTCTGTCTCGCGCCTCGCCGGCTCTCCGCACCGCGGGCAGGCAACCTCGACGAAGTCGGGCCGCTCGGCCAGCGGGTTGCCCTGCCCGGTCGGCTCGACGTCGCGCGGCAGCACCACGGGCAGGTCCTCGATCGAAACCGGGACGACCCCGCAGCCATCGCAGTGGACGACCGGGATCGGCGTTCCCCAGTAGCGCTGGCGGGAGATCGAGAAGTCGGATGCGCGGTAGCGGCGCGCAGGGCGCTCCTCGACCGCACCCCCTCGACCGTCCGCCCCCTCGGCGACACGGGCGATTCGCTCGGCAAGGGCGGCATCGGCCTCGTCGATGGACGGGATCCCGAGCGCCGCGGTCGGCCCGTAGCGGGCATCGACAAGCGGCGAGACGAGGACCGGCAGCTCGCCGCCGGCCGGCCCCTCGATCGAGGCGCCGGTGTCGATCACCGGCACCGCCGCCGCGTCCCGCGCGCTCCGCTCCCAGCCTCCGGAGCGGATCTCGTCGAGCTGCTCGCGAACCCCCTCCCCCCCGGTCCAGCGCTCGACCTCGGGGTGGCGCGGCGAGAGGATGACAAAGGTCGCCGCCGCCGCGGACCCGGGGTGTGGGGTGAAGACGGTGAGGCCGGCGCCGTCGGGACCGGCGAGGTCGAGCTCGGCGCCATCGGTGCGGCCGAGGATGTAGCGCTGCGTCTTCAGCGAGAGCTCGTCCCAGTTCTCGAGCCGCTCGAGGTTGGCGTCGTTCTCCTCGAGGAACGGCGTGATCCGCAGGAACCAGGTCGGGCGGCGGATCAGCCGCACCGGGTTGTGACAGCGCCAGCAGCGGCCGTCCTCGACCTGGAGCGCGGCCAGCGTCGTCTGGCAGGTGTCGCACCAGTCGACGGTGGCGTCGTCGCTGTAGACCAGGCCCGCCTCGAGCAGGGTCAGGAACAGCCACTGGGACCACCGGTACTGGCCCTCGTCGGAGCTGTAGAAGGCACGCTCGAGGTCGAACGAGAACCCGAGCCGGCGAATTTGCTCGAGCATCCGCTCGCCGCAGCGCTGGACCCAGTCCGCGGGCCTCACCCTGCGCTCGATCGCGGCCATCTCAGCCGGCAACCCGAACGCGTCGAAGCCGAACCCGAACAGGACCGCGTCGCCGCGGGCGCGCCGGAACCGCGCGTAGGCGTCGCCGATCGCGTAGTCGCGGACGTGGCCCATGTGGAGGTTGCCTGAGGTGAACGGGCTCGAGGGCTTGATGTAGACCCCGATCTCGCCCTCCGGGGGCGTCGGGGTCGCGAACGCGTCGCGCTCGACCCAGGCGGCCTGGCGCGCCGTCTCCAGCGCGGCCGGGTCATATGTCGGTCTCGGTGGTGTCACATCGGTGAGTCTGCCATGCCCGTCGCACCGATCCGTCCAGCACCTCGGAGGTGGTTGGCCGATCCGGCGGTTGACCGCCACCGGCCCAGCGGCGAGACTCGTACCTAGCCCGACCACTTCCAAGGGAGACCGATGACGCTCCAACGCCTCGTCCCTATCGCCCTCGTCTGCTCCGCGGCGCTGTTCGCCGCCGGCTGCGGGGGCAGCGATTCCGAAACGACGACGATCAAGCTGATCGAGCACGCCGAAACCGACACGGTCCAGCACATCGGCCCTGCCAACGAGGAAGACTCGGCCGGGGACGTGCTGGCCTTCGCCAACCCGGTGTTCGACGCGACCGACAAAACGAAGGAAGGCAGCGACAACGGCGCCTGCATCCGGACCGCTCCGGGTGAAGCCTGGGAGTGCTTCTGGACGGTGACCCTCGCCGAAGGGCAGATAACGGTCGACGGACCCTTCTACGACGGCGGAAAAGACTCGACTCTGGCAATCACCGGCGGTACCGGGGAATTCTCCGACGCCAAGGGGCAGATGCAGCTCCACGCCCGCAATCCCGAAGAAACCGAGTACGACTTCACCTACGAAATCGAACAGTAGGCTCGAAGCTCACTGGGCGAACGTCCAGAGCTTGTTGCCGATGAAGTTGAATGGCATCGCGACAGCGACCGCGATCGCCTGCGAGGCGATCTCGCTCAGCGAGGTGCCGGAGACGAGTGCCTCGAGGACCGCGAGGTTGATCAGCAGCGCGGCGATGCTCACGGTGAAGAAGCGCGCCGCCTGAAACCCGGCGTGCCCGTCTCGGGCGTCGAAGGTCCAGTGGCGGTTGATGAGGAAGTTGTTCGTCACCGCGATGCAGAAGGAGGCGACGGCGGCGGCGGCGTAGTGGAGGCCGAACCCGCCCGTCAGCAGCGCGAAGATCGCGAGGTTGACCAGGTACCCCGAGCCGCCGACGATGCCGAATTTGAGCAGCTGCAACCAGTTCGCCGGGCGGCGTGCGGCGGCCCCGATCCGGTATGCGAACTCCGTCGAAGATCCCATCGCAGGCAAGACTATGTACCAGCTAGGCGTAAAGTTCTGCGCCGGATGCGGGGCAGAGTCCTGACAATCGCGGCCGTCGCGGCCGCCGTGATCGGCTGCGGGGTGGCCGGGGCGCTCGCCGGCGACGAACCGCCGGCCTCCCCGCCGAGCCCGTTCCTGCCCACTGTCGAAATCATCTCCCCTCGCAACGGCGCCGTCCAGACCAGCAGGGCGGTGGTCGTCAAGGCGAAGGTGCAGAACTTCGAGCTCGCCCCGCGCCATTTCGGCAACGATCCCGAACTCGGCATGGGCAATCTCCGCTTCAGCCTCAATCGCGTCCCAGACTGCGTCGTCCCCGCCAAACTGCAGATTGCCGAGGAAAGCCCAATCGGCCGCGGCCGGCTGGTCGGAGCCTCATTCGACTTCCCCCCCTATTCCGGCCCGAACGGCATCCTCGCCTCCCGGATCGGCTCGACCGGCAGCTACTCCCCCGCCACCCGGCCGGAGATCTACTACCACAACCTCCGCCCCGGCCTCTACCGGCTGGTCGTCACCCTCGCCGAGAACAACGGCGCGACCACGCCCTACCACGACGTCACCAACTTCCAGATCCTGCCGCGACCCGGCAGCCCCGGCCCCAAACCCTGCCCGAAGGGGAAGATCTCCAGCGCCAAGGCCCAGGGCCTGATCGAATAGGAGTCCGCCCCGGGGGCTCCTACTTCACTTTGTATAGTGGGTTTGTGCGGACCTATCGCCGTCTGATGGGCTTTCTGCGCCCATACCGCCGCGAACTCTGGGGTTCGCTCGCTTTCGCCTGGGCGGCGATGGGGATGACGGTCCTGATCCCCTACCTGATCGGCAAGGCGATCAACGCGATCGAGGAAGGGCACAAGCCCGACCTCCTCCCTCTCGCGATCGCGATCACCGCCGCCGGCATCCTCCGCATCGGCCTGACCCTGGTCCGGCGCGTCGTCGCCGGGCGGGTCTCGCTTGCGGTCGAATTCGATCTACGGCAGCGCTTCTACGCCCACCTGCAGAGGCTCGAGCTCGGCTTCTTCGACTCCCAGCAGACCGGGCAGCTGATGTCGCGGGCGACGGTCGACCTCCAGGCGATCCGCTTCTTCCTCGGCTACGGCCTGATCTTCATCACCCAGAACATCCTCACGATCATCCTCGCCAGCGCGGTGATGTTCGTGCTCGACCCGTGGTTGGCGCTGATCGCCCTGGCGCCGACCCCGCTGGTCGTCTACACCGCCTCCCGCTACAACCGGGTCTCGCGGCCAGCCGTCCAGGAGGTTCAGCAGCGCATCGCCGAGCTGACCGCCGAGGCCGAGGAGAACGTCTCCGGGATCCGGATCGTGAAGGCCTTCGCCCGCGAGGAGCACCAGCTGATCCGCTTCCGCCGCGCCGTCGCCCGGGTCTTCGACCAGAGCATCTACTCGACCCGGCTGCAGGCCTTCTTCTCGCCGCTGCTCGGATTCCTGCCCCAGCTCGGAATCGCCCTGGTGCTGCTGATCGGCGGTCGCCAGGTGATCTCCGGCAGCCTCAGCCTCGGCGGCTTCACCGCCTTCTACACCTACCTCGCGATGCTCGCCGGCCCGATGCGGATGCTCGGGATGGCGATGGGTATGGCCCAGCGGGCGATCGCCTCCGGCAACCGACTGTTCGAAATCCTCGACCGCGAGCCCCAGATCGAGAGCCCTCCCGACGCGCCGCCGCTTCCAGCAGGCGACGGTGGGGTCGAGCTGCGCGACGTCTCGCTCCGCTACGGGTCCGAGCGGTCGTCCGACGACCACCCCGATGCCCTCTCGGAGATTGAGCTGAAGGTGCCCGCGGGGCGCACGGTGGCGCTGGTCGGACCCTCGGGGTCGGGCAAGACGAGCCTGGTCGCGCTGATCGCCCGCCTCTACGACGCCAGCGAGGGGACTGTTCTCGTCGACGGGACCGACGTCCGTGCGGTCGAGCTCAGATCGCTTCGCTCCGAGGTCGCCTTCGTCAGCGACGAAAGCTTTCTGTTCTCGGCCAGCGTCGCCGACAACATCGCCTACGCGCAGCACGACGCGACGCGCGAGGATGTCGAGTCGGCGGCGCGCCGCGCGCAGGCCGACGGCTTCATCCAGGACCTCCCGGCCGGCTACGACACGATCGTCGGCGAGCGCGGCCTCACCCTCTCCGGAGGGCAGCGACAGCGCGTCGCGATCGCCCGCGCCCTGCTCGCCGACCCCAGGATCCTGATCCTCGACGACGCGACGTCGTCGGTCGACGCGACGACCGAGGCCGCGATCAGGGAGGGCCTGGCCGAGGTGATGGCGGGCCGGACGACGTTCGTCATCGCCCACCGGCTCTCGACGGTCTCGCTCGCCGACGAGGTCGTCGTCATGGACGCCGGAAGAATCGTCGACCGCGGGACCCACGAGCAGCTGCTCGAGGGCTGCAGCTTCTACCGCGAGATCGCCGAGCACGGCCTCGCCGACTCCGTCTTCCTGCAACGCGACCTCGAGCACCGCGAGGAGCTGGCCAAGCTATGAGCGCGGAGCGAGCAAGCGTCGCAATCTGCTTCTTCGCGCCGCGACCGAAGCGCGAGGTTCTCCTATGAGGAAACTGTGGCGGACGATCCGCGGCGACGACCAGCGTGGCCGCAAGCTGCGCTGGACGATGGGCCTGCTCCGACCCTACCGGGGCCGCGTCGCCCTGACCGCCGTCGCGATCGTCGCCGCGACCGCTGCCGGGCTCGCCCCTCCCTACCTCGCCGGCCGCGCGATCGACTCCGCGATCGTCACCGGCGACACCGGCGCCCTGACCGTGATCGTCCTCGCCTTCCTCGGCGTCGCCATCGTCTTCGCGGTCGCCACCTATGTCCAGACCTACCTCGTCGGGTGGGTCGGCACCCGCGCCCTGCAGGACCTCCGCGAACGGATCTTCTCCCACCTGCAATCGATGTCGATCGGGTTCTTCACCCGCAACAGCCCGGGGGTCCTGATCAGCCGCATGACGAACGACATCGAAGCGCTCAACCAACTCGTCACCACCGGCGTCGTAACGCTCCTCTCGAGCCTGATGACGTTGATCGGCGTCGTCGTGATCCTGCTCCTCCTCGACCTCAGGCTGGCGCTGGTCACGTTCCTCACCTTCCCGCTGCTGCTGGTCGCCAGCCTCATCTTCCGGATTGCCTCGCACGGCGCCTACCGCCTGACGCGGGAGCGGATCGCCGCCGTCACCGCCTACCTGCAGGAGACGCTGAGCGGGGTGCGGATCGTCCGCAGCTTCGGCCAGGAGCCGCGTCACGCGGCCGAGATGGACGCCCTCAACGAGGCCAACCGCGAAGCGAACATGAGGACCGTCTACCTCAACGCCACCTACTTCCCGGCCGTCGAGCTCCTCTCGGCGGCGGCGACGGCGGCGATCATCCTCTACGGCGGCTCCCAGGCGATCGACAACGCGATCCAGATCGGGGTCATCGTCGCCTTCATCGGCTACCTCCAGGTCTTCTTCGAACCGATCCAGCAGCTCTCCCAGCTCTACACGACCTATCAGCAGGGGATGGCGGCGCTCGACAAGGTCTTCGAGCTGCTCGACACCAAGCCCGACATGGTTGACGCCCCCGACGCGATCGACCCCGGCCCGCTGCGAGGCGAAATCGACCTCTCCCACGTCTGGTTCAGCTACAAGGATGACCCGGCAGACCGGACGCGGAAGCGACCGAGCGAGATCGCCGGTGATGATGAGCGCGAGGGAGCGAGAGCGGAGGATCTACCGGCTCATGCCTGGGCGGTCGAGGACGTCGACCTGCACGTGCCCCCCGGGCAGACGCTCGCCCTCGTCGGTGCGACCGGCGCCGGCAAGTCGACCCTGGCCAAGCTCGTCGCCCGCTTCTATGACCCCCAGCGCGGCAGCGTCCTCGTCGATGGCCACGACCTTCGCGGGCTGCGCCAACAGGCCCTCAGGCGGCAGCTCGGGATCGTTCCGCAGGAGGGCTATCTGTTCTCGGGGAGCGTCCGCGAAAACATCGCCTTCGGCCGGCCCGACGCGGCCCTCGAGGAGATCGAGCAGGCAGCGGCGGCGGTCGGCGCGTCGGCGTTCATCGATGCGTTGCCCGAGGGGATCGAGACCGAGGTCGGCGAGCGCGGCGCCCACCTCTCGGCCGGGCAACGCCAACTCGTCGCCTTCGCCCGGGCGCTGTTGGCCGAGCCGCGGATCCTGATCCTCGACGAGGCGACCTCGAACGTCGACGTCCGCACCGAGAAGACGATCGAGCGCGGTCTCGAGCGGCTGCTCGCCGGCCGCACGGCGATCGTGATCGCGCACCGGCTCTCGACGATCCGCCGCGCCGGCAAGATCGTCGTCCTCGACGGCGGCCGGATCGCCGAGGCGGGCACCCACGACGAGCTGATCGCGTCCGGCGGCGCCTACGCCCGCCTTTACGGCGCCTGGGAAGAGTCCTCAGCCGCCTAAGCCGCCCGAGCGCGGGTGATCGGCCAGCTCAGGTATCTGAGTGAGTCGAGGACCGCGCAGCTCGGCGGACGCAGGGAAGGATGGCGAGGGGAGCGCACTGACGTGCGTGACCCGAGCCAGCCGACCGAGGACTCCGAGATGCGCCGGTGATCGGCACACTCAGCCCGGGCCGATGCCGCCCGAGCTGGATTCGCCCCCGGCTTCTTCGCCGCCGCCGGTCCCGCCGCCGGCTTCGGTGCTGCCGGCGCCGCCGGTTTCGGTTTCCGGCGCCGGTTCTTCGACCGCTTCGGGGGCGGCTTCCGCTTCTTCTTCGACCCCTTCTTCGACTCCGCCCGATTCCGGTTCCGGTTCGCCAGTCGGCGCCGAGGTCCCCGAGGACGGCACCGGCGCGCTGGGGGCTTCCGAGCAGTCTTCGAACCCATATTCTTCGGCCGCCGTCTGGAACGAGGAGAGCGCCGTCGAGGCTTCGGTCTCCGCGGTTTCGAGGGCTTCCGATTCGCCGCGGGCGGCGGCCAGGGCGGCGTTGCTCTGGGCCTGGGAGAGTTCGTCGGCAGCGGCCATGAACTGTTCGTAGCCTTCGGGTTCTTCGGGAGTCCCGAGGCCTTTCAGGCGTTCGACCATGCCTTTGTAGAGCTCGGCTTCCTGGGCGACCTGGCTGGCCCCTTCGGTGGCGGTCGAGGACAGCGTCCCGACCGCCGCGTTGACCTCGGCGCAGATCCCGTCGCCCTGTGTGAGCAGGTCGGCCTTGCTCAGCGTCGGCGTGGTCGTCACCGGCGCCGCCGCGGTCGTGTCGGTAGTTTCGCCGCCGCCCCCGCCGCATCCCGCGATCAGGAGCGCGGCAGCGGGCAGCGCCGCTGCGAGAAGGTGGTAACGCCTCATCCGGTGCCCGACGCTAGCAGAGCGCCCAGATGCGCTTTGAGCAGGGAAATTTGCAGCTGCGGCCCAGGGACTCGAACCAACGACGCCGCATTGTCGGCAGCTGCCCTGAGCGGCCCCCAGCGCCTGAGAATGCGGCCTTGCGCGTTTCCGGTTTCCGCGTCAGACGCTGGAAGGCGCTCGGCGACGCTGACGACTGGCACACGGAATCGGCACCCAGGGTGCAAGTTCGGAAAATGAACGGGTGGCTCCTAGATCGTGACGCGGACCGGGGAATCCAGCCGCACCATGCTCTGCACGGTGTAGACCGATCGACGAGGGTCTTCGTTTTCGATGCTCATCCGCTGGGCCGCTGCAATCGCCGAGTCCGCCTCCACGACATCAACCCTGATCTCAGTGCCCTGGAGGGTGACTATGTACTCGCCGATGCACCGAGTCTAGCGCGGCATGTGGATCAGTCGATAGGCGCGGCGACCCTCGCCGCAGTCGTCGCCTGCAAATCGGTACCCGGCGCGACATGGCGCTTCAGGCGTGGAACGCGACGGCGGCAAGGGGGAGCGCAGGCGCCCCCATCGGCGGCGAGGCGACCGGCGCGGTTTCGGGGTTCGTCGCGTTCGGCTCTATCAAGCCAGATCAGCCAGCTGCGGCCCAGGGACTCGAACCCCGACTACCTCGTCCAGAGCGAGGCGTGCTGCCATTACACCAGGCCGCAAGGAGGGATCGGAGAATACCCGGCGCGGGCGGGATCCGGCTCAGGCGCCGATCGCGGAGAGGTCGGTATCGGGATCGGCGAGGGCATCGACCGAGCCCGAGACGTCGACCCCGTCGGCGAGCATCCGCCGCGCCTCGGCGAGGTCTTCGGGGCGCTCGACGCTGAGCGCGCCGGCGACGCGGCCGTCCTTCAGGTACCAGACCGAGAACTCGCCGGCGTCACGGTTCCCGCGCCAGACCTCCCGGTCCCACTCGTAGGCGGGGCCGACGTACTCGAGGCTCGCCCAGTCGGCGAGATCGCTGAAGAAGTAGGGGACGACGTCGTACTCGCTGTCGTCCCCCAGCATGTTCTTGGCGGCGTGCATTCCCTGCTGCATCGCGACGTCCCAGTGCTCGACTCGGATGCGGGTGCCGTGGACGACGCTCTCATACGAGCAGCAGTCGCCGGCCGCGTATACGCCCTCGAGCGAGGTCTGGAGCTTCGAATCGCATCTGATTCCGTTCTCGATCTCGAGGCCCGCTCGCTCGGCCAGCATCGCGTCGGCGCGGACACCTGCCCCGACCACCACCGCGTCGCACTCGATCGCGAGTCCGCTCTTGGTCACCACCGCCCGGACCCTGCCGTCGCCCTCGAAGGCCTCGAGCTCCTCGCCGCCGTGGACAGTGACCCCGTGGCCCTCGATCGTCTCCTGGAACCAGCGCCCGGCCTCCTCGCCGAAGGTCCGCGAGAGGGCGACGTCCTCCATCATCACGATCGTGCACTTGGTGCCCTTCGCCGTCAGCGACGCCGCGACCTCGGTCCCGATGTAGCTGCCGCCGATCAGGACGACATGCTCGGCCGCCTCGGCGTCAGCCCGGATCGCGTCGGAGTTGCCGAACGCCCGCAGGTAGTGGATCCCCTCGTTCTCGGCGCCCTCGACCCGAAGGATGTTGACCATCGCCCCGGTCCCCAGCAGCGCCTTCCCGAACTCGACCTCCTCGCCGCCCTGGAGCTTCGCGGTCCGCGCATCGGAGTCGATCGACATCACGTTGACGCCGCTCAGCAGCTCGACCTCATTCTCCTCGTACCAGGAGACCGAGTTGACATAAGCGTCCTCGCGGGCGGCCTCGCCGCGCATGTACTCCTTCGAGAGTGGCGGCCGTTCGTAGGGCGGCTCGGGCTCGCGGCCGACGAGGGTGATCGAGCCGTCGGCTCCCCGCTTGCGCAGCTCCGAGGCGCAGTTGGCCGACGCCAGCCCGCCCCCGACCAACAGGAAGTCGGTCGAGCGGGCCATCAGCCGGACCCGTTCTCGCCCGGGCCGAAGAGGACCTTGAGCTCGTCCTCGCGGCCGGGGTCGAGGACGGCGAGAACCTCGTCGCCGGCCTCGAGCACGGTGTCGGGCCCGGGGACGAACCCCTTGCCGTCGCGAAGCACCGAGATCAGCAGGCTCCCGTCCGGCATCGAGAGGTCGCCGACGCGGTGCCCGGTCACCCGCGAGTCCTTGCCGAGCAGCATCTCGATGATCTCCAGCTGCTCCTCCTGGAGGTCGAGCAGGTGGACGAGGCCGTACTCGGGCACCTCGTGCTCGAGCAGGCGCAGGATCAGGTCGGTGGCCGAGATCGAGGGCTTGACCCCGAGCAGGTCGAAGTGCTGTCGATTGCGGGGGTTGTTGCAGCGGGCGATGATCTGGCCGACCTCGTACTTCTCGCGGGCGACCTGGCAGATCAGGATGTTGTCCTCGTCGTCGCCGGTCACTGCGATCACCATGTCGGCGCGCTGCACCCCCGCCCGCTCGAGGACCCAGAGCTCGGAGGCATCGCCGTAGAGGACGTTGTGCTCGAGCTCCTGCTCGACCGTGAGGTAGCGGCGGCGGTTGTTCTCGATCACCGTCACCTCGTGCTCCTTTTCGAGCAGCTCTCGGGCCAGGTTCCACCCCACCTTCCCGGCGCCGACGACGATGATGTACATCAGGCCGCTTCCTCGGAGCCGGCCGCTCCGCCGTCGCCGCCCCCGGCGCCGTCGAGGACGGCGCTCTCGAGCATCTCGATCGCGACCCGGGTCGGGCAGATCGTGTTCAGGCCCTGGCGCTGGTACCACTCGGCCCGCAACGGGTCGAGGATCCGGGCGATCACCGTCGGGACCTCGTAGCGCCGCTGGGCGATCTGCGCGATCACGATGTTGGTGTTGTCGCCGTCGGTCGAGGCGATGAAGGCGTCGGCGCGCTCGATCCCGGCCGCGACCAGGGCATCGACCTCGAGCCCGGCGCCGACCGTGAACATGCCGCCGAGGTCCTCCCACCCCTTCTCGAGGCCGACCTCGAGCCGCGTGTGCGACTCCGGATCCTCGTCGAGGCAGGAGACTTCGTGGCCTTCGCGCAACATTGTCCGGGCAACGGACGAGCCGACTCTCCCGCAGCCCACGATCAGGATGAACACGGCCCTGATACTACGCGTCAACCGACGATTTCGGGCGGAGCGGTGAGCAGGACCCGGCAGGGGGCCTTCTTCAGCACATACTGCGTCGCGGAGCCGATCTCGGCCGGCCTCGCCGCCCCGATTCCGCCCATCACCGCCCCGCCGCGGACCTTCGTCGGCGGCTCGCCGCCGACGACGATCGCCTCGACGTGCCGGCGCAGCGCCTCTTCGACGATACCCTTGCCGACGTCGCGCGCCCGCACCAGCTCGGCCGAGACCATGACGTTCTCGTACTCCTCTCCGACCTCGCGCGCCCGATCGAGCGCGCGCCGGGCCTCGCCCTCGCGATCGCCGGGCAGGTCGGCATCGATCGGGAGCGTCAGCGGAACCTCGACCACGTAGACGAGCTCGAGCCGCGTCTCGTCGCTGCGCCCGTCGGACTCCTCGGCGGTGGCCGCGGCGAGCCGGCCCGCGGTCGCGACGATGTCGTCGTCGAGCTCGGTCCCGAAGACCGGGACGAGGATGTTGCGGTAGGAGATCTCGGGCGCCTGCTTGGTCAGCGCCCGCTCGGTCACCGAGACCCGCCTCGTCAGCGAAGTCCCCTCGACGACCTTGCGGTAGACGACGTAGAAGAGCAGGCCGAATGCCATCCACCCGATCCCGACCCAGCGGGCGGTGTCGTGGAGGACGAGGACGCTGACGAAGGCGAGCCCGGTGAGGATCGCGGCGATCACCACCGGGATCGGGATGCTCGCCCCGCGCCAATCGACGTTCCAGGGCACGCGGAACGGTCGCGGCCGATCGGGTTCGGTGATCCGCAGCCGCAGGATCGAGAAGTGGGCGATCGTGATCGCCAGCGTCGCCCCGAAGGCGTAGATGCTGGCGAGCAGCTTGACGTCGGTCGGCACCACCAGCCCGATCACGATCAGGCCCGAGATCGCGATCGCGACATGGGGAGTCGCGTGGCGGGCATTCAGCTTGCCGAGCCAGCTCGGGATCTGGCGGTTGATCGCCAGCGTGTAGATGTGGCGCGAGACCCCGAGCATCGCCGTCGTCGCCGCCCAGAACAGGACCGGCGTCGCGATGATCGCGACGATCCAGCGCATCGATTCGGCGACCCACGACGGTTCGAACGCCGAGACCACCCCCAGCACCGGCTCCTCGACGAACTCGCCCCCGAGCGCGGTGTGGGGACCGTTTGGCCCGGTGACCACCGGCACCGCCATCAGCGCGATCGCCGCCATCCCGGCGTAGATCAGCGGAACCGCGATCGCCCCGACCGAGACGATCCGCTTCAGGTCGGCCGGCTGGACGTCGATGTCGGGCGCGAGGTCGGAGGCGGCCTCGATGCCAGCGTAGGCGAGCATCGCGACGACGGCGGCGTAGATGACGTCCCTCAGGCTCGGGTTGGTGAACAGGTCGAGCTGGTCGGTGAGGCGGTCGGGATGGAAGACGGCGAGCACGCCGACGACGATCACCGCCAGCTGCAGGGCGATGTCGGCCAGCGCCAGGCCGACCAGCCACCGTTCCCGGACCCCACGGCCGGTGACGTTGAAGACGTTCAGCAGGCAGGCGACGATGATCACCGCCGACGCGATCCCGATCTCCCAGCCCGACTCGCCGAACCCCGAGGCGACCGGCGTCAGGTAGTGGGGAACTGAGATCGCCGCCAGCGCGGCGACGATCAGGTAGTCGATCAGGATCGCCCAGCCGGCGATGAACGCGATCAGCTCGTTGAAGCCGTGGCGGGCGAAGCTTGATGAGCCCCCGCGTTCGCGGATCATCGCCCCGCCCTCGACATAGGTGAGGGTGGCGAGGACGAACAGCAGGCCGGCGACGAGGAAGATCAGCGGGGTGAGGCCGAGGCCGCGGTCGGCGACGACGCCGAGCGCGAAGTAGATCGAGAACCCGATCGCCGAGTAGACGGCGATGAACAGCCCCGGGACGCCGAGGCCGCGCTGGAAGAGCGGCTCGAGGCGCGAGCGCGGGGGTTGCTGTTCCGGCTCGCTCACCGCTTAGGTGCCGATCCGCGCCGAGGCCCAGAGCCTGCCGGCGCCGACGGCGAGGAAGGCGATGCCCAGGATGACCCCGACCGAGAGCGGCCCGGCGCCGTTCGCCAGGGCGCTGATCAGGATCGCCAGGCCGAGCGCGATCAGGACGAATGAGAAGACGCGGACGGAGCCACGGTAGATCCGCTCTGGAGAGGCCATGGACCCGATTCTAGGCGGGAGTCGGGTGGGTTTCCGCCGCCTGCTGCAGACCGTGGTCGGAGACCACGATCACCCGGCACGGCCGCTCGGCGAGCACCGTCTGCAGCGTCTTGTCGTAGAGGGGCGTCCCGTTGCGGAACCGGAGCGGGACGACGACCGCGGCGGCGTTGATCATTTTCGCCTCCTCGGCGATCGAGTAGCCGGCCTGGCCGGGGCGCACCCGCTCGACGTGCCCGGTGACCCGCTGGCCGCCGATCAGCTTCGCCTGCTCGACCTTGCTCTGGGCGGCGGTTTCCTCCTTGCGCAGCTCGGCATCGAGCGGAAGGTTGGTCGGGACGGTCAGCAGCGAGTGGACGTGGATCCCGCGCAGGCGTTTGGAGGCGAGCTTGACCGCGGTCCCGACCGTCTCCTCCGAGAACGGGTCGTCGTCCTCGAACGCGACCAGCACGCTGCGGTACTCGATCTCCTCGACCCCCAGGGGCTCGGGCGTTACCACCTTGACCGTCTCGGTCAGCGGCAGCTTCTGGTTGCGGCGATAGAGCATGTAGACGGCGACGCCGAACAGCATCCAGCCGGTCCCGACGACCAGCGTCGTCGGGTTGAGCGCCATGACGACGATCCAGGCCGCGAACGTGCCGAGGCCGCCGAGCACCGCCGTCAGCGGCAGCTCGGCGCCGAATGCGCGGAAATTGAGCGGCGGCTTCCAGGGCCGCTCCTCGTAGGACTTTCGCCGCCGCAGCTGGATCACCGCGAGGTGGGCGATCGTGAACGAGAGCATCGCGCCGAACGAGTACATCGTCGCCAGGAAGTCGGTCTTGCCCGGCAGCAGGGTGAGCGTCGCGATCCCGGCGAAGATGATGATCGCGATGTAGGGGGTGCGGTAGCGGGGATGGACCTGGCGCAGCTTCTCCGGCAGCTGGCGGTGCTGGCCCATCGAGTAGGTCAGGCGGGAGACGCCGATCAGGCCGGCGTTGGTCGCGATCAGGAGGATGACCGCGGCAAGAATGCCGACGTAGAAGCGGAGGAGTTCGGTCAGGCCGGCGCTCAGCCCGAGATTCTCGACGATGCCGAGGATCGGGTCGTTTGCAAACTCGCTGCCGAGGGTCGTCGAGTAGTGGCCGGCGGCGTCCTGGGTGACGGGCATCGCCGAGAGCGCGACCATCGGGATGAAGAGGTAGAGGCCGAGGACGGCGGCGACTGTGATGCCGACGCTGCGCGGGATCGATTTCGGCGCTTCCCTGGCCTCCTCGGCCATGTTCGAGATCGTCTCGATCCCGGTGTAGGCGATCATCCCGACCGCGATCCCGAGCGCGAAGTCGCTCCAGGTCGGGGCGACCCCGAGGTGGACGTTGTCGACGAGGACGTTGGGGCTGAAGACCAGGAACAGGCCGATCCCGACCAGCACCACCTGGGTGGCGAGGTCGGCGACGGCGAGGATCAGGTTCAGGCGCGCCGACTCCTGCGAGCCGCGGATGTTGAGCACCGCCAGGCCGGCGATCAGGACCGCGCCGCCGATGATGTCGCCGGGCCCGTGGCGAAGCGGCTCCCAGAACACGGCCAGGTAGTGGGGCACGAAGTAGGCCGAGATCGCGACCGTGATCGTGTAGTTGAGCATCTGGCCCCAGGCGGCGATAAAGCTGACCAGCTCGTTGAACGCGTGGCGGGCGAAGCTCGAGGAGCCGCCCGCCTCCGGGTACATCACTGTCGCCTCGGCGTAGGTCGCCGCGGTCGCGGCGAAGATCAGCCCTGAGATCACGAACGCGATCGGGGTCAGGCCGAGCGCGAACGACGCGGTGACGCCGAGCGCGTAGTAGATCGAGGAGCCGACGTTCCCGTAGGCCGCCGAGAAAAGCGCGCCGACGCCGTGGACGCGGCTCAGCGATTCGTCTCTGGGGATGCGCCGGGCCATCTAGGCCGCAGGAGCGCCAATTCGTTCAGGCATTCAAACCGAATATACGGCTGTGGACGGTGCGCGCCGCAGGTGGGAGGAGCCGAGTGCCGCGGGGGTCGCGCAGCCGCAGAGCGCCAGCGCCAGCTCGAGCTCCTCGCGCAGCAGCTCGAGCACCCGCAGCGCCCCCGCCTCGCCGCCCGCGGCGAGGCCCCAGAGCGCCGCCCTCCCGACCATGACCGCGTCGGCACCGAGCGCGAGCGCGATCGCGACGTCCACCCCGCGCCGGATCCCGCCGTCGACGAGGACCGGGATCCTGCCGGCGACGGCCTCGACGACGTCGGAGAGCGCATCGGCGCTCGCCAGGCTGCGGTCGAGCTGGCGGCCGCCGTGGTTGGAGACGACGACCCCGGCGGCGCCGTGATCGACCGCGAGGGCCCCGTCCTCGCCGGTGAGGATCCCCTTGACGAGCACCGGGACGCCCGCCTCGGCGGCCAACTCCTCGAGCTGAGACCAGTCCAAGGCAGGTTCCATCAGGTCGAAGGTCTCGGCGATCGTCAGCGCCCGGCTCGAGCCGATCGCCGTTTCGACGCTCGGCACCCCCAGCTCCTCGGGGATCGCGAACCCGGTCCGCCGGTCGCGCTCGCGGTTGCCGGCGCGCGCGGTGTCGACGGTCAGGACTATCGCCTCATATCCCGTCGTGATCGCCTCCTCGACCAGCGCCCTGGTCAACCCCATGTCCCGGAACCGGTAGAGCTGGAACCAACGCCGCCCCCCAGGGGCCGCCTCCGCAACCTGGCGCGGCCCCATCGTCGCCAGCGTCGAGAGGCACATCACGGTCCCGGCCGCCGCGGCGGCCCGCGCCATCGCTGCCTCGCCCTCGGGGTCGACCAGCCCCTGATAGCCGACCGGCGCGACGAGGATCGGGGCGGCCACGCGACCGCCGAGGACCTCGGCAGAGGTCTCCCAGTCGCCGATCCCGGCCAACATCCGCGGTCGCAGGCGCCACCGTTGCCAGGCGGCGACGTTCTCGCGCAGGGTCAGCTCATCGCCCGCCCCGCCGGCGAAATACCCGAGCACCCCGGGCTCGAGCCTCTCCGCCGCGGCCCGCTCGAAATCGAAGACGTTGATCAACTGCTCTCCCACTGGGGCGCGACCCTAGCCGACATCCGGCGCGGACCCGGTGTGCCCGATGGTGATTCGGGTAGCTTCGGCGAATGAAACTAATGGCCCGGATGGGCCCACTCACAGCCGTTCTCGCAGTTCTCGCCCTCGGAATCGCGTCCTGCGGCGGCGGCGGCGATACCACGGTGACCGAAGAAAGCCCGGCCGGCTCCGAAGAAAGCACGGGCGCCGAATCCGACACGGAACTCGAACAGGCCCCCGCAGAGAATGCTCCCGCCGGCGGCAACGCGCCGCGAGCGGAAAAAGTCGAGATCGAAAACTTCGCCTACAACCCCGATCCGGTGACGATCGAAGAAGGCGGCAAGGTGATCTGGATCAACCGCGACTCGGCGCCACACACGGCGACCGCCGACGACGGCAGCTTCGACACCGGCGAACTCGAAGAAGGCAAGCTGAAGTCGGAGACGTTCAAGGAAGCCGGCGAATTCACCTACTTCTGTCAGATCCACCCGAGCATGCACGGCACGGTCCGGGTGGTGCCGGCGGAATGAGGCCGGCCGGCTCCTAGAAGTGGACGATCGGGATGATCAGGATCGCGACGATGTTCGCGACCTTGATCATCGGGTTGATCGCCGGCCCGGCGGTGTCCTTGTAGGGATCGCCGACCGTGTCGCCGGTCACCGAGGCGGCATGGGCCTCTGAGCCCTTGCCGCCGTGGGCGCCGTCCTCGATCAGCTTCTTCGCGTTGTCCCAGGCGCCGCCGCCGGCGGTCATCGAGACCGCGGCGAAGAGCCCGACGACGATCACGCCGATCAGCAGCCCGCCGAGCGCGTCGACGCTGAGCAGCCCGACCACCACCGGGACGACGATCGGGATCAGCGACGGCAGGATCATCTCCTTCTGCGCTGCGGCGGTGACGATCGCCACCGTCTTCCCGTACTCGGGTTTCTCGGTCCCCTCCATGATCCCGGGGTGCTCGCGGAACTGTTTGCGCACCTCCTCGACCACCTGGCCGCCGGCGCGGCCGACCGCCTCGATCGCGAACGCCACGAACAGATAGACCATCATCCCGCCGATGATCAACCCGATCAGGACGGCGGGCGTCGTCAGGTTGAAGAGGCTATTCAGGTCGAACCCGGGCGGCGCTTCGCCGGCGAGTTCGCTCTTGAACGCCGCGAACAGGACCAGCGCCGCGAGCGCGGCGGACCCGATCGCGTAGCCCTTGGTCACGGCCTTGGTCGTGTTGCCGACCGCGTCGAGCGGGTCGGTGACGGCGCGGACCTCCTCCGGCAGGTCGGCCATCTCGGCGATGCCGCCGGCATTGTCGGTGATCGGCCCGAATGCGTCGAGGGCGACGATCAGGCCGCAGAGCGAGAGCTGCGCCATCACCGCGACGCCGATCCCGTAGATCCCGGCCAGCTCGTTGGCGCCGAGGATCGCGAGCGCGATCACGATCGCCGGCGCGGCGGTCGACTGGAACCCCTGGGCGAGCCCCTGGATGATGTTCGTCGCGTGTCCGGTCTCCGATGCCTGGGCGATCGTCCTCACCGGCCGGAAGCGGGTCGACGTATAAAATTCGGTGATCGCGAAGAGCAGCGCGGTTACCGCGACGCCGATCACGGCGCAGAGCCAGAGGTCGGTGACGCTGATCGCGTCCGCGCCGGCCTTGAGGCCGAGCCGGACCGGGTCGCTCATCAGCCAGTGGGTGACCGGGTAGAAGGCGGCGATCGAGAGGATCCCGGAGATGATCAGCCCCTGATAGAGGGCGCCCTCGACGCGGTCGGATTTGGTCCGCACCGTGAGCGCGCCGATGATCGAGGCGATGATCGCGACGCCGCCGATCACCAGCGGGTAGATCGCGACCTCACGGGCGAAGTCGCCGCCGGCGCCGGTGAACGTCAGCACTCCGAGCAGCATCACCGCGACGGAGGTGACCGCGTAGGTCTCGAACAGGTCGGCCGCCATCCCGGCGCAGTCGCCGACGTTGTCGCCGACGTTGTCGGCGATCACCGCCGGGTTGCGCGGATCGTCCTCGGGAATCCCTGCCTCGACCTTGCCGACGAGGTCGGCGCCGACGTCGGCGGCCTTGGTGAAGATCCCGCCGCCGAGGCGGGCGAAGACCGAGATCAGCGAGCCGCCGAAGCCGAGCCCGACGAGAGCGTCAACCGCCTCCTTGTCGCTATTGACGGCGCCCGTCAGCACAAGCAGCCCGAAGTAGCCGGCGACGCCGAACAGCGCCAGTCCGACGACCAGCATCCCGGTGACCGAGCCGCCTTTGAAAGCGACGTCGAGCGCGGGCGGGACACCGCCTCGCGCCGCCTCGGCGACACGGGAGTTTGCCCGGACCGAGAGATTCATCCCGATGAACCCGGCCGAGCCGGAGAGGATGCCACCGATCACGAACCCGACCGCGGTCTCCCAGTCCTGGAGGATCAGCAGCAGGATCGCGATCGGGATCGCGACCATGCCGATGATCGTGTACTGGCGGTTCAGGTAGGCGCGGGCGCCTTCCTGGACGGCGCCCGAGATTTCCTGCATCAGCTCGTTCCCCGGCGAGCGCGAGAGCAGGCTCTTGGTGATCAGCAGTCCGTAGATCACGGCCGCCCCCGCGCAGACGAGCGCGACGACGACTCCGTATTCGGTCAGGAAGTCGGTCAAGTTTGTAGTCCTCCGGCTGGGTTTAGCGGCGCGAGAGTCTATAGAGGCCGCAGTCGAAAGGGCGCTACGCCGCCTGTTTCGCGCCCGTGTACGTGCGCCGGGTTTCGGCCACGCCATCGCGGTAGATGTCCTCGATCGAGGCTCCCGCGTCGAGGGCCTCGCGGGCGCGCTGGGCGCCGTTTCGCTCCGGTAGGTCGATCTCGAGGCCGAGCTGGGACCGGGCGGGCTCGGTGCGGGCGAGAAGCGCCTCGAGCGCAGCCCGCGCCTCGACCTCGACTCCGGCCTTGAAATCGATCTGCTTGCCGCTCATGCCGTGCCGGATCGCCCGCCAGAGGTTCTCCTCGATCTCGCGATCGGCCAGCGGCGGCTCCCCTCCACCTTCGTCGTAATCGAACGCCGCCTGGGCGATGCAGGCAGCGATCAGCGCCGCGAGGTCGAACGACTCGTCGCCGCGGGTCTGGGCGTCGCAGATCCGCACCTCGACCGTCCCGAACCTGTGGTGGGGCCGGACGCTCCACCAGAGCTGGGTCGACTCGACAACGGATTCGGTTCGCACCAGCATCTCGACGAACTCGGCGTAGGTGCCCCAGTCGACGAACGGGCTCGGGATCCCGCAGCGGGGGAAGGTCCGAGTGAAGATCTCGGTCCGCACCGAGTGGAGGCCGCTGTCGCGGCCGTCGAGGAACATCGAGTTGGCGGACACCGCCAGCAGCAGCGGCAGCCGCTCGCGCAGCCGGTCGCAGACGGCGATCGCCCGGTCGGCTCCGCGGATGCCCATGTGCAGGTGCATGCTCCAGGTGTTGTTGCGCTGGGCGACCCATCCGAGTTCCCGCCGGAGCCGGTTGTAGTGCGGCGTGTCGATGATCCGCTGGTCGAGGTAGTCGGCCCAGGGGTGGGTGCCGGTCGCGGCCAGCGCCAGCCCCATCCCTTCGACGAGCGCGAACAGCAGGTCGCGGCGCTCGCGCTGCATCGCAACCGCCTCGGCGAAGCTCTCGGCCCGTCCCGAGCGGATCTCGATCTCGGACGCGATCAGCTCGCCCGCCGCCGACTCCGCCAGCACCTCGTCCTCCTGACAGGCGGCGTAGACGTCCTCGAAACGGTGCTCGAGCTCGAGCGAGCGCGGATCGACGATCGCGAACTCCTCCTCGAGGCCGATCGTGAAGTCGGCCGAGGACTCGAAACTCTCCCGGGCGAGGTCGAGGTCCATTGCGGTCAGCGAGGGTCAGGTCAGGTAGAAGTAGAGCGCGTAGAGGAGGTCGACCGCTGGGCTCGATGTGTGGACGGTCACCTCGGGCGGGACCTGGAGCAGCTGCTCGGAGTAGTTGAAGATGATCTTGACCCCGGCCTCGACCAGGCGGTCGGCGACCGCCTGCGCCGCCGAGGCCGGCACCGCGAGGACGCCGACGACGACGTCCTGGTCGGCGACTACCTGCTCGAGCTCGCCGAAGTCGCGGACCGGGAGGCCTCCGACCTGGTTGCCGACCAGATCCGGGTCGACGTCGAACATCGCGACGATCCGGAACCCGTGGTCGGCGAAGATGTCGGAGCTGGCGATCGCCTGGCCGAGGTTGCCGGCGCCGAACAGGGCGATGTTGTGCTGGCCGGCGGTGCGCAGGATCTTGCGGATCTGGGCGACGAGCGAGTCGACGTTGTAGCCGACGCCCCGCTTGCCGAACTTCCCGAACCCGGAGAGGTCGCGGCGTATCTGGGTCGGGTTGATGTGCGTGTAGTCGGAGAGTTCCTGGGATGAGATCGTCTCGCGCCCCATCTTCCGCGCCTGGGTCAGGACCTGGAGGTAGCGCGAGAGGCGGGCCGCGACGCCGAGCGAAAGGCGCTCGCCGTCGACCATCAGGTCCTCCGACACGTCGATTCCCTCCACCGCCCGCTCCATCTACCCCACAGTATCGAGCCGGGCCCGAAGTGCGTCCGCGTCGAGGCGCAGCTCGGAGACGACCTCCCCACCCACCTCGACGACCGGGATTCGCTCGAGCAGCCGCTTCAGCAGCGCCTCGTCGCTCTCGATGTCGACCTCGCGCAGCTCGAACTCGTACCCCTCGGCGTGGATCGCGACGATTTCGGCGATCGCCTCCTCGCAGAGGTGGCAACCCGGCCGCGAATAGACGAGAACAACAGTCACGCGTCACTCGCTTCGCGAGATGGCAGAGTTCGACGCTCGCTCGTTCCGCAGTTCCAATGGGCCTCGGTCCGTGGGGAATGCATCAAATGAGAGGTAGTTCGGATACTCGATCTCGGAGGCGAACCGCGCCGCGGAGCCGATCATCGCGGCGTTGTCGGTGCAGAGCTCGCGCGGGACGAGCTTCAGGCGGACGCCTCGCTTCTCGCAGAGCTCCCCGGTCGCCTCGCGGAGCACGCCGTTGGCGGCGACCCCGCCGCCAAGCGCGACCGCGGACCACTCATCGGAGCGGAGCGCGCGGTCGAGCTTCGCGGTCAGCTGCCCGACCGCGGCCGCCTGGAAGCTCGCCGCGAGGTCTGGCCGATGCCGCTCGACCCCGTCGGAGCCGAGGTCGCGGCAGAGGTACGCGAGCGCGGTCTTGAGGCCGCTGAAGCTGAAATCGAGGCCGGGATCGCGGCTCATCGCGACCGGGAGCTCGAAGGCGCCGGCATCGCCCTCGGCCGCGAGGCGCTCTAGCGCCGGCCCTCCGGGATAGCCGAGCCCGAGCATCCGCGCGACCTTGTCGAACGCCTCGCCGGCGGCGTCGTCGAGCGTCTGGCCGAGGACCTCGTGGCGATGGTGGTCGCGGACGGCGGCGAGCAGGGTGTGGCCGCCGCTCGCGACGAGGCAGAGGAACGGCGGCTCGAGCGGGTCGGGCTCGAGGAAGTTTGCAGCGACGTGTCCCTGGAGGTGGTCGACCGGGATCAGCGGCAGCCGCCGCGGAGCCGCGATCGCCTTCGCGGTGCTGACCCCGACCAGGAGCGCGCCGATCAGGCCGGGGCCGACGGTGACGGCGACCGCCTCGATTTCGTCGAGGCCGGCGCCCGCCTCGGCGAGCGCGTCCTCGACGACGGGAACCGCGAGGTCGAGGTGGTGGCGCGACGCGACCTCCGGCACGACCCCGCCGAACCGCGCGTGGGCCTCGGCCTGCGAGGAGATCGTGTTGGCCAGGATCCGCGGCCCGTCGAGAACCGCCGCGCAGGTGTCATCGCACGACGTCTCGACCGCGAGGATCAGTCCAGCCACATGATCAGCGCGTCCTCGCCGTTGTCCTGGTAGTAGCGGGGTCGCACACCTGCGGAGCGGAAGCCGAGGCCCTCGTACATCGCGATCGCCTCGCGATTGGAGACCCGCACCTCGAGCGTCGTCGGCAGCTCGCCCCCGGAGGTCTCGAGCAGCTGCGCGATCAACCGGGTCGCGATTCCAAGGCGGCGCCGCTCGGGATCGACGGCGACGTTCATCAGGTGCCAGACGCGGTCGTAGCGCGAGCAGACCAGGTACCCGAACAACTCCTCGCCGTCGGTCGCCGCGAGGCATATTCCGGAGGGCTTCGAGAGCTCGAGGACGAACATCGCCAACGACCAAGGTGAGGGGAACGAGCGGCGCTCGATCGAGATCACGGCCGGAAGGTCGCTGTACGCGAGCCGGCGCACCAGCAGTTCGCCGCCGGCCCTATTCGGGTGTCTGGATAGTGTCTCGCTCACGCCACCGTTCCGCGTCGGGAGGCCTCAGATAGTTCGGGGCGGCGGGCTCGGCCTCAACTCCAGCCCCGGTCGCCGCCAGCGCGCAGATGTGCCGGGCGGCGATCCGGTGGGCGGGATCGGCGTCATCTGGAATCTCGACGTCCGGGCCCGCCAGCTCCTGACGAAATCGTACCGCGCCCGATCCGGCGCACAGGACGGGCTCGTCGAGGCCTGCGATCCGATCCGCGAGCTCCTGCGGCGCGCAGACCAGGGGGCCCCAGAGCCGCCCGCCCTGCTCTGCGAAGGCCGCCGCGAAGACCTCGCCGCGGCGCGCGTCGAGCACCGGCAGGCGGACCGAGCCGTCGCGGCCCTCGAGCCCGCGAGCGAGCGCGTCGAGGGTTCCGACCCCGCGGACATCGATGCCCCGGCTCAGCCCGAGTGCGCGTGCCGTCGCGATCCCGACCCGCAGGCCCGTGAACGAGCCGGGGCCGACGCCGACGGCGACGGCGCCGACCTCACCCCAGCCGCCCGCGGCCTCCGCCGCCCGCTCGACCTCCCCGAGCAGCGCGGTCGTGTGCAGCGGGCTCCCCTTCTCGGAGAGCCCGAGCAGCGACTCGTAGAGGACCTCGTCCCCCCGCATCGCTGCGACGGCGGTGTCCTCCGTCGCGGTGTCGAAGCCGATCGTCGCCAGCGCGCTGGCTATGGCTTGACCGTGAAGACGAATTCGCCGACTTTCTTGCCCTGCACGAACCAGGTCACCCTGTGCTTTCCGGGGATGTTCGAGGTGATCTTGTTGACGTAGAGGGTGCCGGCTTTCGCTTCCTGTTTCGGCGCGCAGAGCCGGCGTTTCGTCGGGAATTTGACGCATACGGTGTAGAAGACGTCGCTCTTGGTGCTGCGGAAGAAGGCGCCCTTGTCGCGTTTCTTCTGGCACAGGTGCGCCGGTTTCGCATTCTCGGAGAGGCCGCAGGCGACATAGTGGCGGAACGCGGCGCCCTGGGCCATCGCAGGCGCGAGGCTCGCCACCAGCGCAATTCCCATCAATATCGCCGCCAGCGACTTCGGTCGCTTCATCAGACGCCCTTCCTCCTCCGTCCTCGATTTCGGGGTTTGGCCGATGCTACACGGCTCGTCCGCTCCCGAAACACTGCTATTTACGGGTGGATGCGCTCCTCACCTCGATCGTGCGGCGATCGCCCCCCTCGTGGGAGAGGCGGACCTCGAGCCTGATCCGGGAGGAGAGGCGCGGCTCGGCGACAGCCGGCCACTCGACGAAGGTCACCGTGTCGCCATCGACATAGTCATCGAGCAGGGCCGGTTCCTCGCCCTCGATGTCGGCGAGCCGGTAGAGATCGAGGTGGGATACCGGGACCCTGCCGCGATAGCGGCGACCGATCGTGAAGGTCGGCGACACCACCGGCTCGGCGACGCCGAGCGCCCGGCAGGCACCACGGATCAGCGTCGTCTTGCCGGTTCCGACATCGCCGACGACGAGGACGACGTCGCCGGGCCCGAGCTCGGTCGCGAGCCGGGCGCCGATCGCCTCGGTCTCCCTTGCGGAGTCGGAGATAAGGCGCCGCCTCCTCTGCTCCCGCTCGCTCGCATTCATCATCACCGGATATCTTGCTCGCTCGCTCCGCGTCCGGGGGCGGCTAGCCGAACAGGTCGAGCTGGTCGGCGGCGGGCTGCGGCGGGCCGGGAACGGGGGCCTCCTCGACCTCCTCCTCGACCTCGGGGACGCCGGGGTCGGGCCCGGAGAGCAGCGCCGGCAGGGTCTCGAAATCGCCGCGGAGCGTCTCCTTGACCGCCGGTGTCCGCAGGCCCGCGGCCGGGTGGAAGAGCGGCAACAGGAAGACTGCCCGGCCGCCCAGGGTGTGGACCTGCGGCGTCCCGCGCACGCGGGTGATGCCCGCCGGGTTCCCGCTCAGGAGCTTGGTCGCGAAGTTTCCGAGCGTGCAGACTACCTTCGGCTCGATCAGGCGGACCTGCTCGAACAGGAAGGGACGGCAGGCTTCGATCTCATCCGGCTGGGGGTCCCTGTTCCCAGGCGGCCGGCTCTTGAGGACGTTGGCGATGAAGACGTCCTCGCGCGTCATCCCGATCCCTTCCAGCAGCTCGTTCAAGAGCTGCCCTGCGCGACCGACGAAGGGAAGGCCCTGGCGGTCCTCCTCAGCCCCGGGCGCCTCGCCGACGAACATCAGCTCGGCATCGGCATCGCCGGCCCCGAACACAGCCTTGGTGCGGGTCTCGTGGAGGGGGCACTTGGTGCAGGCCTCGACCTCGCGGAAGAGATCGACCAGCTCGACCCGCCGCTCCTCGGCGGTTCGGCTCACTCGGCTTTTCCCTTCCTCCGGGCAGGCGGAAGCTCGCCGCTCGCCCGCTTCCTCTTCGTCTCCGCCAGGCGCTCCCGGTGGCCGGCTTCGCGCTCGCTACGTCTCGATTCGTCCGATCTCACGGCGGCCCCACGCGGCTGGCGCCCCGGGGGCGAGACGGCAGACATCAGCCGCCTCACTCGCGTCGATCCGCAGCTGGGACAGGCGACCTCGGCGGCCTCGCTCGGCACGAGCTCCTCGAAACGGTTCCCGCACTCCTCGCACTCGAACTCGTAGATCGGCATGGTCTGCTCTCCAGATCCGCGGGTTTCGCGGCCTCCACGGTATACCGTTCGCCGTAGAGTCTCGCCTCGATGGCGCGGGCACCTGCAGCGGCCTTGATGGTCACCAGCTTCCTCGTCCTCGCCGGCTGCGGTGGCTCCGATGCAGGCGCGAGAGCGGAACCGGAGCCGAGTGTCTCGGTGGCGGAGACGTGTTCCGCCTACCCCGGTCGGACGGCTGCCGCCTGCGAACACAGCTACTTCTTCTGCGCAAGGCAGGCGCCGACGAGCGTGCGGCGCTACCACGACGACGACGGGCCGCGACTGGACCTGGTCGCCGAGGAAGCGACCAAGGCCTACGAGGAGCCCGAGCGGCGGGGCGCCTTCGCGGGCTGCCTGGCCTCGATGACCGATGCCTACAACAGGCAGTTCGGCGGCGACTAGGAGAGCGGCTCCCAGTCCCAGCTCCCCGGCGCCGACAGGCTCTCGCGCTCGAGGTAGTCCCTGAACTCGCCCAGCTCGGCCGGGTCGATTCCGTAGACGTGATCGGCTTCGGGGAAGCGGCCGGAGCGGACCTCCGCCGTGTAGCGCCGCACCCCGTCGACCATCGCGTCGTGGACCTTGGCGTAGCGCTTGACGAATTTCGGCGCCCGGCCGGTCGTGATCCCGAGCAGGTCATGGAAGACGAGGACCTGGCCGGCGGGCGCCGGGCCGGCGCCGATCCCGATCACCGGGACCTCGAGGCGCTCGACGATCGCCTCGGTGATCGCGGCCGGGACGGCCTCGAAGACGATCGCGAAGCAACCGACCGACTGCAGGGCCAGCGCGTCCTCGCAGAGTTTGATCGCGCTTTTCAGGTCCTTGCCCTGGGTTTTGTAGCCGCCGAGCGCCGTCGCCGTCTGCGGCGTCAGGCCGACGTGGCCCATCACCGGGATCCCGGCGCGGACGATCGCCCGAGCTCGCTCGACCGAGGTCCCCCCCGCCTCGAGCTTGACGACCTTGCATCCCGTCTCCTTGACCAGCCGCTGGGCGTTCTGGACGGCGAGCTCGTTGCTCGCCTCGTAGCTGCCCATCGGCATGTCGCCGACCATCAGCGGCGTCGTCAGGCCGCGGCGAACGGCCTTGCCCAGCATCACCATCTCGTCCATCGAGACCGGCTCGGTACCCGGGTAGCCGAGGACGACCATCGCCGCGGTGTCGCCGACGAGGACGATGTCGACCCCCGCCTCCTCGGCGACCCGGGCCGAGGGGAAGTCGTAGGCGGTGACCATCACTATCGGTTCGCCCGCGGCCTTCATCTCGGCCAGCCGCGGCAGCGTCACCGGCTTGCGCTCCGAGTCGTTCCCCTTGCCGACCTCGACCTTGAACTCCCTCATGACATCGCCTCCCGCTTCGCTCGCTGCGCGAAGAGCCAGATATTGACGCTTGCTCGCTCCGCGCTCATGACAAAAGCACCTCCGGATTGCTGTCGATTGCGACCGCGCGGTTGGCGTCATCGACGTGGACGACCACCGGTGAGTAGGCCTCGAGGTCGGCCTCGTCGTAGGCCCCGAACGAGGCGACGATCACCCTGTGGCCCGGCCTGGTGAGGTGGGCGGCGGCGCCGTTGACCTGGATCGTCCCGGAGCCCGGCTCGCCGTCGATGACGTAGGTGACGAACCGGGCTCCGGTGTCGATGTCCCAGACATGGACCTGCTCATCGGTGAGCAGATCGGCACCGGCCATGAGCTCGGTGTCGATCGTGATGCTGCCGACGTAGTCGACGTCGCAATCGGTCACCGTCGCCCGGTGGATCTTGGACTTGAGCATCTGCCTCTGCATCGTTCTCCCTGGTTTTGAAGTTGTCGCTATGCCTCAGGCCCGATCAGGATGTTGTCGATCAGCCGCGCGCCGCCGACCCGGGCGGCGACCGCGACCAGGACCCGCCGCCCGCCGACCTCCTCGACGGGCTCGAGGCTCTCCGGGTCGCGCGCCTCGAGGTACTCGGGGTCGATTCCCGCAAGCTGAAGCTCCCTCATCCCGCGGTCGAGACCGACGGCGAGGGAATCCGCGCGCGCGCCCTCCTCGACGGCGCCGAGTGCGCGATGGAGCGCGGTCGCCCGCTCGCGGTCGGCGGGCTCGAGGTAGGCGTTGCGCGAGCTCATCGCGAGGCCGTCTGGCTCGCGCACGATGGGCAGCGCCTCGATCCGAACCGGGAAGTCGAGGTCGCGGGCCATACGACGGATAACGGCGACCTGCTGCGCGTCCTTCTGGCCGAAGTAGGCGACGTCGGGCCCGACCGCGTTGAAGAGCTTGGCGACGACGGTGGTGACGCCGGTGAAGTGGCCGCGACCACGGCGCTCGGGATCGCCGCAGAGGACGTCGGTCAGGCCCTTGACCTCGACCTCGGTCGCAAAGCCCTCGGGGTAGACCTCCCCTACCGGCGGCGCGTAGATGACGTCGACGCCGGCCTGGGCGGCGAGCTCGATGTCGCGGGCCTCGTCGCGCGGATAGCGGTCGAGGTCCTCGCCGGGACCGAACTGGGTCGGGTTGACGAACAGGCTCATGACGACGACGTCACAGGATGCGCGCGCCGCCTCGAGCAGCGAGAGATGCCCGTCGTGCAGGTAGCCCATCGTCGGAACGAGGCCGATCGAGTGGCCGTTCGCCCGGGCCTCGGCCAGGGCATCGCCGAGCTCGCCCTTGCTGCGGGCAACCACGACGCCTGTCTCTGCGCTTGCGGAAATGCCTATCGTCAGGTCCATACGGGTCCATGCCCTCTGGGGTCACGGCCTCTGCGCAGAATTATAGGTGCCTATCGCCGTGGCTCTGTGACGTATACCCGGACACGGGGCGGAGATGCACGGATCAACCAGGGAGCGGAACCGCCCCGACCTCCCGGGCGGGCGCCCCGGCGGCGATCGTGCCCGACGCAAGGTCGCGGGTCACGACCGAGTTCGCCCCGATCACGCAGCGCTCGCCAATCGTCACCCCGCCGGTCACGACGCAGTTGACGCCGAACCAGCAGTTGGCGCCGATTCTGACCGGGCCCTTGCTGCTGAACCCCTGCCATGGGATCGGGACGTCGGGGTCATCGAAGCGGTGATCGGCGTCGCCGACGAAGCAACCGTTGGCGAACATCACGTGGTCCCCGACCTCGATCAGGTCGAGCGCCGCGAACATGGTGTTGCGGTTCAGAAAGCAGCCGGCGCCGATCTCGATCCTCGCCTCGGGAGCCAGCGTGAGCCAGCATCCGGGCTCGAGCAGAGTGCCTTCGCCGATCGCAAGCCGGCCCTCGTCGAGCGCCTCCAGCAACTCGCCCTCGACCGGCATCCGGATGAAGAACCCGCCCCGGGCGGCGTGGCGGGCGATCCGCAGCCGCCGCAGCGGCCGCCTGTTTCGCTCGTACCAGCGCCGCTTCGACCACCACAGTCGCCAACCGGTCCGTCGGCTCATGACTGCAAGCTTCCCAGACCGGCGGGCATAAACTGCTGGCCGTGGCCAAGCTGCGTGGGGGCATAGACCTCGGGGGGACGAAGATCCAGACGGCGATCGTCGATCCCGGCGGCGAGGTGCTCGGCGAAGCCCGCCAGCCGACGCCGACGACGGGCGGGCCGGGCGACGTCGCCGAGGCGATGGCGGCGGCGATGCAGGAAGCGGCGGACGCGGCCGGGGTCAAGTCGTCCGGGCTCGAGGGCGTCGGCGTCGGCTCGCCCGGGGACGCCGACGAGAAGACCGGCGTCGTCTCGGGCGCCCGGAACCTACCCGGCTGGAACGGGAGCTTTCCGCTTGGCGAAACCCTCTCGAAGGCCCTCGGGACGGAGGTGAAGGTCGGCAACGACGTCCAGGTCGCGACCGAAGCCGAGTTCCACCTCGGCGCGGCGCGTGAGTTCTCGAGCCTGCTCGGCGTCTTCTGGGGAACCGGAGTCGGCGGCGGCCTGATTCTCGGCGGGAAACCGTGGCTGGGCCGCGGCGCCGCCGGCGAGATCGGTCACATGGTCATCAAGCGCGGCGGCGCGAAGTGCCCCTGCGGGCGCAAGGGCTGCATCGAGGCCTACGCCGGTCGTGGAGCGATGGAAGCGGAGGCCAGGCGCCAGCACTCCGAGGGGGTCAAGACCGACCTCTTCAAGCTGATGGAGAAGCACGGGAAAGACCGCCTGACGAGCGGGGTCTGGGAGCGCGCCCTCGACCACGGGGACGACCTCACCGAAAAACTGATCGAACGCGCGA
Source organism: uncultured Solirubrobacterales bacterium (assembly GCA_963780815.1). Taxonomy (GTDB): domain Bacteria; phylum Actinomycetota; class Thermoleophilia; order Solirubrobacterales; family 70-9; genus VRUE01. Next base: position 206,969 of record CAWADG010000004.1, on the reverse strand, counting down.
TCGAGGCGCTGGGGACCGGGATCGCGTCGGCCGTCAACCTGATCGACCCGGAGGCCGTCGTGCTCGGCGGCGGCCTCGGGATCCGCTTCGGTGCGAGGTTGATGGACCCGCTGACGAAGGAGATGGGCAAGCACCTCTTTGTCGACGAACGGCCGCCGGCAGTCCGCGTCGCCTCCCTCGGCGACCTAGGTGGGGCGATCGGCGCCTCGCTCCTCGTCGCCCGCTAGGGCAGCTCAGACGCGGCCGGCCGCCTGTCGCTGCTGGCGGGCGATCGCGTCGACGATCACGGCGAGCAGCAGGACGCCGCCGGTGACCATGAACTTGACCGCCGAGGAGAGCGCCAGGAGGTCCATGCCGTTGGAGATCGAGCCGATGACGAGGGCGCCGACCAGTGCCGTCCAGACGGCGCCCCGGCCGCCGAAGAGGCTGGTGCCGGCGATGACCGGGCCCGCAATCGCAAGCAGCAGCAGTTCGCTCCCGCCAGAGCTCTGATTGACGGCGAGCAACCGCGAGGCGGCCATGATGCCGCCGATCGCCGCCATCGTCCCCGACATCGCGAAGACGATGATTCGGATTTTTTCGATCCCGATACCGGCGCGCCTTGCAGCCTCCACGTTGCCGCCGACCGCGAAGACGTGGCGACCAAAACGGGTTTTCTTGGCGAGGTATTCCATCCCCACCACGAAGCCGACCAGGATCAGCAAGGCGAGCGGCACGCCGCGGTCGGAGTTGAGGACGGCGACGACCACGATCGTCGCCACAGCCACCAGGCCGAAGCGGATTGCGAGCGTCATCATGCCCTCGCTTTCCAGATTGGCGGCCAACCGCCGCCGGTGTCCCAAGAGCGTCAACGCGCCGTAGGCGGCGATCACGATCGCCGCCATGATCCAGCCGACCGCGTCGGAGTAAAAGGTGTTGGCGAGGCCGGTGATTGTGGGATCGGTCAGGTTGATCGACCCCGTGGACCCGAGCACCTGTAACAGGGCTCCCTGCCAGGCGAGCAGGCCCGCTAAGGTCACCACAAAGGAGGGAACGCCGAAACGGCTGAAGAGGAAGCCCTGAAGGGCGCCGATCGCCATGCCCACGACGATGCCCGCCGCGATCGCAAGGTAGGGGTTCCAGCCGTGCTGGGCGTTCAGGACCGCCATGCAGGCCGCCGCCAGGCCGCTGACCGCCCCGACCGAGAGGTCGATCTCACCGAGCAGCAGCACGAAGACGATTCCGATCGAGATCAGGCCGACAGCCGTGATCTGGAGCATCAGGTTGGTTAGGTTCTCGGCCGAGAGGAAGCGATCGTTCTGGGACTGGAAGATGATCCAGATCACCGCCAGACCGAGTACTACCCGCAGCGAGGCGAGGTCGCCCTGAATGAAGCGCCGGAGCGTCTCCTGGGTCGTCGCTTTGACCGCGCCGGCTTCTCCCTCAGAGCTCGGTGCCCCGCCTGCTGCTGCGCTCACTCCCCCTCCTCCCGGCTGTTCGCCTCCGTCGGCTTCTCGCCACCGTTCCCTCCGAGGCCGGTGATCGCCGAGACGACATGCTCCTCGGTGGTCTGCTCGGTTTGAAAGTCACCCGCAATCTTGCCGAGCCGGAGGACGACGATCCGATCCGCCACGTGGAAGACGTTGGCGAGGTTGTGGCTGATCACGACCACTCCGAGGTCGCGCTCGCGCAGGCGTTCGATCAGCTCGAGCACCTGTTTAGTCTGCGGGACACCGAGGGCGGCGGTCGGCTCGTCAAGCAGGACCACCTTTGGCTCACCGAGGAGAGAGCGAGCGACAGCGACCTGCTGCCGCTGGCCACCGGAAAGGGTGCCGACCTCGCTGCGGAGACTCGGAATCGTCACCGCCAGCCCCGAGAAGAGCTCCCCGGCGCGGTGCTCCATGGTCGCCTCGTCCAACTGGAGCGTCACCTGGCCGAGGCCGGTAGAGACCTTCTCCCGTCCCAGGAACAGGTTCGCGACAACGTCGAGGTTGTCGCAGAGCGCCAGGTCCTGGTAGACGGTGGCGATGCCGAGCGCCGTCGCGTCCTGGGGCCGATGGATCGAGATCGCTTTCCCGGCGAACCGCATGCTCCCCGAATCAATCGAGTGGATCCCCGCTATGGCCTTGACGAGGGTCGACTTTCCGGCGCCGTTGTCGCCGACCAGGCCGACCACCTCTCCCGCGTGAACCTCGAAGTCGACCCGGTCCAGGGCCTGGACCGGGCCGAAGCGCTTGCTTGCGCCCTCGACTTCGAGCAGAGCGCCGTTCGAGGTCATCGACGTCGATTGCCTATGAGATCCCCAATTCCTTGCAGTTGGCGGCGTATGAGCCCGTGCAGAGTTCTTCCGGGGTGATGAATTCGTCCTTGATCACCGTGTCCTTGACGTTTTCCTTGGTCACCGCCACCGGTTCAAGCAGCACCGAGGGGACTTTGACCTTGCCGTTGTCGATTTCTTCGGTGATTTCGACCGTCGGTTCTTCGCCTTCCGCCAGAGCGACGGCGATTTCCGCGGCGGCCTTGGTCTCGAGGTCCGTCGCCTTGTAGACGGTCATGTACTGCTGCCCCGCGATGATCCGCTGGACACCGGGGACAGTCGCGTCCTGGCCGGTGCTGGGCTTTTCTGCAGGGTTGATCCCGGCGCTCTTCATCGCCGCGATCGAGCCGGCGGCCATTTCGTCGTTGGCGCCGTAGACGCCTTCGAAGCCGTTGTTTCCGAGAGCGGTGATCGCCTGCTGCATCTCGTTCTGGGCATTTGTCGCCGACCATTCGGGCGTGTCGTATTCCTTCGCGATCTGCACACCCGATTTGTCAAAGCCCGTGTGCGCTCCTGCTTTGAAGAGAGCGGCGTTGCTGTCGGCGGGATCGCCGTTGATCATCACGATCGGCCCCTTCGGCGCGCCGTCTTCCTTCAGTTTTTCCGAGAGCGATTCGGCCTGCAGTTCACCGACGTGTTCGTTGTCGAATGAGACGTAGTAGTCGACTTCGGAGTTTTCGATCAGCCGGTCGTAAGAGAGCACCGGAACTTCCTGCGCTTTCGCCTTTTCGACGATCGCAGCCGCCGATTTGGCGTCGACGGGGTCAAGAACGAGCACTTCGGCGCCCTGTGTCAGGGCCGCTTCCGCTTGGCTCTGCTGTTTGGAGGCGTCCTCATTTGCGTTGTTGTAGAGGATTTCGCAGTCTTCGCATTCCGCTTCGACGTTTTCTTCGAATTCGGGCCGGTCGTGCGCTTCGTATCTGGGCGTTTCGTTCTCTGGAAGGAGGAGTGCGATCTTCGGACCGCCTCCACCGCTGCTTCCGCAACCGGCAACAATCGCCCCGGCGGCAATCACCAGTGCGAACAGCAACAGAGAAACACGCCTCACGCTGAGAAGTGTGGACATCTATGCATCTCCTTTCGACGCTTCCTGCCCCTGTGCCCACCGTACCCCGATCAGAGACCTTTATGCAAGGCGCGGTCGAGGCTATGCAGCAACCGGCTCGCGGCGTTTGCGAGATGCACGCTTCTGCGGAGCCGGCTCGACGAGCTCGGCGAGGAAGCTGCCGGTGTAGGAGGACTCGACCGCGGCGACCTCCTCCGGGGTCCCGGTGGCGACCACCTCCCCCCCGTGCTCTCCTCCCTCGGGTCCGAGGTCGATCAGGCGGTCAGCGGTCTTGATGACGTCGAGGTTGTGCTCGATCACGACCACCGTGTTGCCGGCGTCGACCAGCCGGCCGAGGACGTCGAGCAGTCGCTGGACGTCGGCGAAATGCAAGCCCGGTCGTCGGCTCGTCGAGGATGTAGAGGGTGTCGCCGGTGGCGACCTTGGAGAGCTCGGTCGCGAGCTTCACCCGCTGGGCCTCGCCGCCCGAGAGGGTGGTCGCCGGCTGTCCGAGCCGGATGTAGTCGAGTCCGACATCGTGCAGCGTGCGAAGCCGGCGGGCGATCTTCGGCACGTTCTCGAAGAACCCGACTGCGTCCTCGACCGACATCTCGAGCACGTCGGCGATGCTCTTGCCCTTGAACCGGACCTCGAGCGTCTCGCGGTTGTAGCGCCTGCCGTGGCACTGCTCACAGGGGACGTAGACGTCGGGCAGGAAGTGCATCTCGATCTTGATCTGGCCGTCGCCGCGGCAGACCTCGCACCGCCCCCCCTTGACGTTGAAGCTGAACCGGCCCGGCTTGTAGCCGCGCGCCCGTGCCTCCTGGGTCTTGGCGAAGAGCTGGCGGATGTGGTCGAAGACGCCGGTGTAGGTGGCCGGGTTCGAGCGCGGCGTGCGGCCGATCGGCGACTGGTCGATGTTGATGATCTTGTCGATCTGGCTGAGGCCGTCGACCCCGTCGTGGGCTCCCGGCCGGAGCTTCGCCTGGTGCAGGCGGTTGGCGACCGAGTGGTGCAATGTCTCGTTGACGAGCGTCGACTTGCCGGACCCGGAGACGCCGGTGACACAGCAGAAGACGCCGAGGGGAACGGCGACGTCGATCCCCTTGAGGTTGTGTTCGCGGGCGTTGCGGACGACGAGCGCCCCGCGCGGCTCGCGCCGCTCGTCGGGGACCGCGATCCGGCGCTTGCCCGACAGGTACTGGCCGGTCAGTGACGACGCGGTCGCGGCCACCTCGGCCGGCGGGCCCTCGGCGATCACATGGCCGCCGTGCTCTCCGGCGCCGGGGCCGAGGTCGACGATGTGGTCGGCGGCGAGCATCGTGCCCTCGTCGTGCTCGACGACGATCACGGTGTTGCCGAGGTCGCGCAGCCGGTCGAGAGTCGCGATCAGCTTCGCGTTGTCGCGCTGGTGGAGGCCGATCGAGGGCTCGTCGAGCACGTACATGACGCCGACCAGGCTCGACCCGATCTGGGTCGCGAGCCGGATCCGCTGCGCCTCGCCCCCGGACAGGGTCCGCGCCGAGCGCGCCAGCGAGAGGTAGCCGATCCCGACGTTCTCGAGGAACGCGAGCCGTTCGGAGATCTCGCGCACGATCAGCCGCGCGATCGCGCGCTCGGTCTCGTTCAGCTCGAGCGACCGGATCCACTCCCCGGCGGCGGTCGCGGACATCGCGCTGTACTCGGCGATGCTGATGCCGCCGACCTTGACCGCCAGGCTCTCGGGCCGGAGCCTGGCGCCGCCGCACTCCGGGCACGGCTGCTCCGCCATGTAGCTCTCGATCCGCTCGCGGTTCGTCTCCGAGTCGGTCTCTTCGTAGCGTCGCTGAAGCTGGTTGACGATCCCCTCGAAGCGGACCCGGTAGGAGCGGCGGCGGCCGAACCGGTTCGTGTAGGTGACCTGGTGGCGCTGCCCGCCGGTCCCGTTGAGGAAGATCTCCCGCTCCGACTTCTTGAGCTTCGACCACGGCTTGGTGATGTCGACCCCGTTCTCACCGGCGACTGCGGCGATCAACCGCCGCCAGTAGGCGGTCACGCCGCGGTTCCAGGGCTGCAGCGCCCCCTCCTCGAGCGAGAGCGTCGGGTCGGGGACGACGAGCTCGGGGTCGATCACCCGCTGGAAGCCGAGGCCGTGGCAGCGCTCGCAGGCCCCGTGGGGGGAGTTGAACGAGAAGATCCGCGGCTCGAGCTCCGGGATCGAGGTCCCGCAGCTGAGGCAGGCGAACTGCTCGGAGAAGATCAAATTTCCGCCCTCCTCGCCCACCAGGTCCACTTCGACCAGGCCGGCGGCGAGACCCGCGGCCGCCTCGACCGACTCCGAGAGCCGGCGCCTGAGGTCCGGTTTCATCACCAGCCGGTCGACGACGACGGCGATGTCGTGTTTGTACTTCTTGTCGAGATCGATCTCATCGTCGAGGCGGCGCAGCTCGCCGTCGATCATCGCCCGCGAATAGCCCTCGAGCCGGAGCTGCTCGAGGAGCTTCCCGTACTCGCCTTTCCGCCCCCGCACCACCGGTGCCATCACCATGAATTTTGTCCCCTCGTCGAGGGTCATCAGCCGATCGACGATCTGCTCCTGGGTCTGGCCGGTGATCTCGGCCCCGCACTCGGGGCAGTGCGGGATCCCGATCCGGGCCCACAGCAGCCGCAGGTAGTCGTGGATCTCGGTCACCGTCCCGACCGTCGAGCGCGGGTTCCGGGAGGTCGTCTTCTGGTCGATCGAGATCGCCGGCGAGAGGCCGTCGATCGAGTCGACGTCGGGCTTCTCCATCAGGCCGAGGAACTGCCGCGCATACGAGGACAGAGACTCGACGTAGCGCCGCTGCCCCTCGGCGTAGATCGTGTCGAACGCGAGACTCGACTTGCCCGAGCCCGAAAGCCCGGTGATCACGATCAGCGCGTCGCGCGGCAACTCGACGTCGATGTCCTTGAGGTTGTGCTCGCGGGCACCGGAGATGACGATTCGCTCTGAGGCGGGCATCCGACCGATTCTACGCACGCGAACAGACGTTCCCCCGCCCTGGATGTCGCACTTTCCTCCACGGGGTCGAGAAAAATGCGACATCTGGGGTGAAGATCGGCCTGTCGCCCCCTCAGTCGGTGTGCGATCTGATCCCCGTGGCCTCGCTTTGACAGCGTTGGCGACATCCCAACACGGAGTCGTCTCCAACGCTCAGCTCGCTGGCCTTGGCTATTCGTCGGCAACAATTGCCCGCCACGCTGCGGCCGGCCGCCTGCACAGAGTTCATCAGGGCACCTACGCCCTCGGACACAGGGCGCTCGCGGATCATGGTCGGTGCCTCGCGGCGGTCTTGGCCTGTGGCACCGGCGCCGTCGCGAGTCATGCGGCCGCGGCATGGCTTTGGGGAATCGACGCTCGCCTCGAAACGACCGTCGACGTCACAGGTCCGTCCCGAGGCCACAGGCGGCGCGGAATCCGGACCCACCATTCGACGATCCTCGACGACACGGACTTCACCGAACGGGAGGGCATTCCCTTAACGGCTGTGCCGAGAACGCTCCTCGACATTGCCGCCGGAAGGACTGCCTGGGCGCTGGAGCGGAGCATCGAACGCACAGAGCGCCTCGGACTCTTCGACCTGGGCGCTATCGACGACCTCCTGCGGCGCTGCGGCGGACACGCAGGGCGAAACCGACTTCGCGAAGGGATTGCCCTGTATCGGCAGCCCGGCTTCTTTCGGTCAGCTCACGAGCGCAGGCTGCGCGAGGTCCTCAAGCGGGCGGGAGTGACCCTGCCGACCTTCAATTACTTCGTCGAGGGTCAGGAGGTGGACGCCTACTGGGAATCAGCTCGGTTCGCGGTCGAAGTAGACGCGTACTCAACCCACAGCTCTCGTACGGCGTTCGAGCGGGACCACGAGCGCGACGAGCGCCTCCGACTCGCCGGCATCGAGATCGCCCGATTCACCGATCGCCAGATCGCGTCCGATCCCGACTGGGTTGGAAACCAGGTGAGGGAACGCCTCAGGCGCCGCCAAATGGAGTTTGGGGAACCGATCCAGGGCTGATGTCGCGCTTTGCTCCATCCCTTGGAGGGAAATGCGACATCTAGTCTTGGTCAGTAGAGCGCGGTGGCGAGCCGGCGCCGGTACTCGCGCGCGGTCGGGTCGGCCTGGTCGCCGTCGCTGAGGATCCCGATGATCGCGCGGCGAAGGTCCTCGCGCGTCTGCTCGCCGGCCTCTCCGATCGCCTCGAGCAGCCCGTCGAGGGCAGCCTCGCGGTCGCCGCGCTCGAGCGCCTCGAACGCAGACGGCGCGACCCCGGCCCGCTTCAGCTCGATGAGCGACGCGACGCCGTCGGCGGCGAAGTCGCCCCCGTGGGGCTCGAGCGCCTCCAGCGCCTCCTCATCCGCACCACGCTCGAGCCGCCTGCGGGCCAGCGCGACGGCGATGTCGGCACGTCGCGGCTCGAGCTCAGAGGCCTCCCGCAACGAGAGCTCGTCGCCGGCCGCCAGCAGCTCATCGGCCCGCGATGGGACCAGCGCATCGAAGAACTCCTCGACCGCCGCCTTCGGCACCGCGCCTACGAACTCGGAAGCGACAGCTCCGTCACGAAACGCCTTGACCGCGGGTATTCCCTGCACCCCGTAACGTGCCGAGATCGCCTGGTTGGCGTCGACGTCGACCTTGGCGAGCACCACCTTGCCGCCGCGCGCCGCCTCGGCCGCCTCGAGCGCCGGGGTCAGGGTCCGGCATGGCCCGCACCACTCGGCCCAGAAGTCGACGACGACCGGCAGCGCCCGCGAGCGCTCGACCACCTCGATCTCGAAGGTCGCGTCGGTTACGTCGATCGGCATCGGTCCAGGTTAGGCGCCGGCCCGCATCCCGTCGAGGTCGCGGCGGAGCTCCTTCAGCTCGTCGCGGATCCTCGCCGCCTCCTCGAAGCGGAGGTCGTCGGCGGCGGCCAGCATCTCCTCCTCGAGCGCGACGATCGTCCGCTCGAGCTCCTCCGGGTCCTTGAACTCTCCGGCACGCCTGCCGCGACGTTTGCGCGGCGCCCGGTCCTCCATCGCCAGGAACTCGGCCATCTCGGAGATCCCCTTGCGGACAGTCTCCGGGGTGATCCCGTGCTCCTCGTTGTAGGCGAGCTGGATCGCGCGGCGGCGGTCGGTCTCGCGAATCGCCGCCGCCATCGCCTCGGTCTCGCGGTCGGCGTACATCAGGACCCTGCCGTTGACGTTGCGGGCGGCACGCCCGATCGTCTGGACCAGGCTCGTCTCGCCGCGCAGGAAGCCCTCCTTGTCGGCGTCGAGGATCGCGACCAGGGAGACCTCCGGCAGGTCGAGACCCTCGCGCAGGAGGTTGACTCCGACCAGGACGTCGTACTCGCCGAGGCGCAGGTCGCGGACGATCTGGATCCGCTCCAGGGTGTCGATTTCGGAGTGCAGGTAGCGGACCCGGATCCCGTACTCGAGCAGGTACGCGGTCAGGTCCTCCGCCATCTTCTTGGTCAGGGTCGTGACCAGGACGCGGTCGCCGGCGTCGGCGCGGACCCGGATCTCGTTCATCAGGTCGTCGATCTGGTTCTTCGTCTCCCGCACATCGATCTCGGGGTCGACGATCCCGGTCGGGCGGACGATCTGCTCGACGACCCGGGTCGACTCCGCCTGCTCAAACGGCCCCGGGGTCGCCGAGACCATCACCAGCTGTTTGACCCGTTCGAGGAACTCGTCGAACTTCAGCGGCCGGTTGTCGATCGCCGACGGCAGCCGGAAGCCGTATTCGACCAGGGTCTGCTTGCGCGACCGGTCTCCCTCGTACATCCCGCCGAGCTGGGGGATCGTCTGGTGGGACTCGTCAACGAAGACGACGAAGTCGTCGGGGAAGTAGTCGATCAGCGTGTGCGGGGGGCTGCCGGGCGGGCGGCCGTCGAGGATCCGCGAGTAGTTCTCGATCCCCGACGTGAACCCGAGCTCCTTCAACATCTCGATGTCGTATGCGGTCCGCTGCCGCAGCCGGTGCGCCTCGAGCTGCTTGCCCTCGGCCTCGAGCTCAGCGGTGCGGGCCGTCAGTTCCGCGCGAATCTCCTCGACCGCACGCTCGAGCGTCTCGTCTTTGGTCACATAATGCGACGCGGGCCAGACCGAGACGTGGTCGATCTCATCGAGGATCTCGCCGGTCAGCGGATCGAAATGCTGGACCGCCTCGATCTCGTCGCCGAAGAGGGCGATCCGATAGGCCGACTCGGCGTAGGAGGGCATGATCTCCAGCACCTCGCCACGGACCCGGAAGGTGCCGCGGCCGAGCGCCGAGTCGTTGCGCTGGTACTGCATCTTGACCAGCTTCCGCAGCACCTCGTCGCGATCGATCGACTCGCCGACCTTGAACAGCTGCATTTTTTCGTTGTAGACCTGCGGCGAGCCGATTCCGTAGATGCACGACACCGAGGCGACGATGATCACGTCGCGGCGGGCGAACAGCGCCGCGGTCGCCGCGTGGCGGAGGCGGTCGATCTCATCGTTGATCGAGGAGTCCTTCTCGATGTAGAGGTCCTGGGCGGGGACATAGGCCTCGGGTTGGTAATAGTCGTAGTAGGAGACGAAGTACTCGACCGCGTTGTCGGGGAAGAACTCGCGGAACTCGTTGCAGAGCTGGGCGGCGAGCGTCTTGTTGTGGGCGATCACCAGCGACGGCCGCTGCACCGCCTCGATCGTCGCCGCCATCGTGAAAGTCTTGCCGGTCCCGGTCGCGCCCAGCAACGTCTGGAAGCGGTCGCCGTCGCCGAGGCCCTCGGCAAGACCGGCGATTGCGGCCGGCTGGTCGGCGGTCGGGGTGTAGGCGGGGTTGAGCCTGAACTCGGGCACGGAATGACGATATCGAGCGCCCCTGGCGGCCTCTGGCAGACTCCTGGCCGATGACGCGCTCGCAGAAGGGGCTGGCCGGGTTCTTCGCCTTCGCCGGGACGATGCACTTCGTCGTCCCGCGCAGCTACGAGGCGATGATGCCGCCCTCGCTCCCGCTCCACCGCGAGGCGGTCGTCGCCAGTGGCCTCGCCGAGATCGCCGGCGGCGCCGCGGTCGTTCCGCGCCGGACCCGACGGCTCGCCCGCTGGTGGCTCCTGGCGCTGTTGGCCGCCGTCTTCCCGGCCAACATCCACATGGCCCTGCACCCCGAGCAGGTCCGCGGCCTCGACCTCGATCGCGTCCCGCGCTGGGCGCTGTGGGCCCGCCTCCCGCTCCAGCCCCTCTGCGCCCTCTGGGTCTGGCGCGCCACCAGGTAGAAGCCGCCTCCTCCCCGTCCCTCCGCATCCAGGAGCTTTGGCCGAACAAAATGCCGCCCCCTCCCTTTGGAGCTCCCAAGCCGTCCCCGGACGCGGGAGCGAGGAATAAGACGCCGCCTCCTCTGCTCCCGCTCGGGCCAGAAGAAACAGATATGGACTGGCCCTCGCTCCCGCGTCCGGGGGCGGCTACGGCAGAAATTCTTCGAGCAGGCCCTGGGCGGGGCCGAGGAAGCCTTCGGCGCTGTTCAGCAGCGAGCGGGCGTTCTGAAGGAGTTCGATCGCCTGGTCGAGCGGGATGTCGCGGACGGTCTCACGGATCGGACCGGCCACAAGCGGGCTCAGCGCCCCTGCCTTTTCGGCGTCATTCACCGCTCTGAGAAGGCCGGCGCGGATCGCCTTCGCCAGCTCCACTTCTGAGATGTCGTAGCGGTCGGTGAACCGTTCCCGCGCTTCGTTGCTGGCCAGCGCCTGCGCGAGTTCCTCGCGGCTGACCCCGAGCTGGCAGGCGGCGCCGTCGAGCGCCGAGAGGGTGAACTGCTCGGCGATCTGTTCGAGCCCTTCGGGATTGCGCCACGGACGATGCTTGCACGGGTCCCGGGTCTTGGCGGGCGCGTAGGAGGCCCCTCCCGCGGCGAGGTATACCCCGACCAGCACCAGCGAAGCCACGACTGCGACCCCGATCAGCATCAGCCCACGTCTTTCGCCGCCCATCTCTATAGATCCACCTTACGAGCGAAGGCGATCGGAACCAACGCGATCAGGCCGAGCAGCGCGGCGATGCCGAACGATGGGCTGAACGCGTGGGTCGCGCCTCGGTCGAGCTGGTCCTGCAGTTCGCTCTTCAGCTGCAGGACCGCCGCCCGGTCTTCGGGGTCTTCCGGAAGCGGTTCGAAAGCCGGGCCGATCGTCGGCACTTTGCCCTTCTCTTCGCCGAGCCGATCCTCGATCCGCTGCGCGAGTTCGATCTTCATCACCGGCGCCACCTTCGAGTCGAGCACGACCGCGGTGGCTGCGTCGATCGCATCTTCGCGCTGGCTGGCGATGTCGGAGGTGAAGACGGGAGTGAGGATCAGGAGGCCGATCGCGACGCCGGCGTGGCGGGCCGAGATCGTCCAACCGCCGTGGATCGCCTGCGGCGCGCGGCCCTGAAGCGCGGTCTCGGTCAGCGCCGAGAGGACGAGGGCGAGCCCGATCCCGACCAGGATCTGGGGCGGGATCGTCAGCACGACCTCCGCCTTCGGCAGCAGGGCGAGGCCACCGAGCCCGCCGGAGACGAGGATCGCGCCGGCGGCAGCGCGGGCGCGCGAGCTCGGGACAGCCGGCTCGAGGCGCGATCCGAGGAACGCCGCCAGCGGCATCACCGAGACGACGATCGCTGCCCCGATCGGAGTCAGCCGCCAGCCCTCGATCAGGAGCAGGACGAGCAGGAAGAGCGCCGCTGCGATCGCCGCCGAGATCATCGCCAGCGCGATGTTGGCGCGCACGTGCGGTCGCCCCGTCCGCCGCAGCTCCGACGCGATCACACCGGTCGCGGCCTCGTGCCGGGCGACGGCCAGGATCGGGATCCCGGCAAGCAGCGCGACCGGGACCTGGAGGAGGAAGATCGACTGCCAGGAGACGAGCTCGGTCAGGATGCCGCCGATCGCGGGTCCGAGAGCGGCCCCGGTCGCGCCCGCGATCGCCCAGATCGAGACCGCCCGCCGTTCCGAGCCGACGGTCGCCGGCAACAGCTCGAGCACCGCCGTGACCGCGGTGGCGCCGCCCAGCGCCTGGACGCAGCGAGCGGCGATCAGTGTGCTGAGCTCGGATGAGGCGCCGCAGGCGAGGCAGGCGCCGGCGAAGACCGCGAGGCCGATCGCCGCCGCCCGCCCCGGGCCGGCGCGCCGGGCGACGTGGGCTGCCGGCACCGCCGCGAGCGCCATCACGATGTTGAACGAGACAAGGACCCAGGTGACGCCGGCGACGCTCGTGTCGAGGTCGCGATAGATCTCCGGCAGGGCCAGGACCACGACGGAGCCGTCGGCCAGCACGAGGCCGACGGCAACGGCGAGCGCCGTCACCCCGGGGCGCCTGGGCTCGCTCAATATCCCAGCTCCTGTGCGTATTCCCTGCGGTAGTCGCGCCGCTTGTCGAGCACCTCTTCGACGTAGTCACGCGTTTCTTCGATCGGGATGTCGTCGAGGCTGAGCGAGCTCCCACCCCATTCTTCGACCGCGGTCGGCCCGGCGTGATAGGCCGCCAGCGCGGCCACCTCGCTGCCTTCGAATTGATCCAAGAGGGCGGCCAGGTAGAAGGTCCCGTAACGGATGTTGATGTCGGGATCGGAGAGGTCTTCGAGCTTGAAGGTCGTGCCACCGCTCAAGCGCTCGATTTCTTTGGCGGTCGTCGGCGTGATCTGCATCAGTCCCCGCGCTCCCGCCCGAGACGTCTGGTCGCGGAAGCGGGACTCAGCGTAGATGACGCCGGCGATCAACGATGCGTCGACGCCCTTGTCCTTCGCCTGCTGGCGAATGATGTCCTCATGCCGCAGCGGCAGCGTCAGTTCCTTGATCACGTGGCTGAACACCCCGGTCACCGCGAGCACGATCGCCACCACCGCGACGACCCCGGCGCCTCCCGCGAGGAACAGGCGCCGGCGTCGCCTCGCCCTGCGCTTCATTCCCTGAGCTTGGCGACCAGGGTGGACAGCTCCCGCTCGAGGTCCTCGATCGTCCCGTCGTTCTCGACCACGTGCTTGGCGCGGGAGGCCTTCTCCTCCTGAGAGAGCTGGCGCGCCTCGCGCTCGTCGACGAGGGTGTGGCCGCGGGCCTCCGCACGGGCGCGGCGGATCGGGTCGGCGGCGACCACCGCGACGGTTGTGTCGAAGAAAGCGTCCATCTCCGACTCGAAGAGGAGTGGAACCTCGACGACCGCGACATCGGTCCCCTCGGGCAGGGACATGAGCCAGCCCCCGATCCGTTTCCCGACTAGGGGATGGATCTGCGACTCGAGCCACGAGAGCTCATCGGGGCGGGCGAAGACGATCTCCCCCACTCTGGCCCGATCGACCGTCCCGTCGGGAGCAACCTCCTCTCCCCATCGCTCGGTCAAGGCCGAGAGCAGCGGCTCGGAGTCGAGCAGCTCGTGCACGACCGCGTCGCTCGAGATCGTCTCGGCGCCGAGCCGCTCGAACGCGGCCAGGGCCTCGGACTTCCCGGCGGCGATCCCGCCCGTGAGGCCGATCTTCAGCGGCCCCGCCACCGACGCCGCTCAGTCCTGCTCGGAGTCGCCCTCGTCCGCGGGCTCGGCCTCAACGGCCTCTGGCGACTCGCCGCCCTCGCTCGTCGGCGAAGATTCAGATTGCGACGCCTCCTCGCTCGGGCTATCGGCTTCGCCATCAACCGCCGACTCCTCAGCTTCGCGTCCGGGGTCGGCGGGTGCCTCCTCGACCTCGACCTCGGCGGACGCCTCTTCCGCGGGTGGCGCGGATGAGGGCTCCTCGCCCGCAGCGCCGTCCCGCGAGGACGAGGAGTCATCCCCCGAGACAGGACCCGCGGCCGGGGCGTCATCGGACTGGGCGGTGATTCCGGCGTCCTGAAGCTGTTCGCCGAGGTCGCCCATCGGCATGTTCTCGCCCTCGACCCGCTTGATGCTGAGGGAGAGGCGGCGCCGCTCTTCGTCGATCTCGAGGATCTTGACGTTGAGGACGGTTCCGGGCTCTACCACCTCGCTCGGGCTCTCGACGTGGTGGTCGGCGAGCTCGGAGATGTGGACGAGTCCCTCCACCCCCGGCAGGATCTCGACGAAGGCGCCGAAGGCAACCACCTTGGTCACCGTGCCCTCGAGGACGTCGCCCGGGCGATGGGTGCTGATCACCCGCTGCCACGGGTCCTCCTGGGTCTGCTTCAGACCGAGCGAGATCCGCTGGCGGTCGCGGTCGATGTCGAGCACTTTGATCCGCACGGTGTCGCCGATCGCGACCACCTCGGAGGGGTGGTTGACGTGGCTCCACGAAAGCTCGGAGATATGGATCAGACCGTCGATCCCGTCGAGGTCGACGAAGGCGCCGAAGTCGACGATGTTCGAGATCTTGCCCTCGACGACCTGGCCCGGCTGGAGGCGCCCGAGGATCTGCTCGCGGACCTCCTTGCGCTCTTCCTCGAGGACCGCCCGGCGCGAGAGGACGACGTTGTTGCGGCTGCGGTTGAGCTCGATGACTTTGCACTCGAGTTTCTGGCCGAGGAACTCGTCGAGGTTGTGGACGCGGCGGATGTCGACCAGCGACGCGGGCAGGAAGCCGCGCACGCCGAGGTCGAGGATCAGGCCGCCCTTGACGACCTCGATCACGCTTCCCTCGACCGGCTCGCCCGACTCCGCCGCGGCCTCGATCCGGCGCCAGGCCTTCTCGAAGCGGGCCCGCTTCTTGGAGAGGACGAGGCGGCCCTCGGCGTCCTCCTTGGTCAGGACCAGGGCGTCGATCTCTTCGCCGAGCTCGACCTCGCCGGCGGGGTCGACCGACTTGCGGATCGAGAGCTCGGTCGAGGGGATGACCCCCTCGGCCTTGTAGCCGATGTCGACCAGGACCTCGTCCTTGTCGATCCGAACGACCTTGCCCTTGACGACATCGCCCTCGTCGAAGGCGACCATGGTCGCTGCGTAGTTGGGCACGACCTTGCCTTCGACTTCGAGCAGGAGGCCGTTCGAGCCCTCGACGGGCGTCCCGATGGGGGCAGGGGCGGTCACTGTGTCTGTGGGGGACACGGCGGCCAATGATGCCAGAGAACCCATTGCGGCCACCTCCTCCGCTCGCGGCCGCCCTAGGTACCCTGCGAGAGATGCCGACGCGGGCGACCAAACGCGGCGACGAGCGGACCCCGCTCGACGGAGCACATGACGTCCTGATCTGCGGCGCCAGCTTCGCCGGCCTCGTCCTCGCTCGGGAGCTGGCCGGGAGCGGCGCCTCGGTGATGGTGATCGACCGCTACGAGATCGGCGAGCGCCAGACATCGGCCTGCGGCATACCGACCGATTGGCTGCGGGCGACCGGCCTGCTCGCCGCCGAGCGCCAGCGTTTCGACACGCTGGTGATCCACACCCCGCACGGCTCGAAGCGGTATCGACTCCCCTGGAGCTTCTCGACCTTCGACTACCGCCAGCTCTGCCAGCTTGTCTGGAAGGACTGTGACGCCCGCTTTGAGACCGCGAAGGTGAACGGCCGCGCCCGACCGACCGCGGGCGACGACTCGATCGCGGTCGAGACCGACCGCGGAATCCTCAGCTCGAGGCTGGTCGTCGACGCGCTCGGATGGCGGCGCGTTCTGGCCGGCGGCGACGGCTACCAGCCGCCGGATGCCCCGCTCTCGCGCGGCCTCGAGGTCCATCCCGGTGGCAGCGGCGAGGACATGGAGATCTGGATCGACCGCCGCTACGTCCCGGCCGGCTACGGCTGGTCGTTCCCGGCCGGCGAGGAGCTGCGGATCGGCATCGGCTCCTTCGATCCCCGATTCCACGTGCGCGAGACGACCGAGCTCCTCGCCGAGGATCTCGGGCGGGACCGGGTCCGGTACCAGGGCAACTGGATCCCCCACAGGCTGCGCGCGGCGACCGAGGAAGGGGTGTTCTTCGTCGGCGACTCCGCCGGCCACTGCCTGCCGCTCACCGCGGAGGGCATCAGGACCGCCTTCTACTTCGCGATCGCGCTCGGCGCCGAGCTGCGCGCGGTACTCGACGGCCGTCAAACCCGTCAGGAGGCGGCGGCCCGCTACGCCGCCTTCAACGACTCGCACGAGTTGAAGTTCCGCTGGATGCTTCGGGTCCAGAGGCTGATCCCGAAGGTCCCACCGCGACTGCTGGGCCCGATCATCAGATTGCTCGGCTCGCAGCGCTTCGTCGATTGGTCCTTCAACCACTACCTGCGGATCGCCCCGCCCGAGTACGCCGCCGGCTCAGCGAACGATCAGGACCGTGCCGGCGATCAGGAGGGCGACGCCGACGATGCGCTCCGGCGAGAGCGCGACCTGATCGAGGCCAAATAGCCCGAGCCGGTCGATCGCGACCGAGGCCGTGAGCTGGCCGGCGACCGTGGCGGCGGCCACGCCCCCGGCGCCGATCGTGGTCACCGCGATCAGCGCGTTGGCGACGTAGACGGCGCCGAGCAGTCCTCCGAGCAGGTAGTACCAGCTCACGTCGCCGACCGAGGTGACACCGCCGGCCTTGCCACTGAGGACGACGATCGCCGCCAGGGCGATCGTGCCGACCGCGAAGGAGACAAGCGCCGCGGGCAGGCTTCCGGTCTCCTTGCCGAGGCCGGCGTTGATCGGCGCCTGCAGGGCGATCAGGCCGCCGGCGGCCGCGGTGAGCAGGACCGCGACGCCTCTATCCACGGGTCTTGAACCTTTTCGGTGTTTCGTCCGTGATCTCTGGTGAGCTCTTGTGTTGCATGGGTAGGGCGCGCCTGCTGAGCGACGCGCCCGCTTCATATCACCAACGCGATCTGTCGATCAACGCATGTAGATGCCGCCGCCGCCGACCGAAGTCTTCGCCTCCCGCCTGTTCCTCGGGCCGGCGCTGCGCGCGCAGCCCGACCGACGCCTGGTGACCCTCGTCCGCGAAGGCTACGAGGCCGCCTTCGAGGAGATCGTCCGCCGCTACGGCAGACCGCTCGCCCGCTACGCGGCCTCGATCGTCGGATCACGATCCGAGGACGTCACCCAGGACGCCTTCTCGAAGGCGCTGCTGGCGTTGCGGCGCGACGAGAACGAGATCGACCTACGGCCGTGGCTCTACCGGATCGTCCGCAACACCGCCCTCAATGATCTCCGCGACAGGCCCCCGACCCCGGAGATCCTCGAGGAGGCGATCGCGGCCGGGCATGGCACCGCCGCCGCCGCCGAGGAGCGGGAGGAACTGCGTGAACTGATCGAGCGGCTGCAGGCGCTGCCCGAGCGGCAGCGGGCCGCGATCGTGATGCGGGAGCTCGAAGGCCTGAGCCACGAGGAGATAGCAGCCTCGCTCGGCCTCAGTGGAGGCGCGGCCCGCCAGGTGATATTCCGCGCCCGTGAGACGCTGCGAAGCGGCGCGGGGATGCTTCTGCCCCTTCCCCTTCTCAGGATCATGCTCGAGCACGGCACCGAAGCCACCGCCGGGGCGGGAGCTGCTGGGATGCTCGCCGCCGGCGGCGCCGGCGGCGCCGGAACGGCGCTGAAAGCCGGGGCCGTCGCCGTCATCCTCGCTGGGTCGGTCGGAACCGGGATCGCCCTCCAACACGATCACGGCAACGGTGAACGGGCGGACGCGGCCATCCTGAGCGGGCAACGGGGGGCGGAGAACGGCTCCGGGGCCTCCGCTCGTCCCGCCGCGAGCTCAGCCGGCTCCACCACGGGCAGTGAGTCCGGCGGCGACAGCCGCGGCCACGATGGGCAAGGGAGTGGTTCAGGCGGTGGAGTCGGCTCGACCGACGATCGGGCAGAGGGCCACTCGGGGCCGGATCGGGGCGGCAGCGGCACCGGTGGCGGCGGATCTGTCGGCACGAGCCACGGCGGACCTGGCCCCGACGGTCCCCGTAACAGCGGCCCCGGAAGCGGCGGGGCGATGCCGGGGCCCGGCAGCGGGGACCGCGGCGAATCCGACGACCGGCACGGCAGCGGCTCGGGTAGCTCGGGCGAGTCGAGCGGGCCAAGCGGCGGCGGGTCGGATGACAACAGCGGCACCGACGGCGGCGTCAACAGTGGAGACGATGGCTTTGACGGTCACAGCGGCACCGACGGCGGCTCAGCGACGACCGAACCGGCGCCCGACGAGAGCACAAGCGGGAGTGACGGCGGCGGCAGTTCGGGAGAGGGATCGGGCGGCGAGCTCGAATCCGGCTCGGAATTCAGCCAGACCGACTCCTCTGAGGGTGGCGACGATTCAGTGCCGCCCCCCACCTCGTGATCCTTTCTCGAGTTCCGTGATTCTCGCCGGGCCCACGGGTTGATGCCTCAGATGTCACCGATATGGAGGATCAAATGAGACGCATGAACGGCTTCAAGGTCTTCGTGGTCGCCGCCGTGGGAGCGCTGGCGATGCTGGCCCTTCCGGCCGTGGCCGGCGCGAAGGACCGCAACCACGACCGCATCCCCGATCGCTGGGAGAAGCGCCACAACCTCTCGCTGCACAGGAATCAGGCGGGGCGCGACCAGGACCGCGATCACCTGCGCAACCGCGCGGAGTTCCTCGCCGGAGACAACCCGCGTGACGCCGACACCGACAACGACGGTGTGATGGACGGCAATGAGAACGCCGGGACGATCCAATCGTTCGACCAGGAAACCGGCAAGCTGACCATCGCCCTGTTCGGCGGCGACACGATCAGCGGGCTGGTCACCGAAGGCACCGAGATCGAGTGCGGCGACCACTCAGCCAGCGCCTCGAGTGAGGGCGACGGCTCCTCGTCCGACAACGAAGAACAGTCGGGCGACGACGAAGGCGAAGAGGCCGGAGACAACGAAGGCGAGGACTCCGGAGACCACAATGGAGAAGAGGCCGGCGACGACCCCGGCGAAGACCAGGGCGAAGAGGCCGGCGATGACCAGGGCGAGGACAATGGCGGCGACCAGAGCGGCTCGCACGACGGTGGCGGCGATACCGGCGGCAACTGCACCACTGCCGACCTGACCGAAGGGGCCGTCGTGAAGGAGGCCGAGCTGCGCGTCTCCAACGGCCAGGCAACCTTCGAGAAGGTTGAGCTGGGCGGGTAGCCTAAGCGCCCGTGACGGGTACGCAGGACAGCCTCGCGGCAGACCCACTGATGACAACCGCGGTCGCGATCACAGGTCGCGGCCGCGGTTCAGTGTCGCTCTCCGCCTGTGCGCGGGCCTTCATGCGCTTCGGCTCGCCCCGCGTCCTCGCGGCCTTCTTCGCCGCCTTCCTGGCGGCCCGAATCGTGGTCGGCGGCTGGAGCTGGCGCGACCTCGCGGTAGCCGCCGCCCTGATCGCGGCCCAGCCGTTCACCGAGTGGTTGATCCACGTCTTCCTGCTGCACTCCAGGCCCCGCCACCTCGGGCGCATCACGATCGACCTACCGACGGCGCGGATGCACCGCTGGCACCACCGGAACCCCACCGTCCTGGAGGGCGTGCTGATCCCCGGCGCCCTGATAGCCGGCTTCCTCGTACCGGTGACCGTCACGATGTGGCTGCTCTCGTGGCCGCTGGCGCTGACCGGCGGCACGCACCTCGGTCTTTGGCTGAGCCTGATGATGGTCAGCTGCGTCCTCGTCGCCTCCTATGAGTGGTGTCACTTCCTGATCCACACCCCCTACCGTCCGAAGAGCCGCTACTACCGGAACATCTGGCGCTCGCACCGACTCCATCACTTCAAGAACGAGCACTTCTGGTTCGGAGTCAGCTCCGATGCCGCTGACCGAGTGCTCGGCACGAGCCCTACACAGGGCAGCGTGCCGAAGTCGGAGACGGTCAGGACTCTGGGCATCAGCGGCTGAGCCCGGCGTCACTTCGCGTCGAGCCAGTCCGAGCCGACGCCGATGTCGACCTCGAGCGCCGGGTCGAGCCGGTACGCGGCGCACATCTCGCGCCGCACCAACTCGGCCGCGTCGTCCATCTCCCGCGGCGGGCCCTCGAACAGGAGCTCGTCATGAATCTGGAGGATCAGGCGAGTCTTGGTCCCCGCCTCCGCCAGCGCCAGCTGACAGCGGACCATCGCGACCTTGATGATGTCGGCGGCGGTCCCCTGGATCACGGTGTTGACCGCCAGCCGCTCGCCGAGGCGCCGGGTGTTGGGGTTGCCCGAGCGGAGCTCCGGGATCGGCCGGCGGCGACCCATCAGCGTACGGACGAAGCCCTCCTCCTGGGCCCGCTCGACGACCTCCTCGCGGAACGCGCGGACCGCCGGAAATCGCTCAAGATAGCGGGCGACGAACTCCTCGCCCTCCTTGCGGGGGATGTTGAGGCGGTCGGCGAGGCCGAACCCGGTCAGCCCGTAGACGATCCCGAAGTTGACCATCTTCGCCTTCGAGCGCTGGCCGAGGTCGACCTCCTCGCGGGAGATGCCGAAGACCTCCGCCGCGGTGGCGGCGTGGACGTCTTCGCCCGCCGCGAAGATCTCCTTCAGGACCGCCTCGTCGGCGACGTGGGCGAGGACCCGGAGCTCGACCTGGCTGTAGTCGGCGGACAGCAGCCGGGCGCCCTTCTCGGCCACGAAGCAGGCGCGGACCGGGCGGCCGATCTCGGTCCGGATCGGGATGTTCTGGAGGTTGGGGTTTGTACTCGAGAGGCGGCCGGTCGTCGTCGAGGCCTGGTTGAACGTCGTGTGCACCCGTCCCGTCTCGGGGTCGATCAGCTCTGGCAGGGAGTCGAGATAGGTGCTCTTCAGCTTGCTGAGCTCACGCCAGCTCTCGATCTTCTCGACGATCGGGTGCTCGTCGCGGATCTGGGCGAGGACGCGCGCATCCGTTGAGAAGCCCGTTTTGCCCCGGCGCTTGCGGGTCAGCCCAAGCTTCTCGAAGAGGACGCGGCCGACCTGCTGCGGGGAGCCGATCGTGAACTCCTCGTCGGCCAGCTCGAAGATCTCGCGTTCGAGCGTCTCGATGCGCTCGCCGAAGCCGGCGCCGACCTCGGCCAGCCGCTCGGCGTCGAGCTTCAGGCCCTCCCGTTCCATCGCCGCGAGCACGTCGACCAGCGGCAGCTCGACTTCGCTCAACAGCGGCACCAGCTCGAGCTCCTCGAGACGCGGGCGCTGGGCGTCGGCGAGGGCCGCGACCAGGCGGGCCTCCTCGGCCGGGTCGAGGCCGGCATCGGGCTCCTCGCCGAGGGCAAGCTGGCCGTCATCGGAATCGCCAGCGCCCGCCGCCTCCGTCGCGGCGATCCCGATCCCGGCGTCGGCGGCGAGCTCGGACAGCCCGTATGTGCGCCGCTGGGGCTCCAGCACGTAGGCGGCGAGCATCGTGTCGTGGTCGAGCTCGAGCACGACCCCCTCGCGGGCGGCCGCCGCGAGCAGGCCGTGGCGGCCGCCGCCGAGCGACTTCAGGTCGTGGCCGGCGATCGGCCGGCCTTGGAGGGCGACCACGAGCTCGTCGAGGCTCGAGCTGCCGCCGACGATCCGGTCGCCTTGGGCCGCGGCCCAGCGGTCCCCCTCGATCGCCAGCGCCGCGCCGCCCTCGCGCAGGTCGTCGGGGGTCCCCTCGACCAGCTCGACCTCGAGCTCGGTCTCGACGCTGCGGCCGGGTACCGCGTCATCGTCCGGAAGGCCCTCCTCGAGCCTTTCCATCACCGCCCGCAGCTCGAACTCACGCATGAACTCGCGCAAGGTGCTGCGGTCGGGGGTGGCGCCCATCACCTCGCCGAAGTCGATGCCGGTCTCGACGTCGAATTGCAGCGTCGCCAGCTGCTTCGAGACCCGCGCGTCGTCGGCGTGCTCGACCAGGTTCTGCTTGCGTTTCGCGCCGGAGACCTTCTCGACGTTGGCGAGGACCTCCTCGAGCGAGCCGAACTCCTGCAGCAGCTGGGCGCCGGTCTTCTCGCCGATCCCGGGGACGCCGGGGATGTTGTCGGAGGTGTCGCCTTTCAGGCCGATCAGGTCGGTGACCAGCTCGGGCGGGACGCCGTAGCGCTCGATCACGCCGTCGCGGTCGTAGACCTTGGTCTCGGTAACGCCGCGGGAGGTGGTCATAACCCTGATCCCGTCGCCGACCAGTTGGTAGACGTCGCGGTCGCCCGAGACGACCATCACCGGGATCGCCTCCTCCTGCGCGCGGCGCGCCAGCGTCCCGATGACGTCGTCGGCCTCGTAGCCCTCGACCCTGACGTTGGTGTAGCCGAAGGCCTCGATCAGCGGCATCAGGTGCGGCCACTGCTCGCGCAGCAGGTCGGGCCGCGGTGGCCGCTGGGCCTTGTAAGGCTCGTACGTCTTCTCGCGCCCTGACATCCCCGCGTCCCAGGCCGCGATCAAACCCGCCGGTTTGTGCTCGACGACGATTTTCCCCAGCATCGACGCCAGCCCGTAGATCGCGTTCGTCGGCCGCCCGTCCGCCGTCGCGATCGACTCCGGCAGCGCGAAGAACGCCCGGTAGGCGAGCGAGTTCCCGTCGAGGAGGAAGAGCTCGTTGCCGTCCGCGTTCATCGCCGTCAACTCTATGAGGCGGGGCCGAGCGCCCCTTCGTTCAGAAGGCGCGGAACGGATGTGAAGGGTTCAGCACGGCTCGTTCCAGAGAAACCCGCGTGCCGGTGCCGGTAAGTGGGACGTCGGGACGACCGGGGAAATCGACGGAGAGGTCGCCGGCCCAGGTCGATCGGCCACCTGCGTGGCGGCTGTACTCCGCTCGGCCCGAAAATGGGGCGGGTGGTTCGACGGACGCCACGCCGGCTGGAACGTCGAATGCGAATGCGCCTGGCGACGCCATCACGCCGACTCCGCGAGAGATCTCCATCCGGCCGCGCCTTTCCTCGATCGACGCGGTGAACCTCACAGGGCGAGTGGGGCTGTTCTTGAAGGCGCTGAATTCCACCCCGGCCCGACCCTTGCCATGGGCTGTCAGCCGGGCGCCGGGAGAATGACCCCCGATGCCTTCCGTCGGGCGGGATTCCGAACACACAAGGTTGAGCAGGAGCTTCCCGTAGCCGACAGCCGAGGTCGCATGGGCCTTGCTGAACCCCTCCTCCCCTTCGAACTCGATCTGCCCGGCGTAGTGCCCCGAGTCGAAGAGGATCGGCTTCCCGCCGCAATCTGAGCGTTCCGGCCTCGCTTCACCCGAGGGAACGAACTCGACGTCGATCCTCCCGAGGACGCCGAGGTCGGCCTCGATCGAGGTTTCGGTGACCTGGGCGGCGCGGGTCGAATAGATCACCGACGATCGGCGGCTTCCGAGGGAAACGAGAAGCGCACTCTGCCCGGTATCTGGATTTCGGAACCCGAGGACGCTGAGCAAGTAACCGTTGCTGGCCTTGAGCTGAAACCCAGGAGGCACAGGCAGCGTTCCCGCCGAGGCCGGCCCGGCGGCACCAAGCACCGCAACCAGTACCGCGAGCACGACGATCGATGTCCCCCACCCCCGGGTCCCCCTCATCTCCGGAGCATTCTCCTACTTCGGCGGCAGCGAGGTGGCGAAGTCGGCGCCGGCGTCGACCCAGGGGCCGAGGTCCCCGTCGGTCGCCGTGCCGCTCGGGTCGATGTAGACCATTCCCTTGCTCGGTTTCCCGGTGAAGTCCATCGGCCGCGTGTGGGACTCACCGAGGGCGCGCTCGGCGTCGGCCGGGTCGAGCCGCACCATCAGGTCGTCGTTGATCACCCCTACGGCCATGTTGCCGGCGACCATGAACGCGATCCCGCCGAACATCCTCCGCTCGGTGACCTCCTGTCGCGGCCCAAGGAGGTCACGGACCCGATCGGCAAGCGCTTCGTCGAATGCCATCTCGGGAAGGGTCGCAGAGCCACACGGAGCGAATCTGATTCGATAGCCGACGATGGCAGTAAGCGCCCAATACAGCGTCACGATCCGGGTCGAGCTCGACGCGCGGCAGGAGCCGCTCGGGAAATTGACGGCGGCGATCGCCGAGGCGGGTGGTCAGCTCCAGGGAGTTGACCTGGTTCCGGGCGCCGGCGGCGAGGGCAAAAGGGTGCGCGAGTTCACGATCGACGCCCGCGATCGCGAGCATTGGGAGCGGATCCTGCGGGGGATCGGGTCGACCCGCGGCGCCAAGGTCCTCGACTACGTCGACCGCACGATGCAGATGCACCGCGGCGGCAAGATCTCGGTCGAGAACAAGTACCCGCTGAAGACACGCGACGACCTCTCGATGGCCTACACACCGGGCGTCGCACGGGTCTGCGAGGACATCGCCGCCGACCGCTCGAAGGCATTTGAGTACACGATCAAGAAGAACACCGTCGCCGTCGTCTCCGACGGCAGCGCGGTCCTCGGCCTCGGCAACATCGGGCCCGAGGCCGCAATGCCGGTGATGGAGGGCAAGGCGATGCTGTTCAAGGAGTTCGCCGGTGTCGACGCCTTCCCGATCTGCCTCGACACCCAGGACGCCGGCGAGATCATCAAGGCGGTCGAACTGATCGCGCCGACATTCGGCGGCATCAACCTCGAGGACATCTCGGCGCCGCGCTGTTTCGAGATCGAGGACCGACTGAAGGAGTCGATAGATATTCCCGTCTTTCATGACGATCAGCACGGCACCGCGGTGGTGACGATGGCGGCGCTCTTCAACGCGCTGAAGATCACCGGCAAGCCGATCGAGGAGCTGCGGGTGCTGGTGGTCGGACTCGGCGCTGCGGGAGTGGCGGTGACGAAGATGATGCTGGCCTCGGGGGTGACCCACATCGTCGGCTGCGACCGCCAGGGCGCGCTCTCGACCGCGCGCGAGGACTACCAGTCGGGCGAGATGACCGAGATCAAGCGCTGGTACTCGGAGAACTCGAACCCCGAGCAGATCAGCGGCCAACCCGACGACGTGATCGAGGGCATGGACCTGTTCGTCGGCCTCTCCGGGCCCGGGATCATCAAGCCGGAGTCGCTGGAGAAGATGAATGACGACGCGATCGTCTTCGCGATGGCAAACCCGAACCCCGAGGTGATGCCGGAGGACGCCGCCCCGTATGTTCGGATCATGGCCACGGGGCGCTCCGACTATCCAAATCAGATCAACAACGTCCTCGCCTTCCCGGGGATCTTCCGCGGCGCCCTCGACGCCGGCGCCCCTGGGATCACCGAGGAGATGAAGCTCGCGGCCGCGAAAGGGATCGCGATGGCCGTCACCGAGGAGGACCTCGCCGAGGACTACATCATCCCCAGCGTCTTCAACCGCGAAGTGGCCCCACAGGTGGCGAAGGCCGTCGTCGAGGAGGCCAAGCGCGCGGGCATCGCCCGCTTCAGCGAGGAGACCGGCACCTTTTCGACGGTCGACGTGAAACCCTCGTGAGGGTCCTCGTCACCGGAGCGAGCGGCTTCATCGGCTCGGCGCTCTGCGACGCGCTGCTGACCCGGGGCGACACCGTCGTCGGCCTCACCCGCGACCCCCAGCGGGCGCGGAGCACCAACCCGACGGTCGTCTGGCACCGCTGGGAGCCGATGCTCGAACGCCCGCCGGCCGACGCCTTCGACGCGGTCGACGCGGTCGTCAACCTGCTCGGAGAGCGGATCGACCAGCGCTGGACCGAGGAGTCGAAAGAGCGGATCATGGAGAGCCGGCGAACCGGCACCCACAATCTGATCGGGACGATCGCGGGCCTCGAGCGCAAGCCGGCAGTGCTCGTCAACCAGGCGGCGATCGGGTTCTACGGCGACCGGGGCGACGCGATCGTCGACGAGTCCTCCGAGCCCGGTCAGGGCTACGACTCCGAGGTCGTCCAGGAGTGGGAACGGACCGCGCACGAGATCGACCCGACCGGCGTCCGGCTCGTCATCGTCCGCACCGGGCACGTGCTCGACGCCGACGACGGCTTCCTCGCGGCCCTCCTCCCCCCATTCAAGCTCGGGGTCGGCGGGCCGCTCGCGGGCGGGCGTCAGTACGTGTCCTGGATCCACATCGCCGACGAGGTCGGGATCCTGCTCTGGGCGATAGACAACGAGGTGGTCGACGGGGTGATCAACTCGACGGCCCCGAAACCGGTCACGAATGGGGAGCTTTCCCACGCGCTCGGCCGCGCCCTCGGCCGGCCGGCGGTGGTCCCGGTCCCGGGCCTCGTCCTCGACCTCAGATTCGGCCGCGAGTTCGGGCAGGTTCTGCGCGGCGGCCAGCGCGTCTTCCCACGCCGCGCCCTCGACCTCGGCTACGAGTTCCGCTTCACCGAGATCGACGCCGCGCTGGCGGACCTGCTCTAGCCGCCCGAGATCCGTTCGTCCACAACTTCGCGCAGGTTCCCGGCGTCGCCCGCCGCCTCGATCGCGCCCAGCAGACGAGCCATCGCGGCGTCCCCCGACGTCCCCGGGACCTGGGCGATGCCGGCCGATTCGACGATGGTGCTCGAAAACTTGGTTGCCTCGGGGCTCGTCTCGCCGATGTACCCGACCGCGGACGAGTCCTCGGTGGCGCGGCGGGCGTTTGCGCCGATCACGGCGATGTCGATGCCGCCCCCGCCGCGGGCGCCCGGCAGGCACACGACCCGCACCCGCACCGAGCCGACCGGCTCGCCATGCCGTGACATCTCCCGCTTCGCTCCCGCGCAGAGAGGCGCCGCGACGTAGATGCTGACGGTCGCCCCTTCCTCGACCCCTCCCCCGCCCCCACAACCGGCCGCAATCAGCGCCACGATCACGAGTGGAGACACCATCGCGATCCGCGCCTTGAGAGGCGAGAACGTCGGGGGTGCGGGCGCTTTCCCGGCGGAACTTGTGAGCCGCCCCGGCGATGAGCCCTTGGAGGACGACCGACGCGGGTTCAGACGGGAAAGCGCCCGAACCCACCGGGGCCTAGCCAAAAAAGACCTCGGCCTCTTCGTAGAACGCCTTCGGGACCGTCTTCAACTCGGCCGTCGCCTCACTCAACGCGACCAGCTCGATCTCGGTACCCCGCAGCGCGGTCATCATCCCCCACCGCCCGCCGTTGGCGGCGTCGATCGCGTGGAGGCCGAAACGGGTGGCGAGAACGCGGTCGAACGCTGTCGGGGTGCCGCCGCGCTGGACGTGACCGAGCACCGTCGCCCGCGTCTCCTTGCCGGTGCGATCCTCGATCTCCCCCTCGAGCCAGTGGGCGATGCCGCCGAGGCGGACGTGTCCGAAAGCGTCGAGCTTCTCCTCCTGCACCTCCGGGATCCCGCCGACCGGAGTGGCGCCCTCGGAAACGACGACGATCGGCGCGAAGCGGGCCTCGAGCCGCCGCCCGACCAGCTCGCAGACCCTGTCGAGGTCGAATGGCAGCTCGGGAATCAGGATCACGTTGGCGCCGCCGGCGAGCCCGGCGTGGAAGGCAATCCAGCCCGCGTGGCGGCCCATCACCTCGACGATCAGGACGCGGTGGTGGCTGTCGGCGGTCGTGTGGAGGCGGTCGATCGCCTCCATCGCGATGTTGACCGCGGTGTCGAAGCCGAAGGTGTAGTCGGTCGCGCCGAGGTCGTTGTCGATCGTCTTCGGCACCCCGACGATCGGCACCCCGTGCTCGGAATGAAGGCGCGAGGCGGCGCCGAGGGTGTCCTCGCCGCCGATCGCGATCAGCCCCTCGACCCCATCGCGCTCGAGGTTCTCGACCAGCCGCTCGGCGTCGCCCTCCTGCTTGAACGGATTGGTCCGTGAGGAGCCGAGGATCGTGCCCCCGCGCGGCAGGATCCCGCGCACCTCCGGCACACCGAGGGGATTGCTGTCGGCGTCGAGGGGCCCGTGCCAGCCGTCGCGGTAGCCGACGAACTCGTGGCCCTGGAATTCGACCCCCTTGCGGACGATCGCGCGGATCACGGCGTTGAGGCCGGGGCAGTCCCCGCCACCGGTGAGAACGCCGATCCGCATGGTGCGGAGGTTAGCGGCGCGCTACTCGGGCTTGGGCCCGGCGATCCTGATCACGGCGCCGATCAGCAGGATCGTGAAGAAGATCAGGCCGGCGACCGGGCCGCCCTGGCCGATCGAGTAGGAAAACGTCGCGGCGGCCAGGGCCAGAAAGATGGTGACGACCATTCCCATTTGCGGCGTGCAGCTTACCCGCCCAATGCGACGCGCGTCTCGCGCAGGAAGGCCCCGACCGAATCGGCGGCGGCATCGGCCGAGCCGGCCTCGGCCGCGGCCCTGACCAGGCGGCTGCCGATTATCACCCCGTCCGCCTGCGCCCCGACCAACGCGGCCTGGGCCGGCGTCCCGATGCCGAAGCCGACCGCGACCGGGACCTCGGCATCGGCCTTGGTCGCGGCGATCAGCTCCGCCAGCCCGCCCGGGAGCTCGTCGCGCTCGCCGGTCGTGCCGACCGTCGAGACGAGATAGACGAAGCCCCTCGCGGCGGCGCAGATACTCGCCCTTCTCTCGGGCGAGGTCGTCGGGGCGAGCAGCGGCACCAGGTCCAGCCCGGCGCTCGCGAGTGCCTCGCGGGCTTCATCGGCCTCGCCGAGCGGTAGGTCGGGGACGATCGCCCCCGCGGCGCCAGCGGCCGCGGCCCGGCGCGCGAACTCCTCGGCGCCGCCCTTCGCGATGACCATGTTCGCGTAGACCATCAGCACCACCGGCACCCGGCCGGCCACAGAACCGCAGATCTCCAGCGCGCTCTCCATCGTCGCCCCGGCGTCGAGCGCGGCGGTCGCCGCGGCGTGGATCGTCGGCCCGTCTGCGAGCGGGTCCGAGAACGGGATCCCGAGCTCAATCAGGTCGGCCCCGTTCTCGACGTAGGAGGCGGCGACCGCCAGCGAGGACTCGTGATCGGGGAAGCCGGCCATCATGTAGGGCATCAGGGCGGCGCGACTTTGACTCTTGGCCGCTGCGAAGGTTTGCCGGATTCGCCCCTCGCCGGGCGCGGTCGCGAGGAGGGGGTCCGGGGGATGGCCCGCGGGAGCCTCCCCGCTGTTGCTCCCAAGGGTCATCCCCCGGACCCTCCCGTCAGCTCCACGACCTCAGCGAGGTCCTTGTCGCCGCGGCCGGAGAGGCAGAGGACGTCGTAACCGTCGCCTCCACCGTTCTCGGCGAGCCAGGCGATCGCGTGGGCGGACTCGAGCGCCGGGATGATCCCCTCGAGCCGGGCCAGCTCGGCGAATGCGGCGAGCGCGGCGGCGTCGGTGACCGAGTCGTAGGTGGCGCGGCCGGTGTCGCGCAGATGGGCGTGCTCGGGGCCGACGCCCGGGTAGTCGAGGCCGGCAGATGCCGAGTGGGCCTCGAGGATCTGGCCCTCCTCGTCGGCGATGATCGAGGACAGCGAGCCGTGCAGCACCCCGGTCCGCCCGGCGCCGAGCGAGGCGCCGTGGCGGCCGCTGTCGAGCCCCTCCCCCGCCGCCTCGACGCCGATCAGCGCGACCTCGGGGTCGTCGATGAACGGCGTGAAGATCCCGATCGAGTTGGAGCCGCCGCCGACGCAGGCGATGACCCGCGCCGGGAGGTCGCCCTCGGCCTCGAGGGCCTGCTCCCGCGCCTCGTCGCCGATCACCCGCTGGAGGTCGCGGACGAGCGCTGGGAACGGGGCCGGGCCGACGGCCGAGCCGATCACATAGTGGGTCGTCTCGACGTTCGCGACCCAGTCGCGGATCGCGGCGCTGACCGCCTCCTTCAGGGTCCGGGCGCCGGCCTCGACCGGGGCGACCTCGGCCCCGAGCAGCCGCATCCGCTCGACGTTCGGCGCCTGGCGGCGGATGTCCTCGGTGCCCATGTAGACCACGCACTCGAGGCCGAGCAGGGCGCAGGCGGTCGCGGTCGCGACCCCGTGCTGGCCGGCCCCGGTCTCGGCGATGATCCGCGCCTTCCCCATCCGCTTGGCGAGCAGGACCTGGCCGACCGCGTTGTTGATCTTGTGGGCGCCGGTGTGGGCAAGGTCCTCGCGCTTGAGGTAGACCCTGCGGCCGACCCGCTCGGAGAGCCGATCGGCCCGGTAGAGCGGAGTCGGGCGACCGATGAAGTCTCGATGCAGGGCGCCGAGACGAGCCTGGAACGCCTCGTCCTCTCGCGCCTGCCCCCACGCCTCGCTCAGCTCGTCGAGGGCGGCGATCAGGGTCTCGGGGACGTAGCGCCCTCCATAGGCGCCGAATCTCTCCTCGACCGCGCTCATCGGGCCGGAACGCTAGCCGCTTGCGCTGCCTCGAAGAACGCTGTCATCGCGGCGTGGTCCTTGCGCCCGGGCTCGATCTCGACTCCGCTGGAGACGTCGACCGCATAGGGGTGCGTGACGGCGATCGCCTCGGCGACGTTCTCCGGCCGCAGGCCACCCGCGACGATCGCCGGCACGTCGGAGCGGTGCTCGGCCAGCAGCCCCCAATCGAAGCTTTCGCCGCCACCGCCCCAGAGCCCCTTGCCGCGGCGATCGAAGAGGTGGAGGTCGGTGCGGAACGCCTCGGCGGCGTGGATGTCGGCGGCGCTCGCGACGTGGATCGCCTTGATCACCCTCACCCCCGTCCGGCGCGCGATCTCGGCGCAGAAGGATGGGCCCTCTTCGCCACTCAGCTGCACCATCGTCAGGCTCTCGTCCTCGACCGCGGCGGCGACCTCGTCGAGCTCCTGGTTGACGAAGACGCCCACCACCTCGCACTTGCGCCGGAAGGCGGCGGCTATCGCCGCCGCTTCGGCGGGCTCGCAGAGGCGAGGGCTCTGCTCGTAATGGATCAGCCCGATCGCCCAGGCGCCGAGCCTGACCCCCTCGGCGGCGTCGTCGAGATTGGTGATGCCGCAGAACTTGACTCTCACATGGTGAGAGTACGGGTCGCGCCTAGCGGGCGGAGGATTCGGCCGCTTCCACCGAGGAGGGCCGGACGCCGAGGGTCACCTTGAGGGTCTTCGTGTCGCTACCGCGCTCGACCTTGACTTCCATCGTTTCGCCGGGCTTGGCCGCGTTGACGAGGTTGACGACGTCTTCCATCCCGGTGACCTTCTTGCCGTTGATTTCGGTGATGATGTCGCCTCCCAGCCGCAGTTCGGCGCCTTCGATCGTCGCCGAGGTGTCGCCGCCGCGGATGCCGGCCTGGTCGGCCGGGCCGCCGCTGACGACTTCGGAGACCAGCACCCCGTCGGAGACCGGCAGCTTGAGGGCGTTGACGAGCTCGGGCGTCAGGCTGCCGCCGCTTATCCCGAGGTAGGCGTGCTTGACTTCGCCGTGCTCCTCGAGCTGGCGGGCCACTTCGCGGGCGGTGTTGATCGGCACCGCGAACCCGATCCCGACGTTGCCGTCGTTGCCGGTGTTCTGGATCTGGGAATTGATCCCGATCACCTGGCCATGGTCGTTGATCAGCGGGCCGCCAGAGTTGCCGGGATTGATCGCGGCGTCGGTCTGGATCACGTGGGAGATCGAGAACCCGTTCGGGGCTTCGATCTGGCGCTGGAGGGCGGAGACAATGCCGCTGGTCACGGTGCGGTCGAGGCCGAACGGGTTGCCGATCGCGACCACCGGGTCGCCGACTTCGATATTCGACGAGTCGCCGAGCGCGAGCGGGTGCAGTTCGTCGGATGCGGCGTCGACCTTGATCAACGCGACGTCCGTGGCGGGGTCGGCGCCGACGACTTCCGCCGTGTACTCCTTGTCCGAGGCCCCGAGTTTGACTTCGATCTTGTCCGCGCCTTCGACGACGTGGGCGTTGGTGACGATGTGGCCTTCGGTGTCGATCAGGAAACCGGACCCCGTCGCCGTGCCTCCGCCCTGTTCTTCGGGCAGGCCGAACGGGCTGATTTCCTGTTTCGGCTTCAGCTGGGAGTTGATGAAGGCGACACCCTGGCCGTCACGGCGGTAGATCTGGTTGATCAGGTTGCCGCCGCCTTCTTCGGAGCCGCGGTCGGAGATCGGGGCCGCAAGGGGAGCGATTTCGTCTTCCGAGGTCGAGCTCTCGGCCTTGACCCAGCCGGCCGAGAGCGCCAGCAGGAAGAAGAGGGCGACGACGAGGCCGCCGAGAAGGGCCGAGCCGAAAGGGTTGCGGATGAATGCTCTTGCGGTGCTCACGATTGGAATCGTGAGGGCAGCCGCTGAGACCTTTCTTAAAGCCCCCGAAAGATCTCCTAAAGATGTGAGGCCAGGCTAGGGAAGGGGGTGCTCGCGCGTGCTTTCGTCGAGCCCGGTCAACTCGCGGGCGAGCGCCTCGGGGTCCTCGGAGCGCATCAGCGCCTCGCCGATCAGGACCGCGTCGACGCCGACCCGGTAGAGCTCCTCGAGCTCGCTCCGCGCCGAGATCCCGCTCTCGGCGACGACGGTCTTGCCGGCGGGCACGTCCGGCATCAGCTCGTAGGTCGTCCGAACGTCGACGGTCCCCTCGTCGAGATCACGGTTGTTGATCCCGATCGCGTCGGCGTCGAGGCGCAGCGCCCGCTCGAGCTCGGCGCCATCGTGGACCTCGACGAGGCAGTCGAGGTCGAGGCCGCGTGCCTCGTCGTAGAGCGAGCCCAGTTCCCCGTCATCGAGTGCGCGGACGATCAGGAGCACCGCGTCGGCGCCGTGCACGGCCGCCTCGTAGAGCTGGTACGGATCGACGAGGAAGTCCTTGCGGAGGATCGGCAGATCGCAGGCCTCGCGGGCAGCGCGAAGATCGTCGAGCGAGCCGCCGAAGCTCCCCTCCTCGGTGAGGATCGATAGCGCCGCGGCGCCTCCGCGCTCGTAGGCCCCGACCTGGTCGGTCAGTTCGGTTGCGGCCGCGATGTCTCCCGCGCTCGGCGAGCGCCGCTTGAACTCGGCGATCAGCGAGAGGCCGGGTCGGACCAGCGTCTCGCTGAACGGGCGGTCGTGCCCCCGATCGGGAAGCCTCGATTCGAGATCCGCCTGCGGAGTCTCCCGGCGACGCTGGGCCACCCCGTCCCGCGCCGAGGAGATGAGCTGCTCGAGAATTCCCACTGGACGTAGGAAGCCTAGTCGGTCGCCTGGCCGAGATCGGCCGTCGTCGCGATCAGCCGCTCGAGCAATGCCGCCGCCTGGCCGTCGTCGATCGCCGTTTCGGCTTTCTCGACACCCTGGCCGAGGCTCGACGCCAGCCCGCCGACGTAGATCGCGGCGCCCGCGTTGAGGACGACCAGGTCGCGCCGCGGCCCGCGCTCGCCCTCGAGCACGGCCTGCGAGGCGGCGGCGTTCTCCTCCGGAGTACCGCCGGCGACGTCGACGAGCTCGGCCACCGCCAGGCCGAGCTCGCCGGGCTCGACGAACCACTCCTCGGTTCGGCCTTCGGCGACCTCGATCACCCTGGTCCGAGCGGAGATCGAGAGCTCGTCGACCCCGTCCTCGGCGGTGACGACCATCGCCCGCTCGGTACCGAGGCCCACCAGCGCCTCGGCGATCGTCTCCTGGTAGTGGCGGTCGGAGACCCCGAGCAGCTGGCGCTCGGCGCCGGCGGGGTTTGTCAGCGGCCCGAGGAAGTTGAAGATCGTCCGCACGCCGAGCGCCTTGCGGGCCGGGATGACGTGGGCCATCGCCGCGTGATGGCGCGGCGCATACATGAATCCGAAGCCGACCTCGTCGATGCAGCGCCCGACCTGGTCCGGCGCAAGCTCGATCTCGACGCCGAGCGCTTCGAGGAGGTCGGCCGAGCCGCAGCGGCTCGTGTTCGAGCGGTTGCCATGCTTGGCGACCGCGCAGCCGGCGCCGGCGGCGACGAGCGCCGCCGTGGTCGAGATGTTGAACGTCGACGGGCCGCCGCCCGTCCCGGCGGTGTCGACTAGGTCGTCGCGCGAGGTCGAGACCGGCGCCGCAAGCGTGCGCATCGTCCGCGCCAGGCCGACCAGCTCGGGCACCGTCTCGCCCTTTGCCCGCAGGGCGATCAGGAAGGCCGCGGTCTGGACCTCGCTGCTGCGCCCCTCCATGATCTCGGCGAGTACGGCGGCTGCGTGGTCCGCGGTCAGGTGGTCGCCGGCGCAGACCGCGTCGATCGCCCGGGTCAGGACCTCGTTGACGCTCATCCCTCCGCCTTTCCGTTGGGCTGCAGAAAGTTCTCCAGCAACAGCTTCCCCTGCGGGGTGAGAACCGACTCGGGGTGGAACTGGACGCCCTCGGCGGGAAGCTCGCGATGGCGGGCCCCCATCACAACGTCGCCGAGGCTGGCGCTCAGCTCCAACTCGTCCGGCAGGTCGGGGTCGGCGACGAGCGAGTGATAGCGGCCGGCGACGAGCGGGCTCGGGACCCCGGAGTAGATCTTGCGGCCGTCGTGCTCGATCTCGGCGTCCTTGCCGTGGATCGGCTCGCCCTGGACGGTGCGCCCGCCGAACGCCTCGACCATCGACTGGTGCCCGAGGCAGACGCCGAGCACGGGCGTCCCGGCCTCGGCGAAGGCGCGGATCGCCTCGACCGAGATCCCGGCCTCGGCCGGGGTGCACGGGCCCGGTGAGACGACGAGACGGTCGGCCCGGCGCTCGAGCAGCTCCGGGACCTCGGCGCGGTCGTTGCGCACGACCTCGATCTCGGCGCCGAGCTCGCCCAGGTACTGGACGAGGTTGTAGGTGAAGCTGTCGTAGTTGTCGATTACAAGGACCCTCATGGCCAGTCCGGCTGGTTGCAGGCGAGCTCGACGGCACGGAAGACCGCCTTCGCCTTGTTGACCGACTCGTTGTACTCGTAGGCGGGTTTGGCGTCGGCGACGGTGCCGCCGCCGGCCTGGACGTGGATCTGCCCGTCCTTGGCGACCACCGTGCGGATGTGAATCGCAGTGTCGAGGTCGCCGTTCCAGGACAGGTACCCGATCGCGCCGCCGTAGCCGCAGCGCTTGACCGGCTCGAGCTCGTCGATGATCTGCATCGCGCGGACCTTCGGGGCGCCGGAGAGGGTTCCGGCGGGCAGCGCCGAGCGCAGCACGTCCATTGCGTCGACGCCCTCGCGCAGCGTCCCCGAGACCTGGCTGACGATGTGGAGGACGTGGGAGTAGGTCTCGACGATCATCAGCTCGTCGACGGAGACCGAGCCGTACTCGCAGACCCGGCCGAGGTCGTTGCGGCCGAGGTCGACCAGCATCACGTGCTCGGCCCGCTCCTTCGGGTCGTTGACGAGCCGCTCGGCGAGGCGACGGTCCTCCTCCTCGTCGCCGCCGCGCGGGTAGGTGCCGGCGATCGGCCGTGTCTCGACCCGGCGCCCGTTGACCTTGACCAGCGGCTCGGGCGAGGCGCCGGCGATCTGGAAATCGCCGAACTCGAGGAAGTACATGTAGGGGGACGGGTTGACCGCGCGCAGCCCGCGGTAGATCGAGAATGCCTCCACCGGGGCCGGCGCCGAGAAGCGCTGCGAGGGGACGACCTGAAACGCGTCACCGGCGTGGACGTAATCGACGATCCGCTCGACCGCCGCTTCGAACTCCTCGCGCTCCATGTTCGAGGTGAAGCGCGGTGGCTCGGTGACGGTGGGATGCTCGGGGACGGGCGTTGCACCGCGCAGCCGGCGGCGGGCCTCGGCGATCGTCTCCGCGGCGCGCTCGTAGGCGGCGTCGACGCCGCCGTCCTCATCGACGAAGGCGCAGGCCAGGATCGTCAGCTCGTGGCGGAGGTGGTCGAAGACGACCAGCAGATCGGTGATCATCAGTGCCATGTCGGGCAGCCCGAGCGGGTCGGGGTTCGGCTCGGGGAGCGGCTCGACGGTGCGGACGAGGTCGTAGCCGAAGAATCCGACGGCGCCGCCGGCGAACGGCGGCAGGCCCTCGACCGGAGCGGGCCGGTAGCGCCCGAGCTGCTCGGCGGCGGCCGCGTAGGGATCGGGGGCGTCGTGTCGGCCCCCGTCGCTGTCCGTGAGGACGCCGTCCTCCCAGCGCAGCACGACGCGGGGCCCGATCCCGACGAACGAGTAGCGCCCGACCTGACCCTGCTCGGCCGACTCGAGCAGGAAGCACGGGGCGCCCTCCGGCTCTCCGGCGCGCAGCTTCAGGAATGCCGAGACCGGCGTCTCGCAGTCGTCGACGAAGGTGGCCCGTACCGGGACGACGTTGCCCTGGCGGGCGAGCTCCCGCGCCTGCTCGAGGCTCGGGTCGAGGCGCAGCTCAGAATCAGCCACGACGGCCATTCAGGACCTCCATCACCGCCGACTGGGGCACTTCGCGCGAGGCCAGCAGGACGCTCAGGTGGTACAGCAGGTCGGCCGCCTCCTCGGCGACGCGCTCGTCGGACTCCTCGCGGGCGGCTCGCACCACCTCCTCGGCCTCCTCCTCGACCTTCTCGCCGACCAGCTTGGGGTCGTCGAGCAGCTTCACCGTATAGCTGCCCTCGGGCCGCTCGGCGGCGCGGCTGCGCAGAGAGCGCTCGAGGACCGCAAGCGCCTCGTGGGCGACCGGGTCGGGTGCACCGTCGATGGCCCTGAAGAAGCACGAGCGCTCGCCCGTGTGGCAGGCGGGGCCGGTCGGATCGACGAGCGCGACGATCGCGTCGCCGTCGCAGTCGTAGCGGAGCTGGCGCAGCCGCAGGACGTTGCCAGAGGTTTCGCCCTTGCGCCAGATCTCCTCCCGGGAGCGGCTGTAGAAGTGGAGCTCGCCGGTCTCCAGGGTCAGACGCAGGGACTCCTCGTTCGCGTAGGCGAGGGTCAGCACCTCGCCGCTGGCGAAATCCTGCGCCACGCACGGCACCAGGCCTCGCTCGTCAAATACGATCTGATCGAACACGAAGCAATCGTAAGCGCCCCCGGACGCGGGAGCGCGGGCGCGAGATCTCCGGGTGTCATTTGCGCGGCCGCGTGGGAGCGGAGGAGGCGCGACTTGTTGTCCGTGCCTCGAGCCCGTCGTATACGAGCGAGAGGATCTCGCCGAACAGGCCGGGGCCGACGGATGCGGGGTCGACCAGGGCCTCGCAGGCAAGGCCCTCGGCGAGGGCGATGAACGCGGTCGCGAGGTCCTCGGCCGGGAACTCGAGGCGGACGCCGGTCGTCCGGTGGCGCTCCTCGAGCGTCTCGGCGAGCGCTTCGCGGAGGGCTGCCTGGCGGACGCGGTAGCGGCGGGCGAGGCGCGCGTCGCGGGTCGCCGCAGCCCAGTATTCCTGCAGCAGCAGCGTCTCCCGCTGGCCCGCGATCAGCTCAGCGAGGCCGGCGCTCACGTCCGGGGCCGTCGGCCGATCCGCCGGAGCGGTCCGGGTGATTTCCATCAGGGCCCGGGCGGGCCGATCGATCCGCTCCTCGAGCAAGGTCTGGAAGAGGTCCTCTTTGCTCTTGAAGTTCCAGTAGAAGGTCCCCTTCGATAGACCGGCGGCGGTCACCACCTCCTCGACCGTCGCCGAGCGGTACCCCTTTGCGGCGAATATGCCCGCCGCAGCGTCCAGAAGGCGGGTCCGCGAGTCGTCGCCGTCGGCCGAGGCGGGTGGGCGCCCCCTCCCCCGGCGCGCCCGCCTGGCCCGCTCAGATGCCATCGCTAGTCGCTTCTGTGATATAGACCATACGGTCTATTATGCCCTCTCGAGAGGATCACGAGGCGATCGTGATCGGCGCCGGCGTCGCCGGGCTCTCGGCAGCCGCGGAGCTCGGGCGCCAAGGGGTGAGGGCGCTGGTCCTCGATCGGGCCCGGGACGTCGGCTCGAGCTGGGAGCGCCGCTACGACGGGCTCCGCCTCAACACCTTCCGCTGGCACTCCTCCCCGCTTCACAGTCGGATCCCGCGAAGCGCCGGGCGCTGGCCCACGCGCGAGGCGCTCGTCGAGCACCTGCGGGAGTACGCCCGCCGCGAGCGGGTCGAGATCGAGTTCGGGATCGACGTCCGGCGAATCGAGCGAACATCGACCGGGTACCTGGTCGAGACCTCGGAGGGCGCCCGCGAGGCCCGGTTCGTCGTCGTCGCGACCGGCTACGACCATTCTCCGCGGATCCCCGAGTGGCCCGGCGCGGACGGGTTCGAGGGAGATCTGATCCACGCCCGCGAGTTCCGCAACCCGGCTCCGTTCGCCGGTCGCGATGCGCTGGTCGTGGGGGCCGGCAACACCGGCACCGAGGTCGCCGTCAAATTGGCGAGGGCCGGCACGGCGCGGGTCCGTATCGCGGTGCGAACGCCGCCGAACCTGGTGCCGCTCGAGCTGGTCGGGGTCCCGATCACCTATCTGGCGAGGGCCGCCGAGCTCGCGCCGGAGCCCCTCGTCAACCTGGTCGGCCGCGGCCTCCGCCGCTATGCGGTCGGGGACCTGACCCCCTACGGCCTGCCAGCGGCCCCGGTCGGGATCGCGACCGAGCTCCGCTTCAAGGGCCTCGGGCCGGTCCTCGACCGCGGGATCGGCGTCGAGCTGAGGGCCGGCCGGGTCGAGGTCGTCGCCGCCGTCGACTCGTTCGAGGGGGCCGACGTCAGGCTCGCCGACGGGTCGCGGATCCGCCCCGAGGCCGTCATCGCCGCGACCGGGTACCGGATGGGCCTCGAGCCGCTGGTCGGCCACCTCGGCGTCCTCCTCGCCTCGGGCAAACCGGCCCGCCCGCGGGGCGAGTCCCACCCGGAATCGCCGGGCCTCCACTTCAACGGATACTGGCTGCCGATGTCGGGCGAGCTTCCCGCGATGAGGCGGACGACGCAGCGGATCGGCGCCGAGATCACTCGATCCCGAGCCGGTCGAGCAGCCCCTCGTCGCGCCGCCACCGGCTCCGCACGCTGACCCGGAGGTCGAGGTGGACCTGGGCGGCCAGCTCGGCTTCGAGCGAGCGGCGGGCGGCACTGCCGATCTCACCCACCTTCGAGCCTCGCTTTCCGATCAGGATCCCCTTCTGGGACTCGCTCTCGACCCAGATCTCGGCCCGAACGGTGACCATGCCGTCGGGACGCTCGGACACCTCGCCAACCGAGACCTCTACCGAGTGCGGGATCTCCTCACGCGTTCTGTTCAGGACCTGCTCGCGGATCAGCTCGGCAAGCATCAACTCGCTCGACTGGTCGCTGTGCTCCCCCGGCGGATACAGGTAGGGGCCCTCGGGGACGAGCTCCCCGAGCCGGTCGATCAGCTCCGGGAGGCCCTCGCCGCCACGGGCGCTGACCGGGAAGACCTCGTCTACTCCCTCGAGCTCCGCCGCCGCGGAGAGCACCGGGACCAGCTCATTCGGCCCCGTCCGGTCGACCTTGTTGACGGCGCAGATCGTGCGGGTCTCGGCGCCGGCCCCGAGCAGCGCCTGGGCGATGAAGCGGTCCCCGGGGCCGATTCCCTCCTCGCCGTTGACGACGAGAAGCGCGACGTCGGACTCGGCAAGCTCGCGCTCGACCCGGCGCTGCATCCGCTCGGTGAGGACGTCGCGCGGCCTCTGAACGCCTGGGAGGTCGACGAGGACGAGCTGGCGCCCCGCCTCGATGTCGGTGGCGATCCCGCGGATCGCGCGCCGGGTCGTCTGCGGCCGCACCGAGACGATCGCGACATGGCTGCCGACGATCGCGTTGACGAGCGTCGACTTGCCGACGTTCGGCCGGCCTGCGAGACCGATGAAACCACTTCGCTGCGTCACCGCAGTGCCGCCATGACCTCGTCCTGAAGCGCCAGCATCTCCCCGTCGTCGGCCTCGTGGTCGTAACCGCAGAGGTGAAGGACGCCGTGGACCGCCGCCTCGACGACATCGGAGCAATGATCGGGACAGATCGCGACGTCGCCTAGCTCTCTTGGCCCAGCGGTCGCCCCGGCGCCATCGAGCGGAAAGGCGAGGACGTCGGTGGGCGCGTCCCTTCCCCGGTGCTCGCGGTTCAGCTCCCGGATCCGGTCGGAGCCCACCAGCTCGAGCGCGAGGTGGCCGTCCTCGACGCCGGCCGCGGCGAGGGCCGCGGCGACCGGGCGGCGGAGCTCGCCCGGGACGTCGCTCAGGTCAACCGTCATCCGACGCTGGCGACTTACCTCGTCCGGCCTCGGAGTGGCGGTCGTAGGCGGCGACGATCCGCTGGACCAGCTTGTGGCGGACGACGTCCTCGCCGCCGAAGTGGACGAAGGAGATGTCCTGGACCTGGTCGAGGATGTCGCGGACGACGATCAGGCCCGATCGCTGGTCGCTCGGAAGGTCGATCTGGGTGACGTCGCCGGTGACGACCATCCGCGAGTTGAACCCGAGCCGGGTGAGGAACATCTTCATCTGCTCGGGGCTCGTGTTCTGCGCCTCGTCGAGAATTACAAAAGAATCATTAAGCGTTCTTCCCCGCATAAATGCGAGCGGCGCGACCTCGATCACGCCGCGCTCGAAGTAGCCGTTGACCCGGTCGGGGTCGAGCATGTCGTAGAGGGCGTCGAAGAGCGGGCGCAGGTAGGGGTCGACCTTGGCCTGGATGTCGCCCGGCAGGAACCCGAGGCGCTCGCCCGCCTCGACCGCCGGGCGGGTGAGGATGATCCGCTGGACCTCGCGTTCGGCGAGGGCCGCCGCCGCCATCGCGACGGCGAGGAAGGTCTTGCCGGTTCCCGCCGGGCCGATCCCGAACGTGATCGTGTGGCGGCGGATCGAGTCGACATAGCGTTTCTGGTTCAGCGTCTTCGGCGCGACCCGGGTGTTGCGGTGGCGCCAGACGACGTCCTCGAGGATCTGGGCCGGGCTCTCGTGCGCGTCGAGGGCCCCGGTCACGGCTTCGATCGTCCCCGGCGCGACCTCGTGGCCCTGCTCGATCAGGTCGACCAGCTCGTCGACGACGGTCGCCGCGGTCTGGACGTCGGCCGAGTCCCCGTCGAGGGTGAGGATGTTGCCGCGGAGGTGGAAGTCGACGTCGCCGAGGTGGCCGCGCAGCGCCCTCAGCACCGCGTCCTCGGAACCCGCGAGCTCGGCGGCGACGGAGTTGTCGAGGGTCAGCTGCCTACGCGCCAAGGAGTCAGGCACCCAGTTTCTCTCGCACCACCGAGCTGATCCGCTTGCCGTCGGCGCGGCCGCCGACCCTCGGCATCAGGGCCCCCATCACCTGGCCCATCTGGCGCTGCTCGGTGGCGCCGGTCTCGGCGATCGCCGCCTCGACCATCTCTGCCAGCTCCTCGTCGGAGAGCTGCTCGGGCAGGTAGCCCTCGATCAGCTCGGCCTCGAAGGCCTCGGCGTCCGCCTGCTCTTCGCGCCCGGCGTCGCGATATGCCTGCGCCGCCTCGAGCCGCTTCTTGCGCTCGCGCTGAAGGACCGCCACCTCGTCGCCGTCACCGAGCTTCGCGTCCTGCTGCAGGGAGTCGACGATCAGGCGCAGTGCCGAGACACGCTCGCGCTCGCCGGCTTTCATCGCGGCGCGAGCGTCTGCCTGTGCCTGCTCGAGGGCGCTCATCCGTCTAAGGGTAGTCGGCGCCGGGAACGTCGATTCTCTCGACCTCGCCGAGTGGCATCTGCAGGAAGCGGGTCCCGAGCTCGCGGAACGAGTCGACGTCGCCGGTGCAGAGGAACCGGTAGTCGCCCTCACCGTCTCGCCGTCGCGCCGCCCCGGCCGACTCGAGCGTCCGCTGCACCGCGGCGGCGACCGCGTGGCCGCCGCTGACCAGGCGCACGTCGCGGCCGAGGATCCTCTGCAGCATCGGCGCCACCAGCGGGTAGTGGGTGCAGCCGAGGATCAGGGTGTCGACGTCGGCCTGGCGGAGCGGCGCGCAGTAGGAGCGCGCCATCTCCATCACCGCCTCGTCGAAGGGGGAGCCGTCCTGGATGAACGGCGCAAGGTCGGGAGCCTCGACCTCGGTCACCTCGAGCGCCCGCCCCTGGGTTTCGAGCGCGCGCCGGTAGGCGCCACTCTCGACGGTGTTCGGCGTGGCCAGCACACCCACCCTCGCGTTGGCTGTGATCGCCGAGGCGATCTCCGCCTGCGGCTCGACCACCGGCACGACCTCCACCCCGCGCTCGGCACCGACCTCGCGGGCCACGTCCTCGCCGATCGCGGTCGCCGTGTTGCAGGCGATCACCAGCAGCTTCGCGCCGTCGTCGAGCAGCATCTCGGCGATCCGGCGGATCCGTTCGCGCAGCAGCCCGGTGTCACGGGTCCCGTAGGGGAACATCGCGGTGTCGCCGAGATAGACGAAGTCCTCCTCGGGAAGGGAGACCAGGCACTCGTGGAGCACGGTCAACCCACCGACCCCCGAGTCGAACATCGCGATCGGGAGCGAGGCGGTCCGGCTCAGAGGAACGGTTTGTAGGCCATGAAGAAGATCGTGACGACAACGATCACGCCGGTGAGCGTCCCGACTTTGCCGATCCGGCCGCTGAGGGCCATGAACTCGTCGCTCAGCTCGTCACTCGATTTCAGGTCTCGTTCGGCCAGCTCCTTCGCCCTCCGGGTCTGTGGCTGGAAGAAGCCGTGCTGGAGGCCGAAGAGGGCGATGATCGCGAGGAACCCGACGACGATGAAGGCCTTCCCCGCGTCCCAGTCGCCGGACGAGAGCAGAAAGAGGCCGGCGAGGAGGAGCACGACCATCCCGGGATTGACCAGGTAGCGGTCGCATTTCTGGACCCCGGCGAGAATCGCCGGCGTCGCCCGCGGGTACTGCGGCGCGACCGAGAAGAAGAGCGCATAGCCGAAGGTCGGACCGAACGCGAGCACGACCGCGAGGATGTGCAGGAAGAGGGCGATCTTGTAGCCCGTGTCCCCGTACGTCGCCAGCGCCATCGCCGAGAACATACCCCCTAGCCGCGACGGAGCAGGAGCGCCGCCCAATCGCCGTCGCGGCGCCGCTCGGCCTCCTCGAGGCCCGATGCGGCGAAGGCTGACGCGATTTCGTCGAGCTCGGTGGGAAGGAGGCCCGACAACACGAGCGTCTGAGGGAGCCGGGAAGGATCCTCCGGAGCAACAGCGGGGAGGCTCCGTCGGACCCTTCCCGACTCCCCTGAGAGGTTTGTGAGCTGTACGGCCACGTCCCGCAGTACGGAAGCGGTCAGGTTCGCGACCGTGGTCGGCGCGAGCGGCGGCAGGCCCTCGCGCAGGTTGAGTAGCTCGAACTCGATCTCGACGCGATTGTCGGCGGCGT
Source organism: uncultured Solirubrobacterales bacterium (assembly GCA_963780815.1). Classification (GTDB taxonomy): domain Bacteria; phylum Actinomycetota; class Thermoleophilia; order Solirubrobacterales; family 70-9; genus VRUE01. The sequence continues at coordinate 164,022 of CAWADG010000004.1, read as the reverse complement.
TCGCCGCCGCGGCCTCGATCGATGGCTCCTCGTGGTCGTACCCATGGACCGGGCCCCATTCGAGCTTGGCGGCTGCGATCGCGAGCAGGCCGGAGCCGGTCCCGAGGTCGGTCAGCGGCCCCCGCGCCTCGCCGCGGTCGGCGAGCTCGAGCAGGAGCTCGAGGCACAACCGCGTCGTCGGGTGGGCGCCGGTCCCGAACGCCCGGCCTGGATCGACGACGAGGTCGATCGCGCCCTCGATCGGCTCCTCCCAGGAGGGGCGTACATAGAGGCGATCGCCGACGAGGATCGGGCGATGGAAGTCCTGCCAGCGGTCGGCCCAGTCGTCGGGGACCTCGGTCGAGATGACCTCGACCAGGCCATCGCCCGCCGCCGCCTCGATCTTGCCCAGCTCGGGCAGCTCGCCCTCGCCGCCGTAGATCGCGTACTCGACGTAGCCCGGCCCCCGCTCCTCCTCGACCCCGTTCGGCGCCAGCACCGTCAGCTCGGCGAGCACGATCTCGGCCTGCTCAGGGCGGCACCTGACAGCCAGTCGAATCAAGAAGCCGCCCCTACTGGAACGCGCGGCGGACGCGGGAGAAGAAGCTCTCCTCCTCGCGGCTTCCGGGGAGGTTCTCCGGGCCGAGCGACTCGGAGAGCCTCTCGGCCATCTCCCGCTGCTCGTCGGTCAGATCCGTCGGGACGATCACCCGGACGGCGATGACGAGGTCGCCCGGCGGGCCGCCGTTGGAGCCGGGCAGCCCGTGGCCCCTGAGCGCGAACTGCGTGCCGGCCTGGATTCCCGGCGGAAGCTCGATCTCGCGGTCGCCCTCGTGACTGGGCACGGTGATCGTCGTCCCCAGCATCGCCTCGATCGCCGATATCTCGACCCGGTGGATCAGGTCCTGGCCCCGCATCGGCCCGGTCCGTACCTCGAAACCGAAGCCGCGGCCGAAGAACGCCTGGAAGATGTCCTCGACCGATCCGAAGCCGGCGCCCCCGGGGAACCCGCCCGAGCGCAGTCCCTCGTGGCCGTAGGCGTCGTACACACGGCGTTGCTCGGGATCGGAGAGCACCTCGTATGCCTCGGCCGCGGCTTTGAACTTCTCCTCGGCCTCGGGGTCGTGGGCGTTGACGTCGGGGTGGAGCTCGCGGGCGAGGCCGCGGAACGCCCGCTTCACCTCGGTTCCGTCGGCATCGCGGCCGACGCCGAGCACGTCGTAGTAGTCGCGCGGCATCAGGTTCGCCTAACCGTCGAAGACCGTCTCGCAGTAGCGCGACAGCTCGCGGGCCGCGCCGCGGACCGAGGCGATCGCGGTCGCGTAATCCATCCGCAGCGGCCCGACGACCCCGACCGAGCCGAGGTTGCGGTGCGCGAGGCCGTAATTGGCGCCGACGACGCTGACGCTGCGAAGCTCCGGCTGAGGGTTCTCGTCGCCGATCCAGAGGAACACGGAGCGCTCGTCGAGCGCCGAGCGGAGCATCCCGAGCATGCTCGCCCGCCGCTCGAGGGCCGTCATCAGCTCATCGGCCCGCGGCAGGTCGTCGAGGTGCGCCTCGGACAGGAGCCGCGACGCGCCGTCGACGTAGAGGGTGTCGCCGGCGTCCGCCTCGAGCCCGGTGAAGGCCTCGCCGAGGGTGGCGATGAACTCCGCCTCGGCCGGATCGAGCTCGTCGCGGTTGAGGCGGTCGGCGATCATCCTCGAGCCGACACCCATCCCGGAAAGCACCTCGTTCAGGTAGCTCGAGGCCCACTCGACCAGGCCCGGGTCGATCGGCCTCTCGAAGTCGAAGACGCGCTGGGCGACGGCGCCGGTCGAGGCGATCGCGATCGCGACCACCCGGGTCGGCTGAAGGCGCAGGACCTCGACCCTGTGGATCGTCGCCGCGATGCTCGGCGGCGGCGCCGTCACCAGCGCCATCAGGTCGGTGACGCTGGCGAGCGCGGCGGTCGTGTCCCGCAGCGCCTCGTCGATCTCGCGCCGCAGCCGGGTCAGGTGCAGCTCGGCCGCCGGCCTCGCCGTCGGCGCGTCCGACTCGATCAGCGAGTCGACGTAGTGGCGGTAGCCGGTCTCGGTCGGGACCCGGCCGGCGGACGTATGGGGGTGGGTCAGGAAGCCGGCCGCCTCGAGCGCAGCCAGCTCGGCGCGCACCGTCGAGGGCCCCCACTCCACCCCCCTGGTTTCGGCCAGCGCCTTCGATGCCACGGGCCGCCCCGACGCCAGATACGCATCGACCACGAGCCCCAGAATCAGTTCCTGTCGCTTACTCAGCACAGACAGATCTTAGAAGTCGGCTGAGCGCAGCTCTGAACTCGGCTCTGCGCTCCTTGAAGTGGGGTTGGGTATCCCTACCCGAGCGCGGCGCTACCGGCGCAGCCGGCTAGCGCGAGGGAGGGGTGCCCAGCCCCACCCCAAACGGCCTAGATCTCGAGTTCCGCCTCTGCGTTCCGAATCGTCTGATTCTCGCCCTGGGCGGCAACCGTGTCGATCACGACCCGGCCGTCCTCGACCGACTTGACGGTCCCGGTGACGACGATCTCCTGCTCGGGCGCGCCCATTCCCCGGAACTGCACCGAGAGCCGCTTCAGCGCCCGCGGGTCCCCACCGGCAGCGGCCGCGTTCGCCCGCGCGACCAGGCCCATCATGTAGAGGCCGTGGAGGATCGTGTCGGGGAGGCCGACGTTCTTGGCGAATTCGCGGTCGATGTGGATCGGGTTGAAGTCCCCCGATGCGCCCGCGTAGCGGTGCGGCAGGTACTTGTCCGGGGTCACTCGCAGCTCGGGAATCTGGTCACCCACGTTCAGCTCCGCCATCCCTCACACCCCCCTGACGATGTTGGTCCAGGTGCCGCGGACGACCCGGTCCCCGTTCTGGTTGACCGAGTTCGTCTCGAAGACGTAGAAGCCCTTTCCGTCTTTCTCGAAGATCTCGAGGCATTTCGCGCTCGTCGTGATCTCGTCGCCGACGACCGCCGGCTCGTCCCACTCGAACTCCTGGCTGCCGTGGACCATCGCCGCGAAGTTCATCGCGACCTCGGGGTCGAACATCGCCGGGCCCAGCGCCGGGGCGGCATAGACGACGACGAACATCGGCGGCGCGACGACGTCGCGGAAGCCGGCCGCCCTGGCCGCCTCACGGTCGAAGTGGACCGGATTGTCGATCCCGATCACCCGGGCGTACTCGCCGATCTTCTCCTTGCCCACCTCATATGTCGTGGCGGGCCATTCCTTCCCCACCGCATCCGTCTGGATCGCCATCGCGGCGGGCATTCTATGCACGGGCCGGATTACTCGTCGATCTCGAGCACCGCGAGGAACGCCTCCTGCGGGACCTCGACACGGCCGACCTGCTTCATCCGCTTCTTGCCCGCTTTCTGTTTCTTCAGCAACTTCTGCTTGCGGGTGACGTCGCCGCCATAGAGCTTCGCGGTGACGTCCTTGCGGAGCGCCTTGACCGTCTCGCGGGCGAGGATCCGCGATCCGATCGCGGCCTGGACGGGGATGTCGAAGAGCTGGCGCGGGATCGTCTTGCGGAGGCGCTCGACCAGCACCTTGCCCTGGTCGTAGGCGAAGTCGCGGTGGACGATGATCGAGAGCGCGTCGACCTTCTCGCCGGCGAGCAGGATGTCGACCTTGACCAGGTCCGAGGCGCGATTGCCGATCGGCTCGTAGTCGAGCGAGGCGTAGCCGCGGGTCGAGGACTTCAGCAGGTCGAAGAAGTCGAGGACGATCTCAGCCAGTGGCAGGTCGTAGCGGATCTGGACCCGCTGCGGGCTCAGGTAGTGCATGTCGACGTGGGTGCCCCGCCGCCCCTGGCAGAGCTCCATCACCGCCCCCACGTACTCGGACGGGCAGATGATCGTCGCCCGGATGTAGGGCTCCTCGATCTCCTCGATCGAGCCGGGGTCGGGGAGCTGGGTCGGGCTGTGGATTTCGACCGTCTCGCCGCCGATCATGTGTACCACGTAGCGCACGTTCGGCGTCGTCGCCAAGAGGTCGAGGTCGTACTCGCGCTCGAGGCGCTCGCGGACGATCTCCATGTGGAGGAGGCCGAGGAAGCCGCAACGGAAGCCGAACCCGAGTGCGTCCGAGGTCTCGGGCTCATAGGAGAGCGCGGCGTCGTTGAGGGCGAGCTTGTCGAGGGCGTCGCGGAGGTCTTCGTAGCGGTCGGTGTCGATCGGGAAGAGGCCGCAGAAGACCATCGGGCGGACCTCGCGGTATCCCTCGAGCGGCTCGGCTGCCTGGCGGTCGCGGGCGGTGAGGGTGTCGCCGACGCGGAGCTTGGCGACGTCCTTGATCCCGGTGATCAGGTAGCCGACGTCGCCGGCCTCCATCCCGGGGACGGCGGTCATCGCCGGCCGGAAGAAGCCGATGTCATCGATGTCGGCCTCGGTCCCGTTCTGCATCGCGACGATCCGCTCGCCCTTGCGGAAGGATCCGTCGACCATCCGCACGTAGGCGACGACGCCGCGGTACTGGTCGAACTCGGAGTCGAAGATCAGGGCCCGGGGCGGCGCGGCGAGGTCGCCGTCCGGCGGCGGGATCCGCTCGACGATCGCCTCCAGCACGTCGGCCACACCCTCCCCGGTCTTGGCCGAGATCGGGATCGCGTCGCCCGCGTCGCCGCCGAGCAGGTCGGCGATCTCCGACGCGACCCGCTCGGGCTCGGCGCCCGGCAGGTCGACCTTGTTGATGACCGGGATCAGCTCGAGGCCGTTCTCGATCGCGAGGTAGGTGTTGGCGACGGTCTGGGCCTCGACCCCCTGGGCGGCGTCGACTACGAGCAGCGCCCCCTCGCAGGCGGCGAGCGAGCGCGAGACCTCGTAGGAGAAGTCGACGTGGCCGGGGGTGTCGATCAGGTGCAGGTGGTAGGCCTGCCCGTCGGAGGCGCGGTACTCGACCCGGACCGCCTGGGCCTTGATCGTGATCCCGCGCTCGCGCTCGAGGTCCATCGAGTCGAGCACCTGGGCCCGCATCTTCTTCGGGTCGACGGAGCCGGTGATCTCGAGGATCCGGTCGGCGAGCGTCGACTTGCCGTGGTCGATGTGGGCGATGATCGAGAAATTGCGAATGTGATCCATCGGCGGGCCAGTATGGCGACTCGGCTCAGCAGGCCGACGGGTCCAGTGGCCCGGTGAGCTCGAAGACGACGGTCGGTGGCCGGCGGAGGATGACCCTGGCGTCCGGTCCTTCCGTCCAGTGGGCCGATGCCGGGTAGGGCGGGTGGCCCGGTTCGATCCGGTCGCGGCTGGCGATGACGTATTCGTAGTCGCCGGCGTCGATAAGCCGGCGCCACTCGCGGCAGGAGGCCGGCGCGACAAAGCCGCCGTGCGCCTCGTGGCGGCCGACGAACTCGACTTCGTTCGAGAGGTCGGTGCCGAACAACGGGTACTGGCGAGTGGTGGTGGTCGCGATCCGCTCGCCGGAGACGCGGCTTTTCGCGGCGAAGACGGCGTTGAGTCCGGGGGCGGCGAAAGTGGGGTCCTTGTAGCGATTCTCGAGATAGTGCCTCTGGACCGGGTATCCGATTGCTACACCGACGAGGACGCCAGCCGCCAAAAGGGCACCGGGCATCCCTCGTCCGGACAAGTGCCGCGCCAGTGGGCGCGGCACTTTGAGTATCCGCCCGTCCGAAGGATGCCCGGCGCCCTCTCCCCGAAGCCAGCCTCGTAGCGCGATCGGGAGCAGGGCCATTCCCAAAATCAAAGCGGGGGCGAGGTAGCGGAGGCCGGACTCGAAGCCGCGGGGCATTCCGTCCGGGCCGGAGGCGGAGGTCGGGGCGATGAGCCATGCCAGGGCTGCTGCCATTCCGACGGCGCCGGCCACGCGGAGGTAGGGGTTGGCGCGGGATCCGAGGGCGAGGAGGAGGCCGGCCAGGGCGAGGGCGCCGAGGAGCGGCCAGAAGATCGTGAGGCCATGGTGGAGCCCGGGCAGGAGCCATTCCGACCAGACCGATCCGTCGGTCAGGTAGCCGAAGACGCTGTGGCCTTCGCGGCCGCCGAGCGTCTGGTCCGGGCCAGGAAGCGAGAGCGGCCCGATGCTTGTGAACCAAGGCAGCGGGTTGCCGGTCGCGGCAAGGTTCCGCAGGTACCAGTAGCCGCCACCGGCGAGGGCGGCGATAGCGCCGAGGCCGAGCGCCCGCCACCTCGCTCCGGGCGGGCCGGCGACGGCGATCCCGATCAGGAGCGTCGCCGCCGGAAGGAGGTAGTTCAGCTTCGTCCCTGCCGCGAGGCCGGCGGCAAGGCCGGCGACGAGCACGGCCCCGTCCGGCAACCGGCGCGCTCCGGACGCCGTCGGCGCGGCGTTGAGCAGGATCGCGATCGCGGCCAGCAGGAAGAAGATCGCGACGATGTCGTTGCGGGCCTCCCCGGCCTGATCGGAGAGCAATGGGGCGATCAGGATCAGGCTGCCGAGGAAGACCGAGAACACCCCGACCCGGCCCGGCCTGCCGATGCACCAGAGGGCGAAGAGGCAGCCGATGAACCAGCCCAGGTTCAGCAGCGGCGAGATCAGGTCGCGATCGAAGGCGAGCATCCCGACCGCGTGAAAGATTTCGGCGTTGTCGGGGTAGAACCAGGCGAGGAACTGCGGCGCGATGAAATGCAGGTCCCAGGTGTTGCCGCTCTGGTAGAAGCCCGCCGCGAACGGGCCGTGGTACCAGGTCGAGTCGAATCCGGTCATGCCGGTGCTGAGGGAATCGCGGACGCCGGGGATGAACGACAGCACCGCGATCAGGCCGATGAGGGTGGCTACGAGGGCCGATACCTGGGGGCTCCGGTCCGCGGGTCCTGACGCAGGGAAAGGGGGGCTCTGCGGGTCAAGCTGTCCTCGACCCCCCTTCCCCCGCGCCACCCGCGGAAGGAGTCGCCACGTAGAGACGCCGACAACAGCGACAACCGCCAAATACGGGAGCGGGGCGAACCATCCGAAGGTGCCCAGGAGCTCAGCGGGCCAGATGACGAGCGCAAGCGCAAGCACCGATGTGGCAAGGACGGCGGGTGATCCCTCAAAGTCGGGCAGTAGGCGGGCGCGGGCGGCGGACGCGCCGAGCCAGGCGGAGACCGCGAGGAGGGCGAGCGCGGCGATGCCGAGCAGGTAGGGACCGGGGCCGAGCATCTAGCCGCGGCGGAGGAGCCGCATCACCTGCGCCAGCTCGGCGATCCTCAGCAGCTTCGCCGCGGCGACGTAGGCCAGCCCGCCGAGCGCGAGCCCGCTGCCGAGCGAGACGACCTGGCCGAGGAGACCGCGCCCCAGCGCCTGGTCGAGCACGTCCCAGATGCCGTAGCTGACCGCCGCCAGGGCGGCCGATGCGACGACGATCCTGACGGCCGTGTCGAGCAGCCGGCCGAGCTCCAGCCCGTGCAGCAGCAGGCGCAGGATCACCATCTGGGCAGCGACGCTCGCCGCCGTCGCGATCGCGGTGGCGGCGACGATCCCCCCGACGCCGAGGTGATAGAGCCCGAGCGCAGCCAGTGCCGTGACGGCGAGGTTGGCGGTGGCGATCCCAGTCGGCACCCAGGGCCGCTGGAGGCTGAAGAAGGTTCGGGTCAGGAGCAGGAAGAGGCCGTTCGTCGGCAGCGAGAAGGCGAACCAGAACAGGGCGGTCGCGACCAGCGTCGTCTGCTCGGCGGTGAACTCGCCGCGTTCGTAGACGAGCCGGATCATCGGTTCGGAGAGGACGAGGATCGCCGCGGCCGCCGGTATCAGGACGAACAGGATCTGGCGCATCCCGTTCGCCATCGTCGCCCGCAGGTTCTCGGTCGCCCCCCGCGCCGCGAACCGGGCGAGGGTCGGGAAGAGCACGGTCGCGATCGCGACCGAGAAGATGCCCTGCGGCAGCTGGTAGATGCGGAACGCTTTGTCGATCGCCGCCGGCGCTTCGTCGCTGACGAGGCTGCCGAAGAGGCTGTTGATGATCAGGTTGAAGTTGATCAGCCCGAGGCTGATCGTCACCGGCAGCATCAGCAGCAGCACCCGGCGCACGTCGCGGTTGCGCCATTCGAAGCTCCAGCGGAACCTGAAAGGCGTGTTGCGGAGGTCGAAGGCCGGGATCATCAGCTGGACGACGGTCCCGGCGACGATGCCGATCGCGTAGGCGTAAATCCTGTCCTGGCCGTGGAATTTCGGGACGAGGACGATCAGCGCCAGGATGATCGTCAGGTTCCAGAACAGAGGCGAGATCGCGAAGGCGCCGAACCGGTCGTAGCTGTTGAGGATCCCGACCACGACCCCGCTGACCCCGAGCAGGATCAGGATCGGGAACAGGATCTGCGAGAGAGTGACGGTCAGGCTGAGGAGCTCCCCCGAGAATCCGGGGGCGACGAGCGGCATGATCACGGGCGCCAGCAGTACGAAGAAGGCCGTGATCGAGCCGAGCACCAGGGTCACCATGAGCAGCAGGGTCGAGGCCATGCGGAAGGCCTCGCGGTAGTTCCCCTTCTCCAGCTGCTCGGTGAAGATCGGGACGAAGGCCGGCTGGAGCGCCGCGTCGGCGAACAGGGCGCGGACGAGGTTCGGGACCTGGAAGGCGATGGTGAAGGCCGACACCGGCCCATTCACTCCGTAGTAGCCGGCGGCGACGACCTCGCGAACGAGACCGGCGATCCGCGAGGCCGCGGTCGCGACCGAGAAGAACGCGGTCGAGCGGGCGATGCGTCCGGCCTGGCGGCCGGGCGAGGGGTCGGAGGTCGGTTCCTCACCCGGATCGAATGCCTCGGCGGCGCGGACAGCGGCATCGGCCGCGACCGCAGCGTCCTCGCGATCCGGATTGTCAGCTGACTCGGGCGTCTCCAAGCTGGGTCTCAGTCGCTATAGTCGACGGCCGCCCGGAGCCGCCCAGACGGCGCTTCAGGCACGCGAATCATGGCCAACATAGCCTCACAGAAGAAGCGGATCCTACGCAGCAGCCGCGAGCATGCTGAGAACCGGCTGCTCACGAGCACCGTCAAGACCCACTTCCGGCGCCTTGAAAGCGCCGTCGAGGGGGGCGACGCCGCGGCGGTCCAGGCTGAGCACCGCTCGCTGGTCTCGCGGATCGACAAGGCGGTGCAGAAAGGCGCCATGCATCGCAACACGGGCGCCCGCAAGAAGGCCCGCGCCGCCCGCATCGCCGCCGGCAGCTAGTCAGGCCGCTGACCCCGCGGCCCTTCGCAGTGCCAGGGTCAGCGCCAGCTCGTCGCCATAGTCGGCGCCACCGCGGCACCAGACCTCGAGGTCGGCGAGCGCGATCGTCGCCTCGCGGAGGTCGTCGACGCTCGCCTCGCCGACCCTGCGGACGAGCTGCTTGGCCGCGTAGGGGTGCATCCCAAGGCCCGCCTCGACCTGCTTCGGCGGTACCCCCTCCTCCAGCTGCACGGCGGCGCTGCAGGCCTTCCGCAGCCGCGAGGCAAGCCCGTAGATCAGGCCGGTGACGTTCTCACCCTGGGAGATCAGGCGCTCGGCGATCGCCAGCGCCTGCTCGGAGTCGCGTTCGAGCAGGGCGTCGGAAAGGGCCCAGACGGCTGTCTCGGAGGTGTCGGAGATCATCGCGTCGAGGTCGGCTGCGGTCACCTCCCCACCCTCGCCCGCCCAGAGGGCGAGGCGCTCGAGCTCGTTGTGGAGGCGGAGGGAGCCGCCTCCCATCCTCTCGACCAGCAGCCTCGCCGCTGCGGGCTCGAGCCGGAAGCCGAGCCGCCCCGCATCGGCGACCAGTGCCCGCGGCATGTCCCGTGCCCGCGGCTCCTCGAACTCATGCAGCTCGCCGCCCGCGGCGTCGACCGCCTTGGCCAGCTTCACCGGCGCCTTGGCGCGGGCGATGAGGACCACCGTCAGGTCGGGCGGGAGGTCCGCCAGCGCGTCCGCTACCGCATCGAGCTGGCGGTCGCGCCAGCGCTCGACGCCGTCGGCGAGCAGGTAGCGGCGCGACTCGGTCAGCGACATCGCCGGGATCGCGGCCAGCAGGGCCTCGTGATCGGGAGCGCCCGCGCCCTCGCGCGGCTCGAACGTCTCGAGCGCCGCCGCCCCACCCTCGCGCTCGGCCCTCGCCCGCAGCCGTGCCCGGGTCGCCTCGATCTTGGCCGTGTCGGTTCCGGCGATCAGATAGAGCGGCCTCATCTCGGCGGTCATGGGTCGAGTCTATGGAAGGGAGGGGCGTCCCCCGTCCGGACAAGTGCCGCGCCAGTGGGCGCGGCACTTTGAGTATCCGCCCGTCCAGAGGAAGCCCCTCCCCTTCCGCAGGCCCGGGCCGATGTCCAGGCTGATGGTGCCGTCGAGGTCGGTTCGCATGACCCGAACTCCATGGGCGGCGAGCGTCGCCAGGGTTGAGGGGGTCGGGTGGCCGAACGGGTTGTCGGCGCCGACCGAGATCACCGCCAGGCGGGGCCGGGTGTGATCGAGGAGGTCATCGAGACCGGCGTCGTCGCTGCCATGGTGTGCAACCTTGAGGACGTCGATCGGGCCGGGGTCGAGCGGGACGGCCTCGGCCTCGGCGTCTGCGGTGAGGAGCATCGAGAAGCTGCCCCAGCGGGCGACGGCCACGACGGCGAGCTGGTTCGGGTCCTCTCGCGGGTGGGGGATGCCGAGGCGCTCCGGCGGCGGCCACAGAACGTCGAGCCGCAGCCGGCCTGAGCTGACCACCGATCCGGCTGCGACCCGCGCCGTGCCGGCCCCGGCCTCGTGGGCGAGGCCGAGAGGGCCCCGGCCGAGGACCGCGTAGAGAACCCGGTCCACCGGGACGGACGCGAGCAGTTCCGCCTCGGCGCCGTCGTGGTCGGACTGGTCGTGGGTGAGGATCAGCGCCCCGAGACGCTCGACCCCGGCGTCCTCGAGCTGAGCCGCGATCCGGTCGCCGGGAGGCCCGGTGTCGACGAGGACTGCCGGTGCGGCCGCGGGCTGGAGCAGGATCGAGTCGCCCTGGCCGACGTCGAGCACCGAGACGCGCAGGCCGCTGAAGGTCGTCGCCCGACCAGCCCCCTCCCCCGCGCCCAGAATTCCCCAGACGAGGAGGGAAGTGGCAACCACGGCCACGAGTGCCGGCCGCGAGACACCGCGAGAACGGCGCGGGGGGCGCGGTTCGCGCCGCCGCCGCACCGCCTCGATTCGGCGGCGGCGCCCGAGCCTGTGGGTCGCGAGAGCCGCGAGGACCATCGCGGCGTAGGTGGCGATGAGGCCGGCGAGGCCGATTCGGACCTCGACGTAGGCCCAGCTCGGCCGCCCGCACCAGGCGGCCACCTGGGCGATGTAGGCGAGGAGCGGCGCGTTGAGCGCGTTGATCGGCCCGACCGGCAGGCCGGGAACCTGTCCGGCCGCCGCCGCAAGCATCCCGAGCCACATCGAAGGCGCCACCGCGGGGAGCGCCAGAAGGTTCGCGGCGAGCGTGGTGGTCGAGATCGCGCCGAAGTGGAACGCGATCAGCGGCGCGGTGGCGAGCGTCGCCGCGATTGTCAGAGCGGCGCCGTCGGCGACGGCGCCGCCGACGCCGCCCGAACCGATCCGCGTGGCGATCGCTCGCCGCAGCGGCGCCGCGAGGAGCAGGATCCCGACGACGGCGGCGAAGCTCAGCTGCCAGCCGACGTCGGCTGCGATCCGCGGCTCGACGGCGAGGGTGACGATTGCCGCCACCGCCAACCCATAGAGGCGCGAGGCGCGGCGCCCCGCGAGGGTCGCGAGGACCGTCAGCGCTCCCATCACGCCGGCCCGCTGGATCGAGGGGCCGGCGCCGGTCAGGGGAACGTAGACGGCGATCAGCGCCAGGACCCAGACGAGCCGGGCGCGGAGCGAGATCCCGAGCGCGCCGAGGACCGGCATCGCCAGCAGCGCGAGCAGCGCCACGTTCTGCCCGGACACGGCGAGGAGATGGGAGAGGCCGGAGCGGCGAAAGTCTTCGACCGTGCGGGGGTCGATCCTGTCGTCCTCGCCGAGCACGAAGCCCCGTGCGAGCTCCGCCTCGCGGGAGGGCATCCCCGTCCCCAGCGCCGCGTCCGCGCGGGCGCCGATCTCGCCGGTGTGGGCGATGGCGATGGCGACTATCGCGGCCACCCCGAGCAACAGGAGCATTGGCGGCCGGCCGCTCGCCACGCTGCCTCAGGGCTGGAGGCGGATGCGCAGCGACTTCATCGTCGCCGGCCCGATCCCACTTACGTCGTCGAGCTGCTCGACCGATGCGAGTCCGCCCTGCTGATCGCGGTATTCGATGATCTTCTGCGCGGTGACCGGGCCGATGCCGTCGATCGTTTCGAGCTGTTCGACGGTCGCCGAGCCGAGCCCGATCGGCCCGCTTGCCGCCCCGGGCGCCGCGGCGGCCGCCGCGGCCGACCCCCGCGCCGGGACGACGACCTGCTGGCCGTCGGTGAGCCGCGCGGCGCGGTTGATCGCTTCGAGGTCGGCGCCGCCGTCGGGGCCGCCGGCGCGCTGCATCGCGTCGATTACCCGTGCTCCATTCGGCATCTGGTAGACGCCGGGCCGGCGCACCGCGCCGGACACGTCGACGACGATCTCGCCGCCGCCGCTACCGACGCTGAGCCCGCCCGAACCGGAGTCGCCTCCACCGACGACGACATCGGCCGTCGCCGGGCCGCTGTCGGCGCGCAGCGCCCGGACGCCGACGAGGAGGAGTGCGACGGCGACTGCGCCGTAGACGACGAGTTGGGAGCGGCTGAGCTCGGGCACCCGAAAAGGGTCCGCCTCCGCGGCGCGCAGGTGGCGCGCTCAGATCAACAAATCGGCTACAGCTCTTCGTCGTCGTCGTAGCCGGTCACTTCGGCGAGCTCGTTCTCGTAGAGCTCCTGCATCGAGACCGGCGGCGAGGCGGCGGTGACGTAGACGAGATCGACGTCGCCTTCGTTCTCGATCCCGTGATCGGTCGCCGGTGGGATCAGGACGAGGTCGCCGACGGAGACCTTCTCGCGGTCGCCGGCGACGATCATCGTCCCCGAGCCGCTGACGACGACGTAGATCTGCTCCGCGTTCTCATGCGAGTGCGAGGTCTGGTGGGCGCCGGGCGGAACCTCGACCCAGGTGGCCACGAGATTGCGAGACCCCAGCTCCCCGGCATCCATCAGGATGTGCGAACGGAGGCGATGGCGCTCCTGGACCGGTGCCTCTGAGAGCCGCCTGACAAGCACGCGCGCTTTCTACCAGAAATCCGCCCGCGGCCTTCGGCGCTTCATCGCACGACGAGGTTGACCAGCTTGCCGGGGACGACGACTTCCTTGACCACCTCCCTGCCGTCGAGGTGGCGGCGGACCTTCTCGCTCTCGCGCGCGAGCGCGAGGAGCTCCGCCTCCGGCGCCTCCGCGGCGGCCTCGATTCGGTCGCGGAGCTTGCCGTTCACCTGGACGACGAGGGTCACGGTGTCGCGCGAGAGGAGCTCGGGGTCGGCCTCCGGCCAGGGCTGCTCCCAGACCCGGCCGCCCTCGAGCCGCTCCCACACCTCGGCCCCGAGGTGCGGCGCGAAGGGGAAGATCAGCGATCCGGCGGTCGCCGTCGCGAACCGGACCGCGGCGACCCCGTCCGGGTCCGAGTAGAGGCCGTCCTTGACGCGGTAGGCGTCGTTGACGAGCTCCATCACGGCGGCGATGGCGGTGTTGAACTGGAATCCGCGGCCGAAGTCGCGGGTGACCTTGTCGATCGCCCAGTGCGCCTTTGCGAGCAGCGCGCGGGCCTCGCCGCCGGCCCCGGGGTCGAGGTCGCCGGCGTCCTTGTCCTCGACCTCCTCGCAGAGCCGCCAGAGTCGGGCGAGGAAGCGGTTGACTCCCTCGACGCCCTCGTCGGACCAGTCGGCGCCCCGCTCCGGGGGGCCCATGAAACAGATGTAGGTGCGAGCGGTGTCGGCGCCGTAGCGCTCGACGTAGTCGGCGGGACTGACTGTGTTTCCGCGCGACTTCGACATCTTCGCCCCGTCGCGGGTGATCATCCCCTGCGTGAAGAGGCTCGCGAACGGCTCCTGGACGCCGAGCCAGTCCATGTCCGCGAGCGCCTTGACGAGGAAACGCGCGTACATCAGGTGCAGGATCGCGTGCTCGACGCCGCCGATGTACTGGTCGACAGGCATCCAGTGGTCCGCCGCCTCGCGGTCCCACGGCGCATCCTCGTCCTGGGGGTCGAGGTAGCGGATGAAATACCAGGCGGAGTCGACGAAGGTGTCCATCGTGTCGGTCTCGCGCCGCGCCGGCCCGCCGCAGCGCGGGCACTCGGTCGCGACCCAGTCCTCGGCCGCGGCGAGCGGGCTGCGCCCCTTCGGCGCGTAGTCCTCGACCTCGGGCAGCTCGACAGGAAGCTGGTCCTCGGGGACCGGGACGACCCCGCATCCCTCGCAGTAGACGACCGGTATCGGCGCCCCCCAGTAGCGCTGGCGGGAGACGAGCCAGTCGCGGAGGCGGTAGTTGACGGATGGGTGGCCGCGACCCTCCTCGGAGAGCCACTCGATGATCTCTGAGTATGCCTCGCGATTGTCCAAGCCGTCGAAGCGGCCGGACCCGGTCATCGGGCCGTCACCGGGATACGGCAGCCCAGCGTCGTCGCGGGATGCCTCCTCGTCGATGCCCTCGATGACGCGCCTGATCGGGAGGTCGAAGGCTTCCGCGAACTCATAGTCGCGGGTGTCGTGGCCGGGAACGGCCATTATCGCCCCGGTCCCGTACTCCATCAGCACGTAATCGGCGACGAACATCGGGATCTCCTCGCCGTTGACGGGGTTGACGACGCTGCGCCCGAGCGGCACGCCCGTCTTGTCTCGGTCCTCGGCTCCACGCTCCTCGGCGGACTCGCGCGCGACCCGGTTGACGTACTCGCGGACGGCGTCCTCGGCCGGAGTGCCGGCGACCAGGCGCTCGAGCTCGGGATGCTCGGGCGCGAGGGCGAAGAAGGTCGCGCCGAACAGGGTGTCGGGCCGGGTCGTGAAGACGGGGAAGTCGATGTCGAGCTCCCTTTCTTGACAACGGAAGACGACCTCGGCGCCCTCCGAGCGGCCGATCCAGTTGCGCTGCATCGTCACCACGTGGTCGGGCCAGGACTCGAGCAGGTCGAAGTCGGAGAGGAGGCGGTCTGCGTACTCGGTGATCTTCCAGAACCATTGCTCGAGGCGGCGCTGCTCGACCGGGGTGCCGCACCGCTCGCAGCGGCCGTCGATCACCTGCTCGTTGGCGAGGACGGTCGCGTCCTTGGGGCACCACTGGACCGGGGCCTCGGCGCGGTAGGCGAGCCCGCGCTCGAGGAGCTTGAGGAAGATCCACTGGGTCCAGCGGTAGTACTCGGGGGTGTGGGTGCCGAGCTCGCGCGACCAATCGATCGAGATTCCCCACTCCCGAAACTGGCGCCGGAAGGAGGCGATCGAGCGCTCGGTGACCTCGCGCGGCGGCTCACCGGTCTTGATCGCGTTGTTCTCGGCCGGAAGGCCGAAGGCGTCGTAGCCCATCGGGTGGATGACCTCGAAGCCGTGGCGGCGGCGGAAGTGGGCGATTGCGTCGCCGACCGCGTAGGTCTTGAGGTGCCCGACGTGTGGCTCGCCGGAGGGGTAGGGCAGCATCTCGAGGACGTAGCTCTTCGGCTTCGCCGGGTCGTACCCGGGCTGCCCTGGGTTGGCGACCTCCCAGGTCCGCTCATCGGCCCAGGTCCGCTGCCACTTCGACTCGATCGCTTTCGGCTCGTATCCGCTCACCGGGAAGATCCTACGAAGAACCAATTAGCGAGCATCACGATCTGGTTCTCTGCGAGCGGCGCCGATATGCCGCGTTGAGAACGATCGCTAATCGATTCCTCAGGGGACCACGTCAGAAGACCGGGGAGACCGCGCGGAGAAGGTGGGGCCAGACGTAGACCTCGATCGACGCCGCGATGAGGAGAGTCGGGATCGCGAGCAGGACGGTGACGAAGGTGGCGGCGAGGAGCTGGTTCCACTCCCCGCGGCGGCTGGCGATGAGCCAGGCGGCGAGCGGCAGGAAGAGCGCGCACAGCTCCGGGATCGCGTGGGGGAGGACGGTGACGATCAGTTCCAGTCGGGAGATATGGAGCTGCTTGGCGAGCGTCGCGCCCTGGAACCCGAGGAAGAGGGCCTGGGTCGAGAGCGAGAACAGGGTCACGGCGCAGACGAAGAGGATCGCGAACTCGGCGGCCTTGACGTGAATCCAGCGAGAGAGGCCGGATCGCTGCGAGGCGGCGAGCGGCATCGACGCCCCGGCGATGAAGCCGGCGACGCAGGCGGTGCCGTGCAGCGCCAGGACCAGCGAGTTCCGCCACAGGATCGGCAGCAGGTCGGCGGGCGAGCTCGGTTCCGTCAGGCCCCCCATGCGGATCGGGGTGATGTCGGGCGTGAGCTGGCCCGCGACGACCCAGGTGGCGCCGAGGAGCGTCAGCGCGATCGCGAAGCTCAGCGCAAGCCAGCCGCGCAGGACCGACCAGGGATGGCCGCTCCAGGCATCGAGCGTCTCGCGCGTGTCCTGGATTCCGTGCGAGAACACGTGCTGATTCGCGGTATTCATCGATCTCTCATCGGCAGATGGATGGGCCGCTTGAGGAGGGTTGCATTCAGTTCTCCGGCACGGTCGGCCCGCGGATCGCCTCGATCAGGCCCCAGAGCGAGACGCCCGCCCAGAAGGTCTCGAGCAGCAGGAAGCCCCAGAGGCTTTCGAGCAGCGCGAGGACGCCGAGGATCAGGGAGCCGGCGACGTTGAGGACGAGGTAGGTCCGCGAGTGCTGGCTCATCGCCCCGAACTGCGCTGCCGCGTAGGCGATGAGGATGAAGAGGGCGCCGACGACCTGAACCAGTTGGGCCATGCGAGTGAGGCTAGTCGGCGAGCTCGCGGGGGACGATGCCGACCCGCAGCTCGCGGCCGCCGCGGTCGACGCGGAGCTCGAGCTCGCGACCGATCCGCTCGCCGACCATCAGCCGCTGGAGATCGCCGACATCGGCCAGGGCTTCGCCGTCGATGCCGACGATGAGGTCGCCGGGACGGAGGCCGGCCTCGGCGGCCGGGCTGTCGTCGACGACCTCGACGATCTCGATCCCGTCGGCCTGGCCGACCTCGGCCGCGAGCCGCGGCGGCAGCGGGCGCGAGCCCCCGGCGACGCCGATGTAGGCGCGACGCACCCGGCCCTCGCCGATCAGTTCGGAGATGATGCGCCGCGTCGCCCCGTTGATCGGGACGGCGAGGCCGAGGCCGACACCGGCGACGGCGGTGTTGATGCCGATCACCCTCGCGAGCCCGTCGCCGAGCGCGCCGCCGGAGTTGCCCGGATTTAGCGCGGCGTCGGTCTGGATCACGTTCTCGATCAGGCGCGTCGCCGAGCGCGAGCGGGTCGGGAGCGAGCGGCCGAGGGCGGAGACGACGCCGGCGGTGACCGAGCCGCTGAACCCGTTCGGGCTGCCGATCGCGACGACGAGCTGGCCGACGCGCAGTTGCTCGGCGTTGCCGAGGCTCGCCGGGGTCAGATCGCGGCCCTCGGCGCGAAGGACGGCGAGGTCGGAGAGGGCGTCGGCGCCGATCACCTCAAATTTGAAGTCGCGGCCATCGGGAAACGAGGCGGTTCCGTTCCCATCGGTCTCGGCGACGACGTGGGCGGCACTGAGCATGAAGCCGTCGGCGCTGATCACGACGCCGCTGCCGGCGCCGACCCTGCGGCGGCCGCGAGGGGTCCGGCGCGAGACCGCGAGATGGGCGACGGACGGCCCGAGCCGCTCGGCGACACCGGAGACGGTGCGCGAGTAGGCGTCGAAGGCCTCGGAATCCGGTAGTTGCTCGTCCTGGTGAGGGGGATCGTGCGCCGGCCCGGGAGCTGAAGTTGAGTCGATCAGACGAAGATTTCCCATCCGCCTGACGTTAGCAACGGGCATCGCGCGGCCCCCCCTCAGTCGAGGCTCGATAGCGCGGTTGCGACCGCGAAGCCGAGGGTGGTGACGAGGCCGGCGACGCGGCCCGATTTGCGGGTCGCGTCGGGGATCATCGAGTCGATCAGCATCACCAGGAGGGCGCCGGCGGCGAAGCCGTCGATCGCGGCCCTGAGCTCGCCGGAGGTGATGTCGGCGAGCCCGTAGCCGAGAACCGTGGAGAGGGCGCAGATCGCGGCTACCCCGAGCCAGAGGCGGATGACGCGGTGGCGGGGCTCACCGGCATCGTCCATCTCCGTCGCCGAGCCGATCGCCTCAGGCAGGTTGGAGACGAAGATCGCGACAAGCAGGCCGAGCCCTATCCCTTCACCTGAGGCAAGGCCGATTCCCAGGACGAGCTGCTCGGGGATCCCGTCGAGGAAGGCGCCGAGGGCGAGCGCGGTCCCGGGGTCATCGGCCTGCGCCCGGGCCTTCGGGCCGTGGCCGCTCGAGGCGCGCCTGTCGATCAGGCCGTCGAGGGCAAAGAAGGTCAGCGCGCCCAACCCGAGGCCCAGCGCAGTCGAGCGCAGGCTCCCCTCCTCGATTCCCTGAGCCGCGAGCTCGAAGCTGATCGCACTGATCAGCGCCCCCGCGCCGAAGGCGAGCACGAGCCCGATCTGGCGGTCGGGCCAGCGGCGGGCATAGGCGAGGAGGGCGCCGATGACCAGAGAGGATGCGGCCAGCACCCCCCACCCCAGTGCAGCGGCCACTCAGCTCACCGACGGTGGAACAGGTGGGCCGAGAGACGCAAATGGCCTGCCCCGGCGACGAATGAGAATCGTCTGGTCAGAGGCGGCCCGCTCCATGTAGTAGCCGAAGTGATTGCGGAACTCATGGGCACCGACGTCCTCGATTCGGGATTCCTCGGTTGGCTGACGAGTGGAGCTGAGGGGGCTCGAACCCCTGACCTCGTCGCTGCCAGCGACGCGCTCTTCCAGCTGAGCTACAGCCCCGGGAAACTCAAAATCGGTGGCCAGTTTAGCGCCGCTCGTTGGCCGTTTTGCGGTTCGCCGATGCGGAGGTTGACCATCGTTTGCCCCGAGAAAGCGGCGATCGGCAGCAGATAGCAGCGATCGAGCGCTTCGCAATAGATCGCGATCGCGTCGATCTCGTTCTCGTCGTAGGTGGACTTCACATACCCACGCGTGGGCGAGTGATACGAGGAGCTGATCCGAACGTGAATCACATCGCCCTTCCGATTACCCCATTTGCACTGCACCCGGACGATCTGAGCCCCTAGGTCAAGAGCCAGGTCGTAGCGTCCATGCTCGGTCAGCGGCTTGAGGACCTGCAGGCCCAAGCGCACCGCTTCCTTTGCGATCGCGAGCTCCGCGATGTTGCCGTTGTCGTTGGTCCGGGCCATGGACAAAGGCTCGCGATCGGGCGATCACGGATCAACGCCCAAACGTGGAGAGATTGAGATCAGCTCTAAGCGGCGCGCTGGTCGGGGCCCGGGTCCTCATCGACGTCGAGGATCAGGCTGTCGTCGGCGGTGCGGCGGACGCGGAAGTCCATCGGTGCGCTCTCTTCGAGCTCGCGCAGCAGCTCGACCGGGTGCTCGAGGTTCATCGAGAGCGTCGCCCGGCCCTCGGAGAATCGCTCGACCGAGATGTCGGCACCACCGAGACGGCTGATCGCGTCCTCGATCCCGACCAACTGCGAGAAGTCGCCGAGCGGCCCGATCTCGAGTTTCAGTCGTCCCTCGAAGAGCTCGTTGCCGTTCGTGCCGTTGGTGCCGTTGGTGGTGGCCGGAGCGGCCTCTTCGACCTCGGAGTTCGCGTCGACAAGTTCCTGCGCGCGCCGGCTCACGTCGACAGCCTCGCGCAGCGCCTTCATCCGGATCCGGGTCGCCTGGCCGCGAGCCTGAGAGTGGATCTCGTCGATGTGAGAAGCGACCGCCTCGAGCGAAGTGATGCTTCGCTCGTGGCGCTCATTCGCCTCGCGCAGCTTCTCGCCGAGGAAGCGGATCTCGCGCTCCCGCTCGATCACCATTCCCGAAAGGCCCGCCGCCTCCTGTTCGGCGTGCTCCGCCAACTCTGAAGCCTCGCGCCAGCGCTCCAATGCATCCGCGGCCTTCTTCTGAAGGTTCGCGATCTGCTCTTCCCGATCCCCGATCGCCGCGTCGACGTCGCTGCGGCGGTAACCGAAAAGGGCCCTCTTGAAGCTGCCCATGCGCCGCAAAGTAGGGGCCTCCTCGGACGGCATTCCTGCCATTCACGAAACCGTCGAACGTGTGTTCGTGGACGGCTCTCAGGCGCTCGCGGCGGAGCGGGCCTCGGGCTCGTCGAGATCGAGCACGAGCCGGGGCGCCTCGCGCCAGAGATCCTCGAGCGCGTAGCGCCGGCGAGCATCGGCCGTGAACACGTGGAGGACGGAGTCGAGATAGTCGAGAACTATCCAGCCGGCCGCCCCGTCGCCCTCGACGCCGCCGGGCAGCAGGCCCATCTCGTTCTTCAGACGCAACCTGACCTCGTCGACTATCGCGCGGGCCTGGCGCTCGTTGCGCGCGGTGCAGATCTCGAGGTAGTCGGTGTAGGAGACGAGCCCGCGCATGTCGAGGGCGACGATCTCACTCGCCCCTTTCGAGTCGGCGATCTCGCCCAGCCTCCGCGCGAGCGCCTCGGAATCGAACCCCTTCGCCGCGCTCACGCGTACACGCCCTTCTCCTCGATGAACCGCGCGACCGGCTCCGGCACCAGGTACCGCAGCGGACGACCGGCCGCGGCCCGCTCGCGGACGACCGAGGAGGAGACGCCGAACTCGGGCATCTCGAGCATCGTCACCCGGTCCCCCGCCCCCAGGCTCCTCATCACCGCGGCGACGTCGGCGTCGGAGACCCCGGCCCTGCGGGCGACGGCGAGGCGCGCCATCTCCGCAACCCGCTCCGGCCGGCGCCAGCTCTCGAGGCCGACCGCGGCGTCCGCCCCCATCACGAACACCAGCTCCGTGTCGCCCTTCTCGCGCCCAAGCTGTTCCAAGGTCTCATACGTGTAGGACGGCCCGTCGCGTTCGGTCTCCAGCGTCGAGACGCTGAATCGCGAGTCGTCGGCAGCCGCCAGCCGCGTCATCGCCAGCCGCTGCTCGCGACCGGGGTCGTCGGCTATCCGCTTGTGAGGGGCCTCGCCGGTCGGCATCAGGATCACCTCGCTGAGACCGAGCTGCCAGAGCGCCTCCTGAGCCAGCGCGAGGTGCCCGAGATGCGGCGGGTTGAACGCCGAGCCGAGAATCCCGATGCCTGCGGGCTCGGGGCTAGAGCCCATCCGAGACTTCCGCGTGCGCGACCGGGGAGCGCCGGATCAAGCGGGGCAAGGACGCAGGGAGCCCGGACATTCCTGCGCTATCAGGGCGACCGAGGACGCTGCGCCGTGCCGATCCGCCGCCGCCAGGCGCGTGCGGGGGAGTCTCGGATGGGCTCTTACCCACGCACCTGGCCGTCGCCGCGGACGACGTACTTGTAGGTGGTCAGCTCGCGGAGGCCGATCGGGCCCCGCGCGTGCAGCTTCTGGGTCGAGTTGCCGATCTCGGCACCCATCCCGAACTCGAACCCGTCGGTGAATCGGGTCGATGCATTCGTGTAGACGACCGCCGCGTCGACGCCGTCCGTGAATTTGGCGGCGGCCTCGTCGGAGCCGGTCACGATCGCCTCCGAGTGACGGGTCCCGAACCGGTTGACGTGCTCGATCGCCTCCTCGAGCGAGTCGACGACGCCGACCGCGATCTTGAGGTCGAGGAACTCCCTGCCCCAGTCCTCCGGCTCGGCCTCCCCGACCTCGACCTCGCCGGCGGCGGCCCGTGCCCGCTCGTCGCCGACCAGTTCGACGCCGGAATCGCGGAGGTCGGCGAGGGCGGCGGGCAGGAAGTCCGAGGCGACGGCGGAGTCGACCAGGAGCGTCTCCGCCGCGTTGCAGACCCCCGGTCGTTGGACCTTCGCGTTGAGGACGATCCTCCGCGCCATCTCGAGGTCGGCGGCGGAATGGACGTAGACGTGGCAGTTGCCGGCGGCGGCGTAGATCACCGGCACCGTCGCCACCTCCTTCAGCGCCGCCTTCAGCCCTTCGCCGCCGCGCGGGATCAGGAGGTCGATCAGATCGTCCTGCGTCGCCAGCTCGGCGAGGTCCTCATGGCCGCCGCCGGCCAGCGGCACCACCGCGTCCTGCGGCAGGCCCGCCTCGGCGAGCCCCTCGCGGACGATCGCCGCCAGCGCCCCGTTGGTCCGTTCGGCGTAATGGGAGCCGCGGAGGACGATCGCGTTGCCGCTCTTGATCGTCAGCGCCGCGCAATCGATTGTCACGTTCGGCCGCGCCTCGTAGACGACGGCGACGACACCGAGCGGCACCCGCAGCTTTCGCAGCCGCAGATCGCCGGCGACCGTTTTCGCTTCCAGCTCCTCCCCGACCGGGTCGGGCAGCGCCGCGATCGCGCGCACCCCCCCGGCCATCGCCTCGATCCGCCCCTCGTCCAGGGTCAGCCGGTCGCGCAGCGCCGGGGTCAGCCCGGCCGCGCGCTCGTCGGCGAGGTCGGCGGCATTCGCTTCCAGCACCTCGGCAACCCGCTCGCCGAGGAGCCTCGCGGTCCCCTCGAGGGCCGCGTCCCTCGCCTCGGTCGAGGCACTCGCCAGCACCCGCGAAGCCACACGGGCTGCCTCACAGCTTTCACCAACGGAGATCGTCGTCGTAGCCATCACCGCTAAGGGTAACCAGCGACCCCCGATTCCACCTTTAGAGGAGAACGAACCGATCTCGGTGGATCGCCTCGTCCGCAGCGTGAGGAAGCCGCTCGCGCACCGCATCGCTCTTCAACCCGGCGACCTGGCCCAGCTCGCGCGCCGAGTAGTCGACGATCCCCTTGCCGAGCACGGCGCCGTCGCTCGCGACCTCGACCGCATCCCCGGCCTCGAATTCGCCCTCGACCGCGGTGACCCCGACCGGCAGCAGGCTCGACCCACGCTCGCGCAGGACCCGGGCGGCGCCTTCGTCGATGAGCACCCTCCCCCGCGCCGGCTTCGCGTACTTCAACCAGAGCTTGAAGCTGGATGCCTTCCCCTCCTGGGCTGCGAATCGAGTCCCGACCGGCTCACCGGCTGCGGCGGCGGCCAGCGTCCCCGGGCGAGTGCCGTCGCAGATCACGCTCGGAATCCCCGCCTCGCTCGCCATCTCGGCCGCCGCGACCTTGCTCCGCATCCCGCCCGAGCCGAACGCCGAGGTCCGGTCGCCGATATCGAGGCTGCCGAGCGCGGAGAAGTCGCCGACCTCCTCGACGCGGGTCGCGCCGGAGTCGACACCGGGATCGGCGCTGTGGAGGCCATCGACGTTGGAGAGCAGGACGAGGAGCCTGGCGTCGAGGAGAATCGCGACCTGAGCCGCGAGGAAGTCGTTGTCGCCGAAGCTGATCTCGTCGGTCGCGGTCGTGTCGTTCTCGTTGACGACGGGGACCACCCCCCAGGCGATCAGGCGCCGCAGCGTCTGGCGGGCGTTGAGGTAGTTCGTGCGGGCGGCGATGTCGGCCGCCGTCAGCAGGACCTGGGCGGCGTGCGTGCCGCGCTCGGACAGGCGCGCCTCGTAGGCGCGGAAGAGGTCGCCCTGGCCGACCGCGGAGGCGGCCTGCAGCTCGTCCATCGCCCGCGGCCGCGACGGCAGCTCGAGCAACCGCATCCCGCGCGCGATCGCTCCCGACGTGACCATCACGACCCGCTCGCCCCCCTTCTCGAGCGTCGCGACCTGCTCGCAGACAGAGTCGAGGACGTCGACCCGCAGCTCGCCGTCGTCGCCGGCGACGATCGAGGAGCCGAGCTTGACCAGGAGCGTCATCGCAAGCCAGTCTAGGTCCAGGTCTGGGCGACCCGCGGCTATATGTGGAGCTCGAACTCGTGCTCGCCGATCCGGACGTCGTCGCCCGGCTCGAAACCGGCGGCGCGGAGGGCCGCGATCACACCGATCTCGTTCAGGCGCTGCTCGAGGTAGGCGAGCGCCTCCTCGTTGGCGAGGTCGTGGCGCTCGAGCAGCAGCTCGACGCCCCGCCCGAGCACCCTGAAGCCGCCGTCCTCCTCGCGCTCGACCCAGTAACCACCCTCGCCGGCCGGCCGGTAGACACGGTGCTCGGCCTCGAACTCGGCGGCCGCGGCCTCGCCCTCCGGCCTGGCGCTCTCGGGGCCGGGCAGCTCGGCGAAGATCCTGTGGCGGAGCTCGTCGAGACCCTCTCCCGTCGCCGAGGAGACCGCGATCACCCCGAGGACACGATCGCCCAGGCGCCGCCGCCACTCGGCGAGCGCCGCCTCGACCTCGACCTCCGGAAGGAGATCGCGCTTGGAGAGGACGATCAGCTCCGGCAGCGTGTCGAGGCCGCCACCGTAGGAGGAGAGCTCGCGGCGGACCGCGGCGTGATTGGCGGTGGGCTCGCCCTCGACCGGCGCCAGGTCGATCAGGTGGACGAGCATCGCGCAGCGCTCGACGTGGGCGAGGAACTCGTGGCCGAGGCCGGCGCCCTCCGATGCGCCCTCGATCAGCCCCGGGATGTCCGCGAGGACGGCCTGGCGGTCCTCGTCCTCGATCGTCCCGAGAACCGGGTTGATCGTCGTGAACGGGTAGTCGGCGACCTTCGGCGCGGCGCGCGTCAGCCTGCCGAGAAGCGACGACTTGCCCGCGTTCGGAAGCCCGATCAAGCCGGCGTCGGCGAGCAGCTTCAGGCGCACCTCGATCCAGCCCTCCTGCCCCGCGGTTCCCCGCTCGGCGAACCGCGGTGCCTGCCGGGTCGAGGTCGCGAACCGCCGGTTGCCGTTGCCGCCGCGGCCGCCGTGGGCGACGACAGCGCGCCGGCCGGGCTCGACGAGGTCGATCCGGCTGCCGTCGACCGCTTCGGCCTGCGTCCCCGCCGGCACGGCGATCTCGCGGTCCTCGCCGCGGGCGCCGCGGCGGTTCGCCCCCTCGCCGTGGCCGCCGCGGCCGGCGCGGAAGTGCTTGCTGCCCCGCAGCCCGCCGAGGTCCCGCCTCGAGGCATCGCAGACCAGGACCACGTCGCCGCCATGGCCACCGTCGCCGCCGTCCGGCCCCCCGCGCGGCACGTGGGCCTCGCGGCGGAAGCTCACGCACCCGTTGCCGCCGGAGCCCGCCTCGACCCAGATCTTCGCGCGATCGTCCATCGCGACACAGTCTGTCGATTCGAACGTGACCGATGGCCCTGTGAGAGAGTTGGCCCGTGATCGTGGCCCGGATCAGGTGTTGATCGAGTGGAGGCCCGACGGATGCCACCCCGCTCGATCGCGATCACGGTCCTGGCCCTCGCGGCGTCGCTCGCGGCGACTGTCGCCGCTCCGGCGCAGGGGAATGAAGCCGCCACGGCGCTGGCCCGGCGGCTCGGCCCCGGGGCGCGCGTCGCCGCCCAGTCGGAGACCGGCTCGGGCGTCACCTTCATCGGCACCGGCCCCGGCAGGGCGATTCCGCTGCGGGCCCCGGCGCCGCGCGCGGCCGCGCTCGAGGCCGGCGAGCGATTCGGGCCCGACTTCGGCCTCGGGCCCGGCGGCGCCCTGCGGGTCAGCCGGCTCGAGACGCTCCGCGACGGAAGCTCGGCGGCTCACCTCCAGCAGACCGTCGACGGCATCCCCGTTCTCGGCGGCGAACTCGCGGTCAGCCTCGATCGGGCCGGGGACCTGCTCTCGATCGGCGGCGAGCTCGAGCCCGGCGGGGCGATAGACCCGACGCCCGCGGTCGGTGCCGCCACGGCGGCCGAGACGGCGATCGCCGCGGTCGCCAAGGACGCCGGCGTGCCCGCCGCGGAGCTGACCGCGACGAACCCCGAACTTTCCGTCTACGACCCCCGGATCCTCGGCGGCACCGGCCTCTCGATGCCGCGCACCGTCTGGCGGGTCGAGGTAAGCGCCGGCGTCAACCCGGTCACGGTCCGCAACCTCGTGCTGGTCGACGCCGATCTCGGCAACGTCGCCCTCGACTTCAGCGAGATCGAGGGCGCCAAGGAACGGATCGTCTGCAACGCCGAAGAAGAACCCAAACTGGTCCCCTGCACCAAATCGGAAGCCGAACTGCTCGAGGGCGGCGACCCGATGTCGGCCGCTCTCGAAGCCAACGCCGCCTACGTACTGACCGGCGACCTCTACGACTTCTACATGAACCACTTCGGCCGCGACAGCATCGACGGCGCCGGGATGCCGCTGATCTCGACCGTCGAATACTGCGAACCCGAAGAATGCCCGTTCGAAAACGCCTTCTGGAACGGCGAACAGATGGTCTACGGCCACGGCCTCATCACCGACGACATCACCGGCCACGAGCTCACGCACGGCGTCAACGCCTCGGAGTCGAACCTCTTCTACTACTACCAATCGGGCGCCCTCGACGAGGCGATCGCCGACATCTTCGGCGAGCTGTTCGACCTCAGCCTGCCGACCTATCCCGGCGCGACCACTGAAGACAATCAGGCAAACCGCTGGCTGATGGGCGAGGACTCGAGCCTGGGCGCAATCCGCAACCTGGCCGAACCCGAAGAAGAAGAATTTGAAATGCCGGGCAGGACGGGGTCCAAATTTTGGTTCTTCGACCCCGAGACCGACTTCGAAAAGGGCGACAACGGCGGCGTCCACGAGAACAGCGGGGTCGGCGGCAAGGCGGCGTTCCTGATGACCGACGGTGGCAGCTTCAACGGCCAGACCGTGACCGGGCTGGGGATCGAAAAGACCCTCCAGATCACCTACGACGTCGTCACCAATATGCTCACCTCGGCCGCCGACTACCAGGACTACGGGAACGATCTCCGCCAGGCCTGCTCCGACCTCGTCGGCCAACACGAAATCACGGCCGGCGATTGCGAACAGGTCCAGAAGGTCGTGCTCGCCACCGAAATGGCGAAACCGCCCGCCAAAGCCACCCCGGCGACGGCGAGCGTCTGCGCTCCCGGCCAGACCGCCGTGCCCGCTTTCTTCGACGACCTCGAGAATTCCGAAGTGGACAAACGGTGGCATTCTGAATCGCTCGAAGAACCACCAGGCCCCGACGTCTTCTTCTTCTCCCAGGAATCGGCGGAAAAAGCCGGCTTCGACGCGACCTACGCGCGCAGCGGCATCGGGAACATCTGGGGGTTCGATGACGGTGAAGTATCCGACTCGGCGATCGCGATGACAAAAAGCGTGACGGTGCCGAGCGGCGGCCTGATGCACTTCGACCACGCCCATGGCTTCGAGACCGGCGAAGGCCAGGACTTCGACGGCGGCGTGATCGAATACAGCACCGACGGCGGCGCGACCTGGCACGACGCCGGCAGCCTGATCGAAGCCGGCGACGACTACGGAGGGACGATCTCCGAAGAAGCCGGAAACCCGCTCGCCGGAGAACCCGCCTTCGTCGGCGACAGCGCCGGCTACGGCTCGACCCGTCTCAACCTCTCCTCCCTCGCCGGCAAACAGGTCCGGCTCCGGTTCCGGCTCGGCACCGACCAAGCGCAGGAAGACTACGGCTGGTTCATCGACAACGTCGAGATCTATCACTGCGAGGGCGGTGAAGTAAGCCCGCCGCCCCCGCCGACAGAAGGAACCTCGGCATCGTCCTCGAGCGCCGCCCCCGTCACACCGGCCCCGCCCCCCGACCGATGCGCCGCCGCCCATGCGGCGCTGGTCAGGGCGCAGGCGAAGGTGGCGCGGCTCCGGCGGAAGCTACGGGCGATGCACCCGCCGACCGACGGGGCGAGGAACGCGGTCCGCAGGGCGACGGCGAACGTCCGCCGCCGGCGCGCCGGCGCGCACCGCGCCTGCGGCCACTGACCCACCGATCTCGCCCGCGGGCCTTCAGGGCTCTGCGATGGGAGGGGTACCGCCCCCTCCCCTACGCCCTAATCCTGGAGGACCGAGATCGTGCGGCCGCGGCGCGAAGGCCGGAACTCGACCCTTCCCTCGCGGGTCGCGAAGATCGTGTGGTCGCGGCCGAGGCCGGTGCCCTCGCCGGGGCGGAACCGGGTGCCTCGCTGGCGGACGATGATCTCGCCACCGCTGACCCGCTGGCCGGCGAAGACCTTCACCCCGAGCATCTTCGGGTTCGAGTCGCGACCGTTTCGGCTTGAGCCGAGTCCTTTCTTATGAGCCATCGTCGGCGTCCTTTTTAGCGGGTTTCTTCGCCGCTTTCTCTTTTGCCGCTTTCTCTTTCTTCTCGGCCGCCGGTTTCCTCGCCAGCAGTTTCAGCTCGGTCACCTCGAGCCGGGTCAGCTCCGAGCGGTGCCCGGCGCGGCGGCGATAGCCCTTCTTCGGCTTGTATTTGAAGACCTTCACCTTCGGCCCCCGCAGGTGCTCGGCGACCATCGCCTCGACCTTCACCTTCTCGAGCTCCTTCGGCTCGGCGATGACCTCCTTGTCGCGGAACAGGACCGGTCGCAGGGCGACCTTGTCGCCCTCCTCGGCGCTCAGCCGGTCGACGAGCACGGAGGTGCCCTTCTCGACCCGGTACTGCTTCCCACCGCTCTCTATGACCGCGTACGTACTCATTGTTCCTTGCCGCTCTGAGTGGAGCGCGACCGACCCTGACCGCCTTGACGGCCACGACGGCTACTGCGCGAGGCGGCGGATTCTAGACGGTGGAAGGGAAATTGACGTGCTCGGCGGGGCGCGACTGGCCAAGCCGGACGGTGGACGCGCCCGCAGCGCGTAGCAGCGCTACGCGCAAGGGAGCGGGTGCCGAGCCGGTGCAGCGCCAGGCGCGTCATCGACGAGTGCGGGAATTTGGCTTTTGCCGTCTGGGCTGGGAGCCGTCCCCGTCGCCTCCGGCGCCGTTCGAGTGACCGGCGCCATCCGGCAGCGAGGCGACCGCGGCCGAGCGCTCGACGCTCTCGATCCTGACCAGCTTGCGCTCGCCGACGAATGGGCCGCCACCGCTGACGCTGACGATGTAGGAGTCGATCCTGGCGACCGCGTCATCGGGGTTGTACATGTGCGGCTCCTCGATCTTGACCAGCACCTCCTCGCCGACTTTGAACGGCAGCGCCCGCTCCTCGATCTCCTCGACGCTGCCGGATTCGACCAGGTCGAAGGTCTCGATCGGGAGGGCATCGCCGCCCTCGAAGTGGAACTGCTTGCCGGTCTCCGCCTCGAGCTCGGCGAGGCCGCTGTCGCGACCCATCAGCTCGGCGGCGACCTTCGGGTTGACCCGAAGGAGGTACGCGTCGCCGCCCTCGGCGGCCATCTCGCGCATCTTTCGCAGGCCATCGAGCGCGACCGTCTCGGCCGAGAGGACGACCCCCTCGCCGTCGCAGGTCGGGCACGGGGCGGTGAGGATCTCTCGCACCCCGTCGGTGATGTTCTGGCGCGTCATCTCGACCAGGCCGAGCGGCGAGACCTCGACGACGTAGCTCTTCGACTTGTCGGCATCGAGCGCTTTGCGCAGCGTCTTCAGCACTTTGTCGCGGTTTTTCGCGCGCGCCATGTCGATGAAGTCAATGACGATGATCCCGCCGATGTCGCGCAGCCGCAGCTGGCGGACGACCTCCTCGGCCGCCTCGGTGTTGACCCGGGTGATCGTCTCCTCGAGCCCGCCTTTGCCGCGGCCGGTGAAGCTGCCGCTGTTGATGTCGATCACCGTCAGCGCCTCGGCGTAGTCGATCACCAGGTAGCCGCCGGAAGGAAGGTCGACGCGCCGCTCCAGGGTCGACTCGATCTCCTTGTCAACTCCCCATTTCTCGAGCAGCGGCTTCTTGCCCTCATAGAGCTCGACTTTCGCGACCAGCTCCGGAGCGGTGCGCTGGAAGAACCCGGTCACCCGCTCGAACTGCTTCGGCGAGTCGATGATCGCCGTTTCGAAATCGATCAGGAAGACGTCGCGGAGGACGCGAACCGGCAGGTCGGCCTCCTGGAATACCAGGCCCGGGGCCTTGGTCTGCTCGGTGCGGCGCTGCAGCACCTCGTTCAGCTTGTGCAGGTACCCGATCTCCCGCACGAAGTCGGATTTCTTCGCTCCGTGCGCGGCCGTGCGGACGATCAGCCCGCCCGGGCCCTTGTAGGTGCGGTCGACCATCCTCCGCAGCCGGTCGCGCTCGGATTCGCTCAGCCGGCGGCTGACGCCGACGCCGCTTCCCTGCGGCGCGTAGACCAGGTAGCGGCCGGCGATCGAGACGTTCATCGAGAGCCGGGCGCCCTTCGACTTCAGCGGGTCCTTGACGACCTGGACGACGATCTCCTGGCCGGATTTGAGCATCTCGCTGATCCGCCGGCCGCTGCCTCGGCCCCGCCTCGGGGCCTGCTCGCCGCTCGGGAGGACGATCTCGTCGACGTGGAGGAACCCGTTTCGCTCGAGCCCGATGTCGACGAACGCCGCCTCCATGCCGGGCAGGACGTTGTCGACCTTGCCCTTGTAGATGTTGCCGACGATCGAGCGCCGGCTGCGGCGCTCGATGTAGAGCTCCGCAACGATGGGTTTGCCGCCCTTGGTCTTCGACTCGAGGACGGCGACGCGTGTCTCGCCGCGATCGGCGGACACCAGAATTGTTTTCTTCATTTCCTTTGACTCAGTTCAGTAGGTACGCATCCGCCGGCACCCGTGGGGTCACCAGGCGAACCTGCCTTTCTGACTGAGGCGCGCTTGGACGTGGATGCTCTGCAGCACTCCGACCGCGAGGAATGTCGCGATCACGGAGGAGCCTCCGTAGCTCAGGAGCGGCAGGGGGATTCCCGTGATCGGCATGATCCCGAGGTTCATCCCCACGTTGACGAAGACCTGGAAGAGGAGCATGGCGGCGATTCCACCAGCCACGAGAATCCCATACGAGTTCTTCGAGAGCGTCACGATCCGCAGCGCCCGCCAGATCAGCAGGGCGTAGAGGGATAGGACCAACGCGGCGCCTGCGAATCCGTAGCGCTCACCGATCACCGCAAAGATGAAGTCGGTGTGCCGCTCCGGGACGAAGTCGAGCCGCGTCTGTGTTGCGCTGTTGCCACGGCCGGTCACCTGACCGGCTCCGATGGCGATTCGCGCCTGATTCTGCTGGTAGCCCGCGTCGCTGGGGTCCTTGCTGGGGTTCACGAACGAGGTGAGCCTCTGTTGCTGGTACCCCTTCAGGATCGGCACCCCGAGCTTGGGAGCGCCGAAGAGGACGATTGCGACTGAAACTGCCAGCACGCCGACGATGGCGGCGAGGTGCGTCCAGCGGACGCCCCCCACGTACATCACGGCGAGGGTGATCGCCCCGAACACCAGTGAGGTGCCGAGGTCCGGCTGCAGGAATACCAACGCAGTCGGGGCGAGGCCGAGGCAGAGGTAGCGCACTGTGCGCTGCCACGGCGAGCCTCGCCGGGCGCCATCGATGACGAATCCGGCAAGCGCAAGCACTAGCAGGAGCTTGCCGAGCTCCGATGGCTGGAAGCTGAAGAAGGGAAGATTGAAGGAGCGGCGCGAGCCGCGGGCGGCGAAGCCGAAGACGAGCACCAGCGAGACGCTCGCGCAGAGCAGCGTGTAGATCCCGACCCGGACCTCGCGGAAGCGCGAGTAGTCGATCCGGGAGATCAGGTACATGCCGATCAGGCCCAGCACCGCGTAGAGGGCCTGGCGATCGGTGTAGTAGCCGGGGCTGCCAGGCACGTCCTGGGCGGTCGCGTGGTCGAGGGTGTAGACCGAGACCGCGGCGAGCGCGATAGCCGAGAACCCGAGGGCGATGTCCATGTACGGCAGCCCGAGGCGCTCGGCGATCCCCGGCCGCACCGCAAACGGCTCCGGCCGCGCACGGCGCGCTCTGGTCGCGTACATCATGGTCCTTCTTCTTCGTTGGAGCCTTCGGAGAGTTCGTTGGCGAACAATGCTTCCAGGATCCGCCGCGCGGCGGGCGCCGCGGCTTCGACGCCGAACCCTCCTTCCTCCATCGTCACGAAGGTGATGTAGCGCGGATCCGGATACGGGGCCAGGACTCCGTACCAGGACTGGTCAGGATAGGGCGGCCGCTGCGCGGTGCCGGTCTTGCCCGCGACGGGAATCGGGAAGTTGCAGAAGACGGCGCACGAGGTCCCGCCTCCGCCCTGGGCGGCGTCGTGCAGCCCTTCGAGGATGTCTTCCCGATACGCCGTGTCGATCCTGACGTGGCGGCGGGGCTTGGGGTCGACTTCCCTCAGGACCCGCCCGGCCGCGTCGTCGACCTGGAGCCCGACGTGCGGGGTGACCACCGTCCCCCCGTTGGCGATCGCCGCGTAGGCGATCGCCATCTGCAGCGGGTTGGTCTGGAGGTCCCCCTGGCCGGTGGCGAGCTGGACGTTGTCGCCGGCCGACCATGGCCGTTCGGTTTCCCCTTCCTTGTAGAGCTGGTCGCGCCAGTGCTGGGAGGGAAGCAACCCTTCGGCGGCGCCGGGCAGGTCGATCCCGGTCGGCCTCCCGATCCCGAGCTCGTGCGCCCAGTGCTGGAGGTCGCCGGTGTCCCACATCCGCAGCCCGAGCGTGTAGAAGAAGACGTCGGAGGAGACTTCCAGCGCCGAGACCAGGCTGACCGAGCCGTTCGCGGCTTCGCCGGCGTTGGTGAAGACCTGTTCGCCGACGACCAGCTGGCCCGGGTCGTAGATCACTTCTTCCGGGGTCAGCTGGCCGGATTCGAGCGCCGCGATCGCGGTGATCGGCTTGAAGGTCGACCCGGTCGGATAGAGGCCGGCGATCGCCCGGTCCGTAAGCGGCGCCAGGATTTCGTCGCGGTAGAGGGTGTTGACCTGCGCCTGGGTCATCGGTTTGGTGAAGACCGAGGGTTCGTAGGTCGGGTAGGAGCCCATCGCGACGATTTCGCCGTTGTGGACGTCCATGGTGATGAAGCCCCCGCGGAGGCCGGTCGAGGCCATCGCCGCTTCGCCCGCTTCCTGGACCGGGGTGTCGATCGAGAGCTTCAGGTTGTTGCCGGGGACCGGCGGCTCCGAGAGCAGCTGCCCGTTCGGGGTCGGCTGGCCGAAGGCGTCGACCTGGACTTTGGTCAGACCCGGCTTGCCGCGCAGGTAGCGGTCGTAGGTGTTCTCGACGCCGTCCTGGCCGATCTCGTCGCCCGGCTCGAGGCCCTTGTACTGCGGTTCCTTCAGCTGTTCTTCGTTGACCTCGCCGACCTGGCCGAGGATGTGAGCGGCGAGCGTGCCGTCCGGGTAGTTGCGGACGAAGACGCGCTGCACGGTCACGCCCGGAAACAGGTGCTGGTTCTCCTGCAGGTAGTAGACGAGGTAATTGCCGACGTCCTTGCGAAGGGTCACCGGGGCGCCGGGTGACGTCACGACTCCTTCGTGGATCGTCTTTTTGACCCGGTGGGGCGTCGAGTGAGTCAGTTCGGCGAGCTGCGCGAGCTCGGCCTGCCGCCGCTTGAGTTCGGGCGGCAGCTTGTTGGGGTCGATCTGCAGCGCGAGGCTGGTCCGGTTGTCGACCAGGACATTGCCGTTGCGATCGAGGATCGAGCCGCGTGGGGCGCTGACCCTGAACTCGCGGGTCCTGTTGTTCCTCGCCTCGGCGAGGTTTTCCTTCCCGTTCAGGACCTGCAGCAACCAGAGCCGGAAGAAGAGGACCACGAAGAGGGCGAGAGCGACGGCTCCGAACAGGGCCAACCGCACCGCGAGGCGGTTGTTCATCGGCGATCCGCGTTCCCCGGAGCGTAGGTACATGCCGGCTAGCGCGCCCCCAGCACGGTCGGCTGGCGCCGGCGCTCGACTCGGGGCTCCTCGACCAGCGCCGCCCGCAGGGCGAACCGCATCCCGTAGTAGAGCGGCCAGCCGAGGAAGAAGGCGTAGATGCTCTTCAGCGCCATGTCGCGGAGGACCAGGCTGCTGATCGGGGCATCGATGCCGAGCGTGAGTTCGACCAGCGCGAACCCGATCTCGGCGAGCAGGGTGAATGCCATGCAGAGCAGTGGCGGCACCAGCGTGCTGTGGATTTCGAACCGTTCGCGGAACAGCCCTGCGGCGTACCCGACCCCGAGCAGGACCAGCGACGTGACCCCCAGCGTCCCGGCGACCAGGCAGTCGACGAGGAACCCGACCGAGAACCCGGTCACGGCGCCGGTCATGCTGCCGCCGAGCAGGCCGAGGACGACGACGAAGGCCGGCAGGATGTCGGGGCTTGTCTCGAGGAACGTCACGCGTGAGAAGAAGGAGAGCTGGAGCAGCACGACCAGGATCGCTATCGCGACGAGGCGGGCGAGGATCTTCGGGGTCACGATCACTGGCGGGGGCCCCCGGTCAGCACCTGCACTAGGTCGAGGTTTGCCAAGTCGGCAAATGGTCGCACGTGGACCTGCTGGCTTGCCTCCTGCTCGAGCACCGAGGCCTTGGTGACCTCCCCGACCGGGATTCCAGGCGGAAACAGCGAGGCCAGGCCCTGGGCCCGCCAGCCGGAGGTGACCACGGTCTGGCCGACGCCGACCGTCTTCGTCGAGTTGATGAAATCGAGGACGAGGTCTTGGGGGTCGCCGACCGAGGGCCGGATCACGCCCTGGACGCCGAGCGGCAGGACCTTGGCGGAGACCGCGCTCGCGTGGTCGGTGATCAGCTGGACCTGGGAGGAGCTCGGCTGCACCGCCGAGATCTCGCCGACGATGCCATCGCCGCTGATCACCGGATCGTCGACGACCACGCCGTCGCCGCTGCCGACGTCGATGTTCACCGACGAGTGCCAGACCGTCGGCGAGCGGGCGATGACCCGCCCCGTCACCGGGTCGAATGCCGAGGTCGCGATCACCGGGTCGCGGTCGAGTTCCACCAGCTTGCGGAGCTGGGCATTTTCCTGGATCGCCTCCTGGCCGGCCACCGCCTGGGTCCTGGCCTGTTCCAGTTCTTCGCTGAGGCGGCTGTTTTCGCCGCGCGCTTCGAAGGTCTTGTCGAACCAGTCGACGAGGTCGCGGGCGGGCTTCAGCGCCCGGTCGGCCACGCCCTCGAACGGGCTGAAGATCGTGCTGACACCGTTCTGGATGCTGCCCGACCCGTGCCCGTAGGAGATCGTCAGCAGCAGGAAGGAGCCGAGTATGAGGAGCGTCAGAACCGCCCTACGGCGGCGAACTTGCTTGCGATACACGAGGGGGCCCTAAGTCCGTTGATTTTCGGTGGCCGCTAGGCATAGCGTGCCGCACCCGAGTTCATCTTGCTGGCGCGATGGATGGCCTCGAACTCCTCCAACGAGAGGCCGGAGCCGACCGCCACGCACGTGAGCGGTGACTCTGCCAGTTGGCACGGCATCTGGCACTCATCGCGTAGGCGCTGTTCGAGTCCTTGCAGAAGGGCGCCGCCCCCCGCCAGGGTGATCCCCCTGTCCATGATGTCGCCGGCGAGCTCCGGCGGCGTCCGATCGAGGGTGTCCTTGACGGCGTCGACAATGTGGCTGACCGGTTCGTCGAGGGCCTCGCGGACCTCTGCCGAGCCGAGCGTGATTGTTTTCGGGAGCCCGGAGACGAGATCCCGCCCGCGGATCTCGACCTCGACCTCCTCTGCGAGCGGTGATGCCGAGCCGGCCTCCAGCTTGACCTCCTCGGCAGTCTGGGTTCCGATCGCCAGTTTGTAGTTCTGTTTGCAGTGCTGGACGATCGCCTCGTCGAGCTCGTCGCCGCCGACCCTGATCGATTGCGAGACGACGATTCCGCCGAGCGAGATCACCGCCACCTCGGTGGTGCCGCCGCCGACGTCGACGATCATCGACCCGGTCGGCTCGGCGACCGGGAGGCCGGCGCCGATAGCGGCCGCCATCGGCTCCTCGATCAGGAACGCCTTCCGCGCCCCGGCCGACAGGCACGCCTCCTCGACCGCCCGCTTCTCGACCCCGGTCACCCCCGATGGGACGCAGACGACGACGCGCGGGTGGGCGAACCGGTTCGAATGGACGCGCTTGATGAAGTGCCGGAGCATCTGCTCGGTGACGTCGAAGTCGGCGATCACCCCATCCTTCAGCGGCCGGATCGCCGTGATCGTGCCCGGCGTCCGCCCCAGCATCCGCTTCGCTTCGACGCCGACCGCGTGGACCTGGCCGTTGCGGGAGTCGATCGCCACGACCGACGGCTCCGAGAGCACGATGCCGCGGCCCCGCACGTACACGAGCGTGTTGGCGGTGCCGAGGTCGACGGCCATGTCGCGGCCGCCTAGACCGGTGAGATTGCTGAAAA
Source organism: uncultured Solirubrobacterales bacterium (assembly GCA_963780815.1). Lineage (GTDB taxonomy): Bacteria > Actinomycetota > Thermoleophilia > Solirubrobacterales > 70-9 > VRUE01. The sequence continues at coordinate 128,131 of CAWADG010000004.1, read as the reverse complement.
GACCCATTCGGTGAGGGAGAAGCTTCGAAGCATCATCCCAGATGCTCCTCGAATGCCCTGCAGCTCAACCGCGTCGAAACAATTCCGGCGCCAACTCGAACAGCAGCCCGACGGGCAGACCGACCACGTTCGAGACGCTCCCCTCGATTCGTGCGACCAGCGTCGACCCGAGGGTCTGGATCGCGTAGCCGCCCGATCGCCCGCGCCACTCGCCGAATTCGACGTAGCGCTCCTTCTCGGCATCGCCGAGCTCCCGGAACTCGACGGTCGTCCGCTCCAGCCCCGAGCGCTCCTCGCCGTCTGCGAGCACGACGAGGCCGCTGACGACGTCGTGGGCGCGGCCCGACAGCGAGTCGAGGTAGGCCCTGGCGGCCTCCGCGTCGGCGGGCTTGCCGAGTGCCCGGTCGTCGAGGACGACGTCGGTGTCGCAGGCGATCACGAGCCCGGGGCCTGCTGCGGCCCCCGCCTTGCGGCGCGCGTTCTCGACGACCTCGTGGTCCGGTTCGCCGCCGCTCAGCTCGTCGACCCCGGGGACCACGACCTCGAACGAGACGCCGAGCTTCTCGAGGATCTCGCGGCGCTGGGGCGACCCCGATGCGAGGGTGACGTTCAGAGGGCGCTCGCCCTCTAGGACAGCTCGGGGAACCAGATCCCGATCTCGCGCTCCGCCGACTCGTCGGAGTCGGAGCCGTGGACCATGTTGTAGGTCACCTCGAGGGCGAAATCGCCGCGGATCGAGCCGGTGGCGGCCTCGACCGGGTTGGTAGCGCCGATCAACTGGCGCGCCGCGGGAACCGCCTCGGCCCCCTCGAGGACCATCGCGACAAGCGGGCCGCCGGTGATGAAGGTGACGAGCTCGCTGAAGAACGGCTTCTCGGCATGCTCGGCGTAGTGGGAGTTCGCGATCCCCTCGTCCGCCTGCATCAGCTTCAGCGCCTTGATCCGCAGGCCCTTGCGCTCGAAGCGGGCGATCACCTCGCCGGTCAGGGCGCGCTCGAAGGCGTCAGGCTTGACGAGGATCAGGGTCCGGCTCACGTTCTGGGCTCCTTTGCGCTCGTTTCGGGGACGGCGGTCCCTGGCTGGCGCCGGCCGCGGGCTCTTTCGCGGTGGCGGCTTTTTTCCGCCTTGCCGCGGGCTGGCGTTTCTGGGACGTCGAGCGTTTCGCGGACCGCTCGCGGGAGCGGACCGGCGTCTCGCAATAGGGGCACAGAGACCAGCGTGGATCGACGGGCTTGCCGCAGCTCTGGCACGGGTTCTTCAGGCGGCGTTGGCAGTGGGGGCAGCGCAGGTAGCTTCTCTCGATCGGGTATTCGCACTGCGGGCAAGAGCTCTCCTCGAGTTGCCGGACGCGCAGCTCGGCGGCCTTTATCTCCAGCTCTCGCTCATGCGCGTCTTCGAGGAACTCAGGCGGCCGCAGGATCGCGTAGACGGCGGTGCCTATATATGGGATGAAGGAGGCGATCGTCGCGCAAGCGACGAGGAAGGGGTCGGAGACGCGGCGGCGGGCGTCGAGGAAGGTGAAGACGATCAGCGCCAGCCAGACCACGACCAGCATCAGGATGAACAGGTTGACGACCAGGTTGAGGCCGTCGTTGCTGATGCCGAAGATCGCTGGGGTCATGATCGGGGACTCGCCTGAGGGGGCGGTGAGTCTACTTCGCCGTGGTCGCCGCTAACCCTGTTCAACACTGCGAATGCTCGCGCTTCGCTCGCTGCGCGAAGAACCAGATATGCACACTTGCTCGCTCCGCGCCATCAGAGAAACAGCCTGCCAAAGAGGAATCCGAGGCCGAAGAAGATCAGGATCACCGCCGCGACGACGGCGGCGACCAGCGCCATCATCGAGAGCAGTTCGCTGCCGGCGCTCTTAGAGCTCATACCGAATCACGCCTGAATCGTCGCAGGTTCGGCGAATACGGCGCAGGCAAGCCTCGGCCGCCTCCAGTCCTGTGGGAAGCCAGGTGCGGGTCAGCGCGAGAGAGCGGCCCGGGCGGGGGCCAGCAGGTAGTGGGAACCGGTGATGAGGAGGGTCCCGCCGGCCGCCTCCGCGAGCTCCTGCGACCGCGCGAGCGCCTCACCCAGGCGGGTCTCGGCGTCGGCCTCGAGGCCCTGCTCGCGACAGACGCGGGCGAGGTGATCTGCCGGGTGCGAGGAGGCACCGGGCCGGCCCTGCGAGTGCAGCGTCTCGGCCGGGATCTCGGTGCAGACCACCCGCTCGAGCACCGGCGCCAGCGCCGCGACCGCCCCGGCGGCGTCCTTGTCGGAGAGCATCGCCAGGCAGGCCGTGACCGGCCTCCTCCCCGCGACCTCCGGCAGGGCCTCGGCGAGCGCGGCGGCGGCGTCGACGTTGTGGGCGGCGTCGAGATAGGTCGGCGGGTCCTCCGCGACGAGCTCGAGCCGCCCCGGAACGCTCACCCCGGCGGCCACCGCGGCGACGAGCTCGGGGTCGAGTGGGCCGTGGAATGCCTCGGCCGCGGCGACGGCAAGTGCCAGATTGCGCCGCTGGAACCGGCCCCGGGCCCGGAGCGCGATCCCCTCGCCGGGGTCCTCGGGCGCGAGCACCACCTCCGCTCCGCGCTCGCCGGCGGTCCGCTCGGCCAGCTCTCGCACCGGGTCGGAGACCCGCCCGAGGACGAGGGTGGTGTGGTCGCGGAGGACGGCGAGCTTCTCGGCGGCGATCTGCTCCTCGGTCTCCCCCAGCCACTCGGTGTGGTCGAGGCCGACCGATGTCAGCACCGTGACCCGCGAGGGGATCGTGTTCGTCGCGTCGAGCCTGCCCCCCAACCCGGCCTCGATCACGCCGACCTCGACGCGGGCAGCGGCGAGGGCGAGGAAGCCGGCGGCGGTCGCCACCTCGAACTGGGTGACAGATTCGCCGAGGCTCCGCCCGACGACCTCGGCTCCCTCGGCGGCGCGGGCAACCGCGGCGGCGAACTCCGCCGGCCCGATGATGGCGCCGCGGATCAGGATGCGCTCCGACCAGCGCTCGAGGTGCGGTGAGATCATCGCCCCGGCGGCGGCGCCGTGCGCCTCGAGCAGGGCCGCCGTCATCCGCGTCACCGACGACTTGCCGTTGGTGCCGACTACGTGGATCGAGGAGAAGCGGTGCTGGGGCATCCCGAGCAGGGCATTCAGCCGGTGCATTCGCTCGAGCCCCAGCCTCCACCCGATCGGCTCGAGCGAGTCGAGGTAGGCCTCGGGGTCAGCCACGTCTATTCGGACAGCTCCTCCAACTCGGCGCTGTAGCGGTCGAGCTTCTCGCGCTCCTCCTCGACGACCTCCGGTGGCGCGTTGGCGACGAAGCGCTCGTTGGCGAGTTTGCCCTCGGCCCTTGCGACCTCGCCGCGCAGCTCCTCGCGCCGCGCCTCGACCCTGGCGCGGACGGCGCCGGCGTCGATCTCGGTCGACTCGAGGACCCGCACCGGGCCGACCACCGCCACCGACTCCCCTCCGTCATCGGAAGGCGGAGCGGAGGGAGCGTCCATATCTGGCTCATCGCGACCGGAGCGAAGCCGACCCCCTTTGTCTACGAACTCGAACCGGGAGAGGCGGCCGACGAACTCCTGCGGATCGACTCCCTCGGCCCGCGCCTGGAGCACGGTCGCGGCCGGCGCCTGGACCAGGTCGCGCCACGCGCGCAGCCTCCGCGTAAGCTCGATCCCGGCACTGACCTCCGCCTCAGCCGCGGCGTCGATCAGCGACCCATCGGGGGTCGGGAACTCGTGGACCGCGAGGTGACCGCGGCGCGCCGGGTGGTAGGACCAGATCTCCTCGGTGACGAACGGCATCATCGGGTGCAGGAGGGCGAGGACGCGCTCGAGCGCCCAGAGCAGGTTCGCCGAGACCTCCTCCTCGCCCTCGTAGAGGCGGGGCTTGACCATCTCCAGGTACCAGTCGCAGAGCTCGGACCAGAAGAACGAGTAGGCCTCCTGCGCGGCATGGGCGAAGTCGTAGGCCTCGAGCTTCTCGGTGACCGATTCGATCGTCCGCTCGAGCCGCGACAGGATCCACCGGTCCTCCGGCGTCACCGGGCTCGGCATCCCTGACCCAACCCGCGCAGGAACTTGGTCCTGCGCGGCATTTGTGTGCGACTGATCCTGCTTGAAGTTGCAATTCAGCAGGATCAGTCGCGAGGCGTTCCAGAGCTTGTTCGTGAGGTCTGCCCCCTGCTGGACCTTGGCGTCGGAGAAGCGGACGTCCTGGGTCGAGGACATCGCCAGCAGCCCGAACCGGAGCGCGTCTGCGCCGTGGTTGTCGATCTCCTCGAGCGGGTCGACGCCGGTCCCGAGGCTCTTCGACATCCGCCGGCCGTCGCGGGCCTGGATCACCGAGTGGACGTAGACGTCGCGGAACGGAATCGCCCCCGGGAACTCGATCCCCATCATGATCATCCGCGCCACCCAGAGGAAGAGGATCTCGCGCGCGGTGGTGAGGAAGCTGGTCGGGTAGAAGGCTCGTAGCTCCGGCGTCTCCTCGGGCCAGCCGAGGGTCGCGAAGGGCCAGATCGCCGAGCTGAACCAGGTGTCGAGGACGTCCTCCTCCTGGCGCAGCTCGCCGCCGCAGGCGCCGCAGCGCTCGGGTGGGTCCTCCGCGGCCCAGGTCTCCTCACATGAGTCGCAGTACCAGACCGGGATCCGGTGTCCCCACCAGAGCTGGCGAGAGATGCACCAGGGCCGGATCTCGCGCATCCAATCGAGGTAGACCCGCTTCCACTGCGCCGGCACGATCCGCACTTCGTCGCTCTCGACGGCCTCGATCGCCGGCGCCGCCAGCTCGTCCATCCGGCAGAACCACTGCAGCGAGATCAGCGGCTCGATCCGCTCGCCGGAGCGGTGCGAGAACGGAACCGAGTGGACGTAGGGCTCCTCTGCCCTGAGCAGGCCCTCCTCGCGGAGCGCCGCGACCACCGCCACCTGGGCCTCGGCGACGTTGAGCCCGGCGAAGCGCTCCCCGGCCTCGTCCGTCATCCGGCCATCGGGGCCGATCACGCCGATCTCATCGAGCCCGTGGGCGCGGCCGATCTCGAAGTCGTTGACGTCATGGCCGGGGGTGATCTTCAGCGCCCCGGTGCCGAACTCGGGGTCGACGTGGTCGTCGGCGATGATCGGCAGCCGCCGTCCGACCAGCGGCAGCACGCAGTGGCCGCCGACCAGGTCGGCGTAGCGATCGTCGCCGGGATTCACGGCGACGGCGGTGTCGGCGAGCATCGTCTCCGGGCGGACGGTGGCGACGGTCAGCACCCGGTCGGCGCCCTCGATGGGGTACTCGATCGAGTAGAGGACGTCCTCGACCTCGCGGTTCTCGACCTCGAGGTCGGAGATCGCGGAGTGTGTGCCGGGGTCCCAGTTGACCATGTAGTTGTCGCGGTAGATGTAGCCCTTGTCGAAGAGCTGCTTGAAGACCCGGTAGACGGCGCGGACGTAGCCGGGGTCGAGGGTGAAGCGCTCGCGCTCGTAGTCGCACGAAGCGCCGAGCCGCTTGTACTGCTCGACGATCTGCGCCCCGTACTCCTCCTTCCAGGCCCAGACCCGCTCGACGAACGCCTCGCGACCGAGCTCCTGGCGCGAGGTGCCCTCGGCGCGGAGCATTTTCTCGACCACCGCCTGAGTGGCGATGCCGGCGTGGTCGGTGCCGAGTATCCAGAGCGGGTTGCGGCCGCGCATCCGGTTCATCCGCACCAGCGCGTCCTGCATCGACCCGTTCAGCGCATGGCCCATATGGAGGGCGCCGGTCACGTTCGGGGGCGGGATCGCGACCGAGAAGTTCTCCTCGGGCGTCCCCTCGGCGGCGGGGTGGAAATAACCGGCCTCGAGCCACTCGGCGAAGATCCGCTGCTCGACCTCGGCCGGCTCGTAGCGGGTCCTCGCTTCCAGCGCCTTTCGCCGCTCGTGACTCACGAGCGGCGAGTTTAGTTCTAGGCGGTTTCCTCGCTCAGCTCGTCGTCATCGGCCTTGCCGATGTCTTGGTGCGCTGCCTCGGTGACCAGGGTCGGCCGGCGTCCCTGGGCGATCGTCTCTTTGGTGACGACGCACTTCGTCACGTCGCGGCGCGAGGGAAGCTCGAATTGGACGTCGAGCAGCGTCTCCTCGAGGATCGACCGCAGCCCGCGGGCGCCGGTCTCGCGCTCGAGCGCACGATCGGCGATCGCCTCGAGGCTGTCCTCGGCGAAGACGAGCTCGATGTCGTCGAACTCGAAGAAGCGCTGGAACTGCCGGGTGAGGGCGTGCTTGGGCTCGGTCAGGATCGTGATCAGGTCCTCACGGGTCAGCTGGTGGATCGCGGTGACGACCGGGAGCCTGCCGATGAACTCGGGGATCAGGCCGTACTCGATCAGGTCCTCGGGCAGCACCTGCTCGAACCACTCGCCGGTGTCCTCGAAGTCGTGCGAGACGATCGCCGCGCCGAACCCGACCCCGCGCTGGTCGACCCGCCGCTCGATCACCTTGTCGAGCTCGGCGAACGAGCCGCCGCAGACGAAGAGGATGTTGGTGGTGTCGATCGTCAGGAACTCCTGGTGGGGATGCTTGCGGCCGCCCTGCGGCGGGACCGAGGCGGTGGTCCCCTCGAGGATCTTCAGGAGCGCCTGCTGCACCCCTTCGCCGGAGACATCGCGGGTGATCGACGGATTGTCGGCTTTGCGCGCGATCTTGTCGATCTCGTCGATGTAGATGATCCCCGTTTCGGCCTTCTTGACGTCGTAGTCGGCGGCCTGGATCAGCTTCAGGAGGATGTTCTCGACGTCCTCGCCGACGTACCCGGCCTCGGTCAGGGCGGTCGCGTCGGCGATCGCGAACGGGACGTTGAGGATCCGGGCGAGGGTCTGGGCGAGCAGGGTCTTGCCGCAACCGGTCGGGCCGAGCAGGAGGATGTTCGACTTCTGGAGCTCGACGTCGGAGTCCTCGTCCTGCGCGATCTGGACCCGCTTGTAGTGGTTGTAGACGGCGACCGAGAGCGCCCGCTTCGCCGCCTCCTGGCCGACCACGTACTCCTGCAGGACCTCGTGGATCTCCCGCGGTTTGGGCAGGCTCTCGAGTTCGAGGGCTGCCGGCGGCGAGAGCTCCTCGTCGATGATCTCGTTGCAGAGGTCGATGCACTCGTCGCAGATGTAGACGCCCGGCCCGGCGATCAGCTTCTTGACCTGGCGCTGCGACTTCCCGCAGAAGCTGCAGAGGAGTTGCTCGTTGGAATCTGTCGGGCGTGCCAGCGGGATCTCCTCCTTGCGGGGACGGTAGGGGTCTACCGGCTTCGCGCGCCCAGATAGCTTAGACGGGCTCGCGATCCGGGCTCTCGTTTGCAGGGATTACGTCACGCCCGCGGCCGTCCCTCCCCGTGAGCGCAAACGCCCAGGCTCCCCTATCGTGCTGGGAGATGGCCACGATCGCGCCGATCACCGCGGAGCAGTTCGAGACCCTGCTGCCGATGATCGCCGACTACCAGGACTTCTACGAGGTCGAGGACATCGACGGCGAGCGGAACCGATCCTTCTTCGCCCGCTTCATCGACCCCAGCGATGACGGGACCCTGATCGGTGCCTGGGATGAGGACCGGCTGCTCGGGTATGCCTGCCTCTACTGGCACAAGAGCTCGCTGGCGGCCGCGGACACGGTGCTGATGAACGACCTCTATGTCGACGCCGGGGCCCGCGGCCGGGGAATCGGCCGGGCCCTGATCGAGGCCGCCGCCGAGATCGCCCGCTCGCGCGGCGCCCACAGCCTCGAGTGGTCGACAGCGCCCGACAACGACACCGCGCAACGGCTCTACGACACGACCGGGGCCGGGCGCAGCGAATGGGTCGAGTACGAGCTGCCGGTCGACCATCGGTGAGCGTCGAGTTCGAGGAGCGGGACCCGGGCGATCCCCTGGTCCTTCGGATCTACGCCGACTTCATCCGCGAGACCGACACCGAGCTCGGCCTTGACATCGTCGAGTCCGAGATCGCAGCCGGGCCGCCGCGAGACCTGACCCCGCCGAACGGGGTGATGCTCGTCGCCCTCCGCGAGGGCGAGCCGGCCGCGATCGGCGGCGTCCGCCACCTCGACTCCGAGGTCGCCGAGGTGAAGAGCATGTACGTCGTGCCCGAGCACCGCGGTGTCGGAGTCGGCGGCGCGGTGCTGCGCAGGCTCGAGGCGATTGCCCTCGGCCGGGGCTGCCTCGCGACCCGGCTCGACACCTCCGACTACCTGACCCCTGCGGTGGCGCTCTACCGCTCCGCCGGCTACCGCAAGGTGCCCGACTACAACGGCAATCCGAAAGCGAACCTCTGGTTCGAACGTCGGTCAAACGTCCAGAATTGATCAGGCCTTCTTAATCATTTCCACGATCAACCGATACCGGCTTTCGACCACCCACCCCGACCAAGAAACGGAAGTCGGTGATGTCCAAGGCTGCCACCCAAGACCTGGCACTGACAGGAATCCAACCCATGATGTACCCCGGCGAGCGGCTCGCGGGGCTCGTCAGGGTCGTCGCCGGTCCCTGGCAGTACCTCGTCGTCCTCTTCCTTTCAGCCGCCGTCGGCCTCGAGCTGACGGCAAACCTGGTGCCGGGCATGGTCGCCGCCCTCCTGGCGCTGCTCTGCGTGATGAAGATGAAGACCTACGCGCTGGCGCTGACCGACCAGGCCCTCTACATCGTCCGCATCCAGCAGCGCCGGGTCGGGACGGTCGAGGTGATCCGCCCGCTCGGTGACGTCGCCTTCGTCGGCGGCTCGGTCCGCCTCGTGCTCGACGGCACGGCGTTCTGGGTCCAGCCGCTCTACCTCGGGACCGACACCGAGGAGTTCCAGCGCAACCTCCACGCCGCGTCCGGCGTCGCGGTCGCCTACTGAGCGCTTTCCCAGCTGGCGAGAGCCGGCGCCGGGTCGATCGGCCGGCCGCGGACGTGGATCTCGAAGTGGAGGTGGCAACCGACGGTGCGGGCGTTCCCGGTGTCCCCCACCACGCCCACCCTCTCCCCCGCCCAGACCCGATCCCCGCGACGGAGGGCGGCCGGCCGGCGCAGGTGGGCGTAGAAGTAACTCCGGTGCTCTCCCTCGCCGTGGATCAGGAGGAAGTTTCCGTAGAGGACCGGGTCGAACCCACGCCGCAGGACCCGGCCGGTCCGAACCGCCACGAGACCGGCCCCGCAGGGGGCGACAATGTCGAACCCTTCGTGGGTCCGGCCGCCGTCCCGCGGCGCTCCGAACTCGCCGATCGCGCCGCGCGTCCAGTGCGGGCCGAGGACCGGGAAGACATGGCCGCGGTATTCGACGCCCCCGTTGCCTGCCTGAGCAACCGAGGAAAAAGTGAGCAGCCCCAGCGCCGATACGGCGATCGCCGCGGCGGCGCGGACGCGAAAGCGAGGGCGCGCCCTCAGTGGTGCTCGATCACGCGGTCGACGAGGTTGTACTCCTTCGCCTCTTCCGCGCTCATGAAGTAATCGCGATCGGTGTCGTTCGTGACCTTCTCGAACGGCTGCCCGGTGTGTTTGGCGAGGATCTCGTCGAGGCGGCGGCGGACGTCGATGATCTCTTTCGCGTGGATCTCGATGTCGGTCGCCTGGCCTTCGAAACCGGACGACACCTGGTGGATCAGGATCTTCGAGTTGGGCAGCGACATCCGCTTGCCCGCCGCCCCGCCGGCGAGGAGCAGCGCCCCCATGCTCATCGCGATCCCGACGCAGATCGTCTGCACGTCGGGCTTGATGAACTGCATCGTGTCGTAGATCGCGAGCCCGGCGTAGACCGAGCCGCCCGGGGAGTTGATGTAGAGGCTGATGTCCTTGTCCGGATCCTCGGACTCGAGGTGCAGCAGCTGGGCGACGATCAGGTTCGCGATGTCCTCGGTCACCGGGGTGCCGAGGAAGACGATCCGCTCGCCGAGCAGGCGTGAGTAGATGTCGAACGCACGCTCGCCGCGCGAGGTCTGCTCGACGACCATCGGTACCAGTGGGCTCATGGAACGCACTCTATAGAAGCCGACCGGCGGCCCCGCGCGCTCAGTCTGAGCCCGGGGTCCAGAGCGATCCGGCCGCCTCGCGCTCCTTCTCGGGAGTCCAGATCTTCTCCCGCGCCTCGGCCTGCTCGACCGGGATCGGCTTCGAGCTCTCGGCGACGAGGTCGATCGCCTTGCGGAAGCTGATGTCCTCGGCGACCATCGCGTCGCGGCCCTTCTCGCGCAGGCGGTTCAGCAGCTTCTCGGGGGTAGTCCGCTCGTGTTCGGCGGGATGGGCGAGGGCCTCGAGCATCTCCTCCTCGGTCGCCTCGATGTCCTCGGCCTCGACGATCGCCGCGAGGACCGCCTCGCGCCGCAGCTCGCGCTCGGCGTCGGGCTTCGCTTCCGCGATCACCTCGTCTCGTGTTTTCCCCTGCATCTGCAGGTAGGAGTCGGGGCTCATGCCACGCGCCGCGAGCTGCCGTTCGACCCGGCCCCAGCGTTCGGCGGCGCGGTCGGCGACCAGCTCGTCCGGGAGCTCGACCGTCGCCTGATCGGCGGCGGCATCGATCGCGGCGACCCGGAAATCCTGCTCGATCCGCGAGTCGACGACCTCGGAGAGTTTCTCGCGGATGTCCGAGCGCAGCTCCTCCAGGGTGTCGAACTCGGATGCCTCGGAGGCGAAGTCGTCATCGAGGTCGGGCAGGACCTTTTCCCTGACCTCCTTCACCTCGACCGCGAAGACGGCGTCTTCCCCTGCGAGATGCTCGGCCTGGTAGTCGTCGGGGAAGCTGACCTCGACCTGCCGCGACTCACCCGCCGCGGCGCCCCTCAGCTGCTCCTCGAACCCCTCGATCAGCTGGCCGCTGCCGAGCTCGAGCAGGTAGTCGTCGGCCTTGCCGCCCTCGAAGGCCTTGCCGTCGAGCAGGCCCTCGAAGTCGATCAGGAGGACGTCGCCGTCGACGGCGGCACGGTCGACCGGCTCGAGCCTCGCGAAGCTGCCGCGGATCCGCTCGATCTCGCGCTCGACCATTTCCTCGGGCGGTTCGGGCTCGGCCCGCCCGACCTCGAGATCCCTGTACTCGCCGAGCGTCGCCGCCGGACGCACCCCGATCTCGAATTTGAAGCCGAGCGGCTCGCCCTCGCCGTCGGGGGCGGAGACGATCTCGATGTCGGGATCGCCGATCGGGCTGATCCCGGCGTCGAGCAGGGCCTCTTCGTACCACTCGGGCAGCGACTCCCTGACCGCCTCCTCGAACACGGCCCCGAAGCCGAGCCGCTGAATCACCAGCGAAGGCGGCGCCTTGCCCTTGCGGAAGCCGGGCAGCCGCATCTCGCGCGCGAGGCTCCGCGCGGCGCGCTGGATGCCGCGGCCGACGTCCTCGGCGGGGACCTCGACCTCGACCCTGGCCCGCGACCCGGGCAGCTCGGTGACCGTTGTCTCCATCCTGAGTGACCCTAGATGATCGTTTCCGGCAGCCTCGCCCTCACGAGTGCCCGCGCCGCCCGAGGAGCCCGCGGCGCAGGGCGACGGAGAAATCGACGGCGAACGCCAGCCCGCGCCCGATCGGCCCGGTGACGAGCCAGGCCCTGAGCCTATTCACGCGGGTCCCTGTCCCCAGCCAGCAGCCGTTCCTCGAGCAGGCCGCCGTGGCCTGCGGCGACCGCCCGCTGGGCGCGCCGCTCGTCGAGCTCGACTCCATGCGCTTCGGCCAGCTCCAGCAGATGCTGCTTCTCGGTCCCTTCCCGGGCGAGCTCGAAGAAGGTCCAGGCCAGGACCCCGAGCGCGAGGAAGGTCCCCTCGACCATCATGATCGCCCCCGCCGTGCTCTGGTCGGCAAGCGGCGTCACATGCCAGTAGCGCTCTCCCGGTGCGTAGATCGGGTAGAGAACCGTGCCCGACCACATCAGGACGTTGCCGAGGATCGCCCCGGTGAAGCGGACCGCGATCACGTAGCCGATCTTCCACCCGGTGCTGAACCATTCCGGCTTCGGCAGCGGCCCGAAGACCGGCATCCACATCAGGCAGCCGAAGAGGATGAAGGTCGAGTGCTCGAGAGCGTGGATCGGCGCAGATCCGTACGCGTCCTGGTAGATCGAGGGGATGTGCCAGAGGAAGAGGTTGGCGGCCCAGAGCGGCAGGGCGACGGCCGGATGGGTGAGCACCTGAAGCCGGTTGAACACCCGGATCGCGAGGATCGGCTGCAGCAGGGAGCGGGTCAGCCCGAGGACGAGCAGAAGGGTCGCGATGTCGCCGAGCAGCAGATGCTCGGCCATGTGGGCGATCACCAGCTCCTCGGAGATGTGCCCGATCGGGCTGAACAGCGCGATCGCGATCACCGCCAGGCCGGAGCCGAAGCAGACCTGCCGCCAGACGGGGACCTGCCTCCCATCCCAGCGCAGGACCATCACCCGGTGCCAATAGAGGATTCCGGCGATCGTGATCGGGATCACCTCGATCGGGACGAAGGCCCCGGCTACGTGGGCGAAGGGCGAAATCACGGGATTCAGCGTAGCGGCGCCATTTTCGCGATCGTTGCCCGGGCCCGTTGGTAGCTTGGCCTGGCCTTGGACTCCATCGATGCGCAATTCCCACCGATAGGCAGCTACGGGTTCCTCTCCGACTGCCACACCGGCGCCCTAGTCTCCTACTACGGCTCCGTCGAGTGGCTCTGCCTGCCCCGTTTCGACTCGCCGAGCGCGTTCGGGGCGCTGCTCGATCGCGGCGCCGGTCACTTCAGGCTCCGTCCGCGCGGCGTCATCGTCCCGATCGGCCGCCGCTACGAGCCGGGCACGCTGGTGATCGAGACGACCTGGGTGACCGACACCGGCTGGCTCGTGGTCCACGATGTGATGACGATCGGCGACTGGGCCGCGCCGGGGCCGGGGACGCGACCGCGGACCGAACACGAGGCCGACCACTCATTGCTGCGGCTGATGACCTGCATCGACGGCGAGGTCGAGATCGGGATGGAGTGCGTTCCGCGCTTCGGCTACGGGGCCGAGGCAGCCGAGTGGAGCGGCGGCGGCTTCGGCGAGGCGACCGCCCGCGGGCCGGAAGCGACCGAGCTGCACTTGACCAGCGACATGGAGATCTCCCTCGACGGGGGAGCGGCGAGAGGGACGATGAGGCTGCGCGAGGACGAGAGCGGGTTCTGCGCGGTGACCTGGGGCGACCACCACCTCGGCGGCCCGCGCAGCGCCCCCGAGGCGCTCGAGCGGCTCGACTCGACCGAAGAGTTCTGGCGCCAGTGGCTTCGCGCCGGCAGCTTCCCCGACCACCCGTGGCGAATCCACCTGCAGCGCTCGGCGCTGGTACTGAAGGGCCTCACCTACGCGCCGAGCGGGGCGATCGTCGCCGCGCCGACCACCTCGCTGCCGGAGACGCCCGAGGGCGAACGGAACTGGGACTACCGCTACACCTGGATCCGCGACTCGACCTTCAGCCTCTGGGCCCTGCACACCCTCGGCTTCGACGAGGAGGCGCGGGCATTCATGAAATTCGTCGTCGAGGTCTGCCGCAACGACCCGAACCTGCAGATCATGTACGGGATCGGGGGCGAGAAGGACCTGTCCGAGAGCACCCTCGACCACCTCGGCGGGTATGGGGGCGCGACCCCGGTGCGGATCGGCAACGGCGCCTACAACCAGCACCAGCACGACGTCTGGGGAGCGCTGCTCGACTCGATCTACCTCCACGAAAAAGCACTGCGCGGCACCGGCACACCGGCTGACCGCCGGCTGATCGGGGAACAGGTGGGGGCGGCGATCGCGGCATGGCCGGACCCCGACCAGGGAATCTGGGAGGGGCGCGGCGAGCCCCAGCACTACGTCTCCTCGAAGCTGATGATCTGGGTTGCCATCGACCGCGGCGCCCGGCTGGCACGGACGGTCGGTCGCGATGACCTCGCCGAGCGCTGGCGACAGAAGGCCGAAGAGGTACGTGAGGAGATTCTCGAGCGCGGGGTTCGCGACGGTGTCTTCCGCCAGCACTACGAGACCGACGCCCTCGACGCCTCGACCCTCCTGATCCCGCTCCTCCGTTTCCTACCCCCGGACGACCCGCGGGTCAGGGCCACGGTCGACGCCATCGCCGATGACCTGACCAAGGACGGCCTCGTCCTCCGCTACAGGGTCGAGGAGACCGACGACGGCCTCCAGGGCGAGGAGGGGACATTCCTGATCTGCTCCTTCTGGCTCGTCTCGGCGCTGTCGGAGATCGGCGAGGCGGAGCGGGCCCGGGAACTCTGCGAGCGACTGCTCGAGTCCGCCGGCTGGCTCGACCTCTTCGCCGAGGAGCTCGACGCCAGCAGCGGCCGTCATCTCGGGAACTTTCCCCAGGCCTTCACCCACCTCGCCCTGATCAACGCGGTGTCCCACGTGATCGCCGACGAGCAGCGCACCGACGGCGGCCTGACCGCCGTCTTCAGCGAGATGGGCGGCGTTCGCGAGGACGCCTAGCCGGACGATCAGGCGGGAATGCTGCCCTCGTCCGCCTCGAACAGCTTCCCCGCGCGGATCCGCTCCGCCATCTCCTTCGATTCCTCGCGGTAGACGGCGCCGTCCTCGAACTCGATCACCGGGTACTTGCGCTGACCGGAGACCTTCTCGAGCTCGTCGCGCTTGCCCGAGGAGAGCGGCCCCTTCACGAGTTCGTAATCGATCCCGGCCTGGTCGAGGGCCTTCTGCACTTTCCAGCAGGGGTGGGCGCCGATCTTGACCCAGGTCGCCGAGCAGCGGTGGAGCTTTACGGCCACGGGCCGACCCTAACCGATATCGACCTGCTCGCCGATCGGGAGCCAGCGGACGCTGTCGCGAACGGTCTGCGGGGCGCGCGCGAACTCGGCCTCGATCTCGTCCCGGCCCTGCCGAAAGTGCTCCCAGCCCTCGTAGTGGATCGGGATCGTCACCCGAGGCCGCAGCAGGCCGCAGAGCTCGACGGCCTGCGCCGCGGTCATCGTGTAGTGGATCGGCCCCGAGATCGGGAACCTGACCCCGCCGAGGTGGATCAGCGCCGTGTCGACGTCGAGCCGGTCGGCGACCTCGCGGACCCCGTCATAGAGGACCGTGTCGCCCGAGATCCAGAGAACTCCACCCTGCCGGCCCTCCCAGGCGAGCGAGAACCCGACGACCTCGCCGACGATCGGATGGCTCAGCGGCGGCCCGTGGCGGCATGGCGTCGCCGTCACCTCGATCGGCGGCCTCCCCTCCGCGTGGAGGCTCGTGCTCGCCCAGGCCGCCAGCCCGCGCGCATTCCCTCCGAGGCGCTTGGCGCCCAGGACCGTGGTGACGACGGCGCCCGCGCTCGGCAGCAGCTCGCGCCCGGCCCGGTCGAGGTTGTCCTCGTGGTGGTCGTGACTGAGCAGCACCGCGTCGATCGGACCCAGCTCGGCGGCCGCGATCGCCGGCTCGGTCAGCTTCTTCGAGCCGGTTCCCCAGCCGAACCTGTAGCTGCCGCCCGCCGGGTCGAAGGTCGGGTCGGTCAGAAGCCTCCAGCCGCCGACCTCGATCAGCGCCGTCGGGCCGCCGATGTGGGTCACGCGGACGCCGCTCACCTCTTCTCCCCTGCCATTGCGGCATCACGGTATACCTTCCCGAAATGCGGTCGAGCCTCTTGATCGGGATCGTGTCGATCGTCCTGGTGGCCGTCCTCCCCGCGGCCGCGCTCGGCTCTCCGGCGGCGCAGAGCAAGAAGGCTGCATGCAAGGGCAGCGCTTTGGCGGTGAAGATCGGCAAGAGGAGGACGTGCCAGCCGTTCGCCAGGCTCTTTCCGAAACCACGGACCGGCGACATAAGGCTTGCCTACCTCAAGCAGGCCCTCGTCTCCTCGAGCAAAGCGATCCAGAAAAAGCTCACCAGGGTGCTGCCGAAGGCGCTTGCCTTCATCGACCGCAGGGGAGGCGCTCGCCCCTCCGCGCTCGCCTCGGGAGGCTGCCAGGCCGGCCCTGCCGGGGCCGTCGGACACACCGGCGGAGCGTCGATCGGCGCCCTCGGCGACAACGGTGGCTACATCGACGCGCCGGCGGGCGGCGGCAGACGGGTGAGGATCACCTTCGTCTCCTGCGGCGGCGTCAACAATTTTCACCTCCCCGAGTGCCCGGGCGCCGACGGATCGGTCGACGGCACGGGAAGCGGCGAGTTCCGGGCGACTATCGAAGTCCGCGACGGCGACCAGCTCGTCTCGCGGAACAGCACGGTCTTCGAAGAGAAGGCAAAGGTGCATGGCGAGGTCGGCGCCGACGCGAAGCTGAAGTCGATCGACGTCGAACATACGCAGGAAGTGTTCATCGTCGCCACCGGCGGCATCGTGATTCGAGGCGGGGTGACCCGAAAGGTCAGGATCGACATGCCCGGCGGCAGTTATGACCCCGGTCGCGCCAGCGCCCGGTTCTTCGGCGACCCGATCTCAACCGATTCCGGCGCCGACTCCTTCGCCCGGACCGCGGGAGCGGCGATCAGCCGCTTTCGGGCCGCCGAGCCGGGTTGGAGCACCTTCAACGGTGGGCCCTACTGCGCGAAGGCGGTCTTCAGTCCCGACAGCAACACGGTGAATCTGAAGAAGGGGCAGGCGGGACAGCTCAGCGCCTACGCGCAGGCCCACGACGGCGGTCGTGCCGCGGGCGTGCAGTGGACGCTCACCGGGCCGGTCAACGCCCAGTTCTCACCGTCGGCATCCAGTGACGCCGCGCCCACCATCTCCTACACGGTCAGCGGCAACCCCTCGGGCGACTCGGTGAGAGTGACGGCGAAATTCACCTCGACCGCCGGCGTCGGCGAAGGCACGTGGACTCAGCCGATCGACAAATCCCAGCCGCTGCCGGCCTCGTTTGCCGCGACCTTCTCCGGCACGGCCGTCTACAACGGAACGATCATCCCCGGCTTCAACGGGAGCATCGATGCCGAATGGACCGGGAGCGCCGAGCTGAAGCAGATGCCGAGCCCGTACCCGCCGGGGACCTTCCCGTATGAATTCGCGACCTATGAACTCGTGTCCGGCTCGGTCGACTACAGCTTCAACGGCAGCCTCGAAGAATGCGCGGCGGAAGGCGGCGGCCAGGTCGACCTCGGAGCCCAGGTCGACCTCAAAGGAACCGCTGTCGTCACGATCTTCGACAAAGAACCACGGGAATACCAGTTCGTTCTGCCGATGCCCACGCTCGCAAGGGTGCCCGGCAGTCTCTCGAGCTGCAAAGACCCCGAAGACGAAAAGGCGATCGAATGGCCGCTGGCGACCGGCATTCCCGCCCTCGTCAACGACCCACTTCCGGGCGGGCCTGTGGGGGCAGACTGGAGCATCTCCGGAAGTCGCTCGGGCAACACCGGCTTCGGCTCCCCGAACCAGACCTGGCAGTGGAGCCTTTCCCCCTCCGGCTAGCTGCCGCCGGTGCGGCGATCGTGCGAGAGCGAGTAGGCCCGTGGCCTGAACCGGAGCACGGGGTCGTCCGATAGCTCGATCCCGTCTGTGACCCGGGTCGGGTCGAAGACGTACTCGTCGCCCTCGTCGCTGGGCCCGGTCACCTCGAGGACGCCGACGACGACGCGGTCGCGGTCCTCGGGCCAGACCGACGACGGGTCATGCGGGTCGTCGTCCGGTCCGGCGACCTGGACCTCGAGCTCGAAGCGGACGGGGCCGTCGGCCAGGCGCGACTCGAGCTCCTCACGCAGGTAGTCGCGCCCCAGGCTCTTCGCCTCCCCCCGCCCGAGGGGCGCGAGAGAGACGGTCGGCTTCCACGTGTAGCGGACGAAGGGTCCCCCGCCCTCCGCGTTCACCCACCGGTAGGCGTGGAGGGCGTAGTAGGGAATCGCGGCGTAGCTGGGCGGCGGCTTCAGCAGCGAGAGGTTTTCCCTCAGGGTCCCGATCGCGGCTGGGTTGCGGGCGAGGAACAGCGGCATCTTCAGCGCGGAGGAGACGCTCGGCTTCGAGAGGCGGATGAACTCGACGAACGGGCCGGGGCCCTTGAACGGGAACCGCCGTAGGGACTGCGAGGAGATGTCGGTGCGGGAGCCGTCCGGCAGATGGAAGGTGACGGCGAGGCCACGGACGTCGGGCGCGTAGTCGGGCGCGTTCGGGTCGCCGCCACCGTTGGAGAAGCGGGCGGTGACCTCGATCGGGTCGCCCTGCATGTGGGCCGCCCTGGTCAGCCCGGCCGCCTCGGGGGTTGCCGTGAACGTCGCCGAGTAGACACGTCCTTTCGCGTGGAGGGCCCGGTGCCCGGCGTGAACGCCGAATTTGCCGTCGATGGCGTCGATCGCATCCTCGGGCGCGCTCACCGACCCAGCCTAAACCCAATTCGGGGTACGGTACCGGCGTGGAAGACGAGCGAGCCAGAGAGCTGCTTGCGCGCGAGAGAGAGCAGGTCGAGGCCGCGCTCTCGTCTCTCTCGCGCGAAGGCCCGGAAGAGGGCGACGAACGGATCGAGCCCGGCGACGCTGACTCCGAGGGCCTCTATCAGGACGAGCTCGACGCCGGCCTTGCCCAGGACCTGGAGGCGAAATTGGCCGCCGTCGAGCGAGCCGAGGCGAGGCTCGAGGCCGGCACCTACGGCCTCTCCACCGTCAGCGGCGAGCCGATCCCGGATGAGCGGCTCGAGGCCCAGCCGACGGCGGAGCTGACCGTCGAGGAGGAGGAACGGCGCCCGCGCTCCGAGTGAGCGGGATCTACTGCTCGTAGCCCTCGACAACGTCGGGGCCGCGGGGAGAGGTGTCGTCGGTGCCGAGGCCGAACTCCTCGTGACCCTTGCGCTGGCGCAGGAGGTCCCAGCAGGTGTCGAGTTCGAGTTTGAGCTCCTCGAGGCGGGCGTGCCGCTCAGCGTCGGGGCCCGCGTCGACCGCATCATCGGTCAGTCGGCGCTCCTCGGTGACGAGTTCCTGGATCCGGTCCTGGATGCCCTGGTCGTCCATCGCCGTCACGATACCGCCGCACGCTCGGCCGGTGTCATCAACGCCATCGGCAATGCCAGCCCGGCCGAGCGCCTCAGGGTCGCGATCCTGCGGCCGGCCTGGACGGCGTCGCGGGCCTCGCTCACCCTGTCGCCCAGCGAGGCGACCGTCGCGTCGAGGTCGGACGAGACCATGGCGAGGCCCCAGAAGAACGCCGGGTGGTCTCCCCCCGTCCGCTCGATCGCCTCGGGCGGCTCCTGGACGACCTCGAGGATGACCGCCCCGAGGCGGAAGAACGCCTGCCGCGGGGCGCCCGCCGGCGTCGGCTCCTCGCGGATTCGGCGCAAGTCGAGCCCGACCGCCTCGAGCGCGCCGGTCGTGCGCTCGAGATCGGGGCTCATCGCCACGACGTGGTCGAGCCCGGTGACGCCGTTCGGGTGGGCGGGGGCGGCCTCCGGCGGCGGCCGGTCGGAGCTTGTCGTCACCAGCCCATCGAGCTCTGAGCCCGCGGCGACCCCCCGCAGCGACCAACCGGCCAACCCGCTGCCGGGCCGATCGGAGGCGAGGCGGATTCGGGTGTCGCCGACGATGCAGACCCCGTCCTCCACGTCGAACCCCAGCGCCTCCCAGGCGCCGGGGTTATCGACGACGGTCAGCTCGTCGAGCGTCACGGCCACGCCGACACGCTAGCCGCCAGCGGCGGGTCCACGCCCAGGCGAGAATGGGCGGACTGCTGGACTACCTGGTGGAAGATCGCTGATTGGTCGGTGTTCTTTTGTCCGTTTTGGAGCAAGGAGGTTTGGCTTTTAGGACAATTGGGGTATGTCAACAGGCGTGGCAAGTGGGACGAATCAGGGAAGAAGGCGTCGTCGCGGCCCCACTCTTGCCCGCACCGTGGAGGCGCTTCGGTCGATCCGCAGCGGCCGCGAGGCGCCCCGGCACGACCGCGGTATCGGCATGGCCCGGGACCCGAGGCGGGCCGGCTAGCCCGCGGCCAGCTCCTCGAGAGTGTGGCCGCTGATCACCGATTGCGGAGATTCTGCGACGACGTCGGAGCCGGGACGGGCGTCGTCGTCGCGGCGCTTGATCAGCAGCCACTGTGGCTTCTCGCCCGCGCGCGTCCGTTGCAGGGCGAAGCCGCCCTCGAGCTTCTCGCCGTGGAGGACGAACACCGCGTGGCCGCGCTCGAGCGCCTCCGGCCAGGCGACCCGGCCGCCCTGCTCGTAGGTGCCGCGGTCCCAGACGATCACCTGGCCGCCGCCGGCCCCGCCCTCGAAATCGTTGTGGGCGATCTCGTGGTCCTCGACCTCGACCGCGAGGCGTTTCGTCGCCGGATCCATCGAGGGCCCCTTGGGGACCGCCCACGACCTCATCACGCCGTCGACCTCGAGGCGGAGGTCGAAGTGATGGGCCGTCGCCCGGTGCTCCTGGACGACGAAGGCGCCGGCGCTGACGCCGCGGACCGCGAACTGCTCGTGGCCCTCGACCTTGACCGGGTCGGCCTCGACCGACTCGACCGATGAGCCAGAGGGTCCCTCGCCGAGAAACTCGACCAGCTCCTCGACCGCGGGCTCGGCGCCCTCGGCATGGACCAGAAGGCCGTCGCCGTCGTGGCGGACCCATCCCATCACCCCGAGGTCCCTCGCGCGCAGCACGACCTCGTCCCGGAATCCGACGCCCTGGACCGTCCCGCTGACGGTCAGTCGGGCCGCGGTGCTGTCATCGCCGGCTGCCATCTCGGCGTGGCGCCGCCTAGGCGAAGCGCGCTTCGGCCCGCGCCCGGCGCTTTGCCGCCTCGACCTCGCGGTCCTTCGGCGGCGCCGTGGTGACCAGCCGGTCGAGCAGCTCGGCCGAGATCTCGGCTACGGCCGCGACCGCCTCGTCGAACGCCTCGGCGTTCGCCCGCGAGGGCTTGTTGAAGCCACTGATCTTGCGCACGTACTGCAGCGCCGCGGCGTTGATCTCGTCCTTGCCGGCCGGAGGCTCGAAGTTGTAGAGAGTCCTGATGTTTCTGCACATGACCCGATCCTAGGTCAGGCCCGCGTGCCGCGCTGTGCCCGCTCGCGCCAGGAGCGGTAGGCATCGGGCATGCAGACGGCGCAGGGCCGGTACCCGGCGGCGATCGCGTCGGCCTCGCCGCGAAAGAACACCCTGTTCGCGACGTATCCGCCGCGCGCGATCGCCCGCCGCGCGCCGGGGCAGTCGAGGCGTCCGTAGATCCGGGTCCGCCGGTGGCCGCCCAGGGAGCCAGGCGCCTCGCTCTCGTAGGGACGGCTGTCAGGCCCGACGAGGGTGTAGGACCTGCTCAAAGCAGCGCCTGCTGGCGCTCCGACCAGGCTGGGTCGGGGTGTAGGCCACCGACCGTCCGGCGCTCGAGGTCGAGCAGCGCCTGCTTGCGTTGGAGGCCGCCGCCGTATCCGGTGAGCGAGCCGTCGGCGCCGATCACCCGATGGCACGGGACGACGATCGGGGTCGGGGTCCGCCCGACGGCGGAGCCGACGAGGCGGGCCCGCTTGTACGGCTCGAGGCTCTCCGGATATGCGCTTGGCTCGATCCGGGCGGCGAGCTCGCCATAGCTGGTCGTCGCCCCGTAGGGGATCTCGAGCAGAAGGCCCCAGACTGTCCGCTGCAGCGGCCCGCCGCGGAGATCGAACTCGAGATCGAAGGCCCGCAGCTCACCCGCGAAGTAGCGGTCGAGCTGGGCGGTGACCTCGGGCATCCCGATCCGGGCGGCCTCCTCGAGGCGCGGCGAGCGGCCCGGGAAATGGATACCGCGGACGCCGGCCAGTCCGGAGATCACCGTCAGCGGCCCGAGCGGGCTCTCGTACACCGTCCACCCCGTCCTCATGCTCATAGCCTAGAAACGCCGCCCGCCGCAGAAACGTGAGATCCGCCCGGGCGCAGCCGCGACTCCCACCGCCGTGATCGCCCTGAACCCCGCCTGCGATTCACACGTACACCCTGCCGAATCGCGTATCCAGTCCAAAACCTGATCTAGGAGGAGCACAGATGAAAAAGGCATACCTGGCGGTGATCGCCTTCGCTGTGCTCGGTGCGTTGGTCGTCGCCGGCTGCGGCAGCAGCAACGATGAAACGACGGGCGAAACGTCGAGCGGGGGGAGCGCCGAAAGCGCGAGCAGCGGCGGCGCCTACGGAGGCGGCGCATACGGAGGCGGCGGCGAAAGCGAATCGGCCAGCTCGACGGCGAGCGAAGAATCGGGCGGCACGACATTCGTCTCGACCGGCAAGGGCGGCGACCTCGGCCAGGTCATCGTCGACTCCGAAGGCATGACCCTCTACGACTTCCACAAAGACAAGGGGACGACGTCCTCCTGCTACGGAGGCTGCGAAAAAGCCTGGCCTCCGGCGACCGCCTCGGGCGAACCGACGGCCAAGGGCGGCGCCCAGGCCTCGATGCTCGGAACCACAGAACGCAAAGACGGGACGATGCAGGTGACCTACAACGGCCACCCGCTCTACACGTTCATCGAAGACAAGAAACCGGGAGAGGTGAACGGCAACGACGCCAAGGCCTTCGGCGGACAGTGGTACGCGCTGCTGCCGAACGGCGAAGAGGCTCCGGACTGAGTCACGGCCGCTGATCCGAGTCTGACGGCCGGCAGGGCCCGCCGACCGTCAGACTGTGGGCATGAGCGTCGAGGCCGCTGAGGCCCCGGCCGTCGCTCCGGCGGCCACCGTCCCCAACGATCACGTCATCGTCCTCTTCGGCGCGACCGGAGACCTCGCGAGGCGAAAGCTCCTGCCGGGCATGTTCCACCTCTCCGAGGCGGGCCTGATGCCGGATCGCTTCATCATCGTCGGCGTCTCCCGGAGCGAGATGACAGACGACGAGTTCGTCGCCCTCGCGCGCGAGGCCGCCGAGGGCTGCGGGCGCGGGCCGGTCACGGACGAGTCATGGCAGCGCTTCGCCTCATCGCTGCGGTTCGCGCCCCTCGGCGACGGCTTCGAGGCGCTGACCGAGGCGGTGGGAGACGCCGAGGACGAGCTCGGCGGCGAGCCCTGCCGGCTTCACTACCTCTCGCTGCCGCCGAGCGCCCACGCGGAGGTGATCGAAAGCCTCGGTGCGGCCGGCCTCGCCCCCCGGTCCCGGATCATCCTCGAGAAGCCGTTCGGAACCGACCTGGCCTCGGCCAGCGAGCTAGACGACCTCCTCCACCGCGTGTTCGACGAGGCGCAGATCTTCCGCATCGACCACTACCTCGGCCGGGACGCCGTGCAGAACCTGCTCGCGATGCGGTTCGCGAACGGGATGTACGAGCCGGTCTGGAATCGCAACCACATCAGCCACGTCCAGATCGACGTCCCGGAGACCCTCGGGATCGGGATGCGGGCCGGCTTCTACGAGCAGACCGGCGCCTTCCGCGACATGGTCGTGACCCACCTCTTCCAGGTGCTCGGCTTCGTCGCGATGGAGCCGCCGAACGAGTTGACCTCGAAGTCGCTGATGGCCGAGCGCCAGAAGGTCTTCGACGCGATCCTGCCGGTCGACCCGAGCAACGTCGTCCGTGGCCAGTACGACGGCTACCGGGAGGAAGACGGCGTCGACCCTGACTCGGACACCGAGACCTATGTCGCGCTCACCGCCTTCGTCGACAACTGGCGCTGGGCCGGCATCCCGTTCCTGCTGCGGACGGGCAAGCGGATGGCGCAGTCACGCCACGTCCTCACCGTCTCCTTCTCCCGGCCGCCACGGCGGATGTTCCCGGTCGACACCAGGCACTTCGCCGACACATTCGGCTGCGACCACCTGACCTTCGAGCTCGGCGACCCGGGCAGCATCTCGGCGAGCTTCCTCGCCAAGCTCCCGGGACCGACGCTCCGGCTCGGCCAGGCGCACATGCAGTTCAGCTATGGCGAGGGCTTCGGCGGCGCCGAGCAGTCTCTCGATGCATACGAGCGGCTGATCCACGACGTAATGGTCGGACACCGCACCTTCTTCACGACTTCCGAGGGGGTCGAGCGCCTGTGGGAGGTCGCCGAGCCGCTCCTGCGGGACCCGCCACCGCTGCGGAGCTACGAGCGGGGCTCGTGGGGACCGCGGGCCTCGGATTCCCTGATCGCGCCCCACCACTGGCACCTGCCAAGCGGGCACATCTAGGCCGCGGCCTCGATTACGCCGTCGCGACGGGGCTCTCGGCCATGTCCCAGACCTCGTCCAGGAACGAGGCAAGCTCCCCGGTCAGCCGGCCGGGCGTCAGCCGCCACTCGAGGATCGACGTCGCCTCCAGCAAGCGGGCGTCGGGCAGCTCGTCGACCAGCATTCCGGCGTCGCTGAACGGGTGCAGCGGGTCGCGCGGATGGCCGATCACCAGCGCCGGCTGCTCGATCCGGAGCCGCTCCTCGCGGTGTGGCGCAGTCTCGCCCAGCAGCAGGCCCTCGAGCACGGCCCCCGAGGGGCCAGGGCTCTGCCGCACCCAGTCGAGCCCGAGGTCGATCAGGGGGAAGCTGCGGGGAATCGCCGAGGTGATGCGCGAAACCAGCTCGAACGCCGGCCGCCCGAGCCTGAGCCCGAGCAGCAGCGGGGCGAAGACCGCGACGACCGCCGGCAGGGCGTTGTCGAGGACAGGCATCTCGATGAAGAGCGCGCGGGCGTGCTCCGGCTCGCTCACCGCCAACTCGAGGGCGACGTTGGCCCCGAGGGAGGTGCCCCCGACAACTGCTGACGGAGCCTCGAGGTGGTCGAGCAGCGCCGCGACCTGGCGGGCGAAAAGGGGCATCGAGTAGAGCCGCAGGTCCTCCGGGCGATCGGAGCCGCCATGGCCGAGGAGGTCCACGCAGACGACCTGGTTTCCGCGCTCGGCCAGCTCCGGCGCCAGCCGCTCGTACATGCGGCGGCTCATCAGCAGCCCGTGGACCAGGACCAGAAGCCGGTCGCCCTCCCCGTGGGTCTCGTACTCGATCCGGTGGCCCTCGTAGAGCAGATCGCCCTTCATGGGGATATGTAATACAAGACACGTCAGCCGATCACCTTGAAAGGAGCGCCGCCGTGGGATTCGACCAGTATCACGAGCCGCCCGAGGAGCTTCCGGAGGAGACCCGGACGTTTGCCAGGCTCTGCGCCTCTCTGACCGAGGAGGCAGAGGCAATCGGCTGGTATGAGCAGCGCCTGGCCGTGGAGTCGGACCCGGAGGCCCTCGCGATCATGCGGGATGCCCAGGGAGAGGAGTTCAAGCACTTCGCGATGGACCTCGAGTTCCTCCTCCGCCGGACTCCCCTCTGGCGTGAGATCGCCCGCGGCATCCTGTTTCAGGAGGGTGATGTGGTCGAGCACGGCGAGGAGTCGGAGGCCGAGGCCACCGGCGAGGCGGCCTCGAAGGGGGCAGCCCTGGCAGGGACGGAGTCGCTCGGGATAGGCGGCCTCCGATGAGTCATCTGCTGCGCGAGCAAGCGCCGATCAGCGAGGCGGGCTGGCGGCTGCTGGACGACGAGGCGCGTGAGCGCCTGCGCCCGGCGCTGGCGGCGCGCCGGCTGGTCGATTTCGCCGGGCCCCACGGCTGGGACTTCTCCGCCTCCAACCTCGGCCGCACCGACGAGCTCCCCGACGCTCCCTGGGAGGGAGTCGCAGCACGGCGCCGGCGGGTCCAGAGCTTGGTCGAGCTCCGGGCGGAGTTCACGGTCTCCCGCTCCGAGCTCGAAGATGCCGAGCGCGGCGCGCCGGACGCCGCCCTCGGAGAGCTCGACACGGCCGCCTTGCGGATCGCGAGCGCCGAGAACGCCGCCGTATTCCAGGGCTCGGAGGCGGCATCGCTGACCGGTTTGGTCAGCGCCTCGACCAACGACGCGATCACCCTCGGCGAGGATTGCGATCGCTACCCCGCCCACGTCGCGAAGGCGGTGGACGCGCTGCGCGCCGTCGGCGTCGACGGTCCGTACGGGTTGGCCCTCGGGCCCGAGCCCCACACCAGGGTCCTCGAGACGGCCGAGCACGGCGGCTACCCGCTGTTCGAGCACCTCCGCGAGATCCTCGGCGGCCCGATCGTCTGGGCGCCCGCGGTCGAGGGCGGGGCTGTTCTCAGCCTCCGTGGCGGCGATTTCCTTTTTGACTCGGGGCAGGACCTCTCGATCGGCTACCTGAGCCACGACGCGAACACCGTTGAGCTCTACCTCGAGGAGAGCTTCAGCTTCCGCATCGCGACCCCGGAGGCCGTGGTCGGCCTCACCCCGTGAACGGCTAGGCGGATGGCCGACTACGTGATCATCGGGGCGGGCTCCGCCGGTTGCACCCTCGCCGCCAGGCTCAGTGAGGACCCCGCGGCGAGCGTGACCCTGATCGAGGCCGGCGGGCGCGACCGCAGCCTCAACATCAAGATCCCGGCCGCCTTCGCGAACCAGTTCCGCACCAAGCTCGACTGGGACTTCAACACCGAGCCCGAGCCGCACTGTGACGGCCGCTCCCTCTACATGCCGCGCGGCAAGGGGCTCGGCGGCTCGAGCTCGATGAACGCGATGCTGTACGTGCGGGGTCACCCGCTCGACTTCGAGCGCTGGGAGCGCGAGGGCGCGCCGGGATGGAACTGGGAGAACGTCCGGCCCTACTTCCTGAAGGCCGAGGACAACGAGCGCGGGGCCTCCGAGCATCACGCGATCGGCGGCCCTCTGAGGGTCGAGGACGAGCGCTCGCCGCGAAAGCTGACCGGTCGCTTCCTCGCCGCCTGCGAGCAGGCGGGGATCCCGCGCATCGAGGACTACAACGGCCATGAGCAGGACGGCGCCGCGCTCGTCCAGGTGACTCAGCGACGCGGCAGGAGGTGGAGCGCTGCCGACGCCTACCTGCGGCCGGCGCTGCGCCGCCAGAACCTGGAGCTCGTCACCGGCGTGCAGGCGCTGGGGCTCGAGCTCGAGGACGGGCGCGCCCGGGGCGTTCGCTACCGCGACAGGCGGGGCAGGGAGAGCGTGGCTTGGGCCGATGGCGAGGTGATCCTTGCCGCCGGCTCCCTCGCCTCTCCGCAGCTACTGATGCTGTCCGGGATCGGGCCGGCCGATCAGCTTCGCGAGCTCGGGATAGCGGTGACCGTCGACCTGCCGGAGGTCGGCCAGAACCTCCAGGACCATCCCTACCTCTCCTCCGTCTGGGACGTGCCCGGCGGCGGCTCGCTGGCGGAGGGGGAAAATCCGCGGGCGCTGCTCGAGTGGGCGCTGCGCCGCACCGGGCCGCTGACCTCCTCTGTCGCCGAGGCGTTCGCCTTCGTCCGCAGCCGGCGCGGACTCGCCCAGCCCGACCTTCAGTTCCACTTTGCCCCGACCTACTTCGTCAATCATGGCTTCGACGAATACGACGGTCATGCCGCGACGATGGGGCCGGTGCTGATCTCGCCGAAGAGCAGAGGCCGGCTGTGGCTGCGCTCGTCGGACCCGACAGACGCCCCCCGAATCCTCACCAACGCCCTGGCCGATCCCGAGGACGTCGAGGCGCTCCTGGCCGGAACGCGCCTGGCGAACGAGATCGCAGCCGCCGGCCCCTTTGCCGAGGTGCTGGGCCGCCGCCTCCTCCCCGAGGAGGGCATCGACACCGACGAGGATCTGATCGCCGATCTTCGCCGGCGGGTCGACCTCCTCTACCACCCGGTCGGCACCTGCAGGATGGGGACGGACGACGGCGCCGTCGTCGACCCGGAGCTGCGCGTCCGCGGGGTCGAGGGACTCCGCGTGGTCGATGCCTCGGTGATGCCGACGATCACAAGCGGTAACACCAACGCGCCGACGATCATGATCGCCGAGCGCGCCGCCGACCTGATCGCCGAAGGCGCCTAGCGGGGCTCGAGGATCACGATCGGGAGCTCGCGGCCGCCCGCGTGGGTCCTGAAGAATTCATAGCCCGGATAGAAGGCGACGAACTCGGGCCAGAGGCGCTCCCGCTCCTCGGCGGTCGCGGGCCGGGCATGGACGTCGCGGACCTCCGATCCGACCTGGATCGTCGTCTCGGGATTGGCCATCAGGTTGTGGAACCAGGCCGGGTCGGTCGGCTGTCCGCCCTTCGAGGCGACGACGACGATCGAGTCCCCGTCCGCGTGGTACATCGCGGGTGAGGTCCGCTCCCTGCCCGTCCGCGCCCCGACGTGGTCTATGAGGACGATCCGCGCCGCGGGCCAGCCCGGCAGGTGGCCGGCGAGCCTGCCGCCCGACCGGCGGTAGATCGCGACGTGGATCTTTGTCAGGCGCCGCCCGAGGTAGAAGCCGTGCTTGTTCCCGAACTGCGAGGTGGCGGCGGTGAAGCGGCCGAAGAGCGAGGGTGAGCTCTGCGCTGGTCGATCCATCCGACGCTGAGGTTACACTATGTTCCTGAGTGCATGCTGTAACCTCAAAATCCAAGCCGACCCGCCTTACGCGCGAGGAGCGGCAGCGCCTGACGCGCGAGCAGCTGCTGATCTCCGCCCGCGAGGTGTTCGAAGAACGGGGATACGCAGATAGCTCGCTCGAGGAGATCGCCGAGCGCGCCGGCTACACGCGCAAGGCCGTCTACTCCAACTTCTCGGGCAAGGCCGAAATGCTGCTCGAGATCGTCGAGCGCCGGTTCCAGGCCCACATCGACCAGGTCGAGGCGATCCTCGGCGAAGGGCCGGCGGAGCGGCAGGCGGCCGACCTCGGCTCGGTCTTCAGCGACTACTTCAGCCGCGAGCGTCCCTGGGAGCAGCTGTTCCACGAATTTTGCTCCGTCGCCTCCCGCGACGAGGCGATCGGCAGCCGCTTCCGGGCCCGGTTCAGGGAGGCGAAACGGGCCATCACCGATCTGGTCGAAGAGGAAATGGAGAAGACCGGGGTCGAGCTGGCGATGCCGGTCGATCGCTTCGTCGACGGGATCTTCGCCCTGTTCAGCGGGATCTCACTCGAAAAGCTGATCGACCCTGCCAGGACCGACGATACGCTGTTCGGCGAGATGCTCGGCCTGATCGCCGCTGGCGCCCTGTCCGGCCCCCCCGCTCCACTCAAACGGTGAGCACCCCGAGCAGGATCAGGATCGCCAGGAATCCGCATCCCATGCCGATGACGACGCCGGTCATATATACGGGCATCGGGGATTCGACCAGTGGGGTAAACGAGCTTCGGAGAATCTGCGCCTTCATGTCGCACCTCCTCTGTCGGTTCCTACGGGGTTAGCTGACGGGCTTGCGGCCGATTACCGCTAGGGCCGGATCACCGGCCCACTCGCCCCAACTTCGTGGGTCCCCCGTCCGCCGTCGCACGAGCGAGGCGGCTCGGAATTTGAGGGCCCAACCTAGCAACCGGACTGGCCGGTGTTCTCAGCAGGGGGCGATGAGCAGGCCCGGGCGGGCGGCGTCAGGGCCCGTAGCCGGGAGCCAGCGGCGGGCCGCCCGCGACGTTGATGGTGCCGCCATGCCCGACCGCTGCCGCGTGGGCGGCGTGAGCCTTCCGATGCGTCGCGCCCGGGCGGAAGAACTGGATCGGGATGGTCTTAGTAGTCCCGGTGCTGGCCCCGTCGGGGACGAAGGTGAGCCGCAGCTTGTAGGTGCCGGGCGAAAGCCCCTTCGGCACCTCGAGCTTGAAGCCGAAGGTGCCGGCCTTCGACAGCACGCCGGCGCCCTTGGAGACGACCTTTGGCCCCTTGCTGAGCGCCGCCTGGAAGGCACCGGGCCCGCTGGCGATCAGCGAGAGGAGGATCGGGGTGGGCTTCTTTCCGAGGAGCTTGTGCTTCTTCGGCGCGACAACCTTGAGCGCCCCCAGGCTCGCCCGCTGGACGCCGAGTTTTTCGCCGATTGCGGCCAGCGGCGGCGCTTTGTTGGTGACTGTCCCTTCCCCGCCGACGCCGCCCTGGTTCTTAACCACCACGTCGACCGCCGCCGATCCTTCGTTGCCGGCCCCGTCATGTCCCGTGACCTGGACGTGGTAGGTGCCGGGGCTGCCGTAGGTGTGGGTGATGTTGGGGCCCTGTTTGCCAGCGGTGTTGTCTCCGAAATCCCAGCTGAAGGGACCGGACAGGCCCGACAGCGTGTCGCTTCCCGAGGCGCTGAAGGTGACCAGGTCGCCTGTAGCGGGAGTCGTGTCGCTCGCCGTGATCCCGATCGTCGGCGGGCCGCGGTCCAGAATCACGCTGCCGCAGGAGTTTTCGGCGAGATTCGCGGTGTCCGCGGTCCATCCCGACCCGGTGGCCGGATCGATGAACTGGTTGACGTGGCTCGGGAATATCGCCAGGGCTTCGTTGGCGGTCGGATCGGGGTCGGGAATCGACTGGTCGGCGGCGGTCGCGCAGAGATAGACCGGGCCGTCCGCTTCGCCGCTGAGGTTGAAGGTGCAATCGAACGAGTTCGACTTCGGCGTCCCCGGCGAGGACAGGCGCGTGGTGTTGACGTGGCTGCAGTTGGGGTCGTAGTTGTGGACGTCGGAGTTGGTGCAGGCTCGGTCGCGCCGGGCGCAGACATACACGGCCGCGCCGTCGCCACCGGCAAACCAGGGCTGGCTCATCGCGTCGCTGTAGTCGATGTGCATCGGGACCTGCGGATTGTTCGTATACGTGGCGGTGCCGGCCGCATACACGGTCAGGACGGGCTGATTCAGATCGATCAGGGTGCTCGAATGACACAGTTCGGCCGGGCAGGGATAAAGGCCGATTTCGTCGATGTATTCGCTCGGATAGGTGGCGACGAGAGTTCCGTCGGGCAGCGAGTTCTCGGTCTGCGAGAAGGTGCCGCTGGAACCGGCGGGTAGTAGGTCGTGGGCGATGGGATGCAGCCGCGTTCGAAGGATGCGCTGTTCCGGTACACGGTTATGCAGAACCGAACGTTCGCGCCGTTGCTGTTCCAGCCGAAGAAGAACGAGTTCGTCGGCGTGTTGGTCACCGGCGGCTCGCCGCCTGAGCTGGAGCTGAATACGGCGCTGCTGGTTGCCGGAGCGACCAGCCCGGTGGCGATCAGCGGGATGACGAGAAGGGCACTCCGCTTGCGGATTCGATGCCTCAAGTTCCGACCTGCTTGCAGCGTAGCCGCTTGTGCGGCGGCAATCGCCGATCTGGACGGCTGTTGTTTCTGAGACGCTGTCGTCGTGGCGACGCCAAGCTCCCCGCGCAAGCAGCACGCGCTCGAGCTCTTCGAGGAGCTGCCGTCCCGCTACGACGAGATGGGGGCTGCGCTGAGCTTCTTCCAGGATCCTCGCTGGCGGCGGGCGATGGTCGCTGCGGTGGAGGCCCGCCCCGACCAGCGCGTGCTCGACGTCGCCACCGGGACCGGCCTGGTGGCCCGGGCGCTGGTCGAGTCCTACGGCTGCCGGGTCGTCGGGCTGGACCAGAGCGCCCCGATGCTCGCCCGGGCCCACGCCAAGGTCGCGGCCGATTCGAGGCTGGCGGGACGGGTTGAGCTCGTTGAGGGGCAGGCGGAGGAGATGCCATTTGCCGACGGTGAGTTCGACCACCTCACCTTCACCTATCTGTTGCGCTACGTCGACGACCCGGCGGCGACCCTGCGCGAGCTGGCCCGGGTGGTGCGGCCGGGCGGCCGTCTTGCCTGCCTCGAGTTCTGCGTCCCGCGCGGGGTCTGGCTCTGGCCATGGCGTCTCTACACCAGGGTCGGTCTGCCGGCGCTCAGCCGCCTCGCCTCGAGGGACTGGTTCGAGGTCGGGCGGTTCCTGGGACCGAGCATCGAGGGCTTCTACGAGAGCTATCCGATCGAGCGCCAGCTCGAGATGTGGAGCGAGGCCGGGATCGGGGACGTCAGGGCCCGCCGGATGAGCCTCGGCGGGGGGATCGTGATCTGGGGGACGGTTGGCGACTGAGGCCGAGCCGCGCCCGGCGTTCTACGCGCTCCGTCCGGGCGGTTGGCGCGACTTCGTCACCCTCCTCCACCCCCCCTACACCCTCTGGCACCTCAGCTACGTCGCGATCGGCGCCGCCGCGGCGGCCGAGATCCATGCCGGCCGCCTCGCGGCGGCGCTCGCGGCCTTCCTCCTCGCGGTCGGGGTGGCAGCCCACTCGCTCGACGAGCTCCACGGCCACCCCCTTGGGACCGGCCTCTCGCGACGGACGTTGGTCATCTTGGCCACCGTCGGGCTGCTCGGCGCACTGGCGATCGGCGTCGCGGGAACGATCGTCGTATCGCCGACGCTCGCCCCGCTTGTGGTCCTGGGTGGCTTTCTGGTGCTCGCCTACAACCTCGAGCTCTTCGGTGGCGCCTTTCACACCGATTTCTGGTTCGCCGCCGCGTGGGGTGCGTTTCCGGCCCTCACCGGGTGGTGGTCGAATGCGCTCGCCGTCCAATCGCTGGGCGAAGCGATCGCCGCCGCGGCCGCGGTCCTCGCCTGCTTTTGGCTCAGCGTCGCTCAGCGTCGCCTCTCGACGCCGGTGCGCGAGCTTCGGCGCCGGACCGATGTGGTGCAAGGCGAGCAGCAACTCGCCGACGGCACGATCCGGCCCCTCGACCGTTCTACCCTCGCCGCTCCGCTCGATGGCGCCCTGCGCGCCCTCTCGGTCTCGGTGCCGCTGCTGGCCGTCGCCGGCGTCGCGCTGCGTGTGTAGGCGGGCGGCGGCGACCGTCCCGATCCCTCCAGGTTGGGCCTGACGGATCGGCGCCGTTTCCGTTGAGGGGAGAAAGGGTAGGAAAGTCGATCATCGGGCCAATTTGGTCTTGGATCTGCGTCGCACGGCTCCCTGAGCTCTAGGGCTGCGCAGGCCGGCGGAAGTCGCCTGTAGCCCTAACGAGAGGAGAAACGCAGATGTCCACCGTGCTGATCGTCGTCATCGTGATCGTCGTCCTGGTCCTCGCCGCCGCCGCGACAGCGATCGGGCGCCGAGCGGCCGCCCGCCGCCGACTCGAAAGGCAGCGTCTCGCCGAACGGGCCGGCGCCCACCGCGACGAGGCGCAGACCCGCGCGGCGAGGGCCAGCGAGCACTCCGAGGAGGAGCGGGCCAAACGAGCCGAGGCAGCCGACGCCGCGGAGGAGGCCGAGCGACATGCCCGGCTGGCCGAGGAGCAGAGAAACCGCGCTGAGCAGCTGGCTGCCGAGTCAGAGGGCGCGAGCGAGCGCGTGGAGCGCGAGCGTGAGCAGGCTCGCGCGCACGGCCACAAAGCCGACGAGATCGAGGAGAACCTGTGACCGCGTGATCGCGGTCCCCCACCCTTTTCACCGACCAGAATTCCAATCCAAAAGGAGACCCAAATGACCATCGTAGGAATCCTCATAGTCATCATCCTGATCCTGCTGGCGATCTATCTCTTCCGCCGGGTTGCCTAGAGGGGCAGGCGAGTGAGATGACGTTCGCAGGCAGCATCTTCCTGATCGCGGTGGGGGCGATCCTTCGTTTCGCGACCCACCTCCACGTCAAGGGGTTCGACCTAAGGACGATCGGCCTGATCCTGATGATCGCTGGCGTCGTCGGCCTGATCATCGCGATCTGGCAATGGGCGGTGTGGTCCCGCCGTTCGCGCCAGTCCGAAGTCCTGGTCGACGATCGGCGAGTCGCCGATCCTCGCTATCAGCAGCCGCCGGGTGGGTATCGAGACCCACCGGCCTACTAAGCCAAATCACCGGTCGATGCCGAGGGCCCACCTCGCGGCGCCAGACCCGAAGCAGAGCCTGCCAGCGTCCCCGTGCCACCAGGGTGACGGGGAGCAGGGAGGCGAAGATCGCCACCGGAACCCCCGACGAACCCCTCGTTCCACCCGGCGCAATGAGGCGTAGGGTGGAATCGCACAACGAATTCCGGAGGCAAACATGCACGAGATAGAGGTCCGTAGCGTCAGCGAGGAAGAGGTGTCCTACGGTGTTGCCGAGCTCTGGGCCGGCGGCCAGCCCGTCGCCTACACGGTCTTCATCGATGGCGACCTGATGCTTCGAATCCCACCCAGCCGGGATGGCGCCCCGGTGATGATCGGCGTTCGCAGCCTTGCCGACGCCCTGGCCAAGATCGATCAGCTCCTCGCCTGAGGCTAGCTCGTCGCTGCTTGAAGGCGCCAGACCGCACATAGGCCTTCGGGTTTACCCCGATTCCGCCGCGCCTCGTCCGCGCTAGGTTCACTTCAAAGGCGACCAGGTGGTGAGAGGCGATGGCTGAGCAGTTGAGCATGCTCGACACGATGTTCCTCGAGCTCGAGCAGTTCGACGACGCCGCCCATATGCACATCGGCGGAGCGCTCATCTTCGACCCCCTCCCCGGCGGCCGGACGCCGGAAATCGGCGAGCTCCGCGACCATCTGCGCGAGCGGGCGGGGATGCTGCCTCGCTTCTCCCAGCGACTCTCCGGGCCGCACGCGGGCCCGCTCACGTGGCTGACCTGGGAGCAGGCAGAGGGGTACGACTCCGATGCTCATGTTCATCGCGCGACGCTGCCGGCGCCGGGCGGCGAGCCCGAGCTGCACGAGTGGCTCGGGGACTTCTGGTCGCACCGCCTCGACCGCCACCGCCCACTGTGGGAAATGACGCTGCTCGACGGCCTCGAGGATGGGCGCTGGGCGATGGTCACCAAGACGCACCATTGCCTCGTGGATGGCATGGGCTCGGTCGACCTCGGGACCGTCCTGCTCGATCCCTCCCCGCAGGCGCCATCGCAGCACCCGCAGCCCGCGCCGGACAATGGGGAGGTCGAAGAGCAGGGCAATGGCCGCTTCTGGCTTACGCCCGGCCTGGTGGCACGCGGGGCCCGGGCCGGGGTCGGTGCGGCGCTGCACCCTCGCGAATCCTTTGATCGCGCCCGAGCGGCGCTGGAGCTCCTCGCGCGCGAGGAGCTGATCGGGGCGCCGAAGTCGAGCTTGAACGGGCCGATGAGCGGCACCCGCCTTTTTGCCACAGTGCGATTCGACCTCACCGACATAAAGGAGACGAAGACGCGCCTTGGCGGCACGGTCAACGACGTCGTCCTTGCGCTCTGCGCCGGCGGCCTGCGACACCTGCTGCTCTCACGCGGCGACGCGCTGCCGGAGGGCGATCTGCGGGCCCAGGTGCCGGTGAACATCCGCTCCGAGGACAAGGAGCACGCGCTTGGCAATGAACTGACCTCACTGTTCGTCGAGCTGCCGGTGACCGAAGGGGACCCGATCGAGCGCTACCGCCGGGTCGTCGAGCGGGCAGAGGAGCTCAAGGGCGGATCGCAGCGCGCCGGAGGCAAGGCGATCGTCGACCTCGCCGACATGGGGCCGCCGCTCGCCGGCGCCCTGCTCGCACGGTCGATGTTCGGCGGCACCCGGATGTTCAACCTGACGATCACGAACGTCCGCGCGTCCCAGGAGCGGATGTACGCGTTTGGCGCACCCCTTGTCGAGGTCCTTCCCCTCGTGCCGCTCTTCGCCGGTCACTCGATCGGCATCGCGGTCGTCACATACGCCGGCAGAATGGTCTTCGGCCTCAACGCCGACCGCTTGGCGGCGCCGGATGTGGGCATTTTGGCCGAGGGCATCGAGCGCTCCTTCGCCGAGCTGCGCGCCTCTTGAGAGAAATGAGGACTTCCTTAGGCCGGTTGACATTGCGAGTTCCTGGTGTAGCGTCGCCTCAACCGACCGAAGGGTTGAGGTAATGCGATGGCACCCTCAGTCCAGTTGAGGTAATGCGATGGCACCCTCAGTCCATGTGGTTCTTGCTGCCCTGTTTGACCTGAGCCATCCGGCTCACTACCTACACTGGCACTTCTTTCAGATGTCAGTGGCCAATGTTGTCGTGATCCTGTTGATGATCGCCGTCTTCATTGTCGCGATCCTCATTCCCTTCCCAAAGCGGGAGCGCACGCCTTGAGCGAGGGGAGCGGGATATCGCCCGAGGAGCGCCGGATGTGGACCACCTGGGTGCGCGAGCGCGCGGTCAGCTCGCTGCCGCCCGAGAAGCTCCTCCCCGACCGCCAGCCCTCCTATGTGTCCTCATGGATCTACGTCTTCGGCGTCGCCACTATCGCCGCGCTCGTCGTCGTCGTCGCATCCGGGATGATCCTCGGCCTCGGCGGGCCGACCTGGTGGCACACGACGAGCATCGGGCGCTTCCTCAACGGTATCCACCTCTGGGGGGTGGAGCTGTTCTTCTTCGCGATGGTCGTCCACCTCTGGGGCAAGTTCTTCATGGGCGCTTGGCGGGGCGGTCGGGGCCGCACCTGGGTAACGGGAGCGATCTCCTTCCTGGTCGCGATCGGCGCCGCCTTCACCGGCTACCTCTCCCAGCAGAACTTCGACTCGCAGTGGATCGCCAGCGAGGGCAAGGACGGACTCAACTCAGTCGGCATCGGCGCCTTCTTCAACGTCGCCAACTTCGGTCAGATGTACACGTTCCACGTGATCCTGCTGCCGCTGGCGGTGACCGCATTGGTCGTCTGGCACGTGCTGCTGGTGCGCCGCCACGGCGTGGTTCCGCCCTACCCGGCAAAGGTCGCGGCTGCGGCTGAGTCGGCGAAGCCGAGTGAAGGAGCGACGCAGTGAGCGCGACTGCGCCCGCAGCTCCCGACCCGCGCGCACCCTGGCCGGGGCCCTTCGTCCGCTACGACCTGATCAAGGAGCTCGTCGTCGCGCTGGGCGTGGTCACGCTGCTCGCGATCGTCCTCACCATCCTCTTCTCCTCCCCAGACGACGCGCCGACGACGATCCAGAGCTGGGCGCAGGCCGACCCGAGCGACTTCGTCGCGACCTCGGTTACCGAGCTGGCGGGAACCAGCGAGCTCGCCGAATACGGACCGCCCTACAACCACACTCCGGAAGCCACCCAGAAGATCGGCCCGCTCGACCTGCAGAGCGCGCCAGGCGTCCGCCTCCCGATCGACACGGCAAAGGACTTCGTGCTCGAACCGCTGAGCGAGGTCCCGGGAAGTCCGCGCCTCAGACGAGCACTCACCGTCTACCAGGCTGCCCCACCCGCCTTGCAGGAAGCCTGGACCGGCACCTACGAAGGGGCGCTCGAACACGCCCGTTACCCGCGTGGAGAAGCGATCCTCCTCCCCGCCGGCCACTACGGGCCGGTCGCGCCGATGATGGCGTCGCTGCTCGGCCTGGCACAGAGCGGCGGCCTCGACGGCGTCCTGCTGGCCGGTGATCATCGCTTCTACCAGACCAACTACACCAAGCCGCTCCTATTCCTCTCCGGCGGCGGCTACTTCGAGGAACGGGCCGAAGGCCAACACCTGCTTGGCACCCAGTGGGGAATGATGAACGAGACCGGCAGCTATCCCGGTCAGGTCTGGCTCTGGCTCTACACCTTCTGGTACCAGATTGAACCATTCAAGGAATCCCCCAACGCGGACGCGCTGATCTTCGCCCTGATGGGCGTCCTCAGCCTCGCATTCATCTGCATCCCGTTCATACCCGGCTTGAGGACGCTGCCCCGGCACCTACGTGTCTACCGTGCGATCTGGCGCGACCACTACCGCGAAGTCGAGGGCTGAGTTACTTCACGATCGTGAAGCTCAGCGATTTCGGCACAGAGCGCGCTCCGGCAGAGTCGGTGGCCGTAATCGCAAGCGTGTAGCGCCCCGGCTTGAGCTTCACTCCGGGCGAGACGCGGCCCTGGAAGGCCACTTTGTTTGTCCCACTGTGGCCCGTGAAGGTGAGAGTGCCCGCCGTCGCGGTGCGGCCGCCGACGCGCCGGGCGAAGCTGAAGCTCACGGTTGCCTCCTCGTTGAGCGAAAACGAGAAGGTCGTTCCAACGGGCGTCTTCGCGCGGCTGATGCGGGCGAGCCGATTGCCCTCTCGCCATCTCGTCGTGGATTGGCGTGCGTGCAGCACTGCAGGAGGTGGGGGCGTCTCGCTGGGTCCCGGCGGCGGCGGGGGGGTGGGTTGGGGCGGCGGGGTGAAGATTGGGCCGCGGGTTTCGCTGACAAATGTCTGATCGTCGCCGTAGGCCACTCCACCGGAGTTCTCGGCGACGAGTCGGAAGTGGTAGGTCGTTCCCGGCGCAAGCCCGCCGATGGCGGCCGCAAGTGGACTCGCGCTGCCGGATACGCCGACGCTCTGAGGGGCGGTGGAGGACCCGTAGGCCGCGGTCGTCCCGTACTGGAAGTACGCATTGCTCGAGCCTCCGGCACCCAGGGTTCCATTGAGACTCGCGCTGGTTTCGCCGACGCTCGTCGCTGCGCCTGTCGTCGCCGCGGGCGGGTCGACGAACACCCACGACGCGCCGGTGCCGCCGTTGTCGCGCCAGCCGCCGATCAGCGCCGTGTCGCCGTCGGCGGAGAGCGCGACGTTTGTGCCGAATTCGGCTTCTCCGGCCTCGTCCCCGCCGGTGAGCTTTCCGCCCTGCTGAGTCCAGGTCGATCCGGAGCGGGTGAACACCCACGCCGCGCCCCTGGTGCTGTCGTCGTAGAGCGCTCCGATCAGAGCCCGGTCGCCGTCGGCGGAGAGCGCGACGCTTACGCCGAACCTGCCTTCTCCGATCTCGCCCCCGCCGGTCAGCTTCGGCCCCTGCTGGCTCCACACTGCGCCTGAGCGCGTGAACACCCAGGCCGCGCCCTTGCTGTCGTCGTCGTTCCAGGCGCCGATCAGCGCCGTGCTGCCGTCGGCGGAGAGCGCGACGATCGTGCCGAACTTGCCGTTTTCATTGTCGGGTTCGTCGCCGACCTCGCCCCCACCGGTCAGCTTCGGCCCCTGCTGGCTCCAGACCCCGCCCGAGCGGGTGAAGACCCACGCCGCGCCCTTTCCGCTGTAGTCGCGGTTTCCGAAGGCCACGCTTTCGTCGTTCCAGCCGCCGATCAGCGCGGTGTTGCCGTCGGCGGAGAGCGCGACGTTCGTGCCGAACATCCCTTCTCCGACCTCGCCCCCGCCGGTCAGCTTTTTGCCCTGCTGGGTCCAGGTCGAGCCCGAGCGGGTGAAGACCCAGGCGGCGCCTTTCCAGGCGTGGTCGAGCCAGCCGCCGATCAGCGCTGTCTTGCCATCGCCGGAGAGCGCGACGGTGTAGCCGAACCAGGCGAACCCTTCCTCTTCTTCCCCACCGGTGAGCTTTCCGCCCTGCTGGGTCCAGGTCGAGCCCGAGCGTGTGAACACCCACGCCGCGCCCCTGTCGTTGGTGTCGCCCGGCGCGCCGATCAGCGCCGTGTTGCCGTCGGCGGAAAGCGCGACGCTCGTGCCGAACCCGCCTTTTCCGATCTCGCCCCCACCGGTCAGCTTCGGCCCCTGCTGGCTCCAGACCCCGCCCGAGCGGGTGAAGACCCACGCCGCCCCCTTCGTGCCGTCGTCGTACCAGCCGCCGACCAGCGCCGTGTTGCCGTCGGCGGAGAGCGAGACGAGTACGCCGGACTGGGGGTTGTCCTCTTCGCCGCCGGTGAGCCTTCCGCCCTGCTGGGACCAGGTGGAGCCCGAGCGCGTGAAGACCCAAGCCGCGCCGGTGGCGGTGTCGTCCTCGGGCCCACCGATCAGCGCGGTGTTGGCGTCGGCGGAGAGCGCGACGCCAAAGCCGAATTCGCCTTCTCCGGTCTCTCCGGTTCCGGTGAGCTTTTCGCCCTGTTGGCTCCAGGTCGAGCCGGAGCGCGTGAACACCCACGCCGCGCCCGTGTTGCCGTTGTCGTCCGGGCCCGCCGATCAGCGCCGTGTCGCCGTCTCCGGAGAGCGCGACGCTGGCGCCGAATCGGCCTTCTCCGGTCTCGCCGGTGCCGATCAGCTTTTCGCCCTGCTGGGTCCAGGTGGTGCCCGAGCGCGTGAAGACCCAGGCCGCGCCCTTGGCGGTGTCGTCCTCGGGTCCGCCGATCAGCGCCGTGTCACCGTCGGCGGAGAGCGCGACGCTCCTTCCGAATTCGCCTTCTCCGATCTCGCCGGTGCCGATCAGCTTTTCGCCCTGCTGGGTCCAGGTGGTGCCCGAGCGCGTGAAGACCCAGGCCGCGCCGGTGTCGCCGTCGTCGTTGGGCCCGCCGATCAGCGCCGTGTCACCGTGTTCGGAGAGCGCGACGCTGGCGCCGAATCTGCCTTCTCCGGTCTCGCCGGTGCCGGTCAGCTTTTCGCCCTGTTGGGTCCAGGTCGAGCCCGAACGTGTGAAGACCCAGGCCGCGCCCTTGCGTTCGTTGTCGCGCCAGCCCCCGATCAGCGCGGTGGCACCGTCGGCGGAGATCGCGACCCTTTCGCCGAATCGGCCTTCTCCGGTCTCGCCCGAGCCGGTGAGCTTTTCGCCCTGTTGGCTCCAGGTCGAGCCCGAGCGAGTGAACACCCACGCCGCGCCCGTGCCGCCATTGTCGCCCGGCCCGCCGATCAGCGCCGTGTTGCCGTCGGCGGAGAGCGCGACGCTCTCGCCGAATTCGCCTTCTCCGATGTGGCCGAATTCGCCCGCTCCTGTGTGGCCCGTGCCGACGAGTTTCCCGCCCTGCTGGGTCCAGGTCGAGCCCGAGCGAGTGAACACCCACGCCGCGCCGGCGTCGATGCTCCCGTAGTGCGCGCCGACCAGCGCGGTGTCACCGTCACCGGACAGCGCCACGCTGTAGCCGAACCGGCCGGTTCCGGTCGCACCCGCGCCGGTGAGCTTTTCGCCCTGCTGGAGCAGCGGATCGATTCTCAATGGATATGCGGCGCCGCGGTCCGCGACGCGTATCAGCACATGCCCCTTGACCGGTTGAAGCCAGGAGCGCAGCACGCGCCCGCGCGCGTCTGTGGCGAGAAGGTTGCCGTAGCGAAGCGTGGCGCCCCGGCCGGTGAGAAGGACCGAGCCGTTGCGAAGCCGCGCGGCGAGGTTGCCGGAGAGGGCGAGCGAGAGCGTCAGCGGCCCAGCGGCGGAAGTGGGGCGAGCCGCGACGTCAAAGCCCTGCTCGATTCCCAAAGGGCCGTTCGAGTACCACTCTGTGAGCGCTCCGCGCGCGTAGCTGACCCGATTGGCGCTGGCGCGCGGCACGGCAGACCCCACCGGGTCAAGGTTGCTCGCGTACCCGTACGCGGAGACCGTCATGCCAAGCCGCGCCTGGCCTGAGGCAACCGTGACACCATGGCGCGAGAAGCCGGCGCGCAGGTGCTGCGCCGGGTTGACGGCCTCGAGGCCGGTGACACGGTAGGCCGGTGCTTCGCTTCCCAGGGCGGCCGAGACCGGGCCCTGCGCGGCCATCGGCAAGCTCGTCAGGCCATGGCGGGCCGTCGCTGCGCGCTCCGCGGTTCCACCGGGCGGCGTCAGGAGCGCCGCCACGCATCCGGCCGCCGCCGCGACGCCCACCAGCAGCGCGACCACCGGGAGGCGCAGCCGGTCGCTTCGTGTCGCCCCACCGCGCCCGGCTGTGGAGAACCCCAGCACCGCGACTTCCGATCGCATCACCGGCTCCTCCGCGTTTGACTCACCCGGTGATGCCCTCGAGTGAGGCTGCCATCAGCTCTCGCATTGCTCCTGACCCCCACGGTCGCTCGGTCTCAAATGGTAAGGCCGTGGTGCGGTGCGTGGGTGACGTCCTCGATCGCGGCAGCGCCCGAGTGGGCCCCGGTGCCGACCCCGAACACGGTCGGGCAATCCAGCGCCGCGAAGTCGGGTCCGAGTTCGCCGTTGACGGCGCCCATCTCGATCACGACGTCGGCGGACTGGCCGGACGCAAGCGAGCGTCCTTCAGGGCACCATCACCACCCGACCGAAGGCGTTCCGGCCCTCCAGGTAAGCATGGGCGGCGGCGGCTTCGGCGAGCGCGAAGGACCTGTCGATCTCGACGTGCAGCTCGCCCTCGGCAACCCGCTCGATCAGGTCAGCGATCATCGGATGGGCGCGCGGGTACTCGGCGAGCAGCACCCCACCGAGGTAGACGCCGCGCAGGGTGTTGTTCTTCGTCCACAGAGAGCTGGCTTCGATCTCCGAACCGGCTCGGGCGGCGACTCCCACGCTGACGAGCGTCCCCCGGTACACCAGCGCATCGATGCCGTCGACCAGGTTCTTCCCGCCTATCGAGTCCAGCACCACATCGACGCCGCGCCCGTCGGTCAGATCACGAACCCCGTCGACGAAGCTCTCGTCTGCATAGTTGATGCCATGGTCGAGCCCCAGCGACTTCAGCCGCTCGAGTTTCTCGTCGCTCGAGGCGGTTGAGATCACGGTCGCGCCCGCCTGCTTCGCGAGCTGGATCGCCGCCATCCCCACGCCGCCCGCCCCCGCGTGGATGAGCACCGTCTGCCCTTCCTCGAGGTTCGCGGCCGTGAACAGGCACTCCTGCGCCGTGCCGAACGCGACCGGAATGCACGCGGCAGCGGCAGGATCGAGCCCCTCGGGGACGCGCCAGGTCATGATCGCCGGCACGACTCGTTTCTCGGCATGAGAGCCGTCCGCGTTCAGGGCCACCACCTTCTCGCCGATGCCGGGGCTCTCAACTCCGGCGCCGACCTCGATCACCGTGCCCGCGCACAGATAGCCGACGATGTGCGGGGTCGTTGGCGGCGGCGAACCGGCGCGGGCGAGGAGATCGCCGCCCTCGATGCTGATCGCTTCGACGTCCACGAGCACGCAGCCGTCCGGGCACACCGGATCGGGGACGTCCTCGTAACGGAGCACCTCCGGGTCGCCGTTCTCGAATATCACCGCCGCTTTCATGGCACGATCCTATGCGTGCCGGCGCAACGAGAGACTCGGCGCGCGATGAGACAAGGAGCCCACCCATGAAGTGCTACGCGGTGGCGGAGATCGAGATCACGGACCCGAGCTGGATACCCGCCTACGTCGAGAACACCACCAGGCTGGTCGAGCGCCACGGCGGCCGCTACCTCGCTCGTACCCCGAAGATCGAAAGGATCGAGGGAGAGCGCAGGCCGCCGCAGATCTACCTGATCATCGAGTGGCCCTCCAAGCAGGTGGCGGAGGCGTTCTACTCCAGCGATGAGTACAGGCCCTACCGCGAAAGCCGCCGAGCCGGCTCGAACGGAGAGTTCCTCCTCGTTGCGGGCGAGGATGTGAATAACGTGGCGCAGATCTGACCCGCGCGGACGACCGGCCCCGGCCTGGCCCATCTGTCGAGCAGCCCGTCGGCTTGGACGCATTCGGCGTACCCTCGCTCCTCGAAGGCAAAGCTCGAGTCGGTGGCTGAGCGGAGGGTCACTTGGGGAGAACGATTGATGAGACGGCAATTGATCGGAATCCTTCTCAGCGCGTCCGCAGCCCTCGCCGTACCGAGTTGCGCGGTGGGAGCGACGGTCGAAGTCCTGCAGACCACCGGCCAGACGAACAAAGCCGAATTGGTCTTCACCGCGACCGCCGGCGAGGGCAACCAGCTCACGGTATCGGTCGGCGGTGAGAGCGGCGACAGCTACGACGTCCGCTTGCTGGACACCGCGGCGAGCGTCGCGCCGGGCATCGGTTGTAGCGGGGGAGGGGCACCCGGGGTGCCTGTCAGCTGTGCCCTCCACAAGCCCGTTCCGCAGCTGAACAGCTCCTGCGTGAAATCCTTTTGCTTCCCCATTGCCGGGAGCGCTTGGGACGTCAGCATGCACTTCTCCCTCGGGGACGCGGGCAGCCTCCTCGACGCGGGGTCGATCCCAAACCCGCCGCCGACCATACCGCCGAACAGCCGGGCGGCGCCGAGTCCGATTCAAATCACCGTGACACCCGGGGCCGGGAACGACACCGTGATCACCGCCGGCGGCGCCGATGTGGTGCGGGCAAGCGCAGGTAACGATCGGGTTGAAACTGGCGCGGGCGCCGATAAGTTCCTCGGCGGCCCGGCGCCGGATGGCGCCGACGACGTGGATCTCGGCGCCGGTGACGACACCGTCGAGTACTCCGAAAGGAGCTCGACCGTCCTCTACAGCGCAGACGGAGCCGCGAATGACGGGGCTCCAGGGGAGGGCGACAACCTGGTAAACGCGGAGGCCTTCTTCTCGGGGTCCGGCGACGACGTGCTGGAAGCCGGGCGGGCTCCGGCCGGGACCCTCCCGGTCGATCATCTCTTCGGAGCGGCGGGCGACGACGTCCTCGTCGGCGGCTCCGGCAAGGACCTGCTGGGCGGAGGCACGGGGAGCGACCGGATCTTCGGGGGCGGCGGGAACGATCGGATCTTCGACGTCCCGGGGAACCGCTCCGGCGTCGATGGAGGCGACGACCATGCCAGCGGAGGCGGAGGCAACGACGAAATCGAGCTCGGCCTGGGTGACGACGTCGGGCGCGGCGGTGCCGGCAACGATCTGCTGACCCTGGGCCCGGGCGCCGACAGGGGCTCGGGTGGACCGGGCAATGACACCCTCTACGGCGAACGTGGGGACGACTTCCTCGCGGGAGGCGCCGGCGGCGATTGGCTCGTCGGGAACCTGGGCGTCGACCGCCTCCTCGGTGGCGATGGGGCCGACGGGATCCTCTCCGGAGCGGTCGTCGAATCGATCTGGAGCGGCCGCCTCTTCGCCCACTCGCCTGGACCGCTCGAGAACCGGCCGGACCGGGTGAACTGCGGGGCCGGCCGTGATCGCGCGGGCGTCGACCGGGCCGACTCCCAGAGCGGCTGCGAGAGCACCGTCCGCCTGAGCAGGCTCGAAGTCTTCGGCGTCGTCCAGGCGCGGCGCCGGACGGCCGCGCAGCTCTGGTACGAGGTGCGCAGCCCGGGCGTCGTCGTCGTCTCGGCTTCCGGACTCAAGACCGTGCGCATCCGCGACGATGCCCACTACTACGAGTATCCGGGACAGCTCCCGCTTCATCCGATC
This sequence comes from uncultured Solirubrobacterales bacterium, assembly GCA_963780815.1. GTDB lineage: Bacteria > Actinomycetota > Thermoleophilia > Solirubrobacterales > 70-9 > VRUE01. The sequence continues at coordinate 83,850 of CAWADG010000004.1, read as the reverse complement.
GGTCGGGCGAAACAGGAATTGCGCCGTGGTGGCCATGTGAAGCTGACGCTGAAGGTCGTCTTCCACTCGGCGAACGGCAGCAGGGTGACACGCCTGGTCCGAGTGCGGCTCGCCAAGCCGACCACAACTCAATAGGCGGGGGTTCCGATGATGCGGGCGGGCTTGGCGCCCGCGCACTGCCGAGCGCGTGGCAACTCCCTGCGAGACTAGGCAGCGAATGCGGGTTGCTGTCGTCGGACACGTTGAGTGGATCGATTTCGCACGGGTGAAGTGTGTTCCGAAGCCAGGTGAGATCGTTCAAGCGCTCGAGGTTTGGGAGGAGCCTGGCGGGGGCGGAGCCGTCGCCGCTGTGCAGCTTGCCCGCCTGGCAGGCGAGTGCCTGTTCGTCACCGCGCTCGGCGACGACGACCTCGGGCACAGGGCCCAGCGGGAGTTGGAAGCACTCGGCGTCCGCGTCGAGGCGGCGTGGAGACCGGAGCCGCAGAGGAGAGCGTTCGTCCACGTGGACGCCGACGCCGAGCGCACGATCACCGTCATGGGCAAGCGCATCGGACCACACGGGGATGATCCGCTGCCCTGGGCTGAGCTCGAGGATTTCGACGGCGTCTATTTCACGGCCGGAGACCCCGCCGCCGTCCGCGCGGCACGAGCGGCCGGCAAGTTTGTCTCGACCGTGCGCGCGATCGAGTCGCTGGCGGAGGGGCAGGTCCAGGTCGACATGCTGGTGGCGAGTGCCGAGGACGAGGGGGAGCGCTACGCGCCAGGTGACCTCATTCCGCCGCCCCGTTTCGTTGCCCGCACGGCGGGTGGCGCAGGTGGTTCGCTCGAAGCGGCTGATGGCGCCGGCAGCACCTGGGCCGCCCCTCCCCTTCCAGCGCCCCCGGCTGATGCCTACGGCGCTGGGGATTCCTTTGCAGCTGGTCTGACCTACGGGCTCGCGCAGGGCCTCTCAGCTGCGGAAGCTCTGGCGCTTGGGGCGCGCTGCGGCGCGGCGTCCGTGACGGGCCGCGGGCCCTACGCGGGTCAACTCAACGAGGCAGGCTGACGCGGGCCCAGCGTTGGCGGTGCCGATCCGGGTGACGGAGCATCCGGAGCCTCAGACGTTCGGCCCTGGCGGCTCAATCATCGAAGTAAGGGGAGAAAGACGGCGGATCGGAGCAGCGACGAAACTACGGGTATGGGATCGGAATTTGCAGCCAATGCGACCACAGTGGTTTCGTCGCTCATTGCCTACGAGCGAGAGATCCTCCCGCTCGTGCGCGGCGAGTTGGACCGCTGGCGGGTGCGTGCTTTGACCATTCCCGACCCCCTCCTGCGAGCCGGTGCGCTCTCGGCGCTGCAAACGAATAGCCGGAACCCCGAAGCTACGGCGGTCTTCGCAATCCTGGCTCCGCGGGCGCGTCGAGCCGAGGCGCTGCAAGCGATAGCACCGTTGCAGATCGCGATCGACTATCTGGACTCGATCGGCGAGGAGCGGGTACGCGATCCATTGGCGGATGGCCTTGCCTTGCACGCGGCGATCTGCGACGCCGTTTCTCCCGACACCAAGTCAGGCGACTATTACGTTCATCACCCGCAGCGCGAAGATGGCGGTTACCTGGACGCCTTGGTAGCCGCCTGTCAAGACGCTGTGGCGCAACTGCCGGCGTCCGAGCTGATGCTGCCGCTGCTTCGGCGCACCGCCAACCGCTGCGGCGAGGGACAGAGCTACACACATGCCGCGGCGCAGGCCGGCCCGGACGAGCTCGAGGCGTGGGCGAGCCGGCATGAGTCCGCGCCGGGATACCTCTGGTGGGAGCTGGCGGCCGGGGCGTGCTCTTCGGTGGCGACCCATGCCCTGATCGCCGCCGCGGCCGACCCTCGGACGACGGCCGATGAGGCGGGCCTGATCGATGCGGCCTATTTCCCTCCAATCGGGGCACTGACCGTGCTGCTCGACGACCTGATCGACCGCGAGGACGACCTCGAGGCCGGTGAGCACAACTACCTGAGCTACTTCGCCAACAACGAGCAGGCGGCGACTCGGATCAGTCTGCTCGCAGGCCGTGCCAAAGCAGCCATTGCGCATCTGCGCCACGCGCGCAGACACCGCGCCATCCTCGCCGGGGTCGCCGGCTTCTACATGAGCGCTCCCGGCGCCGACAGTGGATACGCTCGGCCAATCAGGGGGCGTCTGTTCGAATCACTCGACCCGACCGTGCGGCTGATCATGGTCGCGATGCGCCTGCGCCGTCATGGATGAGCGCCAGGGCCCCGTCCACGTCGCCATCATTACCGATGGCAATGGGCGCTGGGCGAAGGCGCGAGGGCTGCCGGTGGCCGCGGGACACCGAGCCGGTGCGGAGAACGTGCGAGCGAGACTGCGCGACGCCGTTGAACTCGGGATCAGGGAGCTCACCGTCTACGCCCTGTCGACCGAGAACTGGGCCCGCCCTCAGAAGGAGGTCGACGACCTGATCGATCTGATTTCGGAGTACATCGACCGGGTGACGCCGGAACTTCACGCCGAGAACGTGCGCCTGCGCTTCATCGGCGAGCGCGGCGATCCGGTTCCACCAAGCCTCGCGGAGCGGATGCAGTGGGCCGATGAGTTGACCGCCGCCAATGATCTGATCACCCTCTTCGTTCCCTTCAACTACAGCGGACGAGCTGAGATCCTGCGCGCAGCCCGGGCGTTCGAAGGGACGACAGAGGAGGAATTCCGGGCCGGCCTCTATGCGCCCGATATGAACGACCCCGAGCTGCTGATACGCACAGGTGGCGAGCGGCGCTTGTCCAACTATCTCCTCTGGCAGGTGGCCGACTCGGAGCTCGTTTTCTCCGAAGAGCTCTGGCCGGACTTTTCGCGGGGCTCCTTTGAAGAGGCAATCGCGGAATTCCGCCGGCGCGAGGAACGCCGGCGGTCGGACGAGAGCCAGTTGCGAAGCTAAGCAGGGGGCCGGGCGCCGTGGGTTGGGAAGAACCCCGCTAGGCGCCCGGCCACTTTCTCTTCCACCACGACTCGCCCAGGGACCCGGGAAAGGACCCCGGAACGGGCGCGCAATGGGTACCGCTATGGCGCCTCCCGGCACAGGAAACCGGTCTGGCCCCGCTGCCACCCAGGTATGGGCGGCATGTTCCCCGGGCCAGGGGGACCCGAGGAAGTATTCCTCGGTTAATTAGTACATCACTCAACCGCGAAAGTCAAACGTCTCGCCTAACATCGTGTTCAGACATAGAAAATGAATAAAACGGCCTTCTACCGCGATTGGGGTAATTCCAACCGCTGGCCTTTCCGCGTATGGACGAGGAGCGCAGTGCGGCCCTGGCGGAGAGCCGAGGCATCTCAGTCGAAGCGGGAGAACTTGAAGCGGCAGTAATTGAAGCCATAGGCGATCACCACGTCGTTGGCGAGATTGCCGTTGTGGACGAAGAGCACGGCGTTGTGCTGGTAGCGGGGGATGCGCTCTGCGCGCAGAGCTGAGGCGGCCCGCGCGAGATAAGACTTCTGGAGCTTCAGGTAAGCGAACCACTTGGCAAGATGCCTCGCGTCTTGCGGCGGGCGCGGAACGGCCGAGATCCTGCCCACGGTCCCGTCGAAGATCCGCGCGGCCTTGCCAAGCTTTCCTGCCGCAACGGCGAGGCGTTCGGCTTCAATGTCTGAGCGCACGCCCCGCACCGCTTGCTGGGTCGCTTCGACGCCGGGCTTGCAGATCGACTCGAGGCTGTTGACGTATTCGGCGCGGTCCGGCCCGACCGCAGCCCCAGCCGATGCGCTCAGCACCGTCACAGCGAGCAAGATCGCGCTCACCAACCGGCGCCGGCGAAAGCCGCCCGCTCGAAGAATTGTTTTACGCGCCCGCATCGTCCGAAGAAGCTCCGTGGAGATCAAAACGCGGCAGCACCCGCTGAAGAGCGGTGGGAACATGCCAGACACGATCTCCTAGCAACAGCATGAGCGCCGGCAACAGGACGATCCGGACCACCGTCGCGTCCAGCAGGATCGCGACCGTGAGCCCCACGCCGAGCTGGCTCACGGTGGCGATCGGTGCGCCGGCGAAGGAGATGAAGACGGCCGCCATGATCGCCGCCGCGCCGGTGATCACCCCGGCGGTCTTCTCGAGGCCGAAAGCGATAGCGGTCTCGTTGTCGGCGCCGGCATCACGCTGTTCGCGCATGCGGGCGAGAAGGAATACCGCGTAGTCGATCGAGAGGCCGAAGGTGACCGCAAAGATCCCCGCTGCGCCGACGGTGTCGATGTAGCTATGACCGCCCAGCGGATAGCCGTCCGGGATCTTGCAGATGAGACTGACGACGCCGACCGCGGCGGCCACCGAGGCAAGGTTGAGGGCGACCGCCAGCAGGGCGAGCAGCGGCGCGCGGAGGATAGCGACCAGCATCAGAAAGGTGATCAGGACGATTGCGCCGATGACCAGCGGCAGCCGCGACCTGGTCGCGGAGCCGTAGTCGTTGAGGATCGCGGCGCCGCCGCTGACGCCCGCCACCAGGTTGCCTTCATGGGCGAGGCGCTCGGCTTCCTTGTCGAGCAGCGCGCCGGTCGCTCGCGAGCCGGCGGTGTTGAAGGGATCGGTGGAGACGACTAGCAGTCGGGCAGCCTGTCCGCCCCGTCCCACGTTGACCGCCTCGCCCGCGAGATCGCGGGGAATGGGCGGCGCGCCGTCGATCGCCGAGAGGACGAAGTAGCCGGAGTCGAAGAGGTGGGGCGACCTGGTGCGCAACTCGCGGGCGCCACGGGAGAGGGGACCCGCAGCAGCGCTGACGCGTACCCCCGTCCGCCCGAGCCCGCGCTGCAGCGGGTAAGAGCGGTTGTAGCCGTTGGCGAGGCCACGTTCCAGGGCGCCGGCGCCACCGTGCAGGGCGGCGAGCCCCACGGAGAGGCGATGCGCGGCGGAGCTGAGCTGCTCGAGGCCTCCGCTCAGCTCTTCACCCTTGCCGGCGAGGCGGCGGGTCCCGTTTTCGAGCCGCGTGCCACCAGCGGCGAGTTGTTTGAGGGCCCTGTGCAGCTCGATCGCGACTTCGCGCATTGTGCGCACCTTGTCGCGCTCGGCGGCGAGCACCCGCGCAAGCAGTCGCTCCTGCTTGGCCACCGCTCTCAGCGATGGGTCGCTCCGAGCCGCCGCTTCCAGTTCGTTGGCGATGCGGCGTGCCCGTCGCAGCGCCTTGTTCCGCAGACTGGGGACAAGGGCGTGAAGTTCGACTTCCAGCGCCAGGCCGGCATTCGTCGCTTCTCGTTGACCGGCCGCCAACCGGCCGGTGCCGTTCGCGAGCCGTCCCAGCGCATCGCCGGCACGGGACCCTCCGGCGGCGGCGCGTTCGAGGCCGGCAGCCAGCAACCCGGCTCCCGCAGCGGCCCGTTCCGAGCCGACGCCGAGCAGCCCGCTGCCCGCGGCGGCGCGCAGGAGGCCGGCTCGCAGTCGGGCCACGGCGGCGGCGGCGCGGCGCAGGCCGGGACCGAGTTCGGAGAGCCGGGTGGGGCTGGCGGGCCCACTGGAGGCAAGGCGGCTGCCAAGGCGGCGCAGCGGCCGGACCGCACGCTCGATCGGCGCAGGGCCGATCACCGCCCGCACCTCCGGGCGGGCGGCGAGACGTTCCTGCGCCCGGACCAGCAGTGCGAGCCGATGCTGGGTCGTGATCGGGCCGCGCCGCGCCGCGACGACGATCTCGAAAGGAGCCTCCCAACCGGGGCCGACGGCGCGATCGATCGCTTCGGCGCTGCGTCGAGCCGGGCTCGAACTGGGCAGCTCGTTGACCCCCGGAGCGCCGGTGTTGAAGGCGAGGGCGGGCACCGCGAGCAGCAGCAGCGGCACCGCGATCAGCGCCGCGGCCACAGCCGGGCGGCGCAGCGCGGAATCCGCCATCGCCGCGACGCGGGATCGGTCTCCGGCGGGACCGCGCTTTGCGATCGTGCCCAGGTTGATTCGGTCGCCGAGCAGCGCCAGGAGGGTGGGCAGGGCGACCCACGCGATTGCGACGCTGATTGGGGTGACGACGACGAGTGCCGTGGCGAGTGAAAGCAGCAGGGATCCCGGCTGCAGGAATGACGACAGCAGGATCGATGTGAACAGCGTGGCGCCGGCGAATACGGTCGTTCGGCCCGCGGTGCGCCGGGTGATGCGTGCCGCCTCCCATGGCGAGGCGCCGGCCGCGAGCTCTTCGCGGAAGCGGGAGACGATGAACAGCGAGTAGTCGACACCCAACGCCAGCCCCATCATCGTGCACACGACCACCGAGAGGGCTTCGATCGTCATCACCGAGTCGAGCAGGACGAGGATGCCGCGACCGGCGACGACGGTGAGCGCGCCGAAGGCAAGCGGAATCGCGGCCGCCATCACCGAGCGGAACACGAGCAGGAGGACGATGAGCAGAAGCGGCGCGGCGATCAGCTCAGCGCGCTCGGTCGCTCTGAGCGATTCCTTCTGAAGCGCTCGCGAGACGCTGGCATAACCGGACTGGATCGCTTCCAGCGGCGGATGGACCCGTTCTGCGAGGGTGCGTTCGAGCGCAGGCACGGTGTCGCGCATGGCGACGTCCAGCGGTAGGTGGTAATCGAGCAGGATGATCGCCCGGCGCGGGCCGGGACGCAGGTAGGCGACGGAGCCGCGGTCCCAGGGGGAGATGGCGGTCAACCGCGGATTGCGGCGCAGCGCCCGGACCAGCGCCGGGCCCTGCCGTTCGATCGCGCCACGCGGCCCCCGAAGCAGGACCGCAAACGGCGAGGAGTCCCCGAAGTGCTCTTCGGCAAGGGCCTGCCCCCGGGCGGAGCTGGTGCCCGGCACGATCAGGGAGGTCGGCTCGAGCCTGTCTTCGACGCCGAGTCCGGCGAAGCCGAGAGCCCCGCAGCAGATCAGGACGACGACAAGGCCGACGACGGCCCTGCGAACCCTCGCCTCACCCGGGCTCCCCCCCATGGCGATCCCAGTCTACGTCGCCTTCATCGACGCACTACGGGGGACCGCAATCATGACTGGAACATAGACCAACCGCCAGACTGAGCGATCTGGGCCAAGAGCCAAGTTCCGCAGGGATTTTGGGCTGACGCAGAGTTACCCTGACCGGTCAATCTGCACGGCAGGTGCGAACCGTTTCCACGTTGTAGTCGGGGCGGTTTTCGATGCTGAAGGTGGCGCGGGCCAACGAGAGGAGGCCAGATGTGAACCGGGGCGGCAGCGGACAGGACGCGCGGAGGTAGCTGTGCGTGCGGCCGAGGTAATGAAAGCGGCGGGCGACGACCATGTTGAAGTGAGCGAAATGAGGCCACGGTCCGACGTTGCGCGGGACGACGCTGACCAGCACAGTGCCAAAGGGCCCCGACTGGCGATGGACATGGAAGGGGAGGACGAACGAAACCGGTGGATTGGGTGAGTAGGCGAGGACCCAGATCGCAGTTTGCCCCTTGTCGGTCTTGCCGTTGAACGCAAGCAGTTGGAAATGGAGGCCGAACGGGGGTTGAGACGGCAGGAAGACACGCGAGTAGAGGCTTCCCGTGCCGACTATGGCGGCTCCACAGGCCGCGACGGCGTGGCGAGTGTCAAGCGCGCGCAGCCGGGTCCGGGAACAGACGGCCAGCCCTTCGGTGTCGAGGACGCCCCGGTAGGCGAGTTCAAGGCGGACTTTCTTGACGCGGGGCAGCGGAATCGAGTCCGACGTCTGGATCCCGGCCTCGAGACGCACCGAGACCGGGGTCGAGTGGTCGCGGGGAAGCGTGCGCGGGGAGATCCCGCCCCGCAGGTAGACGATCAGGCTGCCGAACTGGGCCCGCTCGCCATGGACGGGCGCCGCGAGGACGCCGATCGCGACGAGAAGCGCGCCTGAGATGAGGGCTCGGTGCCGTGCCCTTGCCGGGCACCCGGCGCCTGGCTCCACGTAAGGGCAGCCCGGACGGATCGGCCTGGCAGCTTGTACATCCTCGTATTCCCTGTTCGCCCACCCGCAAGGGAAGGGCAATCGGGATGTTAGCGCTGCTGAGCGTGGCCTCGCCGGCATTCTGCGCCGGCGGGAACGCTCACGATGTGCACCTTGTCGTTCTGGCCGACCAGTCTGACCCGGGCGCGCTGCGGCCCCTGGCAGAGATTTTCGCTGTTTTCGAGCAGCCCCCTCTTGCCTCCCTTGAGATCCAGGCGGACTCGCGAGATCGGGACATCGGGGAGGGCCTTGAAACTCGCCCGAAGGCGTTCGTGAACGGAACTGACCTGGGCGGCGAGATCGACCCGGACCTGTCCGCGAAGCGCAATCACGAGGTCCGGCAGGCGATGGACCGAGCTGCGAATCAGCACCGGTCCTTCCAGCGGCTTTTCGAGCAGGGGGCTCTCGGCGATTGCGTGTCCTATCACCGACCCCGCCGGACAGTCTTCGGCTGCGAACTGCACAGCCGTGCATGGCCCCTTGATGTGAGCGTTGTCGAGAAACTCCGAGTGCGGGAGAACGACGACGACACGGGCGATGTTGGCTTCGCCGGGGTCGGCGCTCAGGGTGGCATGGAGCGCCGGATCCTTTGCCCGCCGGGTGCCACCGGCGAATTGCAGCGCCAGCTTCGGGCTGAACGGCAGGGTGCCGCAGTTGGCGACCTGGAAATGCGCGGCGGGTTCCACGGTCGCTCCTTCGCTGCCTGCGATCCGCGCTCTGACGGAAAAGGCGTCGCAATTGGTCGGGTTGAGGGCGAAGTTGGGTCGGTCGAGATTGATGCGGATCGAGCGGGTCCGCAGCGGGATGCCTTCGATGATCTGTGGCAGGGGATCGGAGACCGCCGTTACCCGGGCGGTTGTGGGATCCACCTCGATCGCGGCGCGGACCGCGACGTTGCCGAGGTCGTAGGGCCCAGAGACCGCAGGTATGACGGCAAGGAGGCTCAGCGGCGCGCCCTTGTATGGCCCAGCGAGATAGACCTTGCCCGGCACGTAGACGGGATGGGTTCCGGCGCCGGCGCCCGCAGTCGCGGTGCCGACCTGGCTGGCGGGCGGGCACGCGGACGAGGCGAGCTCGGCGAGCCCGGAGTAGAACGGATTTGAGAGCCGGTCGATCGCCGCCTGGGGACAGTAGGGAACCCCCTTGAGCCTGGCGGAGAACCCCGGCGGCGTCGAGACAGTCAGCCCGGCAAGGTTCTGGTCTCCGTTCGGGCGTCGGACTTCGACCGCGAAGGGAGCATGGGCTCCGGGAGTGGGGTTCGCCGAGGCGGCTTCGAAGCTCGGCGAGAACGGGCGTGCCGACCCTGGGCAAGGTGCCCCTTCGGGCCCGCTGTCGATGGTGAAGTACTGCGTCGAGGTCTGAGTCGCTAGGCTCGAGTCCCAGGGGGTGAAGGTGCTCGTCACCGGGTAGGTGCCGCAGCGGGTCGGCGTGGCGAGAACGCCGCGCTCGGAGCCGAAGATGTGCATGTTGAAGGCGGTCAGGGGGCTCTGGGGGAGGTTTGTGAAGGTGATCACCAGCTGGCCGGTCACCGGATCGGGAGTGACCGTGCCCGCCAGCTTGATGTGCGTGGCAAAGCCGTCGGCGACCAAGAAGATCCGGTAGCGGTTGCCGGGCAGCGGTTCGCCCAGGTAGACGAAGCCGGGCAGCGGCCCCGGCAGCGCCGAGCTGTCGATCGTCAGGCTCCCAATCTTGGCGAACTCGGGGCAGTTTGCTGCGTGAGTGGTGCCGAAGTTGGCTGCGGCATCGGAGCAGGAGGTCTTGCCGTCGGCGGCGCCGGGGTTGATCGAGAAGCCTTCGGGCAGCCTGACCGTGGTGCCGCGCAGCTCGGTGGGCGAGGGGATGAACGGGCTCAGCTGCTGAGGGACTGTGAGGTTGGCGTCCATTCCGGCTGGTGAGTCGCCCTGGGTGGTGGTCGGCTGCGCGTAGAGGCTGGGGTTGAAGCTGAGCTGATCGCAGCCGGTCTGCTGCGGCCAAGGGTAATCGGCGTGATCGCTGCCGCCATCGTAGGACAGGACGTCCAACGAAGCGCTCAGCGGACCGTCGCAGTTCGTCGGGTTCTGCAAGAGCGGCATGAGCGGGCTGTTCGAGGCCGCAGGCGGAAGTTTGAACCCGCACGGTTTACGTACGGTGTTTGGATCGCTGGTACTGAGCGATCCGTCGGAATTGCACAGTTTGTCCGTCATGAACGGAAAGCCCGGAACCTGCGGGTTGGCCGCCTCGTTGATGCGCAGCCCGTCATGGATCGGATCGGCCGGCACCCCCCAGAGGACCTGCGTGAAGGCTTCAAGCGGGAGGCCCGGCCCGTGATAAATCGAGGTCGACGTCGCGTCGAGGCCGTAGTCGCTGCCGGTCCGCGCATTCAGGATAACGAACTGCGGCGCATCCCCGATGGGGATCTTGAAGGCGAGCCAACCGGCAACATCGGGCGGCGGGATGACATTGTAGAGCGCACTGATCACATCCTGCCGCCGGCCACAGCGTGGACAATTCCAATCTGCGAATCGATTGGGCAGTTATCCGCGGCGAAGTCGGCGATCGTACACTGCGGTGTGGCATGAGGGTTACCGATAAACCCAGCCGGCATGTGGACGGTAGCGTCTTTGGCATCCTCGCAGTTACAGGCGCTCTGGCTCTGTTGAGTCAGTCGGTTCTTGACGTTGAACTGCACCTCAACATCGGGGTGACCGCCAGCCTGTGTGGTCGAGGGAAGCGCGGAGAACGAGACAATCGGAGCGTTGGCAGAGGCGTGGTCGGTGACGACCCAGGTCAAACATATGCAGACCAACGCCAGGACCAACGGATCGGCCTTTCCCTGACAGACAGATCGGATTCGATTTGCCACCCCGAACCTTCAAGGATTGCATATTCCGCGTCCCTGCTCAGGGCCCCGCTTTCTTGCTCCCAAGCAGCTCGATCCGCCATTCGAATGCGCTGCATGAGCGCCGACTTGGCCGTTGGCGTCGACACCGCGCACCGCAAATCGATGAAGCCCGAGCCTCAGGTGCGTGAACCTGGTGGCCCGACTTGCACGACGTGAGGAATTCGAGTCGAGCTTGCTTTCGAAGCCTATGCCGGTCGCCGACCCCTGAACTGAAAGACAGCACGCCGCTGCGCAGTCAGCTTGTGAGGGTGGCGAAATATGAACCCGCTGGCGTCGGCCGCCTAAAGCAGGGGCAACGCCATCTCCTTACTGGTTAAACATACTGGGGAAGTACCGAGTCCAGCTGCGCAGGCTCCAGTACCCGGGTGCACAACGCCCAGCCGCTCCTCAGCGACCCGCTCTCCTGCCAGTGAGGACGAGGTGGACGCGGCGCTGCTTCACCGCACCGTCGCCGATGATGAGAGTCGCCTTGAGCCGCCCGCCGGACCCGGCGAGCAGCCGCTTCCCGGCTCGGTTCAGCTTCACCTCGATCGTGTGCTTGCCGGGTGCGATCGAGAACCGTGCGGTGCCGATCGTCGTCGCCTTCTTGCGACTGACGGTGAGCCTCAGGGTGCCGCGGCAGCTGGCCTCGCCGCGGCAGTCCAGCCCGAGCGAGGCGGCGCCGCTGGCGTTGACTCGGATCGTCTTGCGGAGGAGCGAGACCGACGTGTCCGTGGCTCCGACGCGGTTCGGGGCCGGGGGGCCCGACGACGATCACGCGCGGCGTTGAGGAGGTCGATGCGAGGAAGGTCGAGCTGCCCGAGTAGGCGGCGGTGATTTCGTGGGTGCCCGGCGCCGGGAAGCTCAGTTCGCAGCTTGCGAGCGCGACGTTTTCTTGGGGGGAGAGTGGTTGCGCCGAGCAGCCTGGGATCGGGGCGCCGCCGTCAAAGAAGGAGACGGTGCCCCCAGCGTTGCCCTCGCCGACGCGTTCCCCCGTCACCGTGGCGGTGGCGGTCACGGGCCTGCCGGCTGGCGGGGTGGTGTCGGATACCTCAAGCGCGGTAGTGGTGCGCTGCAGCAGCGTCGCGATCACCGCGTGGGGCGTGTAGTTGACGCGCGCCAGGGCATCGACGGGCAGGCCACAGGGCACGGAGATCACGGTGCCGTTGGGGATCCCCGCAAAGGTGCCGGTGAGCGTCCCCGTCGTTTCGATCAACGTGTCGACGTCGGTGATGTCGCAGGCGGGAGAGCCGTCGATCAGGATGCTGCCGTCCTTGAGGCTGAGCGATGTCTCGTTTAGGTTGACCGGCCCGCTCGCGGTGATGTGCGAGTTGAAGAGCAGCGACAGCTGGCTGGAGGAGCTGAAGCCGACCCCGCCGTTGACCGGCAGCGCGACCGGGGCGTTGAACTCCGGTTGACCGAGCTCAAGGAGCGCGCCTTCGGCGAGCGTCAGCGCCCCGAGGTCATAGGTTTTGCTGTCGAACGCGTTGGTGTTCTGGTCGAACAGGCTGACGCCCGCGCCGACGTTGACCGGGTTGCCGTTGTTGCCGTTCAGCGCACCGACCGGATGGTTCCCCAGGGCAGCGCCCAGGTCAACGGAGCCGGTGCCGCTGAGGGAGATCGCAGCGGTCTCGATATCGCCGCCGACCGCGAGGGTGCCGGTGTTGAGGGCGACGCTGAGCGCCTGGGAGGGGCCGCTGACGTCACCATCTATGTGGAGGTATCCGGTGCCGATTGCGTTGCCGTTGACCGTCCACGTTTGCGGGGCGCTCAGCAGGAGCGGCGCCATGATGTCTGTCTCCGTCCAAGCGGTGGCCTCGACCGCGGGGGTGACGGTGATGCCGCCTTCGCCGAGGCCGATCTGGTTCCCTTCGATTTCGTAGATGGAACTTTCCGCGATACTGTGACTCGGGAAGCCACCGGTGATTTCCATCGCGTTGGCACTGATGCCGATCAGGTCGTTTTCGCTTTGGTTATGGGGTTTGAAACCCACGAACGGAAAGCTGAGCGTTCCCACCGAGCCGCTCGGCACGACCCCTCCAAGCCAGTTTCCTGGATTGGACCACGCAAAAACTGGCTCCTTTTTCGCTACTCCGCTCCAGGTGTAGTCGGCTGCGGACGCCGCGGCCGGCGCCGCCAGCAGGGCAAGAAGCGCGACGGGCCATGCGAGCTTCCGGGTCAACCTAGCCATTGGCCACAGGATGCTGCTATCTCCCGGTGCGCACTGCCAGCGCTATGGCTCCACCGCTTGATCTGACGCCGGTTACGCTTGATTGCTCGCCTCAGCTTCCGTTTCGCACGGACACGCTTTACCTTCGTTCTCCCGCGTCTTTGTCTGTGGATCGCGCTCTCGGCGAGTTTGATGTGGCGCTGCGCTTCCCGCAGGCTGGCAAGCGCCTGTTCGCACTGGGCGGCTCTGCCGTTGCCGGGAGGGGAAGGAGGGGAAGGCGGTGGTGCAGGGGGCGGTTCCTGTACGACGTCGAAGATGCCAACGCCGCTGTTGCCGCTTCGCGCCACGGTGTAGGCGTGTTCGCCGTCGGAGCCAGCGATCACCTCGTTGGCGCTCTGCAGAGGGCTGGCCTGTGCGCAGACACCGGCGGTCCACGGCCAGCTGGGGTTTTCGTAGCCGGTGTCGGTGATGCAGCCCGCCGTTCCCGGTAGCTGGGTGATGGTCCCGTCGGGGGCACGCGCGAAGACGTCGAGCCCGGAGCTGTTTTGGGCGGCGGCATAGAGGGCCGAGCCATCGGGGAGGATCGCAATAGAGCTGATGCCACGCATAGCCACCCCGCTCTGACAAGCTCCCAACGTGCCCGCCTGCATCGGATCGGAGAAGCCACCCTCGCTGATGCAGCCCGCAGTGCCAGACTTTTGGGTCAGCTCGCCGGTGGCAGGGTCGCGATCAAAGATCGCAATTGAATGGCTCTGCTGGCCGGCAACGTAGGCGGTGTCACCATCGGAGCTGACGGTGATCGATACCGGGTGGATCATCGCGACTCCGCTCTCACAGCCCGTGCCGCCGCTCTCCTTTACGCAGTCCCCGGGGGCGGGCAGCGGCGCCAGATCGCCGGTCGTTGTGTCGCGGGAATAGATGGTCACCGCCTGCCGCGTCGCGGAAACGACATAGAGGGTCTTGCCGTCGGGGCTGAGGGTGACGGACTGCGCGCCGAGGATCTGGTTGGGGCCCACCGTGCAGCTGCTGGCACCGGTCTCATTGATGCAGCCGAGGGCGCCGCTCTTTTGAGTGAGGGTGCCCGTGCTGGGATCGCGGTCGAAGATCGCGATGCCGCCGTTTTCACCGGAAGAGGCGACATAGACATTCTTGCCGTCGGGGCTGACGGTCAAGGCGGTTGCCGTGTCAAGCGCGCGGCCGGGGGTGCAGCTGCTCGAGCCGTCTGGGTTGACGCAGCCGTCGGCGCCGCTCGACATGGTCAGCTCGCCGGTGGCGGGATCGCGGTCGAAGACCGCCACGGCGCTGTCGGAGGGTGCAGCCACATAGACATTCTTGCCGTCGGGGCTGACGGCGACAGCGGCAGCTTCAGCGAGCTGTCGGACCTTCGTGCAAAGGTTGTACACGCTGGTGAATGTGGGTGAGTTGCTGTAGAAGCAGCCGGCCTGGCTTTGGATCGGTGTAAGCGTTCCGTCGGTGGGATTGCGGTCGATGACCGAAAGACTGTTCCAGGTGGAAGAAGCGACGTAGGCGTTGTTGCCTTCGGGGCTCAGGGCAATCGCGGTGCTGCCGACCAATCCCCGCCCCAGTTGGCATGCACCGGAGGAGCCCGTCTCGGTTATGCATCCTGCTGTTCCTTGCGCCTGGGCGAGGTTGGTCGCTGCGTTCGCCGGAGCGGGGTAGGCGAGGCCCAGGGCTCCCACTACAGCTGCGGTCACGATTCGGACTCGCAGCTCACCAAAGCCGACGATGTGCGAACGATATCGAGGGGTGGGGCCTCGGTTCCCGTTCCCCCGCCGCCGGCTAGCGGAACGTCTTGCCATTCTGAATAGTGATTGCGGATGCTTCGCGTCTGGCTCACGTGTTTTCACTGTGTGGTTCTGAGTTCCCATAGACTTCGCGCCCTACGGCTTCGGCGCGCGGCGGCCGCCCGGGCGGCCGCTTCCTGGTTGGCCTGGAGCGCTCTGTACGGCGGTCCGGGATGAGGAGCCACAGCCGGCCGCGACCAGCGTTGCGCCAGTCATGCCCGAGTAGGTTCCACGCTGCCTCGCCATTAGGGCACATAGGGGTTGAGGGGTTGCCCGGGAGAGAGATTAATCGCCCTCCAAGCGCTGCCTTCGCGCTTCATCACGAAGTAGCTTGCGCTGCCCCCCCGTGGCCGGAAAAGCAGGAAGGCGGTGTCGCCCTTGACCCGCACCGAGTTGACGGCGCCCCTGGCTGCCTTGCGGGCGCTGGCGACGAACTGGGGAGATATCGAGAGCTTCTTCAGCACCTTCGCGCAGCCCCCTCTGCGGTGTTGGCCCTTCATGTAGAGCTGCATCTGCTCGCGGTTGCCGACGCTGAGAGCGGCGCAGATCTTCGCGTAGTCGCGGTCGGCAAGGGCAGTGAAGTATGAGCGCGCCGTGGCGGCGACGGCCGCCTTCTCGGCACCGCCCGCCGCCGAGCCGTATTCGAGGATGCTTCTGATCCCCCCGGCGCTTTCGGAGCGCGAAGAGCCCGAAGCGTGGCTCTGGCCGGGCCCGGTGGTCGTGGAGGCGCCTTGACCGGAACCCGGTTGGGTCGAGGTGATCGGGGGGCCTCCCGGCGCTGCGCTGGTCCGCCCCGGCTTTGCGCTGGTCCCCCCCGTCGCTGCGCTGGTCCCCCCCGTCGCGGTCGACGTGCTCGAAGAGCTCGATCCGCAGCCCGCCACCGCGAGGGCCAGACAGACGGCGAGCCCGATGACGATTGGTGACTTCAAGGCGCTGTGGAAAGCATCGGCCATGATCCTTGATAGCCCCGAGAGCTGAAGTTGCCTTCGTTTCAAGTCGTGGGCTCGATCAGATAGAACCCGCTCCCCGACGGTTCCCTGTCGCGGGTTCAGCCTCGCCCGTGCCGTCGGTGGTGCCTTGCCGTATGGCGCTTGGATTTGGTCTTGCAGGCGGTCTTCGTTTGCACCCTCCGGGTCAGGGTCCGGCCATTCTGGGCGGTGAATTCGATCGTCGAGACCGCGGGGGCGGCACAGAGGCTGCGCGTATTGGT
Organism: uncultured Solirubrobacterales bacterium; assembly: GCA_963780815.1. Taxonomy (GTDB): domain Bacteria; phylum Actinomycetota; class Thermoleophilia; order Solirubrobacterales; family 70-9; genus VRUE01. The sequence continues at coordinate 67,903 of CAWADG010000004.1, read as the reverse complement.
CAGGTACCCGCGCCCGCCCCCGTAGAGATCGAGGCGGAAGTGGCCAACCGGGGCGTCGGGGACAGTCGGGACGACCGTCCTCAGGCGGCTGGCCTTGCCCACCGCCGAGGCTTCCGCGCGCGGGATCAGCATCACCTGGCCGCTCAGGATGAAGGCCAATCGCGGCAGCCCGCCGCCGCCCGAGACCGCGTAGACGGGACCGGTGAGCGGCCTTTCTAGCAGTGGAGTTTCAGTGGTCGCTGTGCCAATCGCCTGCCGCCCGGCACAGTGCGTGGCCGCGAGTTCGGTCTCCGAGCAGAGATTGCCGAGGTGGCGCTGGTCGATCTCGAAGGCGTTCGGCAGCGTGACCGCGACCGATTTGATGTTGGCGTCGCCAGGCCGCGTCCTTAGGTCGATTCGAAGCGCAGGGTTCTTGGACCGGAGGGTGGCTTTGTGGCCGCCCAGCTGCTCGATCGTCATCTTCGGCGCAAACGGCAATGCGAAGCAGTTGACCGCTTGGAAAGGCGATGAGAAGCTGGCCACGGTGCCCTGGTCACCGATCCCCTGCGAGGCCACCGTGAACGGCGAGCAGTTGGTCGGATTGATCATGAAGTTGGGCCGGTCGACGTTGACCTGGATCGAGCGCATGCGGATCGGGACGCCGCCGATGATGCTGGGCACGGTTTCGGAGTCGGCGATCACGTGGGCGTCGAGCGAACCGACGTTGATAGCGACGCGCACGACGACGGTGCCGTAGTCATAGGGGCCGGCGAGGGCGGGGGTGATCGCGACGAGTGACAGCGGCGCACCTTTGAAGGGGCCCGCCAGATAGATCCTGCCGACCGCGTGGAAGGGATGGCTTCCCGGGCCGGCGGCGACGTTCGTGGTGCCGATCTGTGAGGAGGCTGGGCAGCTGTATTCGTCCTGCTCGACTTTTCCGGGGGTGTTCGCAGCGGCCGCGATCGATGCCTCGGGGCAATAGGGGATGCCGGTCAGATTCGCGGTGAGGCCGGGCGGCATCGTGAAGTTCAGCTTGCCGAGGAACTGGTCGCCATCTTCGCGGTCGAGGTGCAGCGTGAAGGAGGAGAACGCGCCGCCGACTGGGTTGGAGGTACCGGCGCCGAGGCTCGGCTCGAAGGGCCGAACCTGGCCAGGGCAGTCGGTTCCGTGCGGGCCGGTTTCGAGACTGAAGACCTGCGTCGAGGTCTGATCGGGGAGGGTCGTATTCCAGGGGAAGAATTGGGCGGTAGTCGAGTAGATCGTGCACTGGGTGGGGGTCGCCATCAGGCCTCGATCGGAGGAGAAGAGGTGCAGCTGGAAGTCTTCGAAAGGCACCTGGGGCAGATCGTCGAAGTGGGCCGCGACCTGACCGGTGATCGGGTCAGGGCGCACGTCGCCGACCAGCTTGGCGTGGATGCCGAAGCCCTCTGCCACCATGAAGAGGCGGTACTGATCGCCTGGTTTCGGCTGGCCGATGTAGACGGCGCCGGTCAGCGGGCCGGGCAGCGCCTGGGTGCCGATCGCAAAAGTGCCAATCTTCGAGCTATCGGGGCAGTTGGCCGGCGCCTCGGTGCCGAAGTTGGCCTGCGCATCGGCGCAGGCTTTCTGGCCGTCGGCGGCGTCGGGGTTGACCGTGAAGCCCTGCGGCAGGGTGACGACCGAGGATTTGATCTCCGAAGGGGCCGCTGCCCGGCCGAGGAACTGGGGGGCGCTCAGCTCGATGTTGAGGCCCGAGGGAGCGTCCGTCTGATTGGTGGTCGGGCTCGAGTAGAGGACGGGGTTGAAGACCTCCCGATCGCAGTCCGTGGTCGCCGGGTAGCTCGACTGCTGCGTGGTCGGGTTGTTCGGATCCTGGTAGGTCTGCACGGTGAGGCTGGTGGTCAGCGGACCCGAGCAGATGGTCGGGTTGTCGGTGAGCGGGTGAACGGGCTCGCTGGCCAGCACGGGTTGGCCGAGGCAGCTGGTATCCGTCAGTTCCGGGCAGTTGGAGGGATTGCCGGGGAAGCCCTTGGGGAAGCGCTGAAGGTTGTGGCTCGAATCTGCCGGGAAACCCCAGAAGGCCAGGTTGGCGCCGGCCAGCGGTGTCGATTGGCTGATGTCCTGGACGGTGAAGCGCAGCCCGTAGTCGCCGCCGGTCCGCACGGCGACCGGGATGTTGATCGGGATGTTGAGGATGGGGACGATGAAGGCGAAGAGCGCCGTCTGATCGCCCTGGGCATCGACGTCGAAGATCGGCCCCGTGCCGAGTAGGCCGGAGCTGTCATAGACGGTGACCAGCCCGGCCTGGGAGTTGGAGGGGCACTGGTCGAGGGCGAAATCCGAGGAGGTGCAGTGGGTGATCGCGAAGGGGTTGCCGAAGAGCCCCTCAGGCGCGTTGAAGATCACGTTCTGGGCGGCGTCGGGCGCGCCGGGGTCGTGGAGGGTGAAGGAGGTCGTGAAGTCCGGGTGAGCGCCGGCGCTGGTGTCAGAGGTCGTGGTGTTGAAGGAGTCGATCGCCTCCGAGGCCATCGCCGGCGTGGCGAAGGCCACCGCCGTCAAGAGACTGAGTGCGACACAGAGCGCGACGCGCAGGGCGCGGCGGTCCCTGGGGCCGGCGGCGCTTTCGGTCTGCGGGCTCATCGTCTCGGTCTCCTTGGGGATCTGTGTGTTCGCTATTGGCTTAGCCATGACGGTGGTGGCGTCGGTTGTGGGGGTGCCTTCTCACGCACTTGCGGTGTCTCTTGCTGAGGCCCTTCTTGCACCTCGCCGGCGGTGTTGACGTCGCGTTACCACCCGGGGTTCTGGCGATCGTCTTGGTGTCGGGCGGCGGCGGCGCCTGGCTGCTCGGCCCGTGGCACTCGTCGGAAGCCTGGCACTGATGCGGTGGCGGAGCCTGGTCGAAGCCACCGCGGGCGCGAGCGTCGTAGAGCTTCACCCGGAAGCCGTTGTTGTCGGTGTCGACCAGCGTGTCGTGGGTGAAGAAGAAGGCGTCGGTGCCGTCGGCGCTGACCCCCAAGAGGCTCGAGTCAAGCGGGCTGGTGCCGGTGGAGATCAGCTCCTCGCATCCGCCCGATTCGTGGCAGGCGCCGACCTCGCCGACCGGCTCCTGCGGCGACCACTCATAGACGTCCTTGTTGCCGTTCAGATCGCGGTCTACCAGGCCTTCGGTCGAGTTGAAGAAGACGCGTCCGTCGTCTGAGAGGCTCGAGCCGTTTGTGGCCAGGGTCGCGTCTCCTGTTGCCTGCTCGCCGGTTGGGTTGCAGGAGGCGCAGTCGAGCGTGTCGGACGGCGCGTCGTAGCGGAAGACCTCAGGGTGGGCGGCGCTGTCGTAGCCGGAAAGCGGCAGGGTCGAGGTGAAAACGGCGTCGTTGCCCGAGGGACTGACCTGGAAGTCGGCGGTGTTGCGGGTGCCGGCGGCGCTGACGCTGTCGACGACGACAGGGTTGTCGACGCTGAGGTCGTAGGGCACCACCCCCGGTCCGAAGTAGGCAACGTTTGCATGGCCGCGATCGCTGATCGCAAGGTTGCCGGAGTCCGCGGCTACCCCAAGCGAGTTCGAGATCGACCCCTGTCTGAGGTCTGAGATCGGCGCGCCGAATGGATTGCCGGCGGAGTCGAACTCGGCCACCCGGTTGCCCTCATCGACGTAGATGTGGTCGTCTGTGGGATCGACCGCAACCGCGTAGGAAGGGTGGCCGTCGATCTGGCCGAGGTCGGTGCCGGTGGAGCTGTATTTCTCGGTGGTGCCTTTGGCGGCGGGGAGACCGCCGCCGCTGACGACGTAGGCGTTACCGCTCGAATCGACCCCCACATCCATTGTGTTGCCGAGCGTCGGGAAGCTGGTAAGCAGGTTGCCCTGGGGGTCAAAGATGGAAACCGATCCCGGGCCACCGAAGAATATGTTGTTGGCGACGTAGACGTTGCCGTTGGTCGGATCGACCGCGACGCCACCGGGTGAGGTTCCCCCGGAGATACCCGCGCCGGTGGTGAAGTCGGCAATGTGAACCCCATCTGGGCTGTATTGTTTGACCACGCCGAACTCATAGTCAGGGACGTAGAGGTCGCCGCTGGAGGGATCGAGAGCGGTACAGGCGCTGCCGGTCAGGTGTTGGATCGAACACGTGTTGTCGACGGCGATACCAACCGGGACACCGTAGAAGCCGATCCCCCCGGGCACGCTCAGTTTCCCACTGTTACCAAAGCTGTTGATGGTATGACCAGCGGAGTCGAATTTAAGGACGTCGGCGCTGCCGATGTCCTGGTGGATATCCATTGCGTAGACATCGCCATTCGAGTGATCGATCGCGGTACCGGCGATATTTGTGAAGGTGCCGAAGGAGTACAAGAAGGGATGAACGGACGGCGGCAGCGGGGCATTCGCGCTCGACTCCAGGGTGCGGATGAAGTGAGGCGGGGAACCGGGTCTTGCGATGTAGAGGTTGGGGGCGTCGGGGACGCCGTTTGGGCCATCGAGCTGCTCCGGTGAGAGGAAGTAGATCGTGCCGTCGCCGGAGGCAACGCCGCCGCCGCCGCCGACCGCGACGGCGTCGCAGTTGGGATCTGGGCCGACCGAGTTCCAGTGGCTGCGGATCGTGTTGGCGGCCGGGTCGCAGGAGTCGCTGTTGCCAGCTTCGCCGGAGCCGGTGGAGACCCGGGTCAGGGTGGCCGCTGAGTCGGTGACGTCGGCGCGATAGATGTCGGCGGAGGTGTCGATGTCATCGCTTGTGAGCGCGTCTGGGGTCGTGAAGTAGACCTTGGTGCCGTCTGAGCTCATCCCGTCATAGAGGACTCCCGAGGTGGTGCCGGGGGTGAGGTCGAGCGAGTGGTTCGAGTCGCCGACGTTCATGTAGAGGTGCCAGTAACGGTTGCCCTGGGTGTCGGTTGAGACGAGCTGGCCGAAGACGATCCGGGAGCCGTTGTCTGAGATGTCGAGCTCGCCGATCCCCGCGCCGGTCATCGTGGCGCCGCCCGGGGTCTTGGAGACGACGTGGGTTATGCCGCTGTTCAGGTCGCGGTCATAGATCGAGATGTCGCCGTTTGAGTTGCCGTCGGGCTCAAACTGGGAGGTCGAGCCAAAGACGAGGTGGGAACCATCGGCCGAGAGGTGTTTGCCGATGAAGCCCTCCGCTTTGGCAGAGGGGCCGGGGTCCATCGAGCCGACCATCCCCTGCACGAGGCTGCCGTTCGGCAGGTGGACGGGGACGCCGGTCTTGCCGTCGGCAAAGCAGGGCGAGCAGATGTTGGGCCCGGCGAAGGCGAAGATGGAGAGGCTCTGGTCGGCCTGGGCCAGGGTCGAGGAGAAGGGGCCGGTGGCGTTGGGGTTATTGGCCGGGATGCCGACGTAGGTGGTGCTCCAGCCGTCGGCGCCGCGGGTCGCGACGTAGGGGTCGATGCCGTTGTTCGTCGGGTTTCCTGTCCCCGGGATGCCGCCGTTGTGGACGCCGTAGAGGGCCTTGCCCTGGGCTTGCGGATAGCCGCCGAAGGGAGTCTGACCCGCGACCAAATCCGACTCGACGTCATAGCCGCCGGCGTTTGAGGCCGAGACCAGCTCATAAGCGCGGCAGTCGAGCAGCAGGGCGGCGCCGGTCTGCTGGCGCACGTGGGCGTTGGGGCAGGGATCGCTGAAGGAGGGGATGAAGGCGAAGGTGCGGAAGGTCGCCGCATCGCTGCCGCTGCCCTGCTGGTTGGTGCCCACCGCCCGGAAGTGGTAGAGGGTGCCGGGGCTGAGGCCGTCGACGAACTGGCTGGCGCCTGCGAACTCCTTGCTCATCCCGATCCCGATCTCGGAGCTGGTCACTTTGGCGTTCGTCCAGCCGCTCTGCTGGAAGGTCGCGTCGTCGACGTACTCGAAGTGGACCGAGGTGTCGGCCCCGTTTGGGTTGACCTGGCCGTGGAAGATCGCCCGGTCGGAGTGAACCGCGGTGACTGCGGCGCCCTGCACCGAGGGGGACGCGGGCGGCGTCGTGAACATTTGGTCCTGACCGGTGGTGGTGCCGGAGGTGCTGGTCGCGACGACGCGGAAGTGGTAGGTCGAGTAGGGATTGAGGCCGGTCAGGACTTTGGGGAGGGCGGTGCGAGTCGGGCCTGAGGGCGAGCCGGCGTCATCGCCGGGCGGCGCTGCGGTCTGATTGCCGTAGGCGGTCGTCGGCCCCCACTCGAAGTAATAGGTGGTGTCGGTGCCGTCGCCGACGAAGGAGGCGTTGAGCGTTGCGCCCGAGGCGGTTACGTTCGTTGCGGGGTCGGTGCTGAGCCCCGCCACCTTGCCCGTCGTGTAGGTCTGGTCTGAGCCGTACTTGGTGCCGTTGGCGTTGGCGACCACGACCCGGTAGTGGTAGGTCGTATCGGCCGAGAGGCCGGAGATCCCCGCGCTGACGTCGGTCGGCGAGGAGAAGTGGGCGCCGCTCGGGTCGGGCGCGCAGGTGACGCTGGTGCCGTAGGAGGCGTCGGTGCCGTACTCGAAGTGGCAGGCGGTAATGTCGCCGCCGCCGTTGGGATCGACGTTGGCATTCAGCGTCGCCGAGCTCGTCGTCGGGCTGGTCGGCGGTTTGTAGGTGACGGCGGGGACGACGACATTGGGACTGAAGATATCGATGCGATCCGACGATTGAGGCAAGTAGAGGTAACCATTGGGGTCGACGCCGGGGTTGCCTCCCGTCTGCATGGGACCATTGTTGTCGTTGGTGAGCGTCTCAAGAAGATTGCCCGAGGAGTCGAACTCGGAACGCAGGGGGGCCGGAACCCCCCGAGATCACGACATTGCCGTTGGTCGGGTCAACCCCAACACCATCCGGTGTTTCCTGGAGCCGTCAAGGTGCGCAAGAAAGTACCAGTCGAGTCAAACTCATCGACCACACCATTGGCGGTATCGGTGACATAGATGTTGCCGTTGGAGTCGACCGTGATGTTTTGGACATCGCCGAAGGAGCCGCTGGGCGTGCCGGTCATCAGGTTGCCGTCGATGTAGCTGGCGGTGGCTGGGAAATCGACTGGCCGCTGGGCGGCATCGAGGATCTCAACATCATCCTCCGGCGACTCCAGTGAAAGATAGACCCGGCCTCGGGAGAAGGTGTTGCTGTTGTCTATTGCGATGTGAATACCTGACTGGCCAGCTATACCATTTATGAGCTCCATCGCGGAGAGGAGAATGCCCGGCGTTCGGCCGGAGGAAGATGTCGAACTGTGCGACTTCCGTTCGTTACTGGGTGACGAAAACCTCATTGGTGGATTGATCGACAGCCAGCTGAATGCCGAGGGAATAGTATTGCCAAGGGTCGTAGGTATTGGGCTCGGCGAGCAGCGTCCGCGAGGGGTAGGGGTTGTATTTGTAGAGGCCTGCCTGCCCAGGGGGGTTGTTTAGCTGCCCACGGTCTGAGATCCAAACGTTCCCATTGGCGTCGAAGTCAACGGCGGTTGGGCCGTTAAAGGGGGTAATGATTGAGTCAAAGGTCCGGTCGGCGAAGGCCGAGCTTGCGCCCAAAGCAAGCATGCAGAATGACAGCGCACAACACGGCGATCCCGATAACGACTCGATGAAGCACTCCCTCTCCCCTATCCGTCTTTGACCGCATTGTCCCCGGCTCTCTCCTCGTAGTTCGCATCGCTCAGCGCACCGCCCTGGCCCGGTTCAGGTGCCGCCTGTGCCTACTGGCTTTGCCGCAGGGCGTTTGGATCGTGGCGTCGGCGTTGGCGTGCTTGCCGTTCTGGCCCGCGAGCTGCTCGACCGCGACCTGCCTCTTGCGGCAGAGGGATTCGCTGTTTTCGATTAGGCCCTTGGAGCCCCCCTTGAGGTTGAGGGTGAACTTGCTCACCGGGGCGTCGGGAACCGTTTCGAAGGTCGTGCGCAGGCCGCCGTTGACGGAGTCGACGCGGCCATCGAGGAGGATTTCTATCTGGCCCTTGAGGTCGGCGACGACGTCGGGGAGTTTGTGCCCAAAGCCGCTCATCAGGTAGACCGGTCCTTCAAGCGGCTTTTCGAGCAGCGGGGTAACTGCGCGGGCGTTGCCGATCACCGAGTCCGGCGGGCAGGCGCGGGCGGCAAACTGGGCGCGCGTGCAGGCGCTCCTGATATGGGCGTTGTCGAGGAGCTCCGAAGAGGGCAGGGCGACCGCGGCGCGGGCGATGCCGGCTTCGCCGGGGCCGGCCGTGAGGACCGAGTGAAGCGCGGGGTTGCCGACCCGCTTGGTGGAGCCGGAGAGGCGCAGCGAGAGCTTGGGTTCGAAGGGCAGCGTCCCGCAATTGGCAACCTGGAACTTTTCCTCGAGCTGCGCAACGCCGCCCTGGCCTCCAAACACCTTGGCACCGACCGAGAACGGGCTGCAGTTAGTCGGATTGAGGGTGAAATTCGGACGGTCGAGGTTGATGCGGATCTCGCGCAGCCGGAGCGGGATTCCCTGCAGGATCTGCGGCAGCGGATCGGAGATCGCGGTGATGTGAGCATCGGTCGGATCGACGTTGAGCGCGACCCGCACCACGACGTTGCCGAGGTCATAGGGCCCGGAGACCGCCGGGGTGATCACCGCGAGGCTGAGCGGGGCGCCTTTGTAGGGGCCGGCCAGGTAGACCTTGCCGGGAACGTAGAGGGGGTGGGTCCCGGCTCCGGCCCCCGCCACCGCGGTACCGATCTGGGAGGCCAGGGGACAGCTCGGGTTGGTCTGCTCCGCCAATCCCGAGTAGCGGGAGTCCGCCGCTGAGGCCAGCGAGGCGTCTGAGCAGTAGGGAACACCGGCCAGGGTCGCGGTGAAGCCAGGCGGCGTGGTGACGTTAAGGGCACTGAGGTTCTGGTCGCCGTCGCTGCGTTTCAGGTCGAGCGAGAAGGGAGTGTGGCCACCGGCTGTGTTGCCCGCCGACGCAGCTTGGAAGCTGGGGCTGAAGGGCCGCTGCTGACCGGGACAGGGCCCGCCGCTGGGGCCCGAATCAAGCGTGAAGAACTGCGTTGAGGTCTGCGTTCCAATTGCCGAGTCCCACGGCGTAAAGGTGGTGGAGACCGGGTAGGTGCCGCACTGGGTCGGCGTCGCCAGCAGGCCTCGTTCGGAGCCGAAGAAGTGCATGTTGAAGGCGGTCAGCGGGCTCTGCGGCAGATTTGTGAAGGTGATCACCAGCTGGCCGGTCACCGGATCGGGAGTGACCGTGCCCGCCAGCTTGACATGCGTGGCAAAGCCGTCGGCGACCAGGAAGATCCGGTAGCGGTTGCCGGGCAGCGGTTCGCCCAGGTAGACGAAGCCGGGCAGCGGCCCCGGCAGCGCGGAGCTGTCGATCTCGAGGCTGCCGACCTTCGAGACCTCGGGGCAGTTTGCTGCGCTCTCGGTGCCGAAGTTGGCTGCGGCGTCGGAGCAGGAGGTCTTGCCGTCGGCGGCGTTGGGGTTGATCGAGAAGCCGGGCGGCAGGGTGACGGTGGTGGCGCGCAGCTCGGTCGGCGAAGGGATGGTCGGGCTGAGCTGCTGGGGAACGCTGAGGTTGACGTCGATCCCCGAGGCCGCATCGGTCTCGTTGGTGGTCGGCTGGGCGTAGAGGCTCGGGTTGAAGCTGAGCTGATCGCAGCCGGTCTGCTGCGGCCAGGGGTATTCGGCGTGATCGCTGCCGCCATCGTAGGACAGGACGTCCAACGAAGCGCTCAGCGGACCATCGCAGTTGGTCGGGTTCTGCAGGAAGGGAGCGGGCGGGCTGTTCGAGGCCGCAGGCGGAAGTTTGAACCCGCATGGTTTGCGTACGGTGTTTGGATCGCTGGTACTGAGCGACCCGTCGGAATTGCACAGTCTGTCCGTCATGAACGGAAAGCCCGGAACCTGCGGATTGGCCGCCTCGTTGATGCGCAGCCCGTCATGGATCGGATCGGCCGGCACCCCCCAGAGGACCTGCGTGAAGGCGTCAAGCGGAAGGCCCAAGCCATGGTAGATCGAGGTCGCCGTCGCGTCGAGGCCGTAGTCGCTGCCGGTCCGCGCATTCAGAATTACGAACTGCGGCGCATCCCCGATGGGGATCTTGAAGGCGAGCCAACCTGAGATGTCGGGCGGCGGAACGACGTCGTAGAGCGCGCTGATCACATCCTGGCCCCCGGCCACGGCGTTGACGATCCCGATCTGCGAATCGATCGGGCAGTTATCGGCGGAAAAGTCGGCGATCGTGCACTGCGGGGTCGAGTGGGGGTTGCCGATGAACCCGGCGGGCGTGTGGACGATGGCGTCTTTGGCATCCGAGCAGTTGCAGGGATCTTGGGTTTGTTGAACTATGCGACTCTTTACGGTGAACTGCACCTCGAGATCGGGGTGACCGCCGGCCTGGGTGGTCGATGGTATGGCCGTAAATGACGTGATCGGGCTGTTTGCCTCGGCAGTACCGGCAGACCATGCGACCAGCAGCAGTACGAGCGCCACAACCGCGGTGGTGCACCTGAGTCGGTTGATCATCGCCCTGCCCTCCGGTTGTGGCGAGCCCGGTGGCGCTCATGGGCACGCTTGCCGCGCTTGCGTTTGCTGATGCCTGGTTGGCGAGAGGGAGGCATTTCCGCGGCTGCCAAGGGCGGCACCGGTGCCGTTCACAAGGGCGGACGGCGGCAGGCTGCCGGCGCCGTGGCACTCGTCGGCGGCGTTGCAGGGCGGCGGTGGGGCCGGCGCCGGGAAGCCGCCGCCTGCACGGGCGTCGTAGAACTTCATGAAAAGGCCGTTGTGATCGGAGGGGACCAGCGTCTGGAAGGTCCCGAAGTAGATGTCGCGGCCGTCGGCGCTGACTCCGACGAGCCCAGGCAGCGAACCGGCGGAGAGGAACTGGAGCGACCCTGCCGAACCCGTCTCACCCGTGCCGGGCGTAATCAGCTGGGCGCGACCGGCAACGTACTCGTAAACGTCCTCGCCGTTGTTCGTATCGGTATGAACGAGGGCGTCGTTGGTGCTGAACGCGGTCCGACCGTCATTCGTGAGGAAGAGGCCGTCCTGGCTCGCCCTCGCATCTGAGGTTGGCGGCGCACCGCTGGGGTCGCAGGAGACGCAGATCATCTTGCGCGTCGAGGGCTGATACCTGTATATCTCCTGGAACCCCTGACTGTCGTACTGAGACTGGGCCACCTTGTTGGCGGTCACGAAAGCCATGTAGCTGCCGTCGGGGGTGACCTGCATGCGCAGGACGCTGTCGCACCTTGTCGGAAAGCTGTAGCCATCCTCGTAGCAGAACGAATTGCCGGTGAAGGTTGTTACCCACTGGACTTCCCCGTCGTGGTAAACGTAGAGGTTGTTCTGGTTGAATATCCCACGGGTTCCGTCGAGCTTCTCCTGAGAGATGAAGTAGATATCGCCGCTCTGGGAGGCGATGGAATTGTCGGAGAGGCAATTGCCGCTTCCGCCGCTCAACGGGCCGTAGACCACCTGGCAGAAGAACAGCTGATTGAAGATCTTGACGTCGCACTGCGTCGAGACGGTGCCGGTGTCGGTGTCGAGGCCGCCCTTGCAGCTGTCGCTGTTGCCGGCGCCGTTGTTGCCGATGGAGATCAGGGCGATCGAGTTGGTCGACTGATCCCACATGTAGAGGTCGACGCTGGTGTCAGTGTCGTCGGGGGTAAGCTGCTGGGCGGTGGTGAAGTAGACCTTGGTTCCATCCCCGTTCATGCCCACGTAGTGAACATCGTGATTCTGTGAGACGTCGTAGGTGACGCTGTCGTCGACGCGCATGTAGAGGTGACTGGGCTGCATCAGGCAGCGGCGCACGTCGCTGTAGTCGGCGTCGCAGGGCTCCGGCGGGCAGTTGGCCGCCCCGCAGGGCCCGGTGCCACCGGCGGCCATCAGAATATGGGAGCCATCATCGGAGACGCCGGGAATCTGGAGCGGATCACCGGCGCCATCGGTTGCCTCTGAGGGGATGTTGTCGCCGGCCGGCGTCTTGGAGGCGACGGCGACGGTGCCGGCGACGGTGTTGTTGTCGTAGACCGAGCCGGGGGCGGTGAGCTGACCGCCGGGGGCGAAGACGTTCCAGGTGCTGGCAAAGACGAAGTGATTGAGGTCCGCGGAGGCGGTGACGTCACCGGGGCAGAAGTTGGCATCGGATGCATAACCGCCGCCGAAGCTATTCGTGGCGAACGGGCAGTCGAGGGCGTGCTTCCCGCCGGGTGCGACCGTGGAGGGCGGTCCGCCGTAAGTGGTGGAGACATGAGACAGGGGCAGACCCGCCGCCGTCGGGTAGCCGCTGTAACTGCCGGCGGGAACCGAGCCGAGGTTGGTCGGCCAGCGGCCGAGGGCGGTGCCGTCGGCCGCCCAGACCCAGCCGGCGTTGGAGGAGATCACGTTCTTGTTTTGGAAGTCCGCGCCGAAGATGCTCTCGATGCTCTGGTTGCCCTCGTTGAAGTCGACGAATTTGCTCATGCTGGGGTCGGTGAGGACGGAGTTCTGGTTGCTGTGGACGCCGGGGTTGGCGGACGGGGAGCGGTGTTCCTGGCGCGGGGTTGAGTTGGGCGGGCCCTGCGCCGGGCCGCCGTCCTCGGCTGCCTGATCCGACGGAATGCCGACGTAGCGGGTGACCCAGCCCCTGTCGTTGCGAGTAGCGACGTAGAGATCGCCGTCACCGTCAATCGGTTTGCCACCAGATCCCGGAATGGACGAGAACTGACCGGTGAAGGAGAAGCGAGCCGGATTGGAGGCGTAGCCGGTGTTGGGCCCCTGGGGCCTGAGCTGGGTGCCGCCGGCGTCCCCGGGCGAGACCAGCTCATACGCCCGGCAGTCGGGGAGGAAATTGGCCTGGGCCTGCTGGCGCACGTTCTCGTTCGGGCAAGGCGGTGGGTAGAAGTTGAAGGTCTGGTCGTCGCTCACCGTGCTGCCGTCGGCGTTGGTGGCGACGAGGCGATAGTGGTAGACCATCATGCGGGGTCAGGTTGTCGAGGTGAACGGTGATCGGCTGATCGGAGTCGGCAGCGCTGAGCGTGCCGTCGGGAAGCGGTGCGACCTGGCCGTAGGAGAGCGTCGGTCCGTACTCGAAGTGATAGGTGGTATCGAGGCCGTTTGGATTGATCTGGGCGTTCAGGTCCGCCGAGGTGGCGGTGAGATGCGCCGAGGCGAGGCCGTCGATCGCGGGCGGCTGCGTGGTAGTGAACGTCTGGTCCACACCCTGGGCGGTGGAGCCGGGGGCGTTGGTGGCGACGAGGCGATAATGATCCGTGGTGCCCGGCGAGAGGCCGCTGATTTCCGCTGTGACGTCGGTCGGCCCGGTGAAACTCGAAGAGGCCGGATCGGGGGTGCAGGGCAGTTTGGTGCCGTAGGTCTTGTCGAAGCCGTATTCGAAGTAGCAGCTGACGACGTCGCCGCGGCCGAGCGGGTCGATGTGGCCGGTGAGAGTTACGGTCGAATCGGTGGCGTTGGTGGGCGGCCCCGTCGTGACGACCGGCCGCACGTCGCTGAAAACGGCGACGTCGTTGGCGGGCGGGTCCGCCACATAGACGGTGTGCGAGTTGCCGTCGACCCCGAGGCCGGCCGGGCCGAGAACCTGGCCGCCGCCGAACGAGTCCGCCGGATCACACGGCGCAGTTTCCGAGTTGCAGTCTGCGCCGTAGCGATCAACGCGAGGCGGGTGATCAGTTGAGGTCCCCTGGTTGAGCGTCCCTACCGACTGGTAGAGTTCGCCGGTTGCCGGGTCGAAATCAAACCCCGCGGTCGGATTGTCCGTGGTCAACAGAAGGTCTCTGCGGTTGTTGCCAGTCGGCGGCAGGCTCTCGCCAATTCCACCAGCCCCACCACAGAAGAAGCAGCCATTCGGCCCGGTGTAGAAGTAGTCACCGGCTGCATCAACCTTAATCCAAGGTTGCCCGCCGACGTTTTGGTACGGCCCTTCGTAGGTTCCATCCGGGGTGTACTGGAATACGTTGTCGCAGCAGGCGCCGCCGACGTAGAGATCGCCGTTGGAGGGCCGGACGGCGACACCGAAGATATTCCCGCCGCTCAAGCAGTAGCAGGTCAGGTCCGTGTCGGAGCCGTCCTTCGTTCCGCCCGGACCCCAACCAGTGACGATGTTGCCCGAAGAATCGAACTTGGAGACCAGGATGCTGCCGGTGTCACCGACGTAGACGTCGCCCTTTGAGCTGCTTTTTGAGTTATCAACCGCGAGATAGGTGGGGGTGATGAAACCACCTGCGCTCGCAGTTGAGGTACCGGCTTGGCAGGTGTCGCCCGATGCCGCGGTGCAGACGTTGCCGCCGCTGGTCTGATCGACGTGTTTGCCGAACATGAGGATAAAGTTGCCGGCGGAGTCGAACTTCTCGACCCGGTGGTTGCCAGGATCGGTGACGTAGAAGTCGTGGGTCGTCTGGTCGATCCCGACGTCGGTCGGCCCCGACAGCGGGTACGGATCAGGGGGATTGGAGGTCGCGGTACCGACGTAGTCGCTCAGCGCGTGGCTGATGTTGCTTCCCTCGGTCTGGAAGGCGTGATCGCTGCCGTTGCTGGTTCCGGTTGCGTTGGTCGCGACCACGCGGTAGTGGTAGGTGGCGCCTGAAGTAAGTCCGGTGATCTGAACCGTTACGTCCGTAGACGACGAATATGGCGTCGAGGGCGAGCAGGGCACGCTTCCGAGGCTGTAGGTGGTGTCGGTGCCGTAGTCGAAGTGGCAGTCGCTGATGTTTGGCCCGCCCGCGGGATCGACATGACCGGTGAGCGTGGCGGACGTCTTCGTCGGATCTTCGACGAAGCCGGTAATGGCGTCGGGGAAGATCGCGGTGCCGAATACAGCGACGTTGTTGGTGCTCGTGCTGGCGGCATAGACGACGCCGTTAGAGGCGTCGACTCCGAGGCCCTGGGCGCCGTGCAGTTTCGCGCCTCCGAAGGCCTCAGACGGGTCGCAACCCTGGAAGTTGGCCGGCACGCACCTCGCCGGGCCGGAGAAAGTGTAAAAGCCAATGTCCCCGATGCCGTCGACGCCGTCGACATAGAGGGAGTTGTTGGACTTATCGACCGCAAGTCCGGTGGTCGTATCCGAGTTCGTCACCTGACCGATGTCACCAGAGGCGGTGAACTCCTCGACGCTGGGGTCGCCGTTTACCTGGAAGAGGTTGTCGGCGCTATCGACGGCCAGTCCGATCGGATCGGTGCCGCGCGGCACGGGGAAGTTGGTGACACTCGCACCGCTCTCGGTGTATTTGAACACCGTGCCACCGTCGGAGGCGAAAAGGTTGCCGCTCGTGTCAACGGCAACCCCGGCCATGCCGCCGAGGCCGAGCTGACCCCCGCTCTGCCAGCCGGTAACGAGGTTGCCGCCGGAGTCGAACTTGGAGACGATGTTGTCGCCCGTGTCGCCGACGTAAACATCGCCCGACGAGGC
Organism: uncultured Solirubrobacterales bacterium; assembly: GCA_963780815.1. Taxonomy (GTDB): domain Bacteria; phylum Actinomycetota; class Thermoleophilia; order Solirubrobacterales; family 70-9; genus VRUE01. The sequence goes on along the minus strand of CAWADG010000004.1, from coordinate 52,660 downwards.
TCCGCTGGAGCCATCGACGGCGAGGAGGGCCGGTGTGGTGAAGGCCGCGGGGCCGGAGCCGGAGGCGCCGGCTTGGCAGGTGTCGCCCGATGCCGCGGTGCAGACGTTGCCGCCGCTGGTCTGATCGACGCCTTTGCCGAACATGAGGATGAAGTTGCCGGCGGAGTCGAACTTCTCGACCCGGTGGTTGCCAGGATCGGTGACGTAGAAGTCGTGGGCAGAGGAGCCCGACGAGCTGTCGACAGCGACGGCCGAGGGTTGGGAGAGCGGATAGGGATTGGCCGGGGTGGAGCCGGCGGCGCCGTAATAGGTCGTAAAGACGTGAACGAGCTTTGCGGATGCCGGTGCGGCGCTGAAGAGCGCCCCGATCGCAACGAGCAATCCCACGGCCGCGAACATCGCGCGCTGCCGCACCCTGCGCCGATTAGGGAAGGAGCGTGCTTGAATGGCGGCGTTCACTAGTGACTCCTCCTGTGGTGCTTGAGCTTGTTGTGTGGCTTCCTAACGCACTTGCCGTGTCTCTTGACGAAGCCTTTCTTGCAGGTCAGGGTCGGCCGGCGGGAGCGTGACGACAGGCGCCCCTGACAACGTGGCGAAGGTCTGATCGGGACCATCGGTGGTCCCGATTGCGTTGGTGGCGACGACGCGGAAGTGATAGAGGGTGAGCGGCGCAAGATTGGAGATCGAGGCGCTGACCGGATACACCGCGTTATCCGAGCCGACCGAAGCGCTCTCCGTTGTGCTCGATCCATAGTGATCGGTCAGCCCGTACTCGAAGTGGTAAGTGGTGGGCCGGTAGCCCGGGCGGATGCTCACGTTGAGCGTGGCGGTGGTCGCGGTAACGCCCGACGCGGTCGCTCCAGCGACGGAGGGGGAAGCGGGCGTGGTGAAGGTCCGGTCGGGACCGTCGACGACGCCGTTGAGATTGACCGCGACGACGCGGAAGTGGTAGGTGGTGGCGGGCCGAAGGCCGGATACCGCGTTGCTGACGGCATGGTCGACCCCGTCGGACCCGATCGAGTCGCCGGCGATGGTCTGGAAGCCGTAGCTCGTATCGGTTCCGTACCCGTACTGGAAGATGTAGGTGGTCGGAGCGAGGTTGGGGTTGATCTGGGCGCCGAGCGTGACCGTCGTGGAAGTTACGTCCGAGAACGAGGTGGCGTCGATGGTCGGCGTGAGGGATGGGCCCGGGGTGAAGGTACGGTCGCTGCTGTAGCTGGGCAGGCCAAAGTCGTTGGCGCCGATGGCGATAAGCCGGTAGTGGTAGGTGATGAAGGGCGTGAGGCCGCTGAGTTCGGCACTTACGTCGGTCGGGCCCGAGAGGGGAGTGCCAGGCGAGCAGGGAACGCTGCCGAGGTCGTAGGTGGTGTCCGTGCCGTACTCGAAATGGCAAGTCGACCACGTTGCCACCACCATGCGGATCGACGTGGCCGGTCACGGTGACCGAGGTTGAACCCGGATTTTCCACCGTCGCGGTCGTGACCGTGGGCAGCGGAAGCGGTGCGAACACCGCGATGTCGTTATCGCCTGCGTTGGCGACGTAGAGAACGCCGCTCGATGGGTCGATGGTCAGGCCTGCGGCTGAGTGCAGGTTGCCGACTGCGAACGTATCTACCGATGGACAGGGTATGTAGGGGTTGCTCGGATTGCACCCGCTCGCCGTCGTGAACTGCTGAATCTGGGTACCATCGCTGTAGTAGCGGTCGTTGTTGGAAGTATCGATAGCCAGGGTGCCTGCAATGACGTTGCCGTTGGAATCGAGGGCGATCCCATTGCCGCTACCGGGCTGCACGATGAGAACGCCGTTGCCATCGACGCCGATTCCGGCGATTCCGCCGCTGTAGGTCTTGGCGCCGTTTGTTCCCCAGCTCGTAATCAGGTTGCCCTCCGGGTCGAACTTCTGGACCACGTTGTCCGCCGTGTCGGCCACGTAGACATCGCCCGCGGACGGGCCTGCGGAGTTGTCCACCTCAATGAAGGTCGGCGTGGTGAACTGGCCCGCACCGGAGCCGGCGATCCCCGCCTGGCAACCGGAGGTGCAGATCTGGGCTGCGGCGTTGCCGTCGCTCACGCCCCAGCCCCAGGCGGAGACGAAATTGCCGGAGGAATCGAGCTTGACGACACGATGATTTCCGGTGTCGGCGACGTAGATGTCGCCGCTCGAGTTGTCGACCGCAACGTCCTGAGGGTTATTGAGCTGACCGTCGCCCGAGCCGGCCGAGCCAAAGTCCGACGCGAGCTGATACTTCCCAACGCTCGCAAACCCGCTGGTGACACTGTTGTCGCCTTTGGCGTTGACAACGGTGAGGCGGAGGTGATAACCCGTGCCCGGTGCCAACCCGGTGACGTCGGCACTGACGTCGGTGGCGCTCGCGTAGGGAAGGCTGGAGGCCGGGTTGGTCGTGCAGGGAGCTTGTTTTGCGTTGCTCCAAGGGTCCGCGTAGTACGGTTCGGGGTGGTCGAAGCTGTAGTTAGAGACGTATTCGAAGTAGCAATTGGTGATGTCCCCGCCGCCAGCGGGGTCAACATGACCGCTGAGGGTGATGCTCGTCGCGGTCGAATTCGAGGTAGCACCCAGGGCAGCGTCGGGCACGATGACCGGTTTGAAGAACATGATGCTGCCGTAGGTCGCAACGTAGACGTCGCCGCTTGCCTGGTCGACTGCGATGTCGCTGTTATAGCTGTACTGCGGAAGGAAGCCCTGCGGCGCCAGGAAGTTGCCCGAGCTGTCGAAGACGTCGAAATTGGTGTGGGCCATTGCTCCGACGAAGACCTTGCCGGTGGAGTTCTCGGTGGCCACCGAGATCAAGGAACAACCGGTGCATTCGCCCGAGAAGTTGCCATCAGGCGTGTTGGAGCCGTCGAGCGTGCGGACATAATTGCCCGAGGAGTCGAACTGATAGACCTGATTGGGACCCGACCAGTCCGAGACGTAGACGGTGCCGCTGTTGTTGACCGCGAGCCCAGTCAGATAGCTGCCGCTCTGTCGGACGATGCTGTCGGGGATGGTGATCTGACTGAGGTAGGCGCCGTTCTGGTCGAAGATGTCGATCACGCGGTTACGGCCGTCGAGCACGTAAAGGTCGTGGTTGGCTTGATCGACGGCTATGCCCCAAGAGGAGTAGCTGTTGACGTTGGGACTGAATGAGCCGGCAGTCGTGGCCGTACCTGTGAGCTGGCCGGGCGTCCCGTCGCCGAAGCTCGTGATCAGGTTGCCGTTCTCGTCGAACATGACGATCGCCCTGTGGTTGCCGTCGGCGACGTAGACGTCGCCGTTTGAGTTGTCGACTGCTACCGAAACGTGACCGCCAAAGAAGCCGTGGGGCGTGTTGGAGCCTTCCCAGATCGCCGGCGAGGTGTCGGAGGGGGAGGTGAAGTCCTCTACGTTGGAGCTACCGCTGTCGGCGACGTAGATGTGGCCGTTGTGGTCGTTGACGGCGACGCTGTTGTTGATGAGGAAGTTGAAGCTGTTGGTGAAGTTGCCACTCTGCTGGTACTTCAGCGCGGCGGCGGCGGGAGAAGCGGGGGCAAGGGGCAGGAGGGCGAGGCCGAGCAGCCCGAACAGCAGGGCGAGGCGGTAGCGCGCCGCAAAGCCGCGGCCGCGGACCTCACCGCGCACGGTGAGGGCGCCCCCGGAGGCCGGTGCCTTCGCCTCGCGTCTCACGTTCCTCTCCCTCTCCCTCTCCACTTTCTAGCGGCCCCCCGGAACTCACGATAGCTCGCAAGCTCTGCCGGGCCAATGCCTTTCTCCTCTGCAGCTTCCCTGCGGCGCTTCCGGTCCCCGTACAAACAACTCGCTTCCCGGAAGCCGGGCATAACTAGAACATAGTCCAACCCTGATGTCAAGGGCTGCTGGCCAAACCCGCATAAATATTAGGTTTTCTCCCCAACGATGCTCTACCGTAAAAGGCAGCTAGTGAGAGTCAGGGAATTACCGTCGAGAAAGCAGAAATCCGCCCCATCGGAGGGAGCCAGAGGTCTGGATATGGTGCCGCCCCGGATGGTGGAGACACCGTGGGGAGATTCGAGGCGGCTGGGCGAGAAGACGCTGCCCCCGGGCGGGGGCACGACTGCCGCGGAAGCGGAGCAGAACCACCGTGAACGCCTCTACGGGGCGATGGTGGCGAACGTCGCCGAAAAGGGCTATGACGCTACGACGATCCTCGACCTGGTCGAGGTCTCCGGGGTGTCGCGCAGTGCGTTCTACAAGCATTTCAGCGACAAACAGGCGTGCTTCTTGGCGGCGATCGAGGCGCTCGTCGGGCCGGCGCTGGAAACCGCGTCGAAGAGGCTCTTGCCAGACGGCGAGCCGCCGAGCGACCCGCAACTCACGAAGAAGGCGTTCGAAGAGCTGATCAAGGGGATCGCCGCGCAACCGGCGGCGGCGACGATGTGCATTGTCGAGGTCTACGCGGGCGGGCGCGAGGCGGTCGCGCTGCTCGACCGCGTAACCGATTCCCTCGAGGCGCTGGCGACGCCGATCCTTGAGGCGATGGGGCGCGAGGGGATGCCGACAGAGATGGTGCGGGCGCTGATCGGCGGGGTGCAGAAGGTGATCCACAAGCACCTCTATCGCGGCCAGCCCGAGCAGCTGGTGGAGCTGGCGCCGCAGCTCTGGGATTGGTTCCTGCTCTACCCCCCTCCTCCGGGGCCGCTGCGCGGGCCGCGGCGGCGCGTGCTGCGGCCGCTGCCCTTCGAGGAGCGGCAGGCCGCGTCCAATCCGTCGGAGCGTCTGCTGCGGGGGCTTGCGGCCGCCGTCGCAGAGAAGGGGTATCCGGATACGACGATCGCCGACATCATCGAGCGTGCCGGGACCTCCTACCGGGCCTTCTATGAGCTCTTCGAGAGCAAGGAAGATGCGGTCGTGGCGGCCCTCGACGTCGGCTCGCTGCAGATGCTGGCGGCCGCGCTGCCGGCCTTCAGGATCGCCAAGGACTGGCCTGATGCCGTCCGGGCCACGCAGGAGGGAATGTTCCTCTACGGCGTGCAGGAGCCCGAGTACGCGCGGCTGGGGGCGGTCGAGATGTACGCGGCGGGCAAACGGGCGCTCGAGCAGCGTGAGCGGGTGACCGAACAGATGGAGGCGCTGCTGGCCGCGGGCTATGAACTCGCCCCAGATGTCCCGCCGATCACCGCCGAGGCGATCGGCGGGGCGCTCTACGCGCTCTTCTACGACCACGTGAAGCAGAAGGGACCCGAGCGGCTGGCGGAGCTGGTGCCATGGGCCGTCTACGTCACGCTGACTCCGTTCATAGGCGGCGAGGAGGCCTACGCGGTCGCCACCGGCGGCGGAGAGAGCGCCTGAGTCAGCTGAAACGGTGAGCGACACCCCGCGCGACGATCGCCTTCCACCCCCGCTTCCGGGCGAGGACGCGGCGGCCAAACGCGCCAAGAATTCCATCCCTCCTCCGGACGGCTCAGAACCGAGTCAACTTCGCCGCGCAGCCAAGCCGCTGCTCATCGGCCTTGTCGGAGTGGTGGTATCGATGGCAATTCCGATCCTGATCGTGATCGTCCTGGCCCTTGTCGCTCAGCTGATCATCAGCCACTGATCCGGGCCAACGCCTCGTTGCCGCACGTGAGATTGCGGAAGGCGCGGCAGAAGATGCCGGCTCGGTAGCCTCAATACGGTTCCTCCTCGATGGCTCGGCGAACCCGAAGGCGGCGACGCAGGTCGCACAGACATCACTGGAAGCTGCTCCTGGCCGGCGGCGTCCTCCTCGTGCTGCTCCTGGCCGGCGGCACCGTCGCCGCGACCTGGGCGATCGGCGTCTACAACTCCGCGCCGCCGCTCGTCCAGCCTGAAGCCGGTGCAGCGCGGCCGCTCCTCGGCGATCTTCGCCGCCGACGGCTCGCTGATCGGCTTCATCCGCGCCAGCACCATCCGCCAGCCGGTTCCCGCGCGCGCCCTCCCACAGGACCTCAAGGACGCCACCGTGGCGATCGAGGACAAGGGCTTCTTCGACCACGGGGCGATCGACCCGGCGTCGATCGCCCGCGCTGCCTGGAAGGACCTGCTGGCAGGCGGCAAGCCTGTCCAGGGCGCCTCGACCATCACCCAGCAGCTCGTCCGCAACCTCTATATCCGCAACCCCGAACAGACGCTCGAACGAAAGCTGAAGGAAGTCCGCCTCGCCTTCGAAATGGAGGACGCGCACTCCAAGCACTGGATCCTCACCCAATACCTGAACACCGCCCCGTATGGCACGGTGGAAGGTGAGACGGCGGTGGGGGCGGAAGCCGCTGCCCAGACGTACTACGGCGAGCCCGCCAAGGACCTGAGCCTGACCAAGGCGGCCCTGATCGCCGGCCTCCCGCAGGCGCCCTCCGAATACAACCCGTTCCTCGACCCCAGGGCCGCGCTCGAACGCCGCAACGAGGTGCTGGAAGCGATGGAGGACCAGGGGTACATCAGCCATCGCAGATACCGCACCGCGATCCACCGGGGCCTGGGGCTGAACCCGGGCCACAAGTACCAGGTGATTCGCGACCCCTTCCTGTTCGACCTGGTCCAGCAGGAGCTGATCGACAAGTACGGCATCAACACCGTCCGCTACGGGGGCCTCAAGGCGTACACGACGATCAACCCCGAACTCCAGGAACTGGCGCAGGCCGCGGTCGACTCCTGCTCGGTCTGCTACCCCGAAGGCGGGCCGGCGTCGGCGCTGGCCTCGGTCGACCCCTCCAACGGCGAGATAGTCGCGCTCGCCTCCACTCCCGGATCCGCCGAAGAAAGCCAATTCAACTACGCCTGGCAGGCGCACCGGCAGCCCGGCTCCTCCTTCAAGACCTTTGTCCTGACCACCGCGATCAAGCAGGGGATCGATCCCTACTCGACGTACTACGACGGCACCTCGCCGAAGACGCTGCAGATCCCGGGCGGGGGCATCTGGACCGTCCACAACGCCGAGCCGGGCGGGGGGACGATGTCGCTCGCCAGCGCCACCTGGGACTCGGTCAACGCCGTCTTCGCCCAGCTCGACCTTGACGTCGGCCCCGAAAACGTCACGCACACGGCCCATCAGATGGGGATCACCTCGCCGCTCGAATCGGTGCCCGCCGAGGCGATCGGCGGGCTGCGGGTCGGCGTCACACCGCTGGAAATGGCCTCGGCGTACGCAACGCTCGCCGATGGCGGCATCCGCCATCGACCCACGGCGATCGGCCGCGTCGAATTCCCGAACGGCAAGGTCGACGAACCCGACCCCGACAGCGGGCGAGCGCGTCCTCAGCGAGGGTGAGGCATACGACGTCACCAGGCTGCTCGAGGGCGTGATCACCCAGGGGACCGGCGCCGGCTACACCTCGATGGGCTGCTCCGCGGCGGCGGGCAAGACCGGCACCTCGGAGGGGCTCTCCGACGCCTGGTTCGTCGGCTACACGCCGCTCTTCTCGACGGCGGTTTGGACCGGGCACCCGCAGTCCCGGGAAGAGACCGGCTTCGGCGGTCCGACCTGCGGGCCCGATCTGGCGCTACTTCATGGAACAGGCCGTCAACGGCGACTGCCCCGAATTCGGGGTGCCGTCCAGCCTCCCCGAACTCTCCGGGCTGCACACAGAACACACCTCCGGCTCGTCCTCCTCGACGAGCGGCGAAAACGAAGGCGAATACGAATACGAATACGAAAGAACTCGAACCGGAAGCAAGGCGGCGGCGAAAAGGAAGGCAACAAGGCGAGCGGCAACGAACCGAGCGCGCCCCCGGAATCGAACCCTGCGCCCGAACCCGCGCCGGCACCCGCTCCCACGCCCGAACCGGCACCAGCCCCCGCTCCCGCTCCCTCAGGGGGCGCCGGCGGCGGTGTCGCCGCCCCCTGAGGAGGTTGGAGCTGTTCGACGTCCAGAACCAGCACCGCCTTCGACCCGGCCTGATCTACGAGACGTACCTCGTCGAATGATCCCGGCGCCTGAGATCGGCGACGAGAAGGTGGTGATCGTCACCGGCGCCTCAAAGGGCATCGGCGCGGGTATCGCGAGCGCATACCGTGAGCTGGGGTATGGCGTGGTCGCGACCGCTCGCTCGATCGCGCCGTCTGCCGACCCGAGGATCGTGGCCGTGCCGGGCGACATCGCCGACCCAGATACCGCCGAGCGCATTGTGGACGAGGCGATCAAACGCTTTGGCCGGATCGACACCTTGATCAACAACGCCGGCATCTTCATCGGCAAGCCCTTCACGGACTACACACTCGAGGACTTCAACGCCCTGATCGCCGTCAACCTCAGGGGCTTCTTCAACATCACGACGCGAGCGATACCGGCACATGCTCGATCACGGCGCCGGGCATATCGTCAACGTCTCAACGACGCTGGTCGAGTACGCGGACAGCACAAGGCCGTCCGCGCTGCAAACTCTGACCAAGGGGGGATTGGTCGCGGTCACCAGGTCGCTCGCGATGGAGTACGCCTCACGCGGTCTGCGGGTCAACGCCGTTTCGCTGGGGGTCATCGAGACGCCACTGCACGACAAGAGCTCCTACGCGGAGCAGAGGACAGAGGTCCAGCAGCCGGTCGATGCAGAGGGGCGGGCTGGCGGTGCTCGACGGCGACGAGCCGGAGGACATCTAGTGTCGATGCGTCCGTGGGCGGCCTTTGGGTCCCTCCTGTCCCCGGCTGTGGACAATCTCGACGCATCGGACACAGAGTCGGTACCAAGGTGGTACCACGCGGCAGCTCCAGACCTCCCTCGACAGTGGCTGACTGACGGGAAGAAAACCGCGGTCGCGGACGTCATTTCGTGTGAAGGCCCCATGAGACGCGCTGAGGAGATTCTGGAAATTGCCGAGATAGTCGACGAGGCCGCCGAGAGGCTTGCCACGGTTCTCGAGCGCTCCGGCGCGGACGAGCTGCACCCCCCCAGGATGCTCCGTGAACTTGCCCGCTGCGAGCTGGATCTGGCCGCGGCCGACATCGCGAGCCTCACCTTCGGCAACCCGCCGAATGGGATTAGGTAAGCGTCTCACTCCGGGGCCCCTGGGAATCCGATCAGTTGTTGCGAGATGGGCCGCGGTCCACAAGCCTCGCCTGGGGGACGGGCGGGTCAAAAGCGAGTGGCCCGATTCGCTCTTCGCATGCTCCTGTGGATAGTCACGTCTTGGCGAGGCTCAGCGACTCGGCGATTGCGAGGACCATCCGCATCGGAGCGGTCTTCGTTCCGTCGCGCGCCGCTAGCTGGAAGGGAAGGGTCAACGGCGGCTCGAGCGGGACGAACGCAGAACCGGCAAGTCGGTCGGGGAACGCGCTTCGTGCATAGATGACGACGCCGAGGCCCTCGCGCACGGCCTGAAGGCCGAGGTCCGGGTACGGGTCAGGGCGGGTCTTGGGGGCGATGTTTGCCTCCCCGAAGGCGGTAAGCACTCGGTCGGTAAAGCCGCTCGAATCGCGGCTGGCCGCAACGAGAATGGTCTCGCCCGCGAGGTCCTGCAGCGTGACATGCGAGCGCGTGGCGAGCGGATGATCGGCGGGTAGATGCACGATGGCGGGCTCATCACGCAACGGCTCCAGCTGGACGCCCTGCACCGGCGCGGACGCGCAGAACGTGATCGCCAGATCGAGACGACCGCCGGCCACGTCTCGCAAGAGCGCTCCGGTCGTGTCCTCGCTCGTGTAGATCATCATTGCCGGCACCTCGGTGGAACAGGCTGCGAGAAACTCCGGGGCGATGCCGTATCGGGCCGTCGGCGTCAGCCCGAGGCGCAGCCGCGCAGACCCCGCACTCTCGCTGTGGCGAACTTCCTCGGCGACAGTATCGGCGTGCTCAAGAAGCACCCGGCCTTTCTGCAGGAGCAGCTCACCGGCCGGCGTGATCGTGACGCGGCGGCCCTGGCGTTTGAGCAGTTCGACCCCCAGCTGCTCTTCGAGCTGCTTGATCGCGGCGCTCAACGATGGCTGGGAAATGTGCAGGCCCTGCGCGGCGCGGGTGACATTGCCCTCCTGAGCGACGGCGACGAAGTATCGAATCAGTCGCAGCTCCGGAGTCAAGGAGCAGGCTATCTGAGGGTAGGCGACCGGTCTTGGACACCTGCGACTCCCTCGTGCAATGTCAGTGCTGTCCCGACCATTCGCCAAACGAAGGAGAGCACCATGACCGAGACAATCGACCGCGAGCAGCTAAAGCGGGCCATCGACGCGGGTGAGGTCACCGTCGTCGAGACGCTCGGCAGCAAGCATTACGAGCAGGGCCATCTGCCGGGTGCCATCCACATTCATTTCGAGGCCGTCGCCGAGCGGGCGCCCGAGCTGTTGCCCGACAAGGACGCGACCATCGTGACCTACTGCTCGAACGTTGCCTGCCAGAACTCCGAGTTCGCCGCAACGAAGCTCAGCAGGATGGGCTACAGCGATGTCCGCAGGTACGTCGAGGGCAAGGAAGACTGGCAAGAGGCCGGCATGGCGCTCGAGACGGGGGCGGTAGCCCAGGCGCAACCCTGACGAGCCGCAGCGATCTCCGTCCCCTTACCCCAGCAGTGGGCGGGATGAAGCCTCCAGACGCGACACTTGCGAGCGGCCGCTTCGAGCTTCGGGCGGCCGCTCGCGGCATCCCCGTTCTCGCCGACCCGCCTGAGGCGGGCTGGCGGGTGCGAATGGCCTCCGACGAACAACAGTCCAAGTCCGATGCCGAAAAGGTCTCCGCGCCCGAGAACCAGCGCGATCGGGCACGGGCGGGTCTCCTCGAGGTCGGTGCACAGGAATGAGCACCCTGATCGCGCAGGAGAGGCGCGGAAGCACGACGACCGTGGAGCACGTGCTCGATCCACAGACGCTGGGCGACCACTTCGATCGGCTCTTCCGCGCCTGTGGGCGCTGTGCGGCTCGCGCGAGGACGCCGATGACCTTGTCCAAGACACCTACGCCAGCGTCCTAGCCCGTCCACGCGTCCTTCGCAAAGACGACGACTTGGGCTACCTGGTGCGCGCTGTGCACAACAACTTCATCTCCAAACGCCGCGCCACCGCCCGGCGTCCGCAGGTGGCGGGCGCCGACCCGGAGGCACTGGACCTACCGGACCGTCGCAGCGGCGCCGAGGCGGCTCGCACGTTGGCGCGTTGTCACTTCGGTTGTCTCCCCGGCCAGAAACGCCGCCCGAAAGCGGTGCATCTGGCTCTATAGCCAGCGCCCCCGGCTGGATTCGAACCAGCGAACCACGGCTTAGAAGATTGCCCGAGTGCTTGCGGCTGCTTGCGGCTGTTCGAGTTTCGTGCCTAAATTGGCGGTTTTCGGGGTCTTGACCGGCCTGCCGTTTGCGGCTGTTTCCGGGTGTTGTGTTGCCCCCGAGTTGCCCACCGACGGGGGGCAGCTGCGTCGCGCCGGGCGGTCGATCCGGTCGAGAGCGGGTCCGGTTTCGGGACCCGTTCGGACCCGTTTCGGACCGACCTAAATCGCGTTGACCAAGTGGTGACCTTGAAACGGCGGCGTAAAGCCAAATAGCGGAGGGGGTCTAACGGCTTTCGGGGCGGCAGCTTGCGCGTTATCGAGGTGGGATTCGAACCCACGAGACCCCTGACGAGGATATAGAACGGCCCACCCCCTATTCAGAGCGAGACAGGGAAGCGGGCCGGTCGTGTGCCCTCTAAGGTCGATCCCATCCGCCGCCTTTGAGCGGCGCGGCAAATCGTGGGCAGCCTCCTACCCCCTGCCTCACGATTTGGCTTTAGATGAGGGGCGGACGACCGGATTCGAACCGGCGACCGCCTGGACCACAACCACAGCCATGGCCGTCTACCGGACTCCCTCAGGCGTGAAGATCTGCCCTGAGGGCACCTGAGATCAGCTGAGATTCGCTCAAGTTGTTACCACGGCTGTTACCACGATCGTGGGCGACTACTTCTTTTCGAGCGGTTCGCGTCGTTCGAGCGGTTCGATCGGCGGATCGCCCTTTGTTTCTTCCCAAGGGGGGAACCTCGGCGGCGGCTGCAAACGGTGGATCCGGTGGCGGCTCCGGTGGCGGCTGTTTTGGATCCTCCCGGCCCGGACGCATCGCGGGATATTCGTCGAATCCCCGTTCGTCGGGGGGAGGTGTGCGAGAGTAGCCATACAGGGCGAGTGGGGGCCATCGGGGGGCGTCTTCGGAAAAAGGAGCCCCAAATGAAGCGGAGTCTCGTCTCGATCGGCCTTGCCTTGATCGTCTCGGTGGCGGTTGCCGTGCCAGCAATCGGCGGCACGGCCTCGATCAGCATGAGCAACAGCGCGCTGAAGAAATTCGTGAAGAAGGCGGTCCAGCAGGAGGTGGCCAGCCAGATCGGCAAGGCCGCCGGGCCAGCGGGCGCGCCCGGCGCGAAGGGCGACACCGGCGCGCCCGGCGCGAAGGGCGACACCGGCGCGCCCGGCACGAACGGCGACACCGGCGCGCCCGGCACGAACGGCACCAACGGCACCAACGGCACCAACGGCACGGACGGTGCGCCAGGCCCGAGCGACGGGTATTTCGCCTTCTCTGCCAGCGGCAACTCCACAATCGAGATCTCAAATCTGTCGCCCGGCGGCTACATCGTGAACTACTCCGCGAGGGTTGGCGATTCGGACCCCATCTTCTCGATCGGTGGCGAGTGTCGAGTGCTCATCAACAACGACGGCAACAACGTGGCCACCGGCAGCGTGGTGCCGTGGTCAGAGGGGGCGTCATCCACATCGCCATTCCCATTCGCGGCCACGTTTGGCTTCTACAACACGGGGCCGGAATCCGTATCCCTCGACCTCAACTGCCACAAGACCAGCGGCAACGGGACGTTCGCAGCACAGCAGCAGGAGTTGACCGCGATCAAGGTCGGCACCCTCCACTGAGGACGGACGGCAAAGCAGAGTTGAGCCCGCGTCACCGACGCGGGCTCCACTCTGCACCGGAAGGACTGTGGGTGATAACGACCCTTGCCCGTGCGGCTCAGAGAAGAAGTGCAAGCACTGCCACGGGCGCTGAGCCGACGCCGGTCTCCCCGTGAACCCCTAGACCCGTGTATCACCGCGCCCCGGCCGATCTGCTTAAGCGTCGTCGCCCTCCCCTGCTTTTCGTGCGTCCCAGACCCAGCCCGGTACAGCTTCCAGCCGCCGCTGCCGCTCCTCCGAGAGTCGGCCTCGGCCTCGATTCGTTCGCTGAACGTTCACCCACTGCCCCAGCCTGAACCCGTCGTCGTCGCGGTAGGCCACCGGAACCCGGCTGTGGCTTTCGCCGTCTGCAAATTGCAGCAGCCGGTTGTAGGCCTCCTCCCAGGCTGCCTTCTGCGTGTCCCAGACCCAGCCGGGAAGGGCCTCAAGTCGCTGCTTCTTGTCTTCGGAGAGTCGACCTCGGCGGTGAAGCGTTCGTTGAGTGTGGACCCACAGATCCAACCTGAACCCATCGTCCTCGGGGTGTCGAAGACGTAGGACCCGGCTGTGACCCTCGCGTTCGGCGAATGAGCGTAGGCGGGCGTAGGCGTCGTCCCAGGCCGCCTCTCTCGAGTCCCAGGCCCAGCCGGGCAGGGCCTCAAGCCGCTGCCGCCGCTCATCCGAGAGTTTGCCGTGGCGTTGGTGAAACCGCTGCTCGTTCACCCAGCCTCTCAGCTGGTAGCCGTCGCGGTCTCGGTAGCCCGTTGGAACCCGGCTGTGCCCCTCACGCTTGGCGAATTGCAGAACCCGCCCGTAGCCATCCTCCCAGGCCGCTTCTCGCACGTCCCAGGTCCAGCCCGGCAGGGCTTCGAGTAGCTGCTGGCGCTCATCCGAGATTCTGCCGTCCTGACGATTCGCCCGTTGATTGCTCACCCACTGACCCAGCTTGTAACCGTCGTCGTCGCGGTAGGCCGTTGGAACCCGGCTGTGACCTTCACGCTTGGCGAATTGGAGCAGGCAGGCGGTTGTAGGCATCCGGCCAGGCCGCTTCTCGCGGGTCCCAGGCCCAGCCCGGCACGGCATCAAGTCGCTGCTGGCGCTCCTCGGAGAGTTTGCCGTGGCGTTGAGCAGCCCGCTGCTGGTTCACCCACCCGCCTAGGCTGAACCCGTCGTCGTCTCGGTAGGCCTGTGGGACACGGCTGTTGCCCTCGCGTTCAGTGAAAGATCGCAGCCGGGCATAGCCTCCTCCCAGGCGGCCTCCAACGCATCCCAGGCCCAACCCGGAAGGACTTCAAGTCGCTGCCGCCGCTCTTCAGAGAGTTTGCCGCTACGTTGACCGTCTCGCTGAACCGCTACCCACTGTCCCAGCCTGAACACGTCGTCCCCCAGGTAGAGCTGGGGCACCCGGCTGTGGCCTTCGCGTTCGGCGAACGATTGAAGTCGAGCGAAGCCGTCCTCCCAGGCCGCCTCTTGCGTGTCCCAGACCCAGCCCGGCACGGCATCAAGTCGCTGCTGGCGCTCCTCGGAGAGTTCGCCACGCCGCGCACGTTGATTGACGGCCCATTTGCCCAGCCCGAACCCGTCGTCGTCGCGGTAATCGACCGGGACCCGGCCGTTGCCCTCGCGGTTGACGAAGCTGAGCAGGCGCCCGTAGCCGAACTCCCATGAGGCCTCCAACTCATCCCAGACCCAGCCCTGAACACCCTCCAGCAGCCGCTCCCGCTTGCTCAAACGCTTCAAGGCGGCGCTGAAGGCATCCGGAGCGGGTCAGTTCGAAGAGATCGTCAGGAACGGCAAGGTCCAGCGGAAGCCGCTGACCCGGTTCCACGACCTCCGGCATACCTTCGCGACCCGCCTCGCCGCTCAGGGGGTCCCGATGCGGGCGCTTCAGGAGTTGATGGGACACGCCGACCTGAAAACGACTCTGATCTATGCCGACTACGCCCCGAGCAGCCGAGAGGCCGAGTGGGTGAATCAGGCGTTCTCGCCGGGGTCCGACCCCTCCCCCGCCCTGCGCCCCTGAACGCGTAGATCGCGCTCGCCGGTCGGAGGGACTCTTCCCGCGGCGCCGAACCCCTTTCAATGGCAAGTACGGGTGAACCGGGCCGCCTCGCAAGGCGAATGAATGAGCGCATAAATCGGCGCGGGCTTCGCCCACGCGATGCGGCCTACCTCATCGTTGGGGTGTGGCTGTTCTTCATCGTCGTCTTCGCTGTCGTCGAGCGCCTTGTCGACCCCCAGACATTCGACAACGTCTGGGAGGGCATCTGGTGGGGTGCCCAGACGGTCACCACCGTGGGCTACGGCGACGTGGTGCCCCAGGACACCGTCGGTAAGGCCGTTGCGGTGATCCTGATGCTCGGCGGGCTGTCCCTGATCGCAGTGGTCACAGGCGCGATCACAAGCACCTTTGTCACTCGCGCCGAGTCCGAACGCATGCAAGCCGGAGACGACCCCGTGATGCAGGAACTCCAGAAGCTCAGTACTCAACTGGAGGAACTCCGTGCGGAGATCGCCGGAAACGGGCAGTCGAGCTCAGACTGATCAAAAGATGACCGGTCCAACGGAGGTGCGCCGGGCACCGTTTGTTACCACGGCCGCGATCGGCGGCAATGCAGGAAATGAGAAAACCCCCGTCAATGCGGGGGCTTTCTGAGGGGTGGACGACCGGATTCGAACCGGCGACCGCCTGGACCACAAATCCGCGGTTCAGCTTGATGGCGGCCGATTGGTGACTGACCGCGTTGCGTCGAGTTGTCCTGAGTTGGCTGTGGTTGTCTCAGGATCAGGCCCCGATTGGGCCCCTTCTTTCTCCAGGAGGACCCCAGGATCGGTTGGAATCTCTGAGCCTTTGAATGCATGCTGGATGAGGTCGCCATGGTCTAATAGCCACGCCAACCGCCTGAAAGGAGTCGGCCTTGCGCCCTAACATCAAACCTGGTGCGACCTTCCCGGACTACCAGCTGCCGGATCACACCAAGACGCCGCGAAAGCTCAGCGAGCTGCAGGGCGACGACCCCCTGATTCTCACGCTCGCACGCGGCCACTACTGCCCGAAGGAGCACCAGCAGCACCTCGAGCTGGCCGCGTTCTATCCCAAGATCGCCGTTGCCTACACCAAGATCGCCACGATCGCGAGCGACGCGCATCACCAGTTGCAGGAGTTCCGGGCCTCCGTCGGCGCCCAGTGGCCCTTCCTCTCCGACTCCGAGCGCGCCGTCCAGAAGGACCTGGACATCCAGGAGTACACCGACCCGATGAACGACCCGTTGATCCCGCACACCCTCGTGCTCAAGCCGCATCTCGTCGTCCACAAGATCTACAACGGGTACTGGTTCTGGGGCCGGCCCTCAGTGTACGACCTCTGGCAGGACCTGCGGGACGTCTCGAGCGAGATTCGCCCCGATTGGGATCTGAGCAAGCCGGGGCTCCATGAGGCTTGGGAAGCGGGTGACCTCTCGCACTTCCATGGCTGGGACAAGCGCGACCCGGAGAAGCTCGCCCAGTTGATGCGCGACCGAGAGCGGCTTGCCGAGATGACGCGCGACGCGGAGCGGATGGCCGCCGTGATACCCGACGTGACGGAGAGGCCCTAGCTCGTGAAGGTCACCTGATCGGCGGCGGTCTCCCCTCCCCGCTGCCGGCGAGCGCTGGATCCCATCCGCACACTGCACAGGCATGGCCGAACGCGGAGTGTCCGAACTCGAGCGCGAGTGCAGATGGATCCTCCTCCGCCCGCACGTCCTCCCATTCCAGCACGAACTCGTCGAGGCCCGAATCCCAGCGGGCCGCCTTGGGACTCAGATCGGCGTCCGCCAACCCACCGGGAGCGGGGTGAGCGTAGGCGAAGAACGCCGCTCGGTCGTACTCGGGATCGCCCGGCCACCAGCCGATCTCTATCTGCTCGGCATCGCCCGAATTGCGCATGATGAAGTCGTCCCCCGGGGGATCGGCCGGCTTTCCGGAGAAGAAGGCGACCGCGATGTCGAAGGTGCCCCACCAGGCGTTGACCGGGGTCACGCGCCCGCGAAAGGGCGCACGTAACTCGTCCAGAACGAGAGCGGCCTGGGTCGCCGCCGCGAAGTACGTCTCGACGCGTTCCGACTGGTAGGTCGAGTGCTCGCGGTCCTCGTCCAACGGCACCTCCCACGGGACCTCCTGGGGCTTGGGGTTGATCTCGACGTCGCCGGCCAGACGGCGAACGGCCTCGAGCACCTCCCGCGTCACCTCGGCGACGGGCCGATTCGGGGTCAGCGCGATTCGCGTCTCTCGCCCGTCGCTGTGCTCAACGAATGCCTCGTGAGTTCGCAGGTCGAGCCCGGCGATGAACGCGCCCGCGCCATCCGGCGCCGGCAGCACCCGCGTCTCCCAGCCGCGGGGCGTTAGTCGAAGGGCGGCATGCTGGAGCTCGGGCTCAGGGGCAGCGAGCTCGACCGCGAGCTTGCCCAGGATCTGGGTGTGGGCGTGGAGCGTGTCGCAGGTCTCGGCCCACGCTTCGTACGAGAGCGCGGGCCAGCCGGAGGCGGTGCGCTGCGTCATCCGGGTCCCCCTTTGGGTGGCGGCCGTCGCTCACGGCGGATCTCGGCGCGGTAGCCCTCGTCCTCGGCCTCGACCGCACGGGCGCCCTCGATCACCTCCCCGACCTGTCGCTCGGGGATCACCACGGCGCCGGAGCTGTCGGCGAACACGTAGAAGCCGGGTATCACGCCGACGCCCGAGACGACCACGGGCACGTTTGCCTGGAACGGGGTGACCTCCCCGCCCCCCCACTTGGTGGCCTCGCCGGAGCAGTAGGCGGCGAAGTCATACTTGGCGAGCTCGTCGAAGTCGCGCAACCGGCCATCGGTGAGGATGCCGGCGCAGCCATGCTCCTGAAGGCGCGACAGCTTCGTGCCACCCCCCATCGACACGTCGGTGTAGCCGTTGCTCGCCAGCACCAGGACCTTCCCCTCGGGGTGATCGCCGACGGCCTCGTAGAAGAGGTTCTGGAGGTTGTAGCGCTCAGGATCGAGGCCCGCCGAGCAGCTCGGAAAGTAGGAGATCGTGACTGCGGGACCGAAGAGCACCCGGCCGGGTGTGGGACTGACGAGATCGAGGATGTGGCAACGGTGGCGGTGGAGGCGCCCCATGGCATCCACCAGGTCGGCGGCCTTGAGGTCGTCAAGCGATCCCACGCCCGCGGCTGCATCGGCGGATCTCTTCAGCCGTCTCGCCATGGGCATCTCCCAGCCTACGCCGAGAGCGACCCGGGCGCGCTCGCAATCGCAGAGCTACTCCTCGGGATAGCTTGATCCGCACCTGTTGAGCTGACGCCTCCTTCCGCGTGAGGCTGTCGCACAAACCCCATATTCCGCATCGGCTCGCTGCGGACCGGCGCTCATCCCGTGCGGCCAGTCGGCGCGAGGCCGGCCGGTAGGCAGGCTCTAGAGTGCGCGATGGGGTCATTAGAGCCGTGTCGATCGAGATCGAGCGAAAGTTCCGCCTTGCCGAGGCACCGCCCTGGCTCGGCGAATGCCCCGCGGATCAGATCGCCCGGGGTTATCTCTGCCTTGACGACGAGAGCGAGGTCCGGCTGCGCCGCAAGGACACCGACCTTGACGCGACGCCCCTCGGTCGCCGGCTCCGCCTGACCGTGAAGCGCGGGCGCGGCAGGAGGACCGAAGAGCCGGGGAGGAGACCAGGAATCGCCGCGAGTCGATGATCGCCCCACTGCTCGAGCAGCTGGAGGAGGGTGAGGGCCAGATCGCGGACTGGCCCCTTGATGAGAATTCCTGGTCGCTCGTCGAGCAGGGGCTCACCCGGGCCTACCGACGGGGGAGGCGGGGGATGCGACAAGACGCAGCTGACTCCGACCTCGATGCCGTCCACGAGTGGCGCAAACGGGCAAAGGATCTCCGGTATCAGCTGCAGATTCTGCGCGTGGTTCGGCCGCGCAGAATGGAGCAGGCCGCGAACGAAGCCCGCCGGCTCTCCGACCTACTCGGAGACCACCACGACCTCACGGTTCTGAGCGAAGATCTCCGCAACCGCAGGCTTGCCCGCTCTGAGAGGGCCGCCCTGGAAGCGGCGATCGCAGGACGCCGGCAGGAGTTGCTCGAGGAGGCCCTCGACCTCGGGAAGCGGACCTACGCAGAGAAGCCCAAGGCGTTTCGCAAGCGTATCCGCGGCTACTGGAGAGCCTCCGGTCGACCGGCCGGTTGAGGCCGCGCGCCCGGGACCAGGGAGCGGGGCACAGCCGTTAACCCTGCGGGAGTTGGCCAAGACGGCAGACTGGTTCGAGCGAGACGCTCCGAAATTGACTCTGAACTCGCCGCAAATTGCGCGATACTTGCCTGGTGCCGAGCAACGATGCCGGTCGCCCGGATGCTCAGGTCGTCAACGAGCGCAAGGGGCGCTCCAATGGTGAGCGGGTGCTGGCGTTGCCGCTATGGGTTTCCGCCACCCCACTTCTCCGCGAAGCCTATGCGCTGGCAGAGAGGGCCCACGGCCAGCAGCGCCGGCCGAGCGACAACCGCCTCTTCTTGGAACACGTCACGGAGGTCGCCGGGCTCCTCCAGAAGATCGGATTCGACGAGGAGCTGATCGCCGTCGGGCTGCTGCACGACGCGGTCGAGCGTGGCTCGCTGACGGAGGACGGTTTGCGCGCCGAGATGGGGAATTCAATCTCCTCCCTGGTCATGACCCTGAGCGAGGATCCGACGATCGAGCCCTTCGATCGGCGCAAGGCCGGATTGCGCGAGAAGGTCGCTGCCGCCGGGGGGCGGGCGGTGACCGTCTTCGCCGCCGACAAGCTCTCCGACATCGCGGGGCTGCGGCGCGGCCTCGAGGCCTCTCGCGAGGAGCTGGAGGCGCGGATGGGGACCAGCGCCGCCAGTATGGCCGGTCACTACCGCGACTCCGTGCAGATGATTGCCAGGGTGCGCCGCGACTCTGCCTTCCTCTCGGCACTTCGGTTGGAATTGGACCGACTCGAAACGATCGCAATCTGAGCGTGACCTAGGCCGGCGCGACGCATGGGCCGTCCAGCGACCCGGTGCCCTTCAGTCGAGATCGGTCTCCGCCGTGATGCGGCCGGATCTCGCCGCGTCGGCAAGCACAGGGTAGTCGAGCTCGTTCTGGTCCGCATAGCGCTCGGCGAACTCGGCGATCGACCAACGCTAGAGCAACCCGGTCCGCAGTTCGGCTTAAGGTGTGCGGATGGAGGTTCAGTCGTCTTCGGGTGGGCGCGAGCCCGTCCGCTTCCTCGTCTTCTCCGGCTCGCTGAGGGCGGATTCGCTCAACGGGCGGCTCGCCAGTCTCGCCGCCGACACGATCAGGGCCAACGGAGGGATCATCGATCCCAACTCGATGCCAGACTTCGAGACACCCTCCTACAACCAGGACGTGCAGAACAAGGATGGCTTCCCGCCTGGGGCGGACCGCTTCCGCGAGTGCATCCAGACGAACGACGCCTTTGTGGTCAGTTCGCCGGAGTACAACGCCTCGATGCCGGGGCTGCTGAAGAATACGATTGACTGGGTCTCCCGTTTCAGACCGCAGCCGTTCAACGAGAAGCACGGACTCTTGCTGTCGGCCTCACCCTCGATGGCCGGCGGCAACAGGGGCCTGTGGGCGCTCCGAATCCCGTTCGAGCATCTCGGTGCTCGCGTCTACCCCGAAATGTTCTCCCTCGCCCAGGCACACCAGGCCTTCGATGACGAAGGGCGACTCGCCGACGACCAGCTTCAAGAGCGATTCGAGAGCACCATCGTCGGCTTCATGGACCAGGCGGAGGCCTCGAAGCACTACCCGCGCGTCAAGACCCAGTGGGTGGAGTACCTCGGCGAGCGTCCCGATCCGGCGACCGACCGGGTCGAGTAGACGCTAGACGAGCCGGCGGGTACTTCCTGCAGCTGCGTCCCGAAACGTCCCTCGCGTCCCACGGCCGCGGATATTGCGCAGGTCCGCCATCACCGCAGCGCTCTCCGCTTCGGCGTCAGCTTGAGAGACTGGCCAGCGGCACCCGAGCCCCTGCCGGAAGGAGACTTGATGTCAAGCCAAGATGAACCTCAGCTCGTGCCCGGTCCGGCGTCCAATGGCGAAACCGATGGCAAGACGCTGGGCGAACGCCTGCACCACTTCCTCGCACCGGTCCCCAAACTGGGGCCTCCGATCAACCCGGCTCTTTTGAGGCGTGAGAAAGAACGAGCCGACGCGACGCAGAACCGGGTCGCCGACGGGATCACCGCCTTCTCGGGCTCGATGCTGTTCGTCTACATCCACATCATCTGGTTCGGCTGCTGGATCGGCTTCGGTGTGGAGGCATATCCGTTCGGCCTGCTGACGATGATCGTTTCGCTCGAGGCGATCTTCCTCTCGACCTTCGTGATGATCTCCCAGAACCGCGCCGACGCTAGGCGTCAGGTGATCGCCGACCACCAGTGGAAGACGGTCCAGGAGGAGGACAAGCAAAACGTCGAGCTGCTCGACCTCTCGAGGCAGATCCTGACGCTGACCAAGGAGGTTCGGGCGCTCGCCGACCGCGAGGGAGGGAGCGGAGCCGCTCCTTCCACGAGTCCCACTGGGTGAGGTCTTCGGGCGCAGGGCTCAAGTCGGAAAGGCAAGCCCGACGAGGTAGGTGGCGCCGCCGACGATGACGCCGGCCAGCGTCATCTCCAGGCCCGCCGACCACCAGCTGCGGAGCGTGACCAGCGACTTGGCGGCGCCGACCAGGAAGTGAGCGACGAGCGAGATCGCTGCGGCCGCGAGGATTGCCACGGTGCCGGTGGTGAACATGAAGGGGATCACCGGGATGATCGCCCCCACTCCCGTGCTCAGGCCCGCCGCCAGCGATGCCTGGGCCGGGTTGCCGGGATGCTCGCTGGCGCCGAACTCCTCCAGTGAGAGCGTCTTCAGCATCGCCTCGGGATCCTGCGCGAGCCGCTCGGCGAGCTGGTCGGCGGTTTGGGGATCGATGCCTTTCAGCTGGTAGAAGAGCGAGAGCTCTTCCTTCTCCTCCTCGGGGTGCTCGGCAATCTCCCGGCGCTCGCTCTCAACATTCGCCTCCATCACCTCCGCCTCGGAGCGCTCGGCGAGGAAGGCCCCGGTCGCCATCGAGAGCGCCGAGGCAACCGCGCCGGCGAGGCCGGCCGTGAGCACGAAGCTCGATCCGCCGGTCGCCCCCGAGACCCCGGTGACGATGCCGAACACAGCTGCGAGCCCATCGTTGGCCCCGTAGATCGCACCCGAGATCCAGCTCCCTCCCCGCTGGTGCCAGCTCTCGCGCCCGAGGATGCGGTCGAGGCGCGCCTGCACGCCCGGGGCGGCGAGCGGGGAGGGTTCGTCGCGGCTCTCGCCGGAGCGCATCTCCTCGACCGCGAGCGAGTGGGACTTCTCGTCGGCCCGGATCTCGTGCAGGAGCCGATCCGTTGCCTCATCCCCGGTGGGGCGTCGGTAGAGGTCGGAGACCTCCTCGCCCTCGGCGGCCTCGCGGGCGGCGAGCAGGCGGTCGACCGGGGCGATCCTGGCCTGGAGACGCAGCCAGCGCGAGAGCGGCACGGTTGCCGGATCTGGGATCACAATGCCGAGTTCGGTCATCCTGGCCTCGATTCGGCGGCGATGACCACCCTCGGCCTCGGCGATCCGCCGCAAGAGCTCGGCTTGCTTCCCATCCATCCGCTGGGCGATCAACTCGTAGACCGCGGCAGCTTCAACCTCGCCCCGCCAGGCTTTCAGCAGACGCCCCTCGACCTCGCCTGTCACAAGTGGCTCGCCGTTGGCCGCCATCAAGGCAAACCTATTCCTCTCGTTTTGCCTCGCGCAGTCCCGGTGAGCTCATCCAGGAGGCTTGGACGGAACCCACGGGGGGCAAGACTGAATCGGGTGGGGGGCCGGACAGCCCGTCGCGCCCGCCTCAGGCGCTTGCTGCGAGTTCGTCAGCCTCCATCCTCGCCAGGGAAGCGTCGAGCACCGCGTACTCGGCCTCCTCGATTGCCGCATATGCATAATCGATGGCGAACAGGGCATCGCCTTCGGCGTTGTCGGCGTCGTGCTGCGCCCTGCTGCGGTCGACCTCGGTCTTTTTGCGGTCGATGTTCTCCTTGACGGTGGCGACGTGCTCGTTCCAGTTCTTCTGTACGTCGTCCCACCAGTCGGAGATCTTTCCCTGGCCTGCCTCCGCCGACTCACGCAGTTTCTGTGCTTGGGCTTGGGCCGATTCACCCGCTTTCTCGACGTCCTGTTCGAGCGTGGCCTTGGCCTTGGCTTGAGCGGCCGCCGTATGGTCCTCCGCTTCCTTCGCCCGAGTCGCCAGCTTGGTGAGTTGGTCTGATAGAGCCATTTCAACCTCCTCGGTGAATGTCTTCCGATCGTACATCCGGTGCGAACCCATGTCGACCCCTCGCTCTGCCGGTGAGGGCATCCACGGCCGGCTTACCTAACGTCCGAGCAGAGCGGCTACGGAGCTGACGGTGACCGCGAGAATCCCGGTTCCGAAGACGTAGGACAGCAACGCGTGGTGGAGAGCGACGCGGCGAATGCGCTTGCCGGTGAGGTCGGTGTCCGAGACCTGGAAGGTCATGCCGATGGTCAGCGCGAGGTAGGCGAAGTTCCTGTAGTCGGGCATCTCGCCATGAAAGTCGATGCCGCCCTTCGGCGGGCTGTAGTGTAGAGCCTTGCGTAGCGAAGTACGAAGACGGTGTGCACCGAAATCCATGCAAGCGCCACGCTACCGAGGGCCAGCGCCGTCAGTAGGTCGCGCTGGGGAGCCCCGGAGTCCCTTGCCTCCCCGAGAGTGAAGGCCACGGCCACAAGACTCGCGGCGCCGGCGCCGATGAGGATCGCCTCCGCAGCGGGCCGGGACGCGTCCTCGGCGCGAGCGATCCGCGCCGTCGCCGCTGGGTCGGCGTTGGCCACGGTCACTGCGACCCAGACCACGAAGACGAGGGCGGCAACGTCCGAGGCGCAGAGCGCGGCGACCGACCAAGACGCTCCGTTGAGGGCGGCGATGGAGGCTGCGGCAATCGCGCCGATGCCGCCGGCGATGACGCGCTTTGCGGCCAGGCCGGTGTGGTCAGCCGGCACGGCAGTGGCGTCTAGGTCGGGCGCATCTGTCACTGCCCTACGAGGTTCCCGCGAGTGGCTTTTCGGGTCAACCGGGACCCAGTGAGTGAGGGCGCGAGTTCGGCCCGAAGCTCGCCCGGAAGTATTCGCGGTACGACGCGAACACGGCGCCTGTAGGCGCGCGGCGGCGGCGCCTCGCCGAACGCCGACGAGGCTCCCGGTCGCTAGGACGAAGCGCTCTCAGTCTGCTCGTTGACAGCCTCGTGAGCAGGTCGGCGGGTTGCACCTGCGGTATCGGGCAGAAACGGTCTTGATCGCAAAGCCGATCGCGTCTAGCCTCGATCACCACGTTGAGTAATGACAGCGCCCCACAAGTTTCCGACTCAGCGAATCCAGAACTCCGGCCAAAGCGATTCGTGCTGCCCCAGTTCGGGATCTTCGCTCAGGGGACCCATGCACATCACTTCCTCGAGTTCGATCTCAGGCCGGGTGTCACTCCCGACCAGGCCGTGGCAGCGTTCCGTCGCCTTCGTACGCCGGACGTTTCAGCCGGAGGGGTCAACCTCGTGGTGGCGTTCGGGGCGGATGTCTGGCGCGGTGTGGCGCCGTCGCACACGCCGCCGGACCTCGGGCCGTTCGAGCAGATCTCGGGAACCGACGGCCGTCACGCACCCGCCGCCCAGCACGACGCCTGGCTTTGGATCAGCGGCGCCGAGCCAGACGTGACGTGGCACAGCGCCCGAGCCGCGGCGCAGGCGGTCGCTGACGCCGCCCTCGTGGCCGCCGAGCAGGAGGGGTTCACCTACAGAGGCGGGCGCGACATCACCGGCTTCATCGACGGCACGGCGAACCCGCAAGTGCGCCGGGCCGCGGACGTCGCCCTCCTTCCCCCTGGTCAGGCGGGAGAAGGTGGGAGCCACGTGCTCGCAATGCGATGGGTGCACGACCTCGTCGCGTTCGATCGGCTATCGATTGATGAACAGGAGCGCGTGTTCGGGCGGACCAAGGTCGACAGCGTCGAGCTTTCCGAGGATGAGAAGCCGCCGACCGCCCATATCGCACGCGTCGAGATGACGGTCGGGGGCGAGGAGCTCGAGATCTATCGCCGCAGCGTGCCATACGGGACCGCGGAGGAATACGGGCTCTACTTCGTCGCCTTCAGCGCGGAGCGCTCGAGGTACGACCAGATGCTGTCGCGCATGATCGGGACATCATCCGAAGGCCTGCATGACCGTCTCACAGACTTCTCGCGTCCGGTGAGCGGCGCGTACTACTTTGCGCCGTCGCTCAACGCGCTGAACGAGCTGGCGGGAGACGAGTAGCGCGAGCTGACAGGTCTGTCAATAGCGGACGCCTATCTAGGCGAAAAGATCGATGACGTGGCTCTTCACCTGCGCCGCCTGATCCAGCGTGTCGCGCGGGGAAGCCGTCACCGGCTCGTCAGTGCCGCAAATCGCCCACAGTGAGCCCATCGGGGTTGAGCCCCTGGGCAATCACTCGGACGACGATGTCGCGATCGGTTATGACGCCCCTGAGGCGACCGCCGCCTCCGCCTACCGGCAGAACGCCGACATCCTGCTCGGCGAGCCTCCCGGCGGCACGGGCCACGGGCTCCTCAGGGGTTATCGAGGCCACGCGCCGCGTCATCGCATCGCACCAGCACCGGCCCATCATCACTGCCTTCGGGCCTTCCGGCGGCTCTGCCCACCAGCTCTGAAAGCGCGGTTTGCGCCTTTGCCACGATGGAGTCTTCTCGTCTCACATCGCTTCGGGTCCTCATCTCAGGCTCCCTTCCTAATGGGTCCTACGGGGTTAGCTGACGGACTCGCGGTCTGACACCGCTACAGCCGGATTACCGGCCGATTCGCCCCAACTGCCTGGGTCCCCCGTCCGCCTTCGCCGGAGCGAGGCGGCTCGGATTGGCGTTCAAGTTAGCACCACAAGAGGGCCGTGCTGGTAGCGGTTCTAACAGGCCATTTGTTGGGGCCCGACGAGCAGTCCGAACTATGGAGCGAGCGTTGCGGAGAAACCGGTATAGGCCCCTCCCGTTTGAACCGCGGCCCGGGTTCGCTCTAGCGCTTGACAGGCGTCGCGCGCCCGCACCAAGACGACGAACTCGTGCAACTCGCTCGCCCCAGCCCGCAGGGCTGCCAGGTCGTTGTGTCGGTCGACCAGAGGGGTAATCGCGGCCGCCGAGAGCGCACCACGGGTTCGCCTAATCATCGGTGGCCCGGTGAAGCTGACTTCAAACCGGTCCAACGGATTCTCAAAGGGGACGAGCGTCACTCTGGATCGAGCCTAACGGTGCTGGCAAACCACCCAGGATCGCCACGCACGCCGATATGGTCAACCAATCGCGGATTCGGCGAATTGAGGCGGCCTAGGCGCGGGCAGCCTTTGCTCAGTTTTTCCGATGCTCTGAGTGTCGCTCTGTCTAGTAGATCGGGTAGTAGCTCGAGTCTGCTGCCTCCGAATGGGGCTTGGGTACCGCGTCGGGGCACGAGCAGAACGACATACCCTGCGAGACCTCCACTAGGCAAAGAGAAACGACGGGGCTATTCGGGGACTGGAGCCCGCGCTGCCGCCGACTCCGCCGGCTCCGGCGACGGACCGCCGGTGGCCACGAAGTCCCGCGACCGCACCAGCACATAACCCGCCACGGAGCCCACTGCCGCTACGGCGACGCCCACCATCGCGATCGTGTTGAAGCCCGTCACGAACGCATGGTGCGCGGCGTCAACCACCTTGGCATGGTCGGCGGGCGGCACTACCTGCGAGGCGCGCCCGGTTCCTCCTGAGGCAACCGCCCGCGCGAGCTCGTGCACGTGCGACGACGCGGACGTGCCCTCTACCAGCGGGGTGAGCGTCGACTCGATCTTCGCCTGGAAGATCGAGCCGAGACCGGCGATCCCGGTGGCAAGCCCGAGCTGGCGAGCTGTGTTGTTCGCACCCGACGCCATGCCGCTCAGCTGCGGTCGGACCACGCCGACAGCTGTCGAGGCCAGCGCGGGGGTCGCCAGGCCCACCCCGATACCGGCCAGAATCTGGCCGGGCACCAGCGCGGTCCACTCGGACGAGTCGGACAGGTTTCCCATCAGCAGCAGCCCGACCGTTACGAACGCGAGCCCAGTCCCGAGCAGCAACCGCACCGGCACGCGTGCCGTCAACCGACCGCTCAGCGGCGAGACGAACAGGATCGGCGCGGTGACCGGCAGCGACCGGAGCCCCGCCTCGAATGGCGAAAAGCCCAGCACGTTCTGGAAGAAGAGCGTGATGTAGAGGAACATCGAGAAGATCGACGCCGACAGCG
The DNA here is from genome assembly GCA_963780815.1 of uncultured Solirubrobacterales bacterium. Classification (GTDB taxonomy): domain Bacteria; phylum Actinomycetota; class Thermoleophilia; order Solirubrobacterales; family 70-9; genus VRUE01. The sequence continues at coordinate 25,512 of CAWADG010000004.1, read as the reverse complement.
CGAAGCCGACGATCGTCGCGCCCGTGAAGGCCGGCTTGCGGAACAGCGAAAGGTCGAGCAGTGGGTCGGCGGTGCGGTGCTCCACCGCCACGAACAACATGAGCAAAAGCGCGGAGGCCGCGAAGCAGCCGAGGATAAGGGCGCTCCCCCAGCCCTCCTCGTTGCCGCGGATCAGCGCGTAGACGAGCAGGAACAGCGAGGGACACAGGAGCGCCACGCCGCGGAGGTCGACGCCGGAGGCGGCCGGGTCGCGCGACTCGCGCAACCGCAGCCGCGAGACCACGAGCCCGGCCAGGCCGATCGGCACGTTCACGAGGAAAATCCAGCGCCACGACAGCGCGTCCACGAGCGCACCACCTACGAGCGGCCCGGTCGAGACCGCCACGGCCGTTGTCGCGCCCCAGATACCGAGCGCAGTCCCGCGCTCGCGACCCTGGAACTCCTGTGCGATCAGCGCCAGCGAGGTGCCGAACATCATCGCTCCGCCGACACCCTGCGCCGCGCGCGAGAGGTGCAGGAAGAGCGGATCGGGAGCCAGTCCGCAGGCCAGCGATGAAGCGGTGAAGATCGCCAGTCCAAACATGAAGACCAGTCTGCGGCCGACCTTGTCCGCAAGCGACCCAGCCGCCAGCAGCAAGCCCGCGAGGGTCAGCGCGTAGGCGTCGACCACCCACTGGAGGTCGCTGAAGTCGGCGCCGAGGTCACGCTCGATCGACGGCAACGCGACGTTCACGATAGTTACGTCGAGCAGCAGCATGAAGATCGCAATGCAGCTCGCGAGCAGGGTCCACCATTTGCGCTCCAACGCGTTCAAACCGCTGCCCCCGCGGCAGCAGCCGCCTCGGTGTCGACCGGGTCGACAATGCGACCGCCAAGCGCCAGCGCCAGCGCCGTACCCACCGCCGCCCAGCCGCCCAGCACGAGAATCGGGCCTGCGATCCGCGCGCCGTTGAAGAACAGCGCCGACCGCGCCAGGTCGACGCTTGCGCCCGGCGGGAGCAGGCCGCCGACCGTCCTCCAGAGCCCGGGCAACAGGGGCCGGGCAAATGGGCCGCCCGATGCGGCGTTACCGAGGATGACGAAGACAAGGATGACGATGCCGGTCCCCGCGGGGCCGGCTGCAGCCTGGATGCCCGCTGTGGCGGCGGCGCTTGCGAACACGGTCAGGGCAGCGATCCCGCACAGTGCGAGCACGTGGCCCGAGAAGACCCCAAAGCACGCCCGCAGCAAGACCACGCTGAGGATTCCGGCGACGATTGAGAATCCGGCCAGCGCTCCGACCCGTGCCAGGGCGCGCTGCCTGCTGGTGCTGCGCGGACTCCCGATCAACCCGATCAATGTCGCGGCGATGTAGCCGCCGAACATCCACGCGATCATCGCGTAGAAAGCGGCGGTACCATTGGGATCCTTCGGCGGTAGCGGCTTGACGTCGGTGACGTGGACCGGTGGCCGTCTGTGAACGGCGGCGATGCGCTCGAAAGTCGCTGTCAGCGCGAGGGCGGTGGCTGCATTGGCGGCCGAGGCGACGAAGAGGCGGCTCCTGGCACCGTCATAGGCGCCGTAGACCTCGCGGTCGTCGATCTGCGACAGCGCATCGCGACGGGAGGAGGCCTGGCGCGCGTCGAGTGGATCGCCGGGCAGGCGGTCGAGTTCCGTCGCCAGCGAGGGCGGCCCGACGACCGCCACCGGCACGCTGTGCGGGGTCGGATCGTGGAAGGCGCCGACGTAGGAGAACGCGAACGCCAGCATCAGCACCAGCGCCGGGACGAGCACGAGCGCGACGGCCCGCGGCGTCGGTGCGGCATTGGCCATCTTCAGGTGGCTTCCGCCGCGTTCGCACCGCCGTTGCGGGCCTCTATTGCGGCGACCGCGCCCTCGAACGCCTTTTCCAGGCGACCCTTACCGACGGTTCCGAGGACGATCCCTAGCACCCGTCCTTTGAGGTTCTTGCCCTCCCGCACCACGACGTAGTCCACGTCGGTTTTGCCATCGGGCTCGCGCGTGAAGGTGTAGGTGTGGCTCGAGTCGCCTCCCCATGTGTTGGAGTCGGTGGTGGTCAATACGACGCGGTTGGGATCCGACCAGTCGTAGTGCAGGCGCTCCCAAATGCCGCTGGACCCCTCGGTGACGTCGGCTTCGGTCGGGCCCTGATCATGCACCTTGAGATCGTCATCGGCGCTGTTTTCGAACAGCTCCGAGCGGCCGGGCCCGAAGTCGGTCAGCGCGGCCACCCACTGCTCGGGTGTCGCGGTGGTCGTCGCCTTGAAATGTAGGGTCGCCATGTGTGTGCTCCTTTGTTGTGGTGACTCGATCAACGTTTCTGTTCATCGGAAGACAGATCGCCCAGGGCCCGTCCGAGATCAATCTCCCAGTCCCGGGTCTGGAGGGCCTTGCTTCATCGCAGCGGCGATCCGCCGCTGGACCTCGGGGCTTCGCACCTCCTCGCCGAAGAGCTCGGAATCTCGACGGAAGTCCTCAGCAGGTGCGAGCGCTATCGCGTTGACGCGATCCTTCACGACCCATTGGCCGGGCGCCGGGAAGCCGGCGATCCGATGGGCCAGCGATCTGACGAAATCATCGAGCGCGTCCGCCGGCAATGCACGGTTGACCCAGCCGTGGCGCTCGGCCAGGTCCGCGTCGTAGTCCTCGGCGCTCAACATGACCTCGAGCGCCCGGGCGCGGCCCATCAGGCGTGTCAGGTGTTGCGCGGCGCCCGCACCGGGGATCGTGCCGAACGACGGCTCAAACTGGCCGAATATCGCTGACTCGCGCGCCGCGAAGCGCATGTCGCAGGCGAGCACGAACTCGCTTCCGGCGCCGCGAACGCGACCTTCGATCTGCGCGATGCTGACAAGGGGGCTGGTGCTCAGATGGCGAAACAGGAGAGCGATCGATGCCTCGCCGGTCAGCTTCGCGGCCTCCGCCCGGTACTCACTGACCTGCGTGAGGTCGACGTGGGAAATGAAGTAGTCGGGGTCTGCGCTCTTGAAGACGAGCACCTTGACGCTGTCATCGGCCTCGGCTTTCTGGATCAGGGAGACCAGGTCCCGGACCAACTCGGGACCGAGAAGATTCATGGGCGGAGCCGCGATCTCCGCAAACAGAGCTCCCGCCCTTTCGGCGACGGTCAGCGTCTCCATGCGATCCCTCACACCTCCCTTGAGAGGCTTAGTCGCCTCTCGGCTCGGCTGTCTGTCACGCGCGGACCCCGACCTCGTCGTCCACCTCTTGGACTTCGTAAGCCGTGAGTGGGTCGGTCGCCGGGCCGTTGACCACTGCGCCGGTGGTGACATCGAACCGTGAGCCGTGGCACTGGCACATGATCGTTGTGCCTGTGAGTAGGCCTCCGGACAGTGGGCATGCCTGCTCAGCGCAGGTGCAGAGATCGTCGAAGGCGTAGAGGTGCCCCGCGACACGTGCAACCGAGATCCGCAGCTTGCGGTCCTCCAGGTAGTAGGGAACGACGAAGCCGTCGGGGATCGCATCGCTCGGCCCAACAGTGCGGAAAGCGTCAGTGGCCACCTCGGTCATCGCTTCTCCTTTCTCTGCTCAGCTCAGTAGGGGTAGTCGGGGACGACGTCGGCCTTCTTCGCATCGAGTCGCAGCTCGCCCGGAGCGCCGGCCGGCACCACCGGCCGGTGCGGCGTGACCGGGTCGATGCGCTCGTAGCCGGAACCCATCGGTGGCCTGTTGTCCGGGTCGCCCCTGTTCGGCCAGAGCGACATCGCGCGCTCGGCCAGTGCCGTGATCATGAGCGAGGGGTTCACTCCCGGGTTGGCCGGCATCACGCTGCCGTCCATGACGTGAACTCCCGGCTGGCCGAATAGCCGCAGGTATGGGTCGACGGCGCCGGTTTCACTGCTCTCGCCGATCGGGATCCCACCGATGAAGTGAGCGGACGCGTTGCGGTTGATCACCTCGAAGAGGACCGCCCCCTCGTGAGTTCCCATCTTCTTTGCCACCCGATCGACGAACTCCTCGATCTCCGGGACGTGGACGGAGGGAGGTGTTCCGGAGGGCCGGCTCCGCAGCAGGCCGTCGTCCCAATAGAGCTCGATCGAGGTGTCGGTCGTCTGCGAGCACAGGGCGATGAAGCTCCGCTCGGACCAGTGTCGGGGGTCGCTGAAGCCGAGCACCCGGCCTGGGTGTCCGACGAGCTCCCTAAGCCAGGATGCGGTCGCGTGCTTCTGCTCGCCGTGCTGGTGCTCGGTTACCAGGAACGCGAACACGTCGCTCCCGACCCCCCACATGGTGGGCTCGACGCTTGTCACCGAGTCGGGCCAGACCCCCGACGTGATCGCGACCGAGCCGGGCGTGACATGGATCTTCTCGGGATCGCGCTCCCACTCCTCGTGCGTCCGCGTCATCGCAAGGAGCTGCTCGGAGTTCGTCCTCGCTCTTTGCCCGAGCTCGCTCGACAGTCCCTTCAGCCGACCCTTGTGCTGCATGTGGTGCAGGAGCTTGGCCGAGCCGTAGGCGTGGGCGGCGACGATCACCTGCTCGGCGGTGTAGGTGTGGCGGTGCAGGCGGGCCGATCGCTGCGCCCACCCGGGATGACGCACATGGGCCTCGAACCCGCCTCCTTCGAGCGGGACAAGCTCATGGACTTCGTGCAGTTCGTGTACCTCGGCGCCGAGCTTCTCCGCCAGGTAGAGGTAGTTCGTCGTCAGCTTGTTCTTGGCGTTATGGCCGCAGCCGATGTTGCAGTTGCCGCATGAGATGCAGCCGGTCCGGCGCGGGCCAACCCCGCCGAAATAGGGATCGTCGGCCTCGACACCGGGACTTCCGAAATAGACCCCCACCGGCGCCTTGTTGAAAGTCTCTCCCCGCCCGATGTCGATCGCGACTTCCTGCAGTACCCGGTCGACGTCGGTCGGCATGTACGGATAGCGGACGACGCCGAGCATCCGAGTTGCCTGGTCGAGGCACGGTGCCAGCTCGTCGGCCCAATCGGTGATCTCCGCCCACTCCGGCGCGTCGAAGAACTGCTTTGGAGGGACGTACAGCGTGTTGGCGTAGACATGCGAGCCGCCGCCCACTCCCGCGCCGGAGAGAATCAGCACGTCGTCGAGGTACTCGATCCTCTGGATCCCGTACAGCTCCGCCGCCGGGAGCCAGATGAAGCTCGGGAGATCCCACTGCGTCTTCGGGATGTCCTCGTCCTTCCAGCGCCTGCCGGACTCCATGACCCCAACCCGGTAGCCCTTCTCGGCGGCGCGGAGCGCGGCGACGCTCCCGCCGAACCCCGAGCCGATGATCGCGACGTCATAGTCGAATTTGGCCATCAGGGGGCTGCCACCAGGGTGATGTGGGCAATGCCGGTGCCGACCGCGCTCATTACCCGCCGCTTCCGGTGATCGAGTCGATGATCACCGAGGCGTACTCCGTCGGTGCCTCCTCCCAGACGAAGTGCCCGGCGTCGATGATCACGAGGTTGCTGCTGGGCAGCCGCTCGTCTAGAAACTCGGCGTTGGCCAGGGGAACGACCGGATCGCGGCGGCCGTTGACGATCGTGACCGGCGTCGTGATCTCCGACAGCAGCTCGGCCAGGATCGGCAGCTCCTCGGGGTATCTGCGGACGTACCGCATCGACTCGACGAAGCGGTCGCCGTCGTAGCACTCGAGATAGTCCGCCCTGATGTCGTCGGCCACCCCTCCCGCGATTTTGTCTATCGCGGTGCCAACGATCACGCGCGGGTCGATCTCGCGGTACTTGTCGAGGTCGGGGTCTACCACCCAGGTTGCCAGCGGCTCACCTAGCTGGAGGGGTACCGCGGCTGCGCCGGTGCCGACGATGGCGCTCGCAAGCCGCTCCGGATGCGCGGCAGCCGCGAACAGGGCGGCCGCCGTTCCTACGTCGGGCGCGACGATGTGAGGCCTGCCCAGCTCCGCCTCAGCGATGAGCAGAGCGAGGAAATCACCCATCGCACGTGGCGAGAGGAGCTCATCGCGCCGCTCGGAAGCCCCGAATCCGGGCAGGTCGACCGCGAACAGGCGTGCGTGCTCGGCGAGAGCCCCCCAGATCTCCGCGAACGCGTAGACGCTCTCCGGCCAAGGGCAGGTCAGGAGCAACGTTTGCCCCTGCGAACCGCCGCTGTCCGCGTACCGGATCCGAACGCCGTCGACGGTTTGGAACTTGGCCTGCGGGGTCATCGTGATCGGCATGAGGCAATCCTCCGCGCCTTGAGCGGTCCCTCGCGCCCGTGAACTCACGGGCCGAATCCCTGGTCATCCGCTTGAGGCGCTCACATCAGGGAAACACCCCGCCACCAGGCCTGCGTTTGTCAGGGACGGCCCGGGGATTTAGGATCGTCGGTGCCATGAACGACCGTCCGCCCGGTCATGATGGCCGGGCGATTCTGCGTGGCCGAGCCGGCGAGTGTGGGTTGCTCGACGGGTTGCTCACCGCGCTCCGGCGCGGTGAGAGCCGTTCCCTGGTGCTGCGGGGCGAGGCCGGGATCGGAAAGACCGCGCTCCTCGATCACCTATCCCAGGCCGCTGCGGATGTGACCGTCGTCCGCGCCGCCGGCGTCGAGTCGGAGATGGAGCTGGCATTCGCCGGCCTGCACCAACTGTGCGCTCCCCTGCTCGGCCGGCTCGAGGGACTGCCCGCCCCGCAACGGGAGGCGCTCGAGATCGTGTTCGGGGAGCGCGATGGCCTTCCGCCGGATCGGTTTCTCGTCGGCCTCGCGGTGCTCAGCCTGTTCGCGGAGGTCGCGGACGAGCGTCCCCTTCTCTGCGTCGTCGATGACGCGCAGTGGGTGGACCGGGCGTCGGCGGTGACGCTCGCCTTCGTGGCTCGGCGCCTTCGCGCGGAGCCGGTCGCGATCGTGTTCGCCGCGCGCGAGCCCGGAGATGACCTGCGACACGTGCCGGAGCTCGCGGTCCACGGCCTGCGAGATGGCGACGCGAGGGCACTGCTCTCCTCGGCAGCGCCCTCGATGCTGGATGAGCGAGTGCGCGACCGGGTAGTCGCGGAGGCGCGCGGCAACCCGCTTGCCCTGCTCGAGCTGCCACGCGGGCTGACGGCGGCGCAGCTCGCCGGCGGGTTCGGAACGGTCGAGCCGCACCCGGTCGCCGGGCGCATCGAGGAGAGCTACATCCGGCAGGTCGAGACGCTCTCCGACGACGCGCGACACCTCCTGCTCGTGGCCGCCGCCGAGCCGACCGGCGATCCGCTGCTTCTGCTGCGCGCATCGGAGCGGCGCGGAATCACCTCCACTGCGGACGCGACCGAGGGACTGCTCGAGTTCGGTGAGCGCGTCACCTTCCGCCATCCCCTTGTGCGCTCCGCTGTCTACCGATCAGCAGACGGATCGGCGCGCCGGGCGGTCCATCGGACCTTGGCGGAGGTGACCGATGGGGAGTTGGACCCCGATCGCCGGGCGTGGCATCTGGCCGCCGCGGCGGCGGCGCCCGACGAGGAGGTGGCGTCGGAGCTCGAGCGCTCGGCGGGCCGGGCGCAGGCCCGAGGTGGGCTTGCCGCCGCCGCGGCGTTCCTTCAGCGCGCCGTGGCGCTCACCGGCGACTCCGCCCAGCGAGCGGACCGAGCGCTCGCGGCCGCGGAGGCGGGCCTGGGCGCTGGGGCATTCGATCTGGCATTGGGCCTCTTGGCCGCTGCGGAGGCCGACCCCCTGGATGAGCTCCAGCGGGCTCGACTGGACCTGTTGCGCGCGGAGGCCGCCTACTCCGAGAGCCGCGGAAGCGAAGCGCCCGGCCTTCTGCTTCGCGCCGCCAAGGCCCTGGAGTCGCTCGACCCCCAGCTCGCGCACGAGACCTATCTCGACGCCTGGAGCTCGGCGCTGTTCGCCGGGACGCTTGCCGGTGGCGCGGACCTCGAGGAGGTCTCGCAGGAGGTCCGCGCGGCTCCCCGGTCCGCCTCGCGTGCGCGTCCGGCCGATCGGCTGCTGGAGGGGTTCGCAATGGCATTCACCGACGGGCGGTCCGCGGCGGCGCCGCTCCTCGCGGAGGCGGCGAGGGGCTTTGGCGGCGACGACGTCTCGGCGGAAGAAATGATCCGCTGGGGTTGGCTGGCGACCGCCGCCGCGGTGATGGTGTGGGACTACGACACCTGCCTCGAGGTCGCCGATCGCGGAGTGCAGCTCGCTCGCGAGTCGGGTGCCTTGACCGTGCTGGCGGTCAGCGTCAATGTGCTGACCCAGGCCGTCGCGTTGGGCGGCGATTTCGGTCGGGCAGCGATGCTCGTCGCCGAGGCCGACGGGGTCACCGATGCGACTGGTGCCCGGGTGGCGCCCTACGGGGCGCTTCTGTTCGTCGGGCTTCAGGGTCGCGAGGCCGCCGCGTCGAATCTCATCGACACGACGATTGAGGAGGCGACGGCCGGCGGACAGGGAACGGCGGTCCAGTACGCGCACTGGGCGAGGTCGATCCTGCTCAACGGCGTCGGCCGCTACAGCGAGGCGCTGGCCGCGGCCAGCCAGGCGAGCGACGATACGCCGGAGCTGTTCGTCTCGGTCTGGGCGGCGTCGGAGCTGATCGAGGCCGCGGTGAGGAGCGACAACACGGACGCCGCCCGCGATGCCCTCGAGCAGATCAACGCCGCGACGGCCGTCGCTGAAACCGACTGGGCGCTTGGCGTCCGCGCGCGGGCGCAAGCGCTCTTGGCTGACGGCAAGGCGGCCGAGAGTGGGTACCGCGAGGCGATCGAGCTGCTCGGTCGGACCCGGCTGCGCCCTGACCTCGGTCGCACGTACCTCCTGTACGGGGAGTGGCTTCGCCGGGAGAACCGCCGCGTCGACGCACGAGTCCCGCTTCGTGCCGCTCATAGTCTGTTCGCGGAGGTCGGCATGGACGCGTTCGCCGAGCGTGCGCGCGGAGAGTTGCTTGCGACGGGCGAGACGGTGCGCAGGCGGACGGCCGAGGCGCGCGACGATCTGACGCCCCAGGAGCGCCAGATTGCTCGTCTTGCCCGCGACGGGCTTTCGAATCCCGAGATCGGCTCCCGCCTATTCCTCAGCCCCCGCACGGTCGAGTGGCACCTGCGCAAGGTCTACGCCAAGCTCGGGATCCGCTCCCGCCGGGAGCTCGCGAAGGCGCTGCCGAGCTCGGAGTCCGAGCTGATCCCGACCTGAGAGACGAAACTTCGTCGACGTCCTCAGGATGTGGAGGGGACCACGATCCCCTTGACATCGGCCATGTAGCGCCCAGCGGCGGCGGAGGCCTCCTCGGGGGTGCTCCCGTTCTGGCGGGCGTCCATGTACGCCGCGTACCAATCCCACCAGTCGTGGGGAGGTGCGACCGCCTCGAATGCGCCGTGGCGCCCGGACGTTTCGTGCAGAAGATCCGCGAGCGACGCGACGTCCATCTCAGTCCTCCCATTCCCGGCCGGGCAGCCGTGTCGTCACTTGCTGAAGTTCCCAGCCGTTGCCGTCGGGATCGTTGAACTGCGCTCGCGCGAAGTACGAACGCTCCCCCTCGGGCGCGTCGAAGCCCGGCGGCCGTTCTTCTCGGACCTCGCTGACGTCGACGCCGCGGTCGATGAGGTCGGCGCGGGTGGAGTCGATGTCGGTGACCACGAGGATCATTCCCTGCGCGGACCCCGGCTCGCCAGTCTTCCTTCCGTTGCCGAATTGAATCGAGCATGCCGAATGCGGCGGCGTGATCTGCACAGTCCGGGAGTCGCCGACCTTCAGGTCGATGTCGAACCGCCAGCCGAGGCTGAGATAGAAGTCCTTTGCCGTATCGATGTCGGAGACGGGAAGCGAGATGACCTCGAGGGCCATGTCCATCCCCAGATCGCTCTGCGCCTCGCTCGTCGACTCACTGCTCACGTCGGTGCCGGCCATCCTGACCTCCATCGGTTGTTTGCCGGCCAGCAGGATCGCGCGCCCGGCTTGCGCTCGCGCCCGTGAGGTCCCTGGTCGGACCCCTGGACCAGGGAACCGACCAGTGCGCCGACGGGCGCGACCGGTTCAGTTGAGCGGGACCCTTCGACGAGCGGATTCGGAACCCCGGAGGTGAGGATGAGCCCGAGCACCGACTACGAGGGAGGGGGCGTCGAGCGGGGCCCGGAGTTGGCGGGGCAGACAGTGGTCGCGATCGGCGGCAGCGCCGGGATCGGTCTCGAGACGGCCAGAAGGGCGCGGGCCGAGGGAGCAGAGGTGGTCCTCACGGGCCGAAGCCCGCAGCGCCTCGAGGAGGCGGCGCGCGATGTCGGCGCGCGCGCCACGGCGGCCTTCGATGTCACCGATTCGGCGGCGCTGAAGCAATTCTTCGACGATCTGGGATCGATCGACCACGTGATGGTGACCGGCCCTGGCCCGCGCTACGGCCCGTCCCTGCTTGAGAGGACTCCCGAGGACGTCAGGCTGGCGCTGACAGATCATGCGGTGCTCGCAATCGAGGTCGCGCGCAGTGCCGTCGGCAAGATGAGGCCCGGCGGCACCTTGATCTTCATGGGCGGCACCGGAGGCCGAAGAATCAGCCGCGAGCTCGGGATCGTCTCCGCCGCCACGGCCGTGCTGCCTCCGCTGACGGCAACCCTGGCGCTGGAGCTCGCCCCGGTGCGCGTCAACCTCATCGCTGCGGGGTTCGTCGATACCCCGCTGTCGGCGTCCCTGCTTGGAGATCTGCTCGAGGAGCGCCGGAACGAGCTGCGAACGACGCTTCCGATCGGCCGTGTGGTGGAGCCCGCCGACGTCGCGGCGCTCGCGGTTCACATCATGGCCAACACTGCGCTCACCGGCGCAACGTATGACATCGACGGCGGGCAGCAGTTCGTCACCTGAAAGGTAGGCCCGTGTCCAGGACGCGCCGAGCGCCTCCTCGTCACTCCCCCAGGAACGTGTCGACGTCGGCGGCGAACTCGGCGTGGTGCTGGAACAGGAACCCGTGCGCCGCGTCCGGGTAGATCTTCACCCGCGCCTGCGGGATCAGGCCGGCGAGAAGGTGGGAAAGATGCGGCAGGATCATCGGGTCGCCGTCACCGTTGGCCACGAACACGGGCATCTCGATCGCGCTGACCCGCTGAAGCTGGCTGTGATCCGGGATGCCCCACTCGCACACGGCGTCGTATTGGGCCTGCCGGGTCTGCCAACTCGTCTCCTCGTCTCGATCGTCTTGCCGTGCGGTCAGGCGCCCCAGGGTCTCCATGCCCTCCTGCCGGCTCGCGGCCGAGCGCGTGAAGAAGACGCCGAGGTACCCGTCGGGGTTGCGCTCGGGCGCGCCCACGGCTCCGATCACCTCGGGTGCCCATCCGTGCATCCCGGCGGCACCGCGTGGGGCTGCCGACGCGAGGACCAGGCGACGGACCACCGCCGGCCTGATCAGCGCGATCTCCTGGGCAACGAAGCTGCCGATCGAGAAGCCGAGGAGGTCGACCGCGTCGAACTCGAGAGCATCGAGGAACGCGATCGCATCGCGCGCCATCTGCGCGATCGTGCTCGGCGTGGAGCCGGTCGATCCGCCCACTCCGGCGTTGTCGAAGGTCACGACTCGCCTGTCGCTTGCCAGCGCGTCGACCAGCGCGGGATCCCAGTTGTCGAGGTTCCCGCGGAAGTGCTGAAGAAGCACGAGCGCCGGTGCCCCTTCGCCGACCTCGCGATACGCGTACTCGATCCCGTTCGCGGCGCTTACCGTTCTGTTGGGAGCCGTCAGGTATTCGCGGGAGGGAGTTGACGTCGCCGTCATGTCCCTCCAGCCTCGCCGGCGAGGAAGTGCTCGGCGTAGGGGGTGCCGGCGAGCGTCTCGCGCAGCAGGCGGGAGAAGAACATCACCGAGCTCAGCGGCCGGTAGTTGGCTGCGATGTGCTGCGCCTGCCCATCGGCGTTGAAGGTGATCAGGTGGACGGCCCCGAGCGGCCTGCCGCCAACCTCGGCGGTGTAGTCCTCGATGAAGCCGTTGTCTCCCCAGGGGCCGGCGAAGTTGAAGTCCTGGCGGTCGTATAGCTGTCGGACGCCGCCGATGACGGCGCGGATGGCGTCCGGGCCCTGCACGACGCCGTCGAGCAGCGACCCCTCCAGGGTGACGTCGCCGGCCAGGTTGTCCACCCACGCCGGGTAGTAGTCCGCGAACCTGCCGGCTGGATCGCCTCTCCCCAGGTAGGTCGGAACACCGTCGGCCTCTTGGGCGTCAGGGATGTCGGTCATGGCGTCAGGATCCCCCACGGGAGTGGGGCGTCGCGCCCGTGAACCCCCGGGTCTGGTCCCTGGGGCTAGGGGGACAGCAGTCGCAGGGTGGCGGCCGTGGCGAGCCCGAAGACGAGGTGAGCGCTGAGATCGTCGGCCAGCGTCTTGACGTCGTACTCCCAAATCGGCTTGTACAGCCCGGCGGCGGGAAGGATCACGTAGTCGCCCGCCCAGACCGCGGCCCCGAACGGGAGCCCGTAACTGACCCGGCGTCTGGGCAACGACTCGGCAAGGACGCCGTAGACCGCGCCGTTGAGGACCCCGTAGGCCCAGTGAGTCGCGTTGTTGACGAGGCGGGCGCGTGAGGGCTGAAGCTGGATGCCGAAGAGTCCCTCCACCAAGCGCTTGCCAACATGCGCAGGAGCTGGCGCCCGCTCCCAATCCGTCACACCCGCCGACGACTCCCACTCGAAAGGGCTATCGGCGCCTCCACCTCGGCGATAGCGGGCGAACAACAGCGTGTCAAAGGCCGCCGTGCCGACCAGGCCGGAAACGATTCCACGCGCAACCGCTCCAACGGGGGTCACCTGGCGGCGGTCGGCAGTCATTGGCGCTAAGGCTGAGCACTTTGAACGCGTATCGCGCCCGTGCCGACACGGGTCGGCTCCCTGGTTCCGGGCTTGAATGGTTATGGATGGACGACCGGATTGGAACCGGCAACCGCCGCGACCACAATTCCGCGGATCAGCTTGATGGCGGCCGATTGGTGACTGACCGCCTTGCGTCGAGTTGTCCTGAGCTGGCCGTGGTTGTCTCAGGATCAGGCCCCGATTGGGCCCCTTCTCGTCCAGGAGGATCCCGGGATCGATTGGAATCTCTGAGCTTTGAATGCCTGCTGCCGGCCGCTGGCGGCGTGACGTCTGCAGCGGATCCATTCAAAGTCATGCTGCTCTCGCGTTGCGATAGCGGGGAAGTCAGAGTCGCGACTGCCGCTACTCGTCCGGAGCAGGCATGACGAGTTCGATCGACATGACGCCTGCTCTCATGCGAAAGCAGCGCTCTTTCGATCGGAGCCTGTGATGCCAGGCCGCTCGTGAGCGAACCGACTTCTGCCAGCCAAGAGAGAAAGCGGAAGTTTGAGCTCCGAGTGCCGCTCGGACGCCGTACTACGCGCCCGCCGCAGCTGCCTCCGGAAGGCCGATCGCGTTCTCATCGTCGATCGCGATGTAGGTGTTGTCGGTCACGCCGGCGGTAGCCGGATCGAGCCACTCCCGGAGCGAGTCGATCGAGTCCGCTTCCCACAAGCAGGTTGCTACCGACCCGTCCTGGGGCGGTAGGAACTGATGCAACTTGAAACCGGGTCCGCCTCCGCCAGCAACCTCCGCGGCGTCCATCGAGGAGAATTTGTCCAGATCAATGATGCGATGCTCTACGACGATGTGCATAACTACCTCCATGTAGTCGAGAGGTCGACCTACTCCCTCGTCTTCTTCAACCGTTGTTCCCTGGCGGATGCGGACAGTCGCGAATTCCCAGGCGGGGATCTGGGAAAGCCAAGCCGCTTTGGACGGACAGCGGGAGCCCGACTGACTGGCTCGCAGAGTGCTCCCCTCGCGTGCTTGCGAGCGCGTGGGCGGATGCCGCTCACGCTCTCCTCGGGACGAGGAGGAGCGTGCCTCGCGGGCCGGCAGCTCGCTTCCGCAACCGGGCGTGAACAGCAGCGCGCAGCCCTTCCCAAGACAGCAGCTCACCGGGCTCGACCATCTGGATCCAGGAGGTCCAGCCCCGCTCCCAGCACCACGATTTGCAGGAGTTTTGCAGCCAGAAGAATGGTCTCCCGATTGTCTCTCCGCCAGGTTCCATGCCGTCCTACAAGTCAGAAGGTGCTGATTTGCAGGTCTTTATAGGTGGACGACCGGATTCGAACCGGCGACCGCCTGGACCACAAATCCGCGGTTCAGCTTGATGGCGGCCGATTGGGGACTGACCGCGTTGCGTCGAGTTGTCCTGAGTTGGCCGTGGTTGCCTCAGGATCAGGCCCCGATTGGGCCCCTTCCTCCTTCAGGGAGGACCCCAGGATCGATTGGAATCTCTGAGCCTTTGAATGCCTGTGAGTCGGCCTCGCGTTCGCTTGGGGAGTAGTGCGCGTAGACATCGTGGTCTTGATGTCCTTATGACCCCACTCCATGATCGTCCGAGGGGGATGCCAGCGCAGCGCAGGTGGTTCCGAAGGTGTGCCGGAGATCATGGAAGTCAAGATCGGGACAGCTTCACCATGCCTTCGTCGTCCTTCCTCTCTTCAAATCGACCGATTTCCCTTCTCCAGTTCGCCTTGAACTGTTTGAGCCGCGGCTGCGATCAAGTCGATTCCCGGTATCACCACGGTCCTGGTGGGATTCAGCATCGGCTGGATTGGGCTCGCCGTCGTCGTGCTGTCGCGTTGAAGGTCCTAAGACCAACGTCCTCTTGAGACCCCGACCGCATACGGAGCATGCTGGCTCTCGTGAACACCACCACCACCGACAAAGGAGCCATCATGAACAAGTTCACGCGAGCCCTCGCAGTCGCCGGAATCAGCGGGGCCCTGGCGGTCGGCGGAGCAGGCATCGCCCAGGCCAGCCCCGACCGCGGACAGCAGGCCAGCCCCGACCGGGCTCAGAGCACGAAGCTGGACCGCAACAGCCACGACAAGAACGGCAGCCGCGACAATGGCAAGAGCAAGGACAAAGGCAAGCACGACCACAGGCACGATCACGGCAAGAACCACAAGTAGGCCCCGTGCGTGCGGCGAAGGCGGCCTCGCCGGGCGGCGGGGCCGTTCGTCGTTGCGGGGGGCCGATCAGCTCACTCAGATGACGAAATGCCGTGGCGTTGCGCCCACAGCGCGGCCTGAGTGCGGTCGGTGACGCCGATCCGCTCGAAGACACGGGTCAGGTGCGCCTTGACGGTCTTCTCGCTGATGTCCAGACGGCGGGCGATCAGCTTGTTCGGCAGGCCCTCGGCGACCAGCGCCAGCACCTCCCGCTCGCGCCCGGTTAGCTCGGCCTCCCGGCGCCCCGCTCGCGCCGCCAACACCTCGCTCGCCGCCTTCGGCGCAAGCGGCGCCTCACCGCGGGCAGCGGCGTACACGGCGCCGAGCAGTTCCTCGGGGGAGGCGTCCTTCAGCTGGTACCCGAGCGCGCCGGCGTCGATCGCGCCGAGGATACGCTCGCGGTCGGAGAAGGCGGTCAGCACGACGACCCGGGTCCCGGGCCTTGCCTCGACGATTCGCCGCGTCGCTTCGATGCCGTCCAGCTGCGGCATCGAGAGGTCGATCAGGACGACGTCGGGTTCCAGCATCGCGGCCAGCTCGACGGCCTCCGCGCCGTCGGCGGCGGCGCCGACCAGCTCGACGTCCTCGGCCGTACCGAGCAGGCCCTTGAGGCCGGCCCGGACAACCGGGTGGTCCTCTGCCAACAGCACGCGGATCATCTCCGCGGTACCTCGATCGTCACCCGGGCGCCCGCCCCCGGAGCCGAATCGACGCTCAGCTTCGCCCCTCGCTCGTGCGCCAGGTCGCGCAGCAGCGCGAGCCCGAAGTGCCCTTCGCCGGCTCCGACCTGTTCCGGATCGAAGCCACGGCCGTCGTCGGCGACGGTCAGTCCGGTGCGCTCGGCGTTTTGGCTCACGACTACCTTGAGCCTATGCGCCCCGGCGTGGGCGACCGCGTTGCGAACGGACTCCTGGGCGACGCGGAACAACAGCGCCTCATCCTCCGGGTCCAGATCCAGCTCCTTCGGCGCATCGACGTGCGTCTCAAGACCCCGCGCCGCGACGCCCGAAACAAGGTCCGAGAGGGCCGAAGCGAGCCCCGCCTGCCGCAGGCTCGGCGGGTAGATCTCGACCAGCAGGCCGCGCAGCGCCCGCACGCTCTGGCGCGCCTGCTCCGCGCCGCCGCGCAGCTCAGCCGCAGCGTCTTCCTCGCCCGTCGCCGCCGTTCTCTCTGCCGCCGCCGAGAGGCCAAAGGAGAGCCCGGCGAGATCCTGGACGACGCCATCGTGCAGGTCGCCCGCGATCCGCCTCCGCTCGTCCGCCGAGGCATCGACCGCGCGCTGCAGCAACTCCTCGCGCTCGCGGCTGCCTCGACGCAACCGCCGGGCCAGAGAAGCAGCGAGCGGGAGCTGGACCAGGTAGAGGACGAGCAGCGCCGCGATCAGCGCCGGCATGAAGGAGAGCCAGATGTCACGGGCGCTGGCGGCGACCGAGCTGAAGTGCTGGTAAGCCTCGAACAGCAGCGGCCGCCCGGCCGGGGTTCGCACCGGCAGGTAGACCTCGAGCAGCTTGCCGAGTCCGCGCTCGGAGCGGTTCTCCGGCAGCGAGAGGTCGCTGATCCCGGAGTCGACGGTGCCGTTGCGCAGCGAGGCCACCTCGTCAGCGCCGAGCTTGAACCGTCGCCCGACCAGCACCTTGTCGTCTGAGTAGGCCACCCGGCCGTTGGGCGTCCACAGCTTGACGCGGACGATCGGGTCGCCAAGCACCCTTTCGCGGATCACCCGGTCGAAGCGTGCGAGGGCTGCGGGACGCCCCCGGACCAGCCCCTCGGTGAGGTTCGGTTCGACGATTCCGCGGCCGACGATCTGCGTCAAGTTGCGAGCGTTCTTCAGCGCCTCGCTGGTCCCAACGTTACGAAGGATCAGGAAGCTGACTACGCCGACCACGGCGAAGGCAATGAGTCCCGGCAGCGCAAAGCGGCCGACCGCTCCGCTGACCGACGGTTCGTCGCCGGCTCTCTTCTGCGGGCTATGCCTCTTTCGCCGCATATGGCATTGTTGACGTTCCTTCGTCTGCTCGACTCCCACCCCAGCTGAACCTGCTCCTGAACCCCAACGCCCGATAACCCCTCGAATTCCTCGATATCTCTGAGGCCACCGGAGCGCTTCCCGTGGCCTCCTCTGGGTCTCTGAAAGTCGCGGGGCATGCCTATCGAGATCTCCGCCACCGTCTCGGTGAGCAGGAGCGCAGGCTTCCGATAACAGCAGAGCCTGGTCTTAGCGCAAGAGTAGGCGGCAGCGCTTGAGCAGCTCCTCGAGGGTCTTCGGGCGCAGGTTGCCGAGCCCTCGGCTCAGGCGCTCGTGAGAGATCGCGCGCAACTGCTCGGGCATCGCAAAGCCGTCCTCTTTCAGGCCGCCCTCCGAAGCCGGGATCGCCAGATGAAGGGCGCTACCGAAATCGGTACGCGTAAGCGGCACGGCAAGGGAGAGACCGAGGCTCGTCTGGTTCAGCTGGTCGACAGAGACGATCACGAAGGGGCGCGACTTGGCCTCTCCCTCCCCCGGGTCGGGTGGGGGGTCGGTCCAGTAGACGTCGCCCTGCTGGGGCTTTGGCTCTACCACTCCGGCGCCGGCGCCTCGAAACCGGACTCAAGCTCATCGCTCTCGGCGCGATAGGCAGCGAGTGCCTTTGGATCGCTGGCGAGCTCCTCGAAACCCACGGCGATCTCGGCCAGCATCGCCTCCTCGTCGGCGGCGTTGACGAGCTTCGCAACGACCTCGCTGGCGGCCTCGCCGCGGCGTAGTGCCAGCGCCTTCAACCGATCGCGCGTCTCAGTTGGAACTCGGATCGTGGTGGTGTCCGTTGCAGCCATGTAGATACTCAGTCTACAAGACGAGACGACGGGCGGCGTGTGCTCGCAGGGACTCGACGGTTGGGAATCCCAGAGCTCCAACCGATTCCCCAACGGGTCGATTTGCAGCGGATTTGTCCCAGGAAAATCGACCCCGGATTGTCCCCTGGCCGAGATCTATGCGGTCCTGCAAAATCAAAAGCGCCGATTTGCAGGTCTTCAGGGTGGACGACCGGATTCGAACCGGCGACCGCCTGGACCACAAATCCGCGGATCAGCTTGATGGCGGCCGATTGGGGACTGGCCGCGTTGCGTCGAGTTGTCCTGAGCTGGCCGTGGTTGTCTCAGGATCAGGCCCCGATTGGGCCCCTTCTTCCTCCAGGAGGACCCCAGGATCGATTGGAATCTCTGAGCCTTTGAATGCCTGCTGGATGAGGTCGGCCTCGCGTTCGCTTGGGGAGTAGTGCGCGTAGACCATCGTGGTCTTGATGTCCTTATGACCCATCCACTCCATGATCGTCCGAAGGGGGATGCCGGCCGCAGCGCAGGTGGTTCCGAAGGTGTGCCGGAGATCATGGAACGTCAAGATCGGGACAACCTTTACCTTGCCTTCGGCGTCCTTCCTCTCTTCAAATCGACCGATTTTCCCCTTCTCCAGATTCGCCCTGAACCCGTCCCGCTTGAGCTCGAGGCGAAGCTGAGCCGAGTCGAAGACGAGCCTCGAGGTCCTCGTCGAGGCCTAGGTCGACCAGCGCCAGCTCGGCATGAACTACAGCCCGCTTGGGATGCTGCGCACCCCCAGCAAGCTGCGGGTCACGGGCCGGTTCGTCCCGGAGGCCTAGTTCGTTGGCACCGTCATCTCGATGCCGCTCCGGTGGCTAGCGGCTTCGGGCAGTCGGGCCTCGTGACCGAATCGGCGATGATCGCTCGCATTGCACACCGTGCGCCGTCGCAGAGCGAGGCCATCAGCGGTGGCCGGTACTGAGCGGCGACGTTAGCCTACGCTGACGCTGATCGCTAGCCGCTAGTCACATTCGGAGCTCGTGGCGGACTTGAAGTTGTCGATCGCCGACGCCACTTCGCTGACGCCACCCGCCAGACCTACTATGTCGCTCGCGCTCGGCGAGGAGGGAAGCGCGTCGATGGTCCTGGCCAGCCTCGAAACCGATGACCGAATCGCCTTGCTCTCGCTCGGAAATTCCGACTCGGCCGCGCCTGCCACGGCGTCGGCGTCGGCATTCACCGACTTCAGATCGGAACGGATCGCCGAAACGTTCCTGCTGCTCACGTCGCTCTTCAGTGTGCCGACCGCTTCCTGAAGGTCGTCAGCCTTGGAGCAGTACTCCGGCTTGTCGCTTCCGCAGCCGAGCGCCACGAAGACGCCGAGCGAGAGCAATATGAGCGTCGAGGCACTGCGACGAGCCATCGGAAGCCAACCTACCACCCCTCGTCCGAAGCCTCCGATCGCTGCCCGACGAATCCCGCAAGGTGAACACTGGGGCTGAACCTCAACTCGCGACCGAACCGCGACCCGCCGGACGCCCGCGGGGGAAGGAGCCTCAAGTGGCCACATCACCGAGCGGGAGTCGCAACGGATCGAGCAGGCGAACTCGGACGACAGGACGCCGTTTGTCTTCATCCCCGGGCTCTGGCTTCTGCTGAGTAATTTCAGTACAGGTGGGAGACCCAGGCAGTCAGCCGGCCACCTCCTGCAGGCCCTCTGCGAGGATGATTCGCGCGGCAGCCTCGACCAATGCGAGGTGCGAAAAGGCCTGCGGAAAGTTCCCGAGGTGTCCGCCGGTCTCGGCGTCGAACTCCTCCGCATACAGCCCGAGCGGGGATGCGGCCTTCACGAGGCGGTCCATCAGGTGTCTTGCCCGCTGCGTCTCGCCGATGATCGCCAGCGCCGAGACCAGCCAGAAGGAGCAGATGAGAAAGCTCCCCTCCTTGCCGGATAGTCCGTCGTCGGTCTGTTCGGTCCGGTACCGCAGCACGAATCCCTGCTCAGTCAGGTCGTCTGCGATGGCCAGCACGGTGGCACGCAGTCGTGCGTCGTCGCCCGGCAGGAACCCGAAGATCCCTGCGAGCAGTGTTGAAGCGTCGAGCGCGTCGGTGTTGTAGTGCTGGCGCAGCACCCCGCGGCTGTCGACCCCGTGCTCGAGGATGTCCGACTTGATCTCCGCGGCAGTCTCTGCCCAGCTGGCCGAGAGCTCAGCATCTCCGCGGATGTTCGCGAGACGCGCTGCGCGGTCGAGCCCGACCCAGCACATCAGCTTCGATGAGACGTAGTGCTGCGGCTCGCCGCGCGCCTCCCAGATGCCCTGGTCCGGTAGACGCCACACCGCTGTCGCGCATTCGGCCTGCGCCTGCACGAGCGGCCACAGGCGCCGCGGAATGCGCTGGCTCCGGCGGCTGTGGAGCAGGACGGAGTCGAGGGCGGCACCGAAGACGTCGTTCTGCCGCTGGTCGAAGGCGCCGTTCCCGATGCGGACGGGGTGTGCGCCGCCGTATCCGGATAGGTCCTCGCGCACCGACTCGGTCAGATCCCGGCGACCGTCGATCCCATACATGATCTGGAGGCCGCCATCGTCGTTGGGTTCGAGGTCGGCCATGTACTGCATGAACTCGTCGGCCTCCCAATCCAGGAGCAGGAAGTGCAGCGCACGTAGAAGGAAGGTCGAGTCGCGGATCCAGGTGTAGCGGTAGTCCCAGTTCCGCTCGCCGGCGGGTGTCTCCGGCAGCGACGTGGTGAGCGCCGCCACCGTCGCCCCCGTCGGCATGTACGTGAGGCCCTTGATTGTCAGTGCCGACCGCTGGATCATCGGCCCAAGCTCGTGGTCGGGAATCGCCGCCCGGGCGAGCCAGTCGCGCCAGAAGCGCGTCGTCGCCGCGAGCTGATCTGCGGCCTCGTCGCTGCCGGTCGGGACAAGCGCTTCGTCGCTCCAGGCCACTGCGCAATAGACGGTCTCGCCGGCGCGCAGGACGTGGCGGGCCCGAGCCCGGCCGGCCTCGATGCCCACGAGCATGTCGGTCTGGAGCCGTAGTGCCTGCTCGCCCCCCTTGGCGTCGGCTCGATGCCGATCCGGGCTCAGCGTCCACTCGCCGGGAAGGCGGCCATAGTCGAACCCGGGCTCGCACACCAGGTCGATCTCGACGCTGCCGTCGATGCATTGGGCAATCCGCACGAGCGCGTGGTTCGCATCCTCGTCCGATGGCGGTCGGGTGTGGGGTGTGACCGTGTCCTCGCCACGGCGGGGTCCCATCGTCAGCGCGTCGCGCACGACGACCCAGCCCGTCTGCGTCTTCCACGACGTCACCAGCGTGTTGGTCCCAGGCTCGTAGATCCTGTCACTGGGAACGTTGATCCCGAATGGGCCGAACCTGAAGCTGCCGGCGCCGCGGTCGAGCAGGGCACCGAACACGCTCGGCGAG
The DNA here is from genome assembly GCA_963780815.1 of uncultured Solirubrobacterales bacterium. Classification (GTDB taxonomy): domain Bacteria; phylum Actinomycetota; class Thermoleophilia; order Solirubrobacterales; family 70-9; genus VRUE01. The sequence continues at coordinate 4,392 of CAWADG010000004.1, read as the reverse complement.
TCGAACCGGGGGACGCACAGCCAGTCGACCGTGCCGTCCGGGGCCACCAGCGCGCCCGTGTGGCAGTTGGACAGGAACCCGTAGTTGGCGATCGGGGTGAATGGAGACGGAGCCGCTGCGCTCCCCGGCATCGCAGCGCTCTGCGGGGTGGCAGCTGCGGCGCTGCCTCCGTCGGCGGAGCGGCTCGAGGCGCGCGCGTTCGCCGTGGCGCTCATCCCGCGTAACCCATCTGGGCGATTCGATCGCTGAGCAGGAAGAAGCCGAGCAGAAGCATGACGAGGGCGACGAGCACGAACGCGTACACGAGATAAGTTAGCGCGCGCGAGAGCCGCGCGCCTGTTACCGGCGCCGTGGACGTCGATGTATCCATGGCCGCAGTATGTACGCGCATTGGTGATCGGTCGTCACACACTCTGGGTGATCTCGCGGGTCAAGGAGCTCGACGCCGCTCATTCGCCGAAAATCGCCTTTCGAGGTCGGAGAACAGTCGAATCGAGGCTCGGATCGTGACCGACGTCCACCTCGATCCGGCATCGGTCGAGGCGATCGCCCGCCGCGTCAGCGAGCTACTGCGGGAGGAACCGGGCGCCGGATTGATCGACGCCGCGGAGGTCGCCCGGCGGTTTCGACTGAGCCGCGCCTACGTCTACGAGAACGCCGACGCGCTCGGCGCGATCAGGATCGGAACCGGCAAGCGCCCGCGCCTGCGCTTCGAGCCGGAGACGGTCGCCGAAAGGCTGACCGCCCGCTCGGGGAGCAGAGGGTCAGAGTCCGGCAAACCCGCTCGCAAAGCCAGATCGAAGCCGCGCCGACGACCGCGCTCGGACTCTGCGCCCGGTCTGCTCCCGATACGGGGGCGCCGTGACTCTTGAGCGCGCGCCTACCCTGGAATTCAACCCCGGCGAAGGCCGGAGAGCTGAGCAGCGAATGAGACGAACCGAGCCGAGAGATTGTCGAGCAGGTCGAGGCGAGCTACCGGCGGATGGCGAGGGAGGCTCGCTACCGCCCGGCTGCGCCGAGCGACGGCTTCGGCAACATCACCGTCCCCGAAGACGAGCTAGACCTCGACGCCGAGGCGAGGGCGTACGCCGAGCGATGGTCGCGCGAGGAAGAGTAATGCGAGTTCCGGCTCGGCTTTGCGAACTCGCCTGCAGCGTCCGGCGTGGTCTTCGCTCTTGAGGCGGCGTGGCTTTGTTGCGTGGGCGGCGACTCGCCCGCCTTCGCCTTGAAGCTGGCGCGGATGCGGTCGCGGAACTTGAGTCGCGGGTCGAAACGGAGACCGCCGCGTCGTGACCCGACGCCGACGCAAGAGCAAACCGCGCAGAACCGGCGGCTCGATCCGTCATCCGAACTCGCTCGCGAATCTGATCCCCGGTTCCAAGACCGCGCCGCCCGGCAAACTCGCGGGCGATCAAGTACGGCGGATTCTCCGAGGCGCTGATCCGCAACGTTGACGCCGAGACGCGGGAGGTCATGGACGGGATCGCCGCCGTCGTCCCGGTCCGCGAAGGCGAGGCGGCTCCGGCTGCGGACACCCTGGCGATCGAGCGGCTGGCCGTGGCGCTCAAGCGCTACCGATCCGTCGTCGCCTGGAACGAGATGCATGGACGGCTCGACGAAAAGACCGGCGAGACGAAGTCCTCCGCCCGCTACGAGCTAGAAGCCGAGCGAGCCTTCGATCGGGCGCTCGCTGCGCTCGGGCTGACGCCGGAGTCGCGCTTCAAACTCGGACTGCGGCTGATGCAGGCGGAGGCGTTCGCGGAGGATGCGGAGGCGAACCGGCGAGCGCGGGAACGTCTCGACAAGCGCTTCGAGGCGGCCGATCTAGGCGCGGGTTCCGCCGCCGCCGAGAAACGGAATCACGAGCAGCGCCAGTCCGGCCACGATGGCGATGATCCCCAGCACGACGTCGTCGAGGATCAGGAAGGCGATCCCGGTGGCGACCAGAACGATTCCCCCGACCCACTCCCAAAACTTCGGCGAGCGCACGACTTCCACGGCGAGAGCGTATCCGCGAAGCCGAGGCAGGGTCAATGAACGCGCGTCGACGTCCTGGCGCGTCTCCGACTTCCTGACGGGCGGCTCTGGATCGACGCCGCCTACCCGTTCCAGATCGAAGACGCCCGCGCCGTCCTCGCGGAGGACGGTCCGCCGTACTCGCTGCTGACCCGCAGCCGCGGATCGAGCAAGACGACCGACCTCGCCGGTCTCGCCCTGGCGATGCTGCTCGCCGCCGACGACGTCGCCGAGATGCAGCGGCTCTTCCCTGGTCGATCATTCACGGCGGCGGAGCCGACACCGCCGCCGACGATCTGGCGGGTGATGGGATGACCGGGGGCTGGGTTCTGGCGAAGGCGACGTACCGCTACCGGAAGGCCAGCGCCGACTCCGAGGCGACGCTGATCCTCGCTGAGGGTCTCTTCGACGGCAGAACGCACCGGGTCGAGGCACCGACGACCTCGATCGCCTACATCGAAATCGAAACCCGGTCCGAGAAATGAGCGACGACCTCGACCGCCTGCGTCGTGAAGTCGCCCGCTGCGCTTGGTCGAAGGCCGACTGGCTACCGACCTTGAAGGTGGTCGAGTGGACCGCGCTCGACGAACACCGCGAGCGCCACGCGAAAGCCACCGGGGATTTCGCAGGGGCGAAGACCGACAAGCAGGTCGAGGCGGCGATCGAATCCCTCGTCGTCGCCACGCAGACGACGATCGACGATCTGCGCGAGAGAGTCGGCGCGACCTACTCGACCGCCAGCCACGCCGAGAATCGAAACGAGTTCCAAGAGGTCTACGCGGTCGCGAAGGAGCGCGCCGACGCCGCGAACCCGGAGGAACGGGGAACGCCGACCGGCTGGCGCGGGATCGAGGAATGGAGCTCCCCACCGTCGCGAGAAGCGCTCGCGGTTCGCCAGCACCTAGACATAGCTCCGAGCGGCTTGGACCGCCGGGTCGCCTCCTAGTCTTAGGCGCCATGACGGACCTGCTCTACGGGCTCGACGCCGCCGAGCGAGAGCGCGTCGCCGCACTGCGCGCCGAGGGGCGCTTCTTCTGGCTCGACGTCTCGCTCAGCGAGACAAGCCGCGGAGATCTGGTCGACGCGCTCGGGATTCCCGAGCGCGCCCAAGGCGCTCTGCGGAGGACTCGCGACGGCTCCGCCTCACGGGCCTTCCACGCTGACGGAGAGTCCGTCGTCTTCGCGCTGCGCTGCTATGTCGAGCTCGAGCCGGAGAAGGAGCAGGACGGATACCGCCTGCGGCCAATCGAGGTTCATGTCCTCCTTACGAGCGACTACCTGCTGACGCTGCACCACGAGCGAGTCTCGCTGCAGGCGGTCCTGGCTCCCGATCTTCCGCCGGGACGGAGCAAGCGATACGTCGTCTATTCGGTGCTCGACGCAATGCTCGCCACCACCTCCGACGCGCTCGACGAGGTCGAAGTGAGGCTGGACGCCCTTGTCGCGGCATGGACCGAGGGGGACGGCAGAAGCGTGCCGAGGGCGACGCTGCGGCAGGCCGGGGCCAGGCTCGCGACGATGAGGCGGTGGGTCAAAAACGAGCAGGCCGTCTTCGAGCGTGTCGACCTCGAAATCGGAGCGCTTCGAGACTTCGGCACCTCCGAGGAGCCCTACTTCGACCGGCTCGAGGACCAGGTCAACCGCCTGCTGACGTCGATCGATGCCGCCGCGAACGCGATGGGGATGGTGCTCGATCTCCAGCTGAACGAGCGGGCCTATGTGGTCAGCGTCGTCGCCACGATCTTCGTCCCGCTCACGTTCATCACGGGCTTCTTCGGCATGAACTTCGGCTGGATGGTCGACCGGGTCGACAGCCCGGTCGCCTTCTGGCTGCTCGGATTCATCGTTCCGATCGCGACAGCGGCGCTGTCCTGGCGTTTCCTGGTGCGCCCGTTGCTAGACGTACGGCCCGGCGGCCGCCGGCGCGCGACGTGACAACGGGCGCTTCAGTTCAGCTCATGCAAACCGCCAATCAGAGGCTGTGCGGGCCGAAGCGCTCGACGGCGACGAACAGCGTCAGGGCGAGGAGGACGATCGGCACCGCCAGGCGGTCTGTCTCTCCCCTGCGCACGTGCGTCGTGATCGCGCCGACCATGGTCAGCGCCAGTCCCACCGCGGCGAGCGGGGTGAGAAGCGGCGCGATCCCCAATGCTCCCGGCAGAACCAACCCCAGCGCCCCGAGAACCTCGAGCAGACCGACGGCGCGGAACTCGACATCGCTGACGTCGGCGGCCCACCCCATCGGTCCCGCCGCCAGCCGAGCGCGGGGCTGCGTCAGCTTCGTCACGCCGGTCGCGAGAAAGATCGCTGCAAGCAGCACCTGGGCGGTCCAGAGCGCGGTTTCCATGCGTCGGACGATCGTCGCCAAACGGACGA
>CAWADG010000003.1:0-55580 GCA_963780815.1 uncultured Solirubrobacterales bacterium | reverse complement strand
GCGTTCGTCCCTGTAGACCTGTGGCTTGATGTCGGGCATCTTCAGATCGCGATTGTCGAGCGGCCGTCGCCTTGCCTACCCCCTGCCCTCGCGGCGGTTACGCGGCCGGATGCGGGGCGTCCCATCCGCGCGAGCGCTCGACCGCCCGGCGCCAGTCCGCCAGCAGCGAGCCGCGCGTCCCCTCGTCCATGCGCGGCTCGTAGCGGGCCGCCTCGCGCCAGGTCCGGCGGACGTCATCCTCGCTCCAGCGCCCGGTCGCGATCCCGGCCAGGTAGGCGGCCCCGAGCGCCGTCGTCTCGCTCACCTCGGGCACGACAACCGGGGCGCCGAGGACGTCGGCCTGGAACTGCATCAGCCAGGTTCGCCACCGCGCCACCGTCGGCTTTGAGCTCGGCAAGGCGCTCCCCGGCCGCAGCCTCCTGGGCCCGCACGGCATCGACAGTCTGGTAGGCGGTCGCCTCGAGGGCGGCTCGGGCAAGGTGGGCGCGCCCGCTTCCCCGCGTCAGCCCGACGATCGTGCCGCGGGCGTAGGGATCCCAGTGCGGCGATCCGAGGCCGGTCAGCGCCGGGACGAAGTAGATGCTGTCGTTGCCCTCGAGCGAGGCCGCCAGCGCCTCGGTCTCGGCGGCCTCGGCGATGATCCCGAGCCCTTCCTGGAGCCACTGCACGGCGCTCCGGTCACGAATATCGAGGCCTCGAGGGCGTAGGCGGGCTCCTCACCCATCTCGCAGGCGACGGCGAGAGCAACCCCTCGACCGGACCGGGGAGCTCGGCGCCGGTGTGGAGGAGGACGAAGCTGCCGGTGCCGTAGGTGTTCTTGGCGCTCCCGGAGTTGTGACAGGCCTGGCCGAACAGCGCCGCCTGCTGGTCGCCGGCGATCCCGGCGACCGGTACCTCGCCGCCGAACTCGGTCGTCGTGCCGAAGACGTGCGAGGACGGGAAGCGGCTCGGGAAGACGCTCGGGGTCGACGCCGAGCATCGCGCAGAGCTCCTCGTCCCAGGCGTGGCGGCGGATGTCGAACAGCATCGTCCGCGAAGCGTTGGTGCGGTCGGTCGCGTGACGGCCGGTCAGCTTGAACAGGAGCCAGGAGTCGATCGTCCGAACACGGCCCCCCCGGCCTCCTCGACGTTCCGCAGTAGCCACTCGATCTTGGTCCCCGAGAAGTAGGGGTCGAGGACGAGTCCGGTCCGCTCGCGAACCAGCTCCTCGCGACCCTCGGCGCGGAGCTCCGCGCAGCGCTCGGCGGTGCGGCGGTCCTGCCAGACGATCGCCCGGTGAACCGGCTCGCCGCTGTCGGGGTCCCAGGCGACGACCGTCTCGCGCTGGTTTGTGATGCCGACGCCCTCCAGCTCGGCCCCCTCGATTCGCGCGTCCGCAATCGCCTCCGCCGCGACCCGCCTCGTCGTCTCCCAGATCTCGGTCGCGTCGTGCTCGACCCATCCGGGCCGGGGGAAGTGTTGCTCGAACTCCGAGTACCCCCGGCCTGCGATCCGCGCCTCCTCGTCGAAGACGAGGCAGGTCGTCCCGGTCGTGCCCTGGTCGATCGCGAGGATCACGCGCCGGGCAGGCTATCCGGCGTCGACCTGGGCTCCGCGGACGATTGTCAGTAGTGCCGCGGCGAGGCCGGCCGGGTCTTCCTCTCCGGTTCCGAGCCGCCGCAGCCCCAACCCTACATCAGCGCCACGATCGAGCGGGCCTGAGCCTTCGCGTTGGGAACCCGGAGCGCCTCGAGCGCTGCCTCGGCGACGTCTTCATATGCGACGAAACAGCGCCGCGACGCATCCCGCAGCTCCGGGTCGCGAGCCGCCTGCAGGTGAAGCTCGAACTCGGCGAGCTCCTGGATCCTGCGGCCGGTTTCGCGGACCACCTGCTCGACCGCGACCGCGACCTGCTCGATGCTGGGACGGTTCTGGCGCAGTTCGGCGGCGATTCCCTCGAGGCGGACGACCTCTTTGCCGACCATCAACATCAGGCTCTCGCGCAGCAGGTCGAGCTGGCTGTCGAAGTGGTAGGTGAGCGAGCCGAGCGAAACTTCTGCCGCCTCGGCGACCCGCCGGTTCGTGACCGCCGCGATCCCCTCGCGCCCGATCAGGTCGAGCGTCGTGCGGAGGATCCGCTCACGGGTGTCGGTGACGGTGACGGTTGCCATCTAGAAGCCTTGGTCCTTCCCGCTCATGGCCGCAACCCTACCCGGTGGTCGCCTATTGTTCGTTCGAACGAACTGCAAGGAAGGGGAATCCCGATATGCCGACCCAGACCGGTCCCGACCTCGGGCTCCGTGAGCAGGTGGGGTTGCTGGCCACGGGTGGCGTGTCCTCGCGTGAGCTGGTCGAGGACTCGCTGCGACGGACGGAATCCGCCCAGCGCGACCTGAATGCGTTCCGGGTGATCCGAGCCGAGGAGGCGCTGGAGGAGGCGGAGGCCGCGGACCGCAGGATCGCCGAGGGCGACGGAGGGCCTCTCCTCGGCGTCCCGATCGCGATCAAGGAAGACGTCGACCTCGCCGGACACCCGACCCGGTTCGGCTGTGGTGGGTCCTGCCCGCCCGCCGAGCGCGACGCCGAGGTCGTGCGGCGCCTGCGCGAGGCGGGGGCGATCGTGATCGGCAAGACCCACGCGCCCGAGGTCGGCCAGTGGCCGTTCACCGAGGGGCCCGCCTTCGGCGCGACCCGGAACCCATGGAGCATGGCCCACACCCCCGGCGGTTCGAGCGGTGGTGCCGCCGCGGCAGTCGCCGCCGGCCTGGTCCCCGCGGCGATCGGGTCCGACGGGGCGGGCTCGATCCGGATCCCCGCCGCCTGGACCGGGCTTGTCGGGCTGAAGCCGCAGCGGGGACGGATCTCGACCCTGCCCGAGCCCGAGGCCTTCAACGGCCTCACCTGCTTCGGGCCCCTGACCCGCAGCGTCGTCGACGCCGCCCTCCTGCTCGACGCCGTTCACGGCAATGCTCCCGGCGACCTCCACCGGCCGGCGCCGCCACCCGAGCCGTTCGCCGAGGCGGCGGCGCGCGAGCCCCGCCCGCAGCGGGTCGCCCTCTCCTTCGCGACGCCGTTCGGGGTCGCGAGCTACGTCGACCCCGAGCATCGCGCAGCGATCGAGGCCTTCGCGCAGCGGCTCGGCGAGATTGGCCACGACGTGGTCTCCGCCGATCCCGACTACGGCCTGGTCGGAGCGGCGATCGTCCCCCGCGGGATGGCGGGGGTCGATGCCTGGCTGAACGACAACGTCGGCGACCGCTCGAACCTCGAGCCGCGGACGCGGACCCAAGGGCGCCTCGGAAAGCTCCTCTCGGGGCCGCCGCTGAGGGTGGCGCGGGCGGCGGAGCCGGCGCTGCGGCGCCGCCTCGGCCGCATCTTCGACCGCTTCGACGCGGTCCTCACCCCGACCACGGCAAAGCCCCCGACGAAGATCTACAGGCACGACGGCCGCGGGTACTGGGCGACGAGCACCGCGATCAGCGCCGCCTGCCCCTTCGGCTTCGCCTGGAACGTCGTCGGCTGGCCGGGGATCAGCGTCCCCGCCGGGCGGACCGAATCAGGCCTGCCGATCGGAGCCCAGTTGCTCGGGCCGGAAGGCAGCGAGGCGGCGCTGCTCGAACTGGCCGGCTCGGTCGAGCGCGCGGCCGGCGGCTGGGAGCGGGCCCCCTACCCCCGCCGCGACGCGTAGGCGCGGGCGAAGTCGCGCATCTGCCTCGCCCGGTGTGAGAAGCCGGCGAGGTCGCGGCCGGTCGCGCGGTGGTCGAGGTCGAGCTCATACTCGCGCAGGGTGTGGCCGGCGCGAACGGCGTCGATCGTCATCCCGACCTCCATCCCATAGCCGTCGGCGAACGGCAGGGTCGCCCGCACGACATCGGCCCGCATCGCGCGCTGGCCCGAGATCGGGGCGCTCGTCTCGAGCCCGCAGCGGCGCCGGATCGCCCAGCGGGCGAACCCCAGCGCGATGCCGAATCCGCCGCCGACCCTGCGGCTGAAGGAGGCCACCGCGAGGTCGCACTCGCCGCGCTCGACGGCTCCGACGAGCGGGACCAGCGACGATGCGGAGGCCCCGAGGTCACCATCGCAGAGCAGGAAGAGGTCGGGCGGGGAGGCCGAGAGCGCCGCCTCGGCGGCGGCGGTCACGTTCGCGCCCTTGCCGTGCGGGCGGCCACGGCTGACGACCTGGGCGCCGGCCGCGAGCGCGACCCCCTCGGTGTCGTCGGTCGAGGCGTCGTCGGCGACCCAGATCGCCGCGTCGGGGAAGCTGCCGCGCAGCACCCTGACGGTATCGCCGACCCGGTCGGCCTCGTTGTGGGCCGCGACGAGGACGGCGAGGCGGTCAGGCACGGCGGATATTGTCCCGCTCCATGGCGGACATAGAGGCACACATCACCGGCAACGTATGGAAAATCGAGGTCGCCGTCGGCGACACCGTCGAGGATGGCGACACCGTCGTGATCCTCGAGTCGATGAAGATGGAGATCCCGGTCGAGGCCGAGGACGAGGGAACCGTCAAGGAGATCCGCTGCGAGGAGGGCCAGTCGGTCAGCGAAGGCGACGTCCTCGTAGTGCTCGAGTGAGTGCCGAGGAGCTCGCCGGCGGCAAGCTGATCCTCGACTCCCCGGCCGAGGCGGTCGTCCGGATCACGATCTCCAACCCCGAGCGCCGCAACGCCCTCGACCACGAGATCCTCGACACGCTGGCCGAGACGCTGCCGCGGCTCGACGCGGGGATCGAGAACCGCTGCGTCCTGATCACCGGCGCACCGCCGGTCTTCTCGGCCGGCTACGACATCGGCTCGATTCCCGAACAGACCTTCGAGCGCGACGCCGAGAGCCTCGTCGCCCACCCCTTCCACGCGGCGATGGAGGCGATCGCGGCCCATCCGTGGCCGACGGTGGCGATGATCAACGGCCACTGCCTCGGCGGCGGCCTCGAGCTGGCGATCACCTGCGACATCCGGGTCTGCGCGGCGGCGGCGAAGCTGGGAATGCCGCCGGCGAAACTGGGGCTGATCTACGGCCATACCGGCCTTCGCAAGTTCCTCGACACGATCGGGCTGGCGCGGACCAAGGAGGTGTTCCTCACCGGGCGCAACCTCGAGGCCGCGCGGGCGGAGCAGATCGGGCTCGTCCACGAGGTCTTCCCCGACGAGGAGCTCGAGGCCGCTGGAATCGAGTTGGCGGCGGCGATCGCGGCCAACGCCCCGCTCTCGATGCGGGGCAACAAGCAGGCGATCGAGGTCCTCAACGCCAACCCGGTGCTGAGCGCGGCGCAGGAGGCGGAGCTGGTGGCGTTGCGCGAGTCGTGCTTCGGCTCCGCCGACTTCCGCGAGGGGATCCAGGCCTTCGCCGAGAAGCGCCGGCCGCGCTGGACGGGCAAGTGAGCGCGGCGGAACGGAAGGCGCTGGCGGCCACCGGGCCGGAGATGGCGGCGCTGATCGAGCGGATCGGCGAGATCGACCTCGCGACCCGGCTGCGGCGGCGGAGCGAGGAGCGTCCCGCCGACGCCTACGGGGCGCTGCTGCGGGCGATCGTCGGCCAACAGCTCTCGACCAAAGCGGCGCGGACGATCCACGGCCGGGTCCTCGATCTCTTCGACGGCGCCACCCCATCGCCCGAGCAGCTGCTGGAGGCGAGCGAGGAGGACCTCCGGGCTGCCGGCCTCTCTGGGCGGAAGGTCGAGTACATCCGCGACCTCGCCGGCCATGTGATCTCCGGCGAGCTCGAGCTCGACCGCCTCGACGATCTCGATGACGAGGAGGTGATCGCGGAGATCGTCGCGGTTCGCGGCCTCGGCCAGTGGACGGCGGAGATGTTCCTGCTATTCCACCTCGAACGGCCGGATGTCCTCTCCGGGGGCGACCTCGGGATCCGCAAGGCGATCCAGATCGAGTATGGCCTCGACGAGATGCCGACCCCGACCGAGGTGATCGAGATCGGCGAGGCCTGGCGGCCGCGCCGCAGCCTCGCCTCGCTCTATCTCTGGGAGTCGCTGGCGTTTTCGTCAGGGCCGACGACCAGCGGGCGCTCTTCGACTCCTTCGGAGTCCAACGGCTGACCCCAGGACGAATAGACCGGCAGCCGCACCAGTTTCGGGATGATGATGATGTCGTCGCCCTCGGTGTCGAGCACGAAGGTTTGGAGCCGCTGTTCCAGCCCTTCCCGCGTTTCGCGCAGGGTGCTTCGTTTGAGGCTTCCGCGCACCGCATCACGAAGGTCCGACCAAAAGTCGAGTGCAGGATCGGCGGGGTTCGCGTCGGCGCCCGCGGCCAACTTCGCGTCGAGGTCAGCAAGCCGTTGCTCGGCGGTATCGGTTTCTGGCCGCTGCTGCGCCAGCGTTTCCTCAATCACCACCGCCACCTCGTCGTCGCCCTCGGCGACCTTCTGGGCATAACGCTCGCGCAACCGCTGGTCGCGGAGTCGAAGATTGGCAAGGCGCTCTGCCGCCGCGCTGCGCTCGGCTTCGATGCCCCCTGACTCGCTGGCCTGCGCCGTGGCGATCTTCTCGATGAATCGGTCGAGGTTGATGAACAGGTCACGTAGATGGCCGATCACGGCCGCGTCCACGACCTCGGCGTCGATCTTCGGCTGGTCGCAGGTGCCGGTGCCGTACTTCACCGAGGCGCAGATATAGGTGCGACGGCGCGACCCGTCTTTGCGGACGTGGGTCGATTGCACGGCGGACATCGTGTTGCCGCAGCGCGAGCAGCGGGCAAAGCCAGACCCGAGCAGGAAGCGTTCATTCGGTCGGCCATGCCCGCCCTTGGGCCGATCAGCTGGGACCGGACCAGTCGAGCGCCGTTCGCGCATCGCCCACAGCTTCTCGAAGTCCTCCCGGGTGCCGTAGCCCTCGTGGGTCTCCCAGGTAATCGCCTCGTTGGGTTTGCCGACGAACCAGCCGGTGCCGCCGAAGAAGAACGGCTTTTCGAGGGTATGGGTGATCGACTTCCGCGAGAACGGCCTGCCGCCTTTCGGCTTCCCCTTCGCCGTCACCCCGGCCTTAGTCCGCCAGCCTCTCGCGTTCAGCCTTTCGGCGATCCTCAGGTAGGGGACGCCTTCGAGCGCCAACTTCAGCATTAGGTCAAAGATCGGTTTGCGCTCGGGGTCGAAGCTGTACTCACTGACGACCCGCTTTGGGTTGATCGGATGCGGGTGCTTGATCTGGACGAAGCCGTCCATCAGCGGCCCACCGCTTCGTGCCCCTTCTTCGCGCTGCTGGCGCTTGCCGCGGTTGACATGTGCGCTGAGGTCCTGGCTGTACTTGTGGGCCTGCTCGCTGGCGATCCCAACCAGCATCGGCCGGGTGGCGAACTCGTCGTCGGAGACCGAGCGGACCTGCACGTTGGCGTAGAGCAGGTCGCTGAACAGTTTGAGGAAGCTGCGCCGTCCTTTGCGGCCATCGCCTCGGGCACCGCGGCTCGTATGGAACAGCCACAACTCGGCTTCGCCCCACTCCGCAGCCGCGCCTTCGGCGGTCTCGATGCCTCGCTGGAAATCCCGCCCGCGCTCACCCTTGAAGCCGCTCTGGCCGCTTTCGGTGAACTCCCCAACGCAGAACCGCCCTCCCTCGTTGGCGGGGCCGTGGTTGCGGATTTCTTCGATCTGGTCCTCAGGGCTGCCGTGGCCCCGGTCGTCGGACTCGATACCGACCCGGACGATGGGCAGTCGCCGAGATTGGGAGTTGTCTGGTGCCGTCATCGACCGTTTCTCATTTTCAGGATTGTGCTTCATTCTGAGAACGGATCAGTTGCCGTCATCGGATGCTCGCTGCGCGGGTGTGGCTCGCCGCAGATCGGGCACTCGAAGCGGACGATCACCTCGGCTGGTTTGCGCTGCTTCCCGCCACGAATCTTGACACCGCGCCGCTCTATGCACGCCGCACAGAGAACCCCCCGATCACGGTGACGATAGGCAACCGCTTGGTTTTCCCCGCAGCTTGCGCAGGTCTGGCTCCAGACCTTGCCGCTGAACCAATAGCGATTCGAGGCCCGTTGACCGACCCTTTTCAGTCGGTGCCTCTTCTCTTCCTCGTATTTCTGCTTTTCACTCAAATTCTTCACCTTCTTCGGTAGGGGTTTGTCGTTCTCACTGACCCAGCGGGTGGACGCAGGCGGGTGCCCACCGTCGCCTTGGTGGTTCCGGTGGTTTCGAACATCGACCCATCGGTTTGGAGCCGCAGTTCGGAAGCCGTGCCCAATTCCATGCCGCTGCGCCCGTCACCGACTCTTCGCTCGGCTACAACCTCCAGCATCTTGGACACCCGTCGCCCGCCCCCTCGCATTCGTGGGGCATCGCAGTAGGCCAAAATCGCACTCTGGCCCTGGCTGCACCGGGTTGCCAGCTATGTGAACCCAACGCGGTGCTTCGCCGGGATGGCCCGGGCTACCGGGCGTCCGCGCAAGGCGCTACGGTGTGGCAACACCTTCCTTTCTGGCGGTCGGAGGGTTCACTTTGCTCCATGGGTCGGGTCCTCAAGGTCCCGGCCCTTGTGCTTTAGATCCTCGGTCACTTCCATGACCCCACCCGGTCGCTCCCGCTCCGGCAGCGACTCCGCATAGAGGGCGAGCGCGTGCCGCACCTCCTCGGAGACGTTTCGACCGTGGTCACGGGCAACGCGACGGAGGAGGTCATCTTCCGCAGGCGTGATGCGGACTGTTAGCGGCGGCAATCGTTTGGGCATTGCCAGATGTAGTACCACCGAAAACGGGCGATACCCCATACACCGCCCTACCGGGCAAGGAGGCGACGCCTGAAATGTCACACTACGTGCGCCAGGAGGCACACATTGTGTGCTAGAGACGCGCCGCGTCGAGGCCGTGTCCCCCGCACCCCCCACCTAGGGCGTCCAACGGCCGCTTTTTGATGGGGTCTGGGCGGCGGTTGGACCCGATTCGGCGGCACATCGACCGCATCCATCCTCCAATCGTCGCGGCACCATGGTGATGGGCCTGAACGGCGTTCTAAGCCGTCCCTGTGCGCATTTGAGGTCGTCCTGGTCCCCGAGGCAGTGGGGGCACCTAAAAAGGGCGTCAGAACGACGGCCGCGGACGTGGGTGTTGGCGGAGGCCGACTGACCCGATCCTTCCTGGATTGACCCCACGGCCAACGGGGGCTAGCGTCGGTGTTGGGCCATAACCCGCTGGGGGGGCGAGGCCGAAAGCCACGAACCCAATGGGGGGTCAAGATGCGACCGAAGCTGACCTACGCCAACGTCGTCGCCACGCTGGCCCTGTTCATTGCCATCGGCGGGGCAAGCGCTTTCGCGGCGTCCCACCTCGGCAAGAACTCGGTCGGGACGAAGCAACTGAAGAAGAACGCGGTGACAAGCCCGAAAGTCAAGGACCAATCGCTCCTGGCATCCGACTTCAAAGAAGGCCGAGTTGCCCGAGGGGAAGCAGGGACCCCAAGGCGAACGCGGCCAGGCTGCTACCAAACTGTTTGCCTTCATCAACGACGGCATCAACCCACCGAACGAAACCGCAAAAATCGTCTACGGAAACGGGGTCACTTCGGTCACGGACCCCAGCGGCGACGGTTCGTACACGGTCACCTTTGATCAGAGTCTCACGAAGTGCGTCGTCTACGCCCAGCCGGGTGCCGCTGAGGGTGGGGGCACGGCCTTTCAACGGCGACGCCATCCCGAGCGTGGAAATCCTTGAGAACCCAGAAGACAACAAGGCGAGCGTCGCGCTCTATTCCGCGGAAGCAAAAGCAGACCTCGACAGCGCGTTTTTCATCGTGGCGTTCTGCTGACAGCCTCTCTGAGACGCTCTTAGAAGCGGCAGGGAGTAGCTGCCCTTGCCGACCGCCCTGAATGGGCATAGAGTCGAATCGTGCATCTCGTCCTTGACCCGAACAAGGAGAGATGCAATGCGCCCAAGCTGACCTACGCCAACGTCATGGCGACCATCGCCGTGTTCATCGCCCTTGGGGGCGCGTCCTATGCGGCCCTGAAGCTGCCGAAGAACAGCGTCGGAGCAAAACAGCTTAAGAAGAACGTTGTGACCACGGCGAAAATCAAGAAGGAAGCGGTCACCGCTGCCAAAGTCAAGATCAAGACCCTGACGGGTAAACAGATCAACGTCGCCATGCTGGGCACGGTTCCTTCGGCAACGACGGCGGCGACGGCTAATGCCCTCGCGCCCGTGGAAGCCCAGCATTACATCGGTGATCCAGGCCAACCGGGGTTCGAAAAAGGATCGACCAACCTCCCGCCCGCGGTCCCGTTTCACTACGGTCGGGCCTCCTTCTACAAGGACCACGATGGAATCGTCCACCTCGAAGGGGCAGTGCAATCTGGCTCGGTGAGTGGCACGTTCATCTTCACACTGCCGCCCGGGTTCCGGCCCGCCAACAACACCTTGAGGCTGTTCGAAGTCGAAGGCCTTACCGTCTACGTCTTCGGCGGCAACTACTCGGTCGAAGGCACGGATTTCAGTGGCAAGGTTCTCGTTCTAGGAGAATATGCGGTTCTCGATGGCATCACCTTCCGGGCCGAATCCTGACATTGGGGGATTGAAATGAGAAACCGCATTGGCTCCGCCCATATCCTGGCGCTGATCGCCATCATTCTGGCCCTCGGGGGCAATGCCCTGGCCTTCACCCTAGGCAAGAACTCAGTCGGCCCGAAGCAGTTGAAGAAGAACGCGGTCACAACAGCGAAAATCAAGAACGAAGCCGTCACCGCTGCCAAGGTCAAAAGAGGCACGCTGACCGGAACGCAGATCAACACCTCGACGCTGGGGACGGTGCCCACGGCCACCAATGCGGCCACGGCCACCAATGCGGCCACGGCCACCAATGCGGCCACGGCCATAACTGCTGACTCCCTCGTCCCGCCGGAACCGATGCGCCTCGTTGGGTCTCCTGGCCAGCCACCGTTCCTAGATGGGAGCGGCGGAGTCCCGGCAGCATCGATTAAATTTTCACCTGCTGGCTTCTACAAGGACCGCGAGGGAATAGTTCATCTAGAAGGCGTGTCGGAAATCGGCTTCGAAACAAACCCCATCAAGGGCCTGATCTTCACGCTGCCTTCCGGTTACCGACCGGCGAGCGGGATTGGGCTGTCCTTCTCCGTGGGCGAAGGGAATGAAAAGGTCGTGGTCTTTGGGCCGAATGCAACATATGAAGGAGAAAACGTCGGAGGCGATGTCTGGTACGCGAATGAGTCAGGAGTCGCCCATCTGAGCGGCATCACCTTCCGCGCCGAATCCTGAGGGGCCTCTGAGCCTTCTGCTGGCCGCCTAACGGTGCAACAGGGTCAAGTCCGCGTGAACACACCCGGAAAGGGTGTTGCGGCGTTAGGAGGGCTGAGAACGGCCTCCGCATGGAGGCTTGGCAAAAAGAGGGCGGCCGTTGAGTCCGCTGTTGGGGCAGACGGACCCCCTGGAACCGCCCCCTTGTGGCAGCTACGAACACCTGCTGCGGATTAACGGGTGCGGCATTCGCATCACTGCCGAGTAATCCAATTACCCCTTCTGTTTGGGGGTAAACGGCCACCGCCAAGGTGGCTGCATCCATCATCCGTCCCTCGGTATTGCGCGGCCTCTCCGAGCTGACCTAGCCTGATCCCTGGTCGGCCCTACCTCCAAATTTGGCTGGCCCATGGCCCCCGGACCCAGCGGTTTAATTCCTCAGAACCGGGAAGGTCGCGGGGGCTACATCTTGCCGCCTTGACCTAGCCCAATGGCAGGATTACGTTCAACGTAGGCCTCAGCTTGTTGGGGGGCAAGGCCAGGAAGCCAACCCAAGGAGGCCTGGATGCGCCCCAGACTGAACTACGCGAACGTGATGTCAACCCTGTGCTTCTTTCTTTTGCTAGGGGGCGGGGCCTACGCCGCCGGTCACCTCGGCAAGAATTCGGTCGGCAGCAAGCAGTTGAAGAAGAACTCGGTCACCACGGCGAAAATAAAAAATGAGGCGGTCACTGCCGCCAAGGTCAGGACGGGCACGCTGACCGGGACGCAAATCAACGCTTCGACGCTCGGCACCGTGCCCCGGGCGCAATCCGCGCAATCGGCGGACACCCTCGCCCCATCCGAAGGCTGGCACGAAGTTACGAACTTCCTCAACGGGTGGGAAGACTCGATGCCTATCGTGGGCGGCCAGCCGGAACCCGCGGCCTTCTACAAGGACAAGGAGGGGGTCGTCCACCTGAGGGGTGAGGTCAGCCTGGGGACGCCGGGCACGGTGATCTTCCGACTGCCGCCGGGCTACCGCCCGGCCAGCGGACGCTTCATTCAGGAGCCTGTGGCGTGCTTTGGCGGGGTCCGTTGCCCTTACGAAGTGGCCAGCGTGCTCATCTCCGGCCCGAACTTTCCGAACCCTGTGGGGGACGGCGTGGTCCTTTCACCGGCCGAAACTGAAAACGTATTCCTCGACGGCATCACCTTCCGCGCCGAATCCTGAGAAAGGAGGCAACGATGAAACCGAGATTGACCTACGCGAACGTGATGGCGACCGTTGCGGTGTTCATTGCATTGGGGGGAAGCGCCTACGCCTTTCATCTCGGCAAGAACTCGGTCGGGGCCAAGCAGTTGAAGAAGAACGCCGTCACCACCGCGAAAATCAAAAACGAAGCGGTCACCGCCGCCAAGGTCAAGGAGGGCACGCTCACCGGGGCGCAGATAAACGCTTCGACCCTTGGGGAAGTACCAGCTGCCACCAAAGCCGGGGACGCGGCCACCTTGGAGGGAAGCCCTAGTAGTGATTTCGCAAAGTCGAGCCGCTTCATCTTTGGTCACGCGAAAGTTGACGCGACCCCGGCCCAAACCCTATTCACCGCGCCGGGTGATTTCCTTCTCAAGACCAACGGGTTAGGAACATCCGAACCCAAAGTCGTTATCGAAGGCCTATCACCAGATAGGTGGGACTTCATCTCGATGGAGCACGAAAATGCCTGGGGGAGCAGCGGTCTGAAAGCGGGTGAACACGCCGAACTCAGTGTCGGTGCCCCAGTTGCGGGGATACTCTACGCGGTGGATGCCACACATCCTGAGAAGCAGGCCTTAATCGACTGCACATTTGAGTTCAATACTTTCGAACTTCTATGCACTGCAGTTCTGTCGCCCACCGCGTAACGCCCATGGTCTTCTCAAACGCTTTGCGAGGCCGTGAGAGGCCGCCTACCTCGACGGGATCACCTTCCGCGCCGAATCCTGAGTCAGCACACCGGATAGGGGAGGGGGTCAGGCTCGGCCTCCTCCTGTTCACCTGCTCCTAAAGCAGTACCGAGATAGCCCCTCAGAAGGCGATATGCGGGCTTCTGTGACTGTAACACCCGCTCTTAGGTGGTTTCTACCCGAGTAGGGGGGTTGCACCGGGAGGAGGGCTTAGAGAGGGTAGTCGGCTACGATGAGGTTGATCGAGTCATCCGATTTAAGCACGAGGAATCCTATGCCCAAGGACGACGGAAAGGACCAGGAGCGGAAGCCCAAGAGGGACCCACTGAGCAGCCCCTGGGTCCACCCGATGGCGGACGAGGACAAGTTGAAAGAGGGCGAGTGGGAGGTCATCTTTATCGCGCCCACGGCCTCGAAGTCGCCGAAGCCCCCGAAGAACGATTCCGCCTCATAGGACGCCGACGAGCACCTTCACCGGCGCTGCTCGAACCAGGCGACGACGGTGGGCCAGAAGCGAAGCAGCAGGATGACAGCGATCACGACCGCGATCACCACCCAGCCGCCCCGGAGGGCGTGACGGAGGAGTAGGTGCTGGCCCAGAGCGAGGGGTATTAAGTCGATGGTAAGGCGGCGGCTGCGCCGGGAGCGGCTTCAACGGCTGGCCGCGTGATGCGAGCCGCCTGACCCGATCCCTCCCAGATTGACCCACCAGTCCACGAGGACTACCGTCATCGACAGGGCCTCCGTTCGCTGGAGGGACAAGGCCGCAAGCCGCGAACCCAACGGAGGACGATGATGCGACTGAAGCTGACCTACGCCAACGTCATGGCGACCATCGCCGTGTTCATCGCCCTCGGGGGGGCCTCCTACGCGGCCCTGAAGGTGCCGAAGAATGGCGTCGGCGCGAAGCAACTGAAGAAGAACGCGGTCACCTCGGCGAAAATCAAGAAGGAAGCCGTCACCGCCGCCAAGGTCAAGAAAGGCACCCTGACGGGAAGCCAGATCAACGCCTCGACGCTGGGAACGGTGCCCACGGCTCAAACGGCGACTGCGCTCTCTGCGCCGGAAGAATGGCATGTGGTGGGAGCGCCCGGAGAGCCTTTGTTCCAGCACGGGTGGAAGAACGAAACGTCGTCACCATACGCCCAGACAGTGGCCTTCTATAAGGACCAAACAGGAGTGGTTCACCTGAGGGGCGTAACGATTGATGGTGAAGAAGTCGAACCGATCTTCCAGCTACCTCCTGGCTACCGGCCCGCGCCGGACAAGGCTCTCCTCATTGCCGCTCCGGGTGAAGGGAGCGCCGACATTCAATTGGCTGTGAATGGGACCCTCTCGGGAGCGCTAGCTTCGTTTTCTGGCACGATGTACCCGGACGAAGGAAAGAAGGTCAGCCTCGACGGCATCACCTTCCGCGCCGAATCCTGAGTCGCACACCGGATAGGGGAGGGGGTCAGGCTCGGCCTCCTCCTGTTCACCTTCTCAGACGCGTTCTCCGGCCTCCTGTGACTGCAACACCTACTTGGGTAAGGAAACACACCCAGCCAGCGGTTAAAGGCGGTAGGAGGGCCTTACACAAAGGCTCGACGCGCTGAGAAGCCGCAAGGGGTAGCTGCCCTTGCCGACCGCCCTGAATGGGCATAGAGTCGAATCGTGCATCTCGTCCTTGACCCGAACAAGGAGAGATGCAATGCGCCCCAAGCTGACCTACGCCAACGTCATGGCGACCATCGCCGTGTTCATCGCCCTCGGAGGCGCGTCGTATGCGGCCCTCAAGCTGCCGAAGAACAGCGTGGGGGCGAAGCAACTCAAGAAGAACGCGGTCACGGCGGCGAAAATCAAGAAGGAAGCCATCACCGCCGCCAAAGTGAAGAAGGGGACCTTGACTGGCGCGCAGATAAACGCCTCGACTTTAGAAACGGTGCCATCCGCCCACACGTCCGAGGTGGCTCAAACAGCTAACGCTGTGGCCCCGTCCGAACCGTGGCACGAAGTCGGGAAACCGGGCGAGCCCCAGCTCGAACACGAATGCCAGCAGATTCAGCCTTCAGGACCTGGAGCCAATGCCATCGTTGCTTTCTACAAGGACCGCGAAGGCGTCGTACACCTGAAAGGCGATTATGAATGCCCGGTAATAACCGGAATCGTCGCGTTCAAGCTCCCCAATGGTTTCCGGCCTTCCGAAGCCTTGTCCTTTGCGCATGCCTGTCGCAAAAAATGGATATGTGGAGGTTGAACCCGACGGCAGCGTCGAATGCGGAAACAATGCATGCTGGCTAAACGGCATCACCTTCCGCGCCGAATCCTGAGGACCTGCACACCGAACCTAAGAGGGGTCCAGAGCGGCCCCTCTTGCCCTTCAGGTTGAGGAGGAATAGCGTCGAGACGAGGGCCTCCGTCCGCTGGAGGGACGAGGCCGAAAGCCAAGCCAATGGGGGTCCAGATGCGTCCGAAGTTGACCTACGCGAACGTCGTCGCCACGCTTGCCCTGTTCATCGCTATCGGGGGGGCAGGCGCTTTCGCAGCGACCCAACTGGCGAAGAACAGCGTTGGGGCGAAGCAACTGAAGAAGAACGCCGTCATCACGGCGAAACTCAAGAAGGAAGCGGTCACAGCCGCAAAAGTACGGAAAGGGACGCTGACCGGGACACAGATCAACGCCTCGACGTTGGGCACGGTGCCGAATGCAGCCAACGCTCAGGCACTCGGAGGGCAGTCCGCCAGCCAGATTTCCGAAGCGGCGAAGATACGCTGCCCTTCTGGGACCATACCCTCGGCGGGGGTCTGCTTTGAGGCCACCGAACGAAAACCTCCGACGAACCTCCTCGAAGCAATGGTGGAATGTGCCAAGTCCAATCGCCGACTTCCGTCCTTGGGCGATTTGATCACCTTCGACATCCAGAATTTCAGCGAACCACCCAACCCCGAATGGGTGGAACCCCAGTACCTAAATGCGGCAAAAACAGAAGGCAACATTGTGTCCGCGTGGGCACCAAACAATCTCACGGTCGCCTCCCAAGAAGCCTCGACCAATCATCGATACCGCTGTGTGACGATTTCTTCTAATTAGGTGCTTGGGGAGACGTACGCGGTGAAGCGGGTCGAGTCGGGGAGAAGTCAGCCCCTGCTCGTCAACTTCATGCTGAATCTCAACCCTGGGATCAGGGCAGATGACCTCATCCTTCAGCGCGGTGCCCGGGCTTGCGCCGTGCGCGCAAACATAGGGATCGACCGCAGGACCCGTGCCACCTTGGGTTTACTTCATAATCCGTCGGTCGCTGGTTCGAGTTCAGCCTGCCCCATAGAAGACAACTTCGGGGCGTCCCCTGCGCCTTGCGCTTGCTCCTGTTCGGTCGTAGGGTCGATCCCGGTTATCGTGAGCCGACTCGGCCTCCCCTCCATTGATCGTCTCTCAGCGCTGCCTTCTGACTTGAATGAGGCGCTGCGGCTGATTCCTGAAATCGCAAGGAACACCGCCGCGCTGCCCGAGGTCGCCCGCTCGCTGAAGCAGGTCGCCGGGGATACCGAGGCGCTTCCCGGCATCCGCAAGGACATGGCGCGTGTTGCCGAGGCGACGAGCGTTCTCGACGCAATGGACGGCAGGATGGCGGCCATCGAGGAGGCCATGCCGGTGCTGGTCGAGGTCCAGCGCCATCTGGGCAAGCTGCCCGAGACGATGGAGTCGCTCAACGACGGCCTGGACCGCCTCAGCGGACTGATGGAGCAGCTGCTGGCGGCGCTCGGCGGGCTCAACCAGAGCATCGACACGCTTCAGGCGGGGGTGGAGCCGATGGGTCGCCTCGCCAGTCGGGTACCCGGCCAGAAGAAGAGCGCACCAGCGGAAAAGTAGCCGTGGAGGTCAAGGCCGAAAGCGCGACCGGTGCGCATGCCTACACGGATCGGCAGGGCGGAGTCAGCCCCTGCTCGTCAACTTCGCCAACTCCTCGCGGACGATGCCTCGCACCATGGCGGCCATCTCGTCGTCCCCATCGTCATCGTCGGGGGCATCGAAAGCGCCCGGATGGCGTCGCGCAGCTTCGCGTCCTCGACGTGGAGGTAGACCTGGGTCGTGCTCAGATCGGAATGCCCCAGTGCGAGTTGGACCTGGCGTACATCGACGCCGCGCTCAAGTAGCCGGGTGGCAAAGGAGTGGCGCAGGATGTGCGGGTTGATCGGTCGCTCCCGGTTGTCGTCGTCCAACTTGTTGACCTCGGCGCGCTCGGCCAGGCGGGATACCAGGGCACGGACGTAGCGGTCGGACAGCGCCTTGCCGTCGAGCGTGGAGAAGAAGAACTGGGAGGAGGGGCGGACGGCGGCCCACGCCTCAAACGCATCCCAGGCGGCACGGGGGATGGGGAGGTTGGCCCGGTCCTTCGCCCCCTTGCCACGGCGCACGCGCAGCGAGGGGCCGCCTTTGGCCTGCCGGTTGATGTCGCGTGCAGAGAGGCCGACGACCTCACCGACACGCAGCCCGCAGCCGTACATCGCCCAAAGCATCGCCCGGTTGCGCTTGCCGCTCCGGGAGGGGCCGGTCTGGTCCACGAGCCGCTGGAACTCGGCCTCGGTGATTGTGCGGGGTAGGCGTCGGGGCATGCGTTCCCTTGTTTAATACCGCTTTTATAGAAAAGCGGAACAACCTTAGCGCACGACATAGGCTAGAGCGGCCTAGTTGGTGTCAGAGCGGTACTCAATCCCGGCTGCGGCCTGCCGGGCAGTCGCACCTCGCCGAGGAAGGTTTTGCGGCGGCCGCCTCGATTCGCGCTGGCGCATGGATACTTCGGCAATGGGGCTGAGACAAGCGTGGCGGGAAGCGAGGCTCGCGGCGGCCATCGAGCGCGGCCGGAGGTTGCTGCGAGAAGAAAGGGACGAGGAGTCATGCGGAATCCGGCTCTTCTGGGCGTCCTGCGCGCCAAAAAATGCGCCAAATCAGGTGAAGGTGCGCCAGAGGAGCCCCATCAATGCCCCCAGGAGAGGAGCGCGGCAGCCCAAAGACTGCCGCGCCCGATCTTCAGCCGATCAAGGTGATGGTCGTGGTCGAGCCGCCTTTGCCTTCCTTAGACAGGATGGTGCCGCTTGCTCCCGCGTACTTGCCGGTGCCGCCGGTGATCACCCCTTCGACGCCACCCTTGACGATCGACGCGTTGGCGTAGAGCGCGTTCTTGCCGAAGGAGAACACGCCTTCGCAAATGAAATGGGCGTTGACGAACGCATTTTTCCCCTTGGCGTTCGCTGTGGCCGTGCACTTGGCCCGCAGCTTTCCGGTCGTCTTACCGCCCTGCGTCAGCGGGTTGGTGATCACGATCTGATCCCCCGGGCTGATGGCGGTCGGAAAGCCGTGCTTTGTGGGGGCCTGCGGCGCGACATCGACAAATTTGAAGGTCGAGCCCTTTTCCGGTTCCTTGAAGGTGAGGGTGGTGTTGGCGCTTGCCAGCGGTGCCAAGAAGGCCCCGAGCATGCAGCAGGCCAACAGTCCCCCAGCCACGGACATGATGCGGCGATAGGTGGATTCCATCTTGTTCCTCCATTCGGTGTTCGTTGTCCCATGAACGGGCGAGAGGACAAGACCAAGGCACCTTCTCACCGATGCTCGAAATCGGCAAGATATGGACGACCCTAGCTGCGCGCCAGTTTTGTGCGCCAGTAGGCCTTTTGGTCAGGCGTTGCCCAGCGGGGTCCAGCGTGACGTTTTCCGCTTTCTAGAGCGAAGCCGCGCCCGGGCCTAGAAGATGTAGATCGGGTGCTCGCCAGGAGGGGCAAATCTCAGGGCGGGAAGCTGACCCTGAGCGAAAGTGCGGAACTCCTGGGAGGCCTGGCACTT
Source organism: uncultured Solirubrobacterales bacterium (assembly GCA_963780815.1). GTDB lineage: Bacteria > Actinomycetota > Thermoleophilia > Solirubrobacterales > 70-9 > VRUE01. The sequence continues at coordinate 36,663 of CAWADG010000003.1, read as the reverse complement.
CGTGAAGGCACCCCGCCCGCTATTCGCGAAGCAGCAACGCGGGCGCTACTTGAGCACAAGGGTGAGCAGGAGAATGAGGAAGAAGACGCTCTGAGTCGAGTGCACGATGATCCCCATCCAGGCGCTCTGAAACCGCCGCGAGGGATAGGCGAGGGCGAAGATGTCCACCAGGCTGGTCGGGATCACCCACGGCTGGTGCAGGTGGTAGACGGAGAACAGGACCCCGTTGGCGACCCAGTCGCCTCTTCCAAAGACGCCCCGCATCCGCGGCAGCAGTAACCCCCGGAAGAGCAGCTCCTCCCCGAGCACTGTGTTGAAGATGGACAGCACGACGACCACCGCGTACCAGCCCCACGCGCCGCGGAAGAATTCCTTGCCACTGTCGTGGCTCACAAAGTCGCCGAAGTCCCTCACCGAGGGACCCGGGATAGCAGGCAGAGCCTGCTCGAGGGCGAAGATGAAGATGAACAGGAGCAGCCACCACCACACCCTCCCGCCCACGCGGCCGCTCTTCGGATCGCGGGGCGGCCTCAGCCACAGGGCATCGCGCACCCGCGGCCATTCCAGGCCACCCAGCTCCCTCCTGGTGAGTATCAGGACGAGAACGAATTGCCAGATTAGCCCCGCGGTGAGGCAGATCAGCAGCGCCTGAGCTAGCGGTTGGTCGCCTCCGAGCTGGTCCCTGAGCCAAGGGCCAACGACCCAAGCCAGAAGTCCCATCGGGACGGCGGCTGCCGCCCATACTCCAAGGATCTGAGCCAGCGAGTACTGCCGCACGGCCGCATATCGCTCGCCCTCTTCCTCGCGCGGCTGGACTGAGCCATTCATGCGCATGGATGAGCCTAAACCCGCTGCCGTAGGGCCGCAAGTTCAGTCAGCGGAGGGCGTGCTCGACAAGCAAAGGTGGCAGCGCCAGCCCATCGAAGTGGGACCCTCACGATCACCTAGCTTGCTCCCCCTATGGACGGGGAGAAGAAGTCCTGACGGGCAAAGGCGAATTCGCCAAAGCCGACGGGTTTCCAAGGGGCGACCCCGTCTTAACGTTGGGGCGGTCCAACTCTGCCAAGCTCGCCGTAGAACGGCATCCAGTCAAGGAGGGAATATGTCCGAGCAGAACAAGGCTGCAGCGCGGCGATTCTTCGAGCTTTGGGAATCTGGTAACACCGATCAATTCGATGAGGTGGTCGCGGCCGATGCGGTCGACCACGACCCGCAGAGGCCGTTCCCAGATGACCGCGGCGCGGAGGCGGCCCGCAAGACCGCCGAGATGTTTCTTGCAGCGTTTCCCGATACCGCCTACACGATCGAGCAGCAGGTGGCTGAGGGTGACCTCGTCGTGACAAGATGGATTGCACGTGGAACCCACGAAGGCGAGTTGATGGGTATCCCGGCGACGCAGAAAAGCGTCGAGGTCAGCGGGATCGCGATCGATCGGTTCAGCGACGGCAAGATTGCCGAGTCCTGGGGGAACTGGGACACAATCGGCCTGATGCAGCAGTTGGGCGCGATCCCCGCACCCGCGGAGACCGCATAGCCGTTAGGCAGTCGAGGGGCCGGGCGCCCGCCTAGCTGCGCCGGTCCCTCTCTGCCAATTTGACACCCCCACCTACTACTCGGGGCACAGAAAGAGGGCCGAGCCCTCTGGCTCGAAGTCCAGCAGGAGCCGCTCGGCGGTTGCCAGCACGTCCGCTGACCGCTCCGGGTCGGTCGATGCGCCGCAATCAATCGTTTCCCATTCGCAATCGCAAACCTCGGTTAGGAAGGCGCGGATTTCTGGCGAGGTCGGAAGTTCGTAAAGCGCCTGGTCGCCGTCGATCTCGGGGCCGAGGGCCTCGAGGACGGCGCGGCCGACCCCGGCTCGCTCGGGATCGTCGAAAGTTTCGATGGCCTCTGCGTAGTGATCGAGGAAGCGGTAGAGCAGGTTGCGCTGCTCGACGTCGATGCCAATCGTCTGCTCCAGCATTGAGCCGCGAGCGTAAGGCCGGAGGGATAGCGGCGCAATCGTCGTTTTTAGGCCTGATAGCGGCGCAATCGTCATTTTTGGGCCTGTCTGAGCGCATTTTTCCGCGGGTTGGACACCGGGCACCCTCGCACCCGATGCACAACGCGAACGCCAAGCATCAGTGACTGGGTTGGGTCGCCGTCTGCGTCCCCCCGGACTACGTTGGCCAGGGGTTCTCCCTCAGCCGCTCCAGCGCTTCCTCGTGGCTTTCGATCATGGTTTCTGCTCCCTGGGCGGCTCGCCGTTAGTCCAGAAGCCGTAGGTCGGGTGCGCGTCAGGGGCAATCCGCAGGGCAGGCAGGCCCGCCGCAACCCTGAGCAAAAGTCCCCGACTCCTGGGAGTCGCTCGCCGCCGTCCCGGAGTAGCGGCTCCCGCAGCGCCCTCAGTGGACGAGGACGCGGCGGAGGCGGAGGACGCGGCCCGCGGACTCTTCGAAGGGCGCGCGGGAGAGGGCGCCGGTCGCGAGGCCGCGGGCGAGAGCCGCGTGAGCGAGGCGGGCGGCCGCCGGTTCGACGTAGAGGAGGAGGTCGGCGCCGGCGCGGGTGGCGGCGATGCCGGCCCTCGCCGGGCCGCCGAAGTCCTGGACCGCCACCGTCTGGAGCGCGTCGGTGATCGAGACACCTTTGAACCCGAGCCTGCCGCGCAGCTCCCCGGTCGCGATCGAGCGGGTGAACGCGGCGGGCCGGTCCGAGAATGCGGAGAAGGTCGCGGTCGTCAGCATCACCATGTCGCCGCCGGCGTCGATGAAGCCGCGGTACGGGATCTCGTCCACGCGCCGCAGCATCGCCTTCGAGCGGTCGTCCGTCTGGACGGCGTCATCGGTGTTGGTGCTGGCGGAGCCGTTGCCCGGGAAGTGCTTCGCGGTGGCGGCAGCCCCCGCTTCCTGCAGCCCTTCGGCGAACGGCACTCCGCTCGCCTCGACCGCGGCCGGGGTCGAGCCGAAGCCGCGTTCGTCGGCGGCGATGTCTCCCCCCGGCCGGGCCAGTTCGAGGACAGGCGCGAGGTCGACGTTGACGCCGATGTCCCGCAGGTTCCGCGCGGTGCGCCTGCCCTGCTCGCGGCTGAAGGCGGGGCCCCTTTCTCCCATCACCCGGGCCGACGCATCGGGGGCGCCGCCGATCCGCTTCACCAGCCCGCCCTCCTGATCGATCATCACCAGCAGCGGGTCACGCAGCCCACGCGGCCGGGGGATCGCCTGGAGGCTCGCGATCAGCCTTCGCCCGGCGGCACGGCTGGGGAGGTTGCCGGTGTAGGAGTAGAGGATCACCCCCGCGACCTCGCCCCTGCGGATCATGTTTCGGACCCCGTCGGGGATCGCCGGCCCCGGGAAGCCGGTGATGATCCGCTCCCCCGCGAGATGCGACGTGTCGAGCGCGAGAGCCGGGCGATCCTGGGCGGTGAGGCTCGGCACGGCCTCCTTGCCGTCGCCCACCGTCACTCCGAATGCAAAGGCGGCGATCGCGACCCCGCACCCGATCGCGATCGCGGCCCGCCGCCGCCTGATCTTCACCGCCACCACACAATCATCGCGCTCACACGTCCGGCCCGGAGCCTAGCCTGCGACCGATGAGCGCGGAACGAGCCCAATGAGGCATATCTGGTTCTTCGCGCCGCGAGTGGAGCGCGAAGGAATGTGATGGGACCCCTGATCTCATTCGACGAAGCGCTTGCGCTCGGACGGCTGAAGAGCCACGAGGAGATCGGCAATTTGGTCGAGCGGGCGTGGCGCGTGAGGCAGGAGAACTTCGGCGACTCGACCGACATGTGCTCGCTGGTCAACGCCAAGTCCGGCGGCTGCGCCGAGGACTGCGGCTTCTGCGCCCAGTCCCGCTACGCCGAGGCGGACACTCCGATGCACGCGATGATGGAGCCGGAGCAGATCCTCGAGCACGCGAGGGCGGCCGAGGCGGCGGGCGCCCACCGCTTCTGCATGGTGACCCAGGGCCAGGGCCTCTCCAAACGCGACTTCGAGAAGATCCTCGAGGGCGCCAAGCTCGTCGCCGAGCAGACCAACCTCAAGCGCTGCGCCTCGATCGGGCACATGTCGGCCGAGCGCGCGACGCGGCTGCGCGAGGCGGGGATCCAGCGGGTCCACCACAACGTCGAGTCGGCGCGCTCCTACTACCCGGAGGTCTCGACCACGGTCCGCTACGAGGGCCGCCTGCGGACGATCGAGGCAGTCAAGGAGGCCGGGCTCGAGACCTGCGTCGGCGGCATCCTCAACCTCGGCGAGACGCCCCGTCAGCGAGTCGAGATGGCCTTCGAGCTCTCGGACCTGAATCCGACCTCGGTGCCGATCAACCTGCTCAACCCTCGCGAGGGGACCAAGTTCGGCGACCGGGCGCTGATGGACGCATGGGAGGTCGTCAAGTGGGTCGCGATCTTCCGCCTGATAATTCCCGGCGCCCTGTTCCGGCTCTGCGGCGGCCGGGTCGAGAACCTCGGCGAACTGCAGCCGTTGGCGGTCAGGGCCGGCCTCAACGGGGTGATGATGGGGAACTTCCTGACCACGCTCGGGGCCGAGCCCGAGGAGGACCGGGCGATGTTCGAGGACCTCGGGCTCAACGTTGCGCGCCAGCCCGACAACGGCTCCAACCCGCGGCCCGACAACCGGTCCGGCTGGCTCGACGGCGCCAGCCCGGCGGCAACGCCGATGGAGGAGCTGATCGACCACCAGGCCGAAGCCGACTTCTGGGACCCCTCGACCCAGCTCCGGGTGATCAAGAAGGCGAAGAAGCCTCCCCCGTACCCGAAGCAATCGGCGGCATGACCGAGATCGCCGAGCGGTTGGAGGAGCTCCGCGGGTCGGGGCTCCACCGGCGGCTGCGACTGGTCGAGGGCCCGCAGGGGCCCGAGGTCATGCTCGACGGCCGCCCGGTCCTACTGCTCTGCTCCAACAACTACCTCGGCCTCGCCGGGCACCCGCTGATCCGCGAGGCGGCGGCCGAAGCGGCAATCCGGTGGGGCGCGGGGGCCGGCGCCTCACGGCTGATCTCGGGCAGCATGGAGCCGCACCAGGCGCTCGAGCGGCGGCTGGCGGCGTTCAAGGGCTACCGGGCGGCGCTCCTGTTCGGCTCCGGGTACCTCGCCAACAGCGGCGTCATCGCGGCGCTGGCGGGACGCGGCGAGGTCGTATTCAGCGACGAGCTCAACCACGCCAGCATCATCGACGGCTGCCGGCTGGCGCGGGCCGAGACCTTCGTCTACCGCCATGCCGACCTCGACCACCTCGCCTGGGGGCTGCGGTCGGCGGGCGATCGCGCCGCACTGATCGTCACCGACGGCCTCTTCTCGATGGACGGCGACCGGGCTCCGCTCGAGGGCCTCCTCGAACTGGCCCGCCGCCACCGTTGCCGGTTGATGGTCGACGAGGCCCACGCGACCGGGACGGTCGGGCCGGGGGGGCGCGGGACGGTCGCCGCCGCCGGCCTCGGCGGCGAGGTCGACCTCCTGGTCGGGACGCTCGGTAAGGCGCTCGGCTCATACGGCGCCTATGTCTGCGCCTCGTCGCAGATGGTCGAGTACCTGCTCAACACCGTCCGCTCGTTCATCTTCTCAACCGCGCTGCCGCCGCCGGTCGTCGCGGCGGCGCAGGCGGCGCTGACGCTGCTCGAGGCCGAGCCGGAGATGGTCCAGCGCCTCGGAGTCAACGCAGCCGTCCTGCGCGAGGCGCTGGCCGCGGAGGGCTTCTCGGTCGGGCTCAGCGAGAGCCAGATCATCCCGGTGCGGGTCGGGGGCTCCGAGCAGGCGATGATCCTCTCGGAGGCACTGCTCGAACACGGCATCTTCACCCAGGGAATCCGGCCCCCGACGGTGCCGGAGGGAACCTCTCGGCTCCGCTTCACGGCGATGTCCACGCACGACCCGATGGCGCTCCAACGCGCTGCGAGGGTCCTCGGCGCCGCCACCCGCAGCCTCGGCCTGAACGCGCCGCGGCCGCCGGTCCAGCTCGCCGCCTGACGGTGCGCGGCGTCTTCGTCACCGGCACCGGCACCGAGGTCGGCAAGACGGTCGTAGCGGCGGTGCTCGCCCGCGCCCTGGCCGAGTCGGGGTCCAGGGTCGCGGTGTTCAAGCCCGCCGTCACCGGCCTCGATGACCCCGGCGAGCCCGACCACGAGCTGCTGCGGCGCGCGGCGGGCTCCGATCAGAGCGATGAGCAGATCGCCCCCTACCGCTACGGGCCGCCGGCCTCACCGCATCTGGCCGCCTCGCTGGCGGGCGAGGAAATCGATCCGGAGCGCCTCCGTGCAGCCGCCGAGGCCGCGGCCGCCGGTGCCGACGAGATCGTCTGCGAGGGCGTCGGCGGCCTCCTGGTCCCGCTCGCCGCGGAGTACCTGGTTCGCGACCTCGCGGTCGCGCTCGGCCTGCCGGTCGTCGTCACCGCCTCACCTGGCCTCGGCACGATCAACCACACCCTCCTCACCGTCGAGGCGGCTCGCGCCGCGGCGCTCGAGGTCGCGATGGTCGTCCTCACGCCGTGGCCCGACGCCCCGAGCGCGATCGAGGCGTCGAACCTGGAGACGATCGCCGCCCTCGGCGAGGTCAGAGTCGAGACGGTGCCGAGGCTCGATCTGCGGGATCCGGCCCGATGGCCAGCGCTGTCTCCGCCTCGACCGGGCTGACGGCGCGCTTTTTTGCGCGGATCGCGACGGCCGCGATCACCGCGCCGGTGAACGCGATCGCCGCCGAGACGGACATCGCGAACCCGAGCGCGTCGACGAATTCCGACGGGGTCGCCGTCGTCGGGTCGCCGACCCTGCCCTGGAAGATCGCGCCGGTCACGGCGACTCCGAGGCTGCCGCCGACCATCCGGAACATCGAGAGGACTCCGGACGCGATCCCCGCCTTCTCGACCGCGACGGCATTCATCGCGGCGCTCGTCATCGGCGACATCGTCATCGCGATGCCGATGCCGAGCAGCACGAAGCCCGGCAGCAGGTCGCCGTAGGTCGAATCGACGGCGATCCCGCTGAACGTGTAGAGCGAGGCCGCGACGATCCCAAGCCCGCCGGCGATCAGCCAGCGCGGGCCGAACCGGTCGGCGAGGCGGCCGGCGACCGGCGCGACGACCACGATCATCAGGGTCAGGGGCAGGAAGCGGAGGCCGGCTTCCAGCGCCGAGTAGCCGAGGATGTTCTGCATGTATAGGGCGAGGAAGAAGAAGACGCCGAGCATCGCGAAGGAGACGATCAGCGCCACCACTACCGCGCCGAGGAAGTTGCGGTCGGTGAAGAACTGGAATTCGACCATCGGCACCTTGACCCGGAGCTCGATCGCAACGAAGGCGGCGAGGCCGATCGCCCCGCCGACCAGCAGACCGACGATCTGCGGCGACCCCCAGCCCCAGGCGTTGCCCTCGACAAGGGCGAGCACGATCGCGGTCAGGGTCGCCGTCAGGGTCGCCACCCCGAGGTAGTCGACGTCGCGGCCGACGGTCGTGTCACGGGACTCGCGGACGGCGAACAGCGCCGCGATGACGGCGCCGATCGCGACCGGGATGTTGAGGTAGAAGATCGCCCGCCAGCTGACGTGCTCGGTGAGGAAGCCGCCGAGCACCGGACCGACGGCCAGCGCCAGGGCCGAGACCCCGGCCCAGGTGCCCATCGCCTTGCCGCGCTCGTGCGCGGGGAAGGCGTCGGTGACGATCGAGAGGGTGGCGGGCATCATCAGCGCCGCGCCGACGCCCTGGGCGACACGGCTCGCGATCAGCGAAGTGGTGTCGACCGCTAGCCCGGCGGTGGCCGAGGAGAGGGCGAAGATGACGACGCCGATCATGAAGGTGAGCCGCCGGCCGAAGATGTCGCCGAGGCGGCCGCCGGTGGCGAGCAGGACGGCGAAGGAGAGCGTGTAGCCGTTGACCGTCCACTCGAGCGACGACAGCGAGGCGCCGAGGTCGCGCTGGATCGACGGCAGGGCGACGTTGACGACGGTGTTGTCGAGCATGATCATGAACAACGCGAAGCACATCGCCCCGAGCGTCCACCACTTGCGGTTTTCGTCGGTGATCAGGTGGCGGTAACGGGTCATTTGGAGGAGTCCCCCTTTCCTTTCAAGATCTCGTAGGCCGCGGCGATGTCCTCGCGGCCCATCAGGGAGTCGACGGCGGCGTCCAGCTTGCGTCGCTGGGCCGCGGTGAGGCTGGCGGCGAACGTCTCCATCCCGGCCTGGCGGATGACGAGCAGGGTGTTGACGATGTCCTTGCCCCTGGCCGTGATCGCGACCCGTCGCACGCGCCGGTCATCGGGGTCCTCGACCCGGGTCGCGAGCCGTTTCTTGACCAGGGCGTCGACCGCCCGGCTCATCGAAGGGACCGAGACGCCGAAGGCCTCGGCCAGTTCCGAGACCTGGCGGGGCTCGGCCTCCTCGCCGAGGCCGGCGAGCTCGAGCAGCGCCTTGGTCTGCGTCATCGAGAGCCCGCTCTCTTCGAGGACCTGGAGGATGTTGCCGCGGTCGTAGAGGAAGAGGTGGCGGAGAAGGGCGCCGAGTCGCGCCGCCGTCTCCTGCGCCTCCTCGCCGATCGCCCGCGGCGCCTCGACTTCGTCGACTATCGATTTCAGGTCCGTCGCATGCACTCGTCCAATAGTTGCATAGGCGCAACTATTTCTCGGCCGCAATAGTTGTTTGTGTGATGGATATCACCCGCCGAATTCCGGCCGACCTCGGATCTACCCTGGGCCCGAGATGTCGGTGGATCACTCGCAACTCGACCGCGACCACATCTGGCATCCGTTCACCCAGCAGCAGGGGTGGTCCGCGGAAGAGCCGCTGGCGATCGAGCGGGCCAAGGGCTGGCAATTGATCGACGCCGAGGGCCGCCACTACATCGACGGCGTCTCCTCGCTCTGGTGCAACGTCCACGGCCACCGCCACCCGGTGATCGACCAGGCGGTCCGCGACCAGCTCGACCGGGTGGCCCACTCGACGATGCTCGGCCTCACCCACCCCGGCGCCGCGGATCTGGCCGCGAGGCTGGTCGAGATCGCGCCACCGGGGCTGAGTCGGGTCTTTTACTCGGACTCGGGCTCGACCGCGACCGAGATCGCGCTGAAGATGGCATTCCAATTCCAGCAGCAGCGTGGCGGCCAGCACACGCGGCGAACCTCGTTCATCCACCTCCGCGACGCCTACCACGGCGACACGATCGGGTCGGTCTCGGTCGGCGGGATCGACCTCTTCCACGCCACCTACCGGCCGCTGCTGTTCGAGGCCCACGCGGTCGAGCCGGGCGACCCGGCGGACCTCGAGCGGGCCCTCGCCCGCCACGAGGAAGAGATCGCGGCGGTGATCGTCGAGCCCCTCGTCCAGGGCGCAGCCGGGATGCTGGTCCACCCGCCCGGGTACCTGCGGGCGGTGCGCGAGCTCTGCGACCGGTTCGGGGTCCTCCTGATCTGCGACGAGGTCGCGACCGGGTTCGGCCGCACCGGGACGATGTTCGCCTGCGAGCAGGAGGAGGTCGCGCCGGACCTGCTCTGCGTCGCCAAGGGCCTGACCGGCGGCTACCTGCCGCTCGCCGCAACACTGGCCACCGAGCGGATCTACGAAGGGTTTCTCGGCGCTCCCGAGGAGGGGCGAACCTTCTTCCACGGGCACACCTACACCGGTAACCCGCTCGCCTGCGCCGCCGCGCTTGCCAGCCTCGAGACCTTCGAGCGCGAGCGGACCCTGGCCCGGCTGCAACCGAAGATCCGCCTCCTCGGCGAGCTGCTGGCGGCCGTCGCCGAACAGCACGGGGTGGTCGAGGTCAGAAGCCGCGGAATGATGGTGGGGATCGACCTCGGCGATCACGACCCCGCGCTGCGCATCGGGCACCGGGTGACCCTCGAGGCGCGCAGGCGCGGGGCGATCATCCGCCCGCTCGGGGACGTCCTCGTCCTGATGCCGCCGCTTGCGATCTCGAAGGGCGACCTGCGGCGGCTGGTCGAGATCACGTCCGAGGCGATCGAGGCCGTCCTCGCGCCCCCGGTGGCGCGAACCGCGCCGCCGCGGGAGCTCCCCCGCGCCGCCTGAGCGCTACTGGCTGGGCTCGACCGAGAGCAGCTGGATCGAGTAGCTCTCGTTGTAGTCGGCGTCGATCGTCCCGCTCATGTGGGCGTCGCTGCTGGTCACCCGCCGCAGCAGCAGCCCGTCCGAGCGGCGTCGCCAGTCGTCGCGCTTTGCGGTCCCGGACACGTGCCCGGCGAGCTTCACGTCGGTGGTGGTGTGGACGGCGTCATACGGCTTTCCACCGACGTCGACCTTCTCGATCGACGCGACCAGCGATTTACTGGTCGCGCTGTCGCCTTCGTCCGATTCGCAGCGACCGCGGAAGGTCTTGCCGACCTGGCGGGCCGAGCGCTTCGAGGCGGGGTCGCCGGTGCAGGTATAGGTCGACCTCCGGCTTTCGCCGAAGAATTCGTGGTATTCGACGAAGCCGATCAGTTCGAAGAAGTCGCCGCCCTTGGTCGGGCAGGAGGTGAATTCGGACCAGCGACCGCCGAGAACCTCCCAGCGCTCGACGACGCCGCACCCTTTCGGGCTGATCGTGATCGTCGAGATCCCGTCGTAGTCGTGAGTGGCGCTGATCAGGCCGGTGTCCGCCGACTCGCTGCCCTTCGTCCTGTAGCGGTAGACGCCGGGCTTGCGTTCGAACAGGGCCCCCTCGCCGCCTCCGGCTCCACCCCCTTCGGCGCGAAACTGGCTAACGGCTTCGCCGACGCTGACCCTGGTCGTGTCGTCGCGCGGGAAGAGGCGCCAGGCTAGGAACGCGCCCACGACAACGCAGGCGGCAAGCACCAACGCGATCGTGCGTCCCCGCGACACCGCCCGGCACTAAAACAGATACGACACCGATCTGTGTTAGAGATGGATGAAAGGTAGGCTGGGCCCGTGAGCGCGGAGCGAGCAAGCGTCACGGTCTGGCCATTCGCGCAGCGAGCGAAGCGCGAGCCATTGGTTCAGTGACATCCAGAAGGCGCGGGCCGGCCGAGAGGCCCAATTTGGGCGAGCCGTCGACCCCGCGCCCGGCCGCCTCGGTGGTCCTCGTTCGCGGTGGCGGCCGGCACTCCGACCGGGGCCTCGAGGTGCTGCTCCTGAAGCGCACCGAGGCGGCCAAGTTCATGCCAGGCGTCTGGGTCTTTCCGGGCGGCGCGGTCGACCCGGAGGACGGTGACGGTGAGGAGGGCCACCGCGCCTGCGCGACCCGCGAGCTGGCAGAGGAGGCCGGCATCGAGCTGGCCGACGACGCCGAGCTGGTGCTGTTCTCGCGATGGGTCACGCCCGAGGTGATCTCGCGTCGCTTCGACGCCTGGTTCTTCCTCGCCCTCGCCCCCGCCCACACGCCACCCGAGCCCGACGGCGTCGAGACCACCGAGGCGGGCTGGTTCGCGCCGGGTGCCGCGCTCGAGGCCCAGGCCTCCGGCGAGCTGGCGCTGGCGTTCCCGACGATCTCCCAGCTCCGGGCCCTGGAGTCCTTCGGCACCGCCGCCGAGGCGATCGAGGCCCACCGCGATCGCCTCATCGAGCCGATCCTTCCCAAGGTGATCGGCACCCGCGAGGAGCACCGGGTGGTGCTTCCCGGGGATCCCGACTATCCGAGCTGAGCGACCTCCGCCAGCACCGCCCTCTCCGCCCGCGCCGGAACTCCCTTCACCGTCGCGCCAGGGTCGACGTCCGCGGTGACGACGGCGCCCGCTCCGATCACCGCACCCTCCCCGACCTCGACGCCCGGCATGACCATCGCGCCGGCCCCGACCTGGCATCCGCTGCGCAGCACCGGCGGCGGCTTCCGCTCGCCGCCGCTCATGGTTCGCCCGGTGAGCAGCTGCACGCCCGGGCCGAGGAAGCAGTCCTCTTCGAGCAGCGTGCCGGGGCCGATCACGCACTGGTTCTGCATTCGGGTTCGAGGCCCGATCACGACCTCTCGACCGATTCCACACCCAGAGCCGACGACCGCGTCGACGCCGAGCCGAGCCCCGGTCCGGACGTGGGCGTGGTCGCCGAGCAGCGAGTGCCGGCCCATCTCTGCGCCGGCGGTGACGATCGCATACGCGCAGACGGTCGCGTTTTCGCCGATCAGGGTCGAGCCGTGCCGCTCCGCGGGGCTCCGCGATCGCCGGTTGAGCAGCGAGGTCCTGCCGAGTATCGCGCCGGTGTCGATTCGCGCCCCCTCCGCGACCGTGACCCGGTCGTGGATGACCACGTTGGCGCCGAGCTCGACGTCCGCGGCGATTTCCACCTCCGCTCCGACGAGCAGATTGGGAGCGAGGTCCGACGGGATCATCGAGGACAAGACGGTGCAATTATCTCAATGAATGGGGGAACGGGGCGAGTTGGGGGTCCACCGGGTCTGCTGCATGCTGCACAGCCTCGACCCCGGCGGCTCGACGCGCCAGTGGGTGCACCTGCTGGACCGTCACGTCGCGGCGGGCGGCGAGGCGACCATCCTCGCCCCCCCGGGGCTTGTCTCCGGCGCCGCGGCGGCCTCCGGGATCGAGGTGATCCCGACGATCTGGGAGCGCGAGGAGGCGGCGGGCTGGAGCCGGGTGAGCGCCGCGGCGGGTAGGGCCGGGTTCGCGGTCGTCCACTGGGACCACGAGGTGATGCACGCGTACGAGCCCGCGCTCGAGGCCTGCGGGCGCGCCGCGCTGGTCGCCCACCAGCCGCCGCACCAGCTGTTGCGGTGGTTCGAGCCGGAGGTCATGGCGAGCGCCCGGGCGCTGTTCGAGCGGGCCGCCGCCGAGCGCAGCGGCTTCGTCTTCGTCCGCGGCGCCGCGCACCGACGCCAGTTCGAGCGGGCGTTCGATGTCCGGCCCGAGGGCCTGCGGATCCTGCCGGCGTCGATCCCGCTGCCCCGCTTCGACGCCGATGGCGAAACCGGGGAGATCCTGGCGTTGACCCGCCACTCGCCCGAGAAGGCCTCGATCCCGATGCTGGCCGTGGAGCTGACGAGGCGCGGCCTCGAGCGGGGAGAGCGCTGGCGCCTCGCGGTCGCCGGTAGCGGGCCGACCCGCGAGCAGGCCGAAGCGCTCTGCGCCGAGCGCCTCCCGCCCGGCTCCTGGCGGTTCGAGGCTGCGCCCCCGGACCCGATCGCCCGCCTCGGGGCCGCCGACATCGTCGTCGCCCAGGGCCTGACGACGCTCGAGTCGGTGGCGCTCGGCCGCCGCGTCGTCGTCGCCCGGAGCACCGAGGACGGCGGTGCCGCGGGCGTCGTCCTGCGGGCGGCGCTCTACGAGGAGGCGGCTCGCGACCCGTTCGGGGAACCCGAGGTCACGGACGACCTCGACCTGCTCTGGGACGAGCTTCTCGACCTCGACGCGGACGAGCTGCGCGCGCTTCGGGGCCTGGTCGAGGCCAAGAACAGCCTCGCTGCCGCGGCCGCCGCCGTACGCGCCGCGATCGCGGCGACACCGCGCGGTGGCGGCATCGGCCGAACTGTGCGCGGCGGGCTCGAACGAATCGCCCGCTAGTCCGCGGGGAAGGGCTCGATGCCCGCGTGCCAGGGGCCAGGCGGATAGGTGTGGATCCCGCTCTCGTCCATCTCGCCCTGGAGACGCCGGAACAGCTGGCCGGCGTTCTTGAGCGCTTCCTTCAGCTCGGCCTCGGTGCGCTCACGCAGGCGCCACGTGAACCACAGCTGGCGATCGTTGATCCCGAAATCGATCTCGCCGGTCATCGTCGTCGCCCAGGCGAGAAAGCCAGGGCCGAACAGCTCGCGCAGCGCCACCGGGTCGTACTCCTTCGGGACCGTGGCCAGGTATCGCTTGTTGAATTCGAGCGACTCGAACTCGACCTTGCGGGTGAACCTCTGGGTGACGACCTCGTGGCCCTCGATCGACTCGACGTTGAAGGCGGGCACGACCTTGGCGAGGTCGGGCATGTGGGCCTTGGCCAGCAGCGCTCCCGGCAGGACGGCCTTGCCGAAGAGCCCGCCGGCCTCGCGCTCGTCGGCGTCGCAGGAGGAGCCCCAGAAGCCCTCGCTGAGCTGGCCGGTGAGTCGGTTCGTGCCGCCGACGCAGAGCGCCACCGGCCCGTCTTTCGGGTTGATGCCCCCGATCGGCTCGTAGGTGAGGCCGTTGCGGTCGCCGTAGCGGCTGACGAGCGCCGCCCATTCCTCCGCTTCGCCCTTGGCGCTCATGGGCCCGATCCTATTTCCGCCGGCTCACTTGCCGCGGAGCGAGCAGGAAGTAGGATGGGCGCATGCTCATCGCAATCATCGTCGTCGTCGCGATCATCGTCATCGCGGTCCTCTACTACATCGGGAAACGCAACTCGATCATCGCCTCCCGCAACCGGGTCGACGAGTCGTGGAGCGGGATCGACGTCCAGCTCAAACGGCGCCATGACCTCGTCCCGAACCTGGTCGAGACCGTCAAAGGCTATGCCTCGCACGAGAGCGAGGTGTTCGAGAAAGCGACCAAAGCCCGGGCCGAGGCGATGTCGGCGCGCGGCGTCGGCGACACCGCCAAAGCCGAGAACCAGCTGACCGGCGCGCTGACGGACCTCCGCGCGGTGGCGGAGAACTACCCGACGCTGCGGGCAACCGAGAACTTCCAGCAGCTCAGCCGCAACCTCTCCGAGCTCGAGGACGAAATCCAGGCCTCACGCAGGATCTACAACTCCAACGTGCAGTCCTACAACACCTCGATTCAGCAGTTCCCGGGCTCGATCATCGCCAACCAGGGCGGGTTCACGGCGCGCGAGTACTTCGAGATCGACGAAGCCGAGCGCGAGCCGGTTTCGGTCAGCTTCGACAAATAGGTCCCTTAAGCTTTGGCCATGTCCGCGACGACCGAAGCGACCCTCTGGATCTGCGAGAGCTGTGGCTTCATCTACGACCCCGAGCACGGCGATCCGGACGGCGGAATCCCGCCCGGTACGCGGTTCGAGGACATCCCCAAGGACTGGTTCTGCCCGGTCTGCGGCGCCCGCACAAGCGAGTTCCGGCCGCTGGAGCCGGGAGAGGCTTAACAGCGAGCGACCCGCCCGCGGCGGACGCGGGCCCGGAACCATGAATCACGACGTCGACTGGTTGGTGGTCGGGTCGGGCTTCGGCGGCTCGGTGGCCGCTCTGAGGCTCGCTGAAAAGGGCTACTCGGTGACCGTGCTGGAGTGCGGAAGCCGGTTTCGCGACGAGGACTTCGCCGAGTCCAGCATGCGCGAACCGCGCCGCTACTTCTGGGCGCCGCGGCTCGGGATGCGCGGCGTCCTGCGGCTCACCTTCTTCAAGGACGTCCTGGTCGTCTCGGGCAGCGGTGTCGGCGGTGGCAGCCTCGGCTACGCGAACACTCTCTACCGGGCGCGGCCCGCCTTCTTCGAGGACCCTCAGTGGGACGAGCTCGGCGATTGGGAGTCCGAGCTTCGGCCCCACTACGAGACGGCGGAAAGGATGCTCGGCGTAACCGAGTACGAGGGGATGGGCGCCGCGGACAGGCTGCTGAAGGAATACGGCGAGGAGATCGGCGTCGGCGACAGCTTCCGCAACACCCGGGTCGGCGTCTTCTTCGACCAGCCCGGCCGTGAGGTCCCCGACCCCTACTTCGAAGGTGAGGGGCCGGCGCGGACCGGGTGCATGCGGTGCGGCAGCTGCATGGTGGGCTGCCGGTACGGCGCCAAGAACACGCTGGTCAAGAACTACCTCTGGTTCGCCGAGAGGCTCGGAGTCGAGATCCAGCCCGAACGCCAGGTGACCGAGATCAGCCCGCTCGGCGCCGCCGATGGCTCCGACGGGTACCTGGTCACGAGCGTGCGCTCGGGGGCGTGGATGAGACGGAGGCGGAGGACGATTACGGCGAAGGGCGTCGTCGTCGCGGCCGGCGCCCTCGGCACCAACAACCTGCTCGCCAACTGCCGGCATTCCGGCGCCCTGCCGCGCCTCTCGGCCCGGATCGGCGACGTCGTCCGCACCAACTCGGAGTCGATCCAGTCCGTCACCGCGCGCGACGACGAGCGTGACTTCAGTCGCTCGGTGGCGATCACATCGAGCATCTACCCCGACCCCGACACCCACATCGAGGTGGTCACCTACGGTGAGGCGGGCGACGCGATGAGCGGCACGTTCACGGCGATGGCGGGTCCCGGCACCCGACTGACGAGACCGCTGAAGTGGGCCGTGGCGCTGCTGCGCCACCCGCTGCAGGCGCTGCGGATGAGGATCCCGTACCGATGGTCGCGACGGACCGTGATCCTGCTCGTGATGCAGACCGTCGACGCCGCGATGCATCTGCGCCCACGCCGCAGGCTCCTCGGGCGCGGGGTGCGCCTGCAGACCGAGCAGGACCCCGATCGCCCCAACCCGATCTACCTGCCGGCGGCGGTCGCGGCGGCCCGCTGGTTCGCGAGGCGGACCGGCGGGATCCCCCAGAGCGCGATCACCGAGTCGATCCAGAATGTCCCGACGACCGCCCACATTCTCGGCGGCGCGGTGATCGGCGCCGACGCGGAGAGCGGGGTCGTCGATTCCGGCAACCGGGTCTTCGACTATGAGAGCCTGCTGGTGACCGACGGCGCCTCGATCCCGGCGAACCCCGGCGTCAATCCGAGCCTGACGATCACGGCAAAGGCCGAGCACGCGCTCTCGCTGGTGCCGGCGAAGGACGAGGCCGAGCCGCGCAGCCTGCCCTCGGCCGCGCGGCCCGCCTCCGCCACGACGCCCTAGGCCTCCCTATTCCGCGAAGCGCTCCGTGACGTAGTCCCAGTTGACGACGTTCCAGAAGGCGTCGATGTAGTCGGGCCGTTTGTTCTGGTACTTGAGGTAGTAGGCGTGCTCCCAGACGTCGCAGCCGAGCAGCGGGTTGCTGCCGTCCGATACGGGTGAGTCCTGGTTCGGGGTCGAGACCACAGCGAGCCCGGATCCGTCCCGGACCAGCCATGCCCAGCCCGAGCCGAAGCGGGCGATTCCCGCGTTCTTGAACTCCTCCTTGAAAGAGTCGAACGACCCGAACGTCTCGTCGATCGCCGCGGCCAGGTCGCCGCCCGGCTCGCCGCCGCCGTCAGGGCTCATCATCTGCCAGAAGAGGGTGTGGTTGAAGTGGCCGCCGGCGTTGTTGCGGACCGGCCCCTGCTTGTCGCCGGGGAGGCTGGAGAGGTTGCGGAGGACGTCCTCGACCTCGCGATCGGCCCACTCCGTCCCGTCGAGGGCGGCATTCGCTTTGTCGACGTAGGCCTGGTGGTGTTTGTCGTGATGGACGCGCATCGTCGCCTCGTCGATGTGGGGCTCGAGCGCGTCGTATGCGTAGGGCAAGTCGGGAACGGAGAAAGCCATCTGGAACTCCTCTTGATCGGATTTTCGGGGTTGCGCCGCAGCCTAACCTGCCCGGTTTGCCGGCGGCTTTGCACGGGTACCCTCCGCTGAGCGGGATTACTACGGTAGGGGTACCGCTGCACGGCCGAGCGAGGCTCCAGGGCGGCGTTTCGGAGCACACCCATGGCTGCACAGCACCACACAGACGATCCCGGTGTCGCGGGCCCGGGGCCCGATCAGGGCCTTGCCAGCGAACGGGAGCTGTGGCGCCGCTTCGCCCGCAACCGCGACCAGGCGGCGCGGGAGGAGCTCGTGCGCCGCAACATGGCGTTCGCGAAACGCCTCGCCCTTCGCTACCGCGGCGCCAGCGAGTCCCTCGACGACCTCCTCCAGGTGGCCAATATCGGGCTTCTCAATGCCGTCGATCGCTTCGATCCCGATCGCGGGATCCCGTTCACCGCCTTCGCCTCGCCGACGATCCTCGGCGAGCTCAAACGGCACTTCCGCGACCGGGTCTGGACGGTGCGGGTCCCGCGCGGCCTCCACGACCGGATGGCCGAGGTCGACAAAGCGATAACCGAGCTCACCAAGCAGCTGCAGCACTCACCGTCCGTGGCCCAGATCGCAGAGCGGCTCGAGCTCGAGATGACCGACGTGCTCGAGGTGCTCGAGGCAAACCACAACCGCCGCCCCCTCTCCCTGGACCGGCCTACCGGCGGGGACGACTCAGAGGAAGCCGCCCCCTCGGAGTGGATCGGAAGCGAGGACGAGGGCTTCGAGCTGGTCGAGGGCCGGATCGCCCTCAACGCCGCGCTCCCCTACCTCGACGAGCGCGAGCGGCTGGTGCTGCGGATGCGGTTCGTCGACGACATGACCCAATCTCAGATCGCCGAGAAGGTCGGCCACTCGCAGATGCACGTCTCGCGGATACTGCGCCGCGCCCTGTCGCGGATCCGCGAGCAGATCAAGGAGCAGGAGCAGCAGCCGCGAAGCTGATCAGCAGGTACTCGCCGTCGTCCGAGCTCTCGACGGTTAGCTCGTCGATGAGGGCTTCCAGCGACCCGCCCATTTCCGGCACCCGCAGTTCATCGCGGATCTGCCCGGCCGCGCCGGAATCCATCGGTCCGAGTCGAAGCTGGATCCCGGCCTCGGCGTCCTCGAGACCGAGCCTGACCCTGCCGTCGGCGAACCGCGACGGCGCCGCCGCGGCGATCGCATCGGTGACGAGGACCGCGTCGGACATCCGGTCGACAGAGAGGTCGCGGCGGGCGGCGAGGGCGCCGACGATGCTGGCGAGCACCGGCGCGAGAAGCTCGGGGCGGTCGGCGAGCACCTCGGTCCGCGGCGAGGGAACCGGCTTGATCTCGACCGAGTCGGCGACCGCTTCGGTGCCGCCTCCGCGGAGGGGGACCCGCATCGACACCTCGGTGCCGCGGTCGAGCCCGCCCGAGATTGCGAAGCTGCTGGAGAGGGCGGCGATCAGCGACAGCCCGAGGCGCAGGCTCGGCTGGTCGACGTCGGCCTGCGGGCGGATGCCGCGGCCCTGGTCGCGGACGACGACGGTGAGCCCCTCGGCATCGGGATTGGCTTCGACGGTCAACGGGCCCGGCTCGCCTCCGTAGGCGTGGGCGACGACGTTCATGCAGGCCTCGGTGACGACCGTCTTCAGGTCGGCGATGCCGGCTTCGTCCATCCCGATCTCCCCGGCCAGCCCGGCCAGCGCGTGGCGGACAACAGCGACGTTCTCCGCTTTTGCCGGAAGCATCATCTGGAGCCCCCTGGGCTGTTCGCTGATAGTCGAGGTCTCGGCCATACCGCAATCCCCGCTGGGGAGCTTCCCCGGGGCGCCGAGCTTATCCGCCCGGCTCTCGCCCACGGGAGTACCCACAGCACAGTTTCGGCAAACTAGGCGCGGTGCCCGCCCGACCCCCTGCGCTAGGATCGGCGCGTGAATCCGATGCCGTTCGAGGTACAGGCGGAGGAGCTGGAGGACGGGATCCGAGTTGTCACCGTGCGCGGGGAGCTCGACATGAACACCGCCCCTGAGCTCGAGGACAACCTCGCGAAGGTCATGACCGCCGAGGGCGTTCAGGTCGTGATCGACCTGATCGAGTGCGACTTCATCGACTCGACCGGCATCGCCCTGATCGTGCGCTCCTGGCAGCGGCTCGACAGCGGCGGCGCAGAGGGTGGCGACGGCAAGCTGGTCCTCTGCTGCATCAACACCCAGGTCCGACGGCTGCTGAGAATCACCGGCGTCGAGTCCTCGATCTCGGTCCACGAGGGGCGCGATGCGGCGCTCGCGGAGCTGCGGGGCGGGGCGCCGGCCAACGCCTAGACGACGGTCAGCTGGGCGAATCGCTCCTCGGCGGCCGAGGGGTCGGGGAAGACTTCGCCGAAGACAAAGCGGCCATTGCGGATGCCCCAGATCCAGGCGACTGGCATGTCGCGGATGCCGAGCTCCCTGCTGCGAACGTAGACTCGCCCGCGAACCAGGAGCTGCTCCCCGATCTGCTCGACCTCGCTCGCGGTAATCAGCAGCTCTTCCCAGACCTGGGCGGCATCGGCGAGGTATTCGCGCAGCCCCTCGCGCCCGACGTAGGGAGCCTCCCGTCCCACCTGGCCGGCGGTTTCGTAGGGGAAGAACTCCATCCCCTCGTCGCAGACGGCGACGATCCCGTCGGGGTCGCGGCTGTTGAAGGCGTTGTAGAGCCGCTCGACCAGCTCCATGTCTGCGTCAACCATTGGCGACCTCGAGGTTGGGGACGTTTGCCCTGCGGCTCGAGCCGACTTCGGCCGCAGGCGTGAGCACGATCACTGCGACGTCGTCGTCGAGCGCTCCGCTTGTGAACGACTGCAGCGAGCCTTCGATCCGCTGCAGGACCTGCGGCGGGTCCTTCGCGCCGCGCAGCTCGGTCCGCAGGCGATCCTCTCCGAAGCGGCCACCCGCTCCCTTCGCCTCGAAGACCCCGTCGGTGAGGACCACCAGCTGCTGGCCTGGGTCGAGCGCGCAATGGGAGACCGACCAGCGGGCGTCGGCGAAGGCTCCGAGGACCGGGTCGGCGTCGCTGACCTCCGCCACCCGCTCGCCGTCGATCAGCAACGGCAGGGGATGGCCGGCGACGGCGAGTCTGACTGGCCTCGTCGGGTCCTCGCTCAGCGCCAGCGCGACGACGCTGCAGAGGGAGGCGTCGCCACGGGCGAACAGGGCGCGGTTGAGCGTCTCCAGCGCCAGCACGGGGTCGCCGGTCAGCGAGGCGGCGGTGCGCAGGGTGTAGCGGGCGACAGCCGTCAGCGAGGCGGCGCGGGCACCACGACCGGTGACGTCACCGACCACGAGTATCCAGCCGTCGGCGACGCGGAAGACGTCGTAGAAGTCGCCCCCGACTTCGTTCTCGGAGCCCGCCGGCCGGTACATCGCCGCCACCGACCAACCAGGGATGTTCGGCAGCGGCGGCGGCAGCAGCCCACGCTGCAGGGTTTCGGCAATCTCCGCCCGCGCCCGCTCGGCGCGCTCGAGGTCCGCGAACAGGCCGCAGTTATCGAGCGCCAGAGCGACCCGGCCGGAGAGCACCCAGGCGAAATGGGCGTCCTCGCGGCGGTAGCCGCGGCCGGACCAGGCGACGGCGAGCGTCAGCGCCCCGGTGACCCTGCCGCGGGCGTTGAGGGCAACCGTGATCGCCGAGCGGCTCCTCAGGCTGCGCAGGAACTCGAGGTCCTCGGGACCGTCGGCGAGGCCCTCGAGGTCGCGGTCCGTCATCCGCTCGTAGAACCGGGGCGTCAGCGAGGTCCCGTGGTCTCCCTCGATCATCCGTCTCGGAATCGATGGCCGGCGGGCCGCCAGGCCCTCCTCGGCCCCTGGGCCGCCGCCGGGCGCGACCCGCAGCCCCGCCCGCCGGACCTCCCCGTCCGGATCGATCAGGTCGATCATGCAGAAGTCGGCGAACTTGGGCACGAGGATGTCACAGAGCGCCTCGATCGTGTCCTCGAGCGAGCCGCCGGCGTCGGAGACGGCCGCCGTTTCGCTCAGGATCCGGTAGCGGCGCCGGGCCTCGCGCTCGCGGCTGAACAGCACCCAAAGCGTCGCGCCCAGCGCGACGAGCGCGAGCACCACCGCAGCCGTCTCGAAGATTCCCCCCAACTTCGCAACCTCGCCGTCGATCTCGAACACTACCTAAAACATAGTATGACCCACCCCGACCAGATGTCCAGTCAGGGAAGCAGGCTGGAAATGGTCGAGCGCCCGGACACCGCGCAGGCTAGGCGATACCCTCGATCTCGTACTCGCGCAGGAATCCCTCGAACAGGCGACGGTGGCCCTGCTCGTCGTGGAGGATCGTGATCACCATGTCCTGGGTCACCGGGTCGACGCCATCGGTCTCCTCGATGATCCGGGTGTAGTGCTCGATCGCGCCGGTCTCGGCCTTGATCACTCCGCGGATGACATGGACGATGTCGGTCTGCTCCTCGGGCGGCTGCAGGAAGGGCTGTTCGGCCGCGAAGTCCTCGGAGCCAGGAACCACCCCGTAGAGCTCCTTGATCCGCTCGGCGAACTGGCGGGCGTGGCCGAGCTCCTCCTCGACGTCTTCACGGAGGGACTCCTTCACCTCCTGCGCCCGCACGCCGTCGAGGTTCACCGAGGCGGCGATGTAGCTCATCACGGTCTCGAGCTCCATCCAGTAGGCCTTGCGTAGAAGCTCGACGACGCGCTCGCGAGCCTCGAGGTTGGCGCTGTCGAAGATGCCCTTGCTGGGCGCCGAAGCCTCCATCGCGGTCACTCCTTGGTCGGTTGCCTGGCAGTCAGGGTACGCGCTACCCGGCGGGGACGGCGGGCAATCGCTGTTCCCAACCGAAGGGGCCTGGTTCGAACTCCGCTCGCGGCACCGTTTCGGCGTCCCCTCCGGTCCAGGCGTTGAAGCGGTACCAGGCGGGCTTCGCTTCCCGATTGTCGGTCAGAAGGCCGGCCGAGTCGCAGAACTGGCAGGTCGGCCCCTTCACGTCGGCCCAGGAGAACCACCAGACGCCCCCGATCCGCCAGCTGTAGCGATGGCGGGAGAGCATCGAGAAGGCGAGGCTGAGCTGATCGGCCTGGCCGTACAGGCCCCGCTCCCAGCGCGACTCGTAGCTGTCGGAGCCCCAGCCGAGCTCGGTCACGTAGATCGGCGTCGAGGCATCGTTGTGGACCGCCATCACCCGGCGCAGGTTTTCGATCTGGCCGCGCATCGCGGCGGCGCCGGCGACGTACGGGTGCAGCCCGATGCCGTCGAACCACCGCTTCAAGTCGCGGGTCCGGTAGAGGCGGGAGAGGAACGTGCCGGGCTGCAGGTTCGGGGGGACCTGCAGGGGCCGCCCGAAGAGGCCGCCGAGGATCACCTTCGACCCGGGCTCGACACGGTGAAGGACCTGCCCGGCGGCACGGAGGACGTTCGCGAAGCCCTCAGGGTCGGCGCTGCCGAAGGTGACGATGTTCGGCTCGTTCCAGATCTCCCATCTGCGAATCGGCTCCGGCGTCAGTTCGGGATTCTGTTCCCAGAACTCCCCGGATGGGCCGTAGCGAAGCGCAGCCCGGCGCAGGAACGACTTCCAGGCGCTGAGCTCGCGCGGCGTCTCCGGTTCGACCCCGGGCGATGCGGAGAGCCATGGCGGCGTGCCCCAGACGAACGGGAAGACCGACAGGCCGTGGTCGGCCGCCAGTTCGACCCCGTGGTCGAAGGACGACCAGTCGGGATCCTTCGCGCCCGGGCTGACCGGCTCGACCTGCGACCAGGAGAGCGGCAGCCGCACGCTGGCGACGTCGGCCTCGGCCATCAATTCGAGGTCGGAGTCCGAGGGCACCGATTGCGGCGAGATGCCGACGAAGCCCGCCGGGGCGCGGCCGGCGGCGACCGTCGCCGGGGTTGCGAGCAGCACCAGCGCCATCGCGAGGGCGATCGTGGCCAGGCTTGCTGTGCGGTTCATGTCTCGGACGTAACCCCCGGTAGCTTCAAAGTAGCGACCGGGGGGCCCGCAACGTCCCGTCGGCTGCCCCTCTGAGATAATCCGCCCCCTCTCGGGGCGTGGCGCAGCCTGGTAGCGCGCACCGTTCGGGTCGGTGAGGTCCCCGGTTCAAATCCGGGCGCCCCGATGTGGCAAGGAAGTGATGACGTTCTATCCCGTAATCCGGTATCGCGATCCCGACGCGGCAATCGAGTGGCTGAGCAGGGCATTCGGGCTTTCCGAGCGAGCCGTCCACCGCGACGATTCGGGCCGGGTGGTGCATGCCGAGCTCGAGCTGGGCGATGGGATGATCATGCTCGGGCAGTCCGATCCGGCGGGCTGGATGGGCGGCAGCGAACCGCAACCCCTCGCATCGACGGTGAGTCTCTACGTAGTCATCGAGGACCCCGACGCCCACCACGACCGAGCCGTCGCGGCGGGCGCGACGATCGTCCGGGAGCTGACCGACCAGAGCTACGGCTCTCGCGAGTACAGCGTCCGTGACGTCGAGGGGAACCTCTGGTCGTTCGGCACCTACAACCCAGCCGCCTCGGAGGGCTGAGTGGAGCAATGAGCGAGAGCACCGACGAGCCGATCCGGCTGGTCCCGTACGACCCCGGATGGCCGGCGCGGTTCGAGAGCGAGCGGGCGCTCCTCGAGGGCGCAATCGGAAGCTGGGCCGTGGGGGGCATCCACCACGTCGGCAGCACCGCCGTCCCGGGCCTTGCGGCGAAGCCGGTGATCGACATCCTCGTCGGCGTCGACGACCTGGCCGCCTCTCGGGCCTGCTTCGAGCCGCTGGCGGAGCTCGAATACCTCTACGCGCCGTATCTCCCCGATCAGATGCACTGGTTCTGCAAGCCGGACCCCCGGCGACGGACGCACCACCTCCATCTCGTTCCGGAGCGGAGCGCCCGCTTCCTCGATGAGCTCGCATTTCGCGACCTCCTCCGCGAGGATCCCGGGGCGGCGGCGGACTACGGGGCGCTCAAGAGCCGGCTGGCGAGGGAATTCGAGCACGACCGCGAGCGATACACCGAGGCAAAGGCCGAGTTCATCGCCCGCGCGCTCAGCTGACCGCTTCGATCGCCCGTTCGACGCGGCCAAGGCTGGGCCCGTCCTGGAGCGTCCGGGTCCCGTTCGGGCCGGTCACGATCGCCCCCAGCCCGGTCCGGATCCCGAGATCGGTGCCGAGCTGGTTGTAGCCCTTGAGCCTGGTCGTGATCGCGCCGTCCGAGCCCCCCTCGCTATCGAGGTAGTCGCGCCATTCTTCGATTTCGAGCTCGCCGATCGAGCCGGCCAGGGATTCGAGGAAGTCTTCGTCGATGCCGAACTTTTCGGCTTCGTCCTGGTTGCGGAAGAAGAGATAGGTGTACTGCCACCCGTAGCCCTGCTGAGCGGCGGCCTCTGCCCCGTAGAAGCCGAGCTCGAGTTCGTTCTCGGCGACCGAGTAATGGCGCATCAGGAGCTTCACGTTGCCGGGGCGAGCGAAGTCTTCGGTCAGCACGGGGACGATCCCGAGGAAGTCCGCGCGGCAGGTCGAGCACTGAATGTCGGTGAAGATTTGGATCGAGACCGGGGCGTCGGAGGACCCGAGGCGATCGCCTTCCTGCGGCACGCCACCGAAGATCTCCTGCGCTTCCTCGATCCCGGCAACCTTGACCACATCGCGCCCCGCCTCCCTGGTCGCGGCCTGGACCGCGGCGTAGCCGAGCGCGAGGACGGTGAGAGCGAGGATCGCAATCACGAACGGGCGCCCGCGGCGAGGGATCGGCGTGGCGGCTGCCTCCGACACAGCTGCATTATCGCGATCGGAAAATGTCTCCCGCCTCTCGCCCGGGCCAGGCACAATCACCGCAATTTGCGGCGAATCGGTTGACACGTCCGGCCTCCAGGGTAAGTATCTGGCTACCTCGATTCAGCGACCTGGGAGGTCTGCCGTGGCAAATCACCTCACTCCGTCGGAGCTTGCCGAAGAGATGCACATGAAACGGCAGGAGGTGATCGGCAAATGCTTGGAGATGGGGGTCCCGATATTCCACGGCAGGATCGACAAATCTCTCTTCGAGACCTCGTTGAAGCATTCGCTCGCGATCGCGACGAGCCCGCAGCGCCGCGCCTCGGCTGCCTAGAGGGCAGCTTTCGCGCTTGAACTAGACTCCCCGTGATGGAGGAGCGGGGAACCCATTCCGCCACGGTTGCGGACCTTTTGCCGCGTGCCGCGGAGATGTACGCGGAGATGCCGGCGATCCGCTTCAAAGAGGGCGAGGAGTGGGTTTCGCGCACGTTCCGGCAGGTCGAGGAGACCGTCCGGCCGCTGGCGCTGGGCCTGGCCGGGCTCGGTGTCGAGAAGGGCGACAAGGTCTCGATCCTCGGCAACACCCGACCCGAGTGGACCTATTTCGACCTCGCCGCTCTCTCGATCGGCGCCGTCGTCGTCCCGATCTACCAGACCAACTCGCCGGAGGAGTGCCAGTACGTCCTCGAGAACTCCGACGCCAAGGTCGTGATCGTCGAGGACGACGAGCAGCTGGAGAAGATCCGCGCCGTCCGCGAGAGGCTTCCGATGCTCGAGCAGGTGATCCGGATGACGGGCTCGAGCGACGATGCGATCTCGTTCGAGGACCTGGCGGCCCGCGGCAGCGGCGACGCCGCCGAATGGGAGCAGCGCTGGAGCGCGGTGACGAAGTCTGACGTCTGCACGTTCATCTACACCTCGGGCACGACCGGGCCGCCGAAGGGCTGCGTGATCACCCACGGCAACTACCGCTCGATGCTGGACATGGTCAACGAGACCAGCGTCATCGAGGAGGAAGACATCACCTACCTCTACCTCCCCCTCGCCCACTCGTTCGCGCTGCTGATCCAGCTCGGCAGCTTCGACCTCGGCGCCACCCTCGCCTACTGGGAGCGGGACCCGCTGAAGATCCTCCCCAACCTGGCTGAACTCAGGCCGACCTATTTCCCCTCGGTGCCGCGGATCTTCGAGAAGATCTACACCGCGGCGACCAGCGGGATGGAGAAAGAGGGTGGCCTGAAAAAGGCGATCTTCGATTGGGCGATCCGGGTCGGCGGCAAGATGCGGGACGCCGAACGGGCCGGCCGCGAGCCGGGCTTCCTGCTGCGCAGGCAGTACGAGTTCGCCGACAAGCGGGTCCTCTCGAAAATCCGCGGCCTGTTCGGCGGACGGCTGCGACTCGCGGTCTCCGGCGCGGCTCCGATCAGCCCCGACATCCTTCGTTTCTTCGACAGCGCTGGGGTGCTCGTCCTCGAGGGCTGGGGGATGACCGAGACCTCGACCGCGGCGACCATCTCCTCGCCCGAGGATTTCAAGATCGGCACGATCGGCAAACCGTTCCCGGGGTGTGAGATCAAGATCGCCGGCGACGGCGAGATCCTCGTCAAGGGCCCCAACGTCTTCCAGGGCTACTACAAGAACGAGGCGGCGACGAGGGAGACGATCGTCGACGGCTGGCTCCACACCGGCGACATCGGCTCGATCGACGACGACGGGTTCATCCGGATCACCGGACGCAAGAAGGACATCATCATCACCGCGGGCGGCAAGAACATCACCCCGGCGAACCTCGAGAACGAGATCAAGCAGCACCCGCTGGTATCGCAGTGCGTCGTCGTCGGCGACCGCCAGCCCTACCTCGTGGCGCTGGTCACGCTCGACCCCGAAGAGGCGGTCGCCTTCGCCAAGGAGCACGGCCTGCCGGAGGATCCCGAGCAGCTCAGCTCGAATTCCGGGATCCGCAAGGCGATCGAAGGACACGTCGACGCGATCAACGAGAAATTCGCCCGGGTCGAGCAGATCAAGAAGATCGCGATCCTCCCCCGCGACCTCTCGCAGGAGGGCGGCGAGCTGACGCCAACCCTTAAGGTAAAGCGCGCCGTCGTCGCCCAGAAGCACGCCCCGGAGATCGAGAAGCTCTACGCCGGGTGAGGAGTCCGGGCGGAGGGTTGTGGCCTCTCCCGCTCGCTGGCCCTTCGGGTAACGCCGCTCGCGGGTAGAGACCACAACCCTCCCGCCACACGCATCCCGTCGAATGAGCTGCCGAGTGAGCGTGCGGACGGAACGGAGGGGCACTATGCCTCTTCCGAAGCGCGGCGCTACCGGCGCAGCCGGATAGCGCGAGGAAGAGGCATAGTGCCCCTCCACTCGAGCCTCGGGGCTAGGAGGCCTCCTCGCCAGACTGCCGCAGCAGGGCCGAGGTCGTCTGCTCGAGAACGCGGCGCCAGGCCGACGTCTGCTCCGGCTCCTCCTCGGCGGCCCGCTCGACCACGCGTTGGACCCGGCGGCCCGAGATCTCGAGCCCGTGGCGCTCGGCGATCTCGCTGTAGCGCTCGTAGTCCTGCGCGAGCGTCGCGGTGACCGACTCGAATCCGTGCTGGCCGATCCGGAGACGTCGCGAGTAGTCCATGATCGGCGTCCCGAACATCAGCTCGTCGTTGGGCTCGGGCTCGACCAGGACGATGTCGACGCCGGGGTATTTCTCCTCCCAGTGCTTGACCGCCTCGTGCAGGCGCGCGTGGGCGATCAGCCGGAAGGTCTGGCTTGCGATCGCCGGCAGGCCCATGTCGGCGACCCGGCGGGCGCGGGTGCCGAAGACGGTCGTCAGGGACCTCTCGAAATCGTTGATGTAGGGAACCAGCGGGTTGACGACGACGATGAACTTCGCCCCCATCTCGACTGCGATGTCGACGTTGGTCGTCGAGCGGATGCCGCCGTCGAGGAGGTGGCGACCCTTCAGCTCGACCGGCTTGTAGAGGATCGGAAGCGCGGTCGAGCACTGGACCGCCTTGGAGATCGGCACGTCGCTCCAACCGTCCTCGCCGAACACGATCCGCTCACAGGTGTCGAGGTCGGTCGCGGTGAGGTAGAGCTCTGCGTCGAGCAGGCGGAAGTCGTTGCTGCGGCCGGATTCGCCGAGGACGCCCTCGACGTAGTCGGCGATGCCATGGCCGGAGTAGATGCCCGTGGGCAGCGCCTCGGCGAGCCCGACGCCGACGTCGATCGCCGAGAAGTCGCCCATCCGCATCAGGTTGCGGACGAGCTCCAGCGAGCGCAGCGGCAGGGTTGCGGCTTTCTCGACGAAGCCGAGGTAGTTGGGCTTCAGCACCTTGCTGAGGTCGAGATCGTCGAGGTCGGAGGGGACCCGCTCGTTGATCACCTGCATCATTTCGTCGGGTGTGACGCCGTTGGCGAGCATGCTCGCCACGAACGAGCCGGCGCTCGTGCCGACGTAGATGTCGAAGTTGTTGACGGTGCTGTTGACGGCGAGCAGATCGAGGGCGCGGAGCGCGCCGATCTCATAGACGCCGCCAGTCATTCCCCCTCCGCCGAGGACAAGGGCGGTCTTCGACGGGCGTTTGCGGCCACGCCCGCGACGTGGTCGCGAGGCCTCGATATCCACAACTTTGCCCATCAACGTGGATTATCCCAGGAGATGCGGTGGACTCCCCCCTCAATATTCGTGCTCGCTCTCGCATTGAGCGCCCTTTTCGCCGCTCCGACGGCCTTTGCCACCGAAGGGTGCAGCACGCTCCAGAGCCGCGTCGTGCGCGGCGGCGGCCAGGCGAGCGGGCTGTTCGTCCTCGACGCCGACACCGGCAGGGTCGTCTGCTGGCGGGCGCCGAACCGGCGCTTCTCGCTGGCCTCGAATATGAAGCTGTTCACGACCGCGACGGCGATCGGCCGCCTCGGCCCGGAAACGCGAATCCCGACCAAGGTCGAGGCCACCGGCAGCGTCGACGGCCGCGGCGTCCTCGACGGCAGCCTCTACCTCGTCGGCGGCGGTGACCCGGCCCTCGGCACTCCCGCCTTCTACGATCGCTTCCTCGGCGGCCTCGGCACCAACCTCTTCGGGCTGAAGAGCCAGATAGGCGCCGACGGCATCACCGCCGTCAGGGGGCGGCTCTACGCCGACGACACGATCTTCGACCACCTTCGCGGGGTCGCCGACTCCGGCTACGCCACGAGCCCCTACATCGGCCCGCTCTCCGGCCTCGCCTTCGATGCCGGCTTCTCCAGCTCGAGCGCGACCAGCTTCGCCTCTGACCCCGCCCGCCTCGCCGCGACCAAGCTCGCGCGCTCGCTCGACGCCGCCGGGGTCGACGTCCGCGCCCAGACGGCGCTCGCCAAGGCCCCGGCCGACGCGGAAACGGTCGCGGTCGTCCGCTCGCCGACGATCGCACGCCTCGCCGCGGCGACCAACGTGCCCTCGAACAACTACTACGCGGAGACGCTGATCAAGCTGCTCGGAGCGCGGTTCGGCGGCTCCGGCAGCACTGCCGCCGGGACGGCCGTCGTCAAGCAGTTCGCGCGCTCGGAGGGTTCCTACGTCCACGCGGTCGACGGCTCTGGCCTGACCCGCACCGGCAAGGCCTCGACCGGCGAGGTTGCCCGCTTCCTGGAGGCGATGCGTGCCGAGCCCTACGGCGAAGACTTCGTCGACTCGCTTGCCGTCGCCGGCCGCGAAGGGACGGTCGCCGACCGCATGGACGGGACCGCGGCGGCGGGCCGCTGCCGGGTCAAGACCGGGACGCTCACCGGCGTCAGCGCTCTCTCCGGCTACTGCTTCAACGGCAGCGGCCGGACGATGATCTTCTCGATCCTGATGAACGGTGTCCGCGACCTCAACCTCGCCCACCTCGAACAGGACCGGATCGCCGCCGCCGTCGCGAGCTACTGAACCAGCTCCATCAGGCCGGCCTCGTCCAACACCTCGGTGCCGAGCTCCTCGGCCTTCGCCAGCTTCGATCCGGGATTGTCGCCGGCGATGACGTAGTCGGTGTTCTTGGAGACCGAGTTGACGACCTTGCCGCCTGCGCCCTTGATCAGCGCCGCCGCCTCCTCGCGGGTCAGGTCCTCGAGGGTGCCGGTGAGGACCAGGGTTCGACCCTCGAGCGGACCCCCCTCGGAACGCCGTTCGGAGGCGTCCTGCTCCAGCCGCAGGCCCTTTTCGCGCAGCTTCCCGATCAGCTCCCAGGTGCGCTCGTCGGCGAGTGACTCGGCGATCTGCACGGCCATGATCGGCCCCACTCCATCGACCGCCTCGATCAGCTCCGGATCGGCGGAGTGGAGAGCGTCGATCGAGCCGAAGTGGTCGGCCAGGGCCTCGGCGGTGACGTAGCCGACGCCCGGCAGGCCGAGCGCGTACAGCACCCGTTTGAAGGGACGCCCGCGGGAGGCGTCGATCGCCGCCAGCAGGTTGCGGGCAGAAATTTCGCCGAACCCCTCGAGCCCGACCAGCTTCTCCTCGTCGAGCTCGTAGATGTCGGCGACGTCGGTGATCAGGCCCTCTTCGAGGAACCGCAGCGCCTGCTTCTCGCCGAGCCCGTCGATGTCCATCGCCCCCTTGCTGACGAAGTGCTTGACGTGCTGGAAGGACTGCCCCGGACAGCCGGCGCGGTTGGGGCAGATCGTGAAAACCGAGTCATGGGGCTTGACGGTCTCGGTGTCGCAGGCCGGGCAGCGCTTCGGCGGTTTGACGCGGCGGGTGCGCTTCGGCCGTTTCTGGATCAGCGGCGAGACGACCTGCGGAATCACGTCGCCGGCCCGCATCA
This sequence comes from uncultured Solirubrobacterales bacterium, assembly GCA_963780815.1. Lineage (GTDB taxonomy): Bacteria > Actinomycetota > Thermoleophilia > Solirubrobacterales > 70-9 > VRUE01. The sequence continues at coordinate 5,896 of CAWADG010000003.1, read as the reverse complement.
CGACGACCTCGTCGCCGACCCTGACGTCCTTGCGGGCGAGGTCCTCCTCGTTGTGAAGGGTGGCTGTCGAGACCGTGACCCCGCCGACGTGGACCGGCTCGAGCAGCGCGAACGGGACGAGGTGGCCGGTGCGGCCGACGTTCCAGACGACGTCGAGCAGCTTCGTCGTCGCCGTCGTCGGCGGGAACTTCCAGGCGATCGCCCAACGTGGCTCGCGGCCGACAACGCCGAGCTCGCGCCACAGCGCCCGCTCGTCGACCTTGACGACGACGCCGTCGATCTCGTAGTCGAGCTCGTCGCGCCGCTCCTCCCACCACTTGCAGCGCTTGACGACCGAGTCGACGCCGGGATGGTGATCGGTGTTGGGATTGACCTTAAAGCCTCGATCGCGCAGCCACTCGACCTCGTCGAGGTGGGTGGAGAGGTCGAGGCCCTGGGCGGCGCCGATCCCGTAGCACCAGATCGAGAGCGGCCGTTCGGCGGCGAGCGCCGGGTCGAGCTGGCGGATCGCCCCGGCGGCCGAGTTGCGGGGGTTCGCGAAGGTCGGCTCGCCGGCCTCCGCCCGGCGTTCGTTCAGGGCCGCGAAGTCGGCGATCGGGAGATAGATCTCGCCCCGCACTTCGACCAGCTCGGGCGGGTCGGGGATCCGCAGCGGAATCGCCCCGATCGTCCGCAGGTTGCGGGTCACGTCCTCGCCGACCCTGCCGTCGCCCCGGGTCGCGCCGCGGACGAGGACGCCTCCCTCGTAGGTGAGCGTGATCGCGAGGCCGTCGATCTTTGGCTCGGTCGTGTAGCTGAACTCCGAGGCCGCGATGTCGAGGCGTTTCAGGTGGTTGCGCAGCCGCGTCTCCCAGGCCCGCAGCTCCTCCTCGCTGCGGGCGTTGGCGAGCGAGTGCATCTGCTCGACGTGCTCGACCCGCTCGAAGCGGTCGAGCGGCGGCGCCCCGACCCTCTGGGTCGGGGAGTCGGGGGTGTGGAGCTCGGGGTTGTCGGCCTCGATCGAGCGCAGCTCGTCGAGCAGCTCGTCGTAGCGGTCGTCGCCGATCTCGGGTTCGTCGAGGACGTAGTAGTTGTGGTTGTGCCGCGCCAGCTCCTCGCGTAGCTCGGCGGCACGCTTGGCCGGGTCGGCGGCGCTCATACCGTCGAGGCGAGCATCGCCTCGAAGTCGATCTCCCGCAGCCGCTCCAGCCCCCCGTGGTCGGTGAGGTCGAAGTGGATCGGGGTGACCGAGATCCTGCCCCGCGCCACCGCTGAGAGGTCGGTCCCCTCCTCGTCCTTGAACGAGGGCTCGAATCCGTAGATCTCGTAGCGGAGCTTGCCAGTCTCGGCGTCCTCGCCGACCAGCTTCAGCTCGTCGTTGTAGAGGCGTTTGCCGAGTCGCGTGACCTCGATCCCGGTCGGCTCTCCGGACGGGAGGTTCACGTTGACGAGGGTCTCCGGCGGCATCGAGCCCTGCTCGGCGAGGCGCTTCACCAGCCGTGCCGTGAACGGTCCCGCGAAGCCGAACTCGAAGCGGCCGCTGACATAGCCCATGCCACCGCCGGAGGACTGCTGGGAGACGGCCAGGGCCGGGATCCCGAGGACGATGCCCTCGAACGCCGCCGCGACCGTCCCCGAGTAGGTGATGTCGTCGCCGAGGTTGGAGCCGTGGTTGATGCCGGAGACGATCAGGTCCGGCCGGCCGCCGAGCAGCCCGAGGTCGGCGAAGCGGACGCAGTCGACCGGCGTGCCGTCGGTCGCGAAGCCGCGATCGCCGTCACCGAACTCGACCTCCTCGACCGTCAGCGGCGAGCGGGTCGTGATGCTCCGCGCCGTCGCGCTCCGGTTCGAGTCGGGCGCGATCACGTCGACCTCGACGCCCTCGAGCTCGCGCAGGGCCCGCCTCGCGGCCTGCAGGCCGGGGGCGGAGATACCGTCGTCGTTGGTCAGGAGGACCCTCACGGGGCCGATTTTAGGTTGCGCTGCATACTGCTCGCGGTGGCGACGGTCCGGCTGGACATCGAATACGACGGCGGCGGGTTCAGCGGCTGGGCCAGGCAGCCCGGCCTGAGGACCGTCCAGGGCGAGCTGGAGACGGCGCTGGCGACGCTCCTCGGCGGATCAGAGGTCGGCCTGACCGTCGCCGGCCGCACCGACGCCGGGGTCCACGCGCTCGGCCAGGTCGCGAGCTTCAGTACCGAGTCGCCGCTGCCGGCCGACCTTGCGCGCGCCGTCAACTCGGTCGGCCCCGAGGACATCGCCGTCACCGCCGCGACCGTCGTCGCGGACACCTTCGACGCGCGCCGCGACGCGACCGCGCGGAGCTACCGCTACCGCGTCCTCGCCGCGAGGGCGCAGAGCCCGTTCGAGCGTGGGCGCGCCCTCTGGTGGCCGCACCCGCTCGACCGGCCCGCGCTCGACGCCTGCGCCGCCGCCCTTGCCGGGACCCACGACTTCACCGCGTTCACCCCGACCCAGACCGACCACGTCCGCTTCGAGCGCGACGTTCTCGACGCAGGCTGGCACTGGGGTGGTGAGTTGGGCGTATTCGCGATCACCGCGGATGCCTTCATGCGCAACATGGTCCGCGTCCTCGTCGGCACGATGCTCGATGTCGCCTCCGGCCGTCGCACGGTCGAGGACTTCATCAACCTCCTCAACGGCGCCGCCCGCTCCGCCGCCAGCGACACCGCCCCACCCCACGGCCTCTACCTGGAGAAGGTCACCTACTCTGAGCAAGTCGCACCAACCTTGAAGGTCTAACCGGGAGCCGGCTCGGAGGAGGGGTCATTCCCTCTCGAACTGGCGGATACTCAAGACGCCGGCCTAATTAGGCCGGCGTTTGTCAGGGCGAGAGGGGATTACCCCTCCTCCTAGACAAGTTCGAGAAAGACCATCTCGGTCGAGTCGGACTTGCGCGGCCCGAGCTTGACGATCCGCGTGTAGCCGCCGGGCCGGTCGACGTATCGCGGCGCCACCTCCTCGAACAGCTTGTGGACGATGAACTTGTCGTTGTGGAGGGTGGCGAGAGCCTGGCGCCGGGCGTGGAGGTCGCCGCGTTTGGCGAGCGTGATCAGCTGCTCGACCTCGGGCTTGACCGCCTTGGCCTTGGCCTGGCTGGTCTTGATCCGCTCGTGGTCGATCAGCTGCTTGCAGAGGTTCGAGAAAAGGGCGTCGCGGTGCGAGGAGGACCGGCTCAGCTTGTTGCGCTTCTTGCGGTGCCGCATCGTTCCTTCTCCCCGCTCCCGGCCTCAGTCCTGGTGCAGGTCGAGGCCGCGGGAGTGGAGCGTCTCGATCACTTCCTCGATCGATTTCTGGCCGAAGTTCGGGATCGCGTTCAGCTCGGTGCGGGTCTTCCGCACGAGGTCGCCGACGGTCTGGACTCCGGCCCGCTTGAGGCAGTTGTAGGAGCGGACGCCGAGCTCGAGCTCCTCGATCAGGATCTCGTCGAGGCCGTTGCTCGAGGCGGCGCCGTCGCCGGCGGTCGCCGTGAGGCCATCGCCGGCGGGGATCGCGACCGGTTCGCGCGCGGTCAGCTCCTCGACCCGCTCGGCGTCGGTGAAGATCGCCAGGGTCTTGATCAGGATCTCGGAGGCCTCGCGAAGCGCCGCCGACGGCTCGATCGAGCCGTCGGTCTCGAGGTCGAGGGTCAGTTTGTCGAAGTCGGTCCGCTGGCCGACGCGGGCTGAGGCGACCGAGTAGGAGGCGCGGCGGATCGGCGAGAAGATCGAGTCGATCGGGATCACGCCGATCGGCTGGTCGTCGGACTTGTTGTCTTCGGCAGCGGAGTAGCCGCGGCCGCGGCCGATCGTCAGGTAGACCTCGAGTTTGGTTTTTTTCTCGAGCGTCGCGATCGGCGCATCGGGGTTGAGGATCTCGACTCCCGAGGGGAGGTCGATGTCCTTCGCCCTGACCTCGCCCGGGCCGGTGGCGACGAGCGGCGCCTCGACTTCGTCGGCGTCGGTGTGCATGCGGACGACGAGATCCTTCAGGTTGAGGACGATGTCGGTGACGTCCTCTTTGACGCCGGGCACGCTCGAGAACTCGTGGGCGACGCCCTCGATGCGGACGCTGGTCACCGCGGCGCCGCCCAGCGAGGACAGCAGCACGCGGCGCAGGCCGTTGCCGAAGGTGTAGCCGAAGCCCTTGTCGAGCGGCTCGATGGTGAAGGTGCCGCGACGGTCGTCGACCTTCTCGGAGGTGATACGGGGGACCTGGAAGTCAGTGGTCATGAGTTCCTTGCGTCTGGGGGTGTTTCGGAATCGGTCCGGACTACTTGGAGTACAGCTCGACGATGAGCTGCTCCTGTACCGGCGCCGAGATCTCGGCGCGCTCGGGGTAGCGCAGGATCTTGGCGGTAAGCGAATCGTGGTCGGCCTGGAGCCAGGCCGGCACGGTCGAGACAAGCTCTGTTGCCTTGCGGATCGTGTCCGTGGCCGCCGAGTCGGCCTTGATCGAGATCACGTCCTCGGGGCGCACCTGGTAGGAGGGAACGTCGACCCGGCGCCCGTTGACCATCCAGTGGCCGTGGCGGATCAGCTGGCGGGCCTGGCGCCGCGAAGCGGCGAACCCGAGCCGGACCAGAACGTTGTCCAGCCGCGACTCGAGCAGGCGGAGGAGGTTCTCTCCGGTCACGCCCTCCTGGCGCGCGGCCTTTTCGTAGTAGGCCCGGAACTGTTTCTCGAGGACCTGGTAGTAGCGGCGGGTCTTCTGCTTCTCGCGCAGCTGCACGCGGTACTCCGACTGCCGCATCCGGCCTCGGCCGTGCTCGCCGGGCGGGTAGGAGCGGCGCTCGACGCCGCACTTGTCGGTGAAGCAGCGCTCACCCTTGAGGAAGAGCTTCTGGCCCTCGCGCCGGCACTGCTTGCACTGGGGAGAGGTATCGCGCGCCATCAGACCCTCCGCCGCTTCTTCGGGCGGCAGCCGTTGTGGGCCTGCGGGGAAACGTCCTTGACGGTCGTGACTTCGAGGCCGGCGGCCTGCAGCGAGCGGATCGCCGTCTCACGGCCCGAGCCCGCGCCCTTGGCGAAGACCTCGACCTTTTCGAGGCCGTGTTCCATGCCTTTCTTGGCCGCGGCGTCGGCCGTGACTTGGGCGGCAAAGGGGGTCGACTTGCGCGAGCCTTTGAAGCCCGCCGAGCCGGCCGACTCCCAGGCGATCACGTTGCCCTGGGTGTCGGTGAGGGTCACGATCGTGTTGTTGAACGAAGTCTTGATGTGAGCCTGGCCGTAGGCGATGTTCTTTTTGACGCGGCGCCGGGTGCGCCCTTTGACTGGTTTTTTCGCGGTTGCCATCTCGGTTCCCTATTTCGGCGTCGGCGCCTTGCGCTTGCCGGCGACGCTCATCCGGCGCGGGCCCTTGCGCCCGCGCGCGTTGGTCTTCGTCCGCTGCCCGCGGACGGGGAGGCCGCGGCGATGGCGGAGGCCGCGGTAGGAGCCGATCTCCATCAGCCGTTTGACATCCTGGGAGCGCTCGCGGCGGAGGTCGCCCTCGACCTCGTGGCGCTCGACGGCCTCGCGGAGGCGGACGACCTCGTCCTCGGTCAGGTCCTTGACCAGGGTGTTCGGGTCGATCTTCGTCTCATCGAGGATTTCCTGGGCCGTCGAGCGGCCGATCCCGAAGATGTAGGTGAGCCCGATTTCAACCCGCTTGTTGACCGGGATGTTGATCCCCGCGATACGTGCCACGCGCTATCCCTGCCGCTGCTTGTGACGCGGGTTCTGACAGATCACGAGAACGACGCCGTTGCGGCGGATCACCTTGCACTTTTCGCACATCGGCTTTACGGAAGCTCTGACCTTCATCGCTCCGGTCTCGTCTCGAATACAGGACTCCCGCCTGCCCCAGGAGTCGGGCAAGCGGACACGACCGGCCCACTGGGCCGAATCAGAAAGATAGCAGGGGACGCTACGCGGCG
>CAWADG010000002.1:0-67597 GCA_963780815.1 uncultured Solirubrobacterales bacterium | reverse complement strand
CAGTCCGAACCGGCCAAAAGAAATGCCTGCAAATCGGAAGGTCGAATCCGGGGCCCGATTCGTCTCTCGCTACCACCCGCGGATCGTCGAGCATTTCCCAAACTACCCCGATCGGGGTAGCTTCGTCCTTGTCCAATTCTGCACAAGGCGGATTGGGCCGAAAAAATGGTGCTCTTAGCGAACGGCTCCCGGAGTCCTACCTAATTGTCGGTTGACGCCCACCGCCCCGATGCCTAGCTTGCCCCCCTCGCCCACCGCATCCCGGGGAGGGAGGCGGGAGGTGGAGGAGTTTCGTCTCAACCAAGCCGTGGCCCGGCCACCGGCCCGGCGCACCAGAGAGCCCCCGTAGAGACCCGAATGGAGGAGTCCCAGTGGACGCTGCTTCGATTGCCCCTGCCTCGACGACCACTGCCGCCGTGCATGCCCCACAGCACATGCAGGCGCTCGCCCGCGCCAACCGCGTGCGGCTTGCGAGGGCAGAGCTGAAGCGCGCGATCGCGCGAGGCGATGTCGAGGTTGCGGAGGTGATCAGGGAGGCCCCTGGGAGACCGAGAGCATGACCCTGGCGGAGCTGTTGACCAGCCAGCGCCGCTGGGGTCGCACCCGTGCCCGCAAGGTCCTGCTCGACCTCGACCTCAGCGAGAACAAGCGCCTCGGCACGCTCACTCCACGCCAGCGCGCGCTGCTCGCGTCCGCCCTCGCGACGAGATCCGCCGATCGCGAACCGATCCTCACCTAGACCCCCGGTCCGCCGGCCTTGAATGGGAGGCCACCCGAAGCCTGCCGGAAGGCGTGGTGCCCAACTCCCGATAACCCTTATGTATTTCCGAGGCCACGGGAGCGATTCCCGTGGATTCCTCGGGATCCCTGAACATCTCGGTAGCTCTGCGGGTCGAGGGAAGCAGGGACGCCGGGCCCTGCGACTGGGAACGGGGACGATGCTGACCCAATGGCGCTTGGCCCCCAGCCGGCGGACAGGTCTGTCAGATGCGTCCCTATGCGTCCCTCGCGTCCTCCTGTCCCCCGATCCGGACTCATCGGACATATCGGACGATGCATCCGGTACCAAAGCGTACCACGCCGCGGTCTCGGGAGCAGATCGGTGGCCCGATTCGTCTCTCGCTACCACCGGCGGATCATCGAGTGGAACCGTCTGCCTGACTGACCGGAGCAGGAGACAGGACACCCGAGGCGGGTTCTTCGAGGTGCCCGCTTCTCGCGCCAAGCGTGGGTCTCGGCGCTGGGCACCGGACGCTCGCTTTTGCCCGAAAGGAGGAGCGTCGAAGTCGAGCAAGGTCGCCCCGTCCGCCTGGCCGAGCGATCCGGGCCTCGCGACGTCGCGTATTTGCGAGAAGTCAATGACGAACCGGCAGCCGACTGCGCAATGGCCCGCGCGGTCGGTCGCCCTCAATTAGGACGCCGCGAGGGCGAGAAGCTCGCTCAGATCCTCGTCGGTCACTCGGCGGCCGGCGTTACGTTCAGGTTCAGCCGAAAGAGGTTGTCGGGGTCGTATCGACGCTTCACGTCGGCGAGCCGCTTGAGGGTCGCAGGCGGATAAGCACGCAAGACGCCCTCCTCCCCGTCATCGCCGAGGAATCCGACATAGGCCGCTGAGGTTCCATCGGACAGCGCCGTAGCCAGGCTGCTCGCCCAGGCCTCGTGCTCTGGGCCCTCCGCCGGGTTTCCGTACATCGCGGCGACGTTCACCATCATCTTCGCGCCGCGATGCCCGAACGCCGTCGCCTCGTCGGGAACGCGCGCCATCGCCCCGCCGAGCACGCGGAGCTGGACCCCCGCCATCTGGGCGCTGGAGGTCTCGAGGTGCTCGAGGATCGCCTCCTCCGCCCCGGGGGCCAAGGCATCGACGAGCACGTTGGTCCCTGCGGCGGTTCCCGGCCGCGGGCCCTCCGGCCCCTCGTACATCTGCGGGTAGCGGATCGGGCGGACCAGGTCGGCGAGCGGCGTCGCGAGCTCGCGGATCGGCGCAATCGCCCGCTGGCCGGCCTCGGCATCGCCGGTGTAGACCATTAGGGCCATCACGACGGGCTTGCCGTGCCGCTCCGCGGGGATGAACGGCATCGGGGGAGCCTTCGCGATGTTCGCGATCAGCGACAGCTCCTCGGGCGCCGCGTCCGCAGCGGCGACCAACCCGCCGATCACCTCGACGCTCGCCGGGAGCATCAGCATCCCGCCGACCACCTCGTCGATCTCGTGGAGCCGGAAGCGGAGCCGAGTTACGACACCGAAGTTGCCGCCACCGCCGCGAAGCGCCCAGAAGAGGTCGGGGTGGTTCTCCTCGTCCACCTCGAGGAGCTCGCCGTCGGCGATGACCACCGTGGCGCCGAGGACGTCGTCGATCGTAAGCCCGCTCTTGCGGACCAAGAAGCCGATGCCACCGCCGAGGGTGATCCCTCCGACTCCGACCGAGGCGGTGTCGCCGAGCCCGGTGGCGAGCCCCTGCTCGCCCGTGGCCCTGGTGTAGTCGCCGGCTTCCACGCCAGGCTGCGCCCAGGCGGTACGGCCCTCGGCGTCGATCTCGACCGCGTTCATCTCGGAGAGGTCGAGGACGATCCCGCCCTCGGAGGTCCCGTGACCGGCGCGGCTGTGGCCGCCGCTTCGCACCGCGAGCTCGGCGCCTGCCTCTCGTGCCAGGTTGACGACGCGGGAGACGTCGGATGCGTCGACTGCCCGCACGATCGCCGCCGGCCGGCGGTCGAAGCCGGTGAAGAAGACGCCGCGGGCGTCGCCGTAGGTGGGGTCGCCCGGGGCGATCACCTTGCCGTTCAGCTCGGCGCGGAGGTCGGAGATCTGGATGTCGGGATTGGCGTTCATGTGCACTCCTTTAGTCACTGCTTTTCTTTGACTCCGGCGCCTTCCTCGCTTCTCGCGGTGTCAGGCGCCGGCGCGCCCAGGCGCGGCCGCGAGCTCAGGCTCGCCCACACGCGAAGCACCCTGCGCCGTGGTTTGCTCGGGCTGCTCGCCGCGCGTGTTGGTGGCGCGCAACCCGAGCACCGCCGCGGCAACGAGGAAGACGCTCCCCACGAGCAGCGCCCGCTGAAAGCCGCCGGTGAGCGCGTCAGGCAGGGCGGCGTGCGCCGCCAGGAGGTCATTGGTGCGCGAGGTGGCGATCCCCGTGAGGATCGCGAGGCCGATCGCCCCGCCCGCCTGCTGCGAGGAATTGAGCAGCGCGGCAGCGAGCCCCGCCTTGTCGGCCGGCACGCCGGCGTTGGCCGCCGTGGTGACGGCGACGAACACCGCCGCCGCGCCCAGCGACAGGACGAGCATGCCCGGCAGCAGATCGGCGACGAACGAGCCGCCGACCGGGATGCGCGAGAGCCAGTACAGACCCCCGGCGGCGACGAGCGCCCCGCCGACGATCAGCGGTCGCGTCCCCACGCGGGAGATGAGCTGGGAGGAGACTCCGGCGGCGACGGCGACGGCGAAGCAGAGCGGCAGGAACGCGGCGCCGGCCTGGATCGGCGAATAGCCGAGGACATTCTGCATGTAGAGGGTGAGGAAGAAGAACAGCGCGAGGAAGCCAGCGAAGGCGACGAGCTGGGTCGCGTTCGAGAACCCGAGGCCGTTGATGCGGAAGATCGAGAGCGGGGCCAGCGGATTCCGTGCCCGCAGCTCGTTGAGGACGAAGGCGCCCAGCAGTGCCAGCGCCCCCGCGAGCTCGCCGATCGTCCGCCCTGTGCCCCAGCCGACGTCGGGCGCCTTGACGAGCGCGTAGATCATGAGCAGCATGCCGGCGGTAGCCAGCACCGCTCCGCGCGCGTCGAAGCCGCGAAGCTCCATCCGGCGCCGCTCGCCCCTCACGAGCAAGAAAACCGGCCCGAGGACGAGGGCGGCCGCGACGGGGTTGACGAACATCACCCAGCGCCACCCCGGCCCCTCGGTGAAGATCCCGCCCAGGATGACCCCGACGGCCGAAGCGAGGCCGGCGACACCGCCCCACACCCCCAGCGCGGTGTTCCGGTCCGAGCCCTCCCTGAAGCTCGTAGTCAGGATCGAGAGGGCGGCCGGCAGCGTCATCGCGGCGCCGAGGCCCTGCGCCAGGCGGGCGCCGATGAGAACGGCCTCGCTCTGGGCGAGCCCACCGACGAAGGACGAGAGCCCGATGACAAGGATGCCGGCAACGAGCACTCGCCGGCGGCCGAGCAGGTCGGCGGCACGGCCCCCGAGCAGCATGAACCCGCCGTAGGTCAGCAAATAGCCGCTCGGGACCCAGACCAGGCTCTGGTCTGAGAAGCCGAGGTCGCGGCGGATCGATGGCAGCGCGATGTTGGTTATCGATGCGTCGACGAAGTCGAGGAACGCGATCGCAGTGAGCAGGGCGAGCGTGAGCTTGCCGCGGCGGGTCGCGAGGAACGACTGTTGAGGGACTTCCTGTGACATCGAATGCCTCCGGACTCTCGGGATTTAATGGAATTTATCCATTATCTATAGCACCATTCATTGATCTCGTCCAGCGGGTGTGCGAAGATCACACAAGTGGAAACGAAGCTCTCGACCGATACCGAGGTCGCCGAGTTCGCCGGGCAGCTCTTCTTCCGGCTCTGGCGGGCATCGCACACGCGCGTCGCGGAGCGGCTCGAGTCGATCGGCCTGACCACGGCGCTCTTCGGAATCCTCAACTTCCTGGGGGCTCGCGACGGCGCGATTCAGCTCGAGATCGCCACGGCGATGGGCATCGACCCGAGCACGATCGTCACCCTCGTCGATGAGCTCGAGAGCGCTGGGCTGGCTAAGCGCCGGCCCCATCCGAAGGACCGGCGCGCGCGGGAAGTCACGCTCACTCCGAAGGGCCGGCGTCAGCTCGACCGCGGCCGGCGAATGGCGTTCGAGGTCGAGGACGAGCTCCTGCAAGGCCTCAGCGCAAGCGAGCGACGCGACCTGCTGAGCCTGCTCCGCCGCGCGCTGGACGCGGCGCCGCCGCCGCCGCCCTGGCGAACCGAAGAAGGCGACTAAGTCTCCAGTCGATTCACGGTCGGCTCGCAGATCGCCAACGCACCGGGGCCGTCGTCGGAGCAGGCCCGGTTGCTGCGCGGAGCTGGAGCCCGCGTTAGCACCCGTCCGGGAGGACCGCGTGACCGGTCCTCGTCCAGGCCGGGAGCGCGGGCGATATCCGCCGACGCGCACCACGCGAATTACGGAAGCGACGATCCCGACCGGATCAGTCGAAGCAGATGGGCTTCGCCATGGCCGCCGGAATCCTCACTGCGTCGTTGGTGGTCTCCGGCCTGCTGGTATCGGCGACCGCCGCGCTCGTCGGGCGCAAGGCCTGGTGGCCTGGAATGCGCGGCCGCCTGCACCGGATGCCGGCGGCACCCATCGAGTCACCCCAGCCAGCCGTCCCGCACGCCTGACGCCCATCCTCCATGCGATCTCGGGCCCTCGAGATGAGCCCCGCCCGGTCGCCGGGCGGGGCCTCGCCGCGTAATGTTCTTGTGGGTCGGCGATCACCGCCGAGCGGCAGAGAGCGGTCCCCACGTTGCGCGAGGTGCTGGCCTTTTGTCGCAGGAAACCGGAAAGCCGCTAGGGTCGGCTGCGGTGGCACGCCTCATCGGGATCAATCACGTCGCGCTTGAGGTCGGTGAGGTCGACGAGGCGCTCGCCTGGTACGGACGCTTCTTCGACTTCGAGCTGCGCGGCAGGGTCGGCACGTCGATGGCCTTCATTGATATGGGGGATCAGTTCATCGCGCTCGCGGCTGGCCGAACGCAACCCGACGACCGAGGCCGGCACTTCGGCCTCGTCGTCGATGACAAGGAGAGGGTCCGCGCGGCGCTTCGGGACGCCGACGTTGACGTCCAAGGAAGCGGCTCCCTCGACTTCCTGGATCCCTGGGGCAACCACGTTCAAGTTGTCGACTACCGAGACATCCAGTTCATCAAGGCGCCAGGGGTGTTCCAAGCAATGGGCATCGAGGGGCCCCCGAAGACAGACGCAGCCCGCGACGAGCTCCGCCGCAAGGGCGTCACCGTCTAGACCCGGCGGCAAGGGTCTCATTTGGAGGAACCCTTGGCGGTGGTAGCGAGACCGATACCGGGCCCGATTCGCCTCCCGTTCTCACCCGCCGCTAGCCGACCGCCCGCGAAACGGCGACCACGATCAGCACAAGCGCAACTGCCCCGAGCGCCCTCCGAAAGCCATTGACGCCGCTCGCGGCCTCCTCGTAGGCCCAGACCGTGAGCGCGACGTAGAAGACTGCGCGCGCGAGATCATTGACGGTGCTGGCCTCGTCGGTGAGCCGCGCCATGAGGAGCGCCGCGAGCGCGACCCACAGGGGCGGGTTTGGGAACTGGCCGACGGTGTAACCGCGGATCTTGAAGTCGCGTGACACTGCCGGAGCCTAGAGCGCTGAACGACACGACCCCTGCGAGCAGTCTCGTAACCGGGGGGCAGTGCAGGCGTGCATGCATAGGCGCACATCTAGATCCCGAAAGGTGCTCATTTGCAGCGATTCTGGCGGTGGTAGCGACGACCGATACCGGGCCCGATTCGTCTCTCGCTACCACCCGCGCATAGTCGAGCGCATCTCCGCTGTGGCCTGAGCGCAGCCGTACGGGAAGGTGTCGCGAAGTGCCGGCCCGAATTCCTTCACCTTGTGCGGTCCAGGGGCTGTTCGGTCCGCTCCGCGGCCAAGCCCAGTGTCAGGGGCCACGGCTGCACCGCCGAGCAGTTCCGCCGCTCTGCGCTCGTCCCGTCCGGGAGCCGTGAACGGAAGTGAGGGGCCTCGGGGGCTAGGGAACTGGCTCGACGACCGTGAACCGGCGTTTCGCCGGGCTCCGGTCGCGGTTGCCGGCCGCGTCGATTGCGAAGACTTCAAAGATGTGCTGTCCCTCCTTCAAACCCCGGTAGGTCTTCGGCGATCGACAGGGGGCGGCTTTCCTGCGGTCCAGCTTGCACTTGAAGGTCGAGGCGGCCTCGGTCGAACGGAAGCGGAAGGTCGCCTTCGACGAATGCAGCTTGCCCTTCGGGCCCTTCCGGATCTTCGTCTGCGGGGGTGTGGTGTCCGATGCTCCAGCGCCCGCCGGGCCGCCCCCGCCCGGGCTGCCGCTCGGCGCGGCCTGCGCCGGCGCCCATTCGAGCCCGCCGATTGAAAGAAGGAGGCCTACTTCGAGCGGGACGGGCGTGCCGCCGCCGTCGGCGTTGCCAATCATCGGCTGCCCGTCCCTGAGAAAGACCATCTTGGTGCCGTCAGGCGAGTAGGCAGGCGAGGTCTCATTAGCAGCGGTGGAGTAGAAGGGCGTCGTCGCGCCACCATCGATGCCGACGCTGTAGATGTCGAAGGGGCCCCCAGATGAGGCGATCGATGTCTGGGCGAAGGCGACCCTGCTCCCGTCGGGCGAGACCGACGGATCCGTCTCTATCAGTTCGTTGTCCTCGGCCAGGCCGGTCGCTTCCGTGAGCGGCGGCACGACCGGAGTCGAGGGGATCTTGCGGATGTCGCGGTCGCCGGTCTCCGCGGTCATCACGATCGTCTCCCCGTCGGGAGTGAACTGCGGGAAGGTGTCTGTGCCGGGACCGTTGAAGAGGAGTTCCTGGCTCGAGCCGTTGGAGCCCATCACCCAGATGTCGGCGTCGGTGAATTCCCCTTCAGGGACTTCAGGCGACCACTGGTTCCAGGCGATCCGCGAGCTGTCCGGCGAAATCGCGGGCTCCTGGTCCAGCAGTTTGTCTTTGGTCAGCTGCACCGGGTTGCTGCCGTCGGTGTTCATGACCCAGATCTCTGCGGTCGCCTGCGAGTCAACGCCGAAGGTCGCCCGTTTCCCGTCAGCCGACACCGACGGGTAGAAGGCATTGTTAGGCAGGCCTTCGCTCGCCGTCAGGCCTTCGGTCAGATTGTGCAGTTCGCTGCCATCGGGATTGACCGAGTAGATGTCGATGTGCGGACATTCGTCGCCGCAGGCGTGGAAAAAGATCTTTCCGTTGGCGCCCGGGTAGGCCGCCTGTGCGGGCGTAGCGCTCAGAACTGCCAGGCCGACGATGACAAGCATCCCGAGCGAACGAAACGGCGACACGACCTCGGAGGCTACTCCAGATACTCGGGCATGAAGCGCTGCAGATCGATCGGAAAATGTCCGCCCGACCCGGCTCTCAGTTCAGTACCCCCGGTAGTACCCCGGCGGACCAGCCGCGCGCCTCGCGCAGCCGGCTGCAGACTTCCAGCCCGTCAATCCCAGGCAGCATCAGATCGAGGATGATCGCGTCGTAGGAGACCGCCTCCGCTTTCCACAGCGCGCGACTATGGAGCACTCGCATCGTGATTCTAAATTCAGCTTCCGTGGCGATGATGAAAAGCGCGTGAAAGCGCGATGAAATCTTCGGCGCAATTCTTAGTCTCCACCTCAGATTGCTTTCATCGCAGTTTCACGGGGTCGCCGTAGCTTGTCCTCCGATCGAGTATGAGACGGCGGGAGTTCCAGACCGGCATCGCCATCGCACTCACCGCGGAGCTCGCCGCCCTGGAATTCGAAGGAGCGGATCGATCTCGTCCGCATGACCCATCACTGAGCTCGAGACGAGGAGAACAAACGATGAATCTGAAGCGGCGGTCATTTGCGAGCAAGGCGCTCCTGGCGCTGGCGGTGTCATGCGCGCTGGCCGGGGTCATGCCGGCGGCGGCCGCCGCCGGTTCCGGCGCCCCGGCCTCGGGAACGATCGACTCGGGCGCCGGGCCGGGCTGGCCGGCGACGATCAGCCCGAGCGAGTTCGTGCCGGTGGTCAGCAACCCCTGGTTCCCGCTGAAGCCGGGCAGCGTCTGGCACTACCGGGGCCTCAAGAATGGCGTGAGGACCACCGACACCGTCACGGCCACTCACCGCACCAAGCGGATCCTCGGTGTCGCCACCACCGTCGTCCACGACGTGGTCAAGGTGAACGGCAAGCCGGAGGAGGTCACCGACGACTTCTACGCCCAGGACCACGGTGGGAACGTCTGGTATTTCGGCGAGGAAACCGAAGAGCTCGACTCACAGGGGAAGCCGACGAGCACCGAAGGCTCCTTCGAAGCCGGGGTCAAAGGCGCCCGCGCGGGGGTTCTCATCCCGGGCCACCCCAAGGTCGGCCTGGTCGGCCGCCAAGAGTTCCTCAAAGGCGAAGCCGAAGACCACTTCGAAGTCCTTGACCTGAAAGCGAGCGTCTCGGTCCCCTTCGTCACCACCCAGAAGGCGCTGCGTACTCGGGAGTGGACACCGCTCGAGCCGGGAACCGTTGACAACAAGTACTACGTTCGCGGAGTCGGCACTGCCCGCGAGATCGCGGTCAAGGGCCCGGTCGAGACTCTGAGCCTCGTTTCTTTCAAGGAGGGCTGACTGGCAGGCGCGGTGGCAGCGCCGCAGTTCATCGGGGCGATGGCACCCTCGTTTCTTAGGGTGGACGACCGGATTCGATCCGGCGGCCGCGTGGACCACAATCAGACGCATCGGCCGAGTCGAATCAATCTAAGCTCGGCTGAGCATCGCTCGGTTCGCTCCGGTTCCCTCTGGTTTTGCTCGGTTTGCTAGCGGCGCAGATCCACCGAGGCGATCCTTCGGCCCGCGTGAGCAATCTCAGAGTCAGCCCCCGAGCGGCCGATCAACGCCCGCGCAGTGACCGCGCAGTTAGACTCGTCCCGCGGTGAATGACCCCTACACTCACCCGGATTTCACTGCCGCCGCGCTGATCACAATCGACACCCAGCGCGACGTGCTGGACGGCGGGCCTTTGGAGATCGCCGGTACCTCCTCCGCACTCGACCCCATGCGAGTTCTGGTCGAGGCCTTCCGTGAGATGGGCCGGCCGATCGTGCATGTCGTCCGCCTATACCAACCGGACGGGAGCAACGTCGACCTCTGCCGGCGAAGGGCCGTCGAGGGCGGAGCCCAGATCCTGACCCCGGGCTCAGCGGGCTCGCAGCTGGCAGCTCCGCTGCTGCCTACGCCCGATCTGACTCTCGATCACGAGTTGCTGCTCGCTGGCGGCATTCAATCCCTGGGAGCAAATGAGACGGTGATCTACAAGCCGCGCTGGGGAGCCTTCTATCGGACACCCCTGGAGGAGCATCTCGAAGTGCAGGAGGTCACCAGCCTGGTGTTCTGCGGCTGTAACTACCCCAACTGCCCGCGGACCTCGATCTATGAGGCAAGCGAGCGCGACTTCCGCGTCGTGCTGGCACGCGACGCGATTTCTGGGCTGTACGAGCGTGGCGAGATGGAGATGATCAACATCGGCGTCGATCTGATCAGCTCAACTGATGTGGTGAGGCGGTTGCAGACGGAAGGATCGCTCGCCTAGTCGGGTCGAGTTCCGCTTCATGCTGGCGGAGCTCTGGAAGCGCCGCCATATCTGGAGCCGAGGCTCGGCGAGCATGGGCATTACCGGTCCCGGTTTGGCGGAATCTGCTGGAGCTCTGCGGGATGGTGCGGGAACGCGCAAGAACCCTCGTGCCCTGATGGCGGCCCACGAATACGTCGTCGTCTTTCCCGGCGGGACGCGGGACGGCAAAGTCGAACCCGGCGAAACCGTCGCGATGATCAGAAGTGCGACACCAATCGAGATCGGTGGCTGTCATGAAATCGCTTCGACATGCAGCCTTTTACCGACCGGAATTAGAGGGAGTTCAGCGACGACCCAGTTAAGGACAATCGACTAGTGGCCTGAACTAACCAAGTGATAGTTCGTAGTCAGGCAGCCTCCTCCTCGTTCTCAGTCCGAGCATCGAACGTTTCGCGTGCCTCGTCGATCTCGGGCATATTCCCGTAAGCCCAGTCACGGATCGCGTCGACGGCATCGGTCAGGCTCTGCCCAAGCTGGGTGAGTCGGTACTCGACGGTGACAGGGACAGTCGGATATACCGTCCTGTCGACGAGCCCGTCGCGCTCAAGCGCGCGCAGGGTCTGCGTGAGCATCTTCTGGCTGATGCCCTCAATCCGCCGGCGTAGCTCAGAGAAGCGGAGAGCCTCCTCTCCCTCCAGCGCCGTGATCACGAGCATCGTCCACTTGTCGGCGATCCGGGCCAGGACCTGGCGGGTCGGACAGCGCGCCTTGAGCACATCCCATTTAACGGTTTCCATTAGGTACCTATAGCACAAAATAGTGCTGTCTTCCAAATCAGAGGCTTGTCATCTATGGTGACCAACATGACAGTTAGCAACCAAAGCACCATGGAAGCTGGCAGGAATGAAGGCCTTTGAAGTCAAGAGCGACGGCTCCCTCACGATCGAGATGGTGGACGTTGAGGAACCCTCCCCCAACTCCGATCAGGCGGTGATCGCCGTAGAAGCTTTCTCGATCAACAGGGGCGAGGCCCTCCAGCTCATGCGTGAAGGCACGGGCTGGCGTCCGGGCAAAGATGTTTCGGGCACGGTGGTCACGGCCTGCGCCGACGGCAGCGGGCCGGCCGTCGGGTCGCGCGTCCTTGCTCACCTCGAAAAAGGCGGCTGGGCCGAGCGGGTGGCGATCGCCTCCGACCAGATGGTCGAGCTCCCGGAGGAGATTTCGAGCACCGATGCAGCCACGCTCGGGCTTGCAGGGCTGACGGCTCTGCGACTCCTGCGAGTAGTGGGTCCGCTCTACGGCCGCAACGTTCTGCTCACCGGCGCGTCCGGCGGAGTCGGACACTTCTTCATAGAGCTCGCCGCCGCGCAGGGAGCGCGGGTGACCGCAGTGACGGCCAGCACGGAGCGAGGCGAGCGTCTTCTCGAGCTCGGCGCGCACGCCATCGTCACCCATGTGCAGGATGCCGAGGGCCCGTTCGATGTCGTCCTGGACTCTGTCGGCGGCGACTCGACCCAGGCCGCCTGGCGCACCCTCGCCCCGCACGGGCTGTTCGTCTGGTTCGGGCAGGCCAGCATGACGCCGCCGACCCTCGACTTCTTCGACTGGGCCGGGGGCCTCAGCGCGACCATGCAGAAGTTCCACTACCTCGACGTCCCGACCGGGATCGCAGAGGATCTTTCCACCCTGGTCGACCTCACGGTATCCGGCCGGCTGACGCCCGAGGTCGGCTTCCTCGGCGATTGGACGGCCACCGGAAGCGCCATCGAAGACATGTTCGCTCGGAAGGTCCGCGGCAACGCCGTCCTGACCGTCAACGGCGCGGTCGAGGGGCCTGAGGCACGATGGCATCGGTAGCCGTGCTCGGCCTCGGCGCGATGGGTTCGGGGATGGCCCTCAGCCTCATCGACGCCGGCCACGAGACGCTCGTCTGGAACCGGACGCCGGACGCCTACGGCGGACTCCAGCTCGGAGCCACCACGGCGATCCGAGAGTGCTTCGAATCCGCCATCGCCGATGGGCACGGAGCCGCAGACGTAAGTGCCACCTATCTGACGGTAAACGGAAATCCAGTCGAGAGAGGAACGGTTCAATGAGCACCAATACCGCCCAGACGCGCGTCAGGTGGCCGAAAGGTCACGAGCCGGAGGGGGCATCGATCTACGTCTCCAACAAGACGGTGACCACTGCCGACCCGGAGCTCGTGTGGACCTGGCTGACTCGTCCAGAACATTGGCACCGCTTCTACAGCAACGCCAAACGCATTCGCCACCGTTCTGGTGAGTGGCCGCAGCTCCGCCTCGGAAGTAAGTTCTCCTGGATCACCTTCGGGGCCCTTGTGACCACTGAAATCACGGAGTTTGAGCCCTTCAAGAGGCTCGCCTGGACCGGCGAAGGCCTGGGCGCCACTGCCCATCACGCCTGGTTGCTCGACGCCGACGCCGACGAATGGGAGATTGTCACCGAGGAGACCCAGAACGGCTTCCTGCCGAGACTGGTCCGTCCGATGATGAGGCCGCAGATGCTGCGCCAGCACCAGCGTTGGCTCGACCAGCTGGCCCGCCTGGCGGAGAGCGGCGAGTCGCCCGAGTGATCGTGACTAAGCCTGTGCCGGGGGGAAGCGGCGCCGCGACGGTGCAGCTCACGCTGCAACGGCTTGGGCCGGGTCGACCCTTTCCCTTCGGCCAAGTTCGTCCTTCCGCGTCCGCTCCGGCACCTCGAAAGGAAGTTAGATGCCATGTCCGACCTGTCCAAATGTGGTGCTCGCGTCGACGTCGACGGACCCTCGATACGAATGTCGCTGGTCAAGACCTTGATCAGGTTCAACGGCGTGAAGCGGATGTTCGGCAGTGCCGAACGGACCGAGGCCCAGATAACGAAGAAACAGCGCGCCGGCGCCGCCCCGCGACCCGGTCGCCTCGACCGAAGGTTTCAGATACGGTCGACCACCTACGCGGGACTCTCCACGGTGAGCATCGAGCCGCGCGGATCCGATCTTCAGACCCCGTCGATCCTCTACCTTCCGGGCAACGCCCACCTCTACCCGGCGATGAAGACGCACTGGTCGATCGTCGAGGCCCTGGCCGAGGACAACCAGACGAGGGTTCACATGGCTCCTTACCCGCTGGCCCCCGGGAGCAGCACGAAAACCGTGATCCCCACGATTGCGGATCTGGTGGCGGAGATGGCTGCCGCCGAGGGCAAGGCGCCCGTGCTTGCCGGCGATTCCGCCGGAGGTGGGCTGGCCCTGGCCACCGCCCAGCACCTGCGCGACCAGGACCGCCCCCTGCCCGCACACCTGCTTCTTGTCTCGCCATGGCTGGATCTCTCGATGCCGGATCCAGATCTCACGGCGGGCCGCGCTCGCGATCCAATCCTCGCTGCCCCAGGCCTACTTCATGCCGCCGGACACTGGGCCAGGGATCTGCCGCTCACAGCGAGCCAGGTGAGCCCGATCTACGGCGAGATGGGAGGCCTTTGTCCGATCACCGTCGTGACCGGCACGGCCGACATTCTCTACCCAGACTCAGAGAGGCTCGCAGTTGCCTGCCGGGATGCCGGCGCCGACTTCTCGATGCTCGTGGCCGCTGGCGCTTTTCACGTCTTTGTCGCCGCGCCCGGGCTTCCTGAGTCGAAGACCGCGAGACGCCACATCAGCTCGCGGATCGGTTATCGGCCCGGACACCGGCAGTAAGATCGTCGGGCCAATCGTCGGGCCATGAGTAGAGGCATTCCCGAGCGAGAACAGGGTTAGTCCTCTCAGCCCTGAACGGCAAGATGGCTCCGCTCAAGAACCCCACTTAGTTCGGTGTGCTGATCCTCAGGATTCGGCGCGGAAGGTGATGCCGTCCAGATGGGCGACTCCTGACTCATTCGCGTACCACACATCGTCGAGCAGCACCCCCACGCCCTCGGCCCGGTGGGGAACTCGTCGGCCCGCTCGAGATAGCGATTGACGCGCTCGGCGATCGTCCACTCCTCTGAGTGCATGGGTCGATTATGGTCGCGGCAGCGTGCCTCTCCAACTGGCAGCCCATCTGCCGCTGATCCGATTCGACGATTCCCCGGTCACCGCAGACCGGATCCTCGAGACGGTCGACGCATCCGCCCGGCTCGGCTTCTGGGGCGTCTCGGCCAACGACCACGTGATCTTCTCCCGGCCCTGGGTCGACGGGCCGACCGCGCTGGCGATGGCGATCCCGCGCTCCGGGCAGCTTCGGCTCTGCACGACGATCGCCCTGCCGACGATCAGGGGACCGCTGCCGCTGGCCAAGACCCTGATCTCACTCGACGCCCTTGCCGGCGGCCGGCTCATCGCCGGACTCGGACCCGGGCTCCTCCTCCCGCGACTACACAGCGGTCGGCCTCCCGTTCGAGGAGCGCTGGGAGCGGTTTGACGAGGCGGTCGAGGTCATGCGTGGGCTGTTCCGCGGCGAGGACCCACCAGACGGCCTGCACTACACAACCTCGTCGGTCACGGCAGAGCTGCAGCCGCGGCCCGAGGCCCCGATCCCGATCTGGATCGGCAGCTGGGGCTCGAAGGCGGGGCTGCGTCGTGTGGCCCGCCTCGCCGACGGCTGGCTCGCCTCCGGTTACAACACGACCCCGGATGAGTTCGGGTCTGCGCGGGCGAGGTTGGATCGGGAGCTTGAAGAGACAGGGGACGGTCGGCGGGCCTCCCGAACGCGCTGGCGACGATGTGGACATGGATCACCGAGGATCGCTCCGAGGCAGAGCGGATCCTCGCCGACGTCCTCGGCCCGGCCGTCAAGCGGGACCCCGACTACCTGCGGCCGCGGGTCTGCGTGGGCTCGGTCGGGCATTGCCTCGATCTGCTCTCCCGCTACGCCGACGCCGGCCTCGAGCGGGTGTTCCTCTGGCCGCTGGGCGATGAGCAGAGGCAGCTTGAGCTCGTCGCGGAGCGGCTGATGCCGGCCCTCGCCTAGGCTGAGGGTTCCTTGGCGGAGGCAATCCGTCTCACGATTCGGAGAATGTCGTCCCCTCACCCGCCCCCGCCGACGGATGGCGGTGGACGACAACGCAGGCGATCACTGTGGCGGCCGCGACGATCGCCAGTGCGATGTACGGGAACTCGCTGTAGG
Organism: uncultured Solirubrobacterales bacterium; assembly: GCA_963780815.1. Taxonomy (GTDB): domain Bacteria; phylum Actinomycetota; class Thermoleophilia; order Solirubrobacterales; family 70-9; genus VRUE01. Next base: position 52,232 of record CAWADG010000002.1, on the reverse strand, counting down.
GAGTGGGCTGCCCTGGCTTGAACAGCTCGACGAACGGGACGATCAGAGTCAGGGCCCCCAGAATGGGAATGGCCAGGTGCCGGATGAGTGAAAACGACGCTCGGTGGCGGCGCCACATGAATAGCGGGAGGGAAAGTGTCGTCAGGAGGTAAACAAAAAGGATCAAGATCGTGCCCATCGTCGAGCACTCGGCATAGAGGCCGACGGGGCTCATCGATCCTGTGTTCACGCCGATGGCGTGGGATGCCCACCAGACCCCGATGATCCCGAGCCCAACACCAGCCATGCCCAGCAACGCATTGACCGGCGTGTCCGCGGGTTGGCGAACGTGACCGAACCATCTTGGGAGGAGCCCGGATCGTCCGCCATCGAAGAGCATCCGAGCTTGAGAGTTCGCGGCGGCGACAAGGGTGGCGAATACGGAGACAATTCCGGCGACCCAGGCCAAGACGGCCGCTCCGCCGAGATATTGGTCGGCCACGGTCAGGAACGGGACCGATGAGCGACCGATGGAGGAGACGTCGTAGTTGAACCCCGTGACCGTGGCGTAAGCGAAGAAGACGAAGAGGGCGGCGGTTAGCGCGACTGAAATGTAGAGAGCTCTCGGGATGGTGCGCCTCGGATTCCGACTCTCCTCGGCGAGCGCCGCGCCATTCTCCCATCCGATGAACATGTAGAGGGCGAGCGGAAACCCTGCTGACAGGCCGGCCAGGCCGCCGGTGAGGTGCGCCCAAGAGAAGGGGATACCAGAGAGCCGGGCGCGCTGGTCGACCAAGACGGTGACGCAAACGATGAGCATAATCGCCACCTGCATCAGGACGGCCAAGCCCACCGCCGTGGTCGAGAGCCTGACGCCGCGCACCGTCAACCAAATGGCGCCGACTGTGAACAGGAGGGTCAGCGGCTCCCAGGGAGGATTCCATGATGTGTAGTGAGCGAGGGTCAGCGCCACCATCCCCCCCGACATGGTGAACACCCCGGTGATGGCCACGGAATACCCCACCGCGACCAGCAGGGCCGTGGCGACACCGGCCCTCGGTCCCAGGGCGGTCTCCACGTAGGTGATGAAGCTTCCCGCTGAGGGCTCCGCCTTGGTGAACTCGGCCACTGTGAAGGCAAGGAGGACGACGGCCACGCCTCCGGCGAGGATCGTCAACGGGGCGGCGACGCCGGCGGTAACCGCGATCACCCCGAAGGCGAAGTAGAAGTCGATCCCTGGTCCGATGTTGGCGACCGTCGAGGCGGTCACATCCGCCGTGCCAAGCTGGCCCGCTTTGAGGTGGCCTCCGCCCTGACTCACCGCGCGCTCTTCGACCGGCCCACCCCATCTTCTTCCCCCGCAGGCCGGCGAGTCGGTTGAACCGGGGTCGCAGTCATGCAGGGCTCAGAGCTGCGGCCGCAACCCGGGAGCGATCTCCAAGTAGAGAGTTTCGGCACCGCGGGCGGCGCCAGCCCCTTCATAGACCCTGCGCCCGAGTCCGTAGTTGTCCCGCAGCGCGGCCTCTGCCTTCTTCTCCTCACTGGCGTCGCCGAGCACCCGTGCCCGACCATCGGCGGGGCCCCCGAGCGGCTTGCCGCGCACCGTGCAGGGGGCTACGCGTACTCGGGGATCGTTGCGAATGCGCCTGACCTTGGCAGCCCCTGCCTCGCTGCGAACGTAGAGCTTTTCGTCCCTGAGCCCAAACCAGACAGGCGTCGGCACCGGCTCCCCGTTGCGCTTGTATGTCACGAGCAGGCAGTACTTATGACCCCGCAAGTGTTCGAATCCCCACGCCACCTGCTCCTCGACCGCGAGCAAGTCTGCGGACGGATGCCGAATCCAGTGATAGAAGCGGTTCGGCAGCGAGGTCACCCGTGCGAGACTAGGCGATGGCCGCTCCGCTTGGGGTGAAGCGTTATCAAAGAGCAGGAGGTCACCAGCATGGTGTTCTGCGGGTGTAACTACCCCAACTGCCCGCGGACCTCGATCTATGAGGCAAGCGAGCGGGACTTCCGCGTCGTGCTGGTACGCGACGCGATCTCTGGGCTGTACGAGCGTGGCGAGATGGAGATGATCAATATTGGCGTCGATCTGATCAGCTCAACTAATGTGGTGAGGCGGTTGCAGGCGGAAGGATCGCTCGCCTAGTCCGGCCGAGCACGCCTCCAGGCTTGAGCGAGCGCCCCACCCAGCGCACAGGCGTGACCCCGCGCGTCGTATCGGATAGACGGGATACGACGGGATTTGGGCAGGGGGTTCGGCTCCGTGCCCAAGAGGCTTCGCGTAGGCCCAGACTCGGATTCAATCCCGCAATGGTGAGGGCTGCGAGACGAGCAGGCGAACACAGGACCGGCAAAGCCCCACCGCATTGCGGAAATCGCCTCGGGGCGCCCGGGCGACTCGCCCGCGAGCAGCCGCTACTGGCTTCGGCGGTCACCTATGCGAAGGTCCTCACGGGCCCGCCTCGGCCATCCACGGTGAGGAGAGCGTCGAGGGCTTCTTTGCAGATCTGATCTCGGCGATCGTCCCTGTCGACCTCGAGGTCGCCGCGGCGATGCGGCGATGGCGGCCGTTCGTGGTCTGGAGGTGGAGGTCCACCTCTTGAGCGAGAGAGGGTCGAAGGCATAGGCTTCGCCGGCGATGCTCCCACCGGGCGCCACGGGTGGTAGCGCCGAGGCGCCCGAATAGACTGCCCGCTGGTGAACGCCCAGGCCGCCAAGACGCTCTGGCAGCCTTCGGCCGCAACGGTCCAGCGGGCCCGGATATCCGAGTTCGCCCGCTGGCTGGAAGCCGAGCGGGAGCTCGGCCCTTGGCCGGGCTACTCGGAGCTCTGGCAGTTTTCGGTCGAGGACCCAGACGGCTTCTGGGGGGCGATCTGGGACTTCTTCGACGTCCAGGCCGACGGCGAGGCTTCCCCGGTCCTCGCCTCGCGGGAGATGCCGGGAGCGCAATGGTTCCCAAACGCGCGGCTGAACTACGCCGAGCACGTCTTCCGCGGCAAAGACGACGCCGCGACCGCGATCCTGCATGCCTCTGAGCTGCGGGAGCTCGCCGAGCTTTCCTGGGTGGAGCTGCGAAGCCAGGTCGCGGCGGTCGCCGCAGGGCTGGGGGTGTTCGGAGTCAGCCCGGGCGATCGCGTCGTCGCCTACATGCCGAACATCGCCGAGGCGATAGTCGCCTTCCTCGCCACCGCCTCCCTGGGGGCCGTCTGGTCCTCCTGCTCACCGGATTTCGGGGTCGGCAGCGTCGTCGACCGCTTCGCCCAGATCGAGCCCAAGATCCTCTTCTGTGTCGATGGCTATCGCTACGGCGGCAAGGACTTCGACCGCACCGAGACGATCGCCGCCCTGCAGCACGCGATGCCGAGCCTCGAGCGCACGGTCGTCCTTCCCTACCTAAATCCCGAGCCCGATCTCTCTGGGCTGGCGGGCGTCGTCCCCTGGGAGGAGCTGGCGGCCGCCGGCGCCGGCTCCGAGCTTTCCTTCGAGCGGGTCCCCTTCGACCATCCCCTCTGGGTCCTCTACTCCTCGGGGACCACCGGCCTGCCGAAGGCGATCGTGCAGGGCCAGGGCGGCATCCTCCTCGAGCATCTCAAGCAGCTGAACCTCCACGTCGACGCTCACCCCGGCGACCGGCTGTTCTGGTTCACGACGACCGGCTGGATGATGTGGAACTTCCTCGTCTCCGGCCTCCTCACCGGGGCGGCGATCGTCCTCTTCGACGGCAATCCCGGTCACCCGGACCTGGGCCGTCTCTGGGACCTCGCCGAGGAGGCGAGGATGACGATGTTCGGCGCCTCCGCTGCCTACATCGGGGCCTGCATGAAGGCCGGGGTCGAGCCCGGCGCCGGCCGTGACCTCTCGACCCTGGGCTCGATCGGCTCGACCGGCTCGCCGCTCTCGCCGGAGGGCTTCGACTGGATCTACGAGCAGCTGGGGGCGGACACCTGGCTCTTCTCGACCTCCGGCGGCACCGACATCTGCACCGCGTTCGTCGGCGGCGTCTCGACCCTGCCGGTCTACCGCGGCGAGCTTCAGGGACGCGCGCTCGGCGCTGCCGTGGAGGCCTGGGACGAAGACGGAAACTCGGTGATCGGCGAGGTGGGGGAGCTGGTCATCACCGAGCCGATGCCCTCGATGCCGCTCTACCTATGGGGTGACGCCGACGGTCAGCGCTACCGGGAGAGCTATTTCGAGATGTTCCCCGGCACCTGGCGGCACGGCGATTGGATCGAGATCACCGAGCGCGGCACGGCAATCATCTACGGGCGCTCCGACTCCACCATCAACCGTGCCGGCATCCGCATGGGCACCGCGGAGATCTACCGGGCTGTGCTCGACATCGACGAGATCACCGACGCCCTCGTCGTCGACATCCCGAAGCCAGGCACCGACGGCTGGATGCCGCTCTTCGTCGTGCTGCGGGAGGGCAACGAGGTCACGCCCGAGCTGTCGGCGGAGATCGCCCGTCGGGTGCGGGAACGCTGCTCACCGCGGCACGTCCCTGACGAGGTCTTCCAGATCACCGAGGTGCCGCGGACGCTCTCCGGCAAGGCGCTCGAGGTGCCGGTGAAGCGGATCCTGATGGGGACGGAGCCCGCCAAGGCGGTCAGCCGCGACTCCCTCGCCAACCCGGACGCGCTCGACTACTTCGTCGAGATGGCGACGCACGACGCCAACTGACCTACAGTTCGATCGCGGTCGCCTCCGGGCCCTTGAGGCCCAGAATCTGCCTTGTCTCCTCGGGGCTGGCCGGCTCCATCGAGAGCTCATCGAGTATGCGGACCATCTTCTCCACCTGCTGGGCGTTGCTCTCGGCGAGGACGCCCCGTCGCAGGTAGATGCTGTCCTCGAGGCCGACGCGGACGTTGCCGCCGAGGATGGCGGCGGTAGTGGTCAGCGGCGTCTGGTTGCGCCCCGCCCCCAGCACAGACCAGCGGTAGGCATTGCCGAAGAGGCGGTCGGCGGTCCGCTTCATGTGCAGGAGGTCCTCGATCGCGGTGCCGATGCCGCCCAGGATCCCCATCACGCTCTGGACGAACAGAGGCGGCTCGACGACCCCACGGTCGAGGAAGTGGGCGAGGTTGTAGAGGTGGCCGATGTCGTAGCACTCGAACTCGAACCGAGTTCCGACGGCGCTGAGGCGGGCGACCAGCTTCTCGACGTCGGCGAAGGTGTTGCGGAAGATGAAGTCGCGGGTCATCTCGAGGTAGGCCGGTTCCCACTCGTTCTTGAACTCCGAGATGCCCTCGGCCATCTGGAAGATGCCGAAGTTCATGCTCCCCATATTCATCGAGCAGAGCTCGGGGGAGAAGCGGGTGGCGGCGGCGCTGCGTTCCTCGAGCGACATTCCGAGCCCGCCGCCGGTGGTGATGTTGATGACCGCGTCAGTTGCCTCGCGGATCTGGGGCAGGAAACGAGCGAACACGTCCGGGTCCGGCGTCGGCGCGCCGGTCTTTGGGTCGCGGGCATGGAGGTGGAGGATCGCCGCTCCGGCCCGCGCCGCGCCGATCGCCTGCTCAGCGATCTCCTCCGGGGTAAGCGGAAGGTGGGGCGTCTGGGAGGGAATGTGGATTGCCCCGGTGATCGCGCAGCTGATGATCCTCTTCCGGCTCGTGTCCAAGCTTGCCTTCCTCACCCGACCATAACCTCAGGCAATGCGAAAGGCCAGATCGCCGAGCGCGGGGAAACGCTCGCAGACGAGGGGGTCGTGCCCGGGCACGATGACGGCGCCGGCCTCCTGAAGCTCGCGCAGGCGCCGCACGGCACGGCTCGCGCCCTCCTCGTCGACGGTCTGGGCGAAGACAGAGTCACCATCCATCTCCTCGTAGAAGTGCAGCGCGTCGGAGGCGAGCACGACCCTGCCCTCCGCGGTGGCGACCCCGACGATCAGTTGGCCGGGCGTATGCCCGCCCGTCTCCTCCGCGACTACCCCGGCCGCGATCTCCTCGCGGCCGTCGAGGAACCTCACTCGTCCCTGGGCGCGAGCAACGTCGAGTTCTTGCATGTCCGCGCGCTCGACGAGGTCGAGGTCCTCCGCCTCGCCGCTCCAGTAATCGAGCTCGCGGCGACTGAGGAATATTGGCGCGTGCCGGGCAAGGCCGAGGTTGCCGGTGTGGTCGTAGTGAAGGTGGGTGAGCAGGAGCGCGTCCGGTTGCGCCCCTTCGAGCAACCGCGGCAGGATCTCGGCCGGCTCGCGGAGCATGGTCCGGTCGCGACGCCGAGCACCCGCCCCGGAGAACCCGGTATCGACCAGGATCACGCGGTTCTCGTTCTCCAACAGCCAGAAGAAGTAGTCCATGCGCTGTTCCTCTCCCGGCTCCCCGGCGTCCTTCGAGAAGAGCGAGGAGCGCGGCAGCGCGACGGTCCCGTACCTGACCGCCGTGACCGAATAGGGCGGCTCCTTCTTGGGCACCCGCTAGCCGTCGACCTCCTCGAACGCCTCCCGCGCCGTTCGAAAGGCCTCCAGCCCCGCCGGGATGCCGCAATAGACGGTCGCCTGCAGCAGCACCTCGCGGATCTCCTCCCGGCTGACGCCGTTGTTGAGTGCCCCGCGCAGGTGCAGTCTCAGCTCCCGCTGACGGTCGAGTGCCGCCATCATCGCCAGGTTTAGCATGCTGCGGGTCCGCCGGTCGAGGCCATCTCGCGACCACACAGCTCCCCAGCAGTACTCGGTCACGAGCTCCTGGAGAGGCGCCGTGAAATCGTCCTTCCGGGCGGCGGCGAGGCTCTTCTCGACGTAATCGTCCCCCAGCACTTCTTTGCGGATCTCCAGCCCACGGGCGTAGAGCCCCTCCGCTCTCTCTGGTTCAGCGCTCAAATGCGTTCAGCTCCTCTCATTGGTTGGGGTCGCACTGGCTTCCTCTGCATGCTGCTTCAGCCAGCGGACCACCTCGGTGTGGTCTGCTCCTGGGCCCAGCGCCTGATCGGCCGCGGCGGCGATCCGGCTCGACTCGAGAATGAGCTGCGGCTCGACTTCCAACTCGGCCGCAAGGTCGCCGGCGATCGCCAGGTCCTTCGTCATCAGGCCAAGGGCGAAGCCGGAGGCGAAACTGCGACTGAAGACGAACTGGCCGATCTTGTTCTCGGTCGCGTTGTTGCGCCCGCTCGAGGCGTTGAGCACCTCGAGCATGGTCTCGGGGTCGATGCCGGCCCGCTCGGCGACGATCAGAGCCTCGCCGGCGGCGATCAGGCCGGCAGCCGAGACGGCGTTGTTCAGGGCCTTGGCCGCGTGGCCGGCGCCGATGGGGCCGGCGTGAAGGACCCGAGAGCCGAGCGAGGTGAAGACACCAGCGCAGGCGTTCACGTCTGACCGCTCCCCACCCGCCATGATCGAGAGCTCGCCTGTCTCGGCCCGGGCCACCCCGCCGGAGACCGGGGCGTCGACGAGGCGAATATCCAACTCCGCCAGCCTTGCGCCGAGCACCCGAGTCTGCGCCGGGGCGGCGGTGCTCATGTCGACGATCAGCCCACCCGGTCGGATTCCGCTCGCTACCCCGTCACCGCCATCGCCGAGGACGGCGGCGGCGACCGCGGCGCCATCGGGGAGCATCGTGATCACGAGGTCGGAGGCGGCGCCGACCGCCGTGGGATCCGCGCACGGAGTCGCGCCGATGCGGGAGGCCACGCTCTCCGTCAGGTCCGGCTTGACGTCGTGGACCGCGAGCGACCCGCCCCCGGCGGCGAGACGCGACGCCATCGGCGAGCCCATCTTTCCCAGGCCCACGAACCCGATCGCACCCGGCAGGTCAAGCGCGGGGTCTGAGGGCGAGGTGCTCATCGCGCGGGACTCTTCGGGCTTGCCGAAAAGCCCTGGTATGTTACCGATGCCGATCAATCGATCTGGAAAAGCTTCCCCTTGCGAGCACTCACAATCCAAGGTCCCGGAGAGGTCAGGGTCGAGGAGCGGCCGATTCCGAAGGTCGAGGCGCCGGGTGACGCTGTCCTACGGGTAGACGCCACCGGGGTCTGCGGGTCCGACCTGCACATCTACGACGGCCGTCTCGACATCGAGCCGGGGTTCACGATCGGCCACGAGTACGTCGGGACTGTGGTCGAAGCGGGCGATGCGGTGACCCGGGCCGAGGTGGGCGACCGTGTTGCCGGCGCCTTCCAAGTGGCCTGCGGTACCTGCTTCCACTGCATGAGAGGCGAGTACCAGCGATGCCTTGAGGGCCGGAGCTTCGGCCTCGGAGCAACGATGGGATCCCTGCAGGGCACGCAGGCCGAGTACGCGCTCGTCCCGCATGCCAACCTGGCTCTGCGCAAGGTGCCCGACAGCGTTTCCGACGACGCCGCCCTCTTCGCCGGGGATGTGATGGGCACCGGCTATCACGGGGTTGCCACATCGGAGCTGCGCGAGGGCGAGGTGGCAGCGGTGCTGGGGCTGGGGCCGGTTGGCCTCTGCGTGGTCCAGGCCGCGCGGCTCGCCGGCGCCAGGGTCATTGCGATCGACAAGGTCGAGCAGCGCCTCGCCCTGGCGGAGTCCTTCGGGGCGACGCCGCTGCATCTCGACGAGCAGGATGTCCGCGCGGAAGTGCGGGCGCTGACCGCCGGGCGGGGCGGCGTCGACGTCGCGATCGACGCGGTCGGCCACGTCGATGCGTTGGAACTCGCGCTGCGGCTGACGCGCGACTGCGGCAGGGTCCAGTGCATCGGTATCTACGCGGAGCGCGGACAAATTCACCTCGGCCTGGCCTGGCTCAAGTCGCTCACCATCCGGGGTGGCCAAGCCAACGTGATCGCCCACCTCGACCCCGTCCTCGACATGCTCGCCGACGGCCGCCTCGACCCGACGCCCCTCGTCACCCATCACATGTCCTTGGACGACGCCCCCGAGGCCTACGAGATCTTCGCCCGCCGAGAGGCGCTGAAGATCGTCCTCACCCCCTGAGCAGGGATCAGCGCCCGCGCCAGACCGGGGGGCGGCGCTCGGAGAAGGCGACGGCGCCCTCGTGGGCGTCCTCGGAGGCGAAGATCGGATCCGCGATCTTCAGCTGGCGGGCCCAGCGCTCATCCTCGGGCCATCCCGGCGCCTCGAGCATCATCCGCTTGCAGGCGGCAACCGCAAGCGGGGCGTTGGCCACGATCTCGGCGGCAAGGCCGAGTGCCCCCTCGAGCGCCTGGCCGGGCTCGACCAGCCGGTTGACGAGCCCGACCTCCGTCGCCCGCTCAGCGGATATCGGGGCGCCCGTGAGCGCCATCTCCATCGCCAGGTGGTAGGGGACCCGGCGCTGCAGCCGCAGCAGGCCCCCCGCGGCTGGGACCAGGCCCCGTCTGACCTCCGTTATCGCAAGCTGGGCTCCCCGGGAGGCGACGATCAGGTCACAGGCGAGCGCCACCTCGAGCCCGCCGGCAAGGGCGAACCCCTCGACCGCAGCGATCAGCGGCTTGACCGGCGGTCGCTCGGCGATTCCGCCGAATCCGCGCCCGCGAGCATCCACAGACTCGCCGCGAGCGAAAGCCTTCAGGTCCATCCCGGCACAGAATCCCTTTCCCGTGCCGCTGAGCACGCCGATCCGCAGCCCCTCGGCTTCGTCGAGCTGGTCCAGTGCGTCCGCCATCCTCTCAGCGAGCTCCCCGTTGACAGCGTTGCGCTGGCCGGGACGGTTGAGGGTGATCACGAGCACCCCGTCGTGCTGCTCGGTGAGGATCGGAGGCTCTGCCAACTCGGCGATCCTAACCCGCTGTCACAGTGGCACCGCAGGCGGAGGCGCTCCAGCCCCTGGAACTAGAATGCCGATCGTGCCCGGGGTGAAGCAGTCGATAGGGCGCAACCTGCGCCGCTGGCGCACCGCACGCGGAGTCACCGTCACCGCGCTCGCCGATGAGGCCGGGGTTGCGAAGTCGACGGTCTCGATGATCGAGCGCGGTGTCGGCAACCCGTCAATCGACACGGTCTGGGCGCTCGCCGCGGCGCTCGGGGTTCCCTTCGCGACACTGGTCGGCGAGGACGGTGAGAGCGACAGCGATTTCACCGTCGTTCGCGAGGCGGAGGTCCCGATCATCGCCGCCGACAGCGCCGGCCTGGACACCGATGGTCTGGTCGCCCGACACATGCTGACCCGGGTCGATGCCTCGCTGATCGAGATCTACACCCTCGTCCTCGAGGTAGGCGCGATCCGCCATGCCGAGCCTCACGTCCCCGGCCTCTACGAGCACGTGAGCGTGGCGGCGGGGTCCCTGGAGATCTCGACCGACTCGTTTGCCGAGGTGCTGGAGGCCGGCGACCTGATCTCCTTTCGCGCCGACCGGCCACATAGCTACCGCGTGTTGAAGGGGCCGGTGCGCCTTGTCTCGGTGCACGAGTACCCCAATCACCCGGTTTGAGCGGGCCCGCCCGCCGTCACGCGGCCGGATGCCGACGCGGTCGACTCCTCGAGCAGCTCTGTGATCTCCCGTAGCTCGAGCAGCTCGCCGCTTCCGGTCGTCTTGATCGCGTCCTCGTACATGGTGACGTCCTTGGGGCAGGCGACCACGAACAGATCCACCGCGCCAAGCGCCAGCGCCTCGCGGATCCGGTTCTCGGACGGCCGTTCACCCCCGCCCTGATCGGCGATCCAGATCTGGCCGCCGCCGGCGCCGCAGCAGAACGAGTTGTCGCGGTTGCGTGGCATCTCGGCCAGCTCGCAACCGAGCAGGCGGAGAAGCTCCCGCGGCGCGTCGTAGCCGCCGTTGTGACGGCCCAGATAGCACGGGTCGTGGTAGGTGACCCGGCGTCGGAGCGGCTCGCCCAGCTCCAGGGAGCCATCGAGCACGAGCTCCAGCAGAAGGTCGGTGTGATGGACGACCGTCCACGGCCCGCCGAACTCGCCGTACTCATGGGTCAGCGTGTTCAGGGAGTGCGGGTCGCTGGTCAGGATCCGGTCGAAAGAGCACCTTGAGAGCTGCTCCCCGTTGTGCTCGGCGAGCAGTTCGAAGAGCCCCTCCTCGCCCGCCCGGCGAACGTCGTTGCCGGCGTTCCGCTCACCGTCGTAGAGGATCCCGAAGTCGACGCCGGCGCGGTGCAGGAGTTCGGAAAGCGCCCGCGTCACCCGCTGCGAGCGGGGGTCGAACGAGGCGTAGTCGCCGACGAACCAGAGCACGTCGACCTCCTCCTCCCGCGCGTCTTTCACATCGAATGGGAGCTCGGAGGTCCACTTGCCGCGGCTGCGCCGGCTCTGGCCGAGCGAGTTCCCCGAGCGATGGATCTGCTCCAGCGTCGCCTGCAGCCCGGCGTCGAGCTCGCCCTCGTCGAGCAGTCGGCGCCGCATCTGGTTGATGATCGGCGCCTGCTCGATCCCGACCGGGCAGATCTCGACGCAGGCGTTGCACTGCATGCAGGACCAGACCGTCTCCGCCCTGATGCCGTCCTCGCCCAGGACCGATCCCCGCGGCGAGCCGTCTTCCTCGCCATCGTCGCTGGAGAGCAGGCCGCCCAGCACGCCGCCGATCGGAGCGGACATCGGCTCGGCGCGCGCCCGCTCGTGCAGCTCGAGCACCACGTCGCGCGGCGAGAGCGGCCTTCCGGTGGCCAGCGCCGGGCAGGCCTCGTGGCACTTGCCGCACCGGGTGCAGGCATCCAGCTGGAGAAGGTGAACGGCCGAGAAGTCCGCGAGCGACCCGTACCCGGCGGGGTCCTCGACCCGCTCGGGGGTATCGGCCGCAGTCGCTTTCCGGCCAGCGGGTCGCGAAGGATCATGCTCGCGTAGCTTGCGAGCATGTGGCTCGCCTTCGTGTAGGGGATCGAGGCGACGAAGACGATCGCCAACAGGCCGTGGAACCACCAGATGCCGTGTCGCCAGGCCGAGAGCGTCGCCTCGCCGGCGCCTTCGAACGGCTGCGCCGCCACCCAGCCGCCGAACTGGAAGCCGTCGTAGCCGGGGTGTTCCATCGCGATCCTGACGCCCTCCAGCATGAACCCGGTGACCGCGATCGCCAGCAGGCTGACGACGAAGACCCAGTCCCCGACCCGGTAGGCGCGGCGGCGGTCTTCCTGCGCCTCGCTGGGTCGGTCGGGCCGGCTGTAGTCCAACTTTGCCGGACGCAGCACCGCTCGCCGCATCATCATCACCAGCAGCCCGGCGATGAGCACCGTCCCGAGGAGATTGAGGACGGCCTTGAAGCCGAGGTAGAAGTTGCCGACGTAGAACGGCTTGCCGAAGATCGGCTCGACGACGTCATGGGAGAGGGCGACCACGACGGTGCCCACGGCGAGGACGACCCAGCCGTAGAAGATGCCGCGGTGAGCCCATCCGGCGAGGGCGTCGCGGCGCGCGACCGTTAGCTGCGAGTAGACGCTGACGGTCGCCGACCAGAAGCGGCCCGGCACCTCCGGCAGCGGCGGCAGGCCGTCGCGGTTGCCATGGCGGTAGCGAAGCAGCGGCCTGAGGACCCCGTAGAGGAAGACCGCGATCGAGACCGCGACGAGCGCGTACCAGAGCGCCTCCACCCCGGGCGGCATGTCCCAGAGAATCGGCCGCGACTTGACCTGGGCCAGCGGAGATTCCACCATCAGGCGAACTGCCGCTCGAGCTCTTCGGCGATGTCGAAGAGGTCCGCGACCGCCCCGTAGTGGGCGACGGAGAAGATCGGAGCGTCCGGATCGCTGTTGACCGCGATGATCGTCCGCGCCTTCGACATTCCCGCCAGGTGCTGGACGGCTCCCGAGATACCCAACGCCAGGTAGACCGCCGGCGCGACGACCCGGCCCGACTGCCCGACCTGCCTCTCGCTCGCCACCCAGCCGGCGTCGACGAGCGGGCGCGAGGCGCTCAGCGTTGCCCCCATCAGCTCGGCGAGGCGTTCGAGCTCGGGAACCTGCTCTTCATCCTCGACGCCGCGCCCGATCGAGAGCAGGAAGTCGGCGGTCGTGATGTCGACGTCGCCCGTCGGCGGGTCGCGGAACTCGACGTGCTCGGTGCGGGCGCGATCTGCAAGGTCCAGGGCGAGTGTCGTCAGCTCGGCTTCACCGGCGCCCTCCGCCGGATCGAACGCCCCCTCCCTGAGCAGCAGGATAACCGTCTCCTTGCCGGGGAACTCGAGCTCTGCCGTGAGGTGGTCCCCGAAAGCGCCGCGACGGGCCCGCAGGCCCTCGGGGCCCCACGCCACCGCCGAAGCGTCGCTCGCGAAGCCGTGACTCCCCCGCGCGGCTACTGCTGGCGCGAAGCCTAGCGACGCGACGGTGTGGCCGGCCAACACCACGGCCGGCCGCCGCTGCTCGATCAGCGCCTCGAGCGCGGCCTGGGCGACGTGCGGCTCGAAGCGCTCGTGGGGCGAGCCGATCGCGACGACCTGATCGACCCCCGCCAGGTTGACCGCGTCCGCGTGCGCCTCGGCCTCAGCGTCAAGGAGGGCCGCGGTGAGCGGGCCGGCGCCATCGTCCGTCAGGCCTCGCCCCGCTCCGATCAGCTCCAGCGTTCCCGGCCGCAGGCCCTGGCCGGTCACCTCGCCGACGACGAGCACCCCCGCGCTCAAGAGGCCAGCTGCTCCCGGATGATCTCGGCGATCCGGCCGGCGATCGCGTCCGGGGAGCCCTCGAGGAGGGTCGCCCCCTGGCCACGCTCCGGCACCGAGAGCGAGACCGTGCGCGAGCCGGTGAGCTCCGCCAGGTCCGTCTCGTCGAGCCCGAGGTCGGAGAGGGCGAGCAGATCGAGCGGCTTCTGGCGCGCATGCTTGATCGCCCGCAGCGTCGCGTAACGGGGCTCGTTGATCCCCGTCTGCACGGTCAGCAGCGCCGGCAGCCGCACCCGCAGGATCTCGGCGGCGCCGCCTTCGAGCTCACGCTCGACCGTCAGCACCTCGCCCTCGGCCTCGATGCCGCGGACGACGGCCACCCGCGGCCAGTCGAGCAGCCCGCCCAGCGCGACCCCGGTCGCCGCGTTGGCGGCGTCGGAGGACTGCACGCCGGTGAGCACGAGCTGGGGATCCTCGCGGCCGGCGAGAGCGGCCAGCACGGCGGCGACGGCAAGTGGATCAGCCTGCTCGAGCACCGGGTCCCAGATTCGCACGGCGCGATCGGCGCCCTTTGCGAGGGCGGCCCGCAGCGCCTCCTCGGCGGGCTCGCCGCCGACGGTCGCGACGACGACCTCGCCGCCGACGCCTTCAGCGAGCTGCAGGGCGGCCTCGAGGGAGAAGTCATCCCACTCGTTGACCCGCCACTCGAGCGAGTCCGGGCTGACGGCGGCCCCGGCCAGCTCGGCCTCGCCGTCGAGGACGGCGGCGTGCTTGATCGGAACGAGGATCCTCAGAGCGTGCCTCTACCCACCGAGCAGCTTGCCGGATGAGTCGTGCGAGTGGAAGCCCTTGCGCACCGTCTCCGTGACTTCCCATCGGGCGACCGTGCCCTCGGGAATGTAGGCGATGTCTCCGGGCCCGAGCGTGATCGGCTCGCCTCCCTCGGGTGTGATCGTCACCCGACCCTCGACCAGGCAGATCGTCTCCCCGGGGTGGGTCAGCATGAAGGTGCCCGGCGTGCAGTGCCAGACACCGTTGTAGAGCGTGTTGTCCTCCGATTGCCAGAGGATGGCCATCGTCGACTCGGGGTTACCCGAGATGACGTCCTCGTCGGGAATCGGCGCAGCCTCCATCGGCGCGTTCAGCACCGAGTAGCTCGGGATCTTGGTTGCCAGCTGTCCCATGTTCTTGCCTTTCGGTTTCGTTTCTTCTCTGGGTCCCCATCCGCTCAGCTGGGCGGCGCGGCGACCTGTGGGCTCTCGGTGACGGTTGGAAGCTCGCGGATGAAGGGCAGGGGCTCGGACGGGTCCTCGCTGTCGATCTCTCGCGCCAGGCGATGCCCGTCGAAGATGTTTTCGGCGATCAGCCTCGGTGCCAGGCAGTCGCCGATCCGATGGACGGCCTCGATCTCCTCCGCCGCGAGGCGATCGGGGTCGCCGCTCACCTGGCGGAAGAGGGCATCGCAGGGCTCGCGCTGGGTGACGAGGACGACGGCGTCGGCGTCCCACTCGACCGGGTCCGGTGCCCAGATTCCCTGGCCTAGCACGCTCCCCGGCCCGATCTCGTTGACCAGATGGCCTGGGAGGATCGTCGCTCCCTCGGCGCGCAGTTCGCGGTTGACTCGGAACCCCTCACCAGTGAAGAACATGTACATCGCGAAGTTCGCGAACGGCGTCACCACGGTCACGTGCTTGTCGGCCGCGATCAGCATTTCCGCCATCGCCACCGCGGTGAAATAGCCGTCGGTGTCGTAGACGAGGACCCTCTCGCCGTCGATCCCGCCGCCGGCCGCGAAGACCTCCTCGGGGGTGTGCACTGAATCGAGCTCGGCCCCCGGGATCGGCGCCTGGGTCGGGCCGTTCATCCCATCCGAGCGCCAGCGGGCGCCCGTCGCGAAGACGACGATGTCGGCGCCGTAGGTGAGGGCCCCCTCGGTGTCGAGGTGGGTCTTGGCGATCACCTCGACGTTCGAGAGCTTGTCTAGCTGGATCTGCCTGTAATTCACGACCCGCGCCCACTCGCCCAGCTTGGGGTAGGCGCTGATCATCCTCATGCTGCCGCCCAGCGTCTCCTGGTCGTCGACGAGGTGAACCGCGCCGAGGCCCCGTTTGCCGAGCACCATCGCGCACTCCATGCCGGCCGGGCCGGCGCCGACGACGAGGACCGTCTTCTCCGCGTTCGCCGCCTTGGAGAAATTCTCGGGGTGCCACCCGCGCCGGAACTCCTCGCCGAGGGTCGCGTTCTGGGTGCAGACGATCGGCGTCGCCATCGGGAACCGCGACGCGCACACGTTGCAGCCGATGCACTCGCGGATCTCGTCGTAGCGACCCTCTTCGATCTTGCGGGGCAGGAACGGGTCCGCGATCGAGGGGCGGGCCGCGGCGACGATGTCGATCACTCCCGAGCTCACCGCCTCGGCCATGGTGTCCGCGTTGGTGAAGCGGCCGACCGCGGCGATCGGCTTGCGCGTCGCGCCTCGCACGGCCTCGACGTACTCGCGATGCGAGAACTCACCGGCGAAGCGAGAGGCGACCACGTCCTCGCCGGCCCATTCCGCCGCGACAAAAGGGCCGGCCTGGAGGTCCCAGAAGTCGACGAGATGATCGGCGAGCTCGATGAAGGCGTAGGCCTCCTCGGACGCTCTGATCCCGAGCGGGCTGTCGTTGAGCGTGTCGATGCAGAGCCGCGCGGTGATCGAGCAGTCGTCCCCGACCGCCTCCTTCACCTGCTCGATGGTCTCGATCCAGAAGCGGGCCCGGTTCTCGAGGGATCCCCCGTACTCGTCGGTGCGGCGGTTGTACTTGGCCATCAGGAAGTGCTGGGTTATCGCCCCCCCCTCCGCGCCGTGGACGTTGACGATGTCATAGCCGACCTCCCTCGCCCTTTCGGCGGCGGCCACGTAGTGACGCTGGATCTCGCGGATGCCGCGTTTGTCGAGTTCGTAGCAGCTGGTGCTGTAGAGGCTGTCATCGGTCATCTGGCTGACGCTGCGGGCGGGCAGCCTGGTCTCGAGATTCCCGGTGACGCAGCCCCCGTGCCAGAGCTCGACTCCGGCGAGCGCGCCGTGCTCGTGCGCGAGCTCGGCCATGGCGCCGAGGTTCCGCGCGTCATCCTCATCCCAGAGGCGGGCCGATATCAGGGGCAGAGAATCGGCCGAAGGGTGGACCGAGCAGAACTCGGTGTTCACCGCGGCCCAGCCGCCCTCCGCCTTCATCGCCCGAATGTGCGCCTGGGCGCCGGGTCGGTCGGCGCCGAAGCTCGTGCAGTGCGGCGCCTGGTAGAAGCGGTTCCGCATCGTCTTCGGGCCGATCGGAACCGGCTCGAAGAGGATGTCGTGGCGAGGATCGCGGGTCACACTTGCCTCCGGCGCGGCGCGGTTTATATCGATCAGTCAATACGTAATCGACCTGCCTTCACCTGTCAAGGCTTGGTCTCTCTTTCCTCCCTGAGGAGCCGCGCCAGCTCCTCGTCCCGGGCGCTGCGCAGCGCCCGCAGCCGCTTGGGATCGGTCGGGACGTGCGGCCCGAAGCCGGTCCCCGAACCTGCGTCGGAGAGCGACGGGAACAGGTTCTCGGCTATGGCGTCGAAGACCTGGGCGCCGCCCAGCCCCACCGTCTCGAACGGCCCGGTGAGGCGCCAACGGCGAGCGAGGCCGTTGCGCATCACCTCGTCCAGGGTCTCCGGTGGGGCAACTCCCTCTTCGACGAGCCACAGGCACTCGCGGAGTACCGCCGCCTGAAGGCGATTCCAGAGTAGGCCGGGGACCTCGCGGTTGAGCCGGACCGGCCGCTTGCCGAGCTCGGTGAGGACCGCGGCGATCGCGTCGAGCCGCTCAACCGGAGTCCCCTCACCGGCGACGATCTCGACCAGTGGCATCAGCAGCGGCGGGTTCCAGTAGTGGGTGCCGACGATACGACCGGAAACCCCCGCCGCGCCTCCCAATTCCGTGACCGAGATCGAGGAGGTGTTCGTCGCCACCAGAGCCTCGGAGTGGCGGGCGGCCAGTGCGCCGAGGACCTCGGCCTTGAGATCGAGGTCCTCCGGTAGCGACTCGACGATCAGCTCGCAGTGGCCGAGGTCTCCTCCAGGGGTCGCGAAGCGGACCCTCGCCGCCGCCGCGCTGCAGGTCGACGTGTCCGCGAGCCGCTCTCGCTCGACCAGCCTCAGCGCCTCCCGGACCCTGGCCTCGGCGGCCTCGGGCCGCCGGGAGACGCAGGTGACCGACCAGGCGCCCAGCGCGTACTCGCAGGCGATCTGGGCCCCCATCAGCCCCGCGCCCAGCACCGCGACGAAGCGCTCGCTTCCCTCCTCGGGGCCGGTTCCGCCCAGCTCGCTCACCTTGCCGAAGCCTAGATGCGGGGGCACCAGGCGGTTGCTTGCCCCAAACCGATCAATCGGTATATAGTCGCCGCGAGGTCATACAGCGAGGAATGCTGCCAGGTGCGCTGCGCAATCGACACCGGAGGGACGTTCACCGATCTGGCGCTGGAGCGCGAGGGCGAGGTACGGATCTTCAAGACTCCGACCACGCCCGCCAATCCGATCATCGGCATCCTCGAGGTCCTCGAGCAGGCCGCCGCGGCGCTGCAAATGGATCGCTCCGAGCTGCTCGCCCAGGTCGAGATGCTGATCCACGGCACGACGCGGGCGACCAATGCGGTCCTCACCGGCAGCACCGCCAAGACAGCCCTGCTGACGACGCTCGGGCACTGCGACATGCTGCTGATCCGGGAAGGTGGACGCAACCGGACGTTCGACTGGAGCGAGGGCTACCAGGACGGCTACATCCCCCGCGAGCTGACCTTTGAGCTCCCTGAGCGGATCGACGCGCAGGGGAGGGTCCTGCGCCCACTCGACGAGCGGGCAGTCGAGGAGACGGCAGCCGGGATGGCCGAGATCGGGGTCGAGGCCGTCGCCGTGTGCCTGCTCTGGTCGATCGTCAACCCGACCCACGAGCTGCGCGTGGGCGAGCTCCTCGAAGAGCACCTACCGGGCGTTCCCTACACCCTTTCGCACGCGCTCAACCCAACCCTGCGCGAGTACCGGCGGGCCTCGTCGACTGCGATCGACGCCTCCCTGAAGCCGCTGATGACCGAGTACCTGGGCAACCTCGAGCGCGCACTCGGCGCCGCCGGGTTCAGCGGCGAGCTGCTCATGATCTCGACCGGTGGCGGGCTGATGCACACTCGCGAAGCGGCAGAGAAGCCGATCACCTCGATCAACTCCGGGCCGGCGATGGCGCCGGTCGCGGGCCGCCACTTCGCGGCGGCCGACGCCGACGCCAATACCGCGATCGTCACCGACACCGGCGGCACCAGCTACGAGGTCTCGGTCGTGCGCGGTGGCCGCATCCCGATGACTCGCGAAGCGTGGCTGGGCGAGCCCTACACCGGCCACATCATCGGCTTCCCCGCCGTCGACGTCAAAAGCATCGGGGCCGGGGGGGCAGCATCGCCTGGATCGACGACGGCGGCCTGCTCCATGTCGGCCCGCAGAGCGCCGGCGCGGACCCCGGGCCCGCAGCCTACGGCCGTGATGGGGAGCTGCCGACCGTCACCGATGCCTGCCTCGTCCTCGGCTATCTCGATCCCCGGCGCTTTCTCGACGGGGCGATGCCGCTCGACGCCGAGCCGGCACGCTCCGCGATCTCCCGCGACATCGCCGAGCCGCTGGGCCTCGAGCTCCAGGAGGCGGCCTCGGCGATCCTCGCCCTGGCGACCGAGCAGATGGTCCAGGCGATCAAGGAGGTCACCGTCGACGCGGGTATCGATCCCCGCGACGCTGTCCTGGTCGGCGGCGGCGGGGCAGCGGGCCTGAACGGCACCGCGATCATGCGGCGGTTGGGCTGCAAGACGATGGTCGTCCCTGAGGCCTGCGCCACGCTGAGCGCGGTCGGCGCGCTGATGGCCGACCTCGGCGCCGAGTTCACCACCGCATGCTTCACCTCGACCGATGACTTCGACTGGCACGGCACCGACCGGGTCCTGGCCGAGCTTCACGATCGCTGCGAGCGGTTCGCCGCGGAGGTCGGCGGCGCGAACCACGCCATCGAGATGATCGCCGAGGCGCGCCACGCGCGCCAGGTCTGGCAGCTGGACCTACCTCTGCGCGGGGATCGATTCGGCGACGACCCCGCCGCGCTCGAAGCGTTCCTCGCCGACTTCAGGGACCTGCACGACCGGATATTCGCGGTGCGCGACGACCGCTCAGCAGTCGAAATCATCGGCCTGCGGGCGCGGGTCACCTGCCCGCTCCCCGGGGACTCGTCGCAGGCGAGGATGCACTCGCCGACGTCGGCACCCGACGGCGAGCGCGAGGTCTATTTCTCCGGGCACGGGCCGCTGCGCGCCAGCGTCCGCTCCCTCGCCGGGCTCGCTGAGGGCGAACAGCTCTTGGGCCCTGCCCTGGTCGAATCGCCGCTGACAACCATCGTCGTCGAGCCCGGCAATGTGGCGATGCGAGCCGGAGCCAGCCTGATCATCCGCGACGGCGCCGAGGAGCAGGAGAGGGAGGAGGTGAGGCGTGGCGACGCAGTCCGCAGCTGAGCGAGCGGCGCCACCGGCGGGCGAGCGCTTCGACCCGGTGGCCCTGGCCGTGATCACCAGCCGGATCCAGGGCATCGTCCGGCGGATGACAAACACCCTCTTCAAAACCGCCCGGTCCTCGGTGCTCAACACTGCCCGCGACTTCTCCTGCTGCGTGATCACGAAGGACCATGAGATGCTCGCGGCCGCCGAGAGCCTGCCGATACATGTGATGAGCGGGCCCGACCTGATCTCGGAGTCGCTCGCGAAGCTGCATCCGGAGATGCGCGCCGGCGATGCCTTCCTCCACAACTCCCCCTACCACGGCAACTCTCATGCGGGCGACCACTGCGTGCTCGTGCCGGTCGTCGACGACGAGGGCCGCCACCACTTCACGGCGATGGTGAAAGCGCACATGGCCGACATCGGCAACTCGGAGCCGACCACCCTCTGGGCCAACGCGCGCGACGTCTATCACGAGGGCGCTCTGATCTTCCCCGGCGTGCGGGTCCAGCGCGATTACACCGACGTCCCCGAGATGATCGAGATGTGCCGGGCGCGGCTGCGGGTGCCCGACGTCTGGTACGCGGACTTCATCGGCATGATCGGGGCCGCTCGCATCGGCGAGCAGGAGCTTCTCGCGATGGGCAACGAGCTCGGCTGGGAGGCGCTCCACGCCTACACCGAGGCTTGGTTCGACTACAGCGAGGAGATGATGGCGAGCGCGATCCGGGCGATGCCGGCCGGCCACAGCGTCGCCCACAATCAGCACGACCCGCTTCCCGATGCCGGCATCGAGGAGGGAGTTCCGGTCAAGGTCAGCGTCAAGGTCGACCCCCGGGACGCCCGGATCGAGGTTGACCTGCGGGACAACCTCGACTGCCTGCCCTGCGGCATAAACCTGACCGAGGCGACCAGCCGGACCGCGGCGATGATCGGCATCTTCAACAGCCTCCCGGTCGCGGTCCCGCCCAACGCAGGAAGCTTCCGCCGTCTCGACATCCTGATTCGTGAGAACTGCATCGTCGGGATCCCACGCCATCCGGCGAGCTGCTCCACCGCGACCACCGGGCTCGCCGACCGGGTGGCGAACGCCACCCAGCGGGCGATAGCCGAGCTCGACGACGGCCTGGGGATGGCCGAGACCGGGACCCTGACGGCGGCCGTCGCCGACATCTCCGGTCGCGACCCCCGCCATGGAGACGCGCCGTTCGTCAACCTGATGATCCTCGGCCTCACCGGAGGCGCCGGTCACGCCCGCGCCGACGGTTGGCCGGTGTCGGGGGAGGTGGGGGACGGCGGCACGATGCTGCGCGACTCGACCGAGGTCGACGAGCTGCTCTATCCGATCATCATCTGGGCCGATCGCTTCGTCTCCGACAGCGGTGGGCCCGGCCGCTTCCGTGGCGCCCCCGCCTCCTACGTGGAGTACGGGCCGGCCGACACCGAGATCCACGCGATGTGGTCCACGGACGGCTACGTCCATCCCGCGATCGGCGCCCGAGGGGGCCATCCGGGCACGCCGGCGCGCCAATACCTGAGGCGAGCCGATGGCTCGGTCGAGGAGCTGCCGGGGTGGGGTGAGCTGGAGCTCGGCCCCGGCGACACGGTCTACGCGATCTCGACCTCGGGCGGCGGCTACGGCCCGCCCTGGGAGCGCGATGTGGAGTTGGTCCTCGACGACATCCGCAGCGGCTTCGTCAGCCGCGAGCAGGCGGCCGACGTCTACGCGGTCATCGTCGACGAGGCGGGTCGCCTCGACGCCGCCGCCACCGATGCGCGTCGGGAGCGGGCGAGGGAAGCCCGCGAGCAGCCGCGGCCGCCTGAAGTTCGCGCAGCACGCCCAACTGATCGCCGACCGGCTTGCCGACTACGTGCGCCCCCCGCAGGATCGATGAGCGCGAACGGCGAGGCCCGGATCACCTGCGACATCGGCGGCACGTTCACCGACGTGGTCGTCAGCGACGCCTCCGGGGGCCTCACCCTGGCGAAGTCGCTGACCCGGCCCGAGCGTCTTTTCGACGGCCTGCGCTCCGCCCTCGCCGGCGCGGCCGGACAGCTCGGCGAGGAGATCTCCGAACTGCTCGGCCGCACCTCTCTCTTCATCTTCAGCACGACGCAGGCCACCAACGCGATCCTCGAGAGCAAGACAGCCCGGACGGCGTTCCTCTGCACCGAGGGGTTCCCCGACATCCTCGTCCGGCGCGAGGGCGGTTCGCTGCGGCCCTACGACTACTCGCGCCCCTTCCCCGAGCCCTACGTCCCCCGCCGCAACACGTTCGAGATCCCCGAGCGAATCGATGTCCACGGCGAGGTGATCACAGCGCTCGACGAGGAGGCGGCCCGCGCCGCCCTGGCGAGCGCCAGGAAGCAGGAGATCGAGGCCGTCTCGGTGTGCCTGCTCTGGGCGACAGCGAATCCGGCCCACGAGCTTGCCCTCGGCGGGCTGATCGAAGAGGAGATGCCGGGCGTCCCCTTCTCGCTCTCCCATCAGGTGAACCCGATCGTCCGCGAGTACCGGCGAGCCTCAAGCACCGCGATAGACGCCTCGCTGAGGCCGCTGATGCAGCGCCATCTACCGGAGATCGCGAGCGGCCTCGAGTCCGAGGGCTTCGCGGGCGAGCTGCTCGCGGCGACCTCTGCCGGCGGCGCCGTGCCGATGACGGACCTGATCGCCAGCCCGCTGCTCTCGGTTCGCTCGGGCCCCTCCCTCGCCCCGGTCGCGGCGCGGACGATCGCGGCGGCCGAGACCGGCAGCGGTGACGTGATCGTCTGCGACGCTGGCGGGACCAGCTTCGAGGTGGGCCTCGTCCGCGACGGCGACCTCGTGTTCACCAACGAGACCTGGCTCGGCGAGCCCTTCGCGGGGCACCTCACCGGCCTCTCCTCCGTCGATGTCCGCAGCATCGGCGCCGGCGGCGGCTCGATCGCCTGGGTCGACTCGGGTGGCCTGCTCAGGGTCGGGCCCGAGAGCGCCGGCGCCGATCCGGGCCCGGCCTGCTACGGGCGCGGCGGCGACCGGCCGACGGTCACCGACGCCGCGCTGACCCTCGGATATGTCGATCCCGACCGCTTCCTGGGCGGCGCCATGAAGCTCGATTTGGCGGCGGCCGAAGCGGCGATGGCGGGGCTCGCCGAGGCTCTCTCGATCAGCGCCAAAGAGGCCGCCCACGCGGTCCTGTCGGTCGCCAACGAGCGGATGATCGCGGCAATCCAGGAACTGACGGTGAACGAGGGGGTGGATCCTCGCGACAGCACCCTGGTCGCCGGGGGCGGAGCCGCCGGACTGACCATCCTCCCGATCGCCCGCGAGCTCGGCTGCCGCCAGGTGCTGATCCCGAAGGCGGCCGGCGTCCTCGCGGCCTTCGGCGGCCAGTACAGCGACATCGTCCGCGAGGTCACCGCTCCGCACGCGACGCACTCGCAGGACTTCGACTTCGAGGGGGTGGCGGCGACGATCGCCGACCTGCGCCGGCGGATGTCGGAGTTCGAGGAGCAGCTGCCGGCCGGCTTCGACGGCGATGCCAGCCGCCGCTACTACGTCGAGGCGCGCTACGCGTACCAGGTCTGGGACGTGCCGATCCCGCTCGCAGGCGAAGGCGTGCCGGACCAGGCCTCGCTCGATGCTCTGATCGAAAGCTTCCACGACGCCCACGAGCGGATCTTCGCCGTGCGAGAGCCGGGGCAGAAGATCGAGCTGAGCCAGTGGAAGGGTCGAGTCGTGGTCGGCACCAGCAAGCCGGCGGTCGGCAGCGAGCGCCGCTCGGACGACGGGGCGGGCGCGGGCAACGACTCCCGGGTGGCTTTCATGCCGGACCTCGGCGAGGTCGAGGTTCCGATCTACCTCGGCGCCGAGATGGGCCCCGGCGCCGTCGCCGAAGGGCCGGCGATCCTGATCGAGCCGGAGACGACGATCGTGGTCTACCCGGGCTGGACCGCCCACGTGACCGAGTCGGGCAACTACAGATTGGAGCTCGGATGACCCAGGATCTGGAAGCCGCGCAGACCGGACGCATGGAGGAAGAGGGCCTTGTGGACCCGACCCTGCTCGCCGTCCTCGCGCACCGGTTCGAAGCGATCGTCAGGGAGATGACCAACACCCTCTTCCGTACCGGCCGCTCCTCGATCCTCAACATGGCGCGCGACTTCTCCTGCTCGATCATCACCGCCGACGACCAGCTCTTCGCAGCCGCCGAGGGCCTGCAGGTGCACGTCCTCGGCGCCGGGCTTCAGACCCGCTCGATGCGCGAGCTCCACCCTGATCTCCGCGAGGGCGACGCCTTTCTTCACAACGATCCGATCCTCGGCAACACCCACACAGCCGACCACACGATCCTGGTCCCGGTCTTCGTCGACGGCGAGCACGTCTTCACCGCCTCTGCCAAGGCGCATCAGGCGGATTGCGGAAATGCCGAACCGTCGACCTACGTCGCCTACGTGGACGACGTGTACGCGGAGGGCGGGCTCGTCTTCCCCTGCGTGAAGGTCCAGCAGGACTATGAGGACGTCGACGACATCATCCGGATGTGCAAACGGCGGATCCGGGTTCCCGAGGTGTGGTACGGCGACTACCTTGCCGTCGGTCGGGGCCGCCAGGATCGGCGAACGGCGGGTCCACGAGGTCGATCGAGCGGTACGGGCTGGAGACGATCAAGGCGTTCGTCCGCGAGTGGCTCGACTACTCCGAGCGGTCGATGGAGCAGGCGATCCGCAAGCTGCCGGAGCGGCGCCTCGAACGCCGCTCCCGGCACGACCCGATCCCAGGCCTCCCCGGCGGGGTGGAGGTCAAGGTGGCCGTCGAGGTCGACCCCGAGCGGGGGAAGGTCATGTTCGACCTGCGAGACAACCCGGACTGCATCCCGTTCGGCCTCAACGTCTCCGAGTACTGCGCCCGCGGCGGCTGCACGATCGCCCTGCTCAACTGCCTCGACGAGGACATCCCGCGGAACGCGGGCTCCTTCCGGCGCGTCGAGGTGCTGCTGCGGGAGGGCTCGATCGCCGGCGGCCTGGTCGAGCCGTATTCCGCATCGGTCTCGACCACGAACGTGCTCAACCGGATCATCAACGCCGCGCAGAGCGCTTTCTGCCAGCTCGGCGACGGACGGGGGCTCGCCGAGGGCGCCGGCGCGCTCGGCGTCGGCTACGCCGTCTTCTCCGGCACCTACGAGAACGGCAACCCCTATGTGAGCGAGATGGTGATCGGCAACAACGGCGGGCCCGCGTCGCCGCACTGCGACGGCTGGATCACCTATGCGATGCCCGACTGCTCGAAGACCGTCTACATCGACAGCGTCGAGATGCTCGAGCGCATGTACCCGCTTCGGTTCAGGTCGCTGCGCCTGCTGCCCGACTCGGGAGGCGCCGGGCGGCTGCGCGGCGGGCCCGCCTCGGAGGTGGTCTACGGCCCATCGGCGACACCGATGCGGGCCTTCTACCTGGCTGACTTCGCGCTCAACCCACCGCAGGGAGTCCTCGGCGGCGAGCCCGGGATGGCGGCATCCGCCAGCGTCATCAGCGCCGACGGCAGCG
The DNA here is from genome assembly GCA_963780815.1 of uncultured Solirubrobacterales bacterium. Taxonomy (GTDB): domain Bacteria; phylum Actinomycetota; class Thermoleophilia; order Solirubrobacterales; family 70-9; genus VRUE01. The sequence goes on along the minus strand of CAWADG010000002.1, from coordinate 26,766 downwards.
AACGGGCGACCGAGCCGGTCGGCGACTCCCTGCTCGAGCCGGGGCAGTGGATCCGCGGCGTCGAGGCCGGGGGAGGGGGCTACGGCGATCCGCTCGATCGCGACCCAGACGCCGTCCTCTACGACGTGCTTGAAGGCTGGGTCAGCCCCGAGGCCGCGGAGGGGGTCTACGGCGTCGATCTTGCGGCCGCAGGCGGGCCCCGTCGTCTGGGCGTGGACGAGGAGGCGACGCGGCTGCGTCGGGAGGAGCTGCGGGCCACCGAGACCGAGCGCGGCGAAAGCGAAGCTGAGCCATGGGTCACTCGAGGACCCCGGAGCGACGGCAGGTCATTACGGACCGACCGATCGATATGTGTGGTGCACCAGACCCAGAGGAGCGACATATGCCAGAGGAATTGACGAGCCCGATCGAGGGCCGGTACCGCGAGATGACTCCGCGCTCGGCCCAATTGATGGAGCGCGCGGCGAAGTCGATGCCACGCGGGCTCACCCGCACTCTGGCCTGGTTCGCGCCGTATCCCGTCGTCTTCGACCACGGCTCCGGCGCCTCGGTCTATGACGTCGACGGCAATCGCTACCTCGACCTCTTCTGCAACGGCCTCAGCCTGATCCATGGGCACTCCTACCCGCCGATCGAGCATGCGCTGCAGCGGGCGCTTCCTCGCGGCACCGCCTGGCCCGGCGCCTCCGAGGCCCAGATCGAGTTCGCCGAGATGCTCTGCGACCGCATACCCGGCGAGGTGCAGGTCCGCTTCGCGAACACCGGCACCGAGGCGACCATGCTCGCGATCAAGCTGGCGCGCCACGTGACCGGCCGGCAGGTCGTCGTCAAGGCGTGGCACGCGTACCACGGCTCTTACGACGACCTCGAGGTGGGACTGCAGGACCGGCCCGAGGAACCGGGACGGGTCGCGCTGGCCACCTTCGGGGAGCTCGACAGCTACGCCGCGGCGCTGGAACGCGGCGGCGATGACGTCGCGGCGATCATCGTCGAGCCCGTCCAGTACACCGGCGTGGTGACGCCGCCGCCGGAGGGTTTCCTCGCGCAGCTGCAACGGCTCGCCGACGAGGCGGGGGTGCTGCTGATCCTCGACGACTGCCTGATGTTCAGGCTCGCCGAGGGCGGCTCCGCCGAGAGGTTCGGCTTCGACGCCGACATGACCTGCCTCGGCAAGTGGATCGGCGGCGGTCTTCCGGTCGGCGTCCTTGCCGCCCCGGCGGAGATGATGGCGAGCTTTGACCTCCATCCCGAGCACCCGCTCTACCACGGCGGCTCGTTCAACGGCAACGTTCTGGGTATGGTCGCCGGGGCGATCGCGCTTCGTGATCTCAGCGGCGAGGCGATCGCCCGGATCGACGACCAGGCCGACCGCCTGAGGGCGGAGATCGCCGCCGCGGCTGCGACCAGCGATCTGCCCGTCCGCACAGCCGGCGTGGGATCGGCCTTCGGCGTCTACGTGCTGGACGGGCCGGGCGGCGAGATCGACTGGCCGGCCTGTTCGATGCTCCACCTCGCGGCGGTGACGCGGGGCGTCTATTTCGGGTCGGGCGGCGAGTTCGGGCTCCCCACCGTGCTCAGCGAGGAGGAACTGGCCGAGGCGGCGGAGGCGATCGGCCAGGCGATAGCCGACGTCGCCTCGGCCAGGGCGGATATCTCCGGGGCGCCGGCTTCCTAGCGCCCGGCTCAGGCGTCGGGCACGAAAGCGACCGCGTCGATCTCGATCTGGGCGCCGACGAGCAGGCCGGCAACCTGCACCGTGGCGCTGGCCGGCAACTTGTCGCCGAAACGCTCCTCTCGGGCCGCGGCGTACTCCGAGTAGTCGTCGAGGGAGGTGACGAACGCGTTTATCTTCACGATCTGGGACATCTCGGCACCCAGTTCGCCGAGGGTTCGTTCGATGTTGTCGAAAGTCGCTCGCGCCTCCGCACCCATTCCGCCGGAGACGACCTTCCCGTCCGCGCCGAAACCTACGTTTCCGGACACGTGAATCAGCCGGCCTGCTCCCTGCACGGCGACAGCATCGCTGAAGCCGCTGGCGGGATTGGTGGTATGGCGCTCAATTCCCATCCTCTTCTCCGTTCTGGTTCGGGGGACCTGCCGGTTGCATTCCGGACGTTTGGTTTGATATACGAATATAAGGCCTTCTCGATGGGCTAGGAAAGGGGCTCTGAATGCCCAAACTAGGTATGGGTCCGATACGGCGGGAGCAGATCTGTCGGGCCGCGGCGACGGTGATCTCGCGCGAGGGTTTCGCCGCCACGACACTGAGGAAAGTGGCTGAGGAGGCCGGCGTCAGCACGGGGATGCTGAATCACTATTTCTCGAACCGACAGGACCTGCTGACCCAGACGCTGCTCTTCGTCTCACACCGGACCCAGGACCGCCTCCGGGCGGCCGTCGACGGGGTGCCCGCGGGGGAGAAGCGTCTGACCGCACTCCTCGACAGCGCCCTCGCCGATGACCCGCCGATGAACGAGAGCTGGCGAGTCTGGATAAACGCCTACGGCGAGGCGGTTCACCTCGCGAGCCTGCGTCACACCATGGAGGAGCGCCTTCACACCTGGTACGACCTGATCGATCATGCTCTCGAGGGCCTCGCTTCGCAGGAGAACCGGTCGGACGCGATCCCCTTGGCGTGGAGATTCGACGCTGTGCTCAATGGCCTCGTCATCCAGGCCATGACCTCGGAGGCGGCGCTCGACGGCCCCCGCATTCGAGACGAAGTGATCGGCACCCTCTTTCCCGCCGGGGTCGACGCCGCGCTGGTCGGCGCCGCGGGTTGAGCGCCCTCCGGCCACTGGGCGGCGGCCCCTTTCGCGAGACAGGCACCTCTTGTATCGTCAATCGATCGAGGGCCTGACAGATCAAACGACACGGGGCCTCTCCCGCTGAACGATCGTGCGGCTCGCGGCGGACACCGGCGGAACGTTCACCGATCTGGCCGTCGAGACCGAGGGTCAGGTTCGCTTCTACAAGGCATCGACGACCCCGCACAGCCCAGCCGAGGGGATCCTCGACGCTGTCCGGCTCGCCGCCGAGGACCGGCGAGGTCCGATTGAGTCACTCCTTTCCGAGGCCGAGATCTTCATCCACGGCACCACGCGCGCAATCAACGCGATCCTCACCAGCAGCACGGCGAGGACGGCGCTGCTCACAACTCGGGGGCACCCCGACGTCCTGCTCCTCCGTGAGGGCGGCCGGACCGAACCCTTCAACTGGTCATACGGATACCCGGATCCGTACCTACCTCGCTCGCTGACATTCGAGCTCGAGGAGCGGATCGGCAGCCAGGGTGAGATCGTGTTGCCGCTCGAGGAGACCTCGACTGTGGAGACGATCGAGGAGCTGCGCCGGTTGGGCGTGGAGTCGGTTGCCGTCTGCCTCCTCTGGTCGATCGCGAACCCCGAGCATGAGCTCGCGGTCGGGCGCCTCCTGGAGCACAATCTGCCGGGCGTCCCATTCACGCTCTCCCACCGGCTCAACCCGACGCTCCGCGAGTATCGCCGCGCCTCGAGCGCGGCGATCGATGCCTCTCTGAAGCCGGTGATGACGAGCTACCTGAGCGACCTCGAGGAGCGGCTTCGCGAGCACGGCTTCGCCGGCCGGCTGCTGATGATCACCTCCCGGGGAGGCGTCGTCGACGCCGCCGACATGGCCGCCGCCCCGATCCACTCGCTCAACTCGGGGCCGGCGATGGCGCCGGTCGCGGGCCGCCACTACGCGGAGCTCGACGGTCTCAGCGAGAGCGCCGTCGTCGCCGACTGCGGCGGCACCAGCTACGACGTCACCCTGGTCAGGCGCGGGGCCATCCCCGTCACCCGCGAAACCTGGCTCGGCATCCAGTACGAGGGCCACATCACCGGCTTCCCGGCGGTCGACGTCAAGAGCGTCGGCGCCGGCGGCGGCTCGATCGCCTGGCTCGACGAGGGCTCGCTCCTCCACGTCGGGCCGGGCAGCGCCGGCGCCGACCCCGGCCCGGTCTGCTACGGCCGCGGGGGAAGCGAGCCGACCGTGACCGACGCCGCCGTCGCCCTCGGCCACATCGACCCCGAGTTCTTCCTCGGCGGCTCGATGGCGCTCGACGCCGAGGCTTCCGTCGCTGCGATCCGGGCCGAGGTCGCGGACCCGCTCGGGCTCTCGGTCGACGAGGCCGCGGCGGCGATCATGTCCGTCGCGACCGAGCGGATGATCCAGTCGATCGAGGAAATCACGGTTAACCAGGGGGTTGACCCCCGCTCGGCGGTGGTGATCGGAGGCGGTGGGGCCGCCGGCCTCAACGCGGTGGCGATCGCGCGCCGGCTCGACGCCCCGCGGGTCGTGATCCCCCAGGCCGGCGCAGTGCTCAGCGCCCGCGGCGCACTGATGTCCGACCTGGTCGGCGAATTCGCAACCGCGTTCTTCTCCGCCTCCGACGGATTCGACCACGAGAGCGCCCGGGAGCTCGTCCACGAGCTGACCGGGAGGTGCCTCCAGTTCGCCGAGCGCAGCGGAATCGATTCCGAGCCACGGATCGAGCTGACCGCCGAGGCCCGCTACCGCCACCAGGTTTGGCAGCTCGACATCGGGCTTCCCGAGCAGGGGCTCGACGCAGCCGAGGGCTTGGCGGACTTCGTCGAGAGCTTCCATGCAGTCCACGAAGAGGTCTACGCGGTCCGCGACGAGCGGGCCGTCGTCGAGGTCGTCGGCCTCAGGGCGCGCGTCACATGCCCCCTTCAGGGCGGGGGTGCCGACCAATTCTCCGCCGGCGCTGCAGACGGGGGCGTGCTCCGGCGATCCGCCTACTTCGAGGGCATGGAACGGGTCGACACCGCGATCCATCGGCTCGAGGCCCTTGCGCCCGGCGCCCCGATCGTGGGTCCTGCGGTCGTCGAGTCGTCGTTCACGACCATCGTCCTCAACCCGGGCGCAACGGCCGAGCGTGCGCCCAGCGGCAGCCTGGTCATCCTTCCCTTCGGTCCTGACCCGGGCAATGCCGCTGCGCTCGCCACCGAGGCGGTGGGTTGAGCTGGAAGCCGACCCCAAGGCCCGCCTCGACGTAGTCACGCTCGCGGTGATGACGAACCGGATGGAAGGCGTCGTCCGGAAGATGACCAACACCCTCTTCCGCACCGCGAGGTCGACTGTCCTCAATACCGCGAGGGACTTCTCCTGCTGCATCGTCACCGCCGACCACCAGATGCTCGTCATGGCCGAGTCGCTGCCGATTCACGTGATCAGCGGGCCGGACATGATCAGCCGCTGGCTGCGTCGCCTCCATCCGCACCCGGCGAGAGGAGACGCCTACCTCCACAACTCGCCCTACCACGGCAACTCCCACGCCGGCGATCACTGCATCCTGATCCCGGTCGTCGACGAGGAGGGTCGTCCACGGGCGACCGCGGTGGTCAAGGCCCACATGGCGGACATCGGCAACTCCGAGCCGACGACACTCACGGCGACGGCCAGGGACGTCTATGAGGAGGGGGCCCTGATCTTCCCCTGCGTGAAGGTCCAGGAGGACTACCGCGACGTCGACGATGTAATCCGCATGTGCATGGCGCGGATCCGCGTACCGGACGACTGGTACGGCGACTACATCGGGATGATCGGAGCGGCTCGCGTCGGGGAGAGGGAGCTACTGCGAATCGGCGAGGAAATCGGCTGGGACTCCTTCGACCGCTACGTCGCCGACTGGCTCGCCTACAGCGAGGAACGGATGCGGGCGACGATCCGGACCCTTCCGGCGGGCCGGCGCAGCGGCCACGATCTGCATGATCCGGTCCCGCTCCGGGGCGTTGAGGAGGGGGTGCCGATGGAGGTTGGGATCGCCGTCGACCCGGACGGGGCCGAGATCGAGGTCGACCTCCGAAACAATCCCGACTGCCTGCCCTGCGGCCTCAACCTGACCGAGTCCACCGCCCACACCTCGGCGCTGATCGGCGTCTTCAACAGCCTCGACCACACGATTCCGCGGAACTCCGGAAGCGCCCGGGCGGTCAGGGTCCTGCTGCGGGAGAACTGCTGCCTCGGCATCCCGGTTCACCCCGCCAGCTGCTCGCTGGCGACGAGCGGCCTCGCGGAGCGGCTCGCCGGCGTCGTGCAGAGGACGCTCGCGGAGTTCGGCGACGACCTCGGCATGGCGTCCACCGGGCCGGAGTGCGCGCCGGCGACCGCAAACATCTCCGGGCGCGATCCGAGGCACGGGAACGCGCCGTTCGTCGACATGACGATCCTCGGCCAGTCCGGCGGCGCCGGCCACCCGCACGGGGACGGCTGGCTGACCAACGGCGAGACCAGCGACGGCGGCTCGATGATGCGGGACAGCACGGAGGTACTGGAGCTCCTGCGGCCGATGCGGATCTGGGCGGACAGGATCATTCCGGACACCGAGGGCGCCGGCAGCTTCCGTGGCGCCCCCTCCCTTTACGTCGAGTACGGGCCGGTTGACACCGAGCTGGAGGTGATGTACGCGGCCGACGGAACGATCAACCCGGCGCTCGGGGCCCGCGGCGGAGAGCCCGGCGCCCTCGCCAGGCCGATGATGCGCCGCGCCGACGGCGAGGTCACGAAGCTGGACGCCTGGGGTCACGTGGTGCTCGAGGCCGGCGAGACGATCATCTCGATCTCCGCCGCCGGCGGGGGCTACGGGCCGCCGACCCATCGCGATCCGGAGCGGGTCAGGCACGACGTCGAAGAAGGCTGGGTCAGCGCCGCACGGGCCGTCGACGCCTACGGCGTGGTCCTCGCGGAGGACGGCAGCGTCGACGAGGCCGGGACGGCGAAGCGGCGGAGGCGGCTGGAGGAGGGGGAGGCGGGGCCGGACGGGCCCGGTGGCGACGCGGCCCTCTCCCTCATCGACTCGAACCCGCCACCCCGGGCCGGCGGCGCGCAACCGGCCACCTAGAACGCGACTGGGTACTCCGCCGACCTGGTGAAGGCAAGCGATCTGACGGTGGCGGCGGTGGGTCGGTACTCGAGCCCGATCGCTCCCCGGTAGCCGCTGGAGCGCAGCCGGTCGAGGATCGCGGGCAGGTCCAGGTTGCCGCTGCCCGGCTCGCCCCGCCCCGGGAAGTCAGAGATCTGTACGTGTCGGATCAGGTCGCCGTGTCGATCGATCGCCGCCAGCGGGTCGCTCCCGACGCGGGCCAGGTGATAGACGTCGAACAGGATCCCCAGCGCCTCTGACCCGGCGTCTTCGATCAGCTGTCGGGCACTTGCCGGGTCGGGGGCAAGATAGCCGGGATTCTCCACCTCGTTGAGCGGCTCGACCACCACGGTCAGGCCGCGTGCCCGAGCCTCGGCGCCGAACGAGCGCAGCAGCAGAATCGCGGCGTCGCGCTGGCGCCAGACGGCCAGGTCGGGCAACGCCCGACCGACGAGGACATTGATCGTCTTCGCCCCGATCCGGGTCGCCAAGGCTGCGGCGGCGGCGAAGCCGCGCTCCGCCTGTTCGCCTCGCGAGGGGTCGTTGATGAAGCCACGCTCGCCGGCCTCCAGGTTCCCCGCGGCGCAGTTGAGAAGCGACACGGAGAGCCCCTCCTTTTCGACCCTGGCCGGCAGCTGCTCGCGCTCGCCGTGCTGCGGCCAGACGGTTTCGATGCAGCGGAAGCCGGCCCGGCGGGCGGCTCGCGGCCGCTCCTCGTAGGGCCGCTCCGCGAACAGCCAGGAGATGTGCGCGGACCAGATCAGGTCCGCCACCTCGATCGGTGTTGCCACCTAGCCCTGCGCCGGGATGAAGGCCACCGCCTCCACCTCCAGACGGGCGTCCGCCACCAGGCCCGCAACCTGCACGGTCGCGCTGCTCGGCGGCATTCCCGCGAAGGCGCGGCCCCGGGCAAGGTCGTAGTCCTCGTAGTGGTCGGTGCTGGTCACGTAGCCGGTGATCTTCACGACGTCACTCATCGCCGCACCGGCTTTCTCGAGCGATTGCCGGATCCGAACGAAGCACTGGTCCGCCTCGGCGGTGAAGCTCGAGTTGACCATGTTCCCGTCTGCGTCCGCCCCGATCTGACCGGAGACGTAGATCCACCGCCCCGGCCCTTCGAAGCTGATCGAGTCGCAGAAGGTCGACCCCCAGGGGCTCTCGACGCGCTGCTTATCCATTGCCACTCCCTTCATCATGCGTTTGTCGGTGAGCTCGGCCACTTCCTCGAGCGCGCCGAGCAGGCCATCACGTGCCTGCTCGAGCGCGTCCACTGCGGTGGCGCTGGACAGGGCGATCTCGCCGCCCGGCCCCATGAAAACTCCTCGCAGCAGTGCGGACAGATGCAGAAGGCTGGTCGCCTCTCCGGCGTGGAAGATCGTCTCGTGCCTGCGCAGGGACTCGGTCACGTAGACCCCCATCACCGACCCTTCCCCGACAATTGTGAGCGGCAGGCCAAGCGCCGACGCCCGCTCGTTGAGCGAGTCGCGGAGCGCCTCCCGCCCGGTCGTCCATCGCGGCGATCGTCCCTGGCGTCAGGTGCTCGAGGCTGACCCGACCGGCGACGCAGCTCAGAAGGTTCCCGTTGAAGGAGCCGCCGTGGTAGAGCGGCTCCGCCCGCTCCGGGTCGAGAACCTCCATCACCTCGGCGCGGCCGCCGAGCGCTCCCATCGGCATCCCTCCGCCGATGAACTTGCCGAGGAAGGTCAGGTCGGGCCGCAGCCCGAACCGCTCCGCGGATCCCCCGAAGGCGAGCCGCAGCATCAGGCAGTCGTCGAGGACGAACATGGATCCCGCCCGCCGCGCCGCGGCTTCCACCCGCGACAGAAAGCCGGGCGGGGCGGTGGTGACGAGGCCGCTGAACATCAGCGGCTCGAGCACCACGGCGGCGATCTCCGGCCCATGCTCGGCGAGCTTGGCCTCGAAGGCGTCCGCGTCGCCGAACGGAGCAAGGTATACGCGGCCTGGGATCTCCGGCCGACCGTAGAGGCCCACCTCGAGGTCGTCGAAGGAGCCGTGGAAGCCGTCGACAGCCTTGAGGATCGCCGGTCGCCCGGTCGCCGTCCGGGCGACCTTGACCGCGAGCATCCCCGACTCCGTGCCGGAGTTGGTGAAGCGCACCCGCTCGAACGCCTCGATCCGCTCGCAGAGCATCCGGGCGAAGGCGATCTGCTCCTCAGAGCCGACCAGCCATCCGGATCCTCGCTCGGCCGCAAGCTTCAGCGCCTCGACGACCGGCGGGAAGGCGTGACCGTGGATCAGGCTGAGGCCGTTGTTTGCGAGGTCGACGTAGCGATTGCCGTCGAGATCGATCAGATACGGGCCCTCCCCGCGCGTGGCGACAAGGGGATAGGGCCGGTGATAGCCCCACCCCCGGGTGATGCCGCGAACCATGTAGCGGCGGGCCTGCGCCATCGCCGCCGCCGAGCGAGGGGTCCGTCTTTCATAGGCCGCCTCGAGCCGCGCGCGGGCATTCGCTGCGATGGCGAGCTGCCCGCTCATGATGGGTCACCCGGGCGCCTGCCGATGCTTGACAGGGTGTCGAGGCCAGAGCTAAGGTCGTGTACCCGAATCAACTGATCGGTATGGAACCCGAAAGCGCCTGCGAAGTAGTCCAGAGAGCCACCTTTTCAGCTTCCGATTCCGAGGAACTCGCGGGTCTGCGCAGGCGTCGCCACCGGCCTCCCCATCGTTTCGCAGAGGGACTTCGCCCGGGTCACCAGCTGGGCGTTGGACTCGGCGTACTCCCCGGCGGTGAAGTAGACGACGTCCTCCAGTCCAGTCCGCACGTGGCCGCCGAGTGCGAGGGTCACCGCCATCATCGGCGTGTTGTGGCGCCCGATCGCGGTCACCATCCAGGGGACGCCGAGTGGGACCATCCCGGCGAACAGGAAGATCGTCTCCGGGGTGGGCGGCGCTCCCCCTCTCACCCCGAGCACGAGATGCATCATTCCCGGCGCGCCGTTGCGCTTCTTCGCCATTCGCGCGGCGGTCACGGCCATCCCGATGTCGAAGCACTCGTACTCGGGGAGGATTCCCCTCCGGTCCATCTCCTCGGCGATGTCGGCGATCAGCGAGTTGGGATTGAGGAAGACGGTGTCGTCGGGCCCGAAGTTGAGGCTCCCGCAGTTGAGCGAGGCCAGTTCGGGCTGCGCCTGCAGGGAGCGTCGCCGCTCCTCGGGACCGGTTCCCAGCTTTCCCCCGGTCGTGAAGTTGAGGACGATGTCGTCGACCTTCTCCCTGATCGCTTCCTTGATCGCCAGGTAGTCCTCCGGGGCCTGGGTCATCTCCCCATCGACAGTGCGCGCGTGGATGTGGAGCACGCTGGCGCCGGCCTCCGCTGCGGCCACCGCCTCGCGGATGACGTCGTCGCGGTCGACCGGCTGGCTCGGGTTGCCGGTCACGATGCCGCCGGCGACGGCGCAGGTGAGGATTGCCGGGTCGCCGTTCTCGGGGGTCACCCGGCGGCCCTTCGAGTCACCGCACCGCTCGGCATCTTCGGCCACATATCTCCGGTTCCCAGGCTGATTAATATATCGAACGGGTTAGTTTGAATCGAACAGAGGGAGCCGCAGGAGTGGAAACGGGGCCGCTCGCGGTCGGGGAGCGAGGCCTCCGTGCCGTTGCTGCCGGAGCAGCCGACGGCCGGGGCTCGGGCCAAGCTCCTGGGCAGAGCGATCCTCCGCGACCGCCAGCTCGCGATCCCGATCGGGGTCCTCGTCTTCGTCGTCCTTTTCGCGCTGATCGTGCCGATTGTCTGGACGCAGAGCTCGACTCACGGCGAACTGCTCGATGCGCTGGAAGCGCCCTCCGTCACCCATCCCTTCGGCACCGACCAGCAGGGTCGCGACATCCTCGCGCGGGTAGCGGGCGGCGCCCGCATCTCGCTCCTCGTCGCAACGCTGATCACGATCGGCGGGGCGCTGATCGGGGGCCTGATCGGGCTCGTCGCGGGGACGCTCGGGGGCGCGACCGACGGGATCTCGATGCGGGTCATGGACACGATCCTCGCCTTTCCGCCCCTGATCCTGGCGATGGCTGTGACGGTCGGCCTCGGCGTCGGCGTCAGCACCGCGGCACTCGGGGTCGCCCTGGTATCGGTTCCCTGGTACGCGCGCCTCCTGCGCAGCGAGGCGCTGCGGATCCGAGCCCTCCCCTTCATCGAAGCCGCGCATGCGATGGGCGCGACCCGAAGCCGGATCATCACCCGCCACGTCGTGCCGCACGTGCTGCCGGTCCTCTTCATTCAGATGGCGGCGGCGTTCGGCTACGCGGTGCTGGCCCTGGCCGGCCTCAGCTTCCTCGGCCTCGGCGCCCAGGTGCCGACCCCGGAGTGGGGGGCGATGATCACAGAAGGCCTCTCCGTCTCCCTCACCGGCCAGTGGTGGGTCAGCATCTTCCCGGGCCTGGCCCTGCTGATCGTCGTCACCGCGGCGAGCATGCTGTCCGACCGACTGAGGGACCGCCTCGATCCCCGCGGCCAGTACGCGAGGCTGTAGCCGCGATGAGGCGAGTGATCGCATATCGGCTCGTCGGCTCGATCGCCGCCATCTTCGGCGCCTCGATCCTCGCCTTCATCATCATGCGGGTCCTGCCCGGTGACCCCGCGCGCCTGATCCTCGGCCCGCTGGCTCCGGCTTCGGCGGTGGCCAAGCTGAGCGAACAGCTGGGGCTGAACGAACCGATCTGGACGCAGTACTGGCACTACATCTCGGACTTCTTCACCGGCGAATGGGGCTACTCCTACAGCCTCAACGCCTCGGTCAAGTCCCTCTTCGTCGAACGCTTCCCGGCGACGATCGAATTGGCGCTCTTCTCGTTCCTGATCACGATGGGGGCGGCGGTGATCCTCGCCCTGATCTCCACCTACCGGCACCGCCCGGTGACCGATTCGATCGTCCGCGGGGCCTCCTACCTCGGCTTCGGGACACCGCCGTTCTTCCTCGCGATCCTGCTGTTGATCGTCTTCTTCAAGGCGTTCCACCTCCTGCCGGGCCCCACCGGCCGCCTCGACGTGAACGCCGAAACGCCGCCGTCGGTGACCGGGCTGTACCCGATCGACGCCCTGCTCGCCGGGGACTTAGGCACCTTCTGGGAATCGATCGAACACCTGATCCTGCCGGCCATCGCGCTCGGCGTCTCCTCCTTCTCGTTCATCGTCCGCCTGCTTCGGGCGAACCTGCTGGAGGTCTCACGCGAGCCGTTCCTCGTCGTCGCCCGCGGCAAGGGCCTGCCGCGCTGGACCGCCTTCCGCCGGCACGCCCTGCCCAACGCGTTCCTGCCGACCCTCACCACCGCCGGGCTCGTCCTCGGCGAATTCCTCGCCGGCAGCGTCCTGATCGAACGGGTCTTCAACTGGCCCGGGATCGGGTCGCTGGTCTTCGAAGCGATCGTCAAGCAGGACTACGCGATCGTCCAGACGTTCATCCTCCTCTCTGCGGTCATCTTCGTCGTCGTCAACCTCGTCGTCGATCTGCTCTACGCGGTGATCGACCCGAGGGTGCGGATCCCGGCGGTCACGTCGTCGTGAACGCGAGACGACTTCGGGGCCTGGGCTCGCGCTCGCGCCGCGACGCAGGCGCCGGCGATCGCGATCCCGGCCCAAGCGCAGCCGAGGCGGAGCGCGAGTTCGTCCTCTCCGTCCGCAACCTCAGCACCGTCTATGAGACCGAGGACTCGGCGGTCCACGCCGTCCGCAACCTCAGCCTGGACCTGCGCCCGACCGAGCGGCTGGGGGTGGTCGGAGAGTCCGGCTCGGGCAAGTCGGCGCTGGCGCTCTCGATCATGGGCCTGATCGAGCCGCCGGGCCGCGTCGTCGACGGCGAGATCGATCTGAACGGCCGCGACATCTCGAAGCTCTCTGACCGCCAGCTCGCGGCGGTGCGCGGCAAGGAGATCGCCCTCATCCTGCAGGACCCCTCGACAGCGCTGGATCCGGTCAAGACGATCGGCAAGCAGATCATCGAGGCGCTGGCCGCCCACGAGCCCGGCCTGCGGCGCTCGGCCGGGCGCAAGCGGGCAGCAGAGCTGCTCGGCGAGGTGGAGATCGCGCAGGGCGAGCGCCGCCTGGACGAGTATCCGCATCAGTTCTCCGGCGGGATGCGCCAGCGCGTCGCGCTGGCGATCGCGATCGCATCGAACCCGGACGTGCTGATCGCCGACGAGCCGACCACCGCCCTCGACGTCACCACCCAGGCACAGGTGCTCACCCTCCTCGACAGGCTCGTTGCCGAACACCGCACCGCCGTCATCCTGATCACCCACAACCTCGGAGTCGTCTCCGAATTCTGCGACTCGGTGGCGGTCATGTATGCCGGACGGCTGGTGGAGACCTCGGGCGCAGAGCACATCTTCCGGGTCCCGACACATCCCTACAGTGAGGCGCTGCTCAATTGCGTCCCGAATCCGGAACGGCTCGTCAGCGGTCAGCTGCCGGCGATCGAAGGCTTCCCGCCGAACCTCTCCGAGCTGCCGAGCGGCTGCTCCTTCGAGCCCCGTTGCCCGCTCGGCAGGGGTCTGGCGCAGTGCCGGCAGCAGGAGCCCAGGCCGCATCGGGTCGAGGGCCCCGATGGCCCGGCGATGGTCGAGTGCCACTTCGCCGAGTCGCGGATTGCGGAGCTGACCTCATGAGCTCCGCCGACACCGCCGCTGCGCCGATGCCGGAGGGAGCAGGCGGGGACAGGCCGCTCCTCGAGGCACGGCAGCTCTCGAAGACGTTCATGGCCGCCGATCCCCAGCGGTTCGCACGCCGCGTCCCGGTCACAGTGCTCGACGAGATCTCACTCAGCGTCAAACGCGGTGAGACCTTCGGCCTGGTCGGTGAGTCGGGGTGCGGGAAGTCCACCCTGGCCCGCTGCTTGCTTCGCCTCCTCGAGCCGAGCGATGGAGAGGTTCAGTTCGAGGGCGTCGACCTGACCACGCTCGGAAGGGACGACCTGCGGCAGCTGCGACGGCGCATGCAGCTCGTCTTCCAGGACCCATACGCATCGCTCGACCCGCGCATGACCGCATCGGCGATCGTCGAGGAGCCCCTTGAGATCCACCAGGTGGGGGACCGCGGCGAGCGGCGTGAGAAGGCGATCAACATGCTCGTCGAGGTCGGCCTCACCACAGACCAGGCCGCCCGTCTCCCGCACGCCTTCTCAGGTGGCCAGCGCCAGCGAATCGGGCTCGCTCGCGCGTTCGTTCTTCAGCCGGACCTGGTCATCCTCGACGAGCCGGTCAGCGCGCTTGACGTCTCGGTCCAGGCCCAGGTGCTGAACGTGCTTCTGCGGCTACAGCGGGAGTTCGGGCAGACCTATGTCTTCATCACCCATGACCTCGCCGTCGCCGAGTTCTTCTGCGACCGGATCGCCGTCCTGTACCTCGGCCAGGTGATGGAGGCGGCCGATAGCGCCACGCTCTTCCGCAGTCCGCTCCACCCCTACTCGGTGTCGCTGCTCTCGGTGGTTCCGGTGCCGACCGCCGGCGGCCGTGAGCGGCGGGCGAAACGCCGTCCCCCGATCGGGGAAGTGGGCTCGGTGGTCGAGCGACCACCGGGCTGCCCGTTCGAGCCGCGCTGCCCCGTCGGCCGCGGCCGCGACATCTGTCGCCAGCAGCGACCGCCGCTGACGACACCCGCTCCGGGGCACTCGGTCGCCTGCCACTTCCCCGGCGAAATGAAGGTGGACCGAGGCGTGGCCGAGGCGGCCGAGCAGCACCTTGACGCAGATGGTACGAGCCGGTTAGGGTCGGATACCGATTGATCGTCACGGAAAATGGCGCTGCCTCTCCAGGGCAACGCCTCGGTCATGACAGAAGGGACGGAGATTCCATGGCTCGCACAGCATCGACCCGGATTCAGGCAGTGAGGATCGCCGCCGCCGCCGCGTCTGCAATCGCGGTCGCCCTCTTCCTCGCAGCCTGTGGGGGTGGCGGCTCGACGAGCACAGAAGCGGGCAGCAGCGCCTCCGGCTCCCTCAACACGGCCGAAAGCGATCCCAACGCGACGCTGATCGCGAACGTCGCCGTCCCGCCCGCGACCCTCGATCCGAGCTTCACCTTCGCCAACCTCGAAGTCGGGCTCGACGGGGCCCTCTACTCGGAGCTGACCCAGCCGAAGCACGTTCCCGGGCCCGTTGAAGGAAGCACCGAACAGGATCTTGCGGTCACCGCCGTGGAACCGTACGTCGCCGAATCCTGGAAGTTCAGCAACGGCAAGCGCACCCTGACCTTCAAGATCCGACCCGGATTGAAGTTCCCGAGCGGTGACCCGGTGGATGCGAACGCCGTCAAATACTCGCTGGAAAGGACCCAGACAGGGGAATCGGGTGGCTACTCGGTCCTCGAAGAAACCGACTTCAAGCCGCCGCTGATCAAGTCGATCTCCGCTCCAGACCCGCAGACGCTCGTCATCAACTACAAGCGGCCGGCCCCCAACCAGCTTCAGGTCCTCTCGACCCCGACCGCCGGAGCGATCTACGACCCCAAGCTGCTGGAAGCACACGGTGGCCAGAAGCCGGCAATCCCGATCAAATGGCTCGGAACCCACTCGGCCGGCTACGGCCCCTACAACCTCAAGAGCTACAAGCCGAATCAGGAACTCGTCCTCGAAGCCAACCCTGACTTCTTCCAGCCGCCGAAAACGAAGAACATCATCATCAAGTTCGTCCCCCAGAACGAAACGCTTCTCCTCCAGGCGCAGTCCGGGCAGGCCGACGTGACGCTCGGAATGTCGGGGCAGGCGGCGAAGAGCCTGGAAGGCAACTCCTGCTGCATCGTCAATGCGGCGAGGTCGCGGCAAGCGCAGACGCTGAATTTCCCGGAGAACGACAAGGCACCGTTCGACAGCGGCAAGTTCCCGTTCTTCCTCAACACCAAGTTCCGCCAGGCGCTGAGCTACGCGTTCCCCTACGAAGCCGTTCTCCAGAAAGTCGGGTACGGCTACGGCGAACTGTACAACGGTGAGTGGATGCCGGCGTTCTCTTGGTACGACCCGAAGGTCGGGCCTCCGAGGGAAACCGACGTCGAAAAAGCTGAACAGCTGATCAAGGAATCAGGGGTCAAGACTCCGGTCAGCTTCCCGATATATGTCACCCAGGGAGCCACGGTCGAAAAAGAAATCGCGACCGCCGCACAGGCGGCGTGGGAACCGCTCGGGGTCAAGGCGGAAGTGAAGACCACTTCCTCCGCCAATTTCCTGGAAGTGGTGTATGAAACCCATGAAGGCGCCACCGTCTTCATCGACGGGCCGCAGGTCGTGGCGCCTGACTACTACTGGGCCTATGACCTCCAGTGCCCGCCGAACAACGGTTTCAACGACACCAACGTCTGCGTCCGGGAAGCGGACAAGCTGATGAAAGAAGTCCCGTTCACCGAAGAAGGGCCGGAACTCACGAAGAAGCTCAACAAAGCGGACGAACTGTGGATTGACGCCGCGCCGAGGATTTGGGTCTACAACCAGCAGTTCGTGAGCGTCCTGGGCAACAAGATGACTGAATACTATTCGAGCGATCTGCCCGAAGTTCGGTGGTGGGCCAGGACCAAGTGACGCTAGACTCAGCCGGCTCGATAGGCGCCGCCGGGCTCGACTGAGCGGGCCCGGCGGGTTCGGTCGGCAACGGCGGCGGCCTCGAGGGAGACGCCCCTCCTCAGCGCAAGGTACCCACACAGCAGGGCGACCGCCATCAGAGCGTATGCGGTGCGCTGCCCCGCCGCCTGTGCGACCGCCGCTCCGCCGGCCGAGCCCAAGATGTTGCCCGGGGGCCAGGTGAAGTTCATCACCGTCACCGCCATGATCTGCCCGACCCCGGCCGCGAGGCAGGCGTCCGAGAGCATCACCATCAGCGGCGCCCACAGCACCCCGACCAGGACCAGGGACCAGCAGATCATCAGTGCCACCAGAACCTGGTTGTCAGCCCAGGGCAGCGCGAGCACCACCGGGAAGAGGCAGAGCAGCGCGATCCTGATCGGCCGCAACGGGCCGCGACGGTCCGACCATCGGCCGAACAGCGGCCGGATCAGGACACCGGCCAGAGCCGCGACCGCGAAGGTCGCCGCGATCTCGCCGGCGCCGGCGCCGATCGCGTGCTGCTGGAGAGGAGCCAGCACGCATCAGGGCGGCGAGCAGTGTGGCCGGCAGCGCCGTCAGCCAGATCGTCGTCCGCACCGAGCTGGACGAAACCATCGCCCGCACACGGGAGCCGACGAGGCTGATCGGCTCGGGTGGCGGCATGCGTAGGGTGAGAAGCGCGAGGAGTAGGCAGGCCATCGCGACGCCGCCGAAGGCGGCCGGGCGTCCGACGGCCGCGGCGACTCCCCCGACGGCGGGCCCGACGATCGCTCCTGTCTCGGCGACACCAAAGGCGTAGCCGAGGCGCTCACCGCGACCTCCGAGCGGGCCCACCTCGAGCAGCCAGACGAGCCCCGCGGTCCAGCAGGTCGCTCCGGCCACCCCCTGCAGGAAGCGTGCGCTGAGGAGCGCCGCGTAGGTCGGCGCCAAGCCGAAGGCGGCGCTGGAGACCGCGAAGGCAACCAGGCTCGCGACCGCCGTCGTCCGCGGTCCGTTCCTCGTGCAGAGGACCAGCGCCAGCGCCTGCGCCGACGATCGCGCCCAGGGCGTAGCTTGCCATCAGCACCCCGACCGCGGAGGTCGAGAGGTCGAATTCCCGCTTCAGGCCGGGCAACAGCGGCGAGAGCAGTCCGAAGAAGAGCAGCTCAAGGAAGAGCAGGGCAGTGGTGAGAGCTAGCAGCCGGCGCAAGGCTTCAGTTCCGTGTCGACTGATCGGTTTAGAACCTACCAGAGCCGGATCAGCCGAGCAGGTCCAATGCGGCCCCGACGATCGTGTCGGCGTCGATGCCGAAGTGGCGGTAGATGTCGCCGACATCGCCCGACTGACCGAAATGATCCACCCCCAGGCTGGAGCCCGGGACTCCGTGGATGGCCGACAGGAAGGAGAGGGCGTGGGGATGGCCGTCGTGGACCGAGACGATCGGCGCAACCCGCTCGACCGGGAAGAGGGCGTCGAGAACCGCCTGCTCACCCTCGGCCAGCCCCTGCCTGGCCCTCAGCGCACGATAGACGAGGTCAGGAGAGGTCAGGCAGACGACGTCGGCGGCGATTCCCGAGGCGCCGAGCTCCCCCGCCGCCTCGCATGCCTCCGGGACGATCACGCCGACCGCCACGATCGTCACCTTCGGCGGGCCGGGCGCGGTGCGCAGGACATATCCGCCGGCGAGGACGTCGCGGCGCCGGCGCTCCCTCGCCTCGGGGTCTTTGGGCAGCGACGCCAGCGACTGATCGATCGGTCTCGTGCTGAGCCGGAAATACGCCGATTCGCCACCGGGGCGCGCGAGCCTCCCCAGGGCGGCGAGCAGCGACCACTCCAGGTCCTGGCCGAAGGCGGGCTCCCAAGCCGTGCAGAGGGGCTGCTCGATCCCGATCGAGGGGGTGATGACCGATTGGTGGGCGCCGCCCTCAGGGGCCAGGGAGACGCCGGACGGCGTGCCGACGAGGATCGACTGGCCGCCGGCGTATATCCCGAACGACCACGGCTCCAGAGCGCGCCCGAGGAACGGGTCATAGAGGGTGCCGATGGGAAGCAGGGGCTCCCCTTCCCGCGACCACGTCGAGCCCAGCTCACCCAGCAGGCCAACCATGTTCGCCTCGGCTATCCCGAGCTCGATGTGCTGGCCCGCCCGCCCCTCGCGCCAGTGCACCAGCGTGTCCGTGTCATCCCCGAACCAGTCCGTCCGATCGGTGGGGTTCCAGACGCCGGCGTGGTTGATCCAGCCGCCGAGATTGGTCGACAGGGCGACATCGGGACTGGTCGTCACCACCCGCTCAGCGACCTCGGACGCCACTCTGCGCAGTTCCGTCAAGAACCGACCGAAGGCCTGCTGCGTCGAGAGACGTCCCGTGTGGTCACGACCGATCTCGCTGGGCACCGGCGGTGGTGGCCTGCGGGAGGGCGGCTTCCGCCCCAGGCGATGCGCGGCATCGGCGCACAGCTCGGCCTCGGGACTGCCGGCTGGAAAACGCGCCCATGGGTCGCGGGCGTCTGCATCCAGCTCATTCGCCAGCGCCTGCCATTGGTTGGGGCTCAGCAGGGCCGAGTGGTTCGCGGGATGGCCTTCGGTGGGGAGACCCTTCGCCTTGATCGTGTAGGCGAAGATGACCGTCGGCCGATCCTCGAGATCGGCTTGCCGCAAGGCGTCCAGGAGTCCGCCGAGGTCATGCCCGCCGAGATCCCTGATCGCCAGGCCCAATTCGTCGTCGGTCAGGTCGGCGAGGAGGCGCTCGACGTCGTGCCGGTCGCGACCGTTGCCGGGCAGGCGGCCTCGAAGGTCCTGTGGCTCGGTTCGCAGAAGGCGCTGGTACTCCTCGTTGCTCATCTCGTCGATCCGCCGCCGGAGAGCGCCGCCGCCGTCGCGACCGAACAGCAGCTGCAGGGTGCGCCCGTACTTGAGCACGATCGTGCGCCAGCCGGCATCTTCGAACATGCCGCGAATCCGGCCGGTGGCGATGTTGGGCACGACGCGGTCCAGAGACTGGCGGTTGAGGTCGACAACCCATGTCACTCCCTCGAGCGACGGGATCGTGGGGTCGACCAGCGCCTCCCAGACGGCACCCTCATCCAGCTCCGCATCGCCGAGCAGAGCTATGTGGCGACCGGTCGGCTGTCCCCCGAAGCGAGACCTCACGTAGCGGCTCGCCAACGCACTCCACAGTGTGGCGGTCGCACCGATACCGACCGAGCCGGTGGAGAAGTCGACGGGGTAGGGATCCTTGAGCCGGCTGGGATAGCTCTGCATGCCCCCGAAGGCGCGCAGCTCGGTCAGGTAGGCCGGATCAAGCCAGCCGAGGAGATAGCTGATCGCCTGCGCGACCGGGGCGGCGTGCGGCTTGACGGAGACGCGATCCTCTGCGCTGAGGTGTTTGAAATAGAGCGCCGTCATGATGCTGACCATCGAGGCGGAGGAGGATTGGTGGCCTCCCACCTTCACCCCCGAGGGTGTGTGACGGACCTTGTTGGCGTGATGGATGATGCTCGTCGCCAGCCAGAGCACCCTTCTTTCCACGCGTTCAAGCACCTCCAGATCTGGCGAGGCGTCCGCCTGATCAACGACGCGCAGTGCCTCCTGCATCACCTGGAGACTAGGCGACCTGCGGTCGTCTGCGCAACTTCTCGCTGCAATGTAGGCCCTTCCGCGAAAGATATCTCTAAAGATCGTCCTTACAAGTTAAGATTCTTCAACGTGGAGGGCGAAATCGACGGGACCGATAGAGAAATCGTCGAGCTGCTTCTCGCAGACGGGCGTCGCACGCTCGCCGACATCGGCTCGGTCGTCGGCCTATCGGCCCCAGCGGTCAAGCGCCGGTTGGCGCGGTTGGAGGAGCTCGAGGTGATCCTCGGCTACACCGCCCGCGTCGACCATGCCAAGTTGGGGCATCCGATCGAGGCCTTCACCGAGCTGCGCTTCGCCGGGGACACCGAGGTCTCGGCGATCGCCGGCGTCGCCGACGGTGTCAGCGAGGTTGACACGATCTACACGATCGCCGGCGATCCAGATGCCCTCGTCCACCTGCGGGTCAGGGACCTGGCGGGGCTCACCGGGGCGATCGACAAGCTGCGGCGCAGCGGCAGGGTGACCGGGACCAAGACCCTGATGGTTTTGGACACTCATGAACCGCGGGGGGAGCGGTAGATACAGAACAAATGAAGGGGACGGCAAGAGATGACGAGTGAAGCGGTGCCCAAGAGCTGGCGCGGCAGGTTCTACGAGGACTTCGAGGTCGGCGACGTGTATCACAGCCGGATCGGGCGGACGATCTCCGAGACCGACAACGTCTGGTTCACGGCGGTGACGATGAACACCAACCAGCTCCATTTCAACTCAGAGTTCGCCACCAGGACGCGCTTCGGGAAGCCCCTCGTCAACAGTTGCCTCACCCTCTCCCTGGTCACCGGCCTCTCGGTCGCCGATACCAGCGAGAACGCCGCCGCCAACCTCTCCTGGACCGACATCGAGCTCCCCTCGCCGGTCTTCGCCGGCGACACCCTGTGGGCCGAGTCGGAGATTCTCGACCTGCGCGAGTCGGGCTCCGACCAGGACGTCGGCATCGTCCTGCTGCGGACCCGCGGAATCAACCAGCGGGGCGAGACCGTGGTCGAGTTCAAGCGCTCCTTCATGGTCTACCGGCGCAGTGCCCCGCAGGCCCAGGACGGCTTCCCGGATCCGCAGGAGAGCTGGCGAGGCTGACAGATGGACTTCGCGATCAGCGACGAGGTCAGCGACATCCGCGCGGCAGTGCGGGATCTCTGCGCCGACTTCCCCGGCGAATACTGGCGCAAGCTCGAGCCTGACAGTTATCCGACCCAGTTCGTCCAGGCGCTCACGGAGAAAGGGTGGCTCGCCGCCCTGATCCCGGAGGAGTACGGCGGCTCGGGGCTCGGGATCGGAGCGGCAAGCGCGATCCTCGAGGAGATCTGCGCGAGCGGCTGCAACGCCGCCGCCTGTCATGCCCAGATGTACACGATGGGCACGCTCCTGCGCCACGGCTCGGACCGGCAGAAGGCCGAGTTCCTACCGAAGATCGCCGCCGGGGGACTGCGCCTGCAGGCCTTCGGCGTGACCGAGCCCGACGCCGGCTCGGACACCACCAACATCAAGACCTTCGCCCGCCGGACCGAGGAGGGCTACGTGGTCGACGGCCACAAGATCTGGACTTCGCGGGCCGAACACTCCGACCTGATGGTGCTGCTGGCGCGAACCACCCCAGCGAGAGAGGTCGAGAGGAAGAGCGACGGGATTTCGGTCTTCCTGGTCGACATGCGCGATCGCGGATCGCAACTGACGATCAAGCCGATCAAGACGATGATGAACCACGCGACGACCGAGATCTTCATCGACGGGCTCGAGCTGCCTGCGGGCGCGCTGATCGGCGAGGAGGGGAAGGGGTTTCAGTACATCCTTGACGGGATGAACGCGGAGCGGATCCTGATCGCCGCTGAGTGCATCGGCGACGGCCGTTTCTTCATAGATCGCGCTTCCTCCTACGCCGGCGAGCGGGTCGTCTTCGGCCGACCGATCGGCGCCAACCAGGGCGTGCAGTTCCCGCTCGCCAGAGCCCACATGTCGGTCGAAGGCCGCCAGCCTGATGCGCTGGAAGGCCGCCTGGCTCTACGACACCAATCAGCGCCCAGCAGCCGAGGCCAACATGGCCAAGTTCCTCGCCTCGGAGGCTTCCTGGGAGGCTGCGAACGCCGCCCTCGATGCGCTGGGCGGCTTTGGATTCGCCCAGGAGTACGACATCGAGCGCAAGTTCCGTGAGACCCGCCTCTACCAGACCGCACCGGTCGCCAACAACCTGGTTCAGGCTTTTGTCGGCCAGCACGTGCTGGGGCTGCCGAGGTCCTACTGATGGCCCGCGACACCCGACCTGCTCGGTGTGCGCCCCGTCTGTCGCTCCTTTGAGCAGGTCGCGGACCAACTGCGCGAGCTGATCGTCGATGGCACTCTGCCCAGCGTCCGTGCTTCAGCAGTGGGCTCGACCCCCTCAACGGTGTGCAAGCCAATTCCGGAGCGGCCACACTCCGTCGCAGTCAGGGCGCGGGATCATAATCCGCGTGTCGGAGGTTCGAGTCCCTCCTCCGGCATTGCTTGAAGGGCCAAATGCGCCACCTCCGGGCAGCGTTTTTGAATCGGCATGGAGGTTGTCGGTTCCCCTCGCCGAGTCCGACCCGCTTTAGGGGGGGCGGCCTACTCGGCTGGCCCGGCGCTCACGATCCTGGGGCGTCCACCTTGGTCCTGCCAGCGAGAGCGCATTGTTACGTCGCCACTGTCGCCGGAGTAGCGGATCATCGCCACGCTCTCCGTGTCGCCGACCTCGACGCTAAGAATCTCGAAGCGCGTGACCGGCCGCGGCAGGGCTGAGGCAATCTGGGGAAGTTGGGGGCGCAGCTGCTCGATGAAGTCCGACGCGGCGGCGCCCGTGTCGCCGCGCAGAACCGCGTCAGCATGCTGCTTGATGTGATCCCGCGTCCGTCGATCGTCCACGTCCTCTGTCTCCTCCGAACGTGCAAGGTGGGCACGACTAGGGTCCTCTCCTGAGCCTACCCGGAGTACGGGGTCAACCTTCCCCGCATGAATAAGGTTGACCCCGTCGCGAGGAAGCAGGGGCCTGCGTCTGAAAAGCCGGGGTGCGGCCAGTCGCCCCTCTAAACACGACTTGCCTCTAGGGTCGCGTTAGTGGACGGGGACCCTGAACTTCAAGCCTTTATCGAGCGCCTTCCACATTGGGCCGAACGGCGGCCCGACATCTGTGCCCTCGCCCTTGTTGGCTCGCGGGTTTACGGCGCTCCCAGACCGGATTCAGACCTCGATGTCCTCCTACTGACCGAGGCACCCTCGGACTACGTCGAGCGCGAAGACTGGCTTGAAGAATTAGGGGTGGCGCAGCTGGTACGCACCTCGTCCTGGGGCGCGGTCGTCGAGCGTCGGTTCGCTCTTCCGAGTGGCCTAGAGATAGACCTCGGAATCGGGACGCCAGCCTGGGCCACGATCGATCCGCCGGATTCCGGTACGCGAAAAGTCATCTCGGATGGGATGCGGATCCTCTACGACCCAGACGGTCTGCTCGCCGCTCTGCTCGTTGCGTGCGCTGACGGGAACTAGATTGGCTCGGGTTACGAGGTGGCAAAGGGGGTGGCAAGGCATGAGCCGGAAACAGCCGCGACTCCCGGCGCGCGATCGTAATCCGCGTGTCGGCGGTTCGAGTCCCTCCTCCGGCATTGCTTAGGTCAACCTGACGCTCGGATAGATCTGGCGTCCGCCCAACCTGGACGCCTGCTCGTCTCGAGGTTCACGTTCGCCTGCGAGACGAGCAGACGAACGCTGGGAGCGGTCGGGCGGGGGCGGCTACGGTGAGCGCGGCCGGGACGGTGATGCTCCTCGTCAAACCGAAGGGCAAGGCCAAGACGAAGCTCAAGAAGATGGGCAAGGCCAAGGTCAAGGTGTCCGTCACCTTCACGCCACCCGCGGCACGGCCAACGCCGACACGGCGAAGGTCACGCTGAAGTAGAAGCTCCCAGCGGCCCGATAGCATCGCCTGCCGGGGCGACAGATGCGAGGAAAGGGAGCCGTAAGAAGGAGGTCGGTGGCAAGACCAATGGTTCTCGGCGCCTTGGTCGGACTGCTTGCCCCGCTCAGCGTGTGTGCGCCGGCCGGCGCGGTCGTCGTCAACTCCGCCGCGGGACGCATCTCCTATCTCCCCCTGAAAGAAGGCGCGGCGGCTCCTGTCGCCGCCCGGACTCAGGGCGGCGCGACAACTCGGAGCGCCACACCAACCGGCAAGCCGCCGCTGCTCTACCACGGTGGCCCGGTCATGCACTCCCAGGCCGCTTACGCGATCTTCTGGGCCCCGAGCGGCTATGCATTCCCCAGCGGGTACCAGACGGCGATCGAAGCCTTCCTCCAACACGTCGGTACCGACAGCGGCATGCCGAGCAACGTTTACTCGGTCAGCGCCCAGTACACGGACGGGAGCGGCCACGCCACCTACGACGACTCCTTCGGAGAAGCAACCACCGACACGACCGCGTACCCGACCAGCGGCACCTGTGCGCCCTACTCCGGCTTTGGAGAATCGTTCACCGCCTGCATCACCGACGCGAAGCTTGACGCCGAGGTCAATGCGGTGGTCGCCGCGCAGGGCTGGCCACATGGGCTCGGGGCCGAGTACTACGTCCTCCTCCCGCCCCACGCCGGCAGCTGTTTTGATTCGTCCGGCAAGGAATGCTTCGACAAGGAGTTCTGTGCCTACCACAGCTTCTCCGCGTCTCCCGAAACCGTCTACGCCAACATCGGCTACGCGCCAGGCGACGTGTCCGGCTGCGGGGTCGGGCAATACCCGAACGGCAACGCAAACGGCAACGCCGACGACACCTTCAGCGGCCTCAGCCACGAGGCCAACGAGTCGATCACCGACCCGAAGCTGAACGCCTGGTTCGACAAGGAAGGCTACGAGAACGGCGACGAGTGTCGCAACACCCCGTCAGAGGAAGATTACGGTAGCCCGCTGGGCGGTTCCGCGGGCAGCTTCTTCAACCAGTCGATCGACGGCGCCCACTACTACCTCCAACAGGAGTGGAGCAACGACGTCGGCGAATGTGTCCAGCGGGTCGCTCCGGCGACTCCCTCGATCGCCGACCCCGGCGAAGTCGTCGCCGGCCAGTCCGCCTCCTTCGACGGCAGCGGCTCATCGCCCGGCTCCGGTGGGATCCTCTCCTACTCCTGGGGCTTTGGCGACGAAGGCTCGGCCACCGGTCCGGCCCCGACACACACCTTCGCAACCGCCGGCACCTTCACCGTCACCCTCACGGTAAGAGACGACGGTGGCTTCGCCTATTCGACCAGCCGCGAAGTGACCGTCCGTCCACCGCATCACACCCTGAGCGTCTCGGTCACGGGCCCCGGCTCGGGCACGGTCAGCGCCGACTCGGGCGCGATCTCTGGCTGCGCCGCCGCCGCCGGCACCTGCTCGGGACCCTACGACGAAGGCTCAACCGTCACTTTGACCGCGAGCCCGGCCCTCCATGACAGGGTCGAATGGAGCGGCTGCACCCGCCCGGCCGCCGACAGCTGCGAACTGGACATCGGCAGCTCCGACGCCGGCGTCACCGCCACCTTCACCCATGTCACCCACCTTCTCACCGTCGCCGCGGCGGGCCCCGGCTCGGGCACGGTCAGCGCCGACTCGGGCGCGATCTCTGGCTGCGCCGCCGCCGCCGGCACCTGCTCGGGACCCTACGACGAAGGCTCAACCGTCACTTTGACCGCGAGCCCGGCCCTCCATGACAGGGTCGAATGGAGCGGCTGCACCCGCCCGGCCGCCGACAGCTGCGAACTGGACATCGGCAGCTCCGACGCCGGCGTCACCGCCACCTTCACCCATGTCACCCACCTTCTCACCGTCGCCGCGGCGGGCCCCGGCTCGGGCACGGTCAGCGCCGACTCGGGCGCGATCTCTGGCTGCGCCGCCGCCGCCGGCACCTGCTCGGGACCCTACGACGAGGGATCCACCGTAACGCTGAGCCCCTCTCCCGCCTTCGGGTCCAGCTTCGCCGGCTGGTCCGGCGGCGCCTGCGCGGGCGCGGGGACCTGCGTGGTGACGCTCGGCGCCGACACCACCGTGACGGCGACCTTCGACGTCGTCCCGCTGCCCGTGAGCATCCACAAGAAGACGCTGAAGTGCAGAAAGGGCTTCAGGAAGAGAAAGGTCAAGGGCAAGGCCAGGTGCGTGAAGATCAAGAAGAGGCGACGGGCCCACCGCTAGGACGGAAGCCGTCTTACCAGTCGGCATTCCCCTGCCCATGCGCCCCGTGGCGATTCCGCCCTGGGGCGGGCTTCGCGGGCGCTGTGTTCGCCTGTTCGTCTCGCAGCCCTCACCATTGCGGGATTGAATCCGAGTCTGGGGGTTCGGCTCCGTGCCCAAGAGGCTTCGCGTAGGCCGATCCACGGCTTTGAGAACCGCGGTGGCGCGGACGCGACATTCCTTGCGATTGCCAGCCCCGGGGTTTTCGGGCCCGGCTACTTCCATGAGATCGGCGAGGTCGCGCCGTCTCCGCCGGCGGCCCGCCAGACGTTGCTGGGTTGATGGAGGTGATGCGCAGGCATGGCCCCACGCCAGCCCCGCCCGCTTCGACGCCCCAGGCCTAAGGCCTTCCTGGCGGCCTTCAACCGAGCGCCAGCTACGACTTCAATCCGCGGGATGTATCTGCTCGACTATCCGTGGGTTGTAGTTAGAGACCAATCGGGCCCCTGCTATAGGAGAAACCCCCGCTAGTCGGGGATTTCTCGGTCTTGGACCCGATTGGCATCATCAC
>CAWADG010000001.1:0-24690 GCA_963780815.1 uncultured Solirubrobacterales bacterium | reverse complement strand
ATGAGCTCATGCCCCTCCTCCCCTCTCGTCGATCGCCTTCTGGATCTCCTCGACAAGCTGGGCGATCGCAGCCTGCTCGGAGGGGTCGGGGTCGAACGGAAGCAGCAGGTCGCCGAGCTGGAGGTCCTCGCGGCCCGTCATCACGAGCTTCGGCGTCTTCAGCACCCCGGAGTCGAACGAGGCGCTGGCGCTCTCCATCATCGCCACCGGGATCCGGGCAAAGCTGCCGAACGAGCCGCCGATCTCGAACCCGAACGCCTCGAAGATCGTCCCGTCGAAGACCAGGAGACCGGTGAACTGCTCCTTCTTCGTTCTTCAGCAGGACCTCGGTCATACCGGCATCACCCCGTGGCGTTTGGCCGGCTTCTCGACGTGCTTGGTCCGCGCCATCCGCAGCGCCCTGACGATCGTCGGCCGCGTCTCGCGCGGGTCGATGATGTCGTCGATGACCGCGTTGCCGGCCGCGATGTAGGGGTCGATCTGCTTGCGGACCGCGTCGAGCATCGCCTCGCGCGTCGCCTCCGGGTCCTCGGAGGCCTCGATCGCCGAGCGGCCGATGATTTCGACCGCTCCCTCGGGGCCCATCACCGAGATCTCGGCCCGGGCCAGGCGACGATCACGTCGGGCTCGTAGGCCTTGCCGCACATCACGTAGTAGCCGGCGCCGTAGGCCTTGCGGACGATCACCGTCACCTTCGGCACCGTCGCGCGGCTGACCGCGTAGAGCATCTTCGCCCCGTGGCGGATGATCCCCGCATGCTCGACCTTCGAGCCGACCATGAAGCCGGGCACGTCCTGGAGGAAGACGAGGGGGATGTTGAAGGCGTCGCAGAGGTTGATGAATCGCGCCGCCTTGTCTGAGGAGTCGTTGTCGAGGATCCCGGCGAGGTGCTTCGGCTGGTTGGCGACGATCCCGACCGGCTGGCCGCCGAACCGCGCGAAGCAGGTGATCAGGCTTTTCGCGAATCTCGGCTTGATGTCGAACCACTCGCCGTCGTTGACGATCTCGGCGATCACCTCGTACATGTCGTAGGGCTGGCGCGATGACTCGGGGACGATCTCGAGCAGCTTCTCCGAGCGGCGGTCGTCGGGGTCGGAGGGCTCGCGGAGCGGCGGCTTCTCCTCGCAGTTCGGCGGGAAGTAGGAGAGGTAGGCCCTGACCTTCTCGATGCATTCGGGGTCATCCTTCACCTCGAGGTCCCCGACCCCCGATTTGCGGCAGTGGACCTTGGCGCCGCCGAGCTCCTCCATCGAGATCTCCTCGCCGGTGACGGCCTTGGTCAGGTGCGGGCCGGCGAGCGCCATCGCCCCCTGGCCGGAGACCATCGGGACGAAGTCCGACAGGGCCGGGATGTAGGCGGTGCCGGCCGCGCACGGGCCCATCATCGCGGCGACCATCGGGACCACCCCCGACATTTCGACCTCCTCGCGGAAGAGGTGGCCGGAGCCGGCGAATAGCGACCCGGCCGCCTCCTGGATCCGGGCGCCGGCCGAGTCGAGCAGCCAGATGAACGGCATCCGCTTCTGCAGCGCCATCTCACGCAGCCGGGTGACCTTGAGCTCGCCGGTCATCCCCATCGATCCGGCCATCACGGTGAAGTCGTAGGCGGCGATGCAACAGGGGCGGCCGTCGACGTCGCCCCAGCCGGTGATGACGCCGTCGGCGGGCGCCTCGACGCCATCCATCGCCCGCTGCGCGAAGTGGGGCCGGCCGTGCAGGCCGAGCTCGACGAAGGTGCCCTCATCGACGAGGAGGCCGATTCGCTCGCGGGCGGTCAGCTTGCCGCGCTCGTGCTGCTTGGCGATCTTCTCCTCGCCGCCGCCCTGGCGCGCCCTCTCGCGGGCCTCGTGCAGCTGGTCGGTCAGCTCCCCCAGGGATGCCGTCCCCGGAAGCTTGTGGTCGCTCTCGCTCAATCTCTCTCCTCGTCGGTTCCTCTAACGTTTTCCCGATGGGGCTGTTCCTCGCAGCATTGATCTCCTGTGCGGTTGCGTCCCCTGGATGCGAATTCCCACCCGAAACGACGCCCGACCCGGTTCCGACCGTCTCCCAGTTCACCGTCGACTACCACCGCAGCGGCGGGCTCAAGGCAGAAACCATCTGGCTCCAAGTCGAACCTGGTCGTCATGCGACGCTTCGGGCTCGGGGGTCGACCGTCCGCTTCCGAGTTGCGACGAAGAAGATCAGGCGCCTGCGGACGGCCCTCGAGGACGCGCATTGGGGGACCCCCGGCCCGCCTGGAAGTGGCCCCGGAGCCTGCGCCGATTGCTACCAGTACACGATCAGATATCGCGGGCTCATCGCTGTCTTCGACCAGTCCATCCAGACGCACCGGTTCGACCACGCGGTCGAACAGCTCGAAGCGCTGGTCCAGTCTCATCTTCCCTTCCACTGAGGCTCCCGTTTCTCGAAGAAGGCGGTGACGCCCTCGACGATGTCCTCGGTGCTGAAGGTCAGCGACAGCTGGCTGCGGAGGTAGTCGAGCGCATCGTCGACCGCCATGTCCTGCTGGCGGTACATCGCGTCGTGGCCGAGGCGCATCAGGACCGGGCTCTTGGAGGCGAGCTTCCCCGCCCAATCGGCGACCGCATCCTCGAACTCCTCCGCCGGGACAACCTTGTTGGCCAGCCCGAAGGTGACTGCCTCCTCGGCGCTCAGCCGCTCGCCCAGAAGCATCATCTCGTTGACCTTCTTGCGCGGGACGTTGCGGTAGATGATCGCCATGATCATGTAGGGGAAGGCGCCGACGTTGATCTCCGGCGTGCCGAAGGTCGCTCCCTCCTTCGCGAGCACCAGGTCGCAGGAGAGCGCCAGGCCCATCCCGCCGGCGAGGACATGGCCGTTGACCGCGCAGAGCGACGGCTTGCCGAGGCGCGGCATCAGCCGGAAGAACTCGAGGAAGAGATCGGAGGCGAAGTGTTTGGCGACGAGCGGGACGTCGGCGGCGAACCCGCCGAGATCGGCTCCGGCGCAGAACGCCTTGTCCCCGGCGCCGGTGAGGACGACCGCCCTGGCGTCCTCGGAGTCGCGCGCGGTCCTCATCGCGTCGACGAGCTCGACCAGCATCTGGCCGGAGAGCATGTTGCGCTTCTCCGGGTTGTCGAGCGTCACCTTCGCGACGCCGTCGGTGACCTCGTAGGTGACGAGCTCGTAGTCCATCTGCGGCCCACATTAGCCGACTCCGTGGAAAGTGGGAAGTGCTACTGTCCACCGCGACTTCGAGGGCGGCCCGACGCCGTCCGGATCGACTGCGAACGAGGGGAGACACCCAAGTGACGACCGCGACCACCAACGGCTCCAAGGTCATCAGGCCCGATCACGCCGCCGAGCGCAAGCACATGATCTTCACCCAGGAGCACGAAGACCTGCGCGAGTCGATGCAGTCGTGGGTCGAAAAGGAGCTCTTCCCGCATCGCAACGAGTGGGAGGAGACGACCTGGCCCCGGGAGGTCTTGACCCGGGCCGGCGAGCTCGGCTTCCTCGGGCTCTGCTTCCCCGAGGAGTACGGCGGTCAGGGGGGCGACTACTACTACTCGATGGTCCGCGCCGAGTGCCTCAGCTACTCGGGCTCCGGCGGCCTCAACATGGGCTTCATCGTCCACACCGACATGGTCCTGCCGCCGATCGAGATGCTCGGGACCGAGGACCTCAAGCAGCGCTACATGCCGCCCGCGATCGCCGGCAAGAAGATCGGGTGCCTCGGGATCACCGAGCCCGAGGCCGGCTCCGACGTCGCCGGGATCCGGACCACGGCGATCCGCGACGGCGACGAATTCGTCGTCAACGGCTCGAAGACGTTCATCACCAACGGCGCCCGCGCCGACTTCATCGTCCTCGTCGTCAAGACCGACCCCGAGAAGGCGCACGACGGGATCAGCCTCCTCGTCGTCGACCTCCGCGACGATGACGGCGAGACGGTCCCCGGGTTCAGCGTCTCGAGAAAGCTCGAGAAGATGGGGATGCACTCCTCCGACACCGCCGAACTGGCATTCGAGGACGTCCGCGTCCCGGCCGCCAACCTGCTCGGCGAAGAGGGCAAGGGCTTCTACCACATCGCCTGGGAGCTCCAGAGCGAGCGGATGGTCGCCTGCGCCGGCGCCGTCGCCGGCGCGCAGCGGATGTTCGACCGCACCCTCGAGTACGCGAAGGAGCGCAAGGCGTTCGGCCGCTCGATCGGCAACTTCCAGGTGATTCGCCACAAGTTCGCCGAGATGGCGACCAAGATCGAGGCCGCCCGCCAGTTCACCTACGCCACCGCCTGGCGCTACAAGAACGGCGAGTACCCGGTTCGCGAGATCTCCGAGTGCAAGCTCTACACCTCGCGGATCGCCTGCGAGGTCGCCGACGAGTGCATCCAGATCCACGGCGGCTACGGCTACATGAAGGAGTACGAGATCGAGCGGGCCTACCGCGACGTCCGCCTCAACCGGATCGGCGCCGGCACCGACGAGATCATGCTCGAGGTGATCGGCCGGAGCTACGGCCTTTAGTAATTCCGCAACCTCCTTGCGAGTGCCGCCCGCCGGCGCGGACGCGGGAGCGAGCGCCAGTCCATATCTGTTTCTTCTGGCGCGAGCGGGAGCAGAGCAGCCGGCGGTTTATTCGGGAGCAGAGGAGGCTTCGGTTTATATGAGCTATGTAGATCACGTCCGCTCGTACTACGAGGCGCTGAACACGGGAGACGCGGAGGCGGTCGCGGCGCACTTCACCGACGACGCGGTCCACTACTACACACGGCTCGGGCCGCACCGGGGGGCCGAGGAGATCGCCCGCTACGCGGCGTTCGCGGTCGAGCAGATCGAGGGCCGGTGGTACCTGGAGAACGCGATCGAGCAGGGTGATCAGGTCGTTATCGAGTGGACGATGACCTGGCGCCACCCCGAGTCAGGGGAGCGGCGGCTCGACCGAGGCACCGAGTGGTTCCGGATCGTCGACGGGCGGATCGCCGAGGTCCGCGCGTATCACCACGGGGGCCCGAAGAGCCCGCAGGGTGACCTGCTCGGGTTCGACCACCGCGGCCGCGGCCACACGATGCTCGAGGATTAGGCGATGCCGGCGCGGTTCGCCGCGTCAGCCTCGGCTTCGAGGTAGTGGTGCACCTGCTGGATCACGATCGAGCCCTCGCCGACCGCCGAGGCGACCCGCTTGACGGAGCCGTGGCGGACGTCGCCGACGGCGAACACACGACTGAGGCTGGTCTCCCCCATCCGCGGCAGGGCGCCGTCCTCGATCTCGATGTCGGGCCCGGTGAGGATGAAGCCCCACTCGTCGCGCTCGATCTCGGGCGGCAGCCACTCGGTCCCCGGCTGGGCGCCGATCATCACGAACAGGGCATCGGCGTCGACCGTCGATTTTTCCCCGGACGCCTTGTCGAGCAGCGTCAACGTCTCGAGCCGGTGATCGCCGCTGCCGGCGACGGCCTCGGTTTCGTACATGACGTCGATGTTCTCGGCCGCTTCGATCGCCCGGCAGAGGTAGGCGGACATCGTCGTCGCGAGGTTCGCCCGGCGCACGAGCATCGTCACGCGCGCCGCGTAGCGGCTGAGGTGCATCGCCGCCTGTCCCGCCGAGTTGCCGCCGCCGACGACGAAGACCCGCTTGCCCGGCAGCGCTTTCGCGTCTGCCGCCGAGGCGCCGTAGAAGACACCCTCGCCCTCGAGGCAGCTGAGCGACGGGATCTCGAGCCGCCGGTACGAGACCCCGGACGCGAGCAGAACCGCGATCGTCTCGATCTCGGTCCCGTCCGATGTCCTCAGGACGTGCCGCCTCTCCCCCGGGCGCAGCTCGACGACCTCGCGCATCAGCAGGAACTCCGCCCCGAACACCCATGCCTGCTGGTAGGCGCGCTGCGCGAGGTCGGAGCCACTGACCCCGCGCGAGAACCCGAGGTAGTTGCGGATCAGCGAGCTCGACCCGGCCTGGCCGCCGATCGCCTCGCGCTCGATCACCAGCGCCCGCATCCCCTCCGAGGAGGCGTAGACCGCGGCGGCGAGACCGGCCGGCCCGGCGCCGATCACGACGACGTCGAACCGGCGGTCCTCGCCGAGCCGGGTGCGGACGCCGAAGGCGTCGGCCAGTTCGACGTTGGTCGGGTCGACGATGAACCGTCCGCCTCCGACCCTGGCGATCGGGACCGTCGTGTCATCGTGGCCGGAGTCCTCGAGGAGCGCCCTGCCGTCCTTCGACTCGGGCGGGTGGCAGGCGTAGGGGATCCCGTTTCGGCTGAGCAGATCGCGAAGTTCGGAGGCGCGCGGTGACCCGAGCTCGGCGACGATCTCGATCTCGCCCTGCAGCGGCGACTCGTGGCGGGCCCACTCGAACAGGAACTCGGCGACGGTGCGGTGAAAGAGCTCGTCCGGGCAGCGCTGCGGTTTCAGCACGTAGTAGTCGATCTTGCCGAGCGTCATCGCGGTCGAGATCTGATCGGCGGTATCCGCCTTCGCCCAATCGCCCCACCCGATCATCAGCCCGCGCTTGACCGCCGGATGCAGCTCCCGGGCCCGGGCGAGCAGGTCGGCGCCCGGGGTCTCGCCGAGCCACTGGTCGGCGAGGACGAGGGCGACGGCCTCCCCCTCCTCGCGCAGTCGTTCCAACTCCGCCAGGGCCTCGTCCGCGGTCCTCATGGTCACGACCCTGTAATCCTGGCCGTAGCGGCGTGTCAGCTCGATCTCGGTGCGTGCGAGCGCATCGGGATCCCCATCAACCGCGAGCAGTACCGGCTCTCCCATGGTCGAATCGTATCGGCGGGCGCAGGCCCCGGCCGGCCCCACACGCGCTAGCGTCCCGATCCGATGACGGTCGTCAAGGACACGGGCGTGAGAGCCGTCCCGCCGCCGTTCGACTCCGAGCACGAGGAGCTGCGCGAGACGGTGAGGCGGTTCGTCTCGAAGGAGATCGCGCCCAACGTCGACGAGTGGGAGGCCGCCCGCGAATTCCCGCGCGAGCTCTACCGGCGCTGCGCCGAGCTCGGCTTCCTCGGCCTCAAGTTCCCCGAGAGCTACGGCGGCCAGGGCGGAACCCACCTCCACGACGCGATCTGGGTCGAGGAGCTGGCGCGCTCCGGCGGCTCCGGCGGCGTCGCCGCTGGGCTCAACGCCCACGCCTCGATCGCGATGCCGCCGATCTTCAACTTCGGCACCGAGGAGCAGAAGCAGCGCTGGCTGGTGCCCGGGATCGCCGGCGAGAAGATCGGCGCGCTGGGCATCACCGAGCCCGGCGCCGGCTCGGACGTCGCCGGGATCACGACTTTCGCCGAGCGGACCGACGGCGGCTACGTCGTCAACGGCGCCAAGACCTTCATCACCAACGGCGTCCGGGCCGATTTCCTCGTCTGCGCCTGCAAGACGACCCAGGACGGCGGCCATCACGGGATCTCCTTCCTCGTCCTCGAGAGCGAGATGCCCGGCTACGAGGTCGCAGCGAAGCTCGAGAAGCTCGGCTGGCACTCCTCCGACACCGGCGAGCTCTCCTTCACCGACGTCGAGGTCCCGGCCGAGAACCTGCTCGGCGAGGAGAACGAGGGCTTCAGGCTGATCATGTTCAACTTCGCCTGGGAGCGGCTGCTGATGGCAATCGGGGCGGTCGGCGCGATGCAGCGCCTGATCGAGACGACCGTCGCCTACGCGCTCGAGCGGAAGGCGTTCGGCCGTCCGATCGGCAATTTCCAGGCGGTCCGCCACAAGGTCGCCGAGATGGCGACCCAGGCCGAGGCCGCCCGCGCGATCACCTATAACGCGCTCCGCCTCTTCCACGAGGGGCAGGACTGCATCAAGGAGGTGACGATGGCGAAGCTGATCACCCAGCGCGGCGTCCTCGACATCGCCGACGAGTGCCTCCAGATCCACGGCGGCTACGGCTACATGCGCGAGTACGGGATCGAGCGCGCCGTCCGCGACGCCCGCCTCGGCCCGATCGGCGGCGGCACCGACGAGATCATGAAGGAGATCCTCGGCAAACAGCTCGGGCTGTAACGCCTGCCCAATGGTCCGAGGCCATTCCCGTACCAAGACTCGCTACGGTTCTATCGTGGGAGTGCCAGGCGCAAGGGACAGGGAGCAGCTGCAGGGCGGGTACGACGTGGTCATCTGCGGCGCCAGCTTCGGCGGGCTCGCGGTCGCGCGCGAGCTGGCCGGCTCCGGAGCCGACGTCCTCGTCCTCGACCGCTACGAGATCGGCGCCCGCCCGACCTCGGCCTGCGGCATCCCGACCGAGTGGCTGCGGGCGCTGGACATGATCGACATCGAGCTCCAGCGCTTCGACGAGCTCGTCGTCAACACCCCCGGCCGCAGGACGATCCTCGACCTTCCCTACACGTTCTCGACCTTCAACTACGACGAGATGTGCGAGGCGCTCTGGCGCGATTGCGATGCGACCTTCGAGATCGCCGCCATCGAGGGCCGGGCGCCGGGTGAGAACGGGAAGGTCACGGTCGAGACCGACCGCGGACCGGTCTCGGCGCCGCTGGTCGTCGACGCGCTCGGATGGCGGCGGATCCTCGCCGGCGACAACGGCTTCCAGCCCACCGACGCCCCCCTGACCCGCGGCCTCGAGGTCCATCCCCGGGGCAACAGCGACGACCTCGAGGTCTGGGTCGACCGCCGCTACGCGCGGTCCGGCTACGGGTGGTGCTTCCCGGCCGGCGAGGAGCTGCGGATCGGCGCCTGCTCCTACTGGCCCGACGACCACGTGCGCGAGGGGACCGACATCCTCTCCTCCGACCTCGGCACCGACCAGGTCCGCTACCAGGGCAACTGGATTCCGCACCGGCTGCGCCCGCCGACCGAAGCGGGCGTCTTCTTCGTCGGCGACTCGGCCGGACAGTGCCTGCCACTGACCGCGGAGGGGATCAGGACGGCGCTCTACTACGGGATCGCGGTCGGCCGCGAGATGCGCGCCGTGGTCGAGGGCCGCCGCACCCGCAAGCAGGCAGCGACCAACTACACCGAGCTCCACGACTCTCACAGGACCGGCTTCGGGATCCTCCTCTTCGTCCAGAAGATCCTCCCCTGGATCCCGGTGCGCCTCTTGGGCCCGGCGTTCCGCATCTACAGGACACAGCGCCTGATCGACCTCACCTTCAACGCCTATCTCGAGCTCGCCCCGCCGGGCTTCGCCGCCGAGAGCTCCGCCGCGCGCCGCGTCGGGGACCGCGACGACACGGCGGAGCTGAGCGCGACCCCGGCGGCGTAGCCGACGCACTGGACGGTCGCGCTAGGTTCCTGGGGATGCTGTCCTGGCTCGGCAGGCTGTTGATCTCCCGCAACATGGCGAGGTCCCGCGAAGGTGACCTCGAGCCGGCCCTTCGGATGGACGCCGACGACGTCCGGTTCAAATTCCCCGGCGACAGCTCCTGGGCGACCGAGCTGGAGGGCAAGGACGAGCTGCGGAAGTGGCTCGAGCGGTTCGCCGACGCCGGGCTCCAGATCTACCCCGACGAGGTCGTCCTGCAGGGGTTTCCCTGGAAGCAGACGATCTGCGTGCGCGGCACCGACCACCTCGACACCCCGGACGGAGAGCGCGTCTACGAGAACCGCTACGTGATCTGGGGCCGGATCGCCTGGGGCAAGCTGCGCGAGTACGAGGTCTATGAGGACACCCAGAGGACGGAGGCTCTCGATCGCTACCTGAAGTCGATCGGAAAGCTCCCGGGGTGATCCACATGCTGCGACACGGCGACGCCGAGCATGGCGACGGCGACGACTCGGCGCGGCGCCTGACCGAGAAGGGCGAGCGTCAGGCAATCGCCGCCGGGAGGGCGATGGCGGCGCTCGGGATCGAGATCGACGCCTGCCTGACGAGCCCGAAGGTGCGGGCGGCCGAGACCGCGAGGCTCGCCTGCGAGCCGCTCTCGGTCAAGCCCGAGACCGCGGACGAGCTCGCGGGTCGCTTCGATGCGCTCGCCATCGCCGCGGGCCGCGGCGATGTCCTCCTCGTCGGCCACAACCCCGACTTCAAGACCGAGGTCGGCCGACTGACCGGCGCCAACGTCAAGTTCCGCAAGGGCGGCCTCGCGATCCTCGACGGCAGCACCCTGATCGCGCATCTGCGCCCGGAGGACCTGGCGGCGATCGCTGCCGGAAATCGATGAGGCTCTGCCGGTTCCTCGCCGACGGGAACGCCCGGCTTGGGCTGGTCGACGACGAGCGGGTGATCGACCTCTCGGCCGCCGCCCCCGAGCTGCCGTCGGAACCCGCCAGGGCTCTTGGCGCCGCCGGCGCCGCGCGCCTCGCCGAGCTCGCCGGCGGGGCGGGTCCCGGAGCCCCGCTCGACGAGCTGACCCTCCTCAGCCCGGCCCGGCCCCGCAAGTACCTGGCGATCGCCCTCAACTACGCCGACCACATCGCCGAGACCGGGATGGAGGCGCCGCAGGTGCCGACCTTCTTCAACAAGCAGCCGACCTGCGTCGTCGGAACCGGCGCCGACCTGCACATGCCCCGGGTTTCAGACAAGCTCGACTACGAGGGAGAGCTGGCGATCGTGATCGGCAGGCGCTGCCGCCACGTGCCCGCCGAGCGGGCCGCCGAGGTGATCGCCGGATACACCGTCGCCAACGACGTATCGGTCCGCGACTGGCAGATGCGGGCGCCGACGATGACGATCGGCAAGTCCTTCGACACCCATGGCCCGCTCGGGCCCTGGCTCGTGACCGGCGATGAGCTCGGCGACCCACAGCGGCTCGGGATCCGCACCTTCGTCAACGACGAGCAGCGCCAGGACGGCAGGACGTCGGAGATGGTCTTCGACTGCCTCCTGCAGGTCTCCCACCTCTCCGAAGCGTTCACGCTCGAGCCGGGTGACGTGATTGCGACCGGCACCCCGGCCGGGATCGGCGCCTCGGTCCAGCCTTTCCCGGAGGGTCTCCTGAAGGTGGGCGACACGGTCAGGATCGAGATCGACGGTATCGGCGAGCTCCACAACGAGGTGGTCGCCGAGCCGGACGGCTTCGTCGTCGCCGACGACCCGCCGGCCTGAGCGATGGACGAGAGCAGGCGCAGAGCCCACCTCAACCTGATCGACAGCTCGCGTCAGCTCTTCGAGCTCGACTCGGGCGCCACGGTCGAGGCCGACGGCGGCTGCTTCCTCGGCGCCGGCAGCTCCGACAACCCGGCGGTCTCCAACGCCGCGTTCCGCGTCGACGACGCGCTCGACCCGGCCGAGCTGCTGCGGCGCGCGCGGGAGTTCTTCGGCCGGCGCGGCCGCGGGTTCAGCCTCTGGACGCGCGGAGACGAGCCGGAGGACCGCGACCTGCTCGAGGTCGCCCTCGCCGAGGGGCTCAGCCCGTTCTTCGAAATGCCGGAGATGGTGATGGCGGGGCGTGCCGAGGAGGCGCCGCTGCCGGAAGGGGTCGAGCTCCGCCGCCTCCGCGGCGCCGAGGAGGCGGCGGACTACTGGCGGGTCGCGAGGGAGTCCTACATCAGCATCGGGTTCCCGCCCGAGGTGTTCGAGCACTACGACGACCACGCCGGGCTGATGACCGACAACGCGGTCGCCTTCCTCGCCTACCGGGGCGCCGCCCCGGTCGCGATCGCGATGACGATCGTCAACAACGGCGTCGCCGGGATCTACTGGGTCGGCACCACCGAGCGGGCCCGCGGCCAGGGCCTCGGCCGGGCTCTGACCGCGGCGGCGGTCAACGCCGGCCTCGACCTCGGCGCCGAACTGGCCTCGCTGCAGGCCTCGCCGATGGGAGAGCCGATCTACCGCGCGATGGGGTTCGAGAAGATCTTCGACTACAGGCTGCTGATGGCTGCGACACCGGGGTTGACGAGGCGATGAGGCAACGCGTCACCCTGATCACCCTCGGAGTCTCCGACCTCGCCCGGGCGCGGGCCTTCTACGAAGCGCTCGGCTGGGCCACGGGGGCCGAGCCCGGCGACGACGTCGCCTTCTTCCAGGCCGGCGAGATGGTCCTGGCGCTGTGGGACCGCGCCAGGCTCGCCGAGGACAGCTGCGTCGCCGACGGCGGCGGATGGGGCGGCGTGACGCTGGCACTCAACCTCGGCTCGCCAGAGGAGGTCGACGCGGCGATCGAGGACGCCCGCGCCGCCGGCGCCAGAATCGGGCGAGAGCCGGCCGAGACGTTCTGGGGCGGCTACAGCGGCGTCTTCGTCGACCCCGACGGCCACCCCTGGGAGATCGCCCACAACCCGCGCTGGACGCTCACCGAGGATGGCGGCGTCCGCCTCAACTGAGCGTCACCCGCTCAGGGACCGAGCCGGAACGGCGGGTACTGGTCGGTGATGAGCGTGAAGGCGTACCCGATCACCCGGTTCTGCCAGCGGAAAACCCCCTCGACGAAGTCGAATGCCCCGCGTGGAAACCGGCCGGTGAAGAGGATCGCGAACCAGGCGAAGACGACGACGAAGAAGACGGCGATGCCGAGGAAGAAGAGCACGAAGTAGTGAGGAATGGCAAGCAGCCACTTGACCAGGGGCATGCCACGCTGCAGCTCGTTCTCGGCATCCGGGTACCCATAGTCGAGGTGGACCGCCTGCTGCTCATCGGTCGAGGGGTAGGTGTCGTCCAACAACGCCAGATAGACGCCGACGCGGTTCGAGAACCTGCTGACTTCAATGTTCCAGTCAAACCACCAGCGCGGGTATTTCTTGCGAAACAGCAACATCAACACGATCGGGAGAGTCAGCAGGCCCATCCCAGCCCCGGCATAGGAGGCGAAGGCAGCGTACCCGCCCTGTCCGGGGTAGTTGCCGATGAGCAACGCAAGCACGATGTAGATCGGGATCACCGTGAAGATCCGGAAGAACGTCGTCAACCGGTTCAGCTGGCGGTCCGGGTAATCGACGGAAAACGTGACTGGGTAGTCCGATGGCTCCATGCTCGCCTCCTTGCTCCCGATCGGCTGGACGGGCCGCATAGTGGCGCACCGATCGGCGGCAACCGCCGGGACTCAGCGCTGACTGGCCGGTCAACCAGGAGTGCGCCGTTCCATGTAGCCTCCCGCCACTCACGAACCAGGAGGGAGAGCGCAATCTGATGGGACTTCTAGACGGTAAAGCGGCGATCGTCACCGGGTCGGCCCGGGGGATCGGCCGCGCGACGGCGGAGCTCTTTGCCGCCGAGGGCGCCAAGGTGCTGATCAACGACCTCGACGCCGATATCGCCGAGCAGGCCTCGAGCGAGATCGACGGCGAGACCGCCGTCCACGCCGGCGACCTGACCAAGCCCGACGCCGCCGACCAGCTGGTCGCCGCCGGCGTCGAGGCGTTCGGCGCGGTCGACATCGTCGTCAACAACGCCGGCTACACCTGGGACGGCGTCGTCCACCGGATGACCGACGAGCAGTTCCAGGCGATGCTCGACATCCACACGATCGTCCCGTTCCGGATCACGAGGGCGCTGGCCCCGCACTGGCGCGAGGCAGCCAAGGCCGAGCGCGGCGAGGGCAAGGAGGTCTTCCGCAAGATCGTCAACGTCTCGTCGATCTCGGGGACGATGGGCAACGCCGGCCAGGCCAACTACTCGGCCGCCAAGGCCGGGGTCGTCGGCCTGACCAAAACGCTGGCCAAGGAGTGGGGCCAGTTCAAGGTCAACGTCAACGCCGTCGCCTTCGGGTTCGTCGAGACGAGGCTCACCGCCGCCAAGGAGGCGGGGGGCGAGATGACCTCGCCGTCGGGCGAGAAGATCGAGCTCGGGATCCCGGAGCAGATGCGCTCGATGGCTTCGGCGATCATCCCGCTGGGCCGCCCGGCGCAGCCCGAGGAGGCGGCCGGCCCGGTCCTCTTCCTCTGCTCCGGGCACGCGAACTACGTGCACGGCCAGATCCTCAACGTCACCGGCGGGCAGTTCGGGGGGATGTACACCTGAGCGGAGCGGCGACAGAGGGCAGGTCGCAGGTCCGGTACCTCGACATCGCGGACCGAACCTGGCCTGTCCTCCGCCGCCTCGCCGGTGTCCACACTCTGCTCTACAGGGTCACCGGCGGCCGCTTCGGTCTGAACGTTCCCGGTGGCCCCGGGCGGATGCTGCTGCTCGACCACGTCGGAGCGAAGAGCGGCACCAGGCGGACCTGCCCCCTGCTCTACATCCGCGACGGCGGCAACGTGGTCGTGATCGCCTCCAAAGGCGGCTATCCCCAGAACCCGGCCTGGTATCACAACCTGATGGCCAACCCCGATACCGCGGTCCAGATCGGGAGCGAGACACGCCAGGTCCGCGCCCGCCTCGCGACGCCGGAGGAGCGCGAGCGGCTCTGGCCCGAGGCGGTCAAAGTCTGGAGCGGCTACGCCGACTACCAGGCGCGGAGCAAGGGTCGCGAGATCCCGATGGTCGTCCTCGAGCCCCGCGCCTAGGCCTTCGGGCGCCGCTCCTCCGCGACCGGCTCGCCGCCCTCGCCGGCGATCGCGTCGGGGGGCCACGGCCCGGCCCAGTTGTCGCGGGCGCCGTCGATCGTGATCGTCGTCCCCGAGATGAAGTCGCCGGCCGGCGAGGCGAGGTAGGCGACGAGCCAGGCGAGCTCCTCGGCGCGGCCCGCGCGGCCGATCGGGATCGATCGCTCGAGGTTGTCGACGACCACCTTCGGGTACTTCGTCAGCAGCGTCTCGGTCGCGAACTGGCCGGCGGCGAGCGCGCAGGTGGTGATCCCGAACCGGGCCCACTCGACCGCCAGCGTCCGCATCATGTTCTCGACCGCCGCCCGGGCGGCGCCCGAGTGGACCATGCCCGGCATCCCGTGGTGCGGGGAGAGGGTGACGCTGAGGACCTTGCCGCCGCCCTGGGGGATGAACGCCTTCGTCGCCGCGGCATGCGTCATCAGCCATGTCCCCTGCACGTTCAGCTCGGTGACGGTATGGAATCCCTTCGGGCTGATCGCCTCGGCCGGGCTGAGGAACTGGCCTCCGGCGTTGTTGACGAGGACGTCAAGCCTCCCATGCCGCTCGAGCACCCCGTCGATGAGCCGATCGACCGCCTCGGAGTCGCGGATGTCCATCGACTCGTGCTCGAAGCTCCCCGACAGCCCCTCGGCGAGGATCGCCGTCTCCTCCAACGGCTCCTGACGACGGCCGCACCCGACAACCGTCGCCCCGAGCCGCGCCAATTCCAGGGCGCTCTCGCGGCCGAGCCCGCTGCCGGAGCCGGACACAAGGCACACCTGGCCCTCGAGCAGGCCGTCCCTGAATATGCGCGAATAAGCGCTCCCAACCATCGATCCTCAGCCTATAGACGGGATCGCCACGAGTAATGTCCGCCTCGATGAAGGTCCAGGTGGAGGCAAAACCGCTGCACGAGCCGCTTTCCGGAGGCACGCCGGGAGCGACGGTCTCTGTCGAGCCGATCGTCACCGGCACGGTCCACTTCCCGCGCGCTCTGATGGAAAGCCCCGGCGGCCGTTTCATGACCCCCAGGCTCGGCTGGGCGCTGTTGACCGGCAAGGAAGCGATCGAGGTCCCGATCCCCGTCTTCCTCATCCGCCACCCGAGCGCCGGCGCGATCCTCGTCGACACCGGCCTCCACCCCTCGATCGCGACCGACGCAGAAGAGAACTTCGGCCGCCTCCCCACTCGACTCAGCAGCCCCTCGGTCGAGCCGGACGGCGACGCCCCTGCCCAG
The DNA here is from genome assembly GCA_963780815.1 of uncultured Solirubrobacterales bacterium. Classification (GTDB taxonomy): domain Bacteria; phylum Actinomycetota; class Thermoleophilia; order Solirubrobacterales; family 70-9; genus VRUE01. The sequence continues at coordinate 9,126 of CAWADG010000001.1, read as the reverse complement.
CTCCGCAAGCGCGGGCTCGACCCGGGCGAGATCCCGATCGTGATCATGACCCACCTCCACATCGACCACACCTCGGCGATCTCGGAATTCCCCAACTCGACGTTCGTGATCAGCGAGGTCGAGTGGCAGGAGGCCACCCAGGGGAATCGGCCGACGATGAACGCCTACCGTCGCATCCATCTCGACTTCGCCTTCGACTACCGCACCGTCGACTTCGACCGCGGCGGGATCGACTCCTACGCGACGTTCGGCCGCACGTTCGACCTCTTCGGCGACGGCTCGATCAGGCTCGCCTACACTCCGGGCCACACGGCGGGCCACATGTCGGTCATCGCCCGCCTCAGGGACAGGGACTTCGTGATCGGCGGCGACGCCTCCTACACGTTCGCCCAGCTCGAGGGCGAGGCGCCGCTGGCCCCGCGCCCGGTCGACGCCCACAACTACCGGCGCTCGCTGCAGGAGGTCAAGCTGTTTCGCCGCGAGTTTCCGGCGGCGATCGTCACCCCCGGGCACGACACGGAGTTCTACGACCGCCTCGAGGCTCGTTACGAGTAATTCGTCTCGCCCGGCTCGGGCGTGACGCCCTCGCGGAGGGTGCGGATCACGTCGCCCCGCCCCTGCGCCTCGAGCCGCGTGTACATCGCCCGGACCCGGTCGAAGATCTCGGTCGCGACTTCGAGCTGGCGCTCACGGCCCGGAGACTCCTCGACCGGGAACGAGAGCGGCTCGCCGAACTGAACCGTGACCTTCGGGAACCGGAAGCGCTTCCAACGGCGCACTGACGCCGATCCGTGGATCGCGACCGGCACGACCGGGGCGCCGGACTCGAGCGCCAGCCTGCCGACGCCCGGTTTCGGTTCGCCGAGCTCGCCGCTGCGCGAGCGGCCGCCCTCGGCGTAGATCAGCAGCATCCCGTCCTGGCCGAGGACGGTGTAGGCGGTCCTGAAGGCCTCCTCATCGCGGTGGCCGCGGCGGACGGGGATCACGCCGCCGTGCTTGAAGATGTAGTTGAGGACCGGGTTGCCGAACAGCTGCGATTTGGCCATGAACCGGATCTGGCGCCGCAGGTAGAGGCCGGTGAAGAAGTGGTCCATCTGGCTGAAGTGGTTGGGGGCGAGGATCAGCGGGCCCGACCTCGGGACGTTCTTCAGCCCGATCGCGCGCGTGCGGTAGATCAGCAGCGCCGGCAGCGAGACGATCGCGCGGACGAGCGGGTAGGTCCAGCCGACTCCGCGGCGGGCGGCGGCGTGGAACTGGTCGAAGTACGACGCCGGGCGTTCGTCCCTGTAGACCTGTGGCTTGATGTCGGGCATCTTCAGATCGCGATTGTCGAGCGGCCGTCGCCTTGCCTACCCCCTGCCCTCGCGGCGGTTACGCGGCCGGATGCGGGGCGTCCCATCCGCGCGAGCGCTCGACCGCCCGGCGCCAGTCCGCCAGCAGCGAGCCGCGCGTCCCCTCGTCCATGCGCGGCTCGTAGCGGGCCGCCTCGCGCCAGGTCCGGCGGACGTCATCCTCGCTCCAGCGCCCGGTCGCGATCCCGGCCAGGTAGGCGGCCCCGAGCGCCGTCGTCTCGCTCACCTCGGGCACGACAACCGGGGCGCCGAGGACGTCGGCCTGGAACTGCATCAGCCAGCCGTTCGCCACCGCGCCACCGTCGGCTTTGAGCTCGGCAAGGCGCTCCCCGGCCGCAGCCTCCTGAGCCCGCACGGCATCGACAGTCTGGTAGGCGGTCGCCTCGAGGGCGGCTCGGGCAAGGTGGGCGCGCCCGCTTCCCCGCGTCAGCCCGACGATCGTGCCGCGGGCGTAGGGATCCCAGTGCGGCGATCCGAGGCCGGTCAGCGCCGGGACGAAGTAGACGCCGTCGTTGCCCTCGAGCGAGGCCGCCAGCGCCTCGGTCTCGGCGGCCTCGGCGATGATCCCGAGCCCGTCCCGGAGCCACTGCACGGCGGCTCCGGTCACGAATATCGAGGCCTCGAGGGCGTAGGCGGGCTCCTCACCCATCTCGCAGGCGACGGTGGAGAGCAACCCCTCGACCGGACCGGGGAGCTCGGCGCCGGTGTGGAGGAGGACGAAGCTGCCGGTGCCGTAGGTGTTCTTGGCGCTCCCGGAGTTGTGACAGGCCTGGCCGAACAGCGCCGCCTGCTGGTCGCCGGCGATCCCGGCGACCGGTACCTCGCCGCCGAACTCGGTCGTCGTGCCGAAGACGTGCGAGGACGGAAGCGGCTCGGGAAGACGCTCGGGGTCGACGCCGAGCATCGCGCAGAGCTCCTCGTCCCAGGCGTGGCGGCGGATGTCGAACAGCATCGTCCGCGAAGCGTTGGTGCGGTCGGTCGCGTGACGGCCGGTCAGCTTGAACAGGAGCCAGGAGTCGATCGTCCCGAACACGGCCCCCCCGGCCTCCTCGACGTTCCGCAGTAGCCACTCGATCTTGGTCCCCGAGAAGTAGGGGTCGAGGACGAGTCCGGTCCGCTCGCGAACCAGCTCCTCGCGACCCTCGGCGCGGAGCTCCGCGCAGCGCTCGGCGGTGCGGCGGTCCTGCCAGACGATCGCCCGGTGAACCGGCTCGCCGCTGTCGGGCTCCCAGGCGACGACCGTCTCGCGCTGGTTTGTGATGCCGACGCCCTCCAGCTCGGCCCCCTCGATTCGCGCGTCCGCAATCGCCTCCGCCGCGACCCGCCTCGTCGTCTCCCAGATCTCGGTCGCGTCGTGCTCGACCCATCCGGGCCGGGGGAAGTGTTGCTCGAACTCCGAGTACCCCCGGCCTGCGATCCGCGCCTCCTCGTCGAAGACGAGGCAGGTCGTCCCGGTCGTGCCCTGGTCGATCGCGAGGATCACGCGCCGGGCAGGCTATCCGGCGTCGACCTGGGCTCCGCGGACGATTGTCAGTAGTGCCGCGGCGAGGCCGGCCGGGTCTTCTTCTCCGGTTCCGAGCCGCCGCAGCCCCAACCCATACATCAGCGCCACGATCGAGCGGGCCTGAGCCTTCGCGTTGGGAACCCGGAGCGCCTCGAGCGCTGCCTCGGCGACGTCTTCATATGCGACGAAACAGCGCCGCGACGCATCCCGCAGCTCCGGGTCGCGAGCCGCCTGCAGGTGAAGCTCGAACTCGGCGAGCTCCTGGATCCTGCGGCCGGTTTCGCGGACCACCTGCTCGACCGCGACCGCGACCTGCTCGATGCTGGGACGGTTCTGGCGCAGTTCGGCGGCGATTCCCTCGAGGCGGACGACCTCTTTGCCGACCATCAACATCAGGCTCTCGCGCAGCAGGTCGAGCTGGCTGTCGAAGTGGTAGGTGAGCGAGCCGAGCGAAACTTCTGCCGCCTCGGCGACCCGCCGGTTCGTGACCGCCGCGATCCCCTCGCGCCCGATCAGGTCGAGCGTCGTGCGGAGGATCCGCTCACGGGTGTCGGTGACGGTGACGGTTGCCATCTAGAAGCCTTGGTCCTTCCCGCTCATGGCCGCAACCCTACCCGGTGGTCGCCTATTGTTCGTTCGAACGAACTGCAAGGAAGGGGAATCCCGATATGCCGACCCAGACCGGTCCCGACCTCGGGCTCCGTGAGCAGGTGGGGTTGCTGGCCACGGGTGGCGTGTCCTCGCGTGAGCTGGTCGAGGACTCGCTGCGACGGACGGAATCCGCCCAGCGCGACCTGAATGCGTTCCGGGTGATCCGAGCCGAGGAGGCGCTGGAGGAGGCGGAGGCCGCGGACCGCAGGATCGCCGAGGGCGACGGAGGGCCTCTCCTCGGCGTCCCGATCGCGATCAAGGAAGACGTCGACCTCGCCGGACACCCGACCCGGTTCGGCTGTGGTGGGTCCTGCCCGCCCGCCGAGCGCGACGCCGAGGTCGTGCGGCGCCTGCGCGAGGCGGGGGCGATCGTGATCGGCAAGACCCACGCGCCCGAGGTCGGCCAGTGGCCGTTCACCGAGGGGCCCGCCTTCGGCGCGACCCGGAACCCATGGAGCATGGCCCACACCCCCGGCGGCTCGAGCGGTGGTGCCGCCGCGGCAGTCGCCGCCGGCCTGGTTCCCGCGGCGATCGGGTCCGACGGGGCGGGCTCGATCCGGATCCCCGCCGCCTGGACCGGGCTTGTCGGGCTGAAGCCGCAGCGGGGACGGATCTCGACCCTGCCCGAGCCCGAGGCCTTCAACGGCCTCACCTGCTTCGGGCCCCTGACCCGCAGCGTCGTCGACGCCGCCCTCCTGCTCGACGCCGTTCACGGCAATGCTCCCGGCGACCTCCACCGGCCGGCGCCGCCACCCGAGCCGTTCGCCGAGGCGGCGGCGCGCGAGCCCCGCCCGCAGCGGGTCGCCCTCTCCTTCGCGACGCCGTTCGGGGTCGCGAGCTACGTCGACCCCGAGCATCGCGCAGCGATCGAGGCCTTCGCGCAGCGGCTCGGCGAGATTGGCCACGACGTGGTCTCCGCCGATCCCGACTACGGCCTGGTCGGAGCGGCGATCGTCCCCCGCGGGATGGCGGGGGTCGATGCCTGGCTGAACGACAACGTCGGCGACCGCTCGAACCTCGAGCCGCGGACGCGGACCCAAGGGCGCCTCGGAAAGCTCCTCTCGGGGCCGCCGCTGAGGGTGGCGCGGGCGGCGGAGCCGGCGCTGCGGCGCCGCCTCGGCCGCATCTTCGACCGCTTCGACGCGGTCCTCACCCCGACCACGGCAAAGCCCCCGACGAAGATCTACAGGCACGACGGCCGCGGGTACTGGGCGACGAGCACCGCGATCAGCGCCGCCTGCCCCTTCGGCTTCGCCTGGAACGTCGTCGGCTGGCCGGGGATCAGCGTCCCCGCCGGGCGGACCGAATCAGGCCTGCCGATCGGAGCCCAGTTGCTCGGGCCGGAAGGCAGCGAGGCGGCGCTGCTCGAACTGGCCGGCTCGGTCGAGCGCGCGGCCGGCGGCTGGGAGCGGGCCCCCTACCCCCGCCGCGACGCGTAGGCGCGGGCGAAGTCGCGCATCTGCCTCGCCCGGTGTGAGAAGCCGGCGAGGTCGCGGCCGGTCGCGCGGTGGGCGAGGTCGAGCTCATACTCGCGCAGGGTGTGGCCGGCGCGAACGGCGTCGATCGTCATCCCGACCTCCATCCCATAGCCGTCGGCGAACGGCAGGGTCGCCCGCACGACATCGGCCCGCATCGCGCGCTGGCCCGAGATCGGGGCGCTCGTCTCGAGCCCGCAGCGGCGCCGGATCGCCCAGCGGGCGAACCCCAGCGCGATGCCGAATCCGCCGCCGACCCTGCGGCTGAAGGAGGCCACCGCGAGGTCGCACTCGCCGCGCTCGACGGCTCCGACGAGCGGGACCAGCGACGATGCGGAGGCCCCGAGGTCACCATCGCAGAGCAGGAAGAGGTCGGGCGGGGAGGCCGAGAGCGCCGCCTCGGCGGCGGCGGTCACGTTCGCGCCCTTGCCGTGCGGGCGGCCACGGCTGACGACCTGGGCGCCGGCCGCGAGCGCGACCCCCTCGGTGTCGTCGGTCGAGGCGTCGTCGGCGACCCAGATCGCCGCGTCGGGGAAGCTGCCGCGCAGTGCCCTGACGGTATCGCCGACCCGGTCGGCCTCGTTGTGGGCCGCGACGAGGACGGCGAGGCGGTCAGGCACGGCGGATATTGTCCCGCTCCATGGCGGACATAGAGGCACACATCACCGGCAACGTATGGAAAATCGAGGTCGCCGTCGGCGACACCGTCGAGGATGGCGACACCGTCGTGATCCTCGAGTCGATGAAGATGGAGATCCCGGTCGAGGCCGAGGACGAGGGAACCGTCAAGGAGATCCGCTGCGAGGAGGGCCAGTCGGTCAGCGAAGGCGACGTCCTCGTAGTGCTCGAGTGAGTGCCGAGGAGCTCGCCGGCGGCAAGCTGATCCTCGACTCCCCGGCCGAGGCGGTCGTCCGGATCACGATCTCCAACCCCGAGCGCCGCAACGCCCTCGACCACGAGATCCTCGACACGCTGGCCGAGACGCTGCCGCGGCTCGACGCGGGGATCGAGAACCGCTGCGTCCTGATCACCGGCGCACCGCCGGTCTTCTCGGCCGGCTACGACATCGGCTCGATTCCCGAACAGACCTTCGAGCGCGACGCCGAGAGCCTCGTCGCCCACCCCTTCCACGCGGCGATGGAGGCGATCGCAGCCCATCCGTGGCCGACGGTGGCGATGATCAACGGCCACTGCCTCGGCGGCGGCCTCGAGCTGGCGATCACCTGCGACATCCGGGTCTGCGCGGCGGCGGCGAAGCTGGGAATGCCGCCGGCGAAACTGGGGCTGATCTACGGCCATACCGGCCTTCGCAAGTTCCTCGACACGATCGGGCTGGCGCGGACCAAGGAGCTGTTCCTCACCGGGCGCAACCTCGAGGCCGCGCGGGCGGAGCAAATCGGGCTCGTCCACGAGGTCTTCCCCGACGAGGAGCTCGAGGCCGCTGGAATCGAGTTGGCGGCGGCGATCGCGGCCAACGCCCCGCTCTCGATGCGGGGCAACAAGCAGGAGATCGAGGTCCTCAACGCCAACCCGGTGCTGAGCGCGGCGCAGGAGGCGGAGCTGGTCGCCCTGCGCGAGTCGTGCTTCGGCTCCGCCGACTTCCGCGAGGGGATCCAGGCCTTCGCCGAGAAGCGCCGGCCGCGCTGGACGGGCAAGTGAGCGCGGCGGAACGGAAGGCGCTGGCGGCCACCGGGCCGGAGATGGCGGCGCTGATCGAGCGGATCGGCGAGATCGACCTCGCGACCCGGCTGCGGCGGCGGAGCGAGGAGCGTCCCGCCGACGCCTACGGGGCGCTGCTGCGGGCGATCGTCGGCCAACAGCTCTCGACCAAAGCGGCGCGGACGATCCACGGCCGGGTCCTCGATCTCTTCGACGGCGCCACCCCATCGCCCGAGCAGCTGCTGGAGGCGAGCGAGGAGGACCTCCGGGCTGCCGGCCTCTCGGGGCGGAAGGTCGAGTACATCCGCGACCTCGCCGGCCATGTGATCTCCGGCGAGCTCGAGCTCGACCGCCTCGACGATCTCGATGACGAGGAGGTGATCGCGGAGATCGTCGCGGTTCGCGGCCTCGGCCAGTGGACGGCGGAGATGTTCCTGCTATTCCACCTCGAACGGCCGGATGTCCTCTCCGGGGGCGACCTCGGGATCCGCAAGGCGATCCAGATCGAGTATGGCCTCGACGAGATGCCGACCCCGACCGAGGTGATCGAGATCGGCGAGGCCTGGCGGCCGCGCCGCAGCCTCGCCTCCCTCTATCTCTGGGAGTCGCTGGCGTTTTCGTCAGGGTCTGACGCGCCGCTCTGAGTGATCACGACGGGGCACCGCTGAATCCCTCGTCTCGCCGCGCAGGAAGCTCAGCGCCGACGACAGCGCCGTCTGCGGACGCATGATCGGAGGACCGTGATGTCGTTGTCCTCGGTGTTGAGGACGAAGGTCTGGAAGCTGGTTCGAGTCCTTCCCGAATCTCCCTGATGGTCCCTCGCTTCAAGACTCCCCGCACCTCATCACGAAGGGCGCTCCATGCGTCAAGCGCTTCGTCCACCGGGGGGGTTTCGACGACCTCGGCGAGCTTATTATCGAGGGCCTTGACCCGACGCTCGGCGTCCTTCGCCCGGGGCCGCTGGACCTTCAAGGCGTCCTCGGCGATTTCCGCTCCCTCATCGTCGCCTTCGGCGATCTTCTGTGTGAAGCGGTCGTTCAAGGCGGCGATGGCGACCTGGATGTCGGCAAGCCGCTCGGCCGCCTCATCGCGCTCGATTTCGAGCTTCGACGCCTCTGTGGTTTGGGCGCTGGCGATCCTCCCGGCGAACCCCTCCCAGTCGATGAAGACCTCGCCGAGATGCCGGAGGACTTCCTCGTCCACGAGCATGGCGTCGATCCTCGGCTGGTCGCAGGCCCCCGCTGCCCCCTGCTTGACCGCCTTGCAGACATAGCTCCTAGCCCGCCCGCCATCTTTTCGGATGTGGGTTGACTGCACCGCCGACATCGTGTCCCCGCAGCGAGCGCAGCGGGCGAAGCCAGACCCGAGCAGGAAGCGTTCGTTCGGCCTGCCGTGCCCGCCCTTGGGCCGATCAGTTGGGACCGGGCCAGTCGAGCGCCGTTCGCGCATCGCCCGCAGCTTCTCGAAGTCCTCCTGGGTGCCGTAGCCCTCGTGGGTCTCCCAGGTAATCGCCTCGTTGGGTTTGCCGACGAACCAGCCGGTGCCGCCGAAGAAGAACGGCTTTTCGAGGGTGTGGGTGATCGACTTCCGCGAGAACGGCCTGCCGCCTTTCGGCTTCCCCTTCGCCGTCACCCCGGCCTTAGTCCGCCAGCCTCTCGCGTTCAGCTTTTCGGCGATCCTCAGGTAGGGGACGCCTTCGAGCGCCAGCTTCAACATTAGGTCAAAGATCGGTTTGCGCTCGGGGTCGAAGCCGTACTCGCTGACGACCCGCTTTGGGTTGGTCGGATGCGGGTGCTTGATCTGGACGAACCCGTCCATCAGCGGCCCACCGCTTCGTGCCCCTTCTTCGCGCTGCTGGCGCTTACCGCGGCTGACATGGGCGCTGAGGTCCTGGCTGTACTTGTGGGCCTGCTCGCTGGCGATCCCAACCAGCATCGGCCGGGTGGCGAACTCGTCGTCGGAGACCGAGCGGACCTGCACATTGGCGTAGAGCAGGTCGCTGAACAGTTTGAGGAAGCTGCGCCGTCCTTTGCGGCCATCGCCTCGGGCACCGCGGCTCGTATGGAACAGCCACAACTCGGCCTCGCCCCACTCCGAAGCCGCGGCTTCGGCGGTCTCGATGCCTCGCTGGAAATCCCGCCCGCGCTCACCTTTGAAGCCGCTCTGGCCGCTTTCGGTGAACTCCCCAACGCAGAACCGCCCTCCCTCGTTGGCAGGGCCGTGGTTGCGGATTTCTTCGATCTGGTCCTCAGGGCTGCCGTGGCCCCGGTCGTCGGACTCGATACCGACGCGGACGATGGGCAGTCGCCGAGATGGGGAGGTGCAGTCTGGTGCCGTCATCGACCGTTTCTCATTTTCGGAGTTTGCATCATTCTGAGAACCGATCAGTTGCCGTCATTGGATGCTCGCTGCGGGGGTGCGCTTCGCCGCAGATTGGGCACTCGAAGCGGACGATCACCTCGGCTGGTTTGCGCTGCTTCCCGCC